>NZ_FNDX01000027.1:25944-84399 GCF_900099765.1 Paenibacillus typhae | reverse complement strand
GCACGCCGCCAGCGTTCGTCCTGAGCCAGGATCAAACTCTCCAATAAGGTTTTTCCGGGCGGTTACTTCACCCGAATCACTCCGAGGAAATAACCATCCGAAAACTATCGAAAAGAGCGATTCGCTCATTTTGAAACATCTGACGAGAATTTACATTCTCAAGATGAATTTCTAAAGCGTACAAGACGCTGTGAAAATCATCAGTTTTGGAATCACCGAAGTGAATCCCGATACTCACTCGTTGTTCAGTTTTCAAAGATCAAGCTCGTTGTTGCTTTCGATGTTCTCGTCAGCAGCAACTCTTATACTATATCACTTCCGGTCGTTCGTTGCAAGCTCTTTTTTAATTTCTTTTTTCGAGCTTGGCGTCGATGCTTTTCAGCATTTCTTGGCCGGAATAATAATATACCATACTTTCTAAAGAACATGCAAGCTTTTTTTCACATTTAATTTATCACCTCATTTCTATATACTGATCAGCAACTTGATTAGGATTATTACGTCCATATATACAGCATCTATTATGTATACCGGAGGGACACATGGCCAAGGAAAGCTTTGATAAAGAAATCCAGTTTCTGCGCATGCTTGTGTTGACCAGCGGGGCTTACAGCCGCCAGCAGTTTGCTGAGCGCCTCGGCATTTCAGTCCATACCTTCGATAAAACCGTTAAGAAACTGAAGGAAGTCGTTCAGACAATGCAGGAAGATCTGCCTGAAGAGCTGGACAAAGATTTCACCAATACCTTCAGGTACAACTATTATGACTCCGCCGAACCGGTGCTGCTGTTTCTGTTCCGTGCCAAATCGCTGAAGGAATCCGAGTCTCTGCGCCTCTCCCGCATTCTTGCCGGGCTGAGCGAACGGCCGATGACCCTGAAGGAGCTGCTGGAGCTGTGCTGCAGCGGAGAAGATCCGGAAGGCATTTTCCCTGATGAGAAAACATTGCGCGGAGACCTGAAGTACCTTGAGGAGGTTGGAGTGCTTGCAAGGCAGCCCGGGCCGCGTCCATACCAGTACCGTCTGTATGACGATCTTATCCGGCAGCTGTCCGATGAAGAACTATGCGAACTGTTTGATTTCGTTGATGTGATGGCCAATACACAGGTCCCCTCGGTCCAGGGCTACTTACTCCGCGACAGCCTCAAAAAGCAGCTGAACCGCCGGAGCCTGACGGAGCCTGCAGCCGATCCTTTTTTATATAAATATCATTACTATTCCAGGATTCTTGATGAAGCACACCTCTATCCCCTGGTATCGGCTATGCGGGAGCACTGTAAAGTGCAGTTCCTCTACTTCTCTCCAAAGGAGGGCAAGAGCTACGCAGCCAAACCGACCAATCCGCTGTTCGGGCGGGAATCGGTCGGCAGTCTGGAGAAGGTGCTGCCGCTCAAAATCATCTATGACCATCAGTACGGCAGGTGGTATCTGCTGGCAAGCGACAAACGCAAAAGCATCCGCAAGTACAGGCTGGAGGGCATCACACAAATTACCGAAGCCGAGTCTGTCGCCGAGGAGCTTTTCCTGGCTGAAAAAAAGCTGCTTGAGGAGCGTCTGGCCTTGAGCTGGATGATCGATACGACGAATCCGGTGACGATCCGCGCCAGGTTTCTTCACCCGCTGCCAGGCACGGGAAATAATTTTGTTAAGGAACGGGTGCTGCTGCAGGGACA
Organism: Paenibacillus typhae; assembly: GCF_900099765.1. GTDB lineage: Bacteria > Bacillota > Bacilli > Paenibacillales > Paenibacillaceae > Paenibacillus_AQ > Paenibacillus_AQ typhae. The sequence goes on along the minus strand of NZ_FNDX01000027.1, from coordinate 82,727 downwards.
ATGGGGCGTCATTACCGAGGAGGACGGGCATTCTTTTATATATGAGATAACTGTTAACGGGTTCACCGAAATCAAGCCCTGGCTGCGCAGCTTCGGCTCCAGCTGTGAAATCCTTGAGCCCCTGCAGCTGCGTGAGGAACTGATTCAGGAATGGAAGGAGCTGCTCGCCTATTATGAATCCTTTTGAAAAGATTTTTAATTACAGGGTTCTGTCCAGACTGGAGGACTCCGGAGCCTTTCTGTCCACATCCCACGAACGCTCCTGGCTGAAGCTGATGCTGGAGCATCCCTCATCGGCCACGGCCTTTTCCGGTCCTACTCTCGATAAGCTCCGCAAGCTGCTGGAGCAGGACGAGAGCATTCTTTTGCACGATCATCTCACTCACAAAGCCTCCAGCAAAGAGCGGCAGGTCTTCCATCCGCTCCTGCGGACGCTCCGCCGATGCATTCAGCAGAAACAAGGGGTCCGGCTGACTTTCACTCTGAAAGACGGCCTGATTAGCCCGAAGCAGTCCGGCCTCCCTTACCGCCTGGAGTATTCCATGGTCAAACGGGAATGGTATTTGCTGTGGTACAGCTGGAAGCGGCGTAACTTCTTGAGTGTCCGGCTGTCCAAAATAGCTTCCATCTCCGAAGTCCCTGTTCACCCGGAAGCTTATACCGCAGCACTGGACGATATTCACCACCTTCTGGAAAGCCGGAAGCAGCGGGCCGTGATTCAGGTGCAGCCGGAATATAACCGTGAGCTGTCACGCATCCTGTACGCTTTTTCCTGCTTCGAGAAGGAAGTGCATTATGAAGAGCAGACGGGTACCTACTCCATTATGTTGACCTATCTCGGCAATGAGGGTGAATATGTGTTGTCCAAGCTCCGTTTTCTGGGCAAAAGAGTGCGTGTCATCGAAGGCAGTCTGCTCAAGAAACGGATGCGTGACTCGGCTGTAAAAGCACTCACTCAATACGGGGTCTTGGAGCGGCCGGCGGAATAACTTGCGCTTATGCATTAACCCTACTGTGAACGGGCATAGTAAAGGCAGTTCTGATCAGGCTGTGCTCACATTCCATTAGGAGGCCGACAAGCATGAACACGCATGAATTCGTAGCAAAGTTTCAGGAGAACCAGCGCAAGGCAGAGAAGAACAAGCGCCGGGGCCAGGGCTCCCCGCAGGCAAGACTGGCCAATAAGCAACACAGCACCAACAAGTAAGCCGGATTGGCCGAATCCTTACGGCATGAATCATTCACGCCATTAACCCTCAAAAAAGCAGCAGCCGCTTCTGTGTGTACAGAGCTGGCTGCTGCTTTCTATTTTTTTAGCTGACACGTTTGAAGTGTATTATTATTTACTCAATTTTGCTACATTAACGGCTACCTTTTCCAGTTTAGCCTTGCTGAGCGACTGATCCGGTGAGCTGATTGTTACATAGCGGTCGTCCAGTTTGAAGGTCAGCATCGGGATATCGGAAGGTGTATACCATTTGGCGCTTGTTCCATTCGAAAGCTTCACTGCAGTTCCATCATAGTCATAGGAGTAATCACGCGGCGAAATGTTGACACGCATATGCTTGAACAGGAAGGATACGCCGTCCTCGCCGCCGCCTACACTGACAAAGCTGTCCCCGCTGATCATCTGGGCTGGAGCATAAGCTGTTTCAAAGCCCTGATAATTTGCGAATGCTTTGGTAATCTGCTCCTTTTGCGCCGCGCTGTAATTTATTGCTGCCAGATTGATAGTGGAGCCACTGTCCGGTGTCCCTGTACCTGATGTCGTTCCAAGCACAACCTGATTAGCGGAGGCGTCGAAGGTTACCGGAACCTTGAGTGCATCGGCCAGGGCACGCACCGGCAGGTAAGTCGTATTATTGTAGGTAATAGGGGCAAGTGTTTTGCCGTTCCCGTCTACAGGCGTATAAGCCGTTCCGTTAACCTTAAAGCCGATGCTGTGATTTAGATAGGCGCTGATCTTCTGCAGATTTGTTCCGGCATAGACACCTGCTGAGCCTGTTACGGCCATTCCGAACACCATGGTTGCTATGATCATTTTTTTGCTTTTCATTGAATATCGTCTCCTTTGGGGTTAGCTTTGTAGTTTGTGTTGTTCCTTGCTATACATTCATTTAACCATGGACTTGTTTCGAACTTGTATCCGGATTGTAAAGAAGGATTTCAAGGCAACGGTAATCAATATCATCCTGCAAAATAAAGCAGCCCGCGCAATCACAAGGATTACGCGGGCTGCTGTGTGTAAATAATCATTATTCGCTGCCGGAGGCAGCAATCTGGTAGACACCGGTGTAGAGAATGTCCCGGTACCGCCGGAACTCCTCTGCGCTGACAGAACAGGGATAGGTCATGATACGCAGCGGGAGCTCCTGCTGGCCGGAGCGGAGCGGAGGCTGTACATAATCATAAGGATTGAGATGAAAACCAAGCCGTTCATAAAAGCCGATTCTGCGCTGCTCCAGCTCTCCCGCCGGCGGCTCCACCTCCAGCAGTACCGGTTTGGCGGAAAGCGCAAGATAGCGGTTCATCAGCCTGCGGCCGGTTCCGCCGCTTCGGGCATCCGGGCTGACTGCAATATGTTCAACAAAGCGCAGCTCCGGAAACTCCCACGCTGCCAAAAAGGCAATAATCCTGCCGCCTTCATCCTGCTCGGTATAAAGCCGGTAATGAGGGTTGTCCAGCAGGGCCTTCTGGCCGCTGTAGGTCCTTATCTCGCTTACTGGAAACGAGGCTTCCATAATGGCAAAAATCGCATCAAACTCTGCAAGCTTCATATGTATTCCTCTCTTTCCATCAAGGTATTAGGGTAACTACAGATTTGTCAGTTCAGTTGCCGTCCGGGCAACATGCTCATAAGCCCGGCTTAATTCCTGCATGGACTGTCCCTGATGCTGGGAAAAGCCTTTAATTTCCTGAATCGAACGGTCCATCTGCAGGATTGCCTGCTTCATCCCGGCCAGCTGGCTCTGAATATTCTGTACCAGCGAATGGCTGTCACCGGCCAGCTTGCGGATCTCTGTCGCCACGACGCCAAAGCCTCTTCCCTGCTCCCCCGCCCGTGCCGCCTCAATTGCTGCATTTAGCCCGAGCATATGCGACTGGTCGGCAATTCTTTTGACAGAGGACAGGATCTCAAAGCTGCTCTCAATATCACGCACCATGTCCTGGGAGTGGCTGACCAGCTCATCGAGCCGCTGCGACACGCCCAGCGCCGAACGGGTCACCTCTTCCGAAGTAGCGGTCATTTCCTAGACCAGGGACGACAGCTCCTGCGCACCATCCTGAAGAGACGCGGCACGGTGGGTTGAAACCATCGCAGCAATAACGCCGATTACCGTTCCGTTTTCGATAACCGGCACCGCCGAAGAAAGATAAGAGACACCAAAGGCTTCAGGCCCCCGCTCCTCACGCTGAACTGCTGCAGTCTCCATGGCTCTGTAAGATACGGTCCCTTTGAATTTTTCTATAGGAGCCCCTACCGGAACCTTCAGATCAATCTGCTGACCGGGAAGATACGCCAGCACCTTCTCCATATCAGCCAGCACAAGAGCCGCATCTTCCGGATACGTCTGCTGGATTACACTAAGCATGTCCTGTAATTCTTGTAGTTTATTCATCTGCATGGGCCTCAACCGCCTGTTCCTTGAAATAAGACTCTGCACTGATTATAACATTGCCTACTATGATAAATATTTCAGATTCCGCTCAAGGTCAATACGACAGCAATAACAGTCACAAAACCTTCTTGAAAGATATTCCCACTGATTAGCATCTGGTACTAAAAGAACATGGTATACTATAATAGCTGCACCATCATGTTTATTTAGGAGAGGTTCATTTGGACAATCAGCGTTTCATTGCACCTGAAATTTATAATCTGACTTCGGAAATGGATCAGCATCCGCCGGATAAGATCGCGCTTAAATGGCTGCATGAGAATGGAAGCTGCGAGGAAATTACCTACGGGGAGCTGCTCGGCCAGGCCAACCGGCTGGCCGGCGGGCTTGCCGGACTGGGTCTTCATAAAGGCGACCGCGTGCTGGTCATGGTACCGCGCCGCATTATCGCTTATGTTATCTATCTGGCCTGCCTCAAGCTGGGTCTCGCTGTCATTCCTTCCTCCGAAATGCTGCGGGCCAAGGATTTATCCTACCGCCTGCGCCATTCAGAGGCCAGAGCAGTCATCGTCTGGTCAGAGGTAACCGGAGAGGTCAACAAAATCACCGATGATCTGCCGGCTCTCGACTACCGCCTGTCTGTATCCGGTAATAAAGAGGATCTGGAGGAGGGCTGGAGTGACCTGGAGAGCCTGATGGACGGACAACCGGAACTCCTCGAGACACCAGTCACCAGCCGCGACGATATAGCTATTCTGGCCTATACCTCCGGCACTACCGGCAATCCCAAAGCTGTGGTGCATTCCCACGGCTGGGGTTATGCCCACCTGCGGATTACTTCCCCGCAGTGGCTGGAAATCCGCGAATCCGATACCGTCTGGGCAACGGCAGCGCCGGGCTGGCAGAAATGGATCTGGAGCCCGTTCCTGACGGTGCTCGGCAATGGGGCTACCGGCTTCGTGTACAACGGGTCCTTCCATCCGGACCGTTATCTGCAGCTGCTGCAGGATGAAGGTATTCAGGTTTTGTGCTGTACCCCTACGGAATACCGTCTTATGGCCAAGACGGAAGGGCTCTCAAGATATGACCTGTCCAAGCTGCGCTGTGCCGTGTCTGCGGGCGAGCCGCTGAACCAGGAGGTCATCAATACGTTCCAGCAGCATTTTGATATCACCATCCGGGACGGCTACGGACAGACGGAAAGCACGCTGATCATCGCCGCCCTGAAGGATGATCCGATCCGGATCGGATCCATGGGCAAATCCATTGCTCCCGGCATTGCTGAAGTCATTGACGAGGACGGAAATCCGGTTCCTCCGAATGTAGTAGGCGATATTGCTGTGCATCTCAGTATGCCGGCCCTGTTCAAGACCTACTACAAGGATCCAGATCGCAAGACCAATGCCTCGCATGGCGAGTATTTTGTAACCGGCGACCGGGCGCGCAAGGATGAGGACGGTTATTTCTGGTTTGAAGGCCGGGGAGACGACATCATTATCAGCTCAGGCTACACGATTGGCCCGTTTGAAGTGGAGGATGCGCTGATGAAGCATGCGCTGGTTAAGGAATGCGCCGTTGTTGCCAGTCCTGACGAAATCCGCGGTTCTGTCGTCAAAGCCTTCATTGTCCTGAAGGACGGAAATACAGGTTCGCCAGAGCTGGTCAAGGAGCTGCAGAGTCATGTCAAAGAGATGACAGCCCCTTACAAATATCCGCGCAAGATCGAATTCATCGCCGATCTGCCGAAAACGACCTCCGGCAAAATCCGCCGCGTAGAGCTGCGTGAGCAGGAAAAACGCGAGGCGCAGCAATAATTGCCCACAGGCAGCAAAAAGCCCCGTGTTCCGCTTACAGCGGAGCATGGGGCTTTGTTCGTTATTCCGACCAGTACTGCGCTCCGGGATTCAGCTCTGTACCAATCTCGCCTTCTTTTATCAGATCGCAGTCCAAAAAGCCTTCTTCATCCAGAAAATAAGCTTCCTGCTTATAGAATTCACACAATGTCTCCAGGAACTTCTCCGGGGAGTTGTACATCACAACCAAATCACCAAAGTCGTTCAGCAGGTCACAGATCACTTCCGAGCCGTCTTCCCGCTGCCATAGACAGATAAAGTCACTGCCGTAGTTAGTCAGGACAGGATACACCCTGCCGCCTGCGCTGTGTCCCTTCTCCTCCAGAATGGAAGTCAGCACCTGCATCTCCTGCGCATACTCGGCAATATGAATCAGCCGGTAGCCGGGAATGAATTCGATCAGGCTCGGCTCTTCTTCTTCACTGCTTGTCCCGGCGACCTGGCCGTAAATGACCTTCAGGAGCTCGGGTGCCTCCGGAGCAATGTCCGTAATTGCCTTGCTTCCTTCCGCGCTGTTCCCCAGGCTGGCAATATAATCAGGCCGGAATCCCGCAGAAAGCTCCAGATACTCCCGGAATTGTGCAGCCAGCGGAGCGTCATGAGAATCGTTATGCATATTGAATATTGTCACCCTTTACTATTTTGCTGAAAGCCACTGCTTCTCCAGCCACTTGTCGAATTCTTCGCCCTTCTCGCCTTCATAGGCATCGTAGATATCGATCCGCATCTTCTGCAGCTTCTCCTTGAAATCTTCGTAGGAGTGCTCCCTCGGAAGGCTCTTCTTGATGCGCAGCATGATCTTGCCGATTCCCTTGAACAGCTCAGGCTTATTCTTGGAAGGGGCAGCAACCTCTTCGCCGAATGCAATCAGCTTCCGGTATGCAGCTTCTTGAACGGTATATACAGGATCGCTGGTCATCAGACGATTCAGGATATCAATAACTTGCTTGTGGTTCCAGTTGCCCAGCTCTTCTACAGCCGCCAGACGCGCTCTCCAGTCCGCAGTACGGCCAGCCGCCTTCTTCAGCTCCGAATAGTTCTCCGGCAGCTCTTGATTCAGTTCTTCATTAGTCAAAAGATACAATCCCCTTCTTGGTTAAATCTGTTGGTAGTGCAATTCTACCGTTTGCGCTGCTTAATTTCAATCTTTGGCACCGAAATCACTCTGCATACCAGCGCGGAATCAATCTGTGAAAATCATCGTAATCTGAAAAAGCCTGCCCGGCGATATCCATCATGCCCTGAACCTCAGCTTCCCCGAACGGAATGGCCCATTTAATTGAAAAAAGCGAGCTGTACGCCACATAAAGTGCCTGTCTCTGCCAGAACACCTCCGGCGGCGGACCTGAGAAATAGCCGTCCAGCTTCCCTTTGGCAAAGGGAATACTCAGCCTCCGGTCAAAAAACTGGACCTTGTAGAACTCCTCGGCGTAATCGGCAATATCCCAGCGGTTGAAGTCAATTACACCAATTCCGCCCTCCGGGGTGTACAGCAGATTGCCGGCATGAAAATCCCCATGGTGATATACCTTCTCTACATTATGAATGAGCCCGATGTTCTCCTGGACATAACGGATAGCAACAGAATCATTCGCCATACGGTAAGGACAATCTTCGTACTCCCTGATCCTTCTCAGGATCTTGGCCTGCATCGCCGCTTCCCAGCCGGGCAGATCCTTATCCGTGCGGATACTGTGGATCCGGCGGAGAATTCGCCCTGCCTCTGCCCCCAGCTTATACTGCTCCTCTACAGGCAAATCTGCCAGGCAGTCCTCCAGCGGCACCCCCTCCACCCAGGTCAGCAGCATATAAACCTGTCCATCGGTGCAGGTGCCGAAACGCAGTGCCCGTGACATCGGAAAATCCAGCTCGTTAAACTTCCGGATGACTGCAAACTCTGCTGTTTTCCGTTCCAGTGTGTCTGCCGCCGATAGGCGGAGCAGCAGCTTCTCCCCTTCCTTATCTTCTATATAATACTTCCTGTCGGCTGACCAGCCTTTTAGCACCGGCTCAATTTTCTGCCAGGTCTCTGCACCGGGAATGCCCGGCATGCCGATATCCGTCATTGTCAAATCCTCCGTATCTGCTAGTGATTGTCATATTATATCGGAATACCCTGTTACATTCGACCTATAAATGCGTTATAAGAGTTTAAGCCTGCTGTAATCCGGGTAATTCTATTATTTTTAATTTAATACATGCATTACCATTTTCAAATTGACATGGCTCCATCACGGGTGGTACGCTCTCTGTGCGTTCTTTAAACCGAACAAAAACGGCTCCAAACCTACCTAAAACCCAGTAAGGAGAGTCCCTATGACTGACCGGTATACCCTTGACAAAGGGAGCTTATCTAAGGAAATATCGCTTCTTCTTCACTTGCTCACTACAGACTCACCCGATGAGCTGGCGCAGCAGAATCCCGAAACATTCACGGAGATCGACTGGAAGCTGTTCATCCGGCTTACGCTGCATCACCGTGTCTTCCCTTTCCTGTATCCGAAGCTCAGCAGGATGCACAATCAGCTTATTCCAGCCCATGTCAGCGAACGGCTGCAGCAGGAATACCGCAGCAATACTGTACGGATGCTTCAGCTCAGCGGGGAAATGGCCCGGATCGGGAAAGAGCTGAACAAGCTGGGAATCCGCTCGCTTTTTCTAAAAGGGCCTGTGCTGGCCGAGGATTTGTACGGTGATTTCTCCCTGCGAACCTCGCGTGATCTTGACTTCATGGTGCCGATAGACCGGCTGGCAGAGACGGAGAATTTTCTGCTGCGGCAGGGGTATGAGAAGATCGAGGTGTATGAGAGTATTCTCGGGGACTGGAAATGGCGGGAGCATCACTTAACCTTCAATCATCCGGACAGCAAAATAAAGCTGGAGGTCCACTGGCGGTTAGGCCCCGGCCCTTCTGCCGAGCCGGATTTCGCGGAGCTGTGGAAGAATGCGCGGACAAGTACGCTGCTCGGGTCAGATGTACGTTATCTGGGCCGCGAGGACTTATTCCTCTTCCTGGTCTCGCATGGTGCGCGCCATGCCTGGTCCCGGCTCAGATGGCTGCTCGATATTAAAATGCTGCTGCTCCAGCAGCCGGACAATGAGCAGCTGCTCCGGCTGCTGAAGCAATATAACTGCGAAGCGATTGCCGGCCAGACGCTGATTCTTGCCGCTGATCTGCTGGGCGCTCCGGTTAATGACAGGCTGTCAGCCCTGACGGAGAAGCCAAAAGCAAAGCGCCTGGCACAGGATGCTATTTTTTATGTGGCACGGATGGTCAATCTGAATGACCCACCGCTGGAGCCGGAAGTAGAGCTGCATTTCAAAGCCTACAAACCGGCGATTCTGACCACCCGCAACCGGCTGCTGCGTGCAGCAGGCTTCCTGTATCCTTATGCGGCGGATGCCCGGACGCTGCCGCTGCCGAAGCCGCTGCATGTACTGTATTTTCCGCTCCGCCCGTTTCTCTGGAGCTGGCGCAAGGTGACTGGCCGGGAGGAAACGTAGGCTGCTTATATTTAGTTATGATGAACGAAAGGCAGCCCCTGTTCGCACACCGTAGGTTAAAATGGAAGTGGAAACCACCATTTCAGAGCTACATGCGAAAGGAGCTGTTACTATGAAGAATACCATAAAATACGTCGGTTTGGATGTGTCTAAAGAAAAAATTGCGGTGGCGATTGCAGATGAGGGACGGGATCCTGCACGGTATCATGGCGCGATTGCCCACACCCCAGATGCTGTAGGGCGATTGATTCGGAAACTTCAAAGCTCAGAGGTCACACTGGAAGTCTGCTACGAAGCCGGACCGACGGGGTATGACTTGTATCACTGGCTGACGAAAATGGGGATTTCATGCACTGTAATCGCGCCTTCCCGTATTCCTCAGCGTCCTGGTGATGCCATAAAAACCGATCGGCGGGATGCCGAAAGATTAGCCCAGCTGCACCGCGCAGGGGAATTGACTGCCATTCATGTGCCTACCCCGGAAATAGAGGCCCTTCGCGATCTTGTCAGAGCCAGAGAGAACGCCCGGGAAGAGTTGCACCGGGCCCGGCAGCAGCTTATTCATTTCTTATTACGGCACCAGATTCACGCCCCGGAAGGGATGAAAAAACGCTGGACCCAACGATACCAGCAGTGGTTATCTACCCTGACGTTTGAGCATGCTGCCCAGGGCCGGGTATTCAGCGAGTTACTACAACAACTACGCGAAGTGGAAGAGCGAATCAAGCGGTTCGAAGCCACGATGCGAGAAGAAGCAGGCATCTGTACGTACGCGCCTGTCATACAAGCACTGCAGGGCCTGCGAGGCATTGCTCTGCTAACCGCTGTGACGCTAGTGGTCGAGATTGGTAACTTTGAGCGATTCCGCTCACCGGCCCAGCTCATGAGTTACCTCGGACTGGTCCCACGGGAATACTCATCTGGAGCCAGCACAAAACGCGGACGTTTAACCAAAACGGGAAATGCAGCCGTACGGCGTACACTCGTCGAGTCGGCCTGGAGTTACCGTCACCGTCCAGCGGTTAAAGGGGACTTAGAAAAACGCCTAGAAGGGCAGTGTGCGCATGTCCAAGAAACGTCATGGAAAGCCCAAGAACGGCTACACGGCAAGTATTTAAAGATGGTCAGACGAGGAAAACACCGAAACTTGGCCATGGCCGCAGTCGGACGTGAGTTAATCGGATTTATCTGGTCTATTGCGGTAGATGCAGAGCAAAGAATAGCGTAGTACAGAGAAAGCATGCAGAAAAGCAGGTTCCAAAAAGTGAATCTTTTGGGCATGGAGACAAAGAGAAAGGTTCGAGGAGAATCCGCGATTTCCAACTGCACAGGATCGATGGATCTGACGTGCGATATTAGTTTACGGAAGCTCCTTCGACGTAGGCATAACATGTGGTAACCAACCCACGGATAGCAGTGTGCCAGCCGACGACTCGCATTTTGTCTCTATGCCCAAGGGATTGAAAACACCTTGGTTTAAAAGGGTGACAAACAGGGAATTGACAAATTCGTTCATAGCAGTTGGAAAATCGGCATCTAATTGTCAGATGTTTGCCTCCTCCGGGTAATTAGATGGAAAAATGACACTTAAACTCGTTGAAATTGCCCTCTGAGCGATAAACAGCCCAAATTAAATGCCTTGTTTCCAACTAATGTACTGTTAGATCAGATATACACTGAACTCAACAAAGCCCCAGCCTCTACAGTGAGTAGGGACTGGGGCTTTGTTGATATACTTCCTTTTGGATCATAGCTACATGGCCTCCTGGCTGCTGAGCAGCCGGCTGAACATTCCGCCTGTTTCGGACGCCAGCCTGCCGTAGACTCCCTGCTGGATCACCCGGCCCTGGTCAATCACCAGGATCTGATCAGCCCCGCGGATGGTGGACAGGCGGTGGGCAATGACAATCAGCGTGACCGAATGCTTCAGCCGGTCCAACGCCTCCTGAATTTTCTGTTCATTCTCGGTATCAAGCGCGCTCGTCGCTTCATCCAGCACCAGGATCGACGGCTTGCGGATAATAGCCCGGGCCAGCACCAGCCGCTGCCGCTCCCCGCCGGACAGGCGGATGCCGCGGTCGCCGATCAGTGTATCCAGCCCTTCAGGCAGCCTGCGCACAAACTCGGCTGAGGAGGCGAATTCCAGCGCCTCCCACAGCTCCTCTTCGCTGGCATCCGGCTTGATCATCGTCAGATTATCGCGGATTGTAGCGTTGTAGAGGAACGGATCCTGGGCTACATAACCGATAGAGCGGCGGTAGGATAGCAGGCTTTCACCCGTAATCGGCGCACCATCAGCCAGAATAACCCCTGACTCAGGCTGCATCAGACCCATAAGCAGGTCAACGAGTGTACTTTTACCGGCACCGGAACGTCCGACAATGGCAGTCATGCGGTTGGCCGGAATCTTAACATTCACAGCCTGCATGGAATATTCAGGCTTCTGAGGGTCATAACGGAAATGGACGTCGCGCGCTTCCAGGCCTTCCTTGAGCACCATAGGTGCAGGCGCTTTCCCGCTTCCTGCTGCAGGGCCCTCTTCAGCAGCCTGCAGGCATTCCTCTTCCATTTCCTTAAGCTGCTTAAAGGAAGGCAGGACAGAAGCAAGCTGTTCCATCAAGGACTGCAAAGAGGAAAAGGTCGGCCACAGTCTAGCAAATACCAGAATGACCAGCAGCAGATTCGGACCCTCCACATGAAGGAACCGGAACGAAACGAAGATAAAGAGGGCGATCAGCAGAGTCGAGGACATTTTGTAGAGCAGCTGGGAGTTGGAGCGCAGACGGGTATACTCCAGCTGTTCATTCTTCACCTCTCCGGTAAAGCCATGCAGCCATTCCAGCCGCGATTGCTCCAGATTATTGCTCTTGATGTCCTTGATTCCGTTCAGCTGGTCGGTAATACCGGCAAGATACGTTTTGCCAAGCTGTGTGCTGCGGCTGCCCAGCTTTTTGGCTTTGCGGATGAACCTGCGCGAGAACAAGGACAGCAGGACGGCACAGACAATCACGGCGAGTGTCATCTGCGGCGACAGCCAGAAGGCAAAAGCAATCTGCACCAGCGTGAACAGCAGCGAGGTCAGAAACTGCAGGAAGCAGCTGATGCCTGCAAGCACCCGGGCGATTTCCGTAGTCATAAGATTAACGAGGTCGGAGGTTCTTTTTTTCAGGAAAAAAGACCACTCTGCCCGCAGCAGGGCACTATATACTTCATATCGCAGCTGCCGGCCGTAGGTCTGCTGAATCTCCACATTGCGGACCGCCACAAAGCGTGCAATCAGATTCTGGCAGAGCACAATGCCGATGTATGAACCCAGCACCAGCAAAAGCGCCGTTGTCTGCGGCAGCTCTGATATAAAGCCGAGCATAGGGAGATTAAAGGCGGCTCCCGCTCCTGCCCCGCCTAGCTGCAGGCCGGCCATCCCGAGCATCGGCACCAGCAGCAGAATGGCCGAGCTCTCCAGAAGACCGCTGATGACCATGCCGAGCAGATTCAAATACAGCTTGACTCCAGACAGCTGCTGAAGCTGCCGGACATAATAGATAATGGCTTGCATGATCCCACCTCGATTACTCGGCTTGTATCACCTTGGCAAATTTCTCGACCACAACAAATCCCCGCATCGCATCGTCACCGGACACATAATACGGCCCGCTGCGCAGCCAGGCATGGGCAATCATCTGCCCCTGCTTATCCCTGGCTACCCCCATGTACAGCGTGCTCTCGATTCCGCGTTTTTCGAGCATATTCAGAGCGGCAACGGCTCTGACCATGCAGGTGCTCTTCCAAGGGGTGAGCTTGCTCCCGCCCCGGATCGCCCGGGTAATCTGCTGAATGCTCGGTACATCGGCAGCCTTAACTTCCGCCGCCGTTTCCTGAGACTTCAGGCCAAGCTGTGGTGCCGTTCTGGCAAAAGGAAACAGGAGGCGGATTCTTGCCAGAAACAGGCGCCACAGCGCCTCGGGGAGAAGCGCCAGGACAGCCCGGTCCTGGATGAGCAGCCGCTGCAGCCTCTGGATGCCCGTCATGATGCAGAATCGATGGCGATCAGATCCTCAGCCAGCAGGCTGTGCACAAATTCGAGTACATCCCGCTCTGCAGTCTCGGCTGGAACATCGAAAGTCTGCTGAATAATCTCCACGATCCGGCTTACCGGCGCAGGTTGCGCTATCGCCGACCAGATTTCTCCGCCAACCTCGCCCAGATTGTAATACTTGCCGTTCTGGATATTGAGCATCACCTTCTCACCGTCCATGTCGCTGGCGATATTCCCCGGCTGCTGGACAAGCACAGTTTCAAGGGACAACACGTTTGCAGTACTCATTATTAGCCCTCCTCTGTCATTGGTTGGATCGTGTCGTAGATCAGCTCACTCTGCTGCGGGGCGCTAAACCCCTGCTGCGGCCGGGTAATCCGGTAGATTGGCAGCCGGTTCATAAAGGAGGCCAGCATACCGAAATGCCATTCCCGGATGCCGGTCCGGTCAATCATCGCCTTCTGATAGGTGTGATTGAATAACGTGTGGAACCTTTCCATTCCGTTAACCGGCTGCACGGTTACAGGTCCGTTCTCTTCGGATACCGCCAGTTCGAATATGCCAGCAAGCGGCAGCGGTTCCTTTTGAAAACGGTCATGCACCGGAACGGCAAATTTGGTCTCCCGCTCAAACAGCGGGCGGTAGCCGGACGAATTCATTCCCATATAGTCCAGACTCTGCTGCCACAGCTTCTGCTGGGGATAGCCTGGAACTGCAAGCGGCTTGCCATCCTGCACTATAACGGGAATAACGTCGTCACTAAGCATGAGATGCCCCTGCTCCATCAAATAAGAGGCAAGCGTCGATTTACCCGCTCCGGATTGTCCGACAAGCGCATAAGCCCGGTTATTCAGGACAAGCGCACTTCCGTGCAGCGGCAAAATCTGTTTCTGCATAAGCAGAACGCCCATGCAGCTCCCCAGAATATACAGCCGGACACTGTCCATATCGGCTCCGGCTAACGGATCAACCGTGATCCGGATTCCATCCTGAACGGAAAAGACCGCCCTGCCCTTCACCTCGAACATAACCTCTCTTGCCAGAACGCCAACACTCGGGGTAATCTTGGGAATGGCTTCCCAGCGCTCTGCAAGCTCCCCCCGGATGACTGCCACACTGCCGTTTAATCCCGGCCCATCTGCGAGTGGAAGCTCCGGTAAAGGAAATTCGCTGAAAATCTGCAGGCCGAAAGCTTGATAAGCCAGACCTTGAACTGTACTTGCCATACCCGTTCCTCCCTTGCCTAAAGATGATGGAAATAGCCCTTATCCCCCTCCAGCAAGCTCAGGGGGATGAGGGCTTCTCGTACCAAATGCTCTTAGGAGTGATGTACGATCTCATCCGGATCACTTTGGAAGGAGTCGGCGATTGCCAGTCCCGGTCCAGCCATAGTCATCTTAACGTCGAGTACTTCCAAAGCAGGCTTGCTGTATTCCTTTTTCATGTTTGTCACCCCCTTTCAAGCGATTTCCTCACGACAGGCGCTTCAGGAACCTGTAAAAGACAAGTCCGCGTGCCAGCAGGCGAAAATCTGTATTAAAAATCAGATGAGGTTCGGGCTCACTACCCAGCCGGTCCAAGCATCCGGCGAGCCCCGTACTGTTCAGATATACAGCAGCCTGCGGATCACGGGTCATCTCACGCAGTTCACCGAGAAAAGCACCCCATTCCGGCAGCATCCGCTGGATGCCGTCTGCCCCCTGCACCCCGCGCCGTTTGCGGTTGAGCCGGACATTGTCGGGCAGGCGCCCGGCCATGGCGCGCCGGATCAGCGAACGGTCCACCCCTTTCTGGACGTACTGCTCCTCGGGAACAGAGAGGCAGAACCGGATCACACGCAGGTCATTCGTCGGGTCACGGTCCCATACCCGGTATTTCAATGACAGCTTCGTAGCAACCGTACCGTTAACATTCCAGATATGCGGCTGCTCAAAATGTCTTTTGCGGAAATCATATATGCTCTGTGCGGAAGGATCCCCGGCTATGTTCAACCGCTCCAGCCGCTCATACACCTCTGTGCGTTTGGCAAATCCGGGGTCAATCAGCTCAGGCAGCTCCTCCTGGCTCTGTCTGTGGGACAGCAGGCTGCGTATTTCAGGAAAGGCCTTCCTGCCTACAATTTTCATAACCAGCTTGCGGTTCGCCTGCATGGACTGGTTATAGCCTTTGTGCTCCCGGTAGAAGGAGAGCAAGCGGAATTCCCGGAGCAGCTTGGCCTGATAGTCCAGAGCCGGGCCCCAGGAGACACTCCAGTTTCCCCTCTGTCCGCTTAGCAGGATACCGATATCCTGCTGCTGGGCCTGCTCGTAAATCCCTTTCAGCCAATAAGAATTCTCGATAAATTTATAGGGCATTTCCATAATGCCCAGCCAATCCTCGATATCGTTATAGGAGTTACGTTCAGGAAAATTCAGCAGGGTCGGCTGAATATTCCCCACATAATCTATCGTTTCCTGAATATAAGGGCGTTCATCAGCTACCCGGTTGCCCAGTTTGAAGCCGGTGAAGCCGTCTACCGGATACGAGCTGAACGTATAAAGCGGCTTTCCGCGGCGGCGCAGCTCCTCTGCCGCAAAGCTGACGACAGAACCGGAATCCAGCCCTCCGCTCAGGTTAGCGCCCGCTGCACGGTAAGTGCGGAGCCTATCCTTCACCGCCCGTCCAAACACTTCCCGGAATGCTTCCTCGTACTCCCAGTTGGAGCCAAGCCGCAGCTCCGGTGGAGCCTGGATTGTTAAGTAGCGGGAGAATACAATATTCCCGTCCGTTATAGAGACGGAGTGAGAGGGAGGAAGCTGTCCCACCGAGTCATATACAGTTAAGAAACAGTCCGCAGCATCCACTCTGTCCTGTATAGCCAGAAACTCGGCCACCCACTGTTCATTCAGCCCGTGTCCTGCACCCGGCAGCGACAAAAGCGGATGAATGACCGTACAAAAGGCGAAATAGGTTCCGGACTGATGAAAATAAAGGGTACGGTTGCCGGAGAAATCTCTTGCTCCAAACAGCTTATGCTGCCGCTCATCCCAGATCATGAAGGCAAAATCGCCTACCAGATGCACAGGTGCTGCTTCCCCCCACCTTTCATAAGCAAGCAGGATCAGCAGGCTGTCAGGAATGACCTCCCGGTCTATACCCGGGACATTTAATGCATCAAACAGTTCATTTCTATTATCAATGATCGCATCGGCCGTAATGGCGAGCTTCCGCTCCGGATCATAGTATGGCAGCTGCTCATTTACAGATTGCGGTGTGATCCACTGTGACCGGCATCCGAGAAAGATATCCCGGTTCTGCCAGCCTCTCGCATCGTCAGCCGGGTAACGGTTAAGCTGCTTCATCAGGCTTGTGCCCAGTTCAGGGTCCAGACTATGCTGCTGCAGATGATAGATACCAGCGATCGCACTCATAGGAAAGCCTCCACTTAGCGACTTCTTTGCGGGTTCGTAATAAAGAACATTTCTTATATATAAGATACAGTTCAGGACATGGAATGTGAATTACACAAAGGAGGAAAAATCGTTATCCTTTAGCGTATCATTATTAGTATACTTAGGTGGTAGATGGATGGGACATTTTTCCTAATAATTCTTTTAGAGGAGGCAGCACAATGGACAATAAAGCGGATGAACCTGTTCTGTTATCCATTCCGGACCGCTTTGAAAGCAGGCGGCTAATGATCCGTTCGGCGTTATGGGGAGACGGGGAAGCTGTGAATGAAGCGGTACGGGAGAGTGCCGGGGAGCTGCGGCCGTGGATGCCCTGGGCCAGGCAGCTGCCTACCCTTGAACAATCCGAAGCCAGCATCCGCAGATCCCGGCTGGAGTTCCTTGAGCGCACCGATCTTAGACTGCTCCTGTTCAGTAAAGACACTGGCGATCTTATCGGGAGCAGCGGCCTGCACCGGATTGACTGGCAGACCCGGAAATTTGAAATCGGCTACTGGGTACGCACCTCATACGGCAGGCAGGGATATATCAGGCGATTACAGACTACGCGGTTCAGGAGCTGCAGGCGAACCGGATTGAGATCCGCTGCGACTCCCGCAATGTGCAAAGCGCTCGGGTAGCTGAACGCTGCGGCTTCACGCTCGAAGGTATTCTCCGCAATGACAAATGCGATGTGGAGGGTCTGTTGCGGGATACGATGATTTTTTCCAGGGTACGGGGTGTAGAATATTAGGCATTATTAATAGAAGGAATTTTTTAGGAGGAAGCGGCTATGCAGCATTTGCAATTCGTTACAGATTACAAAAAAGAGGATCAGCTGCGGACCAGCTTCTTCGCGCTTGCTGCAGACACCTTCGGCTTAGAGCTGGAGAGCTGGTATCAGGAGGGCTTCTGGGACGGACGGTACATCCCTTTTTCCTATGCGGATGGAGACCGGATTGTTGCGAATGTATCGGTAAACCTGCTGGATCTTGTCATCGACGGGAACACTGTGCAGGCCATTCAGCTCGGCACGGTGATGACCCATCCCGATTACCGCCGGCAGGGCTTGTCCGCAGCATTGATGGAGAAAGTGATGACAGTGTACGGCAGCAGCTGTGAGCTGATGTATCTGTTCGCTAATGAAAGCGTACTCGATTTTTATCCGCGCTTTGGCTTCCAGCCGGCCGGGGAGCAGCTTTTCTCCGCCATATACAAGCCTTCCCTGCCTGCCACAGAGCAGGCGGTTATTCGCAAGCTGGATATAAGCTGCCGTGAGGATCTGGCGTTCATCCATTCTTTTGCCGGTCAGCGCCGGCCGGTGTCGCAGCGTTTCGGGACGTCAGGCGCGCCGGGGCTGCTGATGTTTTATTGTCTGAATGTGTTCGGTGAGGACCTCTACTATTTGGAGGAGGATGAAGTGATCGCGATTTGCCGGCAGGAGGGTCAGGAGCTGCAGCTTTTTGATGTGATCAGCCGCCGGGAGCCTGATATTCACTCCATATTGTCCAAGCTTGCGGATAGCGGCACTACACAAATTGTTTTCCACTATACCCCTGATTACAGCGGCCTAGAAATGAGCAGTACTCCTTATGACAGCGGCTTATTCGTAAAAACAGGCATGGGGTTTTCTTTTGCCGGAAACATGAAGCATCCTGCTACTTCTATTGCTTAAATTACAGCGTCATAAACCCGCCAAAACGGGCAAGGAATGCTTCCTTCTCCTTATAATCCGGCATGATGCTGCCGAGCCGCCGCCAGAACGAGCGGTCATGGTTCATATGCAGCAGATGGCACAGCTCATGAATGATCACATAATCAATCACCTCGGGCGGGGCCATGGCCAGCCGGTAGTTGAAGGTCAGCTTCTTGTCCGAGCTGCAGCTCCCCCATTTGGTGCGGGACTCTACGATCTCGAACGATTTCGGCTTTACCTTCAGCTGGTTCTGGTACTGCGGCATCCGCTCGGCAATCACTTTTTTCAGACTGTTAAAATAGAACTTCTTAAGCTCCAGCTTCAGCGTCTCCGCATCCCGTTCACCGGTTGCAATCAGCTTGTGCAGCGGATATTCCTTGCCCAAATAGAGGAAGCTCCCCTCCTCCTCGTACTCCTTCGGCTGCGGAACCTGCCTGGCTGCCTCCAGGCTGCGCAGCTTCTCTGTAATCCAGGCGCCGTGTCCCTGGACTGCACTCAGGATCACTTCATCAGCCATTCCCTTTGGCGCTTTGACATTGAGCCGGCCGGCCCCGTCTATCTGCAGGGATATTTTCTTCCGTTTGCTGTACTGGATGTTCAGCGTCAGGGTCTGGTCTCCGATTTGAATCTGCATGCTTAACCTCTTTTATCGTATAAATCAGCTGTAAGGCTGTCTGGGTTAACTATAGCATGATTTAGGGAGTGGCGCCTGCTGCTGTGAGGAAGCCGGTTGTACTATACTCTGCAATGTTCAGGGAGACGTTCATTTGAAAGGTAAGCTGAATGGCCGCTGGCTGGAACTCCATGATGTACGTAACGATATATGGCGTTTCAGGATAAATCAGGGTCAGAACTAAAATGTCCCTGTCCTGCCAAGCTGCTGTAGTAACAACCTCCTGCTGATGCAAAGCCAGGTCCTTGTAGAATACCCCCTGGGTGCTGAGTGTCTGGCCAAAATGGAACGGCAGCACGCCATCCCTTGCATCCCCGTAAACCATTTGCAGCATCAGCTGCTCCTCCTGCATATCCAGTCTGATCGCCTTCAGCCCGTGCGGATTGTCTGCCAGGCGGTACACTGCTGGCTTAAGTCCGGGTCTGCTTTCGGGCGGGAGTGTGGAGGGGAGCAGCATGGCCGGATGAGCCTGGCTGATTATGAGGCTTTCATTGGCATTAAGCTCAAGTGAGTTATGCTCCTCCTGCTGATCCAGGCGGTCGAAAAGCTGTTCAAATATAAGATCAAGCAGCGTCTGCAGCTGCTGCACACCGGGAAAAGCGGACGTAGCCGCAATTACGATACTCTCCCGCGGGGCCACTAAGAGCAGCTGGCCAAAGGAGCCGTCTCCCCGGAAGCAGCCTCTCCGGCATAAATGAAACTGGTAGCCGTAGCCCTGGGCGAAATCAATCCGTCCTGCCTTGGCAGACGGCCGGTTGTCACTTTGCTCACTGGCAGCCAGCGCCAGATAACGCTCTGACACGATTCTTTTGCCTGCGTATTCCCCTTTGTTCAGCAGCATCTGACCAAGCTTGGCTATGCTCTCGGTAGACAGGCTAAGTCCCATTCCTCCTGCGGTAATGCCGAGCGGGCAAGTCTCCCAGACCGGCCGGGGAATATCCAAAGGCTCAAACAGCCGCGGCATCAGAAAATCAACCAGCTTCTCTCCGGCAACCTGTTCGATAATGGCCGACAGCATATACGTGCAATGTGTGCTGTATACATAATGGCTGCCCGGCTCATACGCGACCTCCTGGGCCAGGAACGCCTGCACCCAGTCTTCCTCTCGCGCAACAGCGCCATATATGTTATCCCCGTGCCCCGCATTCATGGATAACAGATGATGCACCGTCATCCGGGCGAGGTTGGCTGAAATGGTGTCAGGGAGCTTGTGCGGAAAAAAGGAGATGACCGTGTCCTTAAGCTTCAGTAGTCCTTCATCTATGGCGATGCCCGCCGCGATGGAGGTAACACTTTTGCTCAACGAATACAGCAGCTGCGGCTGGTCCACCCGATAGGGCTCCCGTGCAAACTCCGCCGTTACTGCACCATCCTGCAGCAGCATGAAGGTGTTGACGGCGAGTCCGGATTGCTGGATGCGGGAGAAGAAATCCCTTAGGGTACGGGGGGGTAGGCGGGGTTTGCCGGGCAGAGCTTGTGATACAGACATATTGACGCCTCCTTCCGGTGATAAAAAAATCCCCTTAGCATAAAGGGGATTTTAAGAATTAGTATGTATTACGCCGCAGAGATGATTCCGTTGCCTCTCAATGCAGAATGGGCCTGCTCATCGGCTGGACGGTAGCCTTTGTCTAACAGATCTTTGATGAAAATTTTGTTATATACAAATGAAAAAATGATGCCGGGAATCCATGCGCCGATTCCAAAAGTGAATATCCCAACGGCTACAGCAGTAATACACATAATCGCTGCCCATTTCAAATCACCTCTGAAGAGTGCCGGGAAAAACCCGAAGAAAAACGTAGTCCAACTAAATCCAACCTTAACTTCCTTTACTACTCCAGCCCTATTTTTCAACCTTACATGCATGACGAAAGTCCCCCTATTTGGCAATTAACACCAATCATATTACATTATATGACAAGATAAAAACAACCAAAATTTTAACAGACAACATATTTCTTTCAGAATTATGACAAAATTCTATATTTTCGCAGCAAGCCATAATTCAGACATAAAAAACCTCCGTTAAAACCCTGACTAAGTCAGAGTTTCAGCCGGAGGCTGGGGTTGTAAGCTATGATGAAAGTGGCGTTATAATAACATTCTTAAGGCGTAGGCATGCCGCCGTTCGCATTCAGCGTCTCACCGCTGACATAGCTGGATTCCTGGCTGGCCAGGAACACGTAAGCTGGTGCCATTTCAGCCGGCTGTCCCGGACGGGCAAGCGGTGTCTTGGCGCCGAAGTCCTTCAGCGCTTCTACCGGCTGGCCGCCGCTGATCTGCAGCGGAGTCCAGACGGGTCCAGGTGCTACAACGTTGACGCGGATCCCTTTTTCAGCAACCTGCTGGGCAAGTGATTTACTGAAGGTGTTAATCGCCGACTTGGTCGTCGCATAATCCAGCAGAATCGGTGCAGGCGTATAAGCCTGAATCGAAGAGG
Source organism: Paenibacillus typhae (assembly GCF_900099765.1). Classification (GTDB taxonomy): domain Bacteria; phylum Bacillota; class Bacilli; order Paenibacillales; family Paenibacillaceae; genus Paenibacillus_AQ; species Paenibacillus_AQ typhae. The sequence continues at coordinate 61,474 of NZ_FNDX01000027.1, read as the reverse complement.
TATTGATGATCGTGCTGCCCGGCTTCATATGCTTGATGGCGGCTTTACAGAGCCAGAACAGCGAGTATACATTTGTCTTGAAGGTAGCATCAAATTGCTCCGTCGTCAGATCGGCGATGTCGGTCACGTACTGCTGCATGCCCGCGATATCCGCCAGAATATCAATACCGCCAAGCTCTTTTACCGCAGTAGCAATAAGCTGCTCACAGTACTGCTCGTCCTTGAGATCACCCGGCATGGCTACCGCCTTGCGTCCGGCTTCCTCAACGAGCTTAACGACCTCCCGCGCATCGGCCTCTTCTTCCGGCATGTAGGCAAGGACAACGTCAGCCCCTTCACGGGCAAAAGCAATCGCCGTCGCACGGCCGATCCCGCTGTCCGCTCCGGTAACTACCGCCTTGCGTCCGGTCAGCCGCCCGCTGCCTTTATAAGTCTGCGCACCGTCATCCGGCTTCGGATACATCTCCGTTTCCAGGCCCGGTGCAGGCTGCTGCTGCTCAAATTCCTCTGTGGCCTTCTGATATTGCGTTGTAGGGTCTTGAACCGTAAATTGATCGCTCATCGTACATTCCTCCTCTGTGAATTTCCACTGGTTGGTGACTAGGGCTATACAACTACTAAATCCTTCGACTCTTTCTATGTAACCGCGATGGTTCTAATCTAAACTAAAGTTAGACAATTGCGGAAACGCAGCCTGCTTAGTATCAATTTACCTATTACAATAAATTTTAATAAAAGGAGCCCCCACATGATCCAATCCCTATCCATCTCTTCCCGAAGCGAATCCTTACTCCAGACCCTGCTCAACATCTGGGAGACCTCTGTCCGGTCTACACATCTTTTTCTCTCCGAAAAAGACATTGCCGACCTGCGTCCTCTTGTCCTGCAAGGACTCGGGGTAATTGACCAACTGCTGATCTATTCTGTTAACGAGGGTAATGCGCCCCTCGGCTTCATGGGCATACAAGACCATAAAATCGAAATGCTGTTCATAAGTCCTACAGCCATGGGACAAAGCATCGGCAAAAAGCTCGTTACCCATGCCATTGATCACCTGAACGTACAAAGCGTGGATGTAAACGAACAAAACCCCCGGGCGCTCGGCTTTTATGAGCATATGGGTTTCTGTGTGGTTGAACGGTCTCCGCTTGATGAGCAGGGCACCCCGTTTCCGATCCTGCATATGAAATTGCGGTAGTCCTGCCTCAGTAAATTCCGCACCGAGCGCCGGGAGGCGCACGTATAAAGACCCTCCCGGCTTCCCGGGAGGGTCTTTATCACTAACAAGCTATTCCACCGACTTCAGCGCCTCGATCATATGAATCCGTTTGAGCTTGATGTGCATGAAGGCCATGACGATGCCCGAGAACAGCATGGTGAGTACCGCCGCATAAATGTAACTCGGCCACTCAATGACCGGGGCGAACATCGTCGCATCCAACTCGGCCGTCTGCAGGACAAAGCTGTGCAGCACGATGCCAAGGCCTGAACCGGCGGCAATGCCGAGCAGGGTCAGAATAATATTTTCACGGTAAATGTACATCGTCACTTCATTATCGTAGAAGCCCAGCACCTTGATCGTCGACAGCTCGCGGATGCGCTCGGATACATTGATGTTGGTCAGATTATACAGGACGACGAATGCCAGCGCCGCTGCGGATACAATCAGCACCAGGGTGACAACGTCCATGCTCTTCATTGTATCGTCAAAAGCAGTACCGACGCTGCTGGAGAAGCTGACTGCGGCTACGCGTGCACTTGCGGTCAGCTTTTCACCGAACTGGTCCTCCCAGGCACTGTCCGGGGCATTATAGTTCAGCAAAGAGGTGTTGAACACCGGCTCTTTCCCGAATACGGAAGCATAATACGCAGGGGTCATATAGGCATAGTGAAGCACATAATTTTCGGTGATTCCCGTAATCAGAAGCTCGAACGGCTCATTTTTGCTGTCCGCCAGGGTCAGGGTATCTCCAGCTTCAAGCCCGTACAGCTTGGCCAGCTTCTCCGAGATGATCACTCCTTCATCCGTAAGCTCCAGGGTCTTACCAGTGCTGCGATCCTGCAGCGACACATACTGAGGCAGCGAATCTGCAGCTTCCGGCACAAACAGATTCACATCCTGATCGTTAACACCGCTGGCCCGTGCGGTCATCGTCTCCTGGGCGACATCCAGTGTACCGGTAATAGCGGTTTCGCTGCTGATCAGCTGCTCATAGGACTGCTGCTCTTCTGCCGGGGCATCGGTATGCAGCGCTACCAGCGCATCGTATTTCATAATGATGCCGAACTGCTTCGGCGCGATGCTGCCGATCGAATCCTTGAGCCCGAAGCCGGTCAGAATCAGCGCTGTACAGCCGGCTACACCGAATACGGTCATGAACATCCGCTGCTTGTAGCGGAACAGATTGCGGGCCGTAACCTTCTGGACAAAGCTGAGCCTTCTCCAGATAAAGGTTAGCCGCTCCAGGAAAATCCGCTGTCCGCTCTTCGGCGCTTTGGGCCGCATCAGCACGGCAGCATTGCCGCGCAGCTCCACCCGTGCAGCGAACCAGGCCGTAAGGGTAGTACAGACCAGCGCCACAATAATAGAAATAATTGAATATGACGGATAGAAGCTCTTGATCAAATCCGGCAGATTGTAAAGTGAGCTGTAGGCATCAAATATAATGGCCGGCAGCAGCGTGAACCCTACAGTTAAACCAACAGCCGATCCCGCCAGACTGGCAAGCGTGCCGTACACCAGGAACTTGGCCATAATGTCACGGTTGCTGTAGCCGAGGGCCTTCAGCGTCCCGATCTGCAGCCGGTGCTCCTCGACCATCCGCGTCATGGTTGTCAGGCTGACCAGCGCCGCTATCAGGAAAAAGAATACCGGAAACACGCTGGCAATCGCCGACAGCCGGTCGGCATTGTCTTTGTACTCGGCATATCCCGGATTGGCATTCCGGTCCGTGACATAAACCTTCGGCAGCGTAAGCGCCGCCAGCTGCTGCTCGCCTTCGGCCAGCTTCGCTCTGGCTGCTTCCAGCTGCTCAGCCGCCTCACTGCCGGCTGCCGCCTGGGCCTGCCGCTGCTCTTCCGTCAGCTGGCCGGCCGCCTGCGCAAGCTGCTGCTCGGCGGCTTCCAGCTCCGCGCGGCCCTTGGCGAGCTCCGCTTCCCCTTCAGCGCGCAGCTCCGAGAGCCGCGCCTCCGGTACGCCCGCCATCGCCTGCTCCACTGCCTCCGTGTGCTGCTCCAGCAGCGTTTCATACTCTACGCTGTAAGCTTCGATCCCGGCGGTATCCTTGAAGGACAGGTACGCTTCGGTGTAGACCGGCAGCTTGAAATCTGCCTCGGCAATGACAGCGAACGCATCTGTCGTGCCTTTGCCGATCGTGCTGGTGCCGCGGTTGTTTTTCTCAATGAACTGCGGACTGCGCGCAAAGCCTACCACCGTATACTCCAGTGTCCCGAAGCTTTCTGACAGCCCTGTCTCTGTACCGTTTCCGCTGAACACAATCTTGTCGCCAATGGCGTACTCACCGGCCAGCAGGTCATCCAGCACGATCTCCCCGGATTGCTCCGGCAGACGCCCGTCCATCAGGCGGTACTGGTTAAGCGCCTGCTCTTGATTGTAGGACAAGACCTTCAGGATCACTCCGTTATCTCCCGCGAAGACATCGGCGCTGTAGCCCGGCTGCACCTCCTCGACCTCCGGCACATCCTTCAGCAGCGTAAGCTCGTCTTCTGTCAGGCCAAGCGTGCTCTGCACCTTCAGGTCCATCAGCCGCTTGTCCTTGAAAAAGGTGCCTGCGGTATCCAGCATATCCGGTCCGGCCGCCTTAATCCCGGAGAAAAAGCAGACGCCCAGCATAATAATCGCAAAAATCGAAATAAAGCGGGCCTTCGTATGCCCGATCTCCCGGAAGATATCCTTCCACAACGCCTGTTTCTTCATCGCTGCCCGCTCCTTACCATTCGATATCGTCAACGGATACCGGCGAAGGATTAACAACCATTTTCCGCACCTTGGCGTTATTGATCTCAATCACCCGGTCCGCCATCGGCGCAATCGCCAGATTATGCGTAATGACGATGACGGTTGTTCCGGTATTCCGGCAGGTATCCTGCAAAAGCTTCAGCACCTGCTTGCCGGTGTTATAATCCAGCGCTCCTGTCGGCTCATCGCAGAGCAGCAGCTTCGGCTGCTTGGCCAGCGCCCGGGCAATCGCGACGCGCTGCTGCTCCCCGCCGGACAGCTGGGCCGGGAAATTGTTCAGCCGCTCCCCGAGTCCGACATCCTCCAGCACCTTGCGCGCATCCAGCGCACGCGGGGAAATCTGCGAGGCCAGCTCGACATTTTCCAGTGTGGTCAGGTTAGGCACCAGATTGTAGAACTGGAACACAAAGCCCACATCATTGCGCCGGTAGCCGGTCAGCTCCTTACTGTTAAATTTGGCGATGTCAGTACCATCCACAATGACCTGACCTTCGTCGGCTGAATCCATCCCGCCCAGAATATTAAGCACCGTCGATTTGCCTGCACCGCTGGGACCGACAATGACCGCAAATTCACCTTTATTAATCTCGAAATCGATCCCGTCGTTAGCGACAATCGTTGTCTCACCCATTTTGTAGCGCTTGTATTCATTCTTCACCGCAACAAAGCTCATTCCTCATCCTCCTGTTTCTGTCTATGCGGGGCATATACATTCCAGTTTATCACAAATACAAGGCTGAGGCCTGCAGGCCTGAGCGGACAGCAAAGACCCACGGGAGAATATAATCCCATGGGCCCTCTGTTGCCTTTACAATATTATTTTTTCGTAAAAGTCATCTTGTCCAGATTGCCCACATACAACAGGCTGGAAGTGGTCGAACCCTTAAAGGAAACGTACAGGCTCTGCTTGCCGGTCAGCTTTTGACTCAGGGCTGCCCCTGCTGTTTTGTAGCTGCCCCAGGCGCCGCCTGTGTTGGGGAGATTTACGGTAGCAATGACAGTGCCGTCTTTGCCGCCGAGGCGGATTTCAGCCGTGATGTCTGCCGGTGTACGGTTGGTGGGTGCATCGTACAGGAATGACACGTAATTTTTGCCCTGCGTGCCGAAATCGATATCATCAAAAGTCAGCCAGGCACCTGTAAACGTATTGCCGACGGTCTTCCCGCCGTTGTTATTCTCTGTTTTGAGCGGATTGTTATTGAAGGTATTCTTCGCATCCGACCAGGCGGTGCGGTTCTCGAATTCTACAAGCACATCCGGCTCAGCTGCAGCCAGTGAGAATGAAGCATTATCAAAGTTGCCGATGTACTTAAAGGTTGAATCGGTTGAGCCTTTGAACACCAGATAAATATCCTGCAGCCCGGTCAGGGTCTTGCTCAATTCCCCTGTCACCGTCTTATACGTTCCCCACGAGCCTGCGGTCGGCGGAGCTGCCAGTGTGCCCACAAGCTCACCGTTAACTCCGCCCAGCCGGAGCTCAACAGAAGAGTCTGCAGCGGTATTCGTCGAATTGCCTGCATATTCTACTGACCACTGGTTGACACCTGCGCTGCCGAAGTTCATTGACTTATAAGCCAGCCAGGCGCCGCTGAACGTATTCGCAACCTGCTTGCCGCTTTTTCCGGCCTCGGTCTTCAGCGGCCCGCCGTTGGCCGGATTGTTGTCCGTGGACCAGGCATCGTAATTCTCCAGCTCCAGCTTGGCATAATCGGTCCGGATCGCCTGATAGCTCCAGATGAACCGGTCCAGATTCGCCACATACGGACGCGCACTGTCTGTCGTTCCTTTCAGCACGGCGAACAGGGTTTGTTTACCGGTCAGCGTCCGGTTCAGCATACCTTCCGCTGTGGCATACTGCGTCCAGCCTGCTCCCGTATTCTTCAGGGCGACCGTACCAAGAAGCTCGCCGTCTGCTGCCCCGAGCCGCAGCTCCAGCTGTGAATCCGCCGGAGTCCGGTCGGAGTTGGCATTGTATTCAACCGTTATCTTGTTGGCACCCTCATTTCCGAAATCGATATCCGCAAAGGACAGCCAGGCACCGGTAAAGGTGTTGCCTACCACCGTTCCGTTATTGCCGGCTTCCGTCTTCAGCTTGCCGTTGTTAAAGGTGTTCACCGCATCGGACCAGGCGGTGCCGCTCTCAAATTCAACGATGCGGTTATCCACCACCGGCGGCTCCGGCTCTTCCGCCGGGTCAGGTACAACCGGATTCTTGACCGGTACCGGAAGCGGCTCAGGAAGCGGTTCTTCACCGCCCGGCTGTTCGCCGCCAGGTCCGCCCGGATTGCCCGGTTGTCCCGGATTCTGCGGTGCAGGCTCCGGCTGGAATTCGACCGGCTCAGCCAGCCACAGGGAATCGTAGATGTTGCCGTTGTAACTGTCAACCAGATAGACGTTGACCTGATAACTGCCGGCATTGACACCGAAGCTCTGTGCCAGGTCAAAGCTGCCGGACTGCACAGACATTGCGCTTGAGAGCAGCGCCTGCTGTTCCCCGTCCATCAGCTGGATTACAGCAACTGCCGGGCCTGTATAGCCCCCCTTCAGGGTACCTGTTACCTCTACAGTCATGTTGCCTGTACGCTTCACATCTGCCTTCAGATCATATACATCCCACAGAATATCAGAGGTATACGGGGCATCCGATAGCAGTGCCTCGCCTGCTGTAACATTCCGTGCTTCACTTGCCTTGATGCGCACCTGTACCGCACCTGCAGCGAAGGCCTGCGGGCCCACAACCTGCGGATTAGCGTCAGCTGTCTTCCAGCTTGCGCCGTTATCGGTGCTGACTTCGTAATCAGACGGGCTCTCAAAGCCCGGTACCGGAGTCCAGCCAAACGTATTAGCCTTATCATCAACCGCCGGAGCCGTTGGCGCCTGCGGCTTCACCATCTCGCGGATCGTCTCCAGGCTGAAATCAAAGGCAATGTCCGAACTGCTGAAGTTCACCTGATGCACCTCTGCAGCAAGTACATTGACCCCTTCCTTCAGATATGCCGGATCAATCTCGTACCGGTTCCAGTCCCGCTCATCACCTACTGTGGCGTTGGCATTGGTCTCATAGGCCACAGCTCCAGCCGGCATATTCGTCCGGATAATCTCATGCCCGTTCAGATAGACCACAGCGCCGTCGTCACGGATCAGGCCGGCATCCAGCTCCAGAATATCCTTAAGATCCGCTGCTTCGAACATTGTGCGGAAATAAGTTGTCGTATATTTCTTGCTTGCATCAGGACCGTAGCCCGTTACCGTCTTGGCATAGCCCTTGTTATCATAACCAAGCGGTGCCTGTCCGAAGGACCAGCTGCTGTCATTAAAGTCAGCTCCTGTCCAGCCGTTGCCGGGCGCTTTGCCTTTGTCGTAATATTTCCATTCCGAGCCCCCACTGACCAATGCGGTACGCGAGAGGGTGTTCTCAATGTCCGCATCGTAATCCACTGTAGGCGGAGCAGCTTTGGCTGAAGCACCCCAGGCGTAATTCGGCTCGCCAGCCATATCAAATTCCAGCGTGCCGCCGTTCTTCACATCAGCATAGCTGATCCAGGCCTGGTCGAACGTTTGGCCGTTCAGCTCTGCAGACTGGATGAACCTGTTCTCAGGAGAGACATTGTCAGCTTTGATGGTGAACGTCTTGCCGCCATCCAGGTGCAGTGTCAGCTCCGAGAAAATCGGCGAGCCGATCAGGAAATTGGCATCGCCCGGGTTGCCCGGGAACAGTCCCATCGCGCTATAAACAAACCACGAGGACATCCCGCCCGCATCGTCATCCATGGAAGGCAGATAGCCTTCAGGATCAGCGCGGTAGACACGCGACTGAATCGGATAGGCATATAAACCGTGGTTGTGGTACTTCTGGGTAACAACCTCCGTTGTATATTCTCTGGCGTAATACTGGGTCAGATACGGATAGCCCAGATAGTTGAACAGATAAGGAACGTCGATATCCGGCTCATTAATCGCCATGTACTCATTTCTGGCAAAGAAGTCCTGCAACTGCTTAGCCATTTCTGTTTTGCCGCCCATCAGCTGAGCCAGACCGTTCATGTCCTGTGTTGCAGACCAGCGGTAGGTCCAGAGATTGCCCTGATAAGCGTACTTGTCCACAGCAGTTACGTCATTTTTGGCTACCGTGGTACCGTTCGGGGTGAAGAAGCCGGTTTTTACGCCGTTTTCATCAACCTGGTTCGCATTCCACAGCTTCTGGTAGGACAGTGCGAGCTTCTTATATTTGTCATAAGTGCTCTTATCCCCAAGCAATGCAGCCAGCTTCATCGGGAAGTAAGCACTCTTCGCTTTCTCCAGCTTGCCGGAGATTTCGCTGTCAGAGATTGAGAAGTTATCTGCGTCCACAGCCATTCCCTTAAGCGCCGTATACGCATCATAGTCAGTGAAGCCTTTGGCATAAGCATCAAGAATGACAGCTCCGTTGAATTCGTTACGGACCGTCGGGCTCGGCCAGTAGCCGTCCCCCCACTGGGTGTAGGTTCCTCTCGTTGTGTACAGATCAACCAGCGACTTCACCATGTTGTTGTACTTTTGCGGCTCCAATACAGAGAACAGGGCATATTTGCGGAAATCATCCCAGGTCGCCCAGCCGTTATAGTATTCAAAATCATCGCCAAGCTCAGACGTCTGGCGTACCGCGCTCTCGGCTCTGCCTGCCTTGAACGTTCCGGCAGAGCTGGTCACGTTCTTCGGATGCAGATACGTATGGTACATCTGGGTATAAAATACTTTCTTGTTCTCTTCATCCGCATCCTTAATTTCCACCTTGCCCAGTATATCGCTCCAGGCGGCACGGATCTTGGCGTGCTGGGCATCGAAATCCCAGTCTGCAATATCCTGCTTCGCTTCGGCTCTCGCCTGCTCCACACTTACCGCCGACAGGCCGACCTTGGCCTGGATCACTTTATCAGAAGCTGTATTGAAGTTGACCCACACACCGCTGTTTGCACCGCTGCGGACAGCAGCTGCCCCGGTGGTATTGCCCTCCCAGGAGGTGTAAGAACCAAAATCATGGTCAAACTGGATGGAATAGTAGAGCTTATAATAGCCGTTGCCGCAAACATTTTTGGATTGGACCATGCCTGTAATCTCATTGTTGCTCTCTACCTTCAGGTTCGCATCCAGCATCCCTGCATAGGAATTAGAGAGATCAACCAGCACAGAGCCCGTATTGGCGGAAGCCGGGAAGGTATAACGGTGGAACCCGACGTTATTGGAAGCTGTCAGTTCCACTCCGATTCCCGATGCCAGCGTTACCCCGTAATAGCCTGCGGAGGCCTGCTCGCTGCTCTTATCATATTTCTGCTTATATTCATTTACATTTTTGGTAAAAGAACCGGTCTGCGGCATCATCAGAATGTTACCGCCTGCACCGCTGCAGCCCGCACCGCTGAACCGCACCTGGGAGAAGCCCTTGAGGTTTTTATCCTGATAATAATAACCGCTGAATGCTCCGCCGTCGCTGTCCGGTCCCACTGAGACCAGGCCGAACGGCATTGACGGTCCGGGATTTGTCTGGCCGTTGTCACCCAGCGTGTTAATGAACGGATCTACATAATCTGCCGGATCCAGATTTACCGCCGGATAAGCAGGGTATTTGCCGGTATCCACCCCGTATATCTCCAGCTCATACAGGCGGACCGTATTGTCCCCGGCAGCGCCTTTACTGACGTAGAAACGGAGATACTGTGCCGTTACCGGCTCAGGCAGGTAACGGTCAACGACCGTCTGCACATTGCCCTGCACGACATCTACATCAGTCCAGGTTACACCGTCATCACTTTTCTGCAGCCGGAAATTCTGCGTGTTCCAGAACGGGCTGTTCGAGCCTTCACTAATGGCTGCGTTGTAAACCTTCCATTCATTAATTGTATACTGCTTGCCGAGATCAAGCGTCATCCACTTGATCTTGGCGGCTGTATTGTCGCACCACTTCGTATCCAATTTGCCGTCTACCGCAAATTCCGCCCGTTCATTAATATTAGCTTGTCCTGAAGCGGCCACCTTTGCATTCAGTGCAACATTCCTTGTCGGATACACCTCAATCCCGGCTTCAGCGGCGGACGCCGTGACTGTAATAGCAGTCACGGAATCCAGCAGCCCGAGCAGCATCAGGACTGACATCAGAATGGCGAACAGTTGTTTACGCATGAGCTTCATTTCCCTCGCTTTCATCTTATAAAGAAGAGCCGGATTGAACCAGACGGCTGACCATAGCAGCCACTTCAGCACGGGTAACCTGCTTCTTCGGCTGGAACTTTGTGCCGTCTCCCTGCATCAGCCCGCTCACTCCCGCTTCGGCCACACTGGCTGCAGCCCAGGAGGAAATCTGCTGTGCATCAGCATAAGCCGGATTGGACTGGCTGCCTGCCGGCAAGCTGAAATGCTTGGCCGCATGGACCAGCGCTACGGCCGCTTCCTCGCGGGTAATGCGGTCGCCCGGACGGAATGCCCCGTCATAGCCGTTCATAATACCCATTGCTGCCGCTTCAGCCGCCTGCTGCGCATAATAGCTGCTTGACGGCACGTCACTAAACGGTGCCGGAGCAACCATGGAAGGCACGCTGCCCGTACGTTCTACGGCACGCATCAGCAATGCAACGAATTCCGCGCGGGTAATGCCGCGTCCCGGCTCGTAATGCTCCGCATCCACACCGTTCACCAGATGCTTGGCGGCAAGCCGTTTCACCGCCGGCTCAGCCCAGTGTCCGGACAAATCCGTAAAGCTCTTGTCATAGACCAGCAGTGCATACGTGGAGAAATGTCCGGTCTTGAAGGTTACCGTTCCGCCCTTTATGCTTCCCGGCATATATTCTGCACTGCTGCCGTTCAGATAGTAGATGCCGGCAAGTTCTGTATTGATGGCTGCCTGCTGCGCAGGCGTCAGCTTCAGGCTAACCTGGGCCTGCTGCCCCAGCTGGTGAATGCCGGCAGTATTACTGCCGTTAACGGATTCGATAGTAAGGGAAATCATGACGCCGGTAGGAGCATATGCAGCATCGCCGCCCGCAGCGCGGGTAACCAGTGCTCCCGCTTCGTCGTTCCATACTGCGTTAAAGGTAATCCGCAGCCGGGTCTGGTCATCTCCTGACAGCTTAATCGCACCTGCCGGGAAAGATATGGTTCTTACCCCGTCTGTCAGTACAAGAGCGGTATTGCCTGTGTTCATCAGCTCCATTGATTTCCCCGGAAGCTCCAGCGTCACGTCCGTCTCGCCTGCTGTCGCCGGAAGCTCTAGTGTAATACTGCCCGCAGCCTGCTGCATGGCCTGCGTCAATGTATCTGCACCCACCAGATAACGTCCGCCTTCAACCGCCTCCGGTTTCACGATGGCACCGCTGGCAGAGCCGGCACCGGCAGGAATAACGTCTGCGGCTGGTGAGGCCGGTATGCCGCCTGTTCCGCCCGGCAAGGAAGGATTCGGTGTGGATGTCGGTACCGGGGTCGATGACGGCGTAGGCGTTGGTGCCGGGGTCGGCGTTCCCGTACCCGGTTCTCCGCCTCCCGGCTCCTCCCCGCCCGGAATGGTAAAGGTCTGCGTAAGCGTCGTTCCGCCGCTGCCGGCAATTACGGTATAGCTGCCGGAAGGAGCCAGCACCTGGCTCGCAGGAATAGCCAGCCGCTTCGTATAAGCTCCTCCATCCGCCGTAAGAACATCAATATAGAATACGGTCTGAGCGGGACTGACCACTTTGACAACAACCTGGTCTGCCTGGCCGGGTGTTGTACCTGACAGCGTAATGCTGCCGCCCCGTAAGGCTTCCTTCACACTGAGCTGCAGCGTGAAGGATGAGGCTGCAAAGACTGCAGCAGGGATACACAGGAGCATAAAGGCCATTACAGCCGCTACAACTTTTTTCACCTTCGGATTCCTCTCTTTCCTGGTCACTGAAGCTCAGCCGGCTTGGCAAGCTGCTCAGGCACTTCAAGATTGCTGTTAAATTGATCAAATACGAATACCTTGACCCGGTAGTCCGCACCTTTTACGTTGTAATACTGGGACATGGTGAGGGTATCACTCTTCAGCGGAACCGCGCTGATCAGCAGCGGAGTATCGCCGTCCAGGAGCTCGAACACCACATAGGCGCTGCCGGTGTATTCCGCCAGCTTCTCGACTGAAACCTCAACCTTGAGCTGATTATCCCGTTTGAGTGTTCCTTGGAGCGCGTACGTATCGCTATGATCATTAAGGGTAAACGGTTTATCCGAGAGCAGCGCCGAGCCTGCCGGTGTCCCGGCTGTCTCATCGCCCTTGATGCGGACCTGAACCTTACCTGCAGCGTATTCACCATCTGGAAGCGGCTGCGGGTTCGCTGTGGCCGGCTGCCACTTTTCGCCTCCGTCAAAGCTGAATTCATAATCAGCAGCACGGGTATATCCCGGTACCGGAGTCCAGCCGAAAGTGTTACGGGCATCATCAACAACCGGAGCGGTAGGGGCTGCCGGGCGTTCACCGCCGGTGAAGACAGCGGCTTCTGCGGAATTGTCACGCTTATTTACAGCCTTGACGATGAATTCGTAATCTACAGCCGGATTCGTTCCCGCTACTGTTAATTCGTACTTACTTTGTCCCTCAACTGCCGGAACATAGACGTTCCAGTTCATACCCAGCTTCCCGTTTTTCTCATAGATACGGAAGCCTCTCACAGCATCATCTGCACTCACGTCCTGAGGTTTTTCCCAGGTAAGCAGTGTAGCCTTCTCCTCTGCCCGTGCAGCCGAAAGTTTCTCAACCGGTTTCGGTTTGCTGTCTTTCCGTACAATCGTGTACGTATCAAAAGGTGCAGTATCACCGGATTTATAAGAATTGATCGTAAAGCTGTCTTCCGTCATCAGAATTCCGGAGTAAATCGGCATCTTCGGCTGTTCGTAAACGGCTGCAAAATAAGGATCTACATTCTTATTAACATCGTAAAATTTCGTGCCGGAGGAGTTGTTGATCATGTATAACGTTCCGTCCGGGTTAAGCGGATTTCCATTTTCGTCCTTGACGACATTCTCTACGACTTTGTTCCCGTACATTTGATTAGAGCGTACATAGACATGGTCATGTCCCTGCAAGACTACGTCGATTCCAAGCTCATCAAAGACGGGATACAGCGTTTCCCGCAGCTCTTTGATTTCGGTTTCGGCCGCATGTCCCCCCAGCGAATAGATCGCCTTATGGAACGCAACAACCTTCCACTTCTTGTCCGTCTCGGCGACTTCCCGCTTCAGCCACTCAATCTGCTGGTTGAAGGAATTCCGCTGACGCTCGTCCCAGCCCATATCCATCGTATTCATAACCATGATGTGGGCTTCGCCGTAGTCGAAGGAGTATACACTGCCCGGAGGAAGCGGATCATCAATGGAATCGTTCGGATAGTTAAAATGATAATAATAGTTGTCGTTATACGGACCTTCGTGGTTACCGACAGCTGCCATCAGCGGAAGCTTCATCAGCATATTCTGCGGTTTGCCAAAGTAATCGAGCCATTGGGATTCCAGTGATCCGGCATCAACCTGATCGCCCGTCATCACCAGGAACTTAGCGTCCGGATAGTCATCCAGCCCGTTCTTCAGCGTATCGGCCCAGACCTCATAGTCATGGGTGTTGGCGCCTTGGGAGTCGGTCATATACAGGAAGCTGTAGGTATCTTCCTTCTCGCCCTCGGTCGTGAAGCTGCCCTCGGCACTCCAGTTGCCGTCGCTGCCGACACGGTACTTATAGGCAGTTCCGGGAGCAAGTCCGCTGGCGACAGCCTTATGGCTGATAAAGGCCCCTGTTGTCGAGCCGGTAATTTTCAGATTAAGCGCTTTGGTATCGGCAGGATCACCTGTAAAACGCTGCTTCGCCGGAGAATCAAAGCCCTGATCCGCAGGAACAACCTCGACGATGCTGTCCATGATTCCTGCCGGTGCGCTGTCCGGTCTTTCATAGCTTGTATACCAGGCGAAGGAACGGTTCGTTTTCGCTTCGTTCAGGAAGGACATTGCGATGGCGATCGGTGAATAATCAACCGCTTCCGAATGATTATCAGGACTGAAAATGAAGCTGCCCGCAGCCGTATCCCCGTCAAGCTTAAGTCCGGCCTGTCCGTCATATTCGACGTTTACAATCTGTCCCGGCATAATGATGGTTCCCAGCGTCAGCATCAGCTGGTCAGCGCTGCTTCCTTGAACCGCCTGCAGGACCGGAATTACCTTGTCGCCCGCTTTAACGGTCAGATGTTCAGCCAGCTCTGCAGGAACAGTCTGCAAATTACCCGTGAGCTGCAGCGCTATGCTCAGGCCTCCGGAATCGACGGTGCCAAACACGGGGCCATTGTAACCGGCCGGAAGATAGAAGGCTTCCGCAGGGACAATCTGCTTCTCGATTCCAGGGCCGGACCAGCGCAGATAAAGATTGGAGCCGCCGTAGTCCTCAAAGTACTCTACCTTGAAGCTGTGCATCTCCCCGGCCTGCAGGGTTACAGGGCTGCTGGTCTGCTCAACATCCCAGTCATTCTTCCAGTGATCGACCACCAGCTTATCGTCAATCCACATCCGGAAGCCGTTATCTCCAATCATGTAGAAGGTATAATCACCGGATGCCGGTACTGCCAGCCGGCCTGTCCAGCGGATATTGGCATCATCTGCCCGTCCGGCCCAGGTCTGGAGAACCGGATCCAGATTGCTGAAGTTAATCTGTGAATCAATTCGCGTGGATTTATAATCAGCGAACTCAAAATTGTCGTTATTGGTGTAATATTGGCCCAGTAAGCCATGTTCTTTGGAGGCTGCTGCCCCTGCTGAGGCATTCAGCTCTAGAGAGAAGTAAGTATCGGAGCTTGCTCCGCGGTCCTGATGTACCTCTGCTGCAATTACGTTAACGCCTTGCATCAGCAGAGCAGGATCGATAGTGAAGTTGTTATCCAGCCGTTCGTCGCCGACGGCGGAAGAGGCATAAGTATTGTAGAGGATTGTGCCCTGCGGCATGTTGGTCCGGTAGACTTCCTGTCCGTTCAGGTATACAACAGCTCCGTCATCACGTACCAGTGTAGCTGCGAGACGGGTGACTGCTGCCGGATCTTCAACCTGGAACTCATTACGGTAATACGTTGTGGCATATTTCTGGCTGGCATCCGGACCATAGCTGATCCGGGTCTTCAGATCCAGTCCCTTACCGCTGCTTGCATAACCGAGCGGCGCTTGTCCCTGCTTCCACAAGCTGTCATCATACACATTGCGCCAGACCGTAGTCTGATCTGATCCGTCATCAAGATAGGACCAGGTGCTGTCCTTGGCGATTAATGTACCTCCGGCTGCTGCTGCGGAAAGCAATCCGGCATCTCCCAATCCCCGGGCTGCTGCTCCATCTCCGGTGCCTCCGGATGTACCGGCATTGCCTGCTGCATCGGTACTAATTGCTTCTTCAGCTGCAGTATTGCCTGTGTCTGCAGGCTCTGCACTGGCCGGAAGCAGCGGCGCATAACCGGCCGTGAGCAATGAAGCTGTGAGCATAGCTGCTGTAAGCGCACGGCTTCCCAGCATAAACCTCTTCTTCACTTCTTTTCCCCCCATATGAAAGTTGTAATCAATGGGAAATGATACGTTTAGTCCGGCAACTGTGCAATCCATGCATGGTAAAGGGCGGGTTAAGTTTTCGTAAAACCCGATGGCAGCTTTCAAACAGCTCTCCGGTAATAAAAACTCTTCATAACCATAACTTCCTTTTACTTCCTTATTCCAGCGGGCTTTCACAGCCTCATATCCGCGGCCCGATGCGCTATACAGCGATTCAGCAGCCTTTTAAGGAAATGTAAGCGGAAGGTTAAACCAACGCTGAATTTCCCTATATTTGTATACAAGATTTTTCGTATTTTTATTTGACTTTATGTATTTTTAAATCATCTGTCCCCAGACTTGCTTCAAGAAACAAATAAAAGCCGCAGTTTAACCTGCAGCTTTATCTTCTATCCGGGTCTTATTATGCCTTCCGCACAAACTCCGATTTCAGCTTCATCGCGCCAAAGCCGTCGATTTTGCAGTCGATGTCATGGTCGCCTTCCACCAGACGGATGTTCTTTACTTTAGTGCCAATCTTCAGTACGGAGGAGCTTCCTTTGACCTTCAGATCCTTAATGACCGTTACGGAGTCTCCGTCACTCAGCACATTCCCGTTGGCATCCTTAACTACCTTAACATCCTCGCTGCTCCCGCTCTCAGCTCCGGCGGTCCACTCATGCCCGCATTCCGGGCACACAAGCTGCGTTCCGTCCTCATAGGTGTACACTGAGCTGCACTGCGGACAATTCGGCAATTCATTCATGATTCCATGTCTCCATTCGTTTTGAGTTCCCTGCTGCGGCTTGCGGCAGCTCTTTTATTCTAGCATACCGCGGCAATAAGAACCCTCACAATCGGTGGCCGAGTCCTTTCAAAAACTGTCTTAAGCATCGCTATCTGCAGGCCCAATATAGTAAAATATTTCATGTGAGATACTATCTGTGTGAGATGAGGGGAGCCGCATATGAAGGAGCCATTTGTAAACAGACTGGATTTATTCGTCAGTAATACACAGCTTATCAAAAAGGCTTTTGCCTGGAAAAGCGGACAGATCAACCGTCTGGCTGCACTGCTGTATACGGCACAAAATAAAACCATAGACACCGAGGCTATCCGTGACAGCAATGAGCTGATTAAAAGCTCAACCGGCCTGTTCTCAACTTTTAGAGGGAACCTGTCCGTTTGCATTGCAGCGCTGTTGTCGCTATCGGGGGACCAAAAGACGCTGTTATCCGACACTCTCGCCGTCTATGACCTGCTTAAAGAACACAAGCTGCGGGCCTCGGATTATCTCGTTGTCGCCGCATACCAGATTGCCGCTAACTCGGCGGCCGATCAGCATCAGCGTATCGCTGAGCGGACCCGGCATTTCTATGACAGCATGAAAGAGTATCACCGTTTTCTGACCGGACAGGATGATTATATCTTTGCCGCCATGCTGGCGCTGTCCGATCTTGAGCCGGAACGCGGAGCTGCCCGGATGGAGCAGCTTTACGCCGGGCTGAAGCCGGAGTTCCTGTCCGGCAACAGCGTGCAGGCGCTGACCCAGGTCCTGGCCCTGGGCGGGGATTCACCGGAGGCTGCAGCCCGGGTGCTTGCCCTGCGCGATGCCTTCCGCCTCAGAGGCATCCGGATGGATAAAGAGTATACCCTCTCCTCCCTCGGAGTTCTGTCTCTGCTTCCGGCAGACGATGAGTCGCTTGTACAGGATATCTCTGATACCCATGACTATCTAAGAACCCAGAAAGGCTTCGGCAGCTGGTCCATTACCAAGCAGGAGCTGCTGCTGCTAAGTGCAGCCCTGGTATCCTACAAATCTATTGAGGATGTAAAAAGCGGTATTCTGACCTCGGCGCTCTCCACCAGCCTGACTAATATCGTCATTGCCCAGCAGACTGCCATCGCTGTAGCCGCAGCCTCTTCTGCCGCTGCCGCTTCCTCGGCTTCGCACTGATCTCTAATAATAAAATCGGCGCACAAAAGGGACTGTTCCACCCGCTTGGGGAGGACACAGTCCCTTTTGTTTTATTTAGGGTTGTGTACCGTTTCATTCCCCGCCAAAAGGTTACTCAATCCCGTAACCCAGCGTCAGCCGGAATCCGTCCAGCTCGTAGCCGAGCCGGGTGTAAAGCCGGATGGCTTTTTTATTGGTTCCGTAGGTGCCCAGGGTGGCGACGGATTTGCCCTGCTCCTTCAGGTACGAGAGTGCAGCACAGAGCAGGTTCCGGGCAATGCCCCGGCTGCGCCACTGCGGAATGACAAATACATTCTCCGTTGCGCTGTGTCCATCGCCAATTCTCCAGGTGGAGGTGTTGCCCAGGAACTGATCACCGCTGAATGCACAGAAGTTCACCATTTCCGGAGTGCCCTGCATCCAGGCCAGATGGTTGAGACTCCAGGCTACCCCGTCAAAGGAGGCCTGCTCTGCCTGATGATACTTCTCCCGGGCCTCATCATGATTCAGCAGAAAGGGGCGGATTTGCACATCATCCGGCAGAGGATACACGGGAACCGGACGGGTAAGATCATATTTTAAAATAACAATCGTTTCATAAACGGTAAAGCCGCGCTTCAGGTAATAGCTCTGCTCCCCGAGATCACCAGTATCAATATATTGATTCAGTACAATCCGCTTATGCGGATACTGTGCTTTGATCTCACGTGCCCGGGCGATCAGCGTGTCCAGCAGGGCATCCTTAACCGCTTCATCTTCTTCCCCGCCGCCAAAGCTGATCTCACCGGTAAGATAGCGTATAAATTCCGGATCATCGTCATGCCCGGCTGCGTGGAACGTATCATGGAACGTCAAATGGGCGAGTGCGAGCGCTTCGTTATCTTTTACCGCCAGAAACATGTTCTTCTGCTCAAAATCACCATGATACAGATAGTGCATATGCAGTGCAAAGCCAAACGCCGCAACGGTCCCCTCGTCGCCGTCATCCACGTTCCGGATTATCCAATCTCCCAACAAAAATCGTCCCCTATCTGCCCCTGTATTTCAATCAGGCAATATCATTGGTAATTTTACCCTTTTAATACTGGATAAGCTTATTTAAATATGCAAGGTAAAAGTTGAATATAAATATTCTGCACATGGAGTTCAGGCCGGAATTCTGCGATGATGATTATGCCTTTTATCCCGTTCAATTGATTGTAACAACAAATTTTCCACATAACGGGCACTGGCCATTTATTGTGTTATAATTTGCACGTAAAACTCCTTGCTTTATCTATAGGGAGGTAAGTCACCATGAAACGGTTAAGCGATTTATTGAAGATCAGAAGGAGCGTTGAACATGCTAATAGCATATAAATACCGGTTGTATCCAAACCGCGAACAACGCAAGACGATGGACTTCACATTAGAGCGTTGCCGCCTACTGTATAACCGTTTGCTAGATGAACGTATTCATGCCTACAAAAACGAAGGCAAGAGTCTTAACTATTACGATCAGGCGAACATGTTTAACGAGCGAAAAAAGGCGGTCCCAGCACTAAGGCAAGTTCACTCTCAAGTATTGCAGGACGTTGCCAAACGATTAGACAAGGCGTTTCAGGCTTTTTTTCGTCGCGTGAGGGCTGGAGAAAAGCCGGGGTTTCCGCGCTTCAATCCAGCGTCACAGTATAATAGCTTCACCTATCCGCAGGGCGGCTACAAATTGGAGCGTAATAAGCTCAAGTTGTCTAAGATTGGAGAGGTTAAGACTAAGTTGCACCGTCCAGTGGAAGGCAAGATTAAGACTTGTACGATCATCCAGAAGAACTGCAAGTATTACGCTTGTCTAGTTACCGAAGTAGGGTATCAGCCGTTACCTCATTGTTCGGAACATGTCGGCGTTGACCTCGGATTAAGGCATCTTGCCGTTACCTCTGAAGGCGAGACATTCGACACTCCGAAGTACTTACGAAAAAGCGAGAAGCGACTAAAGCGTATGCAGCGTTCCGTAAGTCGTAAGGATCGCGGTTCTAATCGGCGAAAGAAAGCTGTGCGTATATTGGCTCTCATGCATGAACATGTGGCCAATCAGCGCAAGGACTACGCGCATAAGCTGTCTCGGGGTCTCGTAAATCGCTTCGGTTTGATCGCCTTTGAGGATTTAAATACGCTTGGTATGGTCAAGAATCATCACCTCGCAAAGTCAATAGCTGACGCTGGCTGGTATCAACTCGTACAATTCACGAAATACAAGGCTGAGAGTGCTGGTAGAATCGTGAAACAAGTTGACCCGCGCCATACCTCACAACTTTGCTCTCATTGCGGTAAAATTGTCAAAAAAGAACTGAAGGAACGTATTCACAACTGTCCGCATTGCGGTTTCGTCGCAGATCGGGATGTGAACGCTGCTATCAACATTTTGCAAAGAGCAACCGCTTAACATTGACTGCTTTGGCTCGGATGGAGCCTTCAGCGAGGAAATGGGTTGCCGTTTCCGTTGACCTGAGAAGCCCCTCCCTTTAGGGAAGGGAGTCATCACAATCACTCTGGTTTATTCGTTTTCAGCATGGTAACGTACAACAGAACAAACAGAAACAGGTGATGAAATGTTTGAGCTTAAGTGGCTGTGGCAGAACCTGCAGGGTAACCGGACCCGGTACATTCTGGCACTGTGCCTCTCGGTGGTAGGCTCCGCGCTTACCATTGTCAACCCGTACATCAGTCAGCGCATTGTCGACACGTTCATTACCGGTGATCAGGCCGTCCAGAATCTGACGGATAAGCGCGGGCTGCTGATTGCCCTATGTCTGGGCATGATCGGATTTTCCCTGCTGCGTACCGGTCTGGCTTATCTGACAACAATGCAATATGAGCGTTCCTCGCAGAACATGATGTACAACATCCGTATTTATCTGTACAACAAAATCCAGGGGCAGGACCGGGAGTATTACGACCATAACCGTACCGGTGACCTTATGACCAAAATGACCGGTGACCTGGACATGGTGCGGCACTCGATGGCGTGGATTTTCAAGACGATTATCGAGTCGGTGACGATTTTTGCAGCCGCTGTCATTTACTTCTTCACCATTGATGCGGAGCTGACGTTATGGATGCTGATTCTGGCACCGCCGATTTTTATTGTGGCCTACATATTTGCCAAGCGCGTACGACCGATGTATATCGACCTGCGCGAACGGCTGTCGCAGCTGAACACGACCACACAAGAGAACATCTCCGGGAACCGTGTCGTTAAGGCGTTTGCCCGCGAAGCGTTCGAGATTGAGAAATTTACAGACAAGAACATTAATTATTCTACGGCCAATAAAAAGGCTGCGCTCGTCTGGCTTGATTATTTTCCTTATCTGGAGAGCTTTGCCCAGGCCTTTAACGTTATCCTGATGATCGCAGGCGGGCTGTTCCTTATTGACGGGAGAATTACCTTCGGCGAATTTGCCGCCTTCTCTTCCCTGATCTGGGCGATATCGAACCCAATGCGCAATATCGGTATTATTATTAATGATATTCAGCGTTTTTTTGCCAGCTTGTCCAAAATCGTCGACATCTACTATGCCAAACCTTCGATTGCCAATGAACATAATCCTGTGCAGAAGCGCCGGTACGAAGGACGCATTGAATTCCAGAACGTCCGTTTCAAATATAACAGCGCTCTCGTCCTTGATGATGTCAGCTTCACTGTTGAGCCTGGTGAAACTGTCGCCATTATGGGCTCGACCGGTGCAGGCAAGACAACCATCATCAATCTGATCCCCCGGTTCTACGACGTAACCTCAGGCCGGGTGCTGGTGGACGGCGTAGATGTGCGCGATCTTGAGCTCGATGAGCTGCGGGGTAATATTGGAATGGCTACCCAGGATGTACTGCTGTTCTCAGACACCATTGACGGCAATATTGCGTATGGCGACCCTGACTTGCCCGAAGAGGATGCCATGGAATATGCCCGGCTGGCTGCAGCCCACGACTTTATTACCAAAATGCCGGAAGGCTACGATACGGTAGTCGGTGAGCGCGGCGTCGGTCTGTCCGGCGGACAGAAGCAGCGTATTGCGCTGGCGCGGGCACTTGCGGTGCACCGCCCGATTCTGATTCTTGATGATACGACCTCTGCGGTCGATCTGGAGACAGAAGAGCACATCCAGCGGAGTCTGCGTGAACTGGAGTATCCTTGCACGAAGATCATCATCGCCCAGCGGGTATCCACGACCTGTGAAGCGGACCGTATTCTGATTATTGACCGCGGCCGCCTGATTGAAGAAGGCACCCACGCGGAGCTGCTGGCGAAGCGGGGCTATTATTACGAGGTGTTTATGCTGCAAAACGAAGGTATCGGAAGGCAGGTGAGCCAGATTGGCCAGGAATAAATTTGACGTCGATGAGAATCTGGAATCGCCGTTTAATATTAAGCATTTCCGGCGTGCCATGATCTATATCCGGCGGAAAAAGAAGCCGATGATTATCGCATTCCTCCTGAGCGCCCTGTCGGCAGCCATCTCGCTGTCGGCACCGCTGATCATGCAGCATGTCGTTGACGTGACTATTCCGGCCAAAGCCAAGGGGGCGCTGGTCGGCTGGTCCGCTCTGATGCTGCTGACAATTGTCGTCAGCGTTGTGCTGGCAACGATCCGCTCGCGGATTATGACCAGGGTCGGGCAGGATATTATTTTTGACATCCGGACAGATCTGTTCAAGCATCTGCAGGAGCTGCCGTTCAAGTATTATGACGACCGTCCCCAGGGTAAAATCCTGATCCGGGTAGTCAATTACGTCAACGCCGTATCTGATGTACTCTCTAACGGAATCATCAACTTTATTCTGGAGATTGTGAACCTGATCTTCATCGCCGCCTTCATGTTCGCGGTCGATGTACGGCTCTCGTTCGTGACGCTGGCCGGGCTGCCTGTGTTCCTCGGCATCATGCTGCTGATCAAAAACAAGCAGCGCCGTGCCTGGCAGGCTGTCTCCAATAAGAGCTCCAACCTGAACGCCTACCTGCAGGAGAGCATCAGCGGGATCGGCGTCACGCAGATGTTCTCGCGCGAGCAGCGCAATGAAGGCATCTTCACCAGGCTCGCCGGCAACTTCCGGACCGAATGGATGCGGGCCTTGCGCTATAACGCGCTGATCCCGTTCACCGTCGATAATCTGGCTACAACGGTTATGACACTGATTTATCTGGTCGGCCTGCTGACGCTGAGCCCGCAGGATGTCACCTTCGGGGTCATTCTTGCAATGAGCAGCTACGCAGCCCGTTTCTGGCAGCCGATTCTTAACTTATCGAACCTGTACAACAGCTTCATTAACGCTGTCGCCTATCTGGAGCGGATCTTCGAAACGCTGGATGAGCCGGTTACAGTCAGCGACGTTCCGGGTGCGAAAGAGCTGCCGCCTGCACGCGGGCAAGTAACCTTCGACGATGTAACCTTTGCCTATGATCCGGGCCTGAACATTCTGGAGAACGTCTCCTTTGACGTTAAGGCCGGTGAAAGTGTCGCCCTGGTCGGACCGACCGGTGCCGGTAAAACCACCGTCGTCAATCTGATCTCCCGCTTCTATAATCTGACCGGCGGCCGGATTCTGATCGACGGCGAGGACATTGCCGGGGTGACGATGAAGTCCCTGCGCAGCCAGATGGGAATTATGCTGCAGGACAGCTTTATTTTCTCGGGGACGATCCTGGACAATATCCGCTACGGCAAGCTGGATGCCACCGAGGAGGAAGTCATTGCTGCAGCCAAAACCGTCTGCGCCGATGAATTCATCCGCGAGTTCGAGCAGGGCTATATGACCGAGGTCAATGAGCGCGGCTCCAAGCTCTCGCAGGGACAGCGCCAGCTCATCTCGTTCGCCAGAACACTCTTGGCCGACCCGCGCATTCTCATTCTGGATGAGGCAACCTCCTCGATCGACGCCAAGACCGAACGCCTGCTGCAAAAGGGGCTGAACGAGCTGCTTAAAGGCCGCACCTCCTTCATCATCGCGCACCGCCTGTCGACCGTGAAAAACTGCGACCGCATTATGTACGTGGCTAACAAGGGCATCGCCGAAAGCGGCTCGCATGAGGAGCTGCTGGCACGCAAAGGCCTTTACCATCGGCTCTATACGGCTCAGAAGATGGAAGCATAGGGTTTACTTAGTAGATAGTGGAGCGGATACTCCCCTTTGAGGGGGTATCCGTTTTTTGCATCTGCTGGGGGGATGCTGATGGGATCGGCACGGACTGAGCCGGTTTCGCGGCACGCTTGAGCCTACTTAAAGGGGAAAGTCCCTCTGTTTCGCGTACTTCCGGCCCGCTTCGGCCTACTTAAAGGGAAAAATCCCTCTATTTCGCCTACTTCCGGTTCGCTTTGACCTACTTAAAGGGAAAAATCCCTTTATTTCACATACTTCCGGCCCGCTTTGGCCTACTTAAAGGGAAAAATCCCTCTATTTCGCCTACTTCCGGCCCGCTTTGACCTACTTAAAGGGAAAAATCCCTCTATTTCGCATACTTCCGGCCCGCTTTGACCTACTTAAAGGGAAAAATCCCTCTATTTCGCATACTTGTGCTATCTGAGCCCAATCAAAAGCATTTTTGCCTCTCATTTCACTCATTCAGCCGCCTATGCCCAAATCAAGGGCATTTTTGCCTCTCATTTCGCACATTCCGCCGCCAAAGCCGAAATCAAAGGCACTTTTGCCTCTCATTTCGCACATTCCGCCGCCAGCGCCTAAATCAAAGGCACTTTCGCCTCTCATTTCGCGTATTCCGCCATACGCGCTCACTTCTCTTAATACTATTGTTACTCCCATCACCCTCAATGCGCACATCCCGCCACCTAAGCGCCAATCCCCATCCTTTCCCCCTTTTAACCATTCCTTTACTCCTATCCTCTCCTCCCACATTCCCCAACACACCCCCACCATAAAAAAGCAAAACGCCACCTCCCCAATGGGAAGCGGCGCCTGACTTTTCACACTATTATTAGTATCCTGACAACTCTAGTATCCCAACAAACTCTTAGTCTTCGCAAAAATCTCGTTCGCCATCTCCGTGTACCGCGTGCTGCCGTTAGCCTCTACCTGGGCTTTATAGTTATCCCAGTTGTCGAGGCTCTCCTGGCCGGTGACGAATTTGAGTGTCATTGTCTTAACATAATCCATAAGCGGAGTCGAGATCAGCTTCATCTGCTCGCTCTCCTCGGCTGTCGCCATGATCGGCGGGATCAGCTTGCGTGCCTCGCGCGTCTCCTGGATACGGGTCATGAAGTCACGTTCACCTTCGGTCATTTTGGACAAGCGGAGCTTCTCCGAGCCGCCGTAAGCGAACATCCCGCCGGCGAAGCCGTAATCGACGTTAAGCTGCTTAGGAGCGCCTTCGTTCATTCCGTTATAGTAAATATCCGGGTTCAGCACCACATTGCCGTCTGCATCAAGCGTATACGTCTCGCCCTCCACACCCCAGAGGCTCAACATCTGGCCTTCATTAGAATACCAGAACCAGTCGATGAAGCGGAGCATTTTGATAAAGCCTTCTTCACCCAGGTCATCCAGGGCATTCTGGCTGATCATAATGCCGTTCTCCAGCCGCGAGTTCTCGATCTGCAGCTTGCCTTTTGGACCGCCCGGCTGGGTAATCATATACAATTCGGCATTCGGGTCCTGCATCTTGCTCTTAAAGTCAGCCAGTACCTGGTACACGCCGCTGATCGCGTAGGTATCGCCTTTGAAGAACTTCGCCTGGGCCGCATCATCCTCCTGGGTGAACGTTTCCGGGTCCAGGATGCCGTCAGTGACGAGCTTATTGAAATACCCCACAAAGCTCTTGAAGTCATCGGAGTTATCGGCAAAAGCGAACTGCTGTTTATCCTGATCAAACGTCAGCCCGTTGGAAATCCCCCAGCCGGCGGTCACACCATACTGTACAGCTGCGATATTCAGTGCAGATTCACCCTTGAACTGGTCAGAGATAACGTATGGGGAGCCGGTGAAATCTTTTACCTTTTTCAGAGCTGCAGCAAATTCCTCATAGGTCCAGTTACCCTGTTCACCCTCTACATCCACTCCGGCCGCCTCAAAAATATCCTTACGGATAATATACGAGTAGCCGCCGCCCGCAATTTCCCACATGCCCGGAAGCAGATAGTACTTGCCGTCGTCCCGCAGCTTCATCTTCAGGTCCTCTTCCATGCCCCAGTCCTTGACCGCCTTGGAGTAGTTCGGCATGTACTGGACCCAGTCACTGACCGGAACGATCTGGCCGGATGCTACAAACGCAGATTCATCATACGTCTTCGGAATGATATAAGGAGCGTCACCGCTGTTGACCAGCAGGGATTTCTGATTCTCATATTCGGTTCTGGCCGTAATGGACAGATCGAAGGTTACATTGGTCTTCTCCTGAATGGCGCTCCACAGTCTCCAGTCCGCTTTATACGGATAGTTCTCATGGTCGCTGTACATCATGGAGTAGCTGACCGGCTCATTGGAATGAAACGTCTGGCCCTCGCCAAAAGTATAAGCCTCCGCAGCGCCTGCTTCCGCATTTGAAGCCCCTGCATTCGCCGATTTTGTTGCTTCCGGCTTGTCTGTGTTCGCTGCTCCGTTGTTACCGGATGAACAGGCTGTTGAAACAACAAGCAGCAGCGCCATCATACCCATGCCAACTGATTTTGTGAATTTCATATTTTGCCTCCCCTTTATGGTTCAAGCTTTGTATAGAACGGAGCGCGGCAAGCGCTTCCGGTTATACCGTTACCCTTTGACGGCCCCGATCATCATGCCCTGTACGAAATATTTTTGGACAAAAGGATAGATACAGATAATCGGCAGTGACGTAAGCACCATGGCTGTTGATTTGACACTTGCGGCAATCTGGCTCGTCTGGTCGGAGGTAGCCCCGATTTCCGTCGGACTGATCGCGTTATCAATAATTTGCTTCAGATATAGCGCGACCGGCCATTTCTCCTTCGACTGCAGATACAGGGAAGGACCGAACCAGTTGTTCCACATCCCGACCATCACGAACAGCATAATGGTGACGAGAATCGGCTTCGACAGAGGCAGAATAATCCGTGTAAAAATCCCGAATACCCCCAGGCCGTCCACACGCCCCGCCTCCTCCAGCTCACCCGGCAGACCGGCGAAGAATGTCTTCATCAGAATGACATTGAATGCGCTGATTGCTCCCGGAATGACAATGGCCCAGATGGTATCCCGCAGCCCTAGTGTTTTGGCTACCAGAATGTAGTTGGGGATCAGTCCGCCGCCGAAATACATCGTAAACAGCACGAAGGGAATAAAAAACTTATTCAGCCGCAGCCTCTCCTTGGAGAGCGGATAGGACATGACAGCGGTTGCAGCCACAGCTATAAAAGTGCCGACAACGGAATACACAATCGTGTTCCAGTAATAGAGGAAAAAGTCCGGCTTGCTAAGAATGACCTGATACGTCTTCGTTGTGAATTCCACCGGAAAAATCGACACCGAACCTGCATAAATAGCCGCCTCCGAGCTGAAGGACTGGGCCACGAGATAGACGAACGGATACAGCGTAAACAGCACAATTAGAACCATAAAAATACTGTTAATGACGTTAAACAGGCTGAAGGCTCTGCTGGGTTTCATGTTCTCTGCTCCTTTCTACCATAAGCTTGATTTCGTAGTCCGCTTGGACACAGCGTTGGCCGTCGTCACCAGAATCAGCCCGATAATACCTTCGAACAGGCCGACTGCAGTCGCATAGCTGAAATTACCGCCGGTGATCCCCATCCGGTACACATAGGTGGAGACGACATCTGCCGATTCATAGGTAAGCGGATTGTAGAGCAGCAGGATTTTTTCAAAATTAGAGCTTAGAATGCTGCCGATGTCCAGAATCAGAAGCACCATGACCGTCGGCAGAATGCCGGGAATGGTAACGTGCCTGGCGAGACGCATCCGGTTGGCCCCGTCCATTTTGGCTGCCTCATAGAGTGCCGGATCAATGCTGGTCATTGCCGCAAGATATAGGATCGTGCCCCAGCCCAGCCCCTGCCATACCCCTGAAGTCACATAGATTGGTGTGAACCATTCCGGCAGCGAGATGAAGGCGATTTTCTCAAGTCCAAGTGTGGCCAGCAGGCTGTTGACCGGACCGTTTAAAGAAAGAATTTCCTTAATCATCCCTGCGACAATAACCATCGAGATAAAATGGGGCAGATAGGAGACGGTCTGGACGAATTTTTTCCATTTGAGCCTGCGAATTTCGTTGAGCAGAAGCGCGAACAGCAGGGTGAGCGGGAATTTAACCACCAGGTAACTGACGCTGAGCGTCAGATCGTTGAAGAACGCCCGCCAGAAGGTCGGGTCCTTCATGAACATTTCAAAGTAAGTAAAGCCGACCCATTCTGTCCCCAAAATATTCGGCCCGCCCCTGTACTTGCGGAAGGCAATAATATTCCCCAGCATCGGAGCGTACTTGAATATCAGGAAATAAAGTACGGGAATGACCAGGAACGAATAGAGCTTCCATTCCTGCTTAACATGCCTCCAGAGCGGCACCTGCTCCTTCGTCTTAAGCTGCTTGCGGGCTGCCCCACTGATTTGCGGCTGAGCTGCCATTATGCGATCACTTCCTTAATAGAAATTCATCCTGTCTGACATGAATCCGTTTACATCCCGACTGTACCCCGCGCTCCGCCTGTGCATCAATGTTCAATAAGGAAAATGATGTACGAAACCCGCGATTTGGCGGGTGATATTTTGAATATGATGGACTTTTTTAGGAAAACAACTTGTATCAAACAGATTGAACTGATGATCTTGCTATTAAGGTACAGCCGTGACTCCAGAGAATGTTTGGACTTCCGGCCGCTGCCCTTCTGCAGATTTCTTGAATTAACCCGCTGTTCGCAGTTGAAATCCGCAGACAGCTTATGCTTCCGTAGCGAGCTTTTCTGCGAAAAGCTTTCAGGCGGTCGCTATCGCTCCTACAGTTCCAAAATTCCTTCCGCCACTTTCCCTTTTGTAAATTTTCAAGTTCAATCCATACAATGCAAAAAAAGATGGCCCCGGGCTACCCCGGAGACCATCTTTCTTCTATATAAAAGAGTTTACGCCTGCTCCTGAATCGTTCTGTACTTGCCGGGGGTGATGCCTTCGTATTTCTTGAACACACGGATCAGCGCATGGCTGCTGGCGAAGCCGACGCGGGCCGCCGTCTCGTCAATGCTTACTCCCTCTAGGAGCAGCGATTTGGCCGCTTCCACCCGGGTATGGTTGATATAATCATGCAGCCCCATCTCTCCTGTCTGCTCACGGAACAGCCGGGATACGTACTGCGGAGTTAGCCGGAACTCATCGCCGATGAGGGCAACACTGAGGTTTTTGTCAGTATAATTCTTCTGAACAAAATCAATAATCTTCTCGCTGATGCCGGTGCTGGCCTGATTATTCTGCTTATTTTTCAGCAGCCCGCATACCCGCCCGAAAATATCCATAAGCTCCTGCTCAAACTCCGCCTTGGTGGTGCAAGATAAGAGCCGCTTGAGCGGACGCCATTCCTCCCAGGCGATACCGGCCTGCTCCGAGTCGGGAATGGTTTTGATCATTGTTGTTGCCAGATCCAACAGCACGCATTTTGCCATCTCATGGGAAGCCTCACACTGGAACGCCTGCCCGATTACGTTGCTGATCATCTGCTGCGCCTTGCCGAATTCCTCCGCCTTCAGAAAGTTGATCAGAATCATCTGATCATTCACGGTGAAGAAATAGCTGCTCTCGCCGGGCTTGATGTCCCCATACCAGATCAGCGCCCGCTCCCCGAGCATAATCCGGTGCTCCTGTGCCTCCAGCGCCTGCACAAAAGCCTGATGAATCCCATCCAGTCCGCTCTGCAGATTACTGCCTACTGCGGTGAACCGTAGCTTGTACCGTTCGAGAATGAACTTGCCGGCCTGCGCCAGATCCTGCTCTAACTGCTCCTTCCATTGCTCCGTGAACTCCGGATGTACATTTACAACCGTAGCAAGCATACCGTCCACATCTGTAAAATGGAGCATCACTCCCTCACCGGCGGTATCCTGAACGATATTCGAGACAATGAACTGGGATAAGGCCAGATCGGTTACTCCGCCCTCACTGCTCTCAATATAAAACAGCATTACGGCAAAGGTGTCCCCCGTCCAGGACAAATGGTAGGCCTTCGCCAGCTCCGTCAGCGGAACATTGCGGTCCGTTTGCCCCTTCAGCAGCTTGACCAGATAATAATCCTTCAGCACCCGCAGCTGCTGGGCCTGCTTGTTGTTCATATCATCGCGCTCGCGGATCGTCTCCAGCACGCTGCTGCGGATAAAGGTGTACTCATCCAGATACGCCCCGCTGCGCGGCATCGTATTGCGGGCAAATACACTTACCAGCTGCTTGATCGGGTCATAATTTTTCCGGGCAAAATAAGTGATCACCGCGCCCCCGATCACAAAGCACAGCAGCAGCCCGAGCAGATTCAAGTTACGGATGGTGCCGACGCGCTCCCAGAACACTTTTGTCGGAAACACACTGATATACTTCCATCCCGTTGTATCTGAGGATTCAATGGTAATCACCGATTCCACTTCCTGAAAGGAGCCCATAAACGTCCCTGTCCCGCGGTCATTCCACTCCCGGTACAGCGGAGGAGCCACTGTATTTCCGCCGGCATTCTGGATCAGCACCTGATTGTTCGTATCCATTATGAACACCTGGCCGCGGTCCACCCAGTCGATATTGCCCAGCATGGTCATGATTTTCTCGGCGTTGAGCGCAATAATCAGTGTACCCGAGGTCTCCGAGCTCCCCTGCTTCGTCAGCGACCGGACATAAGCCGGAGTGTAGACGACAGTCCCCTGATTCTCCACAGGAAGCATCACATAGCCGCGCGTCTGCTCTCTGTTGATCAGCTTTTGCCAGCTATCGTAGCTGAACGTATCCGTCTGCAGCTTCATTTCATAGAAGTCCTGCTCCTTCACATAGGTTTCGCTTGAGAGCACAGTCTGCAGAGGCTTCGAGTACAGGTAAATCCCCTGTATAAAATCATTCGCCGACAGCAGCTTGTTCAGCTCCTGCTTCATCTCATATACACCGTAAGCGTTTTCCGTTTTGGATGAGATTAATTTACGCACATCCGGATGGATGGCCAGCTGGGCCGCCAGGCTCTCCGTCTGCAGCAGCTCGCCGTCCACGATGTATCTGACCTGCTGCAGCATCGCGCCGCTGGCCAGTACGATCTCACGCTTGACGATCTCCCGGGTCTGGCCGTATATGATTAAACTGAGTATGACCGGTATACATAGAATCACAGCATACGAAACAAATAGTCGGTAAGCTACACTCCGCGTGAATTTTCCCCGCATCCAAGCCAATACTGATCCCCTGCCTCATTGTTCGTTTAGTAGAGTTGCTCTTTTGTACATCCCAATGATAGCACGATCCTGGCGCAGGGTTGATGTACAAATTGAACCTGCATGTTCAATTTGTGTATTGCGGGGGAAATCCGGCTGGCACTCCGGTGCGGATTGCTTAATTCTGTCCGCCTTGCCCGCCGCTCCTATCCATACCCTGCCCGCCGTTTCGTCTCATCCCGCCGTTCATCCCGGGGAACCCGCCATCTGTACCGCGGCCGCCGCCAAAGCCTGGCCCCCCGTTCATCCGCGGGCCTGAGCCGCTGCCGTCACTGGAGATTTTCTGGGCCGTAATGGCATCGCACGAAGTCAGCACCATAGAGCAGCTGAGTACGGCTATGATCAGAGCGGCAGATCGTCTGGTCCGCATAACTCATCCCTTCCTTCCGGCAAAGTAATCATACACATCTTTAAATCCCATATAGGAGAACACGATCAACAGCGGATACACTGGGAAAATATACCGTGCCTTAATCTCCCACAGCAGATAAAATCCGATAAACCCGAGTATAATCAGCACCAGCGGAGTTTCCCCGTAGCGTCCAGCCCTGATGCTGCCAATCAGCCGGACCAGGATGCCCCCATACATCAGCAGGTTCAGGACATACAGCATCCACAGCAATCCGCTCCGGTAGCCGGAATCTCCTTTAAAAAGATCAGTAGCAGCGTTTGTGTAGCTATAGCGGTCCATGACCATGCCAACCATTCTCCCTCTGTTGCCGGAGGAGCTGTCATTGCCAAGTCCGTAGCGCTCCATCTGATAGGTGCCCTCCGTCCAGGTCCAGATCAGCTTTTTATAATACATGTTCACCAGATCGCCTGTGCTTGCATCGGCCAGCTTGTTGCTGATCTCTTCCTTGAACAGCTCCGTACTTGCCGCCTTATTGTAATCAGCATCCTGCTGGTAGATCGTATAGCTCTCCCTGTTGTCCCAGAAGCCGAACGTCTCCAGATTGATGCCCATATTCAGCCACATATAGACCGGTGCAGAGTTGGTATTCACGGATTCATCCACCACACCCGCTGCCTGCAGCGCCGCATTTTGCGTCCAGCCAGGTACATTAAACAGCACACCTGTAATGAACAGCGCCGCCAGCGTCTTCCGTACACCCAGCTTACGAAGACCCAGCAACAGGCTAAGCAGCACCGCAATCAGCACAATAACACCGATGCTACGGAAGTAGTTCCCGATGGCCAGCAGGATTGCTGCAAACAGAATGTCCTTTAAGGATTTTCTTTTCATAAATTTCACGGCAAAATATAATGCGCTCGTCAAAAAAGCAGTGGCAATCACATCATTATAAATAAAATTGCTCATAAACAAGGCCGGCAAATAGGTAGCCCCCAATACCAGAACCCCGTAGTCGTGCTCCCTGGACTTGTCGTTAAGCTCCTTATACAGCAGGTAAATCATTAACGTGGTTAATAGAGTGAACAGGATGTTGAATATTTTAATCGTCAGGTAATTATCCGGAAAAAGGTATAGCAGCGTCTTTAAGTAGAGGACCGTCGAGAAGTTAAACGGAAACATATGCAGATACCCGCCCGTCTCAAAGGACGAATAATCGCTGCGGTAGAGCATATCGAGCGCCAGATTAAGCACCGTCTCGGAATCATCCGTCGGCAGACGGGGGAACAGAAAAATAATGGCCAGCTGAATGGCAAAAGACACCGCCAGAACGGCAGGAATGACGATCCGTCTGCTGAACCTATTGAGCTTCAGGCTTATTGTATAGAGCGCGGCGCTTATTGCCAGCATCAGAACGATGACCAGAATGAACAGGCCGAGCTGCTGCTTTTCCAGTACCGGTGTGTCCCCGTATACGAAATAACTGTACTTTGCCCTGATAAAAAACGAGGAAGCAATGAACAGGCCGATGAACAAGCTAAGGATAATGTAAAGTGATTTGTGAATACCCTTGACCATGTGAACCTCCTCTTGCGGAGTAGTGATAGACGCATTATAAACTCTGAAACTGAACGTTAGATGAAAATAAAGTTAAGGGGATGGCAGGCTCCGGTCAGCTCAAAAACACCTCCAAAAGTTGCACTGCACAGCGGCAGGAATGCATCTCTTGAAGGTGTCCGGATTAGCTGCTTATTGTCTATTAAAAGGTGAACCTTTTTACTGACTCGGTTAACTGGGATGCCAGCGCAGACTGCTGCTCCATGGATACTGCCGCCTCATTCATCACCGCGCTAATATCGGTCAGGCTGGCATTAATCTCGGCCGTATACGCAGAGGCGTTCCCGGAGGTATCTACAACCGTATCGATCACCTTACTGATCTCTTTGATGGAAGTATTCATCAGGCCGGCAGCGCCGTTCACTTCCGTCGAAATCCGGTGGATCAGCGCCGCGTCTGACTGGTACTGGCGTCCGGTTTGCAAGAGCAGTTCGTACTCCGCTTTTACATTATGATCAATGTACTCCAGCACATCCTGGGAGCTGCGCGACAGATGATCGAACACCTCTCTTACCTGAGTCACAAGCTCCTCAATCCCGGTGATCGCCTGAGTGGACTGGTCAGCCAGCTTCTTTACCTCACCTGCCACCACCTCAAAGCCCCTGCCCTGCTCACCCGCTCTGGCCGCTTCAATCGATGCATTCAGGGCCAGCAGATGGGTCTGTGACGAGATTGCCTTAACGCTGTGGGAGATGACGCTGATTTCCTCAACGATTGCACCGGCTGCAATGGCTTTTAGAATATTGTCCTGCTTTTCCCTGTAGGTCTGTTCGGCCTGCTCCAGGGAAGCTTTTACCTGCCGGCTCATCTGTACAGCACGGTTTTCCATTTCATCCGCTGAGCTCAAGGCCGATCCGGCATTCGCCAGCAGCAACCGGTTCTGCTCATGGATCTGCTCGAAGGAGCTGTTTGCTTCCTGAGTAGAATGAAGCAGACTCAGCGCATCATCCGCAAGGATTGATGAGGTTGTATGTATCGTGTTCATGCTGGCCGAAGAATTACGGGCCGATTCCATTAGCTCATAGCTGGCCGTGTTGATGTTGCCTGAAATAGCTGCTATTCCGGAGACCAGGGATTTGATCTGGGCAGCGCTTTTATCGAGTGAATGGCCAAGTCTGCTGATCTCATCATTGCCGCCAAACTTAAGCTCCCCCGATAGAACGCCTTCTCCCAGCTGCTCGGTGTACCCCAGTACCTTTTTCAGCCGCTTGAGGACCAGCTTATCGTACACAAAGACAATAATGAACACAGAGATCAGAATGCTGAGGCCTGAAGAGACCATGAATCCGATGTTCCCCTCAATGTATTTGGAGTCCCCTCCGACAATCTCAATCACCTCTCCGCTTCTGTCCAGCAGATAATTCACAGCCTGTCCGATATTCGTGCTCAGCACCTGAACAATCACAATCGCCAGCACCAGCTTAAACTTAATGGAGTTCACAGTAGCATTCAACAGCCAGTTCTTTATGCCCATAAGCCTCTCCCCCGCAAAAAAATAATATCTATACCATACCCCAGCCGGATTAACTGAACATTAACAACCGGGGATGGCCGGCTGATTATTGGGATAGTGGATGGCGGGAGTGACTCGAGTGGCGGTGGGGCGGTGGGGCGGAGTGGCGCAGTGATGGAGTGACGGGAGTGACGGAGTAACGGAGTGATGGGAGTGGCAGGAGCTAGATGTTAGGTGGGCTGGAGGACGGGGAGCTCAGGAGTCTGGAAGTGCCGGGGGCGAGATGCAGGGTTGGCGGGGTAACTTTATTAATGCTGTTAATTGAGCTAAACCGGACATACTGGTGTCACTGCTCTATGGTATAACGGAGTTAAGAATACAGGGAGGAGTATAGCTAATATGGCAAGCTATGAATATAACTCCAAGCAGGAGTTGCTGGACACGATCCACACTAACTACATATTGTTTGATGCAGAATTTACGGGAATAAGTGACCGTCACAGGAACTTGCGGATACCTGAAGTAGACAAAACACCGGGCGAAATCATCGCCTATCAGCTCGGCTGGCTGCATCTGGTTATGGGCTGGGACAAGGCGGAGCTTGCAGGCCGGAGTGTCCCGATGCTGTCCGCGGACTATAAATGGAACCAGTTGGGCGGACTGTATCAGTCCTTCTATAAAGAGTACGAGAGCTACACGCTTACCGAATTGCGGGGCCTGCTCCGTCAGGCGGAGCAGGAGTGGCTGGCCTGGGTAGGCAGCTTAACGGAGGAAGAGCTGTTTACTCAAGGCGTTCGCGTGTGGACAGGCAGCAAGGACAACTGGCCGATGGCCCGCTGGATTCACATTAACTCGGCCGCCCCTTTCAAAACCTTCCGGGCAAAGATCCGGAAGTGGAAAAAGCACGTTCCGGCGGAG
Organism: Paenibacillus typhae; assembly: GCF_900099765.1. GTDB lineage: Bacteria > Bacillota > Bacilli > Paenibacillales > Paenibacillaceae > Paenibacillus_AQ > Paenibacillus_AQ typhae. Next base: position 26,275 of record NZ_FNDX01000027.1, on the reverse strand, counting down.
TGAGCACGGAACGGCGGATGAGCGAGTGCTGCGAAGCAGACTCGTTAGCGACCGAAGCGGATACGCAGACAGAATGGCGCGTTAGTTGCGGGCTTACGTGCGGACTGGCACGTTAGCTACGGGTAAGCGTACGGACTGACGCATTAGATGCAGATATGCGTGCGGACTTGACGCGTTAGTGAGCGGGATTTGAGGAATGTTCCCTTTGATTCCACTATTCCGCTCCTTCTAGCGCCATATCAAAGGGATTTTTCCCTTTGATTCTGCCGTTTCGCCTCATAGAGGCGGAATCAGAGGCACTTTTGCCCTTGATTCTGCCGTTTCGCCTCAT
>NZ_FNDX01000027.1:0-25779 GCF_900099765.1 Paenibacillus typhae | reverse complement strand
TTGATTCTGCCGTTTCGCCTCATAGAGGCGGAATCAGAGGCACTTTTGCCTTTGATTTTGCCGTTCCGCACCCGTTGCGCGCAAATAATGGGCCTCCCTCGTTTTTCCTCACTCCAGCAGACCGCCTCACACTCCCCCACAACTAACACTCAAACTCCGTATGATTCACCCTGTTGTACTCCAGTACCAGTTCTTTATACTTCTCTACCTCACGCTCCAGCATCCACTCAAATAGCGACTGAACCTGCCCAAAAATATCAGGCGATACCCTGTAAGGAATCGCAAGCCTGGTATTCTCCTCTTCCACCAAATGCTCATAGAACCCCACCGCCGCTGCGTTGCAGAGGTCAAAGCAGCGTTTCCGCTGATTGAAGCACCACTCCACATATCCGTAAATCTTGTCCAGCTCGTCGGTATCCTTTTTTAGATGGGCATCCTCTACCCGGCTTCGCAGCTGGACCATCAAGGTGTATATCGTGTCATCTTTACCGGTAAACGTATGTCTAATATCATAGAACAGCTCTAAGCCCTACCTTCTCCTCACACTCATGCCGTCTCCCTCCACAGTTTGTTCATTATAGTAAGCATACTCCCCACATGCGATATGGTAGAATATTGAAATATAGTACGGATGGAGCTGTGAGCGCTAGAGCATGAAGGCTTATCCGAACCATTCCTTATGTTGTTGAACGCTTTTGCCAGAGGTATCTTAACAGGGAACCCTTCTTATTGAACTATAAAAGGAGCTGATACTCATGCTTGTTACGCCCACTCTGCATTTTTACGGACAATGTGAAGAAGCAATCGGTTTATATCAACAAGCGTTTGGTCTGCAAATGAATTACCTCCTGCATTATGCAGACGCAGATCCGCAGGACTGGAATTTCAGCTTGACTTCTGAGCAGCGGAACTATGTGTATCATGCAGAGGCTTTTATCGGCAAACAGCGCATCATGCTGGCGGATGAGATCGGACGGCAGGCGCCCGGAAACACCGCTCTTTTTCTGACTGTTACCTTTGAAACTGACGATCAGGTAAAACTGGCCTACGAAACGTTAAAAGAAAGCGGCAGCATCATTCACCCGTTGCACAGCACAACCTACAGCTCCTGTATGGCTTCCGTTGTGGACAAGTTCGGTTTCCGCTGGGGGCTCATGACAGAGCAATCGACAGAATGACAGAAGGGGGGATAATCCGCCGCTCAATCAAAGCTTGGACAGCTCGTCCAAAAACGCAGGCTTGTTGAAATATTGCTCCTGCAGCTGCTTAATGATGTCTGACTGAGCAGGCTTACCTGCCAGCTTTCCGTAGCGCTTAAGCATTGCACAGACATTCCAATATTTTTTTCTGTTGAAGGCTGCGGCGGCAGTGTCATAAATATACTGGCTGTATACTTGTTCTACTTCCGTTTTGTAGGCTGCTGACAACCGGGCAGCGTACCCCTCTATCGCATCGGGATTAGCTTTTACATAAGCCAGCATTTCTGCGAGGTCATTTTTGTCCGAGATCAGCTGTAAATAGATCGCATGGGTAGACCATGTGTCCAAATGTTTGAGTTCTTCAAGAATGCTGCGGTAAAAACCCTCCTTATCCCCTTCAGACAATGCTTCAAGCTCAGCGTAATATTCATAGTCACCATCCAGCAAAAGCTCCTTAGCCAGCAGCTTCTGCTCTTCCTTCAGCGATAACGCTTTATAGGCTTCGTATCTCGCCTTTTTAAAGTCGGCTCTGTCTCCCGGATAGCTTGCTTTATGCCGTTCCCCTTGCTCTGCCAACTGGATGGCCCCCCGGTAGTCGCCAGCCTCCATGCATTTCTGTATGGCCAATTTCCTAAATGATTTTATATGAAGATGTTCCTGCATAAATTTATCCGCTTCTTCTGCGGGGCTATATTTTTCGATAAGGTTATATAGAATTTCGTGCAGTGCCTCATTTGAATACTCCCTATACTCCATACCGGCATTAGCTGTAATCTGCGCTCCGATAGCTGCCAGCAATTGTTCTCTGCACTTCTTCTCATCAGCAAAGACAGTACACATCCTCAGCAGAGCAACCGGATACTCATCCCATCCATCAAATACAGGGTTGTGGCTCATTTTAATGAGCCGTTTTAAAAAATACTCCCGCACAGACTCATCCGCCGTCTGCTGACTTTCAGCAAGCGCGTCAATCTGATCCAAAACCTCATCCACCAGCGCCCCAACCTCGCCGTCCGAGTCATCCGCATATTGAAACGCCTCTACTCCTTCTTCCAGCACCATTAGGTCCATTTCCAGCTTCAGCTTATCATCACTTACACTGCTCTTGCTCTCCAACAAAGCCATTAGGTCTGCTGCAAAGCTGCTTGTTTCCCGGTAAGGAATGAAGCCCTCCCTGCCTGTGTACTGCTTTACGATCGTGTTTATAAGCTTTTTGAAGGTTTTAAGAAGGCGCGGCTGATCCTCTGTACCATATTTTAAAAGGAGCTTGTTCTTAAATACCTCATCCTGCCCGGCAACCTCAGCAATAATTGCAACTAATTCTTCTTTGGACAAATCTTGCAATACTTCTTCTAACTTGCGCTGCTTCGCCATAGCTGTTCACACTCCTGGAGGTATTATTCTTCACAAATTAAAAACATCACTGAGCACAGTTATTACATTCTCTTTCTCATTATTAGATACGGTGATCTTCTTGCTATTAAGCCAATTGCGTTTTAGTTTAAACCGGACTGTTACAGAATTGCCCTCTTCTTTAATAAAAACCTTCTCTGTCTGCTCCCATCTCCACATGCTATCTCTTGTTAGGATGCCTTGTTCATAAATCTCAATTTTACTAAACGCTCTTACAAAATAAACGGGTGCCAAAAGGATTAAGTACATCGGCCAAAACAGAAACAACAGCTCTATGCCGACCTCTGACCCATAGAACCGGATCACTTGAAATAATCCGACAGCTAAAAACACCACTCCAAAAATCACATCGAAAATAAACTTTGCATCCCTGACGATCAGCAGCTGACCGCCCATTGTTTTCCGGACGGCTTTTCTCCGTATGATTACAGTTGTACACCAGATTAATATAATAAGAGCAGCTACAATAGGAACTGCCTCAAGCACTTCAAAAATCATGATTCATTCTCCCTCAGCCTACATAAGGCGCATAATCCCGCTCATAAGACACCTTAGTCTCCTCGTACGTCGGCATCTCCAGAAACTCTACCTTTTCAACCTCTATACGCAAAAAATCAACAGCAAGGATCTTCACCGCCCGTTCAATCTCATGCATATCCAAAAATTCTCCGACCATGGACGTTACACAGCTCAACAACATATTTAGCTCCACACTACGCCATACTTACAAATTCCCTCCCCAGCCGAAAAAACCCTTCCCGACGGGAAGGGCTTCTTCATTCATCTGTGATCTTTCTTCAACTCGCAGCTCACCACCTCACATCATCAACGGCACAAACACCGAAGCCGCATTTGCCTGCCGGAACCGGGCGATGACCTGCCTGCTCCAGTCGCGCTGATACTCGGGATGCCCGGACAGATACAGCTCCTCCAGATGATTGAATGCCGCATCATAAGGAATGCCGGGATTATCGCCGTTCACCTCAAGCTGGCTGATGTGCAGATAGAGGCCGCCCGGAAGAGTAAGCTTTTCTACGCAATCGGGTAGTCCCGTGAACGAGCTAACCCTTGTTCCGAAGCAGGAATTGTATTGCCCCTCCTGGCCGCTGTCCACCGGAAATCCGTAGTAATCATGCAGATAATATTTGGCTGCTTCCGACGCAAACACCTGATCCTGCACGCCAAAATACTTCGTAATCACAAACTCCTCGCTGTCCGGCAAAGTCATGCTGCAGGCGATCTTCATCTCTGGAAGAGTAACGGTCTTAAAGCGCAAGGAGGCGTAACGTTCAGCTACCGTCTGTGCCGTCATAACCGGTTCATATTTGGTAAGAATCTCTCCCGTACCGTCATATGTATTGAACCCGCAGCCGGCAGGATTATACACATAGCTGGTATCCTTGCGGAAATCATTCACAAAATACTCATCCGCATGCATACGCTCCCCGTAACCCGGCTCTCCTTCCCGCCCGCCCTCATTAATCAGCACCTTGGCATACCGGCAGGCCGGCACTGTAAGCGCCTCCGTATATTCCGGCAGAAAATCAGGCAAGCTCTCCAGACTGTCCACCTCATAGCCTACAATCACCTTGTAGTTACCGTCACCTTTAACCTCAGTCCGCACGGTAACCACCTCGCCCTCGCCTTTGAGCCTGCTGCTGATTATGCCGGAGAGCAGGGCCATATCGCCTTCCGCAATCAGCTTTTTCGTATAAAAGTAATCATTCAAAATACAGCCGGCATGCTCGAACCCATAAAATCCCCCGTATCCCCGGCTTTCGAACGTTACCGGCAGCGCGATCCCGACAATTTTCATCTCCGGCCGATCCACAATTGTACATAATTCAGTAACCTGCTCTACGAAGACTTCATTTGGAAGCACCATCTGGCTCATCTCCTCCACCATTCTCAGGATTGCCGGCTTCACCCGGGGGCTGTAACCTTCCAAAGCCTGCTCCGGCAGGTCCTTTTTCCTTAAGCTCATTTGCAGTCCAGCTCCTTTCATACCTCTAATGTATATAAAATCGGGCCTGCGGTATTATCGGTTTTTAACATTTTCCAGCCTGATCCATACCTTCATTTGAATCTTCTCCGGGTCATGACTGCCGTTAATCTCATATGTAGTAAAAGCGGGCCCCTTCCCCCTGTTCCATCCATTCTCCCTGATCCAGCTGTCCAGCCATTCCCCGAACACCCTGCCGTCACTGCAGCAGCTGCTCTCCAAGACGGCATAACGGCCTGCTGCAAGCTGCAAAAGCTCAAGTCCGCAATCTGCCGGCAGTACCGGAGCTGCTTCCACCCTCACGCCACACGTACAGTTCAGACCATTCTGAAATACGTAGAATTCCCCGCCTTTTCTTATCGCCCCGGGATTAAGAATGGAAAAGGATGAGATTACCGCTGCAGCTGCCTGTTCCTCGGCGTCCTCTCCTGAGCGGCTTGCGGTCAGGAACAACCGGTCATCACAATACGTTACGCGGATACTGTTATAATCCGGCCGCTTGACTACCGGCAGGTACAAAACCAGCTTGTTCACTGCGCTGCCCTTGCAAATATACTCTTCGAAATAGCCGCCCTCAGCCTGCTTGAACATACTCAATCTCAGCCAATCCCCGTAAAGATAGTTCCAGGCCCCAGTAATTTCAGCCTCCTTATGGGCAACCGTTGTTTTGGCAAAGGTACGGGTGACCTCCGGATGCACAGCAGCATCCTTAAAGACACTGCCGGTAAAGCATTCCATTAACTCATAGTCATATTCTACAGCGAGCTTATAACAGGATTCCCCGCTGCGCGGCTGCCCGCCCCTGCCAAAGATTCTTCCTTTATATCCCGGTAAAAGAGCGCTCAGCGCTTGCAATGCCCGGTGTTCAATGCCGTCTGGTTCAGGAAGATAAAAAGCGGTATGCAGAGTCTTGGGGATAGTGTCCGTAGTAACCGTTACCTGCCTTACAGGCTGGCTGTCATATGCGGGGAAGTAGTAGCAGGCATCATTCTTCTGGTATTCCAGCGGGGTCATGGCTGTGGCGGATTTCACATATTTGCATAAGGCCTGCTGGGAGCTGTAGCCGCAGGCATAGGCAATCTCGGCCAGCGGCAGCTCTGCTGCTCGGATCAGCGCAAGAGCAACCGACAGCCGGCGTTTGCGGATATACTCCTTTACCGAATGCCCGGTGTAGGTGTAGCAGTACCGGTATAGCTGCATCAGGGAGGTGTATCCGGCCTGCGCCGCCAGCTCAAGGCTAATCTCGCCGTGCAGATGTTCTTCTATATAAAGGATGGACTTCTTGAAACAGGAAAATTTGTCCATTATGATCCTCCGGGGAGAATAGAGTGAATGAAGATAAGGCATATCCGAGTATCATCCTAATATTTCCACAGTGACTTTAAGGATTTCTTCACAGGCATTGGTGTTGCAATAATTCAATATCAGCCAATAGCAATAGCCCTGAATAGGTTATAATAATTATATATCAAGATCTTATATTGGAGTGTGATTCCGATGCAGTGGCAAGAAGTTCGTACAATATATCCCAATCAATATGTCTTACTTGAAATACTAGATTCACATACTAAAGATAACATTCAATTTGTAGACGACGTTGCTCTGGTACGGGCAATAGAAGATCCTAATGAAGCTACCAGGTTACTACTTAGCTGTAAAAACAATAATGTTGTATATCATACCGGACAAGAGAGAATAGCCATTGAGCTTAGACATCATCCTTTGTACAGGACTAGAAAATATGCAGATTAACTATATTAATGGTTTACTTCAAACATCTATGATGATTTATTACAAAGGCCGCTCTCTGACTATCGACAACCTAGTAATCGATACGGGAGCGGCCCACTCACTTCTGTCCTCTGATGTTGTAAATGAGATTGGAATCAAGTTCGAAAACGGAGATAAGCTTATACGTAACTTTGGTATTGGCGGGGATGAATACACTTTTCAAAAACATGTTGATCAAATTAAAATAGGCGATTTAATCTTAAAAAATATTCCAATTGATTTTGGCATTTTCCATGAAGACATTATCTACATTAATGGTCTCATTGGTTTAGATATTCTTAAAAGCTGCAATATGGTTATAGACCTGCAGCATATGGTAATGTACGCTGGAGACTCCGACAAAATATAAATGGGGTGTGGGGGCATCCTGCCCATCGCATTATGCCTCCGCCCTCCCCTGCAAAAACACATAAGTCCCCTCATCAGACAGCTCCTCCGAGTAAGCGAAATTCAGCCCCTTATACTCCTTGATCTCCTCCACGCGGCTGATCTGCTGTTCGGCCATGAAGCGGACCATCTCGCCCCGGGCCATTTTGGCGAAGGTGGCTTTTTCGGTAACCTTCCCCTTGACCTCTTGCCCGAACACGCATGTGACCATACGAATCTTCTCGCCCAAGTACGGGGAAATACACTTGCTGTACTCCTTGGAGGCCAGGTTCACGATGCAGCCGGTTTCGGCAAACAGCTGATCCGCCAGCTTCCGGTTCCAGAACTTGTACAGTGAGCTGAAGCCGGGTCCGGCCAGCTTGGCCTGCATCTCCAGCCGGTAAGGAACGACTCCGTCGAACGGCCGGAGCATCCCGTAGAATCCGGATAAGATCCGCAGATGCTCCTGCAGATACTCCAGCTCCTCACTCTGCAGCACGCCCGGTGCCATGTACTGGTATTGCAGACCTTCATAGGCGAACACCGCCGGCGTCAAATTCCGCTCCAGGTTCATAAGGGTAATCCGCTCCACGTTCTGCGTAGCGATGTCGTCATTGCATTTCCAGATGCTTTTTAACTCCTCATAATTCAGCTTTTGCAGGGCCGCCAGCAGCGTTCCTGTTTCACTGATAAACTGCGGCAGCTGCCGCTCCGCAAACACATCCGTGTCGATCTTCATCTTTTTGGCAGGTGAAATAATGATTCTCATGCTACTCTCTTTTCTAGCCCCATGGCGAAAATAATGTACTCTTATCCTATCATATTTTTTGTCTATCGGCTCCTTACCCGCAGCTTCCATTAATCGCCGGCCACACCAAAAAGCCCAAGCACCCGGCAGACCGCCGCAGGCTTGAGCTTTTATCAAACAAATCAATTAGCCGATCGTCTTGATCACTGTATCGTATGGAGCCAGCTCCAGCGTCTGCACGCCGAACTCCGTCTCTACCGAGGTCTTCTGAGTCTCCGAGCTGTTGTTGATCACAACAAGAATCTTGCTCTCCGGATAGTAAGCGCACTCTGTGTAGAGGTTATCCGTGATGTACTTATTGTCATTCAGCTCGCCGCCCGCATAACGGATCAGGTTGAGCAGCAGTCTCGTATTCTCCAGGTTGAACTCGAAGGAAGGCAGGTAGATCCCTTTTCCTTTGCCAAAAGCGTTCGAGGACAGCGTGATTCTGCCGCCCGACTGCTGTACGACCGAAGCTGCCCCATCTGTCAGATAGATACCCTGCTTCGCTTCGATGCTTGCGCCTTCAGGCAACAGGCCGTTCTCATCCTTCGCTTCAAAAGCCCACCGGCCATGCACCACTCTGGCACCTGTGTCCTCATCCACACCGAGCACATGGGCCATTCTGAAATACGTATCATAGCCTTCTACTGCGGATGGCTGATTCACCCCGATGAACGTACCGCCTTCATATACCCACTTGGTCAGAAGGTCTACCACTTTGCTGTCATTCCAGTGCTTGCCACCGCTCCAGGCGGAACCGGCCAGACCGGCATTGATCACAACGTCAACGTTCTGCAGTACGCCCTGACGGATGTCCTCGAAGTCGATGAACTGCACTTGCACCGGCGAACCGGACAATGCTTCATTGATATGAATCAGATCATGCATAAAGGTTTCGTGGAAGTGGCCGGACAGCGTCCACGATCTCAGCTTGCCCCAGCTGTGCAGCACCGCTACCCTGGTTTTCACCTGGTAAGGCTTGCCCTTGCTGTGCAGCTCTTTGATCTCTCTGAATTCGTCGGCAATCTTCTCGATGTAGTCACAGAAATCCGGGTATGGCTCAACCAGATGCAGGTAGCCGCCCAGTCCAATCCGGTCAATCGGCTCGCGCAGCAGGGCGCGGCGGATGTTGATCCAGTATTTTTTGGCATCCAGTGTAGGGTCTCCGCCCTCCATGAAGGTAGGGGCGCCGCCCAGTCCAACCGGGAACAGGTAAGGATGCAGACGGATTTCGTGCGTATCCACTTTGACGCCGGAGCACATCCGCGCTTCATAACCGGAGAATACGCATTTGATCATGCCGTCGAAGCCAAACTCCTCGAACCGGTCATTGTAAGGCTCCATGCCGACCCAGCTGTCATCGTAGAAGACATAAGCCAGCTTGCCGTGACTGTGCACGATATCAATGAGCTGCTTGGCGAAGCCGATAACAAAATCATTGATAAACGCCATCCAGTCCAGCTTGCGCTGCTCGGCCGGGATGTGGCTGACACGGTATTTGCCGCCGTTAACGAAATCTTCAGCGGTCAGGGAATAGCCGTATTTTTTGGCAAACAGATCAAGCGCCCGTGCACTCACCGTAAAGTCATATGAACCCCAGTCGGAGAACAGGTGGCGGTTGCGCTCACTGCTGCCCCAGATCCAGGCGAAGTTATAGAACAAGGAAGTAAAGCGGACTACCGTTGTTTCTTTATGCTCCACACACCATTGTTCCATCCAGTCCAGCATATACTCCTGAGTCTCAGGGTACATCGGATCAATCTGCATCAGATGATCTTTGGTCCAGTTGTTCGTGGTGTGGTTGTACATGGAGATTTCTTCCCAGATCCGGTAAGCCATGAAGCTGACGGTGTATTTATGCCAAGGCGTAATGCCGGTCAGCACAACATTCCCCGATTCACGGTCATAGTTCCACTGCTCGCGCGGGAGCTCTTCCCCGGTTGTCCGGTCGGTAACCTGCCAGTATTTGAACGCTTCTTTGGAGTCATTCACTCTGAACTGGTCAGCGAAGAAATCCTCCATTACATAGATGGACAAGTAATCCTGCACGGCAACCTTCGGATTGGTGATCAGGAAGCACTGCTGCAGCTTATCCTGGTTCTGCGCCGCCCATGCATTATGATCACGGATAATACAGATCGTAGAATAAATGCCGTAGCCTGCATTGATAATCTCATCAGACAGCTTGGTGCCGTCACTGTCACGGATCACATCCGCGCCCCAGCGCTCAGCCAGCTCCAGTGTCAGCTTCTCATAACCGGATTCGCCCGGCAGGGTAAAAGAGCCCTTGGTATGTTTGGTCAAGTTGCTTACCTCCTATTGAATCATATCGGACAGGAAGGCAAGCGCTAAGCCTTGGCCCCAGCCCTGGATCCAGTCTTTTGGAATGTTGCAGTAGCCTTCACGGTCCTTCATGACAGCAGTGCCGCCGGATACATTAAGCACTCGTCCGTCTTCGCTGATGTTTTCGAGAATGCCCTTAAGTGCCTTTTGTACATATTTGGTGTGCAGCGGATTGCCGTTGTTAACCATTGCCGCAGCAATACCTGCAGATGCAGACACTTCCTCATAGGAGCCCTCGTCATTCAGCACGGTCCGCCAGAGGCCATTCTCGGTCTGGACAAGCTTCAGTGCAGCAAGCTGGTCGCGCAGCGAGCACTCGATGTCCATACATTGCGGGTACAGGTACCAGTCATGCAGCAGCGGTTTAACCTGCGACATGGTGTACGCGCCCCATGCGTTCGCTCTGCCCCAGTAGAACCCGGACATATGATCCTGCTTCACATTGTTATAGCCGTGGTACCAGAAGCCGGTGCTTGGATTTTGCAGATATTTGATATGCCAGTAGTAATTGTTCAAGGCATCGTTAATCAAAGTCTGGTCTTTCAGCTTGCTGCCGACACGCAGCAGGAAGAAGGCTGCCATGAACAGCGTATCCGCCCAAGCCTGCTCAGGAAAATCATTGTTCGCCGATACGGTATGCTGCAGCACGTTGTCTCCGAAGCGGAGTGCGCTATTTTGCAGATAATCGACCTTGCTCATTACAATATCCCAGTACTTCTGGTTGCCCGTCTCTTCGTAGAGCGTAATCAGCATGTGCCCCATCGCACAGGTGTTGACCGTCCAGGTTGGCAGGCCCAGCTCAATATATTCATCTGCCCAGCGGATCAGCGTATCGAGGTACTCTTTGTTACCAGTAACCTTGTAAGCTCTGGACACCCCGTAATAAGCAACGCCGCAAGGCCAGTCCCATGTTAAGTCCATAGCCAGTGTCTTCTTGGTAACCTTGTCGATAACGCTCAAAATCAGTTCCTTGTCATAATCCAGTTGAAGCATATAGAAATTCCCCTCTCCTTCGCACACGGTCCCCCAATGGCGATTGAGAGCCGTCTGACCATTTGTAAACGCTTTATGAATTCTATTGTAAGGTGTATAATAGTCATATTCTAAGCATATTCATAGCAAACCTGCGCAATTTCGATCATTTATAATTCATTTATACAAAGTTGGGATTTCTCTCCCATTCTCTTACGCCCATCACTTTGCTATCATTCTAGCTACCATAGTGTACCTTCAACGAATAATCTATATATTGGAACGGGGGCCTTCCGGATATGCCCAGAAAAAAGAAGCCCGTCATCGAGTACCGCCACTACAGCCTGCCGATTCAGTTTCCAGTCCTGCTGCTGAGCGGGGACCGCTGGAGAATCTCCGACATCAAATCGGAGCATCTGCATTTTCACAACCATCTGGAAATCGGCATCTGCTATTCGGACAGCGGGATCATGGAGATTAAAGGGGAAGCCGTACCTTTTAAGGCCGGGGATATCACCTTTCTGCCGCGCTTCCTGCCCCACACTACCTACAGCTCGAAGGATTCCGCCAGCTTGTGGTCCTATCTTTTTTTCTCACCGGAGGAGCTGTTTCAGCATTCCTTCAAAAGCGCTTACAGCAGCTTCGAGCCTAATCTGTGGAGAGTTCAAGGCCGGAATTGTGTCCTGAGCAAGGAGCAGCATCCCAAAGTCTATTATCTGGCCACCTCCATTGTGGAGGAGCTTAAAGAGCAGCGGCCGTACTACCAGGAAAGTGCCTACGGTTTACTGCAATCGCTTTATATCGAACTGCTGAGAATCTATTCTGCGAATGAGCTGCTGATTGAGCAGGAGGGCGATCAGAGCCTGAAGGGGGAATTTGTCATCTCTCCGGCACTGGAGTACATTACGAAGCACTACATGACGCCGATCACGATTGATTTTCTGGCCGAGCTATGCCACCTGAGCACCACCCATTTCCGCAGAAAATTCCATGAAATCATGGGCACCGCCCCGCTCGATTTTCTGACCAGTACACGCATAGAAGAAGCCTGCAAGCAGCTAAAAAGCACGGATGATTCCATCCTCTCCATCTCCGAGCAGGTCGGCTTTCACTCCATCTCCAGCTTTAACCGCTGCTTCTCCCGGCTGATGGGTGCCTCGCCCAAAGAGTGGCGCAAAAGCGCACAATCTGAGGCGCAGTCGGCGAAAGCGTCGATTCTGGAGTTTACGGGCTGGGTGTAGTGAGGGATAGTGTAGAACAAACTGATTTCTGATATGCAGGAGGAAATTGCTATTCGGAAAGCAGAGGCGAAATTCTTTGGTGAGTCCAAAAAATGAGATCATGTAAATAGAAATAGACCGCCCTCACCAAAGGTAGCGGTCTATCTCTGCCGTAATTAAGTTTATAACCTGACGAGGAGGCGACCTGTTTTATAGTTAATGGCACAGAATAAAAAATGAGCCTAGCCGAAATAACTGTACTTTCTGCAACTAAACCCGATTAAGTAGCTGCGCTGCAGGTTTTAACTGCACTCTGTACACTTATATTTGCTAAAAACGCCCGAAACCGGCTTTTTCGAGGAAAATAGATGTACAGAATACAATTATTTTCTTATAATGATTAATTTCCACTGTTTTAATTGTACAAAGTACACTTAACCTGATATGACCCTCAACTCACTTACTGAGCTTAGCGTTTGTCAGGGCGCTCAATCCGCTGTCCGCCGTTTCTACTAAGTAGGAACAGGAGGCGTTTTGTTAGCTTCTTATAGACGTTATATATAGAACTTTTTTAGTATACTTGGCTTCCCATATCTCCTTTACCCCTTCCGAACCAGCCCCACCACCTTGCTAAGCGGAATTGTCGGATCGTGATATACAATAAACGATTTGGAGAACCGGTCAAGATAGGAGCTTTCATGCGATTTCGGGGTAAGGATGATCAGCTTACGCTGAAGCTCACGCCCGTATAGCTCAAACACTTTGAGCTTACGCTGCTCATCCAGGGCACTGTCGAACTCATCCAGCACAATAAAGCCTGGAGAGGTCTGCAGATTCTGCAATAGGGCAAGTGCAAACAGCAATGAGCTTAAGGACTCTTCACCTCCTGATACCCCTTTGCCCACTCTGCCGCCGCGGGCTTTGACACTGACATCCTCCATCGTTCCGCGGTGCCCTTCTTTACGCGCTTTTATATAGAGGCTGAAATGGGTCCGCCCCCGGCGGTCCACCTGGCTCTCCCAATCAATCTCTCCTTCGAACTGGAACAGGCTCATGTAGGTTTTAAACCGCTGGAGGATTTCCAGCACCCGCATATTAATCGTCGTCTCCAGCTGATCCTTCAGCTGGCCGGTGCGCTCCGAATCCTGCTCGAACAGCAGCTTGGTCCGTTTATATTCATCTTGAAGACGTTGAAACTGCTCTTCAATGACTCTGTAGTTCTCTGGTGCCGCCGGATCAATCCCCGATTCGCTGCGGGCAAAATCAAACTGGCTTTTCCCCTTATCCCGCTCTGTACGCAGCCTGGACAAGGACATCCGCCCGCCGGCACCACCCGAAGTCTCCTGGCCTTCTGCCTGAACACTAGCCACCGACGCCGTTACCTCACTGTATAGAGCAGGAGCTGTCTGCTTAAAATGCTCAATCTCTCTAATAGTTGCTACCAGTTCCCCTTGTGCATTCTCATAGGAATCCTTGGCGGCATCACGCTGATTCGTAGCCTGGATGATCTTTCGCGCCTCCAGCTCCTGCCTATCTCTAAGCTCCCGCAAATCACGGATCTGCTGACGCACTCCATTCTCCAGCTTATGCAACTGATCTTCACAGGCTTCCTGCTGCTGTACAATCTCTTGTTCACGCTCCTTCAACCCGTCCAGCACACTCCGTACATGACCCAATGCCTCGAACTTTTCCTTCTGCAGCCCAAGCCTGAGGTAAAAGTCAGCCTCTGCCCGAAGGATGTGCAGCAGGTTCTCCAGTTCTACCTGCCGCTTAATCAATGTGTTCACAAATTTCCCAATCTCCGCCAACCTCGTAAGCTGCTTCTCCAGCTCATCCCGCTCTTCTCCAAGCTTCCTGGCCCGTTCCGCACGCTCATGCTCCCTTGTCCGGAAAGCCTCTGCTTCCCTGACAAGCTGGATTACACTGTTCAATTCCTGCAGGCGCTTAGTATTGCGCTGAATGGAATGTTCCTGTTCTTCTAAGGTGGATGTCAGAGCCTTGATCGTGTTCTGCACCTCTTCCTTATGCAGCAGGACCGCCCGCGGGCTCAAAATGTAGCGGTTCTGCTCCTGGCCGCCGCGGATTCCGGCCGGATCATAGAGTGCCCCCTGCTCAATGCTTAACTCTCCTGCTTGGAAGAACTGCTCCACCCACCACAGCGCCTTTATCGCATGAGGAATGACCGCTTCCGGCAGATCACTCTTCACTTGAAGCTGCAGCTCCTCCAGTTCCGTAACTGAGCGGTCAGGTACAACTTTACGCAGCGGCACATGGTATAGGTCATTTGGCGGAATGGCCTTATGTCCATCGAAGAAAACCGAATATTTAATCGCATTAAAGGTCTCCTCTGTCTTCAGCTGCGCACCTGCTGTCAGCTCCACCAAGTCTCGCAGCGGGTAGGCCTGAATCCCTTTATTATGGAAAAAGGCCAGCGATTCAATCTGTCTTTTGGACCAGTCGCGGTTATCCTCAAGCCGTGCCAGCTCTTCCTGCTGCTCTTTGATAAGGGTATTGCAGCTATATCTTTGATCCTTAATCTGCTGAAGTACCTCGTCAAGCCGGTTAAGCTCCTCCTGCACATAATGGCTGCTCACGTATTGGCGCAACCGTTCCTGATGGACAGCTGCCTGAATTAATTCCTGATCCATCTGAAATTCCAGTCTGGAGATGCTTCCCCTATGACTTTCTGCGAGCAGGTCACAGCTACTGCGTTCATCCTCAAGTCCCGCCATTTCGCCGTTTACCTGATCCAATTGCGCTTCAGCCTTTGCCAGCTGCTCAGCTACCTCGGCTTCAGTCCGCGTAATGCGCTCTCTATCCTTGCTGATCTGCTGCAGCTCACTCTCCAGCTCAGTGATTTGTGCCCGGACCTTGGTCATTTGCAGCTTCAAATCCTGGAGCTGGCCCTCATAATCCTCCAGCTCTTCCTTACGCTCTGTAACAGCCTGCTCCTGAGCAGATACATGCTGCTGAAGCTCCGTTTCGCGTTCCTTCATCTCATTCAGCTGATCCTGCTGCTGCTCCAGCTCAAGCTCCAGCTGTTCCATTTGTCCCGACAAGCTTTCCTGCTCCCGCGTATAATGCTCTTCCAGCTGCAGCAATGAACGGGCATACAAGCTTCCGCCTTCCTGCAGGCGCCTGCGGTTATCCTCGTACCGTTCCAGATCATTTCTTTTGATTTTGACCAGCTGCTTCTTATTCTCTACGTTGACTTCTGCACTCTGCAAAATCTCCTGCGTATCCTTCAGCTTCTCCATGCTCTCTTCCCAGTTGCGCTGGACCTGATCGATCCCGTGCATCTCTGCAAAGATCCGGAACCGCTCCTCCGGATGCATCACGGCAAACTGGTTCACCTCCTGTTGATACCAGATCAGGTAGAACAGGTCGGGATCTATTTTATATTTATATTGCAGATCCTTTTTGTAGGCGGTGAAGTTGTATTGACGGTCACCGGAGGTATAGCGGGTAACAGCTTCCCAATGCTCAGGGTCATCTCCGGAGGATACAGTGTACTCTTTCTTGACCGGCTGCCCCGGTTCTTGAACAATTTGCAGTGAGAACTCGATAAAGCCGGGAGCATCGATCCGCAGCCGTCCTTCATTCTTAAAAAGAAAGCGGATCTGCGCATTCCAGGTCTCATCAGGTGCAAGGTTGCGGGAGCGCAGGCCGTCGAGCTCGACCTTTGATGAATACAGCACTGCTCCCATACAATAGGTTATCGTAGACTTTCCCGCTCCGTTGGGCCCGGTAATCAGCACATGCTCCTCCCTGCCGGACAGATCCATATACGCTGGAGCGTAGTCCCGGATGCCGTGAAACCACATTTTCCAGGGTATCATGGGTTATTCCTCCCCCTCTTCCGTGTAGAGGTTGTAGCGTTTGAAGAATTTCAGTACTTCTTCCTTGTTCAACTGGTTGGACTGGCTAAATTCAACGGTCCGGCGCAGAAAAGAATCCGAGAACATATGCGCCCCAATCGCCGTCAGCTGATAAGCCTTCTCCGGGGAATTCGTTTCGTATTCCTCCAGGGCACCTATTTTCCGCAGCTGGTCTATGTTAAGCAGCAGCCGCTGGTTAGCCTTGGTGGTTTCATGCCCAAAGGCACTCAGCAGCTGATCAAAAAGGGTGAATTCATGCTGCAGCACTTCCTGCTGGTAGAACATAAAGAGCAGGATTGCCAGGCTTTCTTTGGATAACGTACTGCGTGCCGTTCTGGCCGGGACCCGCATCATGACCACAACCTGATCCCGCCGTTCATCGTAGACGATTTGGAAATAGCGGCTTACAGCCTGATTAACCCGCTGGATAAAAGAAAAGAATTGGTCATTCTGCTCAGAAATGTGCAGCTGCTTCTCAACTTCTTTTCGGGACAGGCCAAAATTGCCGGCACGAATCGTCGCAGACGAGGAGAACAAAATATTCATAAAGGTCATCTCCTCCCGTTCACTCAGTATGCCTTTGAGGGATTGCATGACATGGAGGGGATTAATATTGGGTTCATTAATATTCGTTTCATTACTATTGGTTTCATTCATGTTTAATTCAGACATCGTCTTCCTTCCTTCCGGCGTTGCTGCGTTTGCGGATCATCTGCTGCTTATGCTCTTCCGTCATCCATTCCCAGTTTTTATCATAAGGCGGATGAGCTGGAGTGTGACCTGGTGATGCCGGATCCATAGCCATTTTCTTATTGCCGATTAAAGCAGCAATCGCCGTCAAGGCATTGACCGCATCGCCCCAGTCCGCTGAAGTCGCTTCAATCATGACCTGCTCGATCGGCGCCTGATCAATCTGTTCCATATAGGATTCTATAGCCTCTGTACGGATCATCGCTTTGGTCAGCTGCCACTGGGACTCGCCCATCAGCTCGTCCAGCTGATCTATGGACACCGTATCTTCTGTATACTGAATGTCCGCTTCTTCTGCATGAATCCCTTCGACCACCGGCTCATAATGCTCGATATAGTCTAGAGCTTCCCGGATTGCCTCACCGGAGACAGGAGCAGCGAACTTGACTGGCATCCATATTCCGTCGGCCGCCTCACCCGGGTATTGATCCTGTTCCATAAAGCTCATCAGCTGATGGGCATTCGGAACATCGGATTCAAGCGGCGGATCGTACATCTGGATAATAAAAGCCCGGACCTTTTCCGGATGGATTGTGGAGGACAACATCGTCTGCTGCATCGTGGTGAATTTTAAATACTTATGGATCATCCCGATACTCAGGTTAGTGCCCTCTGCCAGAGCCCCCGTGCCTTGCTGCATAAGATCACTGAGCACCAGACTGTCCTCTAAGGTGCGGAACTGGCGGAGCCGTTCCCCGAGCTTTCCCTCCAGCTCCAGCATGAGCTGATGAATGATTTCCAGCTGCGGCAGGGCGTTGCGGTCAGCAAGCATTTCCAGCTCACGTTCCTTCATCAGCTGAATCGCATTTTCAACATTCCGGATCATACTGGCAATCTTATTGCCGCCTGATATGCCGTGATCATCATAGGCCTCGCTAAGCTCCGCATCCCGTCTGGCCTGAAACAGCGATCGCCCGATATCATCGTGCATGTAGTACGCCAAGGAATCATTAGCCAGACGGATCAGCGCATCCATCATCCGTTTACCCACATCACGCATCTTGAGCTGTCTGGACTGCTTGGAAATCCAGTTATATTTAACGAGCACATTCACAATCTGCTCTACCTTTTTCCGGCTTGGCGGCTCCGGGTCGCTGTAACGGTTTCTGTACCTGTAATAGAGCGTATCAGCATTCTCTATAGGCTCATCCAGCCCCAGCGCTTCTTCATTGATCATCTGAATAATTCTCAGAAACCGCAGAATCTCAATCGGAGTCTGAAAAGCATTCTGGGAGTCCAGGTCGCTTAACACGCCAGACAGATAAGCTATATCCCGCATCGATTGGAGCATTTCCGGGGAAGATTCGTTACTGTTAAAAATGGAGATCAGAGCTTGATCCACTTTTTCCACTCTGCTGCACCTCCCATTATTCGCTCTTGTTCTAGCCTTGTTGTCCGGAGAAGCCCCTCCATGTATGACTGATATTCCGGCCAGCTTGAGATTACGCTGTGATCATGGCAGATCCACTTCACAGTAAGCGGGAATGGGGCAACGGTATTAGCCAGCTCTCCTGCTATGAGCAAACCGTCCTCATCATAGTCGCTCCACAGAAGAACCTGCTCAACCCTGCTGCTGCCCAGCACCTGCTGAATAAATTTCTTGTGTGAGCTTCTTAAGTGTCCGTCAACACAAGCAATAAGGGACCCAGTATCCTGCAAAAAATGACGCTCCGCAGTAATCCGGGTCAGCACGGCCCTGTTCTCCACCAGCCATAATGTCGTTGCATCCGTACTATAGTGATCCTCTGCAATGGAGAGATCCGTTAAAGCATGGACCGGCCCCGCCCGGTAACCAGACCATTCGCCCTTTAGATTGCCGGCAAAATAAAGCGGTGTGATTTTCCCCAGACTGACGAGCCCTAAGCCTAGCGCCGGCACCTCACTCCATTCCTCCAGCAGGGAGATGAATTCGTCCTTATGATTGTCAAAAGCCTTGGACCCTCCGATCATGCCATAATATCCGGCCCCAATCTCTTTCCAGTCGAACATTTCCTTCTGTCCTGCAATTAGGATGACTGCCAGGCCCAAATGCAGAAAGCTAATTTTCTTCGCTACACTCCAGCCCGGTGGAAACCAGGCAGATTGCTCCAGCTGTTCAAGCGTCCAATACCCGCTTTGTGATATACGCTGCATCAGCAGCTCATTTGAAGACTTGTCAGCTTTAGCTCCCAGCCGTTCCGGCAAAGCCTGTGCATTAAGCTGGAATTGCTCCAGCTGCCGCCTTTCTTCCTGCCGTTCCCCTTCCGCGTGCTGCTGATGATACAAATACAACCGGTAACCCATCCGGTACCGGACACCTTCCACTGTCTTTCCGTCCTGCCCCAGACGCAGCTCCCTTATAATCCAGCCCTCATGCAACCAGGCAAAAGCCTGGGCTTCATTATCCAAAACAGCCTTTTTGCCGGGTGTCCATTTCATTAGGGCGGGGTCAGGAGCACCATCAGCCTGCTGTAAATGTGCATCCAGCTGCATAGAAAGAATCCCTGTCTTGCGCAGGGTACGCGCTGTACGCTTCACAATAGCAATATCTGCAATGCCGGAAGCTGCCGCGTTCAGACCGGCCGGGTCCAGCTGCTCACTGTTTTTTAATATAGTTCGGGTTATATAATCAATCAGATGCTCATCCACAATGCTTGAATTCCTTTCGTCGTGCTTATTGCCAGAACCGGTATCATGGTTACATCCATTCTAGCAAATAATAAACGGGCAAATATTAGAATTTTTTCCCACCAACGAGGAATGCAGTTCCATTATAAAAGAAAAAGAACCCCCACTGTGCCGCGTATATCCGCAGCAGCGATGGGGGCTACAACCTATTTAAAATAGGTCAGGTATTACAAAATCTCCGTACTAAGCGTAAACCCTTCAATCACCACATCCTCATCAACCTCAATCATAATGCAGCGTTTGCCCTGGTAATTAACCTGCTTAACATACCGCAGATCCTGCGGGCTGACGGAGATGGTGGCTACCTTGGTCTCGATTTTGATCGATTTGCTGGTGAATTTCGGGATTACGCTGGCGGCCTTCATCTCATAGTTCCGGTCGTCGATGATCGTTTCGAAGGCCCGCTCCACCTTTTCCGCCGTTACGTCCTCTACGCCGCTTACCTTCAGAACGCGCTCCACATCCTTGAAATCCAGCGTAGCCGGCTCTTCCTCACCCTGGCCGTCCTCGATGACCTGCTGGATCTGCTCATAGACCTGGGCGATAGTGGTGGTATCCAGATGCTCGCCGGCAATCTCCTTCACAATGTCCTCGAAATAGGCTCTCTCTTCCATCGCCGTTACAGAGGTCTCCGCGTTCAGCACCTGCTCAATGAACCGCGGGTCCGGATAATTCGATTTGCCCGTACAGTACAGAACGCGGTTCACATCCGAATAATTGTCCGTCACACTCGGATAAAAGAACCCCTGCTCCGGCGAGCTGAGCTTTACAATCGGATCGACGATGACATTATACTTGAACTCCCGTTCGACATAGTCGAACATGAGATTTTTACGCTGCTGCTCTGTGGAATTCACGCTGCACAGAATGAACTGGTGGGCAAACGTTTCATTCTTCTCGCTCTCTTCGCTTTCTTCATTTCTGGCTTTGGTCGGCCGGTGGTATTGTCCGCGAACAAAGGTGATTACAGTATCTTTTTCATACTTGGTATCCGCCAGCATCCGGTCCACCAGCATCAGCATCAGGTCCTGCCACTCTTCCGGATCACCTGTGATGAGCCCCTGGTGCAGCATGACCTTGGCCGGCTCCTCCGCCTCCTCCTGAAACTTCAGCTCGAACAGCTTGTGGTCCAGCTCGCCGGACAGCAGTTTTTTGAAGTTGCCCATGTACAGCTCCTGCTTCTCCCGGTCCACAAGCCCGAACGGCAGACGCTCCCAGTGATAAATCTCGTTGGTCTCCTTCATAACATATACGTTCAGAATATCGTA
This sequence comes from Paenibacillus typhae, assembly GCF_900099765.1. Lineage (GTDB taxonomy): Bacteria > Bacillota > Bacilli > Paenibacillales > Paenibacillaceae > Paenibacillus_AQ > Paenibacillus_AQ typhae. Next base: position 5,120 of record NZ_FNDX01000027.1, on the reverse strand, counting down.
CAGGCTTAGCAAATCATGGTCCAGCTTAAACTGCTTGCGGATATGCGCTACTTCTTTTTTATTCATAATGGATTCGGGGCTCCTTCGATAAAATGTCACTTTACCCAGTATAAATGATCAGGACGAAATTTTCTAAGGACTTGCCGCATAAAAAATACCCGCAGCGTATAGCGAGGCCACTGAAAAAGTCTGTCTCTTAGAAAAAGGTATAGCCCTTCAAAAAAATGGAGGAGGCTGTACCTTTTTTGTCGTATAATTGAGGCATCATAGAAAACGGGTGAGAGCGGATGATTCAGCAACAACAAACCTTGGTTTTGAGTCCCTACACGGCACTGTATGACATCATCGTGCCGAAGGACAATATGCTCCGTCAAATCAACGAACTAGTGGACTTCACTTTTATATATGAGGAACTGGAATCAAAATACTGCTTGGACAATGGACGTAACGCAATTGACCCTATTCGTATGTTCAAGTATTTGCTATTAAAGACCATATTTGAGTTGTCTGACATAGACATCGTCGAGCGCTCAAGGTATGACCTGTCGTTGAAGTATTTTCTCGACATGGCACCGGAAGAGTCGGTTATCGACCCAAGCTCCCTCACCAAATTCCGCAAACTGCGGTTAAAGGATATGAGCCTGCTGGACATGCTCATAGGCAAGACGGTGGTTCTCGCCGTCGAAAAGAATATTCTAAAAAGCACTTCCATCATTGTGGACGCCACGCATACGAAAGCCCGATATCACCAAAAAACTCCACAGGAGATTCTGCAAGATCGTGGGCGGAAGCTGCGAAAGGCCATTTACGCGATGGACGAATCCGTAAAGGATAAGATGCCAACAAAGAACACTAACGATGTGCTTGAAGATGAAATCGAGTATTGCCAAAAACTCATCTCTTTTGTCGAGACGGAATCTGGGATTGCGCAAGTGCCAAAGGTTTTGGGACCGCTTAACCTGCTGAAAGAAGCAGTGGAAGATGACGTAGAGCAACTTCGCATTGCGGGGGACCAGGATGCTCGAGTGGGACATAAGAGTGCGGATTCAGCATTCTTCGGATACAAGACGCATCTTGCGATGAGCGAGGAACGAATCATTACGGCGGCTATCGTCACGACAGGTGAGAAAAATGACGGCAAGCAATTACAGAGCCTGATTGAAAAAAGCAAAGCAGCAGGCATGGAAGTCAAAACGGTTATTGGAGATACAGCATACTCAGAAAAAGACAATATTGGGTATGCTAAAGCGAATGGAATTGAACTTGTGGCTAAACTGAATCCACAAATTACGCAAGGTGGCCGAAAGAAAGAAGAGGAGTTTCAGTTCAATAAAGATGCGGGCATGTACGTGTGCAAATCCGGGCATATGGCGATTCGGAAAGCGCGGACAGGAAAAAAGGGAATCGGTAAAAACCAAAAGGAAACATACTACTTCGATGCCGAGGTTTGCAAGAGATACCCGTTCAAAGAAGGATGCTATACCGAAGGAGCAAAAAGCAAGACCTACTCGGTGAGTATGAAGTCTGGCGAACACACGGAGCAAATGGCCTTCCAAGAAAGCAAGTATTTCAAGGCGAAGGCAAATGAACGCTACAAAATTGAAGCAAAGAACAGTGAACTAAAACACCGACACGGGTATGATGTAGCCACATCCTCGGGTCTGGTTGGCATGGAGTTGCAAGGAGCAATGGCAATATTCGCCGTCAATCTAAAGCGCATATTGAAGTTAATGGACTGATAAATTCTGATTTATACAACCAAGTTGAGCCAAAAAGAAGACATCCGCCCCTAGAATCCGGGGAAGATGTCTTCTTTGCAATAATGGGCAACTACTGAAACGAGAACACGTAAATTCTTCAGTGGCCTCGCCTATCGCCACAGGTATTCTTTACCTTTCATTCCATCCTATAGCCGCTCCACATACTGCTTCGCCTCGCCCAGTGACAGACTGCTATGCTGGCGGACGAGCTTGATTGCCGGAATGAGCTTCCCGTCCTTCTTCATCTGGCGAACTGTGTCGAGAATATCATCGGGAGGAAGATACGGTGTATTTCCGGCTTCCCCTCTGCGCTTCATTTCAGCGGCGGCCCGCTGCTCCTGTTCTGCTGTCAGCGGCTGATCTCCTGCGGTCTGAGTTAACATCATCCCCTGCTGCGGCCTCATACGGGAAATGGCGCCAAGCAGCGTCCCGACTAGCAAGTACAGGACCATATACTGCATGAACCGGTACAGATACAGCCAGACCGTACTGAGCTCCAGCACCTCACCACTCTGCTTCAGAATCGTAATATTATCCGCAATGACATATTCGCCGGGCCCATAATGATTGATGTCCTGCATGACCTGCAGCTCACCGACAGGCGAAACCATCCACTCCAGCGGTTTGTTAAAAACAGGATTACCTACCGTGTCGATCATCATGCTGAACAGTGTAAACACAGCGATGACATAAACGAGGTTGTTTTTCCAGGTAAACCGTTTGGCAAGCACCACAATACTAAAAATCAGCAGCTGTGTAATTCCTCTTATGTATGTATTGTGGAGATAGTATTGGAACACCACAGGCAGGACCCAGCCGAACAAGATGATCATAACAACGGCAAATAAAAAGACAAAGAACAGAATTTTGGCGTTTTTCTTCACGTACCCTGCTCCTTTCTCTACAACGATAATACATTATTACCCAATTCAACAAGAGTTGTTACGGCTGCAGGCTGGAGCTGAAGTATGGTACCAGGAAACGCCGGGCGATCTTTTGAGCAGAAATACAAGGAGCTCTTTGCGGGGGAGTGTGGGGCCGGTGAGCTTTTCTCTAAGTGGGGCTCTCAAAAAAAAGCGGACTCAGACCAGGTCTGAAATCCGCTTTTGTGTTTATTTCCAATCCATATTATGGATTGATGAGCTCCGACTTTTGCAGCAGTCGTTGTATCAGAACTGCCACTTCTGCACGGGTAACATTAGATTTGGCTTCCAGCTTATTGTTGTTGCGTCCGCTAATCAGTCCGGCTTTGACAGCAAGGGCCAGACCATCCTTAGCCCAGCTGCCTATGGTGCCTGCATCCTGGAAGCCGGCAAGCGTACTTGACGTATCTGCGGTGCCAGTCCGCTCAGCAAGCCCGGTCAGCTTCATCGCTTTGGCAATAATATTCATTGCCTGCTCACGGGTGATCGCATCGTTCGGACGGAAGCTTCCATCTTCAAAGCCGGTAATTAAGCCGTACTCAGAAGCCGTTTCAACAGCTCCCGCATACCAGGCATCCGTAGCTACATCCGCAAAAGCCGTTTTTCCTTCACCAAGCTTCAGTCCCAGACCACGTACGATAATGGCTGCGAATTCTGCACGGGTAATATCTGCATTCGGGTTAAATGCCGTTTCATTCACTCCGTTAATAACCATGCGGGAACCCATATCATTAACTGCATCCTTGGCCCAGTGGTTAGCTACATCCGCAAAGGTCAGCGGATGCCAGGCCACGGAATACATACTATTCGTGAGACTGTTGATCTCTGCATAATACTTGCCGTCCTTCAGGACGATTTTGGTCGGTACATGCCGTACCGTTCCATCCGGTTCCACAACCACTCCAGTGGTGATCCGGTTCGGATCAACGCCATCCGGGATTGTGATGGTCCGCTCGACATATGCATCGAATCTGCTTACTTCCACCGACAAATCACCGTATGTTCCGTTAATAGTGAAGTCAAGCGGTGGTACAACGAGGTTGATGCCGCCGTTTCTTGCAGCATCCGCGATAACCTGAATCATGGACGCTGGGGTCTCGCTGATCGTAATCTTCAGCTTGATATCTTCCAGTTTCACACCTGCGCCAAACTGCTCTGCCAACAGACCAACGTTAATTTCCTTGGCTGGGAGAGTATAGGAAGCCTTGTTAGTCTGAAGCACCAGAGTTGCCGATACATCCTCCATATTTTTGATCATCTGACCGTTCAACTCACCGACAAAAACATTCGAGTCCAGTATTACCGGGATCGTAACTATTGCCCCGTTGCCTTCCTCATCCAGCTTCGCTTGGAGTTTTGTTGGATCAACGGCGATTGTAGTTGTTTTTACTGTTCCAGAAGTTGTGATCGTGGCTTTGCCGGCATTTTCTTGCTTGCCATTGACAAGAACGATCACATCAGTAACAGCATTGGCACTACCGGAGGTTCCACTATTTATACTGCCTGAATCAGTGCCCGGAATTACCGTTTCAGCCACTACTACTGCAGTTACACTGCCGTATTTCACTACCTGGCCGTTTGCATCAACCTCTGCAATGCCAATATTTTCACCGTTCGCCGCAGGAACCAATCCATCACTTCCAACAAGCGTGTAGCCAGTAAGGACGTCTCCCACATTCGGCACGACCGCGCTGCCGGTGCCAAAGTTCTTGTAGTAGAGCATATGACCTTCCGCAGGTACAGGTGTAGCTGTAATTTGTGTTCTGCCGTTATTGGCCGTGCCACTCGGATCGCTGGCGCTCACGGTCAAGCCACTGGCCGGAACAGGCACACTTTGCGTAAAGGTCAGCGTAGTCGCAGGTCCTGCCGGTACGGAGCCGCTGGCCGCCACTCGTACTTTAACGATATGGTTACCGCTCAAATCAGGTAAATTGGTTCCGTCATACCGTACGTAAGGCCCATCGTCTACTGCAAATTCCATGCTTGTGTCCAGACCGACCACCGCATTGCTCTGATCATCAGCTGTGACTTCAGGTTCCGCTGGAATAACCGCATCGGAATCATGCACGGTAACTTGAAGAACAATTGAAGCAAAGGACGTTGACGTCGCCTTTACCCGGATATAGTAGGTATCAGGGGCAAGGTTGGTTATCGCTGTATCCTCCGCATTTGTCCAAGAACCTGTACTGCCTTTCTTATACTCCATCTGGAGAGTCACATTTTGAATGGACCCGTTGTTAGCTCCTCCGTACGTAACATCTGTAACAGTAACTCCAACTGGAGCTGCAGCGCGGGATGGAATACTCAGCGTCTGAGCTGCACTGTCTGTAGTTGTCGCGCCGTTCCCCTTCTTCACAATGCTCAGCGTCGTGCCCAGCCAGCTGCTGTCGATCGTCAGCTTGCCATTGGCATCCGCCGTAACGGCTGTGCCGTTCAC
>NZ_FNDX01000004.1:195241-290361 GCF_900099765.1 Paenibacillus typhae | reverse complement strand
GAAAGCACGCCTACCCCGCAAGAGGTAGCGAGAGCTTTACGAAACTGTACAACAAGCGAACGGCCGTGGAACGAGTTTTTGCGTACCTCAAAGAGTATTTTGGCATGAAACGTACACGTCACCGCGGTGTCCGGGCAGGTGTGGATTTCCAGCTCAGTACACTGGCCTACAATTTGAGTAAGTTTGCGCTAGACAAGTTGAACAAGCAGTTAAACAGTTTCCAGAAAGTAGCCTGATTTTTTTTAAAAACGATCTCAAAAATTTTGGCCCAGTCTTGCTACTCAACAAACTGAATTATGAAATTGACTCAAGAGTGCAGCTATGTTGACGATCGAGTGTGCGGGAATCCCCCCCACGGCGGCTGCTGACCAAACTAAGTGGAAAATCGGCACCTAATTTCCGGATAACCGCCGGTTTGAAGAATTTAGGTGGAAAAACGCCACCTAACGATACACCTTTCGCTCCAAACGGAGCTTTCGGCCTAAAACAAGTGGCGATTTTCCAACTAATGATTACAAAACTTTAGAAATGATGGAATTAAGTGCCGAAAATCCAACTAATTTATTTTACAGGAGGAATTAACAATGACTAAATACATTTGCAAGCCTTGCGGCTATATTTATGATCCGGCGCTCGGAGATCCCGATGAGGATGTTGAACCAGGTACGACGTTTGAGGATCTGCCGGAGGATTGGGTCTGCCCGGTATGCGGGGAAGATACCACTCACTTTGAACCGGTCGCACAGAAGCGGATCGTATCCTAATAACCAAGGAGGGGTACAGAATGCCGGAACATTCCTGTAAAAACGCTGCGGAGCCGTGTACCCGCAAGGTGCCGATCTTCGCCTCGCTCAGCGGCAGTGAGCTCTCGCGGATCAGCGCGATGATCAGGCACCGCAAATACGCCAAAGGCCAGGCGCTGATTCTGGAGGAGCAGCCGACAGACACGCTGTTTATTATCCAGCAGGGGCAGGTGAAGCTGTCCAAAATGACGCCGCAGGGCAAGGAGCAGATTCTGCATGTGCTGAGCAGCGGGGAATTTTTCGGCGAGCTGAATATCCTGAGCAGCGGGGAGCTGAGCAACTTCAGCGCCTACGCACTGACCGAGACGGCGATCTGCATGCTGACCCGGACGGATATGGAGCAGCTGATGGCGGAGAACCCGGACATTACGATCAAGCTGCTGAAGACCGTCGCCAAGCGGCTGGCCCATACCGAGAATCTGGCCCAGAGTCTGGCGACCAAGGACCCGGAGATCCGGATTGCCCATATGATTCTCGAGCTGGGCGACAAGTACGGCAAGCCGCGCAGCGGCGGCCTTGCGATCAAGCTGCCGCTCTCCCGCGAGGAGCTGGCGAGCTATGTGGGTGTCACCCGCGAGACGATCAGCCGCAAGTTCGCCCGGTTCGAGGATCTGGGCCTGATCGAGCTGGTCGGCAACAAGCAGCTGATCGTGAAGGACCGGCCGTCTTTGGAGAAGTATACGGTTTAACTGAACGCCCTTATAGTTTGGCTGAAATATCCTTCTATATGGCAAACCTTTTGCTTCAGTGCAAGCTTTTTTGCCCGGAGACATTATTCGTCCCGCGTCGAAAAACGTTTCTCTAGACCCACTCAAATTACGTCTGCTACTATGAAACAATGCAATGGGCGGTGAGGGGAGAAACGAAAAATGGAACAGCAGCAGCGTTATGAAAACCTAAAAATGGGTGAACGCGGGGCCATTATCAGTATTATTGCTTACATCTGTCTATCCGCTCTTAAATTGATAATCGGCAATGTATCGGGCTCGGAAGCCCTCAAGGCGGACGGCCTGAACAATGCAACGGATATTGTAGCTTCCATCGCGGTGCTGATCGGACTGAAGTTAGCCCAGCGGCCGGCTGATGCTGACCATCCATATGGCCACTGGAAGTCGGAAACGATAGCTTCATTAATAGCTTCCTTCATTATGATGGCGGTCGGTGTGCAGGTTCTGATTACGGCGGTTGCTTCTGTCTTTAAGGGAAGAGGAGAGCCGCCGGATCTGATCTCCGTCTGGACAGGGCTGTTCTGTGCAGCTGTGATGTATTTTGTCTACCGTTACAATAAGCGGCTTGCGCTTACAATCAAAAGCCAGGCCGTGATGGCCGCTGCCAAGGATAATTTTTCGGATGCCCTGGTCAGCGTCGGTGCGGTAATCGGAATCGTCGGCTCCCAGTTTAGCCTTCCTTGGCTTGACCCTGTTACAGCTGTACTGGTCGGTTTTATCATCTGCAAAACAGCATGGGATATCTTCCGTGAAGCCTCCCACCACTTATCCGACGGGTTTGATGAAACGATTATTCATACGTTCAGGGAGACCGTGGAGCAGGTAGAAGGCGTGGAGGAGGTTAAAGAGCTGCGGGCCAGAAACTACGGCAGTAATGCTGTAGTAGACGTTGTCCTGTCGATCAAAGACGGCCTCGGATTTCAGGAGGCTCATAATGTTGCTACCAACGTGGAGAATGAGCTGAAGAAATCCGCCGAAGTCATTGAGGTGCATGTGCACTATGAGCCGTCGAAGTAGCCCCGAAAGGGGCTTTTTTTATTGGAGAAAACGGTTTATCTTAATGCAATCTTAATACTGAAGGCGAAATCCTAACACTAGCTTAATCCGGCAGATGATATGCTTTCAGGATAATAAGGCTAACATGCAAAGTGAGAGTGAAACCCGTGATTTCCTTTTTGAAAAGGTTTTTGATTGGCAGACCCCTAAAGTCCACTGAACTCGGGGAGCAGAAGTTAAATAAAAAGAAAGCGCTGGCGATTCTTTCCTCAGATGCTTTATCCTCGGTTGCCTACGGTCCCGAGCAAATCTTAATTGTATTGGTTACCGTTGGTACAATGGCCTTCTGGTATTCCATTCCGATTGCGATCGGGGTATTGGTACTGCTGACAGCACTGATCATGTCCTACCGGCAGATTATTTTTGCCTATTCGCACGGCGGGGGAGCTTATGTTGTCTCCAAAGAAAACCTGGGCCGATATCCCGGGCTGGTCGCCGGCGGTTCGCTGCTGGTGGATTATATTCTAACGGTGGCGGTAAGTGTATCGGCGGGAACAGACGCGATTACATCGGCTTTTCCAAGCCTGCATGAGCATAAGGTGCTGATCGCCATTATCTTTGTGCTGCTCATTACATTATTGAATTTAAGAGGCGTGACGGAATCCGCATCCGTTCTGGCCTATCCGGTTTATCTGTTCGTGCTGGCCTTGTTCATTCTGATCGGCACCGGTCTGTATAACATCTTAACGGGTAACGTTCCGGCAGAGCTGCATACCTCAATCGGTACTCCGGTGGCGGGAATCAGTTTGTTCCTGCTGCTGCGCGCCTTTTCATCGGGGAGCTCTGCGTTGACCGGGGTAGAGGCGATCTCCAATGCCATTCCCAATTTCAAAAGCCCGGAAGCTTCCAATGCGGCCAAAACGCTGGCGGCGATGGGAATTTTGTTAGCGGTCCTGTTCTCCGGGATTGTTGTGCTGGCCTATTACTACGGAATTTCTCCCCGTGCTGACGTCACGGTTGTGTCGCAGATTGCGGAGCAGACCTTCGGGCGCAATGCGATGTACTTCTTTGTTCAGGGTACAACTGCGTTAATTCTGATTCTGGCGGCTAATACCGGTTATTCGGCGTTCCCGCTGCTGGCAGTGAATCTGGCCAAGGACAAATTCATCCCGCGGATGTTCACAATGCGTGGAGACAGACTGGGGTATTCCAATGGGATTATTATCCTGGGCGTGCTCTCGATGCTGCTGATCTATGTGTTTGAAGGAGAGACGGAGCAGTTAATTCCTCTGTATGCGGTGGGGGTATTCATTCCCTTTACGTTATCCCAGACCGGGATGATGGTAAAATGGCTCCGCCAAAAGCCGGCAGGCTGGATGCCGAAGTTCGTCATCAACACCGTCGGCGCGCTGATCAGCTTCATTGTAACCATGATGTTCTTCCTGACCAAGTTCACTCAGGTGTGGCCAGTATTTGTCTTCCTGCCGATTCTCCTGTTCGTCTTTCATAGAATTCATAAGCATTACGAGGCTATTGCCGACCAGCTTAGAATCACAACCTGTGAGCCTACGGTCAAAATCGAAGGCAATGTCATCATCGTGCCGGTGGCCGGAATCACCCATGTCGTGGAGAACTCACTGGAATACGCCAAATCGCTGTCACCGCAGCAGATTATCGCCGTCTACGTTCCTTTTGAACGGGAAGACGAAGCGATATTTGAAGAGAAGTGGAAAAAGTGGCAGCCGGACGTGCGTCTGGTTACCCTCTATACACCGTACAGAAGCATTGTTCAACCGTTAACCAAGTTCATTGACACGGTCAACTGGAAAGCGGCAGAGCTAAATCATAGAGTCACAGTTATTATTCCGCAGTTTATTCCAAAAAAAGGCTGGCACAACATCCTGCACAACCAGTCGAGCCTGCTGATCCGTGCCCGTCTGCTGTTCCGCAGCGATGTAATTGTTACTACGGTGCCTTATCATTTGAAGAAGTAATGAAGCCTGAAGGGGCCGTCCCAAAGTCATGAAAGTGGCTTGGGGCGGCTTTTTTGCGTGCAATTTTACACTGGCGTTTTGTCAAGTTAACGGGCATATTTGTTGAGTATACTCGTTTTATCCCATATAAAGATTTTCGTTTAATTTATACTAAAAGAAAAGAAGAAGGTGACTTTATGACTGAAGTAACTATCCGGATCCTGAATGAAAGTGATCTCAAAGTGATCTCCGAGGCGTTTCATAATCAAGGGTGGGAGAAGCCTGAAACTCTTTTTCGAAAATATTGGATAGAACAAGAAAAAGAGCAGCGGGTCACATTGGTGGCTGAAATGAACGGTGATTTTGCGGGTTATGTCAATGTACTTTGGCAATCAGATTATCCCTATTTTAAAAAGCGGCTTATACCGGAAATCCAGGATTTCAATGTCCTGATTAAGTATCGACGTCTCGGAGTGGGCACATTGTTGATGGATAAAGCAGAAGATATCGTTAGAGAACGATCAGAAGTCTCAGGCCTTGGTGTAGGCCTGTTCAGTGATTATGGGGCTGCACAAGCCTTATACGTCAACCGTGGATATGTTCCGGATGGCAAAGGAATATTTAAACACGGGGAGTACCTGCAATATAGTCAGCAGGTAATTGTAGATGACGATCTGAATTTGTTCCTTGTTAAAAGATTATGAGCTCAATAATACCAAGAAAGCAACTGTCAATGGGATCGGCAGCTTTTGTTCAACTTCCTGGTCTACAAGCTGCCTGAAATATGGCCTGTGTAATTTGTATGATAGCAGGAGTGGACCAGTAATTTATTTGCGAATTGGCACTTATAATGGGTCCAATCCATTCATATAATGGCTCAATATGAACAGCCCATTACTGAAGGAGTGCAGACAGATGTTCCAAGGTTTATCCGCGTTTCCGCTTACCCCATTAGATGAAACAGGTATTAACGAAAAAGAATTCATTCCTTTGATAGAACGCTTGGTTTCAGCTGGAGTTGACTCAGTCGGCGTGTTAGGTTCAACCGGAAATTATGCGTATTTAACCCGGACGCAGCGTGAACGGGTTTTACAGCTTGCTGTCCAGGCAGCAGGCGGAGTACCTGTAATGACAAGCATAAGCGCGCTCCGGACGCTTGATGTGCTGCATTTGGCAGAGGATGCGCAGAAAGCAGGAGCAAGTGCTGTTCTGTTCGCTCCGGTATCGTATCAGCCTTTAACGGATGAAGAGGTTTATCATCTGTATGAACAGGTGACCAGCAATCTGTCCGTGCCACTCTGTGTTTATGATAATCCTAATACCACACATTTCCGTTTCAGCGATGAGCTGCACGGCCGGATTGCCAATCTGCCTAATGTCGCAGCCATCAAGATTCCCGGTGTGCCTGCCGGTGCTGAAGCAGCCGGTTTGCGTATAAGAAATCTGCGTGGGCTTGTTCCATCCCGTGTGGCGCTTGGCATAAGCGGAGATCCTTCGGCAGCAGCCGGTATAAAGGCAGGGTGTGAGGTTTGGTTTTCTGTGCTGGGCGGCCTGCTTCCGAAAACTTGCCTGAAGCTGACCCGCTTGGCCCAGGCCGGACGTGAGGAGGAAGAGGGGCAAATCTCATCATTGCTCGAACCTCTGTGGGCCTTATTCCGCCAATATGGCAGTCTGCGTGTTGCCTCTGCTATAGCACAGCAATTAGGCTTCATTTCAGAGCCGGCCCTTCCGCTGCCGCTGCTACCGTTAAATTCATCTGTGAATGAGCAGCTGACGGCAGTGTTACGGGAGGTTGCAGGGTTAGAAAGTTTACAGAATTAGAGGGTGTACAGGATTAGAAGAAAACTAGCCTGTCAATGTTCGCACACCAACAGCTGCTTCCTTGGGGATGCGGCTCTTTTCTGTGTGGACGTATGTGTACCTGTCCGTACTAAGGCGAAAAGTCACACCAATCTGGCGCAATTGCCTGCAAATGAGCCCCATCAAGGGGAAAAATCACACTAAATCGCCTCATCCGCCCGCAAACGAGTTTGGATCGTCTTCACTTAGTTGGACATAAAAAATAAGGGCTTGTAGAAAAAAACTATCAAGTTAAGGAGCGGAATTCTACAATGCCATTACAACACATAACCTTTTTAGTCAAGGACATCAGTCTTGTAAAATTTTTCTTGTCGAAAGTGGGTTCATATAGTAAAGTCATTAAATATAACATCTTTGTTGAGTTAAAGCGTTATTTCTTTCATGTGATGTTAGATTAATGCTTTCATGTAATGTCAGATTAACACTTTCGTGTAGTGTCAGGTGTAACTCTCTGCTGCAGGGAGTTTTTATTTCCGGACATTTGACCTTAGTTCAATTTTTAACAAAGAAGAGAGGAATCCCCTTGGTCCAGCCTATTTTGAAGATTGAGGATTTGCGTACCCATTTTTTCACGGAGAAGGGCGAAATTCCGGCCGTTGACGGCGTCGACCTCTATATTAATCCCGGCGAAGTGCTGGGCGTAGTCGGAGAATCGGGCTGCGGCAAAAGCGTTACCTCGCTTTCGGTACTGAAGCTTGTGCCGAATCCTCCGGGCAAAATCGTTGGCGGACGCATCCTGTTTAAGGGCGACGACATCGTTCCATTAAAGGAAAAGGACATGCGCAAGATTCGCGGCAATGCCGTCTCGATGATTTTTCAGGAGCCGATGACTTCGCTTAATCCTCTGTTCACGGTCGGGCAGCAGATCATCGAAACGGTCCGGCTGCACAGCGGCAAGACGAAGAAGGAAGCCAGAGAGCATGCCATCGATATGCTGCGGAAGGTCGGCATCCCGAGGCCGGAGGCGATTATCGACGAATACCCGCACCAGCTGTCCGGAGGTATGCGCCAGCGGGTGATGATCGCCATGTCGATCTCCTGCAACCCCGAGCTTCTGATCGCGGATGAACCGACGACCGCGCTTGATGTAACGATTCAGGCACAAATCCTGGACCTCATCCGCAGGCTCAATGAAGAGCAGGGGACGGCTGTCATGATGATTACACATGATCTTGGCGTCGTGGCTGAAATGTGCCAGCGGGTTGCGGTCATGTATGCAGGCAAGGTTGTGGAGGAAGGCAGCGTGCGGGATATATTCAAGAACCCGCTTCATCCATACACACGCGGATTGATCGAATCGGTACCGCGCATGGATGAAACCCGGGAACGATTGTATTCCATTCCGGGAAACGTGCCGATCCTGAGCAAAGATATGCAGGGCTGCCGCTTTGCGCCGCGCTGCGAGCACGCAATGGACATCTGCAGAAGTTCGCTTCCGCAGCTGACGCTGCAGGAGGAGCTTCACAGCTGCAGATGCTGGCTTCATGAGAGCAGTCAGGAGGATGCGGTATGACCACGGAACATCTGCTTGAGGTCAAAGGCCTCAAGAAATATTATCCGATCAATAAAGGGTTTTTTAACAAAACGCAGGGTTACGTAAGGGCGGTTGACGATATCTCCTTCACCGTAGGTAAGGGGGAAACATTCGGGCTGGTGGGCGAAAGCGGCTGCGGCAAGTCGACGACCGGGCGTTCGCTGCTCAGACTGATCGAACCGACGGAGGGGCAGGTGCTCTTTGAGGGGCAGGACATCACCAAGCTGTCCCAGGAGGAAATGCGCCGGAAACGGCGGGAGATGCAGATCGTCTTTCAGGACCCCTTCTCTTCGCTGGATCCTAGAAATACGGTTTTCCGCATTCTGGAGGAACCGCTGGCCGTACACGGAGTGGGCGATGCCAAAGAACGCAGAGCCACCGTTGAACGGCTCGCTGATGTTGTGGGCTTATCCAGGGCGCATCTCCAGCGTTACCCGCACCAGTTCTCAGGCGGGCAGCGGCAGCGGATCGGTATTGCCCGTGCGCTTTCCCTGCAGCCGAAGCTGATTGTCGCCGACGAGCCGGTGTCCGCGCTTGACGTGTCGATCCAGTCACAGGTGATCAATCTGATGCAGGATCTGCAGCGGGAGTTTGGTCTTACCTACATATTTATTGCGCATGATCTCAGTGTCGTTAAGCATATCTGCGACCGGGTTGCGGTTATGTATCTCGGCCGTATCGTGGAAGTCACGAATAAGCACAGCCTGTACACCACACCTCAGCATCCCTACACCCAGGCGCTGCTGTCGGCCGTTCCGGAACCGGATCCGGATATCCGCAAGGAACGGATCATTCTTCAGGGCGAGGTGCCGAGCCCTGCCAATGCGCCGGTAGGCTGCGCGTTCAGTACGCGTTGTCCCCACGTGATGGATGTATGCCGGAATGTCAGACCGCCGCTCGCCGAGACGGGGCCGGGACATTTGACCGCTTGTCACTTATACACGGGCGCAGGGAAGGAATTATTCGCTTAAATCAGGTTTATGGCCTTACGCCTCCAGGCGCAGGCTCCATATACAGCTTTATTCTTACTTAATAGAAAGAAGGGAGTTATTAACCATGAAAAAGTGGAGCAGTTTGGCTTTGGCCGCCGTGATCGGCCTCACCTTGACGCTTAGCGGCTGCGGGGGGAACAACAATGCCGGAACGGAAGGAAATGCAGGAGGAAATACTGCGGCGACCAATGCGCCGCAGACGGACTCCGGCAGCGCTTCGGCATCGACGCAGGATACTCTGATTGTGGGACGCGGTGGCGATTCGGCTTCGCTGGACCCGGCCATCGTCACCGACGGCGAGTCCCTCAAAATCGCTCACCAGGTGTTCGACTCCCTGCTGGAGTATAAACCGGGGACTTCCGAAGTACAGGCATCGCTGGCGGACAGCTGGGAGGTTTCCGCAGACGGCCTGACTTACACCTTCAAACTTCATCCGGGCGTCAAATTCCATGACGGTACTGACTTCAACGCCGAAGCCGTAGTTTTCAACTTTACGCGCTGGAGCGATCCTAACAGCGAATTTAAATTCGAAGGGGACTCTTTTGACTACTACGACTCCATGTTCGGACCGGACGGTTCCCGCGTTATTAAGGAAGTAAAAGCCGTTGACGATTCGACGGTGCAGTTTATACTGAACCAGCCGCAGGCTCCGTTCCTGCAAAACATAGCCATGACTTCTTTCGGAATCGCTAGTCCTACCGCGGTTAAGGAGAAGAAAGAGAACTTCAAGAATGAGCCGGTCGGCACGGGTCCGTTCAAGTTTGTGGAATGGAAACGTAATGACGCCATCACCCTGGACAAGAATGCGGACTACTGGAAGGAAGGTCTGCCTAAGATGAACAAGGTGATCGTCCGCTCCATCCCGGATAACTCGGCCCGCTTTACGGCGCTGCAGAACGGGGAAATCGATCTGATGGAGGATTTGAGTCCGGATGATCTGTCCACACTTGAAGGCAACAGCGATCTGCAAAAGATAGAACGTCCGCCGTTCAACGTTGCATACCTGGGCTTCAATCTGCAAAAGGCTCCTTTCGATAACGTGAAGGTAAGACAGGCGCTGAACCATGCTGTGAACAAGCAGGCCATCATTGATGCCTTCTTCGCCGGGCAGGCCCAGCCGGCCGTTAACCCGATGCCGCCTTCGCTGTGGGGTTACAACGACAGCGTACAGGATTACGAGTATGATCTGGACAAAGCAAAAGCGCTCCTGGCCGAAGCCGGATATCCGGACGGACTGCCAGATACGGTAACCCTGTATGCAATGCCTGTTTCCCGTCCATACATGCCTGACGGCAAAAAGGTAGCCGAAGCCATTCAAGCCGACTGGGAAAAAATCGGTGTAAAAACCGTAATCGAATCGCCGGAGTGGGCGACTTACCTGGACGACACGAAAGCCGGCGAGAAGGACGACATTTACATGCTGGGCTGGACCGGCGACAACGGTGACCCGGACAACTTCCTGTACACGCTGCTTGACAAAGACGCCATCCCGGGCAACAACCGTTCGTTCTACGCCAATGAAGAGCTGCACACCGTTCTGATCAACGCTCAGAAGGAAACAGATCAAGCGAAACGCTCCGACCTGTACAAACAGGCTCAGGAAATCATCAAAGCGGACGCACCTTGGATTCCGCTTGTGCATACAACGCCTTTGTTGGCGGCCAAAGCCAATCTGAAGGGATATGTGCCAGGCCCGACAGGTACCGAGTACTACAGCGAAGTATATTTCGAATAGACGTTTGACAGACAGCCTTACCGCCGCTGAAACAGCGGCGGTAAGTTACTGTTATCCCCTAATACACCTTTGGAAGGTGAGCCGAATTGAATTCCTATCTAATTAAACGTGTAATGGTCCTGATCCCCGTTCTGATCGGGATGACGATTATCGTCTTCTCCATCATTCACGCCATTCCGGGCGATCCGGCGGAAACGATTCTCGGCCAGAAGGCGACAGAGCAGTCCAAGCAGGCTTTACGTGAACAGCTCGGTCTCGACAAGCCATGGCTGCAGCAGTATTTCAACTACATGGGTGATCTGCTTCAAGGTGATCTCGGTACCTCCATCCGGACCAAAACGCCGATCGCCAAGGAGATCATGCCTTATCTTGCGGCAACGCTGGAGCTTACCGCTGCAGCCATGCTGTTCGCTACCTTTGTCGGAGTAAACGCCGGCATTCTCAGCGCCTGGAAGCAGAACTCCTGGTTTGACTACACGTCCATGATCATTGCCCTGATCGGGGTGTCCATGCCAATCTTCTGGCTTGGGTTGATGGAGCAGATGATATTTGCCCTGAAGCTGCACTGGCTTCCTTCAATAGGAAGAATGGATCAGCGCGATCCGGTTGAGAGCATAACGAATCTATATGTCATCGATACGATTATCGCCGGCCGCTGGGATCAGCTCTGGACCGTCATTAAACACCTGATTCTCCCGAGCATAGCGCTCGGAACGATACCGATGGCGATTATCGCCCGGATGACGCGCTCCAGCATGCTGGAAGTTATGAATTCCGATTATATCCGCACGGCAAAAGCAAAAGGTCTGTCACAGTTTCTGGTCGTGTACAAGCACGCACTGAAGAACTCGCTGATTCCCGTACTGACGGTCGTCGGTCTCCAAACCGGGGCGCTGCTCGGCGGAGCGGTGCTTACCGAGACGATCTTCGCCTGGCCGGGCGTGGGACGGTATATATTTGAAGCGATCAGCTCGCGGGATTATCCGGTTATTCAAACCGGCATTCTGATTATCGCGTTTATTTTTGTAGTCATCAATCTGCTTGTGGATCTGCTGTACTCCGCCATCGATCCGCGCATCCAATACAAGTAAGGAGTGAACCTTGTGTCACAGGCAACCTTAAATGCTGCACCTCCGAATGCCCCTGCCGAAAAGGTCTCCGGTCCTTGGCGCGATGCGTGGAAGGCTTTCCGTAAGAACAAAACGGCCATGATGGGTTTGTGCATTATCGTCTTTTTTATTCTGATCGCGCTGCTGGCTCCACTTATAGCGCCTTACGACTATAAAGAGCAGGAGCTTGTCAACCGGCTTCAGGCCCCTTCGGCCGATCACTGGTTTGGTACGGACGATCTCGGTCGTGATCTGTTTACACGCGTGCTGTACGGGGCACGGATATCGCTCTGGGTCGGTTTCTTCTCCGTAATCGGCTCGATTATCGTCGGTACGATTCTCGGCGTGCTGGCCGGGTTCTACGGCAAATGGATCGATATGATCATTTCTCGGCTGTTTGATATTTTGCTGGCTTTTCCGGGCATTCTGCTCGCGATTGCCATCGTTGCTATTTTGGGGCCTTCCCTGCAAAACGCGCTGTACGCTATCGCGATCGTTAACATCCCTACCTACGGCAGGCTTGTTCGGGCCAAGGTGCTCAGCCTGAAGGAGGAGGAATACATAACGGCCGCACGCGCCATTGGGATGAAGAACAGCCGTATTCTGCTGAAGCATATTTTGCCGAACAGCCTGACGCCGATTATCGTGCAGGGCACGCTAGGCATCGCGACCGCCATTATCGAAGCGGCCGCTCTGGGCTTCCTCGGTCTTGGCGCGCAGCCGCCCGATCCGGAGTGGGGCAAGATGCTGTCCGACTCGCGGCAGTTTATCCAAAAGGCACCGTGGACGGTTATTTTTCCAGGGGGGGCGATTATGCTCACCGTGCTCGGTTTTAACCTGATGGGGGACGGCCTGCGCGACGTACTCGATCCTAGAATGAAGAGCTGACGAGTGGAATTGTACATGCACTAATCTATTAGCCGTCCGGTCCTGCAGGGCCGGGCGGCTTTGTTTGTGGTAAGCCCAGCATGGCATGGGCGTCATCTCTAGGGTGAAAGTCCCGAACGGGGGCTGGCAAGCGCCTACCGTTAGCGAAGGGCAAAGGTGTGCACCGCTAGGTGGAATCTGAAGGAAGCCGGAGGAAAAAGCACAGCCTGAGGTACACGAATCCAATCGGAGCGGTTGCAGCCGTAGACTTGGGCAGGCGCGGGCCGAAAGATGGCGTTCTTATCTGGGAAAACCTGCCGGATATGCAAGGGAAAACTTGTAACCGATAGTAACGAGTGAGGAATGGTATGGAGGAGTCGGAAAGAATACCTGGTGCTCGCCCCTCCTCCTGCTCATTGGACGTATGTGTGCCTGCCCGTACTAAGGCGAGGAGTTACAATCCGTTGCCGTTGCAATGCCTGTTAACAAGCCGCACCAAAGGGAAAAATCCCCTTAAATCGCTTCAACCGTCCGCAAACGAGCCTTGAATCGGCCCATCCATCCGCAAACGAGCCCCGCCAAGGGGAAAATCCCCCCTAATCCGGCCCATCGTCCCATCCATCTTACGAGGAGAGTCTCTTTAGGCTATCCATCATTATACTTATTGACAACCTGTATATACAGGTTTAAACTGTGTGAAGTGTTTGATCTTGTATATACAGGTTTAAATGATTGGGAGAGAACCAAATTCTGGAGGTGCTTCATTTGACACAGACCCGGTATTCGGAATGGTGGCGCCGGTCCACGGTGTATCAGGTATACCCTAAGAGCTTTAAGGATACGACAGGCAACGGAACAGGAGATATTAAAGGGCTTACAGAGAAGCTGGATTACCTGCAGGAGCTTGGCATTGATATTGTCTGGCTGCAGCCGGTCTACGTTTCACCGCAGTATGATAACGGTTACGACGTAGCCGATTACGAGGCGATTAATCCGGACTTCGGCACGATGGAGGACTTTGACGAGCTTGTGCAGGAGCTGCACCGGCGCGGCATGAAGCTGATGACCGATATTGTGGTCAATCATACCTCGGTTGAACACGAGTGGTTCAAGCAGGCGTCTTCCGGCAAGGACAACCCGTACCGTGACTATTATATCTGGAAGGACCCGGGCCCGGATGGCGGGCTGCCCAACAACTGGCAGTCGAAGTTCGGCGGTCCGGCCTGGCAGTTCGATGAAGCGTCGGGGCAATATTTTCTTACCCTGTATGACAAAACGCAGGCAGACCTCAACTGGGAGAATGAGAAGGTGCGCCGGGCAGTGAACGATATGATGCTGTTCTGGGCCAAAAAGGGTGTCGACGGCTTCCGGATGGATGTCATTAACGTCATCTCCAAGGATCAGCGCTTCCCTGATGATGACGGCAGTGTGCCGCCGGGAGACGGGCGCAAGTTCTACACCGACGGACCGCGGGTCCATGAATTCATCAAGGCGATGTACGATGAGGTGTTCGGGCCGTATGAGATGGTAACGGTCGGAGAGATGTCCTCAACGACGCTCGAGCATTGCATCCGTTATTCCAGTCCCGAGGAGCGGGAGTTCTCCATGACGTTCAATTTCCATCATCTGAAGGTGGATTATCCGAACGGGCAGAAGTGGGAGCTGATGCCGTATGATTTTGAGGCGATGAAGCGGCTGTTCACGCAGTGGCAGACCGGGATGCAGCAGGGCGGAGGCTGGAATGCCCTGTTCTTCAATAACCATGATCAGCCGCGGGCGATTTCCCGGTTCACCGACGATAAGGCCTACCGTGTGGAAAGTGCGAAGCTGCTGGCGACAACGCTGCACGGCATGCAAGGTACACCTTATGTCTATCAGGGTGAAGAGATTGGCATGCCGAACCCGATCTGGAAGGGCATTGAAGAATTCCGCGATATTGAGTCGCTGAACATGTACCGGATTTTGCAGGAGCAGGGTAAAAATCCGGGCACAGCGCAAAGCATCCTTCAGGAGCGTTCACGCGACAATTCCCGGACACCAATGCAGTGGGATGACAGCCCAAATGCGGGCTTCACCACCGGAACACCGTGGATCAAGGTAGATGAGCGGTATCCGGATATCAATGTGCAAAAAGAGCTCGCCGATCCCGGCTCCATCCTCCATCACTACCGCAGGCTGATCGCTCTGCGCAAGGAGCATGATGTATTTGTGGAAGGGAGCTTCATCAGACTGGATGAGGCCCATCCTGAGGTGTTCGCTTATGCCAGACAGGCAGAAGGAGCGGCGCTGGTGGTCGTTTCGAACTTCAGCGGAAAAGAAATCACCTTCCGCTTCGGGGATAAGCAATGGGCAGAGCTGGGTGAGCGCAGCGGGCAGCAGCTGCTGATCGGCAATACGGCAGAAGCCCCGGTCTTAGCGCAGGAGCTTCCGCTTAGCCCGTATGCCTCCTACATGTGGCTGATCCGCAAATAAATAATATTTCATCATTATAACTACAGCAGGTAAGGAGTGATCACATGGCTATAGAC
Source organism: Paenibacillus typhae (assembly GCF_900099765.1). Taxonomy (GTDB): domain Bacteria; phylum Bacillota; class Bacilli; order Paenibacillales; family Paenibacillaceae; genus Paenibacillus_AQ; species Paenibacillus_AQ typhae. The sequence continues at coordinate 275,236 of NZ_FNDX01000004.1, read as the reverse complement.
CGCAAAAATGTAGAGGATATCGTCCGGGCCGTCGGGGGCAAAGAGAATATAGAGGTTGCCACACACTGTGTAACCCGGCTGAGATTCTCTCTTTATGACGAGAGCAAGGTGGATTCGGCAGCGCTGGACCGCAATGACCTCGTTAAAGGGCAGTTCTCGACCCAGGGCCAGTTCCAGATCGTAATCGGGCCGGGTACGGTCGATACCGTCTACGATGAAATGATCAAGATTACCGGCGGGTCGCGCGCCTCCAAGGATGAGGTGAAATCGGCGGCTGCCCGTAAGCAGAACCCGCTGCAGCGGGCGATCAAGACGCTGGCCGATATTTTTATTCCGATTCTTCCGGCCATCGTTACGGCGGGTCTGCTGCTCGGGATTAATAATATCCTGACCGGACCGGGCATCTTCTTCGACGAGCAGTCGCTGGTTCAGGTCTATCCGGCCTGGAGCGACATTGCTTCCATTATCAATACCATTGCCAGCACGGCGTTCACGTTCCTGCCGGCACTGATCGGCTGGGCCGCAGTTACGCGCTTCGGGGGCAGTCCGCTGCTCGGGATTGTGCTGGGACTTATCCTGGTGCATCCGGATTTGCTGAGTGCCTATGGCTATGCCAACGCCTCGCTTGAAGGGACGGTTCCGACCTGGAATCTGTTTGGCTGGCATATCGAGAAGATCGGTTACCAGGGGCAGGTGCTGCCGGTACTGGTCTCGGCTTATATTCTGGCCGCCATTGAGAAATTCCTGAACAAACGGGTGCATGATTCCATTAAACTGCTGGTCGTTGCACCGGTAGCGCTGCTGATCACAGGCTTTCTGGCGTTTACCATTATCGGACCGCTTACGTTTGCCATCGGTAATGCGATTACGGACGGTCTCGTTTATATCTTCGACCACTTTGCACTGCTCGGGGGCCTGATCTATGGCGGCTTGTATTCCGCGCTGGTCATCACCGGGATGCACCATACGTTCCTTGCCGTCGATGTCCAGCTGATCGGCAGTGAGGGCGGAACCTTCCTCTGGCCGATGCTGGCGCTGTCCAACATTGCCCAGGGGGCTGCCGCACTCGCGATGTTCTTCCTCGTCCGGGAGCAAAAGGCCAAGGGGCTTGCCGTCACCTCCTCTGTATCCGCCTTCCTCGGCGTTACGGAGCCGGCGATCTTCGGGGTTAACATCCGTTACCGTTATCCGTTTTTCTTCGGACTGATCGGTTCCGGGCTTGCCGGTATGCTGCTGACGCTGAATAACGTTCGGGCCTCATCCATCGGGGTAGGCGGGATTCCCGGCTTCCTGTCGATTTTCCCGAACCAGTGGGGCGTATTCTTTGTCGGGATGGCGATTGTGCTGATTGTGCCGTTTGGTGCCACTATGCTGTATGGGCGTATAGCTGTGCAGCGCGCCAAAAAGAATCAGCCGGCAGAGACTGCCCGGGCCGGCGCGGTGAACACGACCAATGAACTCAGCAGCCGCAGCTCTGTGCAGGCCTCGCAGGAGCCGGTGAACATTCTGGAGCTGGCTGCACCGATAAGCGGAACGGCAGTGCCGCTGGAGCAGGTTCCTGATCCCGCTTTTGCCGAGAAGCAGATGGGTGAAGGGATTGCCATTGAGCCGTCTGACGGTAAGGTCTATGCACCGTTTGATGCTACAGTCGCCCATGTCATCAAGAGCAAGCATGCGCTGATACTGGAACATGCCAGCGGGGTGCAGGTGCTCATTCATGTAGGAATTAATACGGTATCTCTAAAAGGCAACGGATTTACCCCGCACCGTAATATCGGCGACAAGGTCCGGGCCGGAGAGCTGCTGCTGGAGTTCGATATGGATGCCATCCGTGCTGCCGGTCTTCCGGTCATTACACCGATTATTATTCCTGCCGGGCAGGATAGGGTAGAACGGATTGAAGAGAAGACCGGACCGGCGACAGCCAAGCAGACCGGTATCCTGACCATTCATCTTAAGGGCTGAACCAGCCCGCACCGGTAAAAATGACTGCAGATGGACAGCCCTTTCGGGGCTGTTTTTCTGTTACGCCGTGTCCACATTTGAAGCGATGCTTCCTTCGGCATTGCATGATACAATATAGGACGGTGATCAACATTGAGAGAAAATATCTATCTGCAAATCTATAACGAATACAGCAGCCGGATTCATTCCGGCCAGCTTCAGCCCGGGGCCAAGCTGCCGTCCGAAAGTGAGCTTGCCGAAAGCTACGGCACCTCCCGGGAGACGGTGCGCAAAGCGCTTAATCTGCTGTTCCGGGAAGGCTACATCCACAAAATCAAAGGCCGCGGCTCGTTTGTTCTGGATATGACCCGGATGGATTTTCCTGTGACCGGCCTCATTTCCTTCAAAGAGATGGCTGATACGCTGGGCGGCCCGTCCCGGACCCTGGTTGAAGAGACCGTGCAGGAGCCGGCCGGCTCCATGCCGGCCAGGCAGCTGCAGATTCCGGAGGATGCCCTGATCTGGAAGGTCATCCGGGCCAGAGAGATTGAAGGGGAACGGATTATTCTGGACAAGGACTATTTCCGGGCAGATATTGTGCCGTTTCTGAGCAGGGACATTGCCGCAGGCTCCATCTATGAATATCTGGAAGGGAAGCTCGGGCTGAAGATCAGCTATGCCAAAAAACTGATCTCCGTAGAGCCCTCGACAGAGGAGGACCACCGGCTGCTTGATCTGAAGAAATACACGCATATCGTTGTCGTACGAAACTACGTCTATCTGGAAAACACCGTGCTCTTCCAGTACACCGAATCCAGGCACCGGCTGGACAAGTTCCAGTTCGTGGATTTTGCCAGACGGGTGCGGCGGTAAATGTGCAGCAAAAAAAGTATCCTGAGAGCCGACTGGCCGGGGTACTTTTTTTTATTTTCACCTATCAGGAGCGTATTCATAAATAACGGCCTTGCATTTTAATACTATCAATTTATAATAATCTATTAATATGTTCGGGCAAGAAATCCGGGAGAGGCAGGCGCATACTATGAGACTTTTGTTTTCACAGGTGAATACAGCGGAAGAAGCTGCTGAGGTGGCACGGTTGGCGGGAGAAATATGGCGCGAATATTATGTTTCCATCATTACAATGGAGCAGATTGATTACATGATTGAAAAGTTCCAGTCTGTTCAAGCCATTACGGATCAAATCTTTAATCAGGGCTATGAATATTACATAATCCGTGGTGACGGCTCCGCAGTCGGATATATGTCGGCCAGACCCGCAGAGGGCAAGCTCTTCTTGAGCAAGTTCTACATAGGCAAGGAGCACAGGGGGCGCAGCTATGCCAGCCAGGCGCTGGCTTTTCTGGAGACGCTGTGCAAAGACCGGAGCCTGAGCCATATTTGGCTGACGGTCAATCGTCATAACGAATCCAGTATTGCGGTATATGAGAAAAAAGGCTTCCGGACTGTACGGGAACAAGTTGCGGATATCGGGAATGGATTCGTCATGGATGATTTCATTATGGAAAAAGAAATTCCGGTTCAATAGTGTAACTTAGTTGAATAACGACACGCGGCAGCTGACTAGTAATCAGCTGCTGTTTTATTTGGCTGTATGGGATTATTTTCAATCTGATCTTGAGTAATTTTGTTTCCTATGTTATACATGTAATATAACAAACAAACAAAGGAGGGCTGTTTTTGTTCATAGAGCTCGATCTGCAATCGGAGACACCGATCTATACACAACTGGTTGACCAAATCGTCGAAGGGATTGCCTCCGGTGCCTTGCAGCCCGGGGATCCGCTTCCGTCGATCCGTAGCCTGGCTGAGGACCTGGGGATCAATCTCCATACCGTCAACAAAGCTTACAATTTGCTTAAACAGGAGGGCTTGCTTCAAGTACACCGGAAGACAGGCGTTATCGTTCAGCCGGGCGGGATGCCCGGTGTGACAGAGGCGTTCGAGGAGAAGCTCCGGCGGCAGCTGCGATCTCTTGCGGCGGCAGCTGCGGTAAGAGGCATGGGGGAAGAGGTATTCGCGCAGGAGAGCAGATCGGTGTACCGGGATATTATTACGAATCGCGGAGGGGAATAACATTGGCACAACAACCGGTAATCTTGATATCGAGCCTTTATGTAATGATCGTTCTGATGCTTAGCTTACAGGTCTATCTCGGGTTGCGGACTGTGCTGTTCGGTATTGTGCTGCCTGAGGAGGCTGTGCAGGACCCTGCCGTCCGTGCCATTCGCCGGAATTATGCTATGCTTACCAGCGGTTTTGCGGCCGTTGCCGGCGGAGGGGCTTGCTTTTTATGGTTGCGCCATCTGCCTGCGTGGGGGCTCCTGATTTGGACGGCAGCTATTTTGCTTTCAATTATTGGGTCAGGCTTTGCCATGTGGATCAGCCGCTTGTCTGCAATGCGCTTGAAGGCGGCCAGAGGCTGGGAGATTGCCAAGCAGAGTAAGCGAGCAGCAAGTCTTATGGCCGGAAGGAAGCATAGACCGGTGTTAAGCCCTTGGTGGTATTCGGTAAATGCCGCCGTGACGGCGCTGTGCATCTTCTTCGCTGCTGCGAAATGGGATACGATTCCGCAGGTGCTGATTCTCGGGGATTTCAGTTTTAACAAATCCGTGTGGATTGTGTTCGTACTGAACATGGTGCAAGCGCTAAATATCACCGTTTTCCTCTGCTATAACCGGCTGATCAGCCGCGCAAGGACATCGCTGGATCCCCAGGACCGGGAAGGGTCGCTGCAGAAGCAGCTGGCGCATAAGCGAATCCATTCGGTTTTGGCCTGGGCCGCTTCATTGCTAATGATTGTATTCGTAGGAGTGGCACAGGCCATAGGATTGTACGGCTGGAAGGGAAATCTGCTCTTCCTCTCCGGCATGTCGCTCGTGGCAGTACTCTTCGTGGCCCTAATCGGCGTAATGCTCTACATGCGGATCAAAGGTATTGATCAGCTAACGGACGTCCCGTCGATGGAGGAGAGACACTGGAAGTGGCTCGGCAGCATCTACGTGAACCCTGAAGATCCGGCATTGATCGTCCCGAATATTCACGGCTTCGGCTGGACGATCAATATGGCCAATCCCCGCAGTAAGTTTATAGTCGCCGCAACGGCAGCCATTCCGGTGATCGAATTTATCTTGATTTTGCCCGTTATAAATAAATAAGGCGAAAGTCTGGAGGGAAATTTCAATGATGAAAGGCCGGCGGATCATTCTGGTTTTGTTCATTTTGTGTCTGCTGCTGGCAGGCTGTGATGACAACACACCGCTTGATGCAATGGAGAATATCGCAGGGGCGCTGAATATATCTGAGACGGTCTCCTATGAAATCACCGGGAAAACTGCAACGGTAAAAGCAAATCTCCTCACGTCAAAATATGAAACGAACAGTGTGCAATACGCCCTTATTGATCATGGTGATATCGTCGTATCCGGCCAATCCGGCAAGAATGATGAGCATGGACAGAGGCCGCTCACGAAAGACACACTGTACGGGATCGGCTCGACGAGTAAAATGTTTACCACGGTCGCCGTCATGCAGCTGGCCGATCAGGGAAAAATCAGCCTCGATACGCCGGTTATCGAATATGTCCCCGGGTTTAAGATGAAGGATGAACGTTATAAGCAGATTACACCGCGTATGCTGCTGAATCATTCTTCCGGGCTGATGGGCTCCTCCTTTACGAACGTCTTTTTATTTGAGGATAACGATACTTATGCCCACGACACGTTGCTGGAGCAGCTGTCCGGTCAGACCTTGAAGGCGGACCCGGGGGCGTATTCGGTTTACTGTAATGACGGATTCACCCTGGCAGAGATTCTGGTCGAGCAGGTCAGCGGTATGGATTTTACCTCTTATATCCACCGGTATATTACGGAACCTCTGGGTATGGTTAATACGAAGACTCCGCTCGATTCTCTGGACGGAATGGAGATGGCGGGACTCTTTTATCCTACATATACAGGTCAGCTTCCAAACGAGACGGTTAACGTAATCGGAACGGGAGGCATTTATTCCACAGCGGAGGATTTGGTCCGTTTCTCGACTGTCTTTACGGGTGGGAAAGAAGAAATATTGGCCGACAAATCGGCTGCGGCCACCGCACAAGACGAGTACAAGACACCATTATGGCCTGACGCTGCTGATAACTCCATAGACTACGGTCTCGGCTGGGACAGCGTTAATCTGTATCCGTTCAGTGAATACGGAATGAAGGCACTAACCAAAGGCGGGGACACGAATCTATATCATGCGTCGCTCATTGTGGTTCCCGGACAGGACATGGCTGCAGCTGTTGTCTCTTCCGGAGGGAACGGCGCGTACGATCAGCTTCTGGCGACCGAGATCCTGCTTCAGGCGCTGAAGGAGAAAGGGGCCGTTGCTGAATTCAAGCCTGAGAAGTCATACGGTGCACCGGTAAAGGCTGATATGCCGGAGTCCGTGCTGCAGTATTCAGGAATCTATGGTGCGAGCAATGCAACGATGAAGATCAATATATCCGAAGGCGGAGTCTTGTCCATTACTTCGGAGCAATCGTCCGATAATCCGGCTCAAAGCTTCGGGTATTCGGCAGACGGTACATTCCGGAGTACGGACGGGAATACGATGATCAGCTTCGTGACGGAAGAGAATGGCCGTACTTACTTATGGAATCGTCAATACGTCTTAGTGCCGGGTCTTGGGCAAATAGCTGTGTCTGTATACAATGCGGAGAAACTCCAGTCTCAGGATCTTCCTGCAGAAACCAAAGAAGCATGGATAAAGCGCGATGGAACCTATTATCTGTTGGATCAGAAGTATACGTCGCTCATGTATCTGGTGTCGCCGTCCATCGAATTGAAGATGTCGAAGCAGTTGCCAGGGTACATGTTGGATAAGAGGATAACCGGCCTCAATACAGCTGTTTCCGAATTGCAAATTCCGGGAGGGAACGGGCGGGATCTCTCGGATCTTACTTTCTTTACACAAGACGGCGTTGAGTACTTGAAGATGGGTGGATTCATCCTAGTGAGCGAGAGAGCCTTGAAGCCGTTTAACTTCGCCGAGCAGTCAACTGTCACAATCCCGTCCAGCGGATACGCCAGGTGGTATACGGTAAGCGACAAAGACGGAGGGAAAGTTATTAAGATGAACACGCCCCCGAACGCTTCTTTCGCCATTTATGATGAGAAGGGAAAATGCCTCTATTTCAGCGTCATCGGAGGTAAGGATGAGGTCGTACTGCCTTTGGGGGGAGCCATCGTTTTCGCCGGGGATGCCGGGGCAGAGTTCGGGATTTCCGTGCAGTAACTTTTAAGCGGGAGTAAAAAGAGCAGAGCCTGCAGACACGGTCTGCAGGCTCTGCTCTTTTTTTGGGGACGGCGGTGGTGCCGTCCTTTTTGTTATTTTTTGTGTCCTCTCACGCCATTCTCGGCATTTAGCTTGGCGATCAGCTTGTCGCCTTCGACGTCGAGGTTCGGCAGCAGGCGGTCCAGCCATTTCGGCAGCCACCAGGCTTTGTCGCCGAAGACGGCCATAACGGCCGGAACGAGCGTCATCCGGATGATGAAGGCATCGATCAGGATCCCGAAGGCCAGGGCGAAGCCGATCTGCTTGATCATCGCATCAGGGGCGAAGATAAAGCCGGCAAAGACGGAAACCATAATGATACCCGCAGCAAGCACGACGCGGCTGGCCAGATCGTAGCCGTGCACGATGCTGTCATTGCCGTGGCGGCCGTGAACGTAAGCCTCGCGCATTGAACTGACCAGGAACACCTGGTAATCCATCGCCAGACCGTACAGGATACCGGTAACCAGAATCGGCATGAAGCTGAGCAGCGGTCCGCCGGTATCAAAACCGAACAGGGAGTGCAGCCAGCCCCACTGATAAACGGCTGTAGTCACGCCGAAGGTGGCAAGGATACTGAGAATGAAGCCGACTGTTGCTTTGATTGGCACAATGATCGACCGGAATACGAGCAGCAGAATAATCAGGGAAAGAACAACAATGATACCGATGTAAATAGGGAAAGCATCGGAAAGCTTGGATGACATATCGATGTTAATGGCGGTAAAGCCGGTTACACCAAGGGTAATATCGTTGTCGGACGCAAGACTGTAGGAAGGATCGCGCAGATCCTGCACCAGATCTCTTGTTTCTGTATCTGTCGGCCCGGTTTTTGGAATCAGGCTGATAATCGCGATATCGCCTGTTTCGTTAACACCCAGCGGAGATACCAGGGTGACATTGTCATGCATCTGCAGCTCCTGGGTCAGCTTGCCCAGAGTTTCCATCGAGATTTTGTCCGAAGGATTATTCGGCTGGGCAACCAGCAGCAGCGGGCCGTTGAAGCCTTCGCCGAAGCCTTTGGAGATGACGTCATAGCTCTGACGGGCCGGAGTATCCAGGTTCGCCGAGGCGCCGGAAGGAATGCCGAGCTCCATTTTGGTTACCGGAATCGCAGCCGTTCCGAGAACAAGCACAACCAGAATAATGATCGGCCAGCGGAATTTCACTGTGGCGTTAGCCCAGCGGTGCGAGAAGCCGTGATGCTCTTTGTTGCCGGCTGCGTTGCTCTTGGAGCGCGCTTTGGCTGTGCAGATTTTTTCTCCGACGAGACCAAGCAGCGCAGGCAGCAGAGTCAGTGCCAGCAGGACGTTGATCAGTACGCTGACTGCGGCAACAAGCGCCATGGTGGACAGGAATTCCATCCCGATGACCAGCATCCCGCACAGGGCGATAATAACAGTCAAGCCGGCAAAAAATACTGCGCTCCCCGCAGTCCCGACAGCCCGGCTGGCCGCCTCACGCGCGTTCAGCTTCTCATCGAGAATCAGGCGGCGCTGGCGGTTGACGATGAACAGGGAGTAGTCGATCCCGACAGCCAGACCGATCATTACGGCCAGAATTGGCGTAATGTCATTCATCTGGATTACACTGCCGAGGGCAAATGCGCCGCCGACACTGATACCTACCCCTAGAAGTGCGGTAATCAGCGGCAGTCCGGCTGCTACAACCGAACCAAGGGTAATGAACAATACGACTGCAGCCACGGCAACCCCGATCGCTTCAGTGGAACCGATAGAAGGCGTGCTCTTAAGCGAGTCACTCGGAATTGCTGTAATACCGGAGCCAGCCTGCTCGACTTCCGTAACAGCCTCGATCACGTTATCGGGTACTTCGGATGGCAGTGAGGTCTGCTGCACGGTGAACTGGAACTGGAACAGGGCAATGTTACCGTCGGAGGACAGCATAACGCCGGGAACCATAGCGCCGTCAACGAGCAGCGGGCCGTAAGGAGCAGCTGATGCAGCTTGCGCGGCGGCGGCAGCCTGGGCCGCAGCGGCTTGAGCTGCTGCATCGTCCTGGCCTGCGGCAGCAGATGGATCAGCGGCAGCGCCCTGGCTTGCGGCAGCGGACGAATCAGCGGCAGCGCCCTGGCCTGCGGCAGCAGATGGATCAGCGGCAGCGCCCTGGCCTGCAGCAGCAGATGGATCAGCGGCAGCGCCTTGGCCCGCAGCCGCGGACGGGTCAGCGCCTGCTGCCTGTGCCGCGGCGGCTTGGGCGGCCAGCTCAGCAGGGTTAATGATATATTCCATGCTGTACACATCATTAATGGCCTTCAGGAGCAGAGCGGCCCGTTCAGGCGTATCGAGGCGTTCGCCTTCCGGTGCGGTGAAGGCGACGCTGGCCTGGCCGCCGGCGGCAGCCGGAAGCTCTTCGGCCAGCATATCCAGCACCTTTTGCGATTCGGTGCCTTCAATTTTCATTTCGGAGCTGGACTGGATGCCGTTCACACCGAGCAGCGCGCCAATCACACCGAGAATAACGATCCAGGTGCCGAGGAAATACCAGGGCTTGGAATAAGCCGATTTCCCCAATCGGTACAGAAATGTAGACATGTAATGGTTTCTCCTTTTTGTCTCTGGTTTAAAAGCCGTTGCGTAAGTAATTGAACATGGAGGTCAGATATTGGTCAAAAGATACAGAGCCGGGCCGGTCCTCCTGCGATTCACCCGGCAGCAGCACGTTCAGCCGTCCGTCCAGTATAGGTACAAAAGCTCCATAAACTGCACCGGCCAGCAGATGTGTATACCCGTCGGAATACCGGCCGTGGGTGAACCGTTCGAGCACTTCCTGGGCGGCCATCTGCAGCCGGCGGAACACGCTGAGGATGTACGGCTCCAGCGACGGATACTGGTTGGCCAGCGATGCAAATTGCCTCAATCTGCGCAGAAATTCAGAAGTGAACTGCAGCTTGAGCAGGCTGTACAGGGCATCCAGCGGTGTCGCGTCCGGCGCCAGATGCGCTAACAGGTCATTTTCGTCCTCACTGGTTGCCCTGTTCATGAAATACTCTGCCACTGCTTCTTCTTTACAGGAAAAATAATTGGCAAAGGTTCGCCGGGAGACGCCCGCCTGCCGGACAATATCGTCAACAATGAAGCCGTCCATGCCGTGTACCAGAGCAAGCTCAAAAGCAGCTACAGATAAAGCGTAAGCGGTGGCCTCCTTTTTCTGGTCGCGCAGCGTCAGCTTGGGGTTCAATGTTCATTTCCTCCTTCCTTGAGAAGAGTAATAGTTTAAATTCTAAAGTTTATTAAAGCATATATTTGCCCAAAGTGCAAAAATGCTCAATGGGCAAACATGGTGAGAGTGAGGGAACGTCTATATACAACTGTTAAAGGAAGATTGCCTTTGGGTAAGAGTGCTAATAAAGCTATAGCGGAAAGGGTGTTTTATGCTTTGGGCGGAGATTAGGTGCTGCGGATGTTTGTTCGCTGGTGTGGGTGCACTGGGCGGAAGAAATATCGGGCGACCCGGCTTAGCGGCCGAAATGTAGGGCACAAATGCCCTTGAATCCGGCCGATCGGGCCAAACGGCCGAAATGAAGGGCAAAAATGCCCTTGATTCGGGCTGCCCCGGCCAAATTGCCGAAATGAAGGGCAGAAATGCCCTTGAATCTGGCCGACCGGGCCAAACGGCCGAAATGAAGGGCACAAATGCCCTTGAATCGGGCCGCCCCGGCCAAACGGCCGAAATGAAGGGCAAAAATGCCCTTGATTCGGGCCGCCCCGGCCAAATGCCCATGAATCCGGCCGCCCCGGCCCTAGATCCCAGCCCAGCCAGCAACCCGACCCGCCTGATGCTCCCAGCTGATCGTTCAACGAACATACAGCACAGCCACACTCCCAGGCATCTCGTTCCGCCACGGGATACCGCCGGAAAATTCTGCTACAATAAATTCATTAGAATACTATCCGAGGAGGCTATACAGTTGAAAGCTCTGTTACTGCAGGAAAAAGGTAAATGGAATGAGATGAAGGTTAGTGAAATCAGCGCACCTGAGCCGGCAGCCGGCGAAGTGCTGGTAGAGGTGCATGCGGCCGGACTTAACCCGGTTGACTATAAAACCGCCACCGGCGGCAACCCCAATTGGACCTATCCGCATGTGCTCGGGCTGGATGTGGCCGGAGTGATTACCGCAGTAGGCGAAAGTGTGGATCAATGGAAACCCGGTGACCGGGTCTTATATCACGGGGACCTTACCCGGACGGGCGGGTTCGCGGAATTTGCCTTGGCCAAGGCCAGCACGCTCTCGCGGATACCGGATTCTGTAGATTTCACGGATGCTGCTGCGCTCCCGACAGCCGGTTATACAGCTTACCAGGCGGTGCACGGCAAGCTGCCGCTTACGCAGCTGAACACCCTGCTGATCCATGGAGGCGCGGGAGGCGTCGGCGGATTTGCCGTTCAATTGGCGAAGCTGGCCGGAAAACGGGTAATTTCCACCGCATCGGGCCACAACCGTGAGTATGTGAAAAGCCTGGGAGCGGACCATGTGATCGACTACCGCGAGGCAGACGTAGCCGCCGAGGTGCTCCGTCTGACAGACGGCAGAGGGGTGGATGCGGTAATTGATTCGATCAGCAGACAGAGCGCAACCCAGGGGCTGGAGCTGATTGCCTTTTTCGGGCATGTGGTGCATATTGCCGGTGCGCCGGACTATACGTCGGTGAAGCCGTTTACCAAAGCTTTTTCCGTCCATGAGGTTGCGCTTGGCGCTGCACATCAGTCCGGTGATCCGGAGGCACTGCGGCAGTTGTCTGTAATCGGTGACGAGATGCTCGCGCTGCTTGCCGCAGGTAAACTTTCCTCTCTGCTGGAGGAGGTCATTCCGCTGGACCAGGTGCCGGCAGCTTTGGTGCGCCTGTCAGAGCGGCATATCCGTGGCAAAATCGTAGCAAAGCTGAAATAAGGCGGTGAGCGTCCGCTAATTCGAACTTTCTCCGAAGTCACAGCTACACTTGGGAGAAGGCATTGCAGTTATTTGTATCTGAATGGGTTTGTATCTAAATGTGTTTGTATCTGATTTGGTCGTATATAAATTAAGTGGAAAATCGCCACCTAATTCAATAATAATCGCAAGTATCAGGAAGCTAGTTGGAAAAAAGTCACCTAAATTCATCAAAAATACCTCGAAAGCTAACAATCGCCCGAAATAAGTAACTTTTTTCCAACTAATAGTTGCATATACCTGAAAGCTCAAGAATTAAGTGGCGAAAATCCACCTAAACCGTTTGAACCAGCACCAGCACCAACACCAGCACCAACACCAGCACCAACACCAGCACCAGCACCAACACGAGCAACAGAACGACACCGCCAGCAGCACAAGAACGGCAACAGCGGAGGGCAGCACATACCCAATCTGCTAAGTACACGTTGGAGGGGACTCATGAAGCCTTTTAAATGGTTATTGATATCAGCAGCAGCTCTAGCAGCTCTAATGGTAACTTCCTGCAGCGGCGGATACTCCGAAGCCGGGAAGAAGCAGAAGGCCTCTGAAATGAAAGAGTACCTGGAGGAGAAGTATTCTGAAGCTTTTATAATAGAAAAGGTTGAAGAGCTGCGTTATCACCGGGTAGGTGCGCTCACAAGCGGAGAGGTTGCCGGAGTGCAGGCTGCCGCTTACCCTGCCGGAAATCCGGAGACGGAGTTCAGGGTGGAGTATTGGGAGAAGGAAAATGTCATTGAAGACGGCTATATCAATCTGATCATGTCCGATAAGCTCGCCGAGCTGGTCCAACAAAAGGTTCAGTCGATCTGGAAGACGCCGGCCAAGCTGGATGTCGTCTATTTTGAAGGGCCGTTCGGCTCGCTTCCGGACAGCAGCTACACTCCCGCAGCAGAAGTGAAGGATTACCCGTATGCAGCAGGCATTAATGTGTTCATGGCACAGGAAGGCGAACTGGATAAGCGGGTACAGGCCACGCAGATCAGGCAGCTGAACCAGGAGCTTAAGGAATATGGCATAGCGGATTTCCTCAGCGCTGTCTTTTTTATGAACCAGGAAGATTATAGCCAAATCGAGGCCACACTTCAGGATATAGACGAGAAGAAAGATGATGAGTATAACCTCTACAGCTTTTGCAGACCTAAGGCGGATTGCTGGGTTTCCGGGGGGCAGGGGGACGAGACGGTAGAGGAACTGATAGCGGATTTTTCACTTGGAAAAGAGTAATGTAAACGCGGCTGCGTTCTCCACCTATGGAGGCGTAGTCTTTTTGTCATCCTGATTGACAATTTGTAGCGATATGTATACATTTGTATACATATAGGTTAGCGAAGGAGGGATTCGAGCATGAAAGACCAGTGGGAGCACGGCGGGCCTGGTGAGCGTAACTGCGAAGGCCGGCATAAAGGCAGGCACCATGACGGAGCCAAGACGTTCCGCCGCGGGCGGGCGCTGGAATTTTTGAATGTGCTTGAGGTGAAAAGAGCAACGCTGAAGCAGCAGGTGGAAGCGCCGGAATACCAGGAGATCAAACCGGTGCTGCTCGGTGAGCTCAAGGCGGTAGAGATGGTGATTGACGAGTATACCCGGCATTTTGAGCTGCGCCGCAAGGAAGCGGATGAGCCTCAGACGCCAGAAGGGGATTCATGATGTGGGAATTAAGACGTTATTTGAAGCCGTATCTAAAATTTATGATTCTGGCTCCGCTGTTCATGATGCTGGAGGTCTTTTTTGACCTGCTTCAGCCTACGCTGGCTGCACATATCGTTGATAACGGCATTGTGAGCCGCAACTTCAGCGTTATTGAGCAGACCGGGTTTCTGATGCTGGGCGTTGCTCTGCTGGGGCTGGTTACCGGCGTGCTGTGCAACTTTTTTGCCAGCCGGGCCTCACAGAATTTTGGCGCCGATATCCGTGAAGCGCTGTTCACGAAGGTGCAGACCTTTTCCTTTGAAAATGTCGATGCCTTCAAATCCGGCTCGCTGATGACCCGGATGACCAGCGATGTCGTGCAGGTGCAGAATCTGGTGCAGATGGGCCTGCAGGGTCTCGTCCGCTCACCCAGCCTGCTGATCGGCAGTGTGGTTATGGCGCTGATTATCAACCGTCGTCTTGGGCTTATTCTACTGGGCACGCTGATTGTCCTGATTGCTGTAGTCGCGCTGCTGATCCGTTTTTCAACTCCGATTTTTTCGGCGGTGCAGGGGAAGCTGGATGCCGTTAATACACGGATTCAGGAAAATCTGGCGGGAATCCGGGTCGTCAAAGCTTTTGTACGCGCCGGCTATGAAACAGGACGGTTCCGCGAGGTCAACGGGGAGTATACCCGGGTCTCGATCCGGGCAGCCCGCTTTATTGCGCTGAACTCCCCGATCGTCACGCTGATTATGAACGCTTGCCTTGTAACCGTGCTGCTGTACGGCGGGAACCAGGTATCGTTCGGCTCGGTGAAGGCAGGCGATCTGGTCGCTTTTGTAAACTATGTAGTCCAGGTATTATCTTCTCTCCTCATGGTCAGCAGTCTGCTGATGAACGTGTCACAGGCCAAGGTGTCGGCTGACCGGATTCAGGAGGTGCTGGCTGCACAGCCGCATATCCGCTCTGCTGAAGCAAAAAGCGAATGCTCTTTGCCAGGCCGCAGTGTCAAGCTGGAGAATGTATCCTTCTCCTATAACGGTTCATCCGATCCGAAGGATCTGGTGCTGCAGGGGATTAATATTGAAGCTGAGCGCGGAGAAACGGTGGCCATTATCGGGGCAACCGGCTCCGGCAAAACCACGCTCGTCCAGCTGATTCCCCGGCTGTATGACGTTACGTCAGGCTCCATTCAGCTTGACGGACAGGATATCCGCGGGCTTCCGCTGCAGGAGCTGCGGCGGCGGATCGGGATGATTCTGCAGGAATCCTTCCTGTTCACCGGCACGATCCGCGACAATATCGCCTTCGGCAAGCCTGATGCAGAGCAGGCCGAGGTGGAAGCGGCGGCGCGAATCGCCCAGGCGCATGATTTTATCAGCAGACTGCCGGAAGGCTATGAGACGAAGCTCGGACAGAAGGGCGTCAACCTGTCCGGCGGGCAAAAGCAGCGGCTGTCCATTGCCCGGGCGCTGCTCGTGAGGCCGCCGGTGCTGATCATGGATGACAGCATGAGCGCCCTGGATGCCCGGACGGAGCGGCAGCTGCTGGGTGCGCTGAAGGATATTACGGCAGAGGCCGTGACCTTCCTGATCGCCCAGAAAATATCGTCCGTTACGGAAGCGGACACGATCATCGTACTCGATGACGGGGAGATCGCAGGCAGCGGCTCCCATGAGGAATTATTGCAGAACTGCAAGGTATATCAGGAGATTTACCGGTCGCAGTTCGGCTCAGAGGAGGTGCCTTATGTCAGCGAACCCGCCGTCCAGTCCGTCTAACCAAGGCAAAATGCCGCAAAAGTTCGACCAGATGGGCTTCCGCCAGGGTCCGGGGCATATGCACGGCGGCGTACCCAAAGTAAGATCCAAGGATACCTTCGGCACACTGCGGCGGATTTGGGGCTACCTGAAGCAGGAGCGCGGGGCACTCACCTGGGTTATTGTGTGTACCGTACTGATTACTGCTCTTTCGCTTGCGGGTCCCTATCTGATCGGCAAGCTGTTCGATAACTATATCGTGCCCGGCCGGTTTGAAGGAATGTTCCGGATGGGCATGATCCTCCTGGGCGTATACGCCCTGAGCGCTTTCTTCACCTGGGTTCAGCAATATACAGCCTCGAGCCTGTCCCAGAATACGGTCCGAAATATGCGGCAAGATCTGTTCGAGCAGTATCAGCGGCTGCCGGTATCGTTCTTCGACCAGCGCACCCACGGCGAGCTGATGAGCCGGGCCGTCAACGATATTGCCAACGTCTCCAATACGCTGAATCAGACAGTAGTCCAGCTGATTGCCAGTGTGCTGATGCTGGCCGGCTGTCTGGTTATGATGCTCAGTCTGAGCGTGTGGATGACGCTGATTACCATTCTGACCGTCCCGCTTATTACGTTTATTGTTAAAAAAATCTCCGTCCATACCCGCCGCTACTTCTCGGAGCAGCAGCAGCATCTCGGCGAGGTGAACGGCTTCGTCCAGGAAAATATCTCCGGCCTCAAGGTCGTCAAGGTATTCGGCCGTGAGGAGGAGGCAGTCCGCCAATTCCGGCAGATCAATGAACGGCTGCGGGCCGTCGGAGTGAAGGCGCAGACCCTCTCCGGCTCCATGGGCCCGATGATGAACGCGATGCGCAATCTGACCTTCCTTGTTATCGCGGTGTCGGGCGGTATTTTTGCTTACCATGAAATGATCACGATCGGTATTATTGTCAGCTTCCTCAATTATTCCAACCAGTTCAGCCAGCCGCTGAACCAGCTCGCCAACCAGTACAATCTGTTCCAGTCAGCGGTTGCCGGGGCGGAGCGCGTGTTTGAAGTGCTGGATCTGGAGCCGGAAATGTCTGGGGAACAGGAAGACACGGCAACCCGGCGGATCAGGGGCGAGGTGGTATTCGAGCAGGTGGGCTTCGGCTATAAACCTGAGGTACCCGTGCTGAAGAATCTCTCCCTGCACGCCGAGCCCGGCCAGATGCTGGCACTTGTCGGCCCGACCGGAGCAGGCAAAACAACGATTATCAATCTGCTGACCCGCTTCTATGAAATCCAGTCCGGGCGGATTCTGATAGACGGTGACAATATCCGTGATTTGGATAAGCAGACGCTCCGGTCACAGATCGGCCTTGTGCTGCAGGATGCCTACGTTTTCTCGGGGACGATCCGGGACAACATCCGGTACGGGCGGATGGAAGCTACGGATTGGGAGGTTGAGGAAGCGGCTAAGCTCGCAAATGCCGATGTGTTCATCCGGAAGCTGCCGAACGGCTACGATACGTATCTGAATGCCGAAGGCGGCAACCTTAGCCAGGGGCAGCGGCAGCTGCTGACCATCGCCCGTGCTGTGCTGTCCAATCCGTCGATTCTGATTCTCGATGAGGCGACCAGCAATGTAGATACACGGACAGAGCTGCATATCCAGGAGGCGATGCGCAAGCTGATGCAGGGCCGGACCAGCTTTGTCATTGCCCACCGGCTGAGCACCATCCGTGAGGCCGACGCCATTCTGGTGATCCAGGACGGACAGATCAGCGAGCGCGGTACCCATGAGGAGCTGATGGACCGCCGGGGCTTTTATTATGAGATGTACCAGAACCAGTTTGTATCGGGGACGGCAAGCTAGAAACGCCTCTATTGAGAGCAGCTATTCTTCTTCAGGGAGGAAGGCTGCTCTTCTCTTATACTTATTTTTGTTAAGCTCCCTAACGGGCAGCTATACGCAACTTTCAGGGAATGTAAACATCTAAATAACGCAAGGAACGAGGAGGCAGACAATTCATGGGAGGAACGAATGTATGGGATGCGGAGTGGGAGGTTAACGAAGAGCAGGCGCGAACGCTGATCGGCAGACAATTCCCTCAGCTGTCATCGAAGCAAGTGAAGCGATTGGGCTGGGGCTGGGACAATACGGTTTTTCTCATCGGTGACGAGTACGTGTTCCGGTTTCCAAGAAGAACGATTGCAGTTGGCTCGATTCGAATGGAAGGGAAACTGCTGCCGAAGCTGGAGGCATATATAACCATCCCCTATCCGAAACCGTTGTTTTATGGCGAAGCAAGTGACGAATACCCGGCACCATTTCTTGGCTATGCCTACATGCCAGGAGATTTCCCAATCGGTTTGACTGAAGAACGCCGGGCTTTATCGGCAGAGGCGCTGGCGAAATTTTTGCGGAGATTGCATGAGTTTCCGGTGCAGGCGGCGCTGAAGTGCGGAGTTCAGCAAGATCATCGAAACTTGACGGACATAGCATCGCGCAAAGTGAAATTGGAGGGCTTTCTATCGAAGGTGGTTGAACACTTGTCGCCGGAGGAGTCCGGTGTGATCGAAGCGTATATAAGCAGGCTGCAAAAGGACCGTGTCGAACCGGTGAATGTACTGCTGCATGGCGATCTTCATTTCAAAAATATGCTTGTGAATGAGAACGGAATCGTTTCCGGCATCATTGATTGGGGCGATCTGAGCGTAGGCCATCCGGCTTGCGATTTGAGCGTTGCTTATAGCTTTTTTCCACCTTACGCTCGCGGCGTGTTTTTCGAAACGTACGGAGGAGCGGACGAGGAAACAAAGCTGCTGGCGCGGCTGATCGCGGTATACATCCCCATACTGATCTTAATGCAAGCGGTCGATGACGGGAATGAAGACATTGCGGCAGAAGCGAAATCCAACATCATGCGGGCACTGTCGGATTAGGCTCATTATTTAGGGGAGCTTGGATTCGTGCTTCCGCTGAACCGGGTGAAGCCGGAGCGGGTCCATGCGCTGGCGAAGCAGCTGCTTATAAGCCATGACAGCCTCCTTAGTTGTATGCTGCCCAAGATTACCCTGCAGCCGCTGGTGGAGAATGCGATTATGCCTGGCATTATGGAAACGGGAGGAGCGCAGGGGAACGTCAACAAGCGCCTGAGTTTGTTTTTTGGCAGTGAAGCCAGGGACATAGCGTTCATAAGCGCAGCAGGCAAAGGGACCAGTGTCATAATTGATGCTCCTGTTTAACGAAGCAGCGGCAGAACAAGACTCAATAAATAAAGTCTTAGGCTGCCGCTGTGCGTTAGTTTAGTGCCATTCACATCTATTCCATCCCCCGTAAAAAAACGTTATACCTTCGCCATTGTTTCAAAAACTACCTGGGTTAGTTGTTCGGAGAGGTCCCACAATCTGGAGGCTACAGCAGTGTCCAATGCCTGCGGAGCCAGCTTGCCTGGCCTTGGCAGACCTCTCGTTTCCGCGAGTCTGGCTGGACCGTAATAGATTCCGGCCTTTGCGTCCGGTGAAGTGGCAGCAAGCAGCGACGGAAGTGCACCTTGCGCTGCCGGCTGGAACAAGATCGGTCCTAACAGTCTGCGGGTTCTTCCAGCAGAGCTTTTAGGACCAGCCCCGTTTAGAAGCAAGTCGGTGCGGGATACTCCAGGATGAACCGGAATGCTCATCACTCCCCAACCGAATCTTTCGCTGCGCCGCTGCAGCTCCAGTGCAAACATAATCATTGCTAACTTGGATTGGGCATAAGACTCCATTGCATGATAACGGCGTTCAAATTGCAGGTCATCGAAATGAATAGACCCGCTGCGGTGGGCAATACTGCCCAGGCTAACGACTCGCGGCTTATTTCCTTTGCGCAGCAAAGGCATCAGATGCGCCGTCAACGCGAAATGTCCCAGATAATTCGTGCCAAACTGAAGCTCAAAGCCGTCTTTCGTGACTTGGCGGGTAGGCGGTGTCATTACGCCTGCATTATTGATCAGAAGATCAAGATGTTGCCGTTCTTTATTCATCTGTTCACCAAACGCCTGCACCGAGGCCAGATTGGCAAGATCCAGTTCTACAAAGCGTATGATAGCTGAGGGAACGATGCTACGGATCTTTTTAACTGACTCCGCTCCCTTAGCGGCGTTGCGTCCGGCGAGTATGACTTCAGCTCCATGTTTCGCCAGCTCCAGGGCCGTTTCGTAGCCGAGTCCGCCGGTACCTGTAACTATAGCTGAGCGGCCCTGCAGAGAGGGGATATTTGCTGCTGTCCATTTCGGGAATTTATTCATTCTTCCTTCACTCCTTCGTCTTAACGTCCGGCATTTGAATTGAAAGTGGTCCATCCGTTCGCTATACTTAATGCTAATACTTAGAGAACTATCGAAGTCAAGCAGTCTTTAAAACCCTATCAGGGAGGTGAAGATCATGTATAGCATTAATGAAGTAGCGGCCCTTTGCGGCGTGACGGCACATACACTCCGCTTTTATGATAAGGAGGGATTATTGCCCTTTGTGGGACGCAACGCGGCGGGAAAACGAATATTCTCTGATGGGGACTTGTTGCTCGTCAAAGTGATTTGCTGCCTGAAGAACACCGCAATGCCTATCAAAGATATCAAAAGATATATCGAATTGATTATGGAAGGCGATGCTACCAAGGACACACGGCGCAGCATGATGATCGAGCACCGTAAGGAAGTGCTGCGGCAAATGGATGAATTGAAGAAAAATCTGAACATTATCGATTTGAAGGTCGCCTTATACGAAACCAATAATATGGACCTGCTGCGAGAGATTTAGCAGCTATTTAGTTAGAGTGGTCTCTAAGTGAATACATAACATGAGCACGGCATGTAATTGAGAATTTGAGAACGCAAAAGTACAAACCTCCCGCAGAATGCCAATAAACAGGCTGCGCCCGCAAGATCCTTCTTTCAGATCTCACGGGCACAGCCTTTTCTTGTACGGACTTACGTCGTGATCTTGGCATAGACGGCGAAGAACAGCGCCATTTCGCCCATCATTACCACATTCGGAACGTGAAACACCAGATTAACAATGTAGAAGCCGATCAAAATCCCCAGCAGCAGGGACAGATGCGTAATACCCAGCCGGTGCTGCTTATGCCTGTAGACATGAAAGACGAGTGTCGTCGAGGCAAAATAGAGTACGACAGACCCGAAGAACAAATTCAGCATCAGCCCGTAATGCAGCTCATTCAGGAACAGAAGCTGAATCGAGGCGGCAATCATACACAGCGAGAGAAAGATGAACAGATGGCCATAGATAATCGTCTGTCCTGCGGTCTGTACATGCTTATTAACCTTCTTCTCCAGATTGTCGTAATACTGCCACCACATCGCGATAATGAGCACAAAAGTTAATGCTGCAAAGGTCACCGACTGCGGGGTCCAGGAGCTGGAATTCAGTACGGCGAGAATGCTGACCACAGATTCGCCGAGCAGGATCAGCGCGAAGAGCGAGAAGCGCTCCAGCAGATGATGAGTGTTCGTCGGGGTCTTGAGGAGAATCTTTCTGCCGGTCAGCGGAAGGATAATATCAAGTGCAATTCCGGCATACAGCACGGCATAACGCACCCAGGAATCAAAGAACAGGGAGCAGGCGGAGATGGCCAGTCCGATCCAAAAGCGGGTCCCGAAATAATGGGCAGTAGCCCGCAAATGCCCTTCTTCCTTGGCATGCGCATAATGATACTGCACGGCAGTCATCGCCCGCAGTCCGATGTAGCCGATCAGAAAGGAAAGATAGGTGGCATCGAAATCAACGTTCAGGCTGGCTGTCATGATCAGGACAAAAAATAACTGGATAATCAGAAAAATCCGGTGTGGAACACTATCCTGCCCAAAGCGGTTAACAAACAAGGTCTGTCCCACCCAGGCCCACCAGATCGGGATAAAGATCAGTACAAATTTGCCCAGCGTCTCCAGGGACAGGGTCTCGTCCTCTACGTGCAGCAGCACATGGCTGGCTTTAGCCACCGCGGCGACAAAGAGCAGATCATAGAACAGCTCCAGCCAGGTTACTTTCTTCTCGGTCATGTGCATCAGGCCTCCTTAGCCGTCCGGATGATTTCCGGCTTGCTGTTTGTTTTCCCTATCATAATGGCTTTCTCTGGATTACCGCAAGACTGGCTGAGAACAAGTCAAGATATCAGTGTGTTAGAGGAGACCGTACACACCAGAGAAACGCCCGGTTCCCTGTTTTCCATAAATAACAATTTAACAGGAAGCAGGGTTATGTCCCGGGCAGGAGCTCGTACTAATGCAGCTCTGGCAACGGGACAGCCAGTAACAGAATAGTCTTTCGAGAGCGTTGCGCCTTGACCACTCTACCATTGCGAAATCCGTTCGCCGGCTGGAAGACGCGGGGCTTGTCACCTGCAGCCGCTCGGAAGAAGATAGTCGGGTAACCCTCGTCTCGCTCACCCTGGCAGGGCTTGAAATTGAATCTGGCGTTACTCAGGTCTGGAACAGGATGGAAGAGATTACAACAGAAAATCTTAGTGATGAGGAAAAAGTGCAGTTCGCAGCGTTGGACGCCAATTAGGATACATTAACATCTCTTTGGCGCAACTTCTTAAATGCGTTCTGCCGGATTCAACCTGACGGCTATATATGATAACGGAAGTAATACGCGCCCGGCTCAGATCTCCGGCTATGATGGTGAACGGTGAGGAGTGAGACAGCAACTGCGGTTTAACGGCTGCTCTCACCATTCAAAGTAATCATTCAGGGAGATTATCGGGCAGATAAGAATAGTGTAGTATTATAAGCAGCTCCCGAGCGGCGCATAACATTTGCAGGAGAGGATAACACAATGAAGGCACCTTTATTCAGGGACCCGGTATACGACGGGGCGGCTGATCCGGTCATCATCTGGAACCGGGAAGCACAGGAATGGTGGATGATCTATACGAACCGCAGAGTGACGGCGGAGGGAGAAGGTGTGGCCTGGGTACACGGTACAGACCTCGGTGTTGCTTCCTCGCGCGACGGCGGGACAAGCTGGCTATACCGCGGCACCCTGCAGGGGCTCGATATCGAATGGGGCCGCAATACGTTCTGGGCACCCGAGATTATCTGGCATGAAGGGCTGTACCATATGTACGTCAGCTACATTCAGGGCATTCCGTCCGGCTGGGCCGGCCACCGGCGCGACATGCTCCACTATACCAGCACTAACCTGCTGGAGTGGAACTTCCGTTCCCGGCTTGAGCTGAGCTCGGACCGGGTAATCGATGCCTGCATCCATGAGCTGCCCGGCGGCGGGTTCCGCATGTGGTACAAGGATGAGGCGAACGGGTCGCATACCTATGCAGCGGACAGCAAGGACCTGTACCAGTGGGAGGTTACCGGACCTGTCATCACCGGACGGCCGCATGAAGGGGCCAACGTCTTCCGGTTCAAAGACCACTACTGGATGATTGTAGACGAATGGCGCGGGCAGGGCGTCTTCCGTTCCGGTGACCTGGAGACATGGGAGCGTAACGGTCTGATCCTGGACCAGCCGGGAAGCCGTGAGGATGATGGTACTATCGGGCTGCATGCAGATGTGGTCGTGCAGGGTGATGAGGCTTATATTTTCTACTTCACGCATCCCGGCAGAGACGGCAGCGAGAGCGAAGACACCCCTGAAGGTAGATACCAGAGCCGCCGCTCCTCGGTTCAGGCTGCCCGGCTGGATGTAATTGACGGCGTGCTTGTCTGCGACCGTAACGAGGCATTTGAGCTCCGGCTGCTGCCGGATCAGGATTAATGCGCAGATTTGGTTGGGTTGTCCGTGCTCTTGAATCCATCCGGATCTTGCAGTCTTAACGGACCGCAGAGCCCTTATTTACCGGAAAGTAACTCTTCAGGCTACGCTAACGGACCACAGCAACCTTATCGCCTCTCCGGCTGCGAATACTGGGCTGAATATGCTGACATAAGCAGTAGCCAAGGGCAATACCGAGCTGCTGAACTGGCTTAACACCGAGCTGGAGACGCTGGGCAAGGAGCAGTTCATCCAAGAGGCTTATAAGGCGACGCTGAATGAGGTATACGGTGAAGGCTATACCGATGAGCTGGTGGTTGAGGGCGGAAAGATCGAGTAGCAGCAGGTACAACAGAATAGAATAATGGCACAGGCTGGCGAAAAGCGAGCCCTGCTCATGCAGCCTGTCAGACGTCAAAAAACCTTCAGGGACACATCATCCCTGAAGGTTTTTTGCGGCTGGTACGTTTGCTGCTTATCAACCGGCGCTCAGCCCCGCCCATTCTCCTGCACACCCCGCTCAGACGCTGCACCTGCCTCCGCCTGCTGAATATACTCCCGCGGCGACATGCCGGTTACCTTTTTGAATACCTTGCTGAAGTAGAAGGCGCTCTCATAGCCGAGCTTCTGAGAGATTTCATAGATCCGGCCTTCGCCGCGCAGCATCATCTCTTTGGCGGCCGATATTTTGGTCTCGGTGATGTATTCCACATAATTGACCTTGGCCGTTTTGGAGAACAGGTGGCTCAGGTAGTTAGGGCTGAAATTGAAGACATCGGCCACTTGGTTAAGCGAGAGCTTGGAGCCGAGGTTGCGTTTGATGTACTCCTGGACATTCTTGACGATCTGCTCCTTGTAGCTCTGCCTGCGGGTGGACAGCATTTCCGAGACGCCGTCGCGGAAGCAGACCAGCCAGCCGGCAATCTCTTCGATAGTGTGCATCTGATAGATCGCCCGGTAGCCCTCCGGGTCATGCTCAAAGATATGCTCCACGATCTCCTCGCCGTCGGCCAGCAGCGAGGTAGCCATGTAGAGAATATTGCAGGCTGCGTCCGTGGCGGGAACAAGCAGGTCTGACCGGCCGTCGAAGATTTCAATCATTCTGGAGATGATGGCGTACAGCGCCTGGGTATCCATCTCCTCAAAGGCCCGCCGGATCTCGGAGCGCGACTCCGAGAAATCAAACAACGGAAAGTCCTGCTCCGGCGGCTTGCCCTCGGAGAAGAAGACGAAGGAATGGGCCTTCACCGCAGCCGGCAGCGCCTTGCGGGCGGCAAGATAGCTCTCCCGCAGCAGATAAGGGTCCTCCACGGCAAAGCCGATCGCCCCGATAATCGTCACATTGAAATAGTTGTGAAGGACGGAGGCCATGTCGGCCAGCAGCTTCTGGGTGTCCGGCATCCACAGCTGCGGATCGGTTCCGCAGACAGGGAGGGTCACGGCAAAGTTGCGCAGGTCGAGGCTCGTTACATGGCAGGGCCTGATGGACGTAAGCGTATCCTTGGCCATCTGCACCGTGCTTGAGCAGAGCGCGACCAGCTTATCCCCGCGCGGCGGGACGGTGTCCGGCCCGAGAATCCGGCAGGTGCATACTACATAAGCAGATTCGCTGAGGTCGAGATCGAGGTCCTCTTGCTGCAGCAGGTACTGGTTCTTGTTCTCGAACAGATTGTTGAACAGCCGGACGAAAAATTTATCGCGCTCGGCCTGCAGGTTGCCGCGGTGCACCAGTTTGGGGTAGCTCTCGATTGTCTGGTATTCCCCGAGCAGGGTAATCGCCCGCTGAATGGAGGCGGCCAGCGTCTCCGGCGTCAGCTCCAGCTTTACCAGATAATCGGCAGCCTGCACTTCAATGGCGCTGCGCGCATATTCGAACTCCTCGTAGCTGGTCAGGATGATGAACAGGGGAACGCGGCCGTATTTTTTGCGGACAGAATCTGCTACCTGCAGACCGGTTTTGATCGGCATTTTGATATCGCTGATGACAATATCCGGGCGGAGGGTGTCGATCATTTCCTCCTCCTGGGCCCCGTTGTGGGCAATGCCGACAATCTCTATGTTATACTGCTCCCATTTCAGCATGGATTGCAGGCCGATGCAGACCAGTGCCTCATCATCGGCAATCAGCAGCTTGATCAAACGTATCACTTCCTTGCTTTTAGTAGTACAGACTATTCCTTCAGCTGGAACGGGATAAGAAGCTTCATCTGCGTATATTGTCCCGGCTTGCTCTCAATCGACAGCCCGTAAGGCTCCCCGAACGCCAGCTGCAGCCGCTCATTGACACTGCGCAGCCCGACGTTCTCGAACAGCCCCTTGGACCCTTCCTCCGGCTTGGACAGGATATGCGTAATCTGCTCCTCCTCCATGCCGATCCCGTTATCCTCGACTGTAATCAGAATGTCGCCGAAGCCGCTTTTGGCCACGGTAATCAGGATGTCGCCTCTGCCCTTGGGCTCAATGCCGTGAAAAATCGCGTTCTCCACCAGCGGCTGCAGGGTAAAGCGCGGAATCAGCCCGCCCAGCAGTTCCTCGTCCGCAATGCTTTGCACCATCGTTACAGTGCTTCCGTAGCGGTATTTCTGGATCAGAAAATAATCCTCCAGCAGGTTCAGCTCGTCTCGCAGCGGCAGCAGGCGGCGGTTGTCTTTGGCAATGCTGCGCAGCAGCCTCGACAGGGAGGTCGTCATTTCCGCAATGCCGGTGGCGTTCTGAATCGTAGCCATCCATTTGATCGAATTCAGCGTGTTATAGAGAAAATGGGGGTTGATCTGGTTCTGCAGCATCCGGTACTCCAGCTCCTGCTTCTGCTTCTCATCGGCCAGCCTGCTGTCCATCAGGGCAATGATGTCCTGGGACAGGCGGTTGATCCCCCTGCCGACATCACCAAGCTCGCTGTTCCACTCAATGTTGCGGTCGAGCAGGAAGTTCCCCTGGGCGATTTTGTCGATCCGTTTCTTCAGTTTCTCGACCGGCAGACTGATCGTCCGGGTCAGATACAAGGTAATGATACCGCTAAGCACAAGCACTAACAGGCAGACGCCGAACATAATCGGTATCCATATATTTGCCTTCGGCGCGAACTGGTTGCCGGCAATCGTCTGGGTCAGCTCGACTCCGCTTCTGACCACGTAGGAGACGGCCAGCGTCCGCTCCTCACCTTCAAGGCTGATTTCAGACAGCCTGGTCATCGGGCCGACAGGCTCATCCTGCGTATAAGCGACCGGGTGATATGGGGTTGTAACGGGCTGTATTTTGTCACCGATAATCTCATAATGATTGGTACCAAGCGTCAGCAGCAGACGCGAATCCTCCGGCAGGGTGTAGCCCTTCAGCTTGTCGGTAATGACGGAGGTGTTGACCAGCAGGTAGACGGTTCCGATCCGGGAAGCGCGGTCGCCGTATATCGGCAGAATAAACGGAATGCCATAGGCGGTGGAGAGCGGGTCCTTGATCACCTGGTCAAATTCCTCTGTAGTCTCGTTGTTCAGTCCGGTAATCTGGCCGATATTGTGAATGGTAAGCGGAGTGGATATACTGACTGAATTGTCGAGCTGCAGAAATTTTCCCTTATTGTCGGTTACGATCAGCCGGCGGACATAATTATAGGAACGGTTAATCTGGAAATCCTCCTGCATCGAGCTGAATACATCCAGCGCATCCCTGGCTTTGGCATCCGGTGATTCGAAATAATCCGCCAGCAGCGTATTGGTTGGAGAATTCGTACTGCTCGTCATGGCCAGAACGGACAGGTTGAGCAGATCTTGTTCTATAATATGGGAGACAAGCTGCAGATTGAACTCGGTTGCCTGAATTGTCGTTTTGCGCTGATAATAGGAAATGAGCTCATAGCTGAAAAAGGACAGCAGGGTAGCGATAAGCAGCGCAAACACAATCATGATCAGGATGATGCGGCTTTTAATAGTAGATCTTCTTATCGTGGTGATTCTCTCCTTTGGTACACAAGAAATGTAGTGAAGCGTTTACAAGATTATCGGATGCTGCTGCAAAAAGCGTTATAACCACCATAGCATATTCCGGTATTGCAAAATAGAGGGGGAGGAAGGAAGCCGAAATTTTACAGGTTTTGAATAGAAAATTACAGGTCCAGGACAATGAAAGCGCAAACAGGACATAAAAGTGAATGATCTGCGCAGGAAAATACATCCCATCTCCCGCTGTAACCCGGTAGAATGTGAAATAGCTTCAGAAGATGATGGCTGGTCAACAATACAAGAAGAAAAGGGGATAATTCAATGAATTACAAAAGATTGTATGGCATGACCTTTACTGCAGTGCTCTCCGTGGGCCTCTTGGCAGGCTGCTCCGGCAACAACAATAATGCCCAGAACAATGCCGCTGCAACAAACGCTCCCGCCGCCGGCACTAATGCAAGCGCTTCCTCCGAACCGGACCAAGAGCCTGTTACTTTAAAATGGGCGCTGTGGGACTGGGAAGCAACCGCTTACTATAAACCGCTGATCGAGGCTTACCAGAAAGAGCATCCGAACGTGACCATCGAGTATGTTGACCTTGGTTCCACCGACTATATGACCATGCTGAGCACGCAGCTGTCCGGCGGTGCCGATCTCGATATCCTGACCATCAAGGACATTCCGGGCTACTCCAACCTGGTGAAGCAGAATCATCTTGAGCCGTTAAAAGGGTTCATGGACACGAACAGCATTGATCCTGCACTGTACGGCGGTACGGTAGAGCAGATTGAAGTGAACGATGAGGTTTATGCGCTTCCTTTCCGCAGTGACTTCTGGATCGTGTACTACAACAAAGACCTTTTCGACAAAGCAGGGGTTGAATATCCGAGCAACGATATGACGTTTGAGCAATACGATGAGCTGGCCAGAAAAATGACCTCCGGCAGCGGCGCAGAAAAGGTATACGGTGCGCATTATCATACATGGCGCAGTGCGGTTCAGCTGTTCGGCATCCTGGACGGCAAGAACACCGTAGTGGACGGAAGCTACGACTTCCTGAAGCCTACCTATGAGCGCATCCTGAAAGAGCAGGAAGACGGCATCGTAATGGATTATGCAACACTGAAGACCTCCAGCACGCACTATTCCGGCGTATTCTACAACAACTCCGTTGCCATGATGAACATGGGCAGCTGGTTCATCGCCACCCAGATTGAAAAGGTGAAGAGCGGCGAGTCCCAGGCAACTAACTGGGGTATCGTGAAATATCCGCATCCAGACGGTGTTGAAGCAGGAACTACACTGGGAACAATCACTTCCCTGGCGGTTAACCAGAAATCCGAGCACAAGGAGGCTGCCCTGGATTTCATGAAATTCGTGACCGGTGAAGACGGCGCTTCTGTCATTGCTTCCACAGGTACTATTCCGGCGATCAAAAACGATGAGGTTATCAGCTCGATCACTTCCATCGAAGGCTTCCCTGCCGACGAGAACAGCAAGGCTGCCCTGACCACTGTGCAGACTTACCTGGAAATGCCTATGCATGAAAAGAGTGCCGACATCGAAGTGATCCTGAATGAAGCGCATGACAACATCATGACCAAAAATGCGACGATTGACGAAGGCCTGAAGGATATGAATACCCGTGTGCAGGCGCTTTTGAACAACTAGGCAGTGATTATCAGGGGGCGGGCCATGCCCGCCCTTTGCATAGAAGGTAAAAGGTTTGGAGGAGAACGAATGCAAAATGAAACCGTACTTAGACCAAAAAAAGCCCCAAAAAGCATACTGTCCAAGGGCGTCCGGGATCATCTGGTAGCATACAGCTTTATCGCACCGAATTTTATCGGCTTCGCCATCTTTACGCTTGTCCCTATGTTCTTTGCCTTTGTCCTGGCATTTGTGAAATGGGACGGGGCCAATCCGATGGAATTCATCGGCCTGGATAACTTTACCCGGCTGATCAAGGATACCACCTTCCATAAAGCGCTATGGAATACCATTGTCTATACAATCGGCGTTGTGCCGTTTACGATGGCCGTTGCCCTTGCGCTGGCGATTCTGCTGAACCAGAAGATTATTGCCCGAAACTTTATGCGTACTGTCTTCTTCTTCCCTTATGTCGCATCGCTTGTAGCGGTGGCGGCGGTATGGAACTTTATTTTCAGCCCGACTATGGGCCCTGTCAACAACATCCTGCATCTGATCTCCGGCGTGCCGATTGAGGATCTCCCCCGCTGGGCGGCGGATAAAGAGTGGGCGATGTTCACCGTTATCCTGTTTACTGTCTGGAAAAACATGGGCTACTACATGGTCATCTACCTCGCAGGTCTTCAGGGGATCAACCCGGAATTATATGAAGCCGCTGAGCTCGACGGCGCTAATGCCTGGAGCCGGTTCCGCAATGTGACGGTTCCGCAGCTGGCACCAACGACGTTCTTTGTCCTGATGATTCTGGTCATTAATTCGTTCAAGGTCTACGATATCTTCATCAACCTGTTTGCCGGCGCCGACAATCAGCTGAACGACTCAACAAGAGTAATGGTCTATCAAATCTACAACACGGCGTTCCGTTCGCTTGATTACGGATATGCCAGCGCCATGGCTATTGTGCTGTTCCTGCTGGTGCTTGGTATTACCATCGTCCAGTTCCGCGGCGAGAAGAAGTACGGACAATAGGAGGATAAGAACGATATGGTAGGTTCAAATAAAATCATCAGAGTCAGCGTTAAAGTGTTAGTGTATGCTTTGCTCGCTGCAGCAGTCTTCTGTATGCTGATTCCTTATGTATGGATGCTGTCCTCATCACTCAAGATGAACAAGGATGTCTTTTCCTTCCCGATGCAGTGGATCCCGGATGTGCCGCGCTGGCAAAATTTCGTGGACATCTGGACCCGGATTCCGCTCGGTAAGTTCATTTACAATACGGCGAAGCTGTCCGTAGTCGTTACGATTCTGCAGCTGCTGACCTCAAGCTTTGCAGCGTATGCCTTCTCCAAGCTGCAGTTCAAGGGGAAAAATATCCTGTTCCTGGGCTATATCGCTACCATCGCTATTCCCTGGCAGGCTTACATGGTGCCGCAGTTCATCATGATGCGTTCGCTCGGGCTGAACAATACCCATCTGGCGATTATCCTACTGCAGGCCTTCTCGGCATTCGGGGTGTTCCTGATGCGCCAGTTCTATCAGGGTGTGCCGGATGAATTATGTGAAGCGGCACGGATCGACGGCCTCAGCGAATACGGAATCTGGGCCAGAATTATGCTTCCGCTGTCCAAGCCGGCCCTGTCGACACTGACGATCTTCACCTTCGTCAATACCTGGAATGACTTCCTCGGGCCGATGATCTACCTGACCAAAACCGAGCTGAAGACAATTCAGATTGGACTTCGCATGTTCATATCCCAGTATTCCGCTGAGTACGGGCTGATTATGGCGGCCAGCGTAGTGTCGATCATTCCGGTTGTTATTGTGTTCCTCGCTTTGCAGAAGTACTTCGTTCAAGGCGTTGCTGCGTCAGGGATTAAGGGTTAGAGAATTACAGCATGTGCAAGCCTGGCAGTTGCCTTACCCGCAAGCTGCCAGGTTTGTTTGTCTATGCCTTGTACGGCCGTCCGGAGCATTCTGAGATTATACAACCTGTGCGGCAGCTGTCCAAGGCATGCTTTTTACAGTGGTATGTATACGCTTTCTTTGTATTTTGGTTTGCCCACTTTACATTTTGAAGGAGGACAAGTGAATGAACAGAAAGCCATCATCCGGCAAAAAGCTTTTTTCCATCCTGATGACTGCGATGCTCGTGTTCGGGATGTTCCCGGGACTCGGCCAGCCGTCCGCCTCTGCTGCAACGGTTGATAACGTCTACGCAGCCGCCTATATGGGAGCGAAGACTGCGGCTGGCACCAATTTGCCGGCCAGTATCAATATCGGAGGCAGCAGTACAGCTGTCAGCTGGAATATCGGGGAAGACACCTTTGCTGTGCCGTATGAAACAGTAACCGTAAGCGGAACAACGGCCAGCGGTCCGGTTACCGCCAGCGCTCTGGTCATTCCGCCTGCCGATTATCCGCTGGCCTATTTTGTGGACAGCGGCCGGGGCGGAGACTCGGTGGGGAACGGGCCTACAGCCTCCCCGCTGTATGAAGCGGTCAAAGCGCTCAGCGGCGGGAACCTGATCAATCAGACGCCGGATCAGCGCTATGTCAGCGGGACCACGGACTGGGGCTTCGACGATTCCGTGCAGAAGATCAAAAATTCCAAGGACGGCGGACACACCGATCCGGCAACAGATCCATCTGTGTGGGTAGTCGGTGTACGCGCTGCTAACGACAATATCGTCTACCAGCTTAAGGCGCTTGAAGCCGGAACCTATACGCTGAGCAGCGGCTTCCACGACTGGTACGGCAGCCGTTCGCGGGTTATCCAGCCGCGGATCGAGTACCAGGACACAAGCGGCGGCAAGCACACCTTGTCACTGAGCCAGTTCAATGTCAATGCGTCCAAAATCAACTCCGGCGAGTTTACCGTTCCGGCAGATGTGGACACCAGCGTTCCTATTACGCTGACATATGCTTACGTCTCCGGTGAAAAACCGGTCCTCAGCTGGTTCGCCATTGCTGAAGGGGGAATTAAATCCATCCTCGATGATGCCAAGGCGACTGCGGCCTCCATGGTGCAGGTTCTGCTGAACGGCAATGATATTCAGGCGGACAATCAGAACGGTCTTACGTTCAAGGGCTTCGGCGTACTGAGCGCCAACAGCACCAGTGCGCTCCTCATGGATTACAAGTCGGAGCAGCCGGAAAAGTATGCGGAAATGCTGCAGATCCTGTTCGGCGGAGAGCATCCGCTCATGACCCATGTCAAAATTGAAATGGGCAATGACCGCAACAACTCCACCGGACCTGATCCGGCTACAATGCGCACAGCGGATGAAGAGGTTAATGTGAAGCGCCATCCCGGCTTTCAGCTGGCAGCGGATGCGAAGGCCGTCAATCCGGACCTGAAGGTCAGCATTCTGCGCTGGAGCGCTCCGGCCTGGGCGGATAACAACGACAAAATCTATACCTGGTACAAAAACACGATTCTGGAGGCGTACCGCCAGTACGGTTATATGACCAACTACGTCAATCCGTACATTAACGAGCATGCTCCGGATTTAGACTGGACCAAACAGTATGCGGATAAGGTCAAGACGGATAAAGAAGGCTTTGCCAGCGCAGAGGAGCAGGCGCTGTATAACCGGATTCAGGTGGTTATTTCCGATGAGGTCGGCATCGGCTCCTTCGGCAGTGCAATGGTAACCGATGAGTCGCTTCGCAATGCCGTACCGATAGCCGGATACCATTACAACACCGATGACGATGCCGCAGGCAATTTCAAAAAGCTTGCCGAGCAGTATGACATTGAAATCTGGAACAGCGAGGCGCAGGCTACATTCAGTAACTCGGCATTCCGTCCCAACAACAATGTGAAGGACCCTACAGCTGCCGGAACGGGCATCGGCGGGGTGGGCGGCCCGCTGGAAATGAGCAACACGATTATTAAAGGGTTTGTGAATTCACGACGTACCCATTTTATTTACCAGCCGGCAATCGGCTCCTTCTATGAAGGCGGACAATATTCCTTCAAGGAGCTGGTCAGCGCACGCGACCCTTGGTCAGGCTGGATTCACTATGATGCCGGCCTGGTGATTCTGCAGCATTACAGCCGGTTCGCAGAGCTGGGCTGGGAAAATGAAGACAATACGGCCGGCATCTGGAGAGCCGTTGCCAAGGCCAGCTCCACCGGGGCTACCGGAACCAATCCGGTCAACGGTCGCAACGGAACGCCAAGCTATATTACGCTTGCTTCCCCTGACAAAAGCGATTTCTCGACCGTCATTGTAAATGACAGCGAATACACAAAAACCTACAAGCTGCAAGCCGTCAATATGGCTTACGCCGGCACTCCTTCCTTAGAGGTATGGGAGACCCGTGCCGCCGATGCCGGAGAAGCGTTCAACAGCAATTACATGCAGTATCTCGGTAATGTTGCCGCAGACGGCGGCGGTGTGTACACCGTAAAGGTGAAGCCGTATTCGACGGTAACGGTCACCACTTTGGATACTAAGGACAAAGCAGAGTACAACACCCCGCTGCCTGTGGAAGGCGAACGGACGGTGCTTGATACCGATGCAACAGGAGCGGTGCCGGATACCGGAGACAAATTCCTGTATGCCGATGATTTTGATTATTCCGGTAAAACAGTGGTGAAGATCGGGGCAGACGGAAAGGCAGCAGGCACCGAGAGCTATATCGACTCCCGTGGCGGATCAAAGGGGGCCATTCCGCGCTATACCCATGACCGCAACGGTGCATTTGAGGCTTATCTGCCGGACGGATCGGATAATTATGTTCTCCGCCAGCAGCTGGACCGGAGCATTATGGGCCTTGGCGGCACATGGAACAGCGGTGATCCGGTTACAGCTATCGGCGACAACCGCTGGACGAACTACAAAGCCAGCGTAGACGTTTCGTTTGAGCATAACAGCACTGAGGGAAGTGCCAATTACGCGGCAATTGGCGCCCGTTATCAGGGCGGCGGCAGCTCGCACACTATCGGAGGTACTCCATATGTGCTGAAATTCTGGTTCGACGGCGGCTGGCAGCTGCTGGTGAACGGCGGGGCCGTGGCCAGCGGGAATGCGGCGACAGGGACCGGCGGCGTGAAAATCGAAGGCGTCAATACAGCCTATGACGCCTGGCATAACATTGCAATACAGGTTGCCGGAGCCACCGTTACCGCCTATCTGGACGGGGTGAAGCTGGCTGCCTATACCGATCCGGTTCCTGAATTGTCCGGCCGGGTTGATCTGGCCAGCGGCTATTATCATGTCCGGTTCGACAACCTGAAGGTAGAGACGGTTGACGGCTATGCACCGTATTATTCCGAGCTGCTGGACAATCTGGAAATGTATGATCTGGCTGCTGCTCCGAATCCCAAGCTGGCCTACAGCGGGAATTGGAATCATACCAACGGCGCCGGCATGTTCATCTATCAGCGTTCCACCTCTACCAGCCAGGGAGCAGGTGCGACGCTTGCGTATACGTTTGAAGGCACCGGGCTGGATATTCTGGGGCCAAATGACGGATCAGCGAAGCTTGAGGTGACGGTGGACGGCAAGACTGCTGTACAGTCAGCGGAAACGATGGCCTCGAAGGAGCTTTATCAGACCTATGCGCTGCGCGGGCTGAAATACGGCCAGCATACGGTGCAGATTAAGGTGCTGAGCGGCACGCTGCTTGTGGATGCCGTAGCTGTTGTCTCCGGGGAAGTGCAAGGCTCACCGGATACGGCAGCGCTTGCCGCAGCGGTGAGTGCAGCGAAGGAAATCGTGAAGCTGGAAGAATATACGGAGGCAGACTGGCAGCTGTTCACTGCTGCATTGGACAGTGCCGAGGGTGCACTGGCTGATATTGCCGCTTACCGGCTGGACCAGGAAGGCGCAGCGCAGCTGGCAGAGCGTCTGATCTCGGCGCAGAATCAGCTGGCAACAGGCGACCTGCGGGAACTGGCCGTTCTGCCGGATACCGCAACGTATGCCGGACAGCTGCCTGTTCTGCCGCAGCAGGTGGAAGCGACACGGGCGGACGGCAGCAAGCTGCCTGTAACCGTGAAGTGGAATACGGCTGAAGTCAGCTTTGATACGCCGTATGACAGAGTGGCGGTTACCGGTACGTACGGCAGCCTCAAGACGGTTGTTTACGTAGAGGTGGTGCCGCAGGGCCTGGTTTATTTTGTTGATCCAGGCGTAGCTGCGGAAGGAGTTACTCCGCCTTATTCCGTTATTAAGAATTTTGTGGGTGCCGGAATGCTGAATGAGCAGGCGGATCAGCTTTCAACCGGAGATACCATATGGGGACACACCAATATCGGAGCAAATTACGGCATGAAAGGGCTCGGAGGTGCGGTGGTTACGACGGATAAGTCACAGACCGGGGTCTACGGCTCCAACACCAGAAACAATCCGCTGGTGTATCTGTTCCCGCTGGAAGCCGGTAAATATACCCTTACTTCCTTCCATAGAGATTGGTGGAGCAATGCTAACCGCACAATGGATATTACCGTCAGCTATAACGATGCTGAGGGTAAGCCGGTAACCGAGACTGTCCGGACCGGACTGGTTGCGGGACCGAACGGCGTCCTGCTTAACCATGATTTCACACTGCCGGTGAGCGGAACGGTGAAGTATACCATTAACAACACCTACTCCGGCAATCAGGCCGCGCTGGTCAGCTATGTGGCTATTGCCAGAGACAAGACCAGTGTTGCTAATGAGCTGGCTGTGAATGAGGCTAAGAGCATTATCGAAGGAGCAGCCTTTAATGTGAAGAAGGAGGAAGCCAACAGTGAAGAGGCTGTGCAGGCCTGGCTGCAGCAGACGATTTCCGGGCTGGAAGGCTTGAGTGAAACAGGTATGACTCTGGGTGACGTGACCTTTACTGCCTTCCAGGAAGCGACAGAGGACACTGCGGGAAGCTTCAGCTTTACTGTAACGCTAAGCAAAGGTGAAGCGCTGGCTACGGGTTCGGCCAGCGGTACGATTACCTTGCCGGAGCCGGATGTAACACCACCGGTCATTACCCTGAACGGAGATCAGGTGGTCAATGTTAAGCTCGGATCGGAGTATACAGATGCCGGAGCGACCGCAGCCGATGAGGTGGACGGCGATCTGACAGACCGGATCATCACTACGGTCAGCAGTGAGGTATACGGGCTGACAGCGCTGGATACGGCTAAAGCGGATGTCTACACCTTCCACTATAATGTCAGTGACGATGCCGGTAATAAGGCGCTGGAAGTAACGAGAAAAGTAGTTGTAGCTGAAGATCCGGATACGGTAAAACCGGTCATTACCCTGCTTGGTGAGCCAGCTGTACAGCTGGCAAACGGTACGGCGTATACCGATGCCGGCGCGACAGCATCGGATGACCGGGATGGGGACCTTACCGGTCAGATTATAACGACCATCACGACGGGTGGCCAGCCGGTAAATGCGCTGGATACCACGGAAGCAGGTATTTATCTCTACCATTATAATGTGAGCGATGCAGCCGGTAATGCAGCGGTTGAAGTTATCCGAACCGTTACTGTTGCTGAGAAAGAGCTTCCGTCAACACCAACTCCGACGCCTTCGCCGACACCTACACCGGCACCGACGGATACGCCTGTGCAGACTGCTCCACCGGTGGCGGCTACGCCATCGCCAACACCGACGCCTGCAGTGCAGACTGTGCGGACGCTGGAACAGAAGGATATTCCTGCCGCTGCAGACGGAGCCGTTACGGTTCAGCTGGCTGAAGGTACAGAATCCGTTGTGCTTCCGGCAGGGATTCAGGGGTTGACGGGCAGCAATACACTGCGCTTGGCCTGGAGCAATGCTGCTGTAGAATTCACTCCTGATGCGCTGAAGAGCATTGTTGAGAAAGCTGCAGCAGGTCAGGCTCAGGCTGATCAGGTGCGCATCAGGCTGACAGCCCTGAAGACACCAGCTGCAGCAGCGGAGCAGCTGATCAACAATCAGGCTGCGGACAGCTCGCTCCGCTTGTCTGCGGCAGGGGATATTATCAGCTTCAGTCTGGAGACTGTTGCTGCAGACGGCACTGCTGTAAAGGTAACAGCGTTTGATGTACCGCTGCGTCTGACCTTCAGTGTTGACACGGATGCCAACCCCGAACTGCTTGGCGTGTATTATATCGCCGGGGATGGGAGCCTCCAGTATGTTGGCGGCACGCTGAAGGACGGAAAAATGACAGCGGCAGTGAGCCATTTCAGCCAATATGCAGTGCTGGAATATGACAGGAGCTTTGCGGATGTCAGCAGCAGCATGTGGGCTAACAGCGTAATCAAGTCGCTGGCCGCCAGACATATTATTAAAGGGATTTCTGCCAACGAGTTTGCTCCGCAAGGGCAACTGACAAGAGCGCAGTTCGCGGCGATGATCGCCCGGGCGCTCGGTCTGGAGGCTGCGGATGGAAGCACTACGGCATTCCAGGATGTTAAGACTGGTGCCTGGTATGCTGACAGCATTGCTGCCGTTAATCAGGCAGGCATTGTGCTTGGACGCACGGCAGATACCTTTGTACCGGACAGCGGCATTACACGAGAGGAAATGGCCGTGATGGTTGTGCGGGCATACGAGTATTTGCAGGGAGAGAAAGCACAGGCAGCTTCTGCCGGATCGTTCAGTGATCAGCTGCAAATCAGCGGCTGGGCAGAGGAGGCAGTTGGCATCGCTGTAGAGGCAGGGCTTCTGCAGGGACGCGGCGGCCGGCAGTTTGCTCCGCAGGCGCTGATGACCCGTGCCGAAAGTGCACAGGTGATCTACAACCTGCTGAAGCAGCAGTAGGCATGCATTAAAAACCCGGCAGCCTGCGCTATTGCAGGCTGCCGGGTTTTTATTGGGCGGGAGGACGAAGAAAGGAGCACTTGAGGAATTAGGTGGATTTCTGCCACCTAATTTCAGTATTTTTTAATAAAAACGATGAATAGTTGGAATGATTCCGCTTACTTTGGGCAAATCAGGCTTCAGGAGGGCAGAACGTGCATTTTAAGTGGAGTTTTTCCCACTAATACCTTGTGAGAGGTGTTTTGTTGAGAAATAGGTGGAGAAATTCCACTTAACTATGAGCATATGGGTCCCGTTCCCGGCATACGGCCAGCTGAAACCAAAAGAGAATACCGCTGTGGCCAACCACTAGCTGCTAACCGCCAGGAGCCCAAAGCCCAAAGCCCAAAGCCCAAAGCCCAAAGCTCAGACCAGAGACCCGCTACTCAAACCGTCCGCTCCGCCAGCTTGCCGTATTTGCCCGGCGGGATGCCGGTGATGTTCTTGAAGGTGCGGATAAAGTTGGCATAATCGTTGAACCCGGTCAGATAGCAGGTGTCGGAAACAGAGGTGCCGGCGGACAGAAGCTGCTTGGCTAAGGTAATTTTTTTGAGCAGGACGTAGCGGTAGAGGGTTCCTCCGGTCTGCTGCTTGAACATGTGGCTGAGATAATATTTATCCAGACCGAGCTCGCCGGCAATCTGTTCAAGTGTCAAATGCAGCTGCAGATGGCCGTCAATGTAGCTCATGGCTGCCTGGATATGCGGTGAAATGACGCTGGTAGCAACAGCAGAGCGGGTGCGGGCGTACAGCTCATTTACAAGCACGAGAATCTGGATCAGATAAGTAAGAGAAAGGACCTCGCTGCCGTATTTCGGCTGCTCCACCGTTTCAATCAGGCGCATGGACAAGTCCAGATACTCGCTCAGCAGCGGCTCCTCCATATGCGCAAGATTATGCTCACCGGGCTGGCGGTTCTGGAAGCAGGCGAGCAGGTTGGTTGCCTGAGTGCAGAAGGGATAGATCTGCGGAGCCCGGAAATGGACCGTTAACCGTTCATACGGCTCCCGGGTCAGATTAATGATTTTATGGATTTCATGGTTGTTAAAAATCAGCACATCGCCGCGCTGCAGCGGGTAGCTGTACTGCTCCACGAAGCCGTTCACCCTGCCGCCCAGAAACAGAAAAATCTCATAGTGGTCATGGATATGAAAATCCCTGGTCGGGGAGACCGGCGAATTGCCGATTCCGGCCAGAATATCCCCCTGAAACGGCTGATAGTACTCCGAATGCTTCATTTCGGCTGCCCCTTCCGATTCATCACAATAAACGCAATAAAACCTCATTAATCGCAAAGACATTGCAATAACTCAACAGTAAACTATAAAGGTAGATTGTGCAAATGAAAGGAAGAACGCTTACATGAATACTACGGAGCAGCGCAAATATTGGCTGGATACCTTGCTGCTGATCGGCCATCCGGTACTCGATGCCTTGAGCCGCAGACGTTTAAAAGAAGAGCTGCCTACGGAATTTCACGCCGACCGGAGCACGTTTGCCCATCTGGAGGCTTTTGCCCGGCTGGCCTGCGGGATGGCCCCATGGCTGGAGCTTGAGGGGCTGGAGGGTGAAGAGGAGCAGCTTAGAGCCCGTTATGCCGGTCTGATGCTGGAAGCGATAGATGCCGGTACCGATCCGGCCTCCCCGGATTATATGAATTTCAAGACCGAAGGCCAGCCGCTGGTGGATGCCGCTTTTCTGGCCCATGCACTGGTACGGGCACCCAAACAGCTCGCCGGACGGCTCGACAGCCGGGTCAAGTCGAATGTAACTACCGCGTTAAAAGAAACCCGGCGGACCGCGCCCAGCGGCAGCAACTGGATTC
The DNA here is from genome assembly GCF_900099765.1 of Paenibacillus typhae. Lineage (GTDB taxonomy): Bacteria > Bacillota > Bacilli > Paenibacillales > Paenibacillaceae > Paenibacillus_AQ > Paenibacillus_AQ typhae. The sequence continues at coordinate 235,662 of NZ_FNDX01000004.1, read as the reverse complement.
TGTTCAGTGCCATGGTAGAAGCGGCCCTGTTCATTCTGGGCGATCCGGAATATGACCGGATGCGTGTAGGCTATGCCGTGCACATGTTCATGGACTGGTACAAGGGCGACGGCGTCTACGGGGACGGCAAGGACTTCCACTGGGATTACTATAACAGCTTTGTCATTCAGCCGATGCTGGCGGATGTAGTTGCAGTGTTTGAGCAGGACTCCGCACAGTATGCGGCGCTGAAGCCGGTCATTATGGAGCGGGCCCGGAGGTATGCCACCGTGCTGGAAAAGATGATTGCCCCGGACGGAACCTATCCGTTCACCGGGCGGTCGATTGTGTACCGCTTTGGCGCTTTTCAGTTGCTGTCGCAGGCGGCGCTGCAGCATTTCCTGGAGGACGCGCTGCCGCAGCAGCAGGTACGCTGCGCTCTGACGGCTGTTATCAGACGGACGATGGATTTCCCGGGAAATTTGGACGAACAAGGCTGGCTGCGGCCGGGAGTGTACGGCTATCAGCCGGATCTTGCCGAAAGCTACATTAATACAGGCAGCCTCTATCTATGCGCCTCTGTATTTCTGCCGCTCGGCCTGCTGCCCTCCGATCCCTTCTGGGCGGAGGATGATATGAAATGGACCTCGGCGCGGATTGCCGCCGGTGAGAATGTAATGAGGGATCAGGCAATAGGTAAATAAGACAGCCCGGCGTACAGGGTGACGGTTGCGATAGGAGGACGGAAGATGACGGAGCAATCTTTTTTGAAAAGGGTACAGGAGCTGCAGCCTGTTAGTATGAGTCTTTATGTTCGGAATGGTAGCCCGGACGCCCTCTGGAGATCGGCGGCCTCGGCCGGGCATCTGCAGCAGGATATAGCAGAGATCCGGGCAGAAGGAGAAAGGCTGGCTGGCCAGCCGGTTCCGGAGTTGACCCCGGAGCTGTTCTCGGTTTTTGCACGTACCGGCTCACGCCTTGAATATGAGCGGGTGTATTTTGAACGGAGAAGAAGGCTTAACACTTATGTATTCCTGGCACTGCTGGAGCCGGACAATGCACAGCATCTGCAATATGCGGAGGAAATGCTCATGGCTGTATGCAGCGAATACACCTGGTGCCTGCCGGCCCACGTTCCCGGCGGTCATGAAGCGGCGGAGATTAACCGCTATATCGACCTTTTCTCGGCCGAGACCGGCTTTACGGTGAGTGAAATTTCACTGCTGCTTGGGGAACGGCTTCCGCTGGAGCTCCGGCTGCGGATCAGACAGGAAACGGAAGACCGGCTGTTCCGGCCTTTCCTGGAGCAGGGACCCTATGAATGGGAGACTGCCCGGCACAACTGGGCAGCGGTCTGCGCCGGCTCCATCGGTGCCGCCGCGCTGCTCTCTGTGGAAGATCCGCAGGTTCTTGCGGAGATTCTGCAGAAGACAGAAAGCAGCATGCATTGTTATCTGGAAGGCTTCGGGGACGACGGTGCCTGCCTGGAAGGGCTGGGCTACTGGAATTACGGGTTCGGCTATTTCACTTACTACAGTGATCTGCTCCGCACCCGCAGCAGGGGAAGCCTCGACTGGTTCAAGGTGCCCAAGGTGCAGCGGATCGCCCGCTTCCAGCAGCAGTGCTTCATTGACGGCAGCCTTACCGCCAATTTTTCCGATTCATTGCCCCGGGTACATGTGCATATGGGGTTGTCCCATTACCTCGCCGGCGTATATCCCGGAGATGTTGAATGCCCTCCGGCTGAGCTGCGGGCTCCTTATCCCGAGGATCATTGCAGCCGGTTCGCTCCGGCGCTGCGCAATCTGATCTGGAAGCAGCCCGGTACCGGGCGGCAGGACTGGCCGGCAGCCAGTGCCTACCTTCCCGATGCAGCCTGGCTGCTGTCGCGGCATGTCTCGGCGGCCGGCACCTTTGGCTTCGCAGCCAAAGGCGGCCATAACAACGAGCCGCATAACCATAACGACCTCGGCCAGTTCATTCTGACCGGCCGCGGTGAGGTGTACGCTGCCGATCTGGGCAGCGGGGAATACACGGCCGGCTACTTCGGCGCCGGCCGTTACGAATATGACTGCAACGGCTCTCAGGGCCATTCGGTGCCGGTCATTAACGGCCGGTATCAGCAGGCCGGCCGGGCGTTCAGTGCCGCTGTACTGCACGCGGCAACGGACGAGGCTGCAGATGAGCTGACGCTGGACCTGACAGCCGCCTATGAGGCGGAAGATTTGCAGTCATTCACCCGCACCCTAGTCTGGCACAAGGAAGAACTGCCGCGTTTGGAGCTAATTGACAAATACCGCTATGCGGGGGTTCCGGAGGGCTGGACAGAACGCTTCATTACATGGAGACAGCCGGAGGTGCTATCCTCCGGTGCGGTGCTGCTGCCGGGACAGGACGGCGGCGGAGTAAAGGTAACGTATGATCCGGCTGCGGTAGAACTGCAGATTAATGAGCATGTATACCGCGATCATTTCGGGCAGGAGCAGGTGTGGCACAGTCTGGACTTTCAGCCTGTCCGGCCGGGCAGCGAAGGCAGCTATGCGTTTACCTTTCAGTTTATATAGAAGAAACACAACCAATCAAGCGAAGGCGGGAACTAATAATGAATATGAAAGCACAGCATACATGGGTGGAAGAGGCCTGGACCAAGGCGCTGGAGAAGACCGTTATCAACAGCAGGAGCATCGGCTCTGAGTTTCCCCATGCCAGCCACGGCGGAAAATACGATCTGGCGGCACCCCACTGGTGGACAGCCGGCTTCTGGCCGGGCATGCTCTGGCAGCTCTATGCCGGGGGCGGTGACGAGAGCCTGAAGGCGGTTGCCGTGGAATGTGAGCAGCGGCTGGATGAGGTGCTTGACGGCTACCTGAGACTGGATCATGATCTGGGCTTCATGTGGATATTGACCAGTGTGGCGAACTTCAAGCTGACCGGTTCAGAGGTCTCGCGTACCCGGGCGTTGAAGGCAGCCAATTATCTGGCGGCGCGCTTCAATCTGAAAGGCCGCTATATCCGGGCCTGGAATCCGTGGCGTGAAGGTGAAGACAACAGCGGCGTTGCCATCATCGACTGCTGCATGAACATGAGCCTGCTGTTCTGGGCGTCCGGGACGAGTGGTGATCCGCGCTACAGACATATCGCGGAAGCGCATATGGATACCGTACTTGAGCATTTCATCCGGCCGGACGGCTCGGTCTATCATATTGTTGACTTTAATCCGCATACCGGCGAGGTTGCCGAAAAACGCGGCGGCCAGGGCTATGCGCCGGAATCGGCCTGGTCGCGCGGCACAGCCTGGGCGATCTACGGCCTGTCGCTGGCTTACCATCACACCGGCTATGAGCGTTATCTGCACGCTGCCCAGCAGGTGGCGAATTTCTTCATCACCCGGCTGCCGGAGGATCATGTTCCGCATTGGGACTTCCGGACAGCGGGCGTAACCGGAGACCTCCGCGATACCTCTGCCGGTTCGTGTGCAGCGAGCGGGATGCTGCTGCTGGCCGGGCAGGTAACGGCTGCGGAATCGCATGTGTACCGGAATGCCGCGCTTAAAATACTGGAATCCCTTTACAGCAACTACGGCACCTGGGACAATGCAGAGGAGCAGGGATTGCTGCTGCACGGCACAGGCAACTACCCGGAGAACGGGAACATCGATGTCCCGCTCATTTATGGTGACTTCTTCTACGTAGAGGCGCTGGCCCGGGTGAAGGAAGCCGGCCCCTTCTACTGGGAATAGGGGGGAACGGGATGAATAGCGAGCAGAAAGCTGCAATTCAGAATAATCCGCTTGTAACCCGCCAGGATATGGCGCTGGCCCTTGAGCAGCTTACCGCTCCTCTCCGACCGCTGTATAGTCCGGGCGGGGCCCGGCTCAGAGCCGGAAAGACAGGGGCCAGCTATCCGTCAGCCGTAGCGGAGATGGAGGGCTTTTCACGGGTGTTGTGGGGGCTGGTGCCGCTCCTGATGGGCGGCGGAAGCAGCCCGCTTCTGGATACCGTGCTGGATGGCATCCGCCATGGCACCGATCCTGCACATGATGAATACTGGGGCGATGTGGCTGATTACGACCAGCGGCTCGTAGAGATGGCTGTCTTCGGCTTCGCTCTGGCAGCGGTTCCGGAGCAGATCTGGACGCCGCTTGCTCCCGAGGAGCAAAGCCGGCTGTACAGCTGGCTCAATCAGATCAACGCCCATCCCTGCTATGACTGCAACTGGCTGTTTTTCAATGTGCTGGTCAATGCCGGCTTCAAAAAGCTCAGGCTTGCCTATGACGCAGGGCAGCTGGAGACGAACCTGCAGCGGATGGACGCGTTCTATCTGGATGAAGGCTGGTACAGCGACGGGGTCAACGGGCACAGCGATTACTATGTGCCGTTTGCTATCCATTATTACGGGCTGCTGTATGCGAAGCTGATGGAGCAGGAGGACCCGGAGCGTTCAGCGCTGTTCAAGGAAAGAGCAAGACTGTTCGCCCCGGCGTTCATCAGCTGGTTCGCCCCGGACGGCTCCGCGCTGCCATACGGCCGCAGTCTGGCATACCGTTTTGCCCAATCGGCCTTCTGGAGCGCATATGCTTATGCAGAGGTAGAGGGAGGCTACCCGGCAGGGGTGGTTAAGGGGCTGGTGCTGCGCAACCTGCGCTGGTGGTTCAGCCGGGAGATTTTTGACCGGGACGGCTTGCTGACGATCGGCTACACCTATCCTAACCTGGTGATGGCGGAGAATTACAATGCACCCGGATCGCCGTACTGGGCGCTGAAGACCTTCCTGCCGCTGGCGCTGGATGAGGAGCATCCGTTCTGGAAGGCTGACGAGCTGCCGCTGCCGGAGCTTCCGGCGGTGTCCGTCCAGCAGCCGGCGCATCTCTTAATGGTGCGTGAGGCCGGTCATGTGGCCGCCTTCAACAGCGGGCATTTGTACACCAATGAGCATACCCATACCTCGGCCAAGTACGAGAAATTCGTGTACTCGACCGGCTTCGGCTTCAGCGTGCCCCGTGCGGAATGGGGACTGTCCCAGGGAGCCTTTGATTCGATGCTTGCCTTGAGCGAGAGCGGGGATAATCTGTACCGGGTGAGAAGGCGGAACCTGAAATCGGAGATCACGGACAATGTGCTTCATTCCGTATGGATGCCATGGTCCGATGTTGAGGTCCGCACCTGGATTATCGCCGGTCTTCCGTGGCACATCCGGGTGCACCGGATTGCAGCGGGACGGGCGCTGGACATTGCGGAAGGCGGGTTTGCCCTCGGCCAGGAAGCAGAGCGCGGGCAGTTTATCAGCCCCACAGGCGCAGCTGCATGTACGGCCTGGGGAGCTACAGCGATTAAAGGACTGCTCGGATTCGCCAACGCCAAAGGCAAAGCAGAGCTGGTCATGCCAAACGCCAACACGAATCTGCTCCGGCCGCGGACCGTGCTGCCTACCCTAACGGCGTCACTTGAGCCGGGGGTGCACTGGCTGGTATCTGCGGTCTATGGCGATCCGGCCGGGAATCCCGCGAAGGATAGCTGGAGCCGCCAGGCAGCCGGTATTCTGGAGCAGCAGCCGGAAATTCTGCTTAATGTAGCCATTGATCAGCAGTCTGTTAAAGTGCTCACGTCCGGCGGCAGCCAGGTTACCCTTTCAACGGATTAGAAACGGAACCCCTGTTTCAGAGTTTCCCAAAAAAACAAGTCCCCTATGTCATTTCAATGACATAGGGGACTTGTTGCTTCTCAACCGTGGCTGCTGCTCCTGCTTCGGAATGCTGGTAAGTTAATGCAACAGCTGATTTGACAGCTTCAACGTCTAGTCTGCCTTTTTAAAATAGGATTCTAGAATCCCTGCGATCACCTGCTTATACCCCTCATTGTCAAAAGCGGAATTATCCGCCTTATGCTTGGCGATGGTCAGGCTGCTGTAAATGTCAGCTTCCAGTTCTTGGCGTGCTTTAAGCACCTGTAAAGTACCTTCTAAGCCTGAGTACTGGTGCTGCGCGCCGTATCCCTGGTTCGTGTAATACTCGATGAATCCCTGAGACCATTCGGCAGGGCGTTCCCGCACAGCTTTTTTAAATGAGTGGTCAAGATCATGCTGTGTGATGTAGATTAGCAGCGGATTGAGCGGTTCTATAATGGCAGCGAGCTCCGTTACGTAGCCAGCGACAGTCTCCTTGTCCGCACCATATTTAATCATTCCCGCCGTTACGGGATTTTGGATGAAGCAGCAGTCAAAGATGAATGTGTCCTGACCTGCCGCAGCATTTGCAGTGAACTTCCTCCACCTCTCGGTGATAAGCTTTCTGTTGTCCTCGAGCGGAAGCTCATAAATATCTTTTTGAAAAATAGCCTGCAGCAGCTCATCCGGAAACTCCGGCCCGTACTCCTGCTGCAGTTTACGGTATTCCAGAAAGCAGCGGCCATCCTGACGGATGATATGTTCATTCAAGAAATCTCTGTATTCATCATAGCTGCACAGCAGCTCTGCAAATTCATGCTCCTCAAAACAGGCAACCCCGTCATAATCTGCAGGATGCTCCAGATTTCCTTCGGTGTATAGTCTGGCGTCAATGTCCATTGCCGCAAGCAGCTCATGAACAAGTCCTGCGGCCGTTGTTTTCCCTGATCCGGGAAGGCCTTCAATCAGAATCAGCTTTGGAATAGTTGTCATATCATTTCCTCCATTCGGGATAGAGGATACGCTTGCAGAGGAGTGCCTGAGATGCTGTTTTCCGCAACAATAAAGCGGATACCGTCAGGTATCCGCAGAAGGGATCTAGAGCGCGCCTTCCGTGCATATCCTGTAAGATTACATGCAGGCAAGCCGAATAGAACAGCGAATAAAGCTGTTATCGGGCAGGCTTGTGCATCGTTAATCGTTACAGAGTAATCCACATGATCGGCGAAAGCTCCTTTGTATACATCTCTGTTAATCAGCTTACCATCAGACCGGGCCGAACACAATCACGTATAGAGCCGTTTACGTGTGCGTGTCAGGCTTTACTGTGAAGCGTGATGAAGTACCCGTCCGGGTCGGCAAATGTAAAGGTTCTACCGAAGGGTCCATCAATGGGGGAGGATATAATCTTTACACCTGCTGCAACAAGCATGTCGTGAATTTCCTGCGTGTCAGGGGCTTGCAGCCACAGGGCGACACCAAGTCCGGGTTGGTTCCCGGAACCTAGTGCTGTGCCTGGCAACAGGTCACGCAGGGCAAATGCAATCGGCTTTGTGTCAAAGACCACGGCATGGGGCGGTCCCGCCTGTGAGCGGACCAGTCCGAGATAATTTTGATAGAATTCCGCAGAGGCTTCAAGATCGCTCACCTGAAGTGAGATGAAATCGGGTCCAATAGCTGACATAATAATCTCCTTTGTGTATGGGTTTGTTAATTCACTTTCATTTGGTATGTCCTGATTATACAAACCCCCTGTTGCCAACAGTATGTCAGTAGCGTTCTTTCATTTTTTTGATTTCTTCTTTTATCCGGCTTTTGAAGGATTCAGGCTCTGTGACTACCACATCTGCACCCCACCCAAGAACCCAACCCAGCAGCTCTTCCGGTTGACGGACCCGGAAAGTGACATGGTAACCATCCTCTTTAGCTTCGGCAGTCTCCATATAATAGTTGTTCGCTTCATCAACTTTATCGGCGACCTCTAAATTGAAAATGGCACAGACCCGTATGCCGCGCGTATCCTTCGGCCGATAGGATTGAAGGTTGAAGTTATCGGGAAGCTGAAAGGAATCATCAGTCACGGTAAGGTCATTGATTCGTGTAACCCGAAAATGGCGGATATCCTCCCGCAGGTCGCAGGAAGCAAGCAAGAGCCAGCCATTTTGCTCATCATGTGCCAATCCGAATGGCGATGCCGTTCGCTCAGTTACCCTGCTCCCATCAGCTTCAGCAACCCGCTTGTGATAGGTGAAACGAATTTTTTTGCCCTCCTGCATGGCTTTACGAATGATTCCCAGGTTTACTTTTTCCCGGATCATGATGTCCATTTCATCTTTTTGGAGCAGACGGATGCTCCCTTGGATGCGGTTTGTCTCCTCGCGGACGGGCCCTGAAAGAATGGCTTCTATTTTTCTGCGGGAAGAACGGGCACTGTTGCGGAAAGCGGGATCAAAACGCTTTTCTATAAATTCAGCGCCAAGAAGAAGGGACACTGCCTCTTCTACTGTGAAACTGACGGGAGGAAGAAAATAGCCCTCCATTAAAGAATATCCCGACCCTGTCTCACCAACGACGGGAACACCGGCTTCACTCAAAGCCTGCATATCCCGGTAAATCGTTCTTGCGCTGACCCCCAGAACCTCCGCTAATTCATCAGCTGTCCGCAATCTGCTTCGCTGTAATTCCATTACAATCGCTAAAAGACGCTCTGTTTTATTCAATTGAAGCTGCACTCCCTTGTTAGAATTCACCACACAATGGTTTAGTTAATATCAGCTTAGGTATCCTTATATCTAAATTATAATAGAACTCTACTGACAACTTGATGTCAGTAGCTCCATGGATAAGTTAGCATGGATAAGTTAGAAGGAGCGTTGGAGCCAGATCCGGTCCGGGATCCTATACTGGAGTAACGGCTTGCTGCTCCTGCCGGGATAACGTTTGAAAAAAGCCGTGCCGGGTATTAAGGGGTATCAGGAAGGAAGGAGGTGTGAAGCCATGTATAAGGATTTGCCGCCCGAGCTTCCCCCTAAGGTTGTTCCCGAGGTCGACCCTGAGCGCATACCGGAGCCAAAGCCGGCCGATATTCCGCCTGAGGTCATCCCGCGTGAGCAGCCGGAGATTCCGCCCCCGGTCCCACCGGAGATTCCGCCTAAGCAGCCACTGTAACAGTAGTCAGGTTCCATCAGCCTACCGTAATTTTGCAGAAAAGACCAGCTGCAGTACCGCATATGGACTCCTCATCAGCATTTGTCTGACGACAAATGCTGGAGAGGAGTTATTCTTTGGTTTAGGACAGTTTTGTCACAAAAACTAATTGGATTTTTGACACTTAAATCGAATAAATTTGCCGCCTCGCAGGATTTAGTTGGAAAAATGCAGCTTATTTCTGCTAATATAGCTCACCAAGGACGAAAATGGTATTTTTAAGTGTGCTTTTTCCAACTAATCTAGTATTAAGTGGGTATGATTGAGAATTAGATGGCGAAAATCCACTTAGTCTGATGGCAGTCACGCCGATAAAATAATAAACGGCCCGTTTACATTCCGTTTGCATTGTTTGTTTACACTAAGCCTGAATGAAGAAATGGAGGTAGAGGTCCTTTGGAGTTATTTGAATACATATTGCTGATGCTGGCGGCGCTGGCCGTGTCCAATCTGGTGAACCGGTTTATGCCGTCGGTCTCAGTGCCGATTATCCAGATTGCGCTGGGGGTGGGGCTCACGCTGCTCCCTCTGCATTTTGAATTAACGCTCAATCCGGAGCTGTTCCTGCTGCTGTTCATCGCTCCGCTGCTGTTCAATGACGGGCGCCAGGCCGATAAGGAGGCGCTCTGGAGCCTGCGGAAGCCGATCCTTCTGCTGGCGCTTGGGCTTGTCTTCGTTACGGTCGGCATCGTCGGTTATTTCGTGAACTGGCTGCTGCCGGTTATTCCGCTGGCGGCGGCCTTTGCCCTGGCGGCGGCCTTGGCGCCGACCGATGCGGTTGCGGTCGGGGCGCTGGAGCAGAAGGTGAAGATTCCGCACCGAACGATGCAGATTCTCGAAGGGGAATCGCTCATCAATGATGCCTCCGGCCTGGTCTCTTTCCAGTTTGCGGCGGCTGCGATGGTTACGGGAATGTTCTCCTTCCGGTCTGCGAGTCTCAGCTTCCTGGCTATATCACTTGGCGGTATCGTGCTGGGCCTGCTGCTTACCTTGATCAAATATGGCATCGTCAAATGGCTGCGCAGGCTGGGGATGGAGAACGTTACTCTCCATATGCTGATTGAAATCCTGACCCCTTTTCTGATCTTTATGGCAGCGGAGGAGCTGAGGGTCAACGGCATTCTGGCTGTAGTGGCTGCGGGGATTGCTCATTCTGTCAGCTATAAAAAGATGAATCCCGAAGTCGCCAAGCTGCGTGTAGTTTCCAAAAGCACCTGGTCGGTCATCATCTTTGTGCTGAACGGCCTGGTGTTCCTGCTGCTCGGCACACAGCTGCCGGAAATTATACAGACAATCTGGAACAGCCCGGAAATCGGCAATGTACGGGTAATCCTGTACACCCTGCTGCTGACATTGGCCGTCCTCGGCCTGCGGCTGATCTGGGTGCTGCTGATGAAGGTGCCAGGAGACGGCGGAGCAGAGCACAGTCCGCGTAAAAGCAGATTCAGAACAGCACTTATTCTCGCGCTGTCCGGAGTCCGGGGCACCATTACACTCGCGAGTACATTGTCGCTGCCATTTTTCCTGGATGACGGCTCGGCTTTTCCATCCAGGGATTTGATTATTTTCCTGGCGTCCGGAGTGATCCTGTGGACGCTGCTGGCGTCCAATTATCTGCTGCCGCTGCTGCTCGGGACAGAGGCGGAAGCAGCGCAGGAAGAAGAGACGCAGGCCAAAATCGAAATTTTGCAGAGTGTAGTCACCGGGTTAAACGAGTTGTCCACCGAGCAGAACCGGCTCGCCTCGGTCCAGATTATCAATGCCTATACCTCTAGAATCCGCATGCTCCGAAAGGATGACCGCAAGTATGAGGTGCAGCGTGCTCTGGGTCTGTCAGTCATGAAGTGGGAGCGGGAGAGCACGCTATTGGCGGTGGAGCGCAAGGAGGTTGACCCTTACACCGGCTACCGGTACCTGAACCGGATTAACCGGCTGCTGTTCATGCATACGCGTGAAGCCCGTTACAAAAGGGAGCTCTTTCCCGTTAAGCATTGGGATGAAATGGTCGGCATTCTGCAGCAGGCGCGGCTCAGCAGGCCGCAAAGACGCGCCGAGCTCAGCCGGCTGCGAATCCGGAATGTGACTTTTGTACTCCAGCAGCTGAACGGGCTGCTCGCGGAGGGCGGGCCGGATCTGGATGAAGTCAGCTCGTTTATTCTGCAATATGAACGGCTGCTGCTGAGGCTGACGCGGGGCGAAGCCTATTCCGTCAGCCGTGAGGAGTATGACGAGTCCATTCTGGAGCAGGCGCGGATCGGCATTCAGCTGGAGCGTGACAGCCTGCAGGCCATGTTCGAGGCCGGCAGAATATCCCGCCAGGGGATGAAGGAAATGAAGCGGGACATTCTGTTCATGGAGCATGATCTGCGCGAAGAGACTGTCTGACGGCAATACCGGACCCGGCACTTCAGGTATAAATGGAGTCCTCATCATCCCCATCAGAGGTCCGGATTTCAATCAGCTCCATTGCGGTGCAGGCCTTGATCCCATGCTGCTCTGCAAGGGTAATGGCTAAACAATCCCCTGGATGCACCGCAGTGCTGATCCCGTTATGCGTAATTTCCCCATGCCCCGATAGGATAATCCAGTGTTTACGGGAATTGCTGCAGGATATTACAGGCAGCTCCCTGCCCTCCAGAATGCCCAGTTTAATCGTCACTGTCCGCTCCGGACCGCTTGCCGCACGGTCCAGTATGGTGTAGCTTCCCCAGCTGCATTCCCCGTATCTCGGCCCGGCCGCGTTCTGCTGCACAATTTCTTTGACCGCATTCGCTTCATGCTTGCCGGCAACCAGAATGCCCTCGGGGCTTGCTGCAGCGACGATGCCGGGCACGCCAATCACATGCAGCGGAATGTTCAACTCGTTGATGATTACGGAATCCGTGGATTCTCCCCAGATTCCGCCTGCGCCGGTTACCGGCTGCTGCAGCTCCTCACTCAGGACCGCCCAGCTTCCGAGATCGCGCCATTCCCCCTCATGCCGGAGCACAACGGCCTTGCTGCTGCGTTCAGCAATTTCCTTGTCAAAGCTGAGCACCGGCAGGCCGGGATAGCTGTCTGTAAAAGCTGCCAATTCGGCAGGCAGTCCCATGCGTTCCAGTTGTGACAGCATGAAGCTGGGCCGAAAGGCGAATACCCCGCAGTTCCAGAGCGCAGATGCCTGCAGCAGTTCCTCCGCCCGGGCGCGGCCGGGCTTTTCTTCAAAGGAGATAACCTTAGCATAGCCGCCGGATGCTTCCTCCCCGGGGATTATATAGCCGTACTGGTCGGAAGGATGGGCAGGCCTTGTCCCGAGTAAGGCAAGCTCGGACCCGGAAGCAGCCAGGACCTCTGTGAACCGGTGGAATAATTGAAAAAAAACATCATCCGCGAACATATCAGCCGGAGCCACGCAGACCGTGTCCTCCGGCTTTGCTGTCCCTGTCGTATACAAATGAAGCACGCCCAGGGCTGCGGCAGTAAAGGTGCCGCGTTTATGCGGCTCCCCGATGACCGGATAGCGATTCCCGGTGTAGCGCCGGACAAGGGCCGCCTGATCCTTATGCGTTACAAATAAGACAGATTCACCAAGTCCCGCCCGGCCGAGCTGGCGGCATACCCGGCCGATCATGGATTCGGTTCCGCCATCCGGTGCGGGGAGCAGATTCAGGAACATTTTGGAGCGGATGACACCGGACAGCGGCCACAGCCGCTGCCCGGAACCGCCGCAGAGCAGAATGGTATGCTGCATGGATAAACCTCCTTAATGCTTGCCGGGAATGGAATATCCCTTGCGCTGATGAAAAGACAGGGAGCGGTAGGTACGGGCCAGTTTGCGGATTTGCTTCTCGTTCAGGCTGGCTGCCGGACTGTGCAGCGATTTGTTATTTGCGTTTCTCAGCAGCACAGAAGTGCGGCTACGGCTGTATACATAGTTGGCGTACGTTTCATATTCGGAGAAGCCAAATTGTCTTTTCTTGTTGATGCTGCGGATGATGGCCGCATGCCAGGGCAGCCCATGCCGACGTGCAATCATTTTTTTCAAAGCGGCCAGCTTCTGTTTTTCAAACAGCATATAATGGGTCACAAAGGACCTGGGGGAAGGGGCAGCGCTCCCTAGCAGCTTCCGGTAGGTCCGGAAATATTCCGGCTGGCTCCAGTCCCGGCAATAAAAAACGGTTTTCCCTGCTGAGCGGAAGCGGTGGGGGCGGATCAGCACAGTATCTGCATCAATTACGAGAAAAAAGGGCTCCCGGCAGATGCGGTCTCCATTCATTTTCAGCAATTGCTGATACAGCCAGCCGGAGCGGTTCCAGCGGGTGGAGGAGTAATGGATGTCTTGTTTGGTGAACGGCAGGACGGTGGCTTCATCGACAAAAATACAATTTTTGCGTGCACACAGATCTCTGATTCTGCTGCTGGCCGGTGAGACGACGTAGATGTGACTGATTGGATGGCGCACATGGCGGCGGAGGCTGTCGATAACAAAGGGAAGGGTACCCAGATCCTTGTCAATGGCCGGAATCAGGACGTCGATAGCGGGGCCGCTAACAGCGCTCCCTGAGGAAAATGCTGACATTCGGTTCATCTCCGTACGTAAATTGACATCTTAGCGTCTGCACTAGACTATTCTTGGCAGGCAGAATATGACCGGGCCAAATATACTGTAAAGATATTCTCCCAGTCACGGGACAGATGGTTTATTCAGCTGCTGATGCTGCGGCATAGGATGCACTGTGATGTAATTCAGGGGGAGGTTAACCGTCTCTCCCGGACAGGAGAGTGCAAATGTGAAGGCAACCAAGGCTGATCACCTACAGAGTAAATGGATTAAGACCAAACTGCTGCTGCAGAGCGGTACTGTCAGACGCTACATTCCGGACACCCGGAAATTTACCAGACGCAATCTGGAGCAGATGATTTACAGCTATGGAATGATTTACGTGAAGCCGGAGAGGGGAACCTACGGGAACGGGGTGATCCGCGCTGAACGGGGAGAACGGCAGGGCTTTATCTACCAGTATGAGGAGACAGTCCGCCGGTTTGATACGTTTGATGCTTTTTATAAAAGTCTGGCGAAGAAAACAGGCCGCAAAAGATATCTGATCCAAAAAGGGATTCATCTGCTCAAGCACAACAGCCGCCGCTTTGACATCCGGGTGATGGTGCAGGTAAGCCCCAAAGGAGCCTGGGAAGCTACCGGCATCATCGGACGGCTGGGACACCCGCGCAAAATCGTTACCAATTACCACAGCGGCGGCAAGCCGACGGCAATTGAAACGTTGCTCCATACCCATCTGTCTGCCTCCCGGCTGGCACAGCTGACAGAGGAGCTGAATACGCTTGGTGTGCGCATAGCGGCCCACATGCAAAAGACCTATCCCAAAATCAAGCAGATCGGCGTAGATGTCGGGCTGGACCGGTCGCTGACTCCATGGATTATTGAAGTGAACATGCGGCCCGACCCTTACATTTTCAATCAGCTCAAGGATAAGGCCATGTATAAAAAAGTAATGCGGTACCGCCGGTTTCAGCTGAAAATATAATCGTCCGGACGGCAAAAGAGCTCAGCGGGATTTCTTCCGCTGAGCTCTTTTTGTATGCGGCTATCCTCCGTGCGGGGAGCGCGATGATGCAAACTTCAGGCGTTCTCGGCCTCTGGAACGCCGGCCGAGGATCACCCCGGCGAGTGAAGCAAGCAGCTGCTGGAATACCATGCCAAGGACAACGGGGACAGCAACCGGAGCAGGGAAATAAGATACGGCAAGCACGGCACCGGCGCTGATGTTACGCATCCCGCCGTTAAAGATCAGTGCCACCTCATCCGCCTCATTCCAGCGCAGAACCTTTGCAGTCAGGAAGCAGAGAACATAGCCGGTGGAGGCCATGAGCACGATTACGGCCGCCAGACCAACCAGCTTGAGGTCGATGTCGGCCAGATACGGCGAGATAACCGAGCCGTTAATCATAATGACAACAGCCATGAACACTTTGGAGAAGGGATTCAGCCGCGGGCTCCATACCGGTGCGACCGCTCCCTTGCTCCATTCATTAAGGATCATTCCAAGCAGTGAAGGGACAACAATCATCCAGAACAGGCTGCCCATCATCGCCCATGTATCCAGCTCCACATTCGTTCCGATCAGCACGGACAACACTCCCGGGACGACAAAAGGCGCTAGAAGGGTATCAATCAAAATAATAGACAGCGTAAGGGCGGTATTGCCCTTATAGATGCTCACCCATATAAAGCTGCTGACCCCGGTCGGGATGACCGCTGCCAGCACCAGGCCGGTTATGGTGAACTGATCGGTATAATACAGCAGATTTCCGAGTCCGAAAGCGACCAGCGGCATCGTAATATGCAGGATAAACAGACAGACGAACAAGGGCAGCGGTTTTTTGATAACGTTCACAAAATCTCTGACGCCAAGGCTGATGCTTCCTGCAAATGTCATAAAGGCGAACAGCCAGGGAGACAAGTAAGTATAAGGGGTAAGCGAACTGCCGCAGAGCACACCGGTAAGAACACTCAGCGGGGTAATCAAGGGCATCATCCGGTTAAGCACACGGTTCAGTTTGAGAAGCATGTCAGGACATCCTTTTTAGTAGGTTCCCACTATTATACACCTTTTGCCGGATGGTGCATGTGACGCTATGCTTTTGAGGACCTCTGCCGGCCTATGGTATACTAGTTTACAACTTATAACAGTTAATACATAGCAAGCAGGAGGAAGGGAATGGAGCAACGGAGCAAGAGAAGGAAAGCGCAGCTCGGCAAAGCTCGCAAACGCAATGCGCTGATCACCACGACTGCAATACTGGGTACATGCCTGATTGCCGGTGCTGTATATGCCGGAACACTGTATTTCAAGGCAGAGCGGGCCTTGGACCGGATTTCCGCTTCGGGCACAGCCCCGAGTGAAACGGCCGGGCCTGTATCACCTGTTCCGGAGGCTTCGGCTGCTGCAGATGCTGCTGCTGCCGAAGAAGAGAAGAACAAGCCGCTTACGTTCCTGCTGGCTGGGGTCGATAACAGAAGCGGCAGCGGCGGGACGATGAATACGGATGTCATTATGCCGGTTGTCTATGAGCCTGCCACCAGACGTCTGTCCATCTTATCTATTCCCCGGGACATGAAGCTCACCAGCAGTGATCTTGGCACGCATAAGGCGAACTATTATTATGCCTATTATTATGCCCACAACAAAGGCGAGGATTTGCAGAAGACGAGAGAGTTCTACGGCAGCCTGCTGCAGATGGACATTGATCACATGATCCTGGTGAATTTTGCGGCCTTCAGCAGCATTGTTGATGAGCTGGGCGGGTTGGATATTGATGTGCCGATGGATATGCGGTATGTGGATAATGCGGACGGCACCAATATTAATCTCAAAAAAGGGATGCAGCATCTAAACGGCAAAGAGGTGCTTGATTTCGTCCGCTACCGCAAATCGAACCGCGGTACGGCAGAGTCCTCCGATTTCTCCCGCAATGAACGGCAGCAGGAGGTGCTGAATCTGATCCTGGACAAGCTGGATTCGGTAAGCGGCATTACCAAGTGGGGCGAGATTATTGATATTCTTGGCGATAATATCCGCACAGATATTGATAAGGACCAGCTGGTTAGCTGGATTATGAATTACAAGACGATGAAGCCTGCAACCAGTGAGCTGATCACGCTGGAATCGGAATGGAAGAGCCCGTATGTCTACGCGAATGAAGAGGATTTGCTGGAGAAGCTGGAGAAGCTGCGCAGCCCGCTCGGTCTGCCTGCACTGGATAACAGCCGGCTGCTTCATGATTTTGGACTTTAACAATAGTGCTTTTCTTAAGAGGAAACCAAGATAAGGGAGCTATTCTCCATAAAGCGGAGAGCAGCTCCCTCTTTTTTAAATACAGATTAAAATGCGGCTTCTAACCCCTCTTCCGGCGGTGCCAGACTATTGTTACAACCGTGAATATACCTATCACCACTAAGCCTCCGATGGTCCAGGCATCAATAGGGGTATTGTCTGCCAGGGAGCTGTTATCCTCTGCGGGCGGCTGTGGGGCAGGCAGCAGTGCAATCTCTTTATTCTGCAAATACTCCGGACCGGCAGAAGTATTGCTGATTACAGCAGAAGGCGAGCATAACGGGTTTTCCCACTCCCCGTCCGTCTGCTTGAGATAGAACAGGTAGTCTTTTCCCGTCTCGCTCGGGCCGTTAAGTGCACCCCAGGTGATGTTTTCCTTCAGGATGAGCGAACGTTCCGTTATTGTTTTGAAGCTTCGCTTAACTGTGATATGGAGCTCATTTGAGGTGCCGTCATCGCTTGGAGACATTTTATCGACATGACCGATCACGATGCCGTCGTAATGATCATATGCTTGTTCAACCGTCGGCAATTGGGCACACGATAAGGCAAGGGAGCTGCCGGCAGGTAAAAAAAGCATTATTAAAAGAGCAAGCAGGGCTGCTCTGAGCATATCTATTCACCTCCGTGATACATATCTGACGGCTGCTGGAGGGGAAAGGTTGCAGGCGGGAAAGACTGTTTGAAGCAGGCTTAAACAGCGCATACGCTGCGGACAACGTGAATACTTTAACCTCGCAAGTGCCGTACTCTGCTGCAAGTGCCGTAACCCCGTAACCCGTAACCCGTAACCCGTAACCCGTAACCCGTAACCCGTAACCCGTAACCCGTAACCCCGTAACCCCGTAACCCCGTAACCCCGTAACCCCGTAACCCCGTAACCCCGTAACCCCGTACCCCCCCGCGCCCCTAAGTAACCTTCACTTTTTCTAACGGACACCAGAGCCGTTATTTATGGAAATCGGCCTGTTCATTCAGGCTAACGGACCGTAATGACTTTATTTCCAGCTTAAAAGTACTTTTTACGCGGAAAGATGGGAAATAAGGTCACTGGTGTCCGTTAGCCTGCAGAAACACGCCTTTTGCTGCAAATAAGTGCATCTGAGTCCGTTAGCTGGAACGCTGGTAGTAATATTACCTAACTTGCCAACCCAATGTTGTGTTTAGATCAGCCGAAATTTCAGCCAAGTCCTGCCCTTACATGAGTTCAGCGCTGCAGGTGAGTATTTTAGTTGCGTTACCATATTTTGCAGACGCTACAACAAACGCCCTCCACGCACACCTCAACCTCACAATCTCCGCGCTCCAGACTGCTCACACTAATACCGCCTTCCACGCCCACACACTCTCCAGCCTCAGACTGTTCACACTAATACCGCCTTCCACGCCCACCACATCCACACACTCTCCAAGCCTCAGACTGTTCACGCACTAATACCGCTTTCCACGCCCACCACAGCCACACACTCTCCAAGCCTCAGACTGCTCACACTAATACCGCCTTCCACGCCCACCTCAACCTCACAATCTCCGCGCTCCAGACTGCTCACACTAATACCGCTTTCTACGCCCACCACAGCCACACACTCTCCACGCTCCAGACTATCCTTACGCCACGCCCCAGCCTGTCCATCCACCGTTACCGCTCTCCACAAGCACCTCGGCCCTATACGCGATCACCCGTCTACCCTATCCCTATCAAATGTACCCGACCCGTCTGCAACCGCTTTACAAAATCTTAAGTTTGGTAAGTGAATTCATTAAGAACTGACGATACTTTACGTTGGCGCCGTTTGTTATCATATTCGTGTAAGGGTATTCAAGGGTAAAGGCCTAACCCGGGGGTACCGGTTTCAGCAAGGAATGTAAACGCTCTAAGTTTAATGCTTCGCACAATAATATGGAATATTTGGCATACTGGAATGAGAGGCTTTTTTATTCAGCGGCCGTGAATTCCTTTTGTACGCTTTTTTCAGAATCAGGGAGGGTCTACTATGGACAATCAGAGCTTAGCCCGGGAGATTATCCGGAACGTCGGCGGACGGAGCAATATCAGCCATCTGGAGCACTGCGTCACCCGGTTAAGATTTACGTTAAAAGATGAATCCGTCGCCCAGACGGACACGATCAATAATTTGGACGGCGTTATGACAGTGGTCAAAAGCGGGGGCCAATACCAGGTTGTCATCGGCAATAAGGTAAAAGAGGTCTATAAAGAGGTCACGGACCAGCTCGGCGGAGCGGTCGTGTCGAATGATGCAGAAGCAGCGCCACCCGGCAAAAAGAAAAATGCCTTTAACCGCTTCGTTGATGTAATCGTCGGCATTATCTCACCGATCATCGGCCTGCTGGCCGCTGCCG
The DNA here is from genome assembly GCF_900099765.1 of Paenibacillus typhae. Lineage (GTDB taxonomy): Bacteria > Bacillota > Bacilli > Paenibacillales > Paenibacillaceae > Paenibacillus_AQ > Paenibacillus_AQ typhae. The sequence goes on along the minus strand of NZ_FNDX01000004.1, from coordinate 216,619 downwards.
GGATTATCAAAGGGATGCTGGGGCTGGCGACGGCGCTGAACTGGCTGGCGGCAACAGACGGCACCTATATTTTGCTGAATGCGCTTGGAGACGGCCTGTTCTATTTCATGCCGATTATTGTCGGCTTCTCGGCCGGCCGGAAATTTAACGGCAATCCGTTTATTCCCGGCAGCCATCGGCGCCGCGCTGGTCTATCCGTCGGTCATTACCGCCTACAATGCGGGTGACAGTCTGACCTTTGCCGGGATTCCGGTTGTGCTGGCCAGCTACACCTCGTCACTGTTTCCGATTATTCTGGCCGCCTGGGTTGCGGCGAAGCTGGAAAAATGGTTCGAGCGCAAGCTTCCCGCTTCTCTGCGGCTGTTCTTTGTTCCGCTCTTTACCATTCTGGTTACCGGGGTCCTGACCTTCCTGCTGGTTGGTCCGGTACTGACGGAAGCAAGCAGTCTGCTGGCAGATGCGACCATGTGGATTTACAACCTCAGTCCGGTTATAGCGGGCGTTGTGCTTGGCGGGCTGTGGCAGCTGATTGTCATCTTCGGCCTGCATTATGCTTTTATCCCGGTGCTGATCAACAATATTACAACGCTGCAGTATGATCCGGTGAATGCGATCCTCAGTGCCTCTGTATTTGCCCAGGTTGGTGCGGCGCTCGGGGTGTTCCTGAAATCCAGAAATGCGAAGGTGCGCAGCATTGCCGGTCCGGCTGCCATATCCGCCTTTATGGGTGTAACAGAGCCGGCAATTTACGGGATCTCGCTCCCGTACAAAAAGCCTTTTGTCATGGCAGGAATCGCCGGAGCTGTTGGCGGCGGAATCACTGCGGCGATGAGTGCGACGATGTTCGGCTTCGGCGGCGGGGGGATTTTTGCAGCTCCGATGTTCATTAATCCTGCAGGGCTCGACAACAGCTTCTATGCCTATGTCATTGCAAGTGCGGTGGCCGTCGTGATTGCAACCGTGCTCACCTACCTGTTCGGCTTCAAGGACAAACAGGAGACTCCCGCAGCAGCTCCGGTGTCTTCCGGAACAAGCAGTACAGCACCAGCGGCGGGTACAAAAACCCAGGTCTACAACTCCATTCAAGGCACAATTATCCCGCTCAGCGAGGTGCCGGACGAAGCCTTCGCAAGCGGTGCGATGGGCAGCGGTTACGCCGTCATTCCTTCGGATAATAAGGTTTACGCGCCATTCGACGGTACAGTAGTAACCGTGGCGAATTCCAAGCATGCAGTTGCAATCGTATCGGAGGACGGTGTGGAGCTGCTGATCCATATGGGGATTAATACCGTCAAGCTGAAGGGTGCGCCGTTTGAGCTCAAGGTTCAGGAGAATGATGCAGTTAAAAAAGGCCAGCTGCTGGCCATTGTGGACTGGAGCATGATCCGGGACAATCAGTTCGAGGTGACGACCCCGGTTATCGTGACAAATACTGCCGAACATGAGTCAGTTGAGCTCAAGGCAGACCGCAGCCGTGAAGCCAAGACAGGCGAGCTGGTTCTGAGCATCCGCTAATAATACTGCACTACCGGTGCTGCTTGCGGTAATCGCTCGGCGTCTGGCCGTAGTAAGCAACAAATTTTTTGTAAAAGAATCCGAGATTGTTGTAGCCGACCTCACCGGCCACCTCCTCCACAGTAAGCGAAGTATTGGTCAGGAGGAGGCCGGCACTGGTCATCCGCTGGATCTGCACAAGCTCCTTGAACGTTCTTCCGGTCGCTTTTTTCAGATAGGCGCTGAAGTAATTGGGGTGGAAGCTGAAATGCTCGGCTACGGAAATCAGGGTGACGTCTTTATAGTGATCCTCCAGATATTTCAGGATTTCGATCAGATTGGCCCTGCCGGCCTCATTGCCGTAGTCCTTGTCATGACCGCCCTGGAACGACTGCAGCAGCTTGCTGAACACAATGACCATATAGGATTCGATAATCTCCTTGGAGCAGAAGCCCGGATCAAACGTTTCGCACATCAGGCTCTCCATCGTCTCCTTGAACGAGATTTCATTGCCGGTATGAAAAATAATATGGCGGTTGTGATTATGAATCTGCGAGATCGCATTCACGATGAAATTGGAAATGATCCCGGTCGTCGCCAGCCTGCTCAGAAAACCTGTGGTGAAGAACGGCTTCAGCATAATGAGGTTGATGATGATATCCTCCTCGGTCGTCTCGAGAATGGTATGCGGCACGTTGGTGTCGAGCATGCACAGATCGCCCTCCCGCAGGGTGACGTGTTTGCCGTCGATAATCTGCTTGCACTGGCCGGAGTAGACGTAATTGATTTCGACGTAGTTATGGATATGCATCGGAATTTTACTGTAACGGGAATGCTGGCGGATCGTCATCTGGTTGATGTGAAAAGAGTTGGTGGAGTTAGCGGGAAATTTGGAGTCTCTCCACGCCTGGGTTGAATAAGGATCCAGGTCCAGAATATATACCGGGCTTCCGGTAATGTTCACCGTCTTGTTCATTTGTTCGAATATAAGCAGACCCTTGTCAGGATCCTTTTTATGACGGTGCTCGCTTTCCGACAGCTCGGACAGCCGCCGTCTTAACTCGTCTCTCTGCATGGCTGCAGTCCCCCTTTGATCAAAGATAAGATTAACTATATGAAGTTAAGTTTGGTAAGTCAAATCAATCACCCGCTTACTTGCGGTATCAGATACATCAAATAGACAGAGAAGACAGGAGTGGAGCCTTTATGAAAAGACTTGCTGAGGTTCTGGACAATAAACAGGAAAACTACGTGCTTCCTTTTCTGTGGCTGCATGGAGAGCCGGAGGCGCTTTTAAGAGAATCGGTTGCCAAAATCCAGGAGGCCGGCATACACGCCCTTTGCGTGGAATCCCGTCCGCACCCCGATTTCTGCGGTGAGGGCTGGTGGCGCGACATGGACATTATTATGGATGAGGCCCGCCGCCGGGGCATGAAGGTATGGCTGCTGGACGACTCCCATTTCCCTACGGGCTATGCGAACGGCAAGATCAAATCCGATCACCCCGGGCTGGTCAAAAAATATCTCAAAATCCATCAGCTTGATTTCGTTGGCCCGCTGCAGGACGCCTCTTTTCTCGTAAAATGGGGCAGCCCCGGCAACCGGATGAGTCTGACTGCAGCTCCCAAGGCTGTGAATGACAAAGTGCTGGGCATCATCGCCGCACGGAGAACCGGTGAGAACAGCGTCGATCCGGCGAGCTTCGCTGATGTCAGCTCCCATGAGCAGGACGGTGTGCTGTACTGGGACATCCCGGAAGGAGACTGGCGGGTTTTCATTATGCTGGAGACCATTCACGGCGGGGAGCCCCACACCGAAGGTTATCTGAATCCGCTTGATCCCGAGGCTGTAAAGGTGCTGATTAGCGAGGTCTACGAATCGCATTATGCCCGTTATGCGGCGGATTTCGGCGAGACGTTTGCCGGATTTTTCTCGGATGAGCCGCGGTTTGGCAATATGCACGGGGCCTTCGGCTCGATCGGCCGGGCAGAAATGGTGCTGCCTTGGAAAGAAGGGCTGCAGGAGCAGTTCACTGCGGAAGAAAAGCTGCTGCTGCCGCTGCTCTCAACCGTGGAGGCAGAGGGTGCAGAGCACGCCATCCGCTACAAATACATGGACATTGTGAGCCGGATGTACGGTGAAGCGTTCACCGGAACACTGGCGGCCTGGTGCCGGGAGCATGGCGTAGAGTATATCGGCCATCTGATCGAGGACAACAATGCGCATGCGCGGCTCGGTTACGGGGCGGGACATTTTTTCAGAGCGATCTGGGAGCAGGATATGGCCGGCATCGACGTGGTGCTGAACCAGATTATGCCCGGCATGGACAAAGGACCGTTCAAGTCGATGACGGCCAAGGGCTGGGACGGGGAGTTTTTCCATTATGGACTGGCCAAAATGGGCGCTTCCCTTGGCCATCTCGATCCCAAAAAGCGGAACCGCACCATGTGCGAGGTCTACGGGGCTTACGGCTGGGCGGAAGGCATCAAGCTGATGAAGTGGATTACCGACCATATGCTGGTGCGGGGTGTGACCCATTTTGTACCCCATGCTTTTTCGCCAAAAGAGTTCCCGGACCCTGACTGCCCGCCGCATCTCGATGCCAGAGGCCACAATCCGCAGTACCGGTTCATGAGCGTGCTGTTTGATTATCTGAACCGGGTCAGCCATCTGCTGAACGGGGGGCAGCATGTTGCGAACGTTGGGCTGCTGTATCATGCCGAAGCGGAATGGCTGGGTGAGTATATGCTGTTCCAGAAGCCGGCAAAGGAGCTGGCGCAGCATCAGATCGAGTTCGATGTCATTCCGGCGGATCTGATTGCACAGGCTGAGCTGGGCGGCGGCACGTATACAATTAACGGACAGACGTTCAGCGCGCTGGTGATCCCTTATGCCGAGGCACTGCCGCAGGCGCTGCTGGAGCGGGTTAAGGTGTTCACAGATGCTGGTATCCGCGTGCAGTTTATTGACGGGCTTCCGGTGAGAAACGAGCACGGGGAGCAGGCGGACGGCACGCTGCTGGAGCAGGCGGCGGTATGCGGGCTGGAGGAGTTTACGGCTCAGCTGATCAAAGAAAATCATCACGATGTGCACACCTCAGAGCATCAGCCCTACCTTCGCAGCTATCATTACCGTCAGGCCGAAGGCGATGTATACATGTTCTTCAATGAAGAACCTTACAAGGTGATTGAGACGACAGTGACGTTAAGCGGAGATCGTCCGGTTGTCGCCTATGACGGCTTCTCCAATCAGGTCAAGCCGGTATCGCAGTCCCAGGCCGATGGTAAAACTGAGGTTCAGCTGGTGCTGCATCCGTATGAATCCGTTGTGCTGCTGGAAAGCCGGGTGGAAGCCGAGGCTGCTCCGCAGCAGGCGAATGACGGCGCAGAAATCGCTGGAGAATGGAGCGTTTCTTTTGCCACAGCCACAGCTTATCCGTCCTTTTCAGCAGAGCAGACGCTGGTTTCGCTGCAGGATATCTCCAGAGTGGAAGGCAAGGCGCGGTTCTCCGGAACGATGCGTTATGAGCTGGCCTTTACTTTGGAGGAAGAAGTTCCGGCCAATGCCGTGCTTGACCTGGGACGCGTCTACGAGGTTGCCGAAGTAACGCTTAACGGCCAGCAGCTGGGTGTAAAAATCTGCCCGCCTTACATCTTTGATGCAGGAACTGCGCTGGTACTTGGCGAGAACCGGCTGGTCATTGAGGTAACGAACAACCTCGGCAAGCAGGAGCAGGATTTCTTGTCCCAGTACATGATCCACGAGCCGTCCGGGCTGCTGGGACCGGTTGTGCTGCGGTAGGAAGTGATTGAAACAGAGGCATAAGCAGAAGGAGCATAATATTATGTCAAAATATACTTTTCCCGCAGGGTTCCTGTGGGGCGGCGCAATTGCGGCCAATCAGACGGAAGGGGCTTACCGGGAGGACGGCAAAGGGCTGACGACGGTGGATCTGATTCCGGCAGGGCCGCAGCGCTGGCCTGTGATGGGCGGGAAGCTGGATGCTTTTGAGCCGCAGCTGGGGCTGATGTATCCGTCGCATGAAGCGATCGGCTTTTATCACCGCTATAAAGAGGATATTGCGCTGTTCGCGGAAATGGGCTTCAAGGCGCTGCGTGTGTCGGTGTCCTGGACGCGGATTTTTCCGAATGGGAATGATACCGAGCCAAATGAGCCGGGGCTGGAGTTCTATGATCATCTGTTCGATGAGCTGCTGAAATACGGGATACAGCCGGTGGTTACAATCGCACATTTCGATGTGCCGGTTCATCTGGTGCAGACGTACGGAAGCTGGAGAAGCCGCAAGCTGGTGGGGTTGTTTGAGCGGTACGCCATTACGCTGTTCACACGCTATAAGGACAAAGTGAAGTACTGGATGACCTTCAACGAGATTAACATGCTGCTGCATCTGCCGTTTGTCGGCGCGGGGCTGGTCTTTAGTGAGGGGGAGGATAAGCGGCAGATCCAATATCAGGCTGCCCATCATCAGCTGGTGGCGAGCGCGCTGGCGGTGAAGGCCTGTCATGAGCTTATCCCCGATGCGCAGATAGGCTGTATGCTGGCCGCCGGATCAACGTATCCGTATGTGTGCAATCCGGAGGATGTATGGGATGCGATGAATAAGGACCGCGAATCATTCTTCTTCATCGACGTTCAGTCCCGCGGGGCGTATCCCGGCTATGCCAAACGGTTCTTTAAGGATAACGGCATCACCGTTGAGATGGAGCAGGGCGATGAGGAGCTGCTGAAGCACAATACGGTGGATTATATCGGCTTCAGCTACTATGCCAGCCGGACTGCCAGCACGGACCCAGAGGTGCTTGGCCGGATGACCAGCGGCAATGTGTTCGGCTCGGTCGATAATCCGTATCTGCAAAAGTCGGCCTGGGGCTGGACGATTGATCCGCTCGGCTTCCGGATTACAGCCAATCAGCTGTATGACCGCTACCAGAAGCCGCTGTTTGTGGTCGAGAACGGGCTGGGCGCTGCCGATGAACCCGGTCCCGGCGGAGAGGTAGCCGACGACTACCGGATCGACTATCTGCAGAGACATATCGCCGCCATGGGCGAGGCCATTGAGGACGGCGTCGAGATCATCGGCTATACCAGCTGGGGCCCGATTGATCTGGTCAGCGCCTCAACCGGAGAGATGAAGAAGCGTTACGGCTATATCTACGTCGACAAGGACAACGCCGGCAACGGTACCCTGCAGCGGAGCCGGAAGAAGAGCTTCCACTGGTACAAGCAGGTTATTGCCAGTAACGGCGGGAACCTGTCGGCGGACGGGCTGTACTAGGATAAGCTGCATAGGATGAAAGCCAGAAAACACCTCCAGAAGGTAAGCTCTATCGTTCGATAGAATTATCCCTGGAGGTGTTTTTTTGTTAGAGATGGAGTTACTGGGAAGAACCCGCCGCCGCATGATCAGCCTTCACGCAGTCAATCGCCACAACAATCGCAATCATGATGGCCTCCATCTGTTCATTCAAAATCTGAATCTTGTAGCTGTCGCCCCAGGTAAACCACTCCTTGTTGACCTCACCAATGACTGAACCGTGCTGTAAGACCTGAAAGTTCATATCCCACCAGTTGCCGCGTACCTCAATGCCGGCTGAATCAATCGTATAGCGCGCTTTTAAAAAGGAAAATTCCTTCTTGATCGTCAGCACTTCCCGGCCGTTCACCTCGACAAAAAACTTCGGCAGGAAGCTGAACACCTTTTTCGTAATCAGTGCGATCTCCTCTCCGCGGGCATTCATAATGGAGAACGTTTTGGGAATCTGCATAAAGCTGCCTTCTACCAGATAGACATCCTGCTCCTGCTGGTTCTTCACTGTAAATTTTCCGCTCAGACTGAATACCTTCTGCTTCATATATAGCTGCTTCATAATGAACCTCCTTCGCGGTACTCGCGCGGTGATTTGCCGTGCCAGCGCTTGAACTGGCGGCTGAAGTGGGCGATATCCCGGTAGCCGAGGATCGTAGAGATGTGGCTGACCGGCAGACGCGGATCGTCCAGCAGCACCTTGGCCTCATGGAGCATCTGCCGGGATAGGAACTCTCTCGGTGAGAGGCCGAACACCTGCCGGAATACCCGGTAGCAGTGCGAGGAGCTGATGCCCAGCTCTGCCGCGATATCATCGACGCCAAGCGTCCGGTCTTCCTGCGCATCCTGCTTGAACTGCTGATAGACAAGACCTTGCAGGCGGCTGCGGATCTGGTGGGCAAGCTCGACCTTTTCATAGCTGGCAGAAGCCTGCAGGTTGGCCTCAACAGAGAAGGCCTCCCACAGCTGGCCGAATAGTTCAAACACGGCAGACTGCAGCATCATCCGCTGTGACATTGTGATGTCCCCGTGAATCTGGCGGGAGATATCGACCAGCCGGGTGAGTGAGGGCGTTAACTTATGGGCAATCGTGCTGTCAGCCTTGAACAATACATGATGCAGCCGGCTCAAGAGCGAGATGAGAATTTTATCGTCGATATCAAAATGGATACAAAAATACGTGAACGGCCGCCCGTTGCCGCTCTGGCTGGAGTGCGAGTCTCCCGGCCGCAAAAGAACCAGATCCCCGGCACGCTGCGTATAGCTGCGGCTGTTGACGATGATCCGCTGCTCCCCGTCCAGTACATAGTTGAACTCATATTGCGGGTGGGCATGAATTGGATAACTCCATGCACCGCTTACCGTCCGCAGATGCATGCCGAACAGGTTCAGCGTTGTTTTGACGTCAGGGATAATGATTTCACTAATGTTCTGGCCGAGTTCAGGCGGCAAAAAAGCTGAAGCCATAGGCGGTTCCTCCCGGTAAGCAAGTTCTCTGTAGATTTTAGTATAGCGGAGTTTAGCTTGATTTGGGTAAATTTCTGCCTGATTTGGCAATGTTCCCGGCATAGAGCCCCGTGATAGGATGAGAATGGGCAATCTATAAACTGCCAAACTCGCATGCTGCGTAACAGGAAGGAGCCATTATGACAAAATCTAATCCATTCTATAATGTCCAGCATTCACCTATCGGGGCATTTGCAAGCTTCACACTCGGTTTTAAAGGTAAAAACGGAGGGCTCGGGCTGGAGCTGGGCAAACCGGCTGACCAGAATATGTATATCGGATTTCAGTCTGCGGACGGTGAAAGCTATGAGGTGCTGCCTTTTTTCGAGCAGGTGGCAGATGCCGGAGCCAGATATGATATTGAAAAAGCGGGGGAATCCGCGAGAATTCATTTGAAAGCGTTTCAAGATGAGGCGATCAGCCGGACGCTCGGAACAGCGAGCGATACGTGGCAGGCGGGGGACCTGACCTTCAAGGTGTACTCTCCCGTCCGGTCGGTACCTGATCCGTCCACGGCTGATGATGAATCGCTGAAGGCGGCGCTGCTGCCGGCGGTTTATGCCGAGCTTACGCTCGATAACACCCGGGGGACCTTTGCCCGCAGAGGCTTCTTCGGCTACGAAGGCAGCGATCCATACAGCTCCATGCGCAGGCTGGGCGATACGAGCGGCGGCGCTTTTCAGGGAATCGGACAAGGCCGGCTGACGGCTATTGCCTGTGCGGAGGAAGGCGTGCAGTCGGCGCTCGGCTTTACCATGGAAAAGATTCTGGAGGCCAAGCTTGAGCATAATCTGTCCTTTGGACTGGGCGGCACGGGTGCCGTACTGATGGACGTTCCGGCGGGCGAAAAGCGGACGTACCGGTTTGCGGTTTGCTTTTACCGCGGCGGTCTGGTAACTTCAGGGATCGATGCCTGCTATGCGTATACCCGCTTTTTCCGGAATATCGAGGAGGTGGCCGGTTATGCGCTGGAGCATTTCGGTGAACTGACCGCTGCCTGTACGGACGCTGATGCCTGGATTCACTCGGCCGGGCTTAGTGCAGACCAGAGCTTCATGCTGTCGCATGCAATTCACAGCTATTACGGAAGCACGCAGCTGCTGCATGACGGGGAGAAGTATCTGTGGATTGTCAACGAAGGTGAATACCGGATGATGAATACGCTGGATCTGACGGCGGATCAGCTGTTTTTTGAGCTGGTAATGAATCCGTGGACGGTACGGAATGAGCTGGAATTGTTCGTGGACCGCTACAGCTATGAGGATAAGGTTGTGTTTCCGGGCGAAACGAGGGAGTATCCTGGCGGCATCAGCTTCACCCATGATGTCGGCGTAGCCAATGTGTTCTCGCGTCCGCAATATTCCGCTTATGAGCTGGCGGGGCTGGATGACTGCTTTTCCTTTATGAGTCATGAGGAGCTGGTGAACTGGCTGGTCTCGGCGCTCGTCTATATTGAACAGACCGGAGACCGTGAATTCGTGGACAACATGCTGCCGGTGCTCCGGGCCTGCTTCGAGAGCATGCTGAACCGTGACCATCCGGACAAGGAGCAGCGCAACGGCCTGATGGGTCTGGACAGCAACCGGACGCAGGGCGGAGCCGAAATTACCACTTACGACAGTCTGGACACCTCGCTGGGACAGTCACGCAATAACATTTATATGGCGGGCAAATGCTGGGCGGCCTATGTGGCGCTGGAGAAGTTTTTCGGACAGGAGGGGCTGACGGAGCTGGCGGCAGAAGCGGGACAGCAGGCGGAGAAATGTGCTGCTTCGATTGCTTCGCAGTTAAATAGTGAAGGGTTTATTCCGGCCGTCATTAACGAAAATAATGATTCCCGTATCATTCCGGCAATCGAAGGGCTGATCTTCCCGCTCTTCACCGGCTGTGAGGAGGCGCTTGATCCGGCCGGCCGGTTCGCCGGGTACCTCAGCGCGCTGAACACGCATCTGCAGACTGTACTGGTTCCGGGCGTCTGCCTGTTCGAAGATGGAGGCTGGAAGCTGTCCTCCACCAGCAACAACTCCTGGCTCAGTAAAATTTATCTCTCGCAGTTTATCGCCCGCGAGATTTTGCATCTGCCTTGGGAGGAGAGCGGCCGTGCGGCGGATGCCGCCCATGTGGGCTGGCTGCTGCATCCCGAGCTGTCCTACTGGTGCTGGAGCGACCAGATTCTGGGCGGCCTGATCGGCGGCAGCAAATACTACCCGCGCGGCGTTACGGCCATCCTCTGGCTGCTGGAAGGCACGGGCAGCCGGGCGCTGACCGGGCTGGCAGGGCAGGCCTTTGCTAAATAAATTGTGCAGATAAAAGCTGGCACGCTCTATAACTGCAGTTTGTGCAACTAAAAGCAGGGAAAATCCGCGTTTAGACAAAATAGCTGCATTTGGTACAGCTAAACTGGCTGAAATCGGACTGAATGGGCTTAATCCGCCGATATAGGTGTACGGAGTACATTTAAAACGGTTAGAGGAGCAAAAGTAACCGGATTAGCTGTATAAAGTGCAGCTAAAGTTGTCAAGTGTAGCGAGAGGCAAGCCGGGTGAGTAGGGTGATCTGTGAGCTGGACGGGTGTGCTTAGCTAGTTATGGAATTGATAGTGGGGCGTATGCGCAGAGCGGACAGGATGATTGAGTATATCAAGTGTGTAGAAATAGAGTGTGTTAAGTAACATTAATCAGGAACAATCAGGAGGAGATTCCCGGATGAATGAGGCGGGCGGAATTAACAATCTGCTACAGGACCAGGGGTACAATGCCTGGTTAAGCTATCCCGAGCTTCCGCAGGGCAGCCTGCAGGAGCAATATGTGAAATGGTGCGGAGCGGTGAGTGTTACAGAGACGGACGACACGGTTCAGGCTGCGCTCGCAGAATGGAAGCAGGGCGTTGCTTCGATGCTGGGCATTGAGGTGCAGGTGCAGGCGGAAGCTGCCCTGGCGGATACAGCAGCGAATGCCCCGGAGCATTCTGACGGGACAAGTGCTGGCCATGTCATTGCCTTCGGAACCTTCGGAAGCGGCAACCCGCTGATTAACAGCGTATTTGCAGAGGCCGACATCCGCAAGGTGGGCCGCGAAGGCTTCGCCATCCGCACCAGCGCAGAGCATAACTGCATTGCTGTAGGTGCCTCCGCACCTGCCGGGGTGCTGTACGGCGTATTCCATCTGCTGCGGCTCATTGGCACGCTTCAGCCCATCGCGGCACTTGATGAGGCAGTGAATCCGGTCAACAGCCTGCGGATGATCAACCATTGGGATAATTTTGACGGCAGTGTGGAGCGGGGCTATGCCGGCAGGTCTTTTTTCTATGAGAATAACCGGTTTATCGGGGATATGGAGCGGGTGCGCGATTATGCGCGCCTGATGTCCTCCGCCGGGATCAATGCCATTGCAATCAACAATGTGAATGTCCACGCACTGGAGACACTGTTCATCTCGGAGTATCTGCCGCAGGTGGCAGAAATCGCTGACAAGTTCCGGGTGTATGGCATCCGGCTGTTCCTGAGTGTGAATTTTGCCGGGCCAATGCAGGAAGGCGGAGTGGGCACTGCCGACCCGCTGGATCCGGGCGTGCGCACCTGGTGGCAGAACAAGGCGGCAGAAATCTATCAGGTGATCCCGGATTTCGGCGGCTTTGTGGTGAAGGCGGATTCGGAGAACCGTCCGGGGCCGTTCACCTACGGACGCGACCATGCCGACGGGGCCAACATGCTGGCTGAGGCGCTGGAACCGTTCGGCGGCATTGTCATCTGGCGCTGCTTCGTCTACAACTGCAAGCAGGACTGGCGTGACCGCAAGACAGACCGTGCGCGGGCAGCCTATGACCACTTCAAGCCGCTGGACGGCAGATTCAAGGACAATGTCATCCTCCAGATCAAAAACGGGCCGATGGATTTCCAGGTCAGAGAGCCGGTCTCTCCGTTGTTCGGGGCACTTACGCAGACTAATCAGATCATTGAATTTCAGATCGCCCAGGAATATACCGGCCAGCAGCGCCATGTCTGCTACCTGGTTCCCCAATGGAAGGAGGTGCTGGAATTCCAGACCCTCGCCAAAGGCGAAGCTTCTCCGGTGAAGCGCATCGTGGACGGCTCGCTGTGGGGCAACAGGCACAGCGGGATTGCGGCGGTGTCCAACACCGGCAATGACATCAACTGGACCGGCCATCTGCTGGCCCAGGCCAACCTGTACGGCTACGGCCGCCTGGCCTGGAATCCTGAGCTCAGCGCGGAAGCCATCGCCGCTGAGTGGATAGCACTGACCTTTGGCAGCAATCCGGAGGTGGCGGATGTAATCAGCCGGATTTTGCTGGATTCATGGGAAATCTACGAATCCTACACCGCTCCGCTTGGTGTGGGCTGGATGATCAATCCAGAGCATCATTACGGGCCGAATGTGGACGGCTATGAATATTCGCAATGGGGCACCTATCATTATGCCGACAACCGAGGGATCGGGGTCGACCGGACGGTGAAGACGGGAACCGGATACAGCGCCCAGTACATCGGCAGCAACGCTGCCCGCTACGAATCGCTTGAGGAATGCCCGGATGAGCTGCTGCTGTTCTTCCACCATGTGCCGTACACCCATGTGCTCCATTCCGGCAAAACCGTAATCCAGCATATCTATGATACGCATTTTGAAGGTGCGCAGCGGGCGGAAGGGCTGCTGTCCTCCTGGCAGACCTTAAAGGACAAGGTAAGAGAGGATCTGTATGTGCAGGTGGAGCAGCGTCTTACAGGGCAAGCGGCGCATGCCAAGGAGTGGCGTGACCAGATCAACACGTATTTTTACCGTAAAAGCGGGATAGAAGATCAGGCGTCACGCACCATCTACTAAGAGGATATGACCATGACGATTACCTTCGGAACCATTATTGACTGGCTGACGGCCGGAATTCCCGCGCCGGAGCAGACGGTAGACAGGCTGGAGACAGGAGCACCGGAGACGGAGGTGCGGGGAATTGTCACCGCATTTACCGCCTCGCAATATGTGATAGAACAGGCGGCTGCCCTTGGTGCGAACCTCATTATTTCGCATGAGGGGGTTTATTACAGCCATCATGATCAACGGGAGCAGCTTGGGAATGATCCTGTATACCGGCAGAAATCGGCGCTGATTGCCGAAGCGCAAATCAGTATTTACCGTTTTCACGATTATGTGCACCGCTATACACCGGACGGGATTACCGAAGGACTGATTACGGCACTGGGCTGGCAGGAGTATGTGACGGAGCACCGCCCTGCGGTGTCCCTTCTGACGCTCCCGCCGATGACGGCCAGAGAGGCCGCGGAGCATGTGAAAAGTAAGCTGCAGATTGCCTATGTGCGTGCAGCGGGAGATCTTTCGACGGCCTGCCGCACAATTGGCATCCTGGTCGGCTACCGGGGCGGAGGCCAGCAGGTGATTCCCCTGTACGGGGAAGAAGGCCTGGACCTGATTATTGCCGGGGAGGGACCGGAATGGGAGACGCCGGAATATGTCAGGGATGCGCTGCAGCAGGGGCGCAGCAAAGCATTGATCATGCTTGGGCACGCCGAGAGTGAGGCGCCGGGCATGAAGCTGCTGGCAGAGCGGCTGGCGGCGCAGTTTCCGGCGGTGCCGGTGCATTTTATCCCGGAACGTCCGGTGTTTGAAGTGATTTAACGCCAGAACCTCCTTGCTGCCAAGGAGGTTTTTGGTTTTGCTCGCGTGTCCCAATAGCGGGATATAGCAGGCTTTTTTATGATAATGACAATCCATTTTGCATATTGAACATTGCTCCGGGCGCTGGTTATAGCTTACATTGAAGGTGCATGAAATCGCACAGTATGTTCGCCGGACCAGAATTCACAGTGGAGGTCATCATGTTGATCAACAATTGGAGAGAAGGAAGGGCCAGGCATTCAGCCGTTTTTTTACTGGGCATTGTCCTGCTTGCCGGAGGATGCGAGGGCTCTAATAATGAAAGCGCTTTGAAGACACCTTCGGGCAATCCGTCTGCAGAATCCGCTGATTTTTCCTATCCGATGGCGGGGGATATCACACTCACCTTTATGAATGAACAGCTGGGCGGGACGCCGGAGCGTCTGCCGATCGATGACGAGTATGAGCTCAGGACGGGGATCCGGATCAGGCAGCTCGGAGGCACGCCGATGACTGACCAGAAATTCAGTCTGCTGCTGGCGTCAGGCGAGCTGCCGGATATTTTTCTCAACACCTGGCTGCAGTTCCCCGGCGGTCCCGATAAAGCGGTGGAGCAGGGCTATATTCTCAAGCTGAACGGTCTGATTGACCAGTATGCCCCCAACCTGAAACGGACGCTTGCCGAGCATCCGGAAATTGACAAAATGATTAAAACCGATGCCGGAACCTACTATGCCTTCCCGTTCATCCGTTCGGAAAACGGCAGGGTGTACGGCGGACCGATCATCCGCCAGGACTGGCTGGACGAGCTGGGGCTTGGCATCCCGGAGACGATCGACGAGTGGCATACGGTGCTGACCGCCTTTAAAGAACAGAAACTGGCTGCCGCCCCGCTGACGCTCCGGACCTTGTTCCTGGGTGAGCGGACCGGCGGATTTGCCGGCGCCTTCGGGGTGATGGGCAATTTCTATGTCAATGACGGGAAGGTGGTCTATGGGTACCTGGAGCCGGAATATAAGGAGTACCTGAAGACGATGGCCCAGTGGTATAAGGAGGGGCTGATCGACAAGGATTTTGCCTCCATCGATGCGGCGACTGTGGATAAAAAAATGACCTCCGGCGAGAGCGGAGCGACAATCGGCTGGCAATTTTACATTGAGAGCTACAATTCGGCAGCACAGGCTGCAGGCGAACATGCTGATTTTGCAGCCGCTCCGTATCCTGCAGCAGCCAAGGGGGAGACGCCGGAGTTCGGCCAGCTCGACAATGCCTATGCCGGAACTTACTCCGCGGCTATTTCGGCTAATACGAAGCATGTGGAGGCGGCGATGCGGTGGCTGGATTATGCTTTTACCGAAGAGGGAAGTATGCTGAATACCTTCGGCATCGAGGGGACTACGTATACTTTGGTGGGCGGCGAGCCGGTGTACACGGACTTTGTGGCGAATAACCCGGACGGTATTTCCAGTGATAAGGTGATGCTCAAATACTCGCACAGCACGAACTTTCCCATGATTCAGCAGGATAATCACCTGCCGGTGAAGTATGCCCAGACCACAGCGGCCCTGGACATCTGGAAGAATACGAACCACGAGCGCCATCTGCTCCCGCCGGTTACGCCGACAGGCGAGGAATCCGACGAGCTGGGCAGCATTATGAACGACATCAACACCCTGGTGAAGGAAGCGGAGCTCCGAATCATTCTCGGCACCGAACCGGCGGATAACTACGACAAATATGTGCAGCAGATGCGGGATATGGGGATCGAGCGGGCGCTGGACATTCAGCAGGCTGCCTATGAACGTTATTTGGAGCGGTGAGACCGGGCGGTATCCGGAAAAAAAGATACAGGAGGAGAGGACAGAATGAATACTGCACGCAAATGGAACGGGGGCTGGCAGTTCAGCAGGCAGCCGCTGGGCTCTGAGCTGACAAAAGTAATGGCAGAGGCGGACTGGATGCCCGTTACCCTGCCGCATGACTGGCTCATCTACGATACGAATGCGCTTTACGAGAACGGGGAGGGCTGGTACAGCAAGACGCATATTCTGGATAAAATATCGCCGGAGCGCTGTTACTCTCTGCGGTTTGAAGGCGTATACATGGATTCTACACTGTATGTGAACGGACAGGAGGCGGGGGAGTGGAAGTATGGGTATTCCACCTTTGAGTTTGACATTACGCCTTATTTGCAGGAAGGCGATAACCGCATTGTGATGCGGGTCGTCCATGAATCGCCGAATTCCCGCTGGTATTCCGGCGCAGGTATCTACCGCTCGGTGTGGCTGCGAGAATACCCGCTTAGCCATATTGCGGCTGACGGAATCTACATTGCTGCGCGGCTGGCGGACGGCGGGAACTGGACGGTGGATGTGGATGCAGAGCTGGAGCTGGCGGAAACTGCCGGCTGGCCGGGAGACGACGGACAGAACCATGCAGCCGGCGTGGAAAAAGCAGCGTACACGCTCCGCCATACGGTGCTGGACGGGGACGGTAATGCAGTAGCCCTGGAGGAGTCCGCAGTGCTGATGGCGGACAGCCGCGGGACTGTGCATGCCCACAGCAGGCTGACAGTGGAACAGCCGGCGCTCTGGGACATTGCCAGTCCTAGCCTGTACTGGCTAAAGACAGAACTGCTGGCCGGCGGGACCGTTATCCAGGAGGAACGCGAGCGGTTCGGCTTCCGGACAGTGGAGCTGGACAGTGACAAGGGATTTTTCCTGAACGGCCGCTCCTTTAAGCTAAATGGGGTATGCCAGCATCATGATCTGGGTGCACTGGGGGCAGCAGTTAATACAGCTGCGCTGCGCCGGCAGATTGTGCTGCTGCAGGAGATGGGCGTGAACGCCATCCGCACCGCCCATAATATGCCTGCGGTCGAGCTGATGGAGCTGGCGGATGAAATGGGCGTGCTGATCGTTTCGGAGGCGTTTGACATGTGGGAGCGCAGTAAGACGCCTTACGACTATGCCCGTTTTTTCCCGGAATGGTGGAGGAAGGATATCGCCAGCTGGGTCCGGCGCGACCGGAACCGCCCGAGCCTGATCATGTGGAGCATCGGCAACGAAATCTATGATACTCACGCTGGTGATCGGGGCCAGGAGGTTACCCGGATGCTTCAGGATGAGGTGCTGCTGCACGACCCGCGCGGCAACGGTTTTGTGACGATCGGCTCTAACTATATGCCGTGGGAGAATGCACAGAAATGTGCAGACATTGTCAAGGTTGCCGGGTATAACTACGGCGAGAAATATTATGACACGCATCATGCGGAGCATCCGGACTGGATGATCTACGGCAGCGAGACCTGCTCGACGGTGCAGAGCCGGGGAGTCTATCATTTTCCGCTGGAGCAGCCGGTGCTTGCCGACGATGACCTGCAGTGTTCAGCGCTTGGCAACAGCTCGACCAGCTGGGGCGCGAAGAATACAGAAACCTGCATCACCGGAGACCGGGACGCCAAGTATTCCCTGGGACAGTTCCTCTGGACCGGCTTCGACTATATCGGGGAACCGACACCGTACCATACCAAGAACTCTTACTTCGGACAGCTGGACACCGCCGGGTTCCCGAAGGATTCCTATTATATTTATCAGGCGGAATGGACGGATTACCGCACCGCTCCGATGATTCATATCTTCCCGTACTGGGATTTCTCGGAGGGGCAGCTGATCGATGTTCGTGTCTGCTCTAACGCCCCGCGGATTGAGCTGTTTCTGGATGACGTATCGCAGGGAACCTATGATATTGACCATGAACACGGCCTGCAGCTCGTAGGGAACTGGCAGCTGCCGTACAAGGCTGGGGTTCTCCGGGCCGATGCCTATGATGAACAGGGTCAGGTGATTGCCTCAGAGCAGAGGGCTTCCTTCGGCGATGCCTCCTCCCTTGTGCTGGCAGCAGACAAGCAGGAGCTTGCTGCTGACGGGCAGGATCTGATCTTCGTCACGATTACTGCTGCAGATGCAGCCGGTCTCCCTGTGGAGAATGCCAACAACCGGGTACTGCTGGGCATCGAAGGACCGGGACGGCTGGTCGGCCTGGATAACGGGGACAGCACCGATTACGATGCCTACAAAGGCGCAAGCCGCCGGATGTTCAGCGGCAAGCTGCTGGCGATTATTGCCGGTACACTGGAGCCGGGGGCGATTACGCTGCGCGCGGAGTCGGCAGGTATTGCCGGTGCTGAGATCGTGCTGCAGTCCGTGCCTGCTGTTACGGATACGGGGGCAGAGCCGGAAGAACGGGTGCTCTATGCAGATTGCCCGCTGGAAGCCTGGCGGGGAGCCGGCTTGAAGGCTGGACACGCCAGCGGCGAAGCCTTGCCTGAGGTGCCGGTGCGGAAGCTGGAGATCCTCTGTCCGGAGGGCACGCTGCTGACCCCGGATAAGTCCGGCTTGCCCATCCGCGTGAAGCTGCATCCGGAGAACGCCACTTATCAGGATGTGGAATGGCGCATCACTAATGCGGCCGGGGTAGATTCCAATATTGCTGCGCTTGAGGTTAAGGGACAGGAAGTGCTGGTTACCCCTCTCGGGGACGGCGATGTCTTTGTGCGGTGCGGAGTGCGCAACGGGGCAGAGGGCATCCGGATCTATTCACAGATGGAGATCAAGCTTAGCGGCTTCGGCCAGGCTTATCTGAATCCTTATGAATTCATCTCCGCCGCCTATCACAGCAGCGCCAGCTACAACCTGACCAACGGCAATGAACGCGGCGTAGCGACGGCGCGTGAAGGGGAGAGCCTGATCTGCTTCGAGCGGATTGACTTTGGCAGCTACGGCGCAGATGAATTGACAATGCCTGTATTCGCACTGGATAGCGAGGAATATCCCATCGAGATCTGGGAAGGAATTCCGGGCCAGTCCGGCGCGGTGCTGCTGGATACCGTATTGTACCGGAAGCCGTCCCGCTGGAATGTATATCAGGAGGAGACCTACAAGCTGCCCCGCCAGCTGCGCGGCATTACAACGATTTCCTTCATCCTGCGGAAAAAGATTCACCTCAAGGGCATCTCGTTTGCCCGCCGGCACAAAGCGTTTGCCCGTCTCGGTGCCCTGGATAACAGCCGGATTTACGGCGATACCTTCTCCGTCACAGAGCATGCGATTGAGGGGATCGGCAACAACGTGTCGCTGATCTACGAGGACATGGATTTCGGTAAGCATGGCGCAGTGAGTCTGCAGATTTGCGGCCGTTCCGGGCTTGCTAACAATACCGTGCACCTGCTGTTCAGCGGCCCCGACGGCGACTCTAAGCAGCTTGTTGAATTCCAAGGAGCGGACAGCTATACGGTGCGGGAATTTACGCTAGAGCCAGTGTATGGTGCACACACTGTGACATTCCTGTTCCTGCCGGGCAGTAACTTTGACCTGCGGTGGTTCCGGTTTCTGCAAGCAGGAGAAGGAGATTGATCCTCTGGAAGGGGAGACCGTTAAGCGAATCATTGACCCGCTTAGCAATGATTCAATGTCAGTATCATCAATAAAGGCAGCCGGTCGCTTAGACCGGCTGCCTTTATCATACCCGTTAAAGATTGTTATATTGCTCCTCTGAGACTGGCTCAAGCCATTCGGGTGTACCTGCAGTGATTGCTATATGTTCAAACCAGCTGTCCCTTGTTGCGCCGTGTCAGTGTTTTACACCATCATGGGTAACAACGACATCGCCTGCTTTTAACAATTGTGCCGGTTGTCCTTCTTCCTGATACCAGCCTTCGCCGCCAGTTACAAGTAAAAGCTGATAGCCGTTTCTATGAATATGCCAGTTATTCCGGCAACCCGGTTCAAAGGTCACATTTCCTACCCCTACATTGATTTCAGGATCAGCAACCAGCAGTTTGAAGTAGCTTTGTCCGATAAAATATTTTGCAAATGCTTCATTCTTTTCGCCAATAGGGAAAATCACGCCGTTTGCAACTTCTTCATGTTTTGCCATTTCGTTTCCTCCCCTTAATTCACTTTGTTTTTCTCGCCGAAGACCGGGAAGAAGTTGTGCTCACCATAATGTTGAATGGTCTCAACATTCTTCAAAGTCTCCATATCCGTATCGCTGATCACAAAATCAAGCTCGGCATTGATTCGCATATGCTCCGGGTTCGCCGTCTTGGGAATGACCACAAGACCAAGCTGAATATCGTATCGAAGGCTGAGCTGGGCTACAGATACTCCATACTTTCCTGCAATTTCCTTAACCTCCGGATGATCAAGAATAGCACCGTGCGCAATCGGTGAATAGGCCTCGACCAGGATATCATTGTTCTGGCAGAACTCAATCAATTGGAATGGAGTATTGCTCACATGGGCCAGAATTTGATTGACCATCGGCTTAATCTCACAGCTCTCAAGTATATTTTCTATATCGTCCTGCAGGAAGTTAGAAAGACCGATGGCCTTAACCTTACCTGCCTTATAAGCGTCCTCCATGGCTCTCCATGCTTCTTTGTTTTCCGCAAAATAACGTTTCTCTCCGCGGAATTCGTTCCAGGGCTGCGGGCTGTGGATAATCAGAAGATCGATGTAATCCAGCCCCGTTTTGGCTAAAGATTTATGAATGGATTGCATTACAGCATCATAGCTCTTTGCTTCTGCTACTACCTTTGTCGTGATAAAAAGCTCTTCTCTCGAAATTCCGCTGGAACGGACTCCTTCACCTACACCCGCTTCATTCATATAAGCTTGAGCAGTATCAATATGGCGATAGCCGATGGACACCGCATCACGTACAGCCCGGGCAGCCTGTTCATCATCAAGCAGCCAGGTCCCCAGGCCTAACTTTGGAATTTCAACACCATTTGCTAATTTGAAAGCTTCGCTAAACATATGATTATCTCCTTTTCCTTTTCAGAATGGCAGCTCGCAAAATATTGAAATGCGCACTAATCGATATGGATCGTCTATTTGACATATGTATATAATAAAATAATCACAATTGTATTCAATCGCTAATTTCAGCAAATTTGTCGATTACTAGACATATTGAACCAAAGTGTCAATCATTCAAGAGTAGCTGGCGTGTCTGGAATGACCATCTTCATTATCAGGATAAATATGACTTATTAAACAAGCTCAACCCAGAACATAAAAGAGTTTCATGAAGAGGTGGATCTTACCGTAGAGAAGAATCGGGCGTTATCAGAAGGGGGCGTGGCGTGCTGCAATTTATGGCAACTGCATAGTAGGGGGGCGAATGATAGATTGTAAAAGGAATGCCCAGTCCAGTCCGCCTGCCGAAGTGGCAAAACAAGTAGGCATTTTGTTAGAAAGAACAGTGCAGGAGTGCACTCTGTACGGATAAAAGAGAACGGGAGTCCCATCCTCCGTATCAATTCCCGTCTAGTGTAACATAAGCAGCCGGTCTGGATGACCGGCTGCTTTATTGTGATGGCCGAAATCAAAGGCAAAAATGCCTTTGAATTTGCCCCAAGCG
>NZ_FNDX01000004.1:0-195001 GCF_900099765.1 Paenibacillus typhae | reverse complement strand
CCAAGCGGGCAAGCGGCCGAAATCAAAGGCAAAAGTGCCTTTGAATTTGCCCCAAGCGGGCAAACGGCCGGGATCAAAGGCAAAAATGCCTTTGAATTTGCCCCGAGCGAGCAAATGGCCGAAATCAAAGGCAAAAATGCCTTTGTTGTTCCCTCCGGCAGGCGTACAGCTCAGAGCCAGAGCACTTTAGCCCCGGATATAATCCGCAAAATTCTCCTGCAGATACAGGGAATTAATATCCTCCCGCAGGTGGTGGTGGATCAGCGCCTCCAACTTGCCGGTTTCCCGCTGTGTCATGTATTCGAGGATGCGCTGATGCTCATTCCAGATTTCCTCCAGCTTTTCTTTGCGCAGCATATGCAGTCTGCGGTATCGGACATAATGCACATTGGACTGCTGGATCAGGTTCCACAGGTACTCCCGTCCGGCCAGCCGGAATAAGGCTGCGTGAAATGCGTCGTCCAGGTTGAGAAACGGTTCGGTAGCATTTTCTTCACGGATGACGGCCTTCTGCCGGTCCAGAATATCCTTCAGCTCATGCACGCCTTTCAGGGCAAGATGCTCTGAGAGGTACTTCATGATCTCTTTCTCCAGCACACTTCGCAGAAAAATAATCTGCTCCACCGACTCCAGATCAATATAGGAAACGAGGTTCCCCTTCTTGGGATAAATATCGATATAGGATTCCAGACTGAGCTGCTTCAGCACATCGCGCAGCGGGGTCCGTGAAATGTGGAACCGCTCGGACAGGACGGTCTCGCTGAGGATAGCGCCCGGCTTCAGGGTCAGGGTGAGAATTTCCTGCTTCAGTGTCTTCATTATTTCTTCTTTGATTGACATGGCTACTTTTGCTCCATCATTGTATTTTAATGACTAGTATACATCATACCCTGGGTTAAAAAAAGAACACAATCAGGAATCTTGTGAAAAAAGCCGCAATCACTGCACCTGTAAGGGCATACATAGGCGTTTCTAATTGGCTATTGACAACTTTATAAAGTTTAATTTATGATCAAGTCAAACTTGTATACAAGATTGTTTGGGTGTCAGTCTTACCTTTGGCAACCCGCTGTTCGTCTGATTGACACAATGCTTATTCATTTTGCTTTATACATCATAAGGAGGGTTTATGTATGAACATGACATGGAGATGGTACGGCGAAGGGAACGACAATATCACTCTGGATCATATCCGGCAAGTTCCGGGGGTAATGGGCATTGTGTGGTCGCTGCATCACAAGGTGGCCGGTGAAGTGTGGGAGATGGAGGAAATCCAGAAGGTTGCCGATCAGATTACGGCCAAGGGCTTCAGCACCGCTGTAGTTGAGAGTGTTAACGTTCATGATGATATCAAGATCGGCCTGCCGTCCCGCGACAAATACATCGACATTTACATTGATACGATCCGCAAGCTGGCCAAAGTCGGCGTAAAAGTTATCTGCTACAACTTTATGCCGGTGTTCGACTGGACGCGTACGGAGCTGTACAAGGAGCTGCCGGATGGATCGAACGCCCTCTTTTATGAAAAGGCTGCCATTACCGATAATCCGCGTGAAATGGTTGACCGTATCCTCAAAGGCGCAGGCGAGTTCACGATGCCCGGCTGGGAGCCGGAGCGTCTGGCTAAGCTCGATGATCTGTTCGCGGCTTATGCCGATGTGACAGAAGATAAATTGTTCGAGAACCTGGTGTACTTCCTTGAGCGCATCATGCCGGTATGTGAAGAAGTGGATATCAAAATGGCCATCCATCCCGATGATCCGGCCTGGCCGATCTTTGGACT
Organism: Paenibacillus typhae; assembly: GCF_900099765.1. Lineage (GTDB taxonomy): Bacteria > Bacillota > Bacilli > Paenibacillales > Paenibacillaceae > Paenibacillus_AQ > Paenibacillus_AQ typhae. The sequence goes on along the minus strand of NZ_FNDX01000004.1, from coordinate 193,218 downwards.
GCCCCGCATCATCCGCAGCCGTGATACGATCCGCCGGATGCTGGATGCCGTAGACAGCCCGTACAACGGACTGACCTTCTGCACCGGTTCGCTCGGGACGAATCCCGAAAATGATCTGCCGGCGATGATCCGCGAGTTCCATGACCGGATTTATTTTGCCCATATCCGTAACGTTAAGGTATTCGAAAATGGGGACTTTATCGAAGTGTCACACCGCGGCCGCGACGGCAGTGTTGATGTGGCTGAGGTGGTAAAGGCGTATCATGAGAGCGGGTTCACCGGCTATGTGCGTCCGGACCACGGCCGTCACCTCTGGGGAGAAGAGAAGAACTGCCGTCCGGGCTATGGCCTCTACGACAGAGCGATGGGTATTATGTATCTGCTTGGCGTATGGGATAGCCTGGAGAATGTAAAGGAGGCGAAGTAACATGCTGCGCCTGACCCGATCCAGTATCCGGAATGAAGCGGCCTCCTGGGAGGCCGCCGGTGTAGAGCTTCCCAAGTTCGACTATGACACAGTAGCGCAGAACACGCTGGAGAAGCCGGAATGGGTGCATTTCGGCGCAGGCAACATCTTCCGCGGTTTCGTGGCGAATGCCCATCAGAAGCTGCTCGACAGCGGGGCGGCGGACACGGGTATCATTGCGGCGGAGACGTTTGATTTTGAAATGATCGACAAGGTCTACAAGCCTTATGACAATCTGACCCTCCTGGTGCTGATGAATGCGCGCGGGGACTTCCAGAAGAAAGTGGTCAGCAGCATCGTGGAAGGCATCACTGCAGACAAAACCCGCGAAGCGGATGACCGCCGGTTGACGGAAATCTTCGAGAACCCGACCCTGCAGATGGCCAGCTTCACGATTACCGAGAAGGGCTATTCCCTGACCGGACCAAACGGCCGGTATCTCGGCATTGTGGAGAAGGATATCGCCGGCGGACCGGAGCAGCCGGTCCATGCAATGAGTATCGTGGCTGCCCTTGCATACAAGCGGTATCTGAAGGGCGCATACCCGATGACTTTTGTCAGCATGGATAACTGCTCGCATAACGGGGATAAGCTTAAGAACGGGATCGTTACAATCGCCAAGGAATGGTCGGCAAAAGGCTCGGTGGAAGCAGGCTTCGTGGACTATCTGCTGAATGAGCAGCTGATCACCTTCCCGCTGTCGATGATCGACAAAATCACGCCGCGCCCGTCCGAAACCGTCCAGGCAGCGCTGCTGGAGCAGGGCATCGGCGAAATGGATGTCATTGTCACCTCCAAAAACACGTATACCGCTCCGTTTGTGAACGCCGAAATCAGCGAATATCTGGTCATTGAAGACAAGTTCACGAACGGCCGTCCGGCGCTTGAGCAGGCGGGGATTATTTTCACCGACCGGGATACGGTCAATAATATCGAAACCATGAAAGTAACCACCTGCCTGAACCCGCTGCATACAGCGCTTGCCGTAACGGGCTGCCTGCTCGGGTACACCCTGATCGCTGATGAGATGAAGGATGATACGCTGCGCAAGCTGGTTGAGATTATCGGCTACAAGGAAGGGCTGCCGGTTGTTGTTGATCCGGGTATTATCAGTCCGAAGCAGTTCCTGGATGAAGTGCTGAAGGAGCGCTTCGCCAATCCGTTCATTCCCGATGCGCCGCAGCGGATCGCGACAGATACTTCGCAGAAGGTCGGCATCCGCTTTGGAGAAACGATCAAGTCTTATGTCCGCAGAGAAGATCTGGACCCGGCTGACCTGACGGCCATTCCGCTTGCTATCGCTGTATGGTGCCGTTATCTGCTGGGAGTGGACGATAAAGGCGAAGCCTTTACGCTCAGTCCTGATCCGCTGCTCGAAACATTGCAGGGCCATCTGCAGGGCGTGAAGCTGGGCGACACCAGCTCTAATGTGCGCAATATTATCGAAGATGAGCAGCTGTTCGGCGTGAAGCTGTATGACATCGGGCTTGGCGGCAAGATCGAGGGCATGTTCTATGAGCTGCTGGCCGGACCGGGAGCGGTAAGAAGCACGCTTGAGAAATACGTGAAATAAAGGCGGGGAGCATACGTAATGAAGGGATTAATTCAGGAGGATTTTCTGCTGCAGTCCGAGGAAGCGCGGATATTGTACCACGAGTACGCCAAGGCGCTGCCGATCATTGACTATCACTGCCATCTTGATCCCCAGGCCATAGCCGAAAATAAACGCTTCAGCAGCATCACTGATGTATGGCTCGGCGGGGATCATTATAAATGGCGCGCGCTGAGAACGTTCGGCGTGGAGGAGAAATATATCACCGGTCCGGCTTCAGATGAAGAAAAGTTCGCCAAGTGGAGCGAGGTGCTGCCCTATACGGTCGGCAACCCGCTGTACCACTGGTCCGCGCTGGAGCTGAAACGTTATTTCGGTATTGAGGAGCAGCTGAATCCGCAGAACTGGCGGGAGATCTATGACCACTGCAACAAGCTGATTGCCACTGACGGCTTCACGGCCCGGGGGCTGATTACAGGCTCTAACGTGAAATGGATCTGCACCACCGATGATCCGGTTGACGACCTCAAGCATCATGCTGAAATAGCGGCGCAAAAAGAGTTCAAAACCGGCGTCACGCCAACCTTCCGTCCGGATAAGGCCCTGTTAATCGGAGCGGAGACGTTTCCGGCTTATCTGGCCAGCCTGGAGCAGGCGGCAGGATACGAAATTACCAGCTATGCGCTGATGGAACGCGCTCTGCTCGAGCGGATCGAGTACTTTGATAAGCACGGCTGCATGATCTCGGATCACGGCTTCACCGATCTGCCGTTTGAGGAGGCATCCGCCTCCGAGCTTGAAGCCATCTTCAGTAAACGGCTGAGCGGACAAAGCCTCAGCAAGCTGGAGTGTGACCAGTACGCAACGGCCCTGTTCCTGGCAATGGGCCGCAAATACGCGGAGCACGGCTGGACGATGCAGCTGCATATCGGAGCGCTCCGCAATCCGAACACCCGGATGTTCCGGCAGCTCGGGCCGGACACCGGCTTTGATATTATCGGCGACCACAGCTATGCCGAGCGTCTATACAAGCTGCTGGATGGGCTGGACCGGACAGGCGAGCTGCCGAAGACGATTGTGTATAATTTGAACGGCGCGCAGAACGATGTGCTGGCGGCAATGATCGGGGCTTTTCAGGGCGAAGGGATCAAGGGCAAAGTCCAGTTCGGTTCGGGCTGGTGGTACAACGACCAGAAGGACGGCATGATCAAGCAGCTGACCTCGCTGTCTAATCTTGGCCTGCTGAGCTGCTTTGTAGGGATGCTGACCGATTCCCGTTCCTTCCTGTCCTACACGCGCCATGAGTACTTCCGCCGGATTCTCTGCAATCTTATCGGCGGCTGGGTGGCAAACGGCGAAGCGCCAGGCGACCTGCCCTTCCTGGGCGGCATCGTGCAGGACATCTGCTACAACAATGCTGAGCGCTATTTCGGTTTAGCTGAAATTTAAAATTTAAGTTAAGGGAAGAGTGACGGAGGGGAATTTTGGAACTGTAGGAGCGTTAGCGATCGCCTTTGTCTGCAGATTTCAACCGTGAACAGCGGTACAATTGAAGAAATCTGCAGACAACAGCGGCCGGAAGTCCAAACATTCTCTGGAGTCACGGCCAATCCCAAAACAGAGGATTCACCAGTTCAGTCTGTTTAGTTCAATTCACGCAGAGCCCGAAATTACCGGGTTCTGCGTTTTTTTATGTATAATTAGTTTCGTATAGATTGAATAGTCATAGGGAGCGGATAAAGAAATGAATGCTGGAGAGTTTCAACGGTATGTGAGAACGTTTAGTGAAGTTAAGGGCTTTGATACAAGCACGATCGAACAACGGATGCTGTATTTAATGACCGAGGTCGGCGAATTGTCCAAGGAAGTGCTGTCGGTCTCCTTTCATCCGGATGAAGAGCTCAAGGCCAATCTGGGCTATGAGATGTATGATGTGGTATGGAACATCTTTGATCTGGCGAACAAGCTTGATATTGATCTGGAGCGGGCTTTCCGCGAGAAACGGGAGATTAATGACCGCAGAAGCTGGGATTGATCCCAGGGGACAGCAGGAATATATGGAATGGAAAGGACGAGCGCGATATGTTGAAAACAAAATACATTGATGTATTGTCGGTGATTTCCGGTAAATTGTATGCTTCTGCAGCACATGTGATGGACACTGCAAGCAGGCTGATACCGGCCAATACATTTTGTATCGCCAATCTGGACAGTATGTCAACTAAAGTGCTCAAGTCCTTTAACCGGGATAAAATTATGCTGGTCGAGGGTCTGGTGGTGGACAATAAGGAATCCTATTGTGCGCTTGTCACCGAACATGCACAGGGACCGCTTGTCATAGACAACAATCTGACCCATCCGCTGACCAGGGATATGGATGCGACGGAATTTGTCGGCGGCTGTTCGTTTATCGGGGTGCCGATCCGCAATGAGAAGGGGGAGTTCTACGGATCGCTGTGCTCGTTTGATCCTGGCTTCTATCCATATCAGGAGCGTGATGTGGAACTGCTGGTATCGTTATCCGCCTTTTTCACGAACCTGCTGGAAATGGAATCGGCTCTTACGGAGCTGAGGGCAGCAGAGGAGAAGGCAGAGCTGGTGCTGGAGGATAAAAGAAACCTGCTCGCCGTGCTCAGCCATGAAATCCGCACGCCCATGAACGGAGTGATCGGCATGACCAGCCTGCTGCAGACCACGGAGCTGACGGAGGAGCAGCTGCTCTACGTCGATATCATCGAGAAGAGCAGCCATAATCTGCTGTCCATGATGGACCAGATTCTCGATTACTCCAGAATGGAAGCCGGCGCGATGAAGCTCGAGCTGAAGCCGTTCCACATCCGGGAAGCCGTTGACCATGTCCTGCATCTGTTTACAGCCGATGCCGAGAAAAAGGGGATCAGGCTGCGTGCGGTATATGACAGCCCGGACAGCCCGCGATTGCTGGGTGACAGCCCAAAGGTCACTCAGATCTTGACGAATCTGGTCAGCAATGCACTGAAATTCACGGAGCAAGGCGAGGTCAAACTGGTTGTGAAGCATGCAGATGCCCAGGATGACCGCGTCACTGTGACCGTTGAAGTGAGGGATACCGGAATTGGGCTGCCGCTCGAACAAAAGGAATGCCTGTTTCGTTCGTTCTCACAGATTCATGAGCACCGTTCACCGGGCAAATATGGCGGAGCGGGGCTCGGGCTCTCCATCTGCAGGCAGCTGGCCAAGCTCATGGGCGGTGAAATATGGCTGAAGGAAACAAGTGACAAGGGCTGTACCTTTGCCTGTGCTATCCCCTTTGAACGGGCGGAAGCCTTGAATTTCTCCATTAAAATATCCTGATGCAAAAATGCCGTTTTAAATATCCGGCAACGGGTAAATTGGAATTGTGAAGCGCTATCCTGCATCAGTAGCTGCTGACAAACACACTATAACACCGGTCATGCAGGGGAGCCTCACAAATCCCGCCTCTGTCAGCCGAAAGAGAAAGCAGCGTCAAAGCGCAGGCAATGTCGTCGGATAACAGAATAAGCGGGGCGGGCGGTATGCCGGCATTGTCCGGTATACCGTTTTTTCCTGTTGGCGCGGAATTAGGCAGAGCTTCACTTCCTTACAGCTCTCCGGCCGCCTTTTTCCGGAAAACATAAACCGCATTGTCCTCAGACGGCGGTACAATCAGCGCTGAGAGGCGCTCGTCTAACTCCATTGTAAACTTCTCTGCGTTATGGTAAGCCTCGAAATCACCGGTCGTCTGCGGGTTTCTGGTGCCAATCACGATATAGAGCTGCACGGAATCCGCCTTGAACACATGCTTCTCATACGGGTTCTTCGGCACGGGCCAGGAGCACAGCACAACTTCAGGGTTGTATTTAGCCAGCGCGGTTTTGGCATCTGCCTTCTCCACGAAAGCTGGATAGTCGATATAATGCTTCCAGCTATAATCATCGGTAGCGGTGCAGAACGTACCCGCCTCATTCAGAAAACGTGTCAGCGTCCCGTCCCCGGCAGCGATCTCCAGGCATTTCCGTTCCCCGATCAGCATTGTCAGCTCCTTGATCAGTTCTTTGGAGTAGAAGCAGTAAATCCCCTTTTTGTTCACGAGCGGCATCAGAATTCTTTTATCCATAATGAATCTCCAGAAAAAGCGGAACAGGGGCAGCGATACGGGCTTGCGCTCAAACCCTTTGCGGAACAGCAGCCTTTGGAGGATGGTCCCGTCCCAGTGGTTAAAACGGACATTGCCGGCAGGTGTATTGGCAGATACAGCAACATTCAGCTGCTCAAGCAGATAGACTGCAAACCGCGCCTTAATAATATTCGGCAGAAAAGCATTCACGGTGGCTTCATTCATCCCGCTTTTGCTGATTTTGGTATTGGCTGTTCGTGCGCTGGCCGTGTACCGGTCGATGATGGCCTGTACGACATTCGCCGCGGCTCCCTTCCTGATTTCACCCAGCTCGTGCAGCACCTCATCCTTATACTCGGGATACTGCTTCAGCAGTGCTTCGACACTGATCTCATTGGCCATTATTTTTCTGGCGGTTTCCATCGTAAACTTTCTCATTGTGTAAGCTCCAGTGCTCCGTTTTTCTTTATTATAAAGAAAACAAGGAGCCGGTCCAAGACCAGCTCCTTGTTAAGCCATGCAAAAGGATTATTCGCTGCGCAGAGCCACGACAGGGTCTTTCTTCGCCGCGAATTTGGCAGGAATGAAGCCGCCCAGCATGGTCAGGCCGACACTGAGCACAACGAGTCCGAAAGCATGCAGCGGATTCAGCTGTGCGACATTCGACAGATCGGTAATCGACTTCAGAATGATGTTGACCGGAATGGTCAGCAGATAGGCGATACCGATTCCGAGCAGGCCGGAGAGAGAGCCGATAATGCAGGTTTCTGCATTGAATACGCGGGTGATATCCTTCTTGCGGGCACCGAGGGCACGCAGTACACCGATTTCTTTCGTCCGTTCCAGGACGGAGATATAGGTGATAATACCAATCATGATCAGGGATACAACCAGCGAGATGGAGGCAAAAGCGATCAGGACCATCGTGATTCCGTCCATAATGCCGCTGGACAGGCTGGTTACCATCGCTGCCAGGTCGGTGTACACGATCATTTCTTCCTTGCTGTGATTGTCATTCCATTTATCGAGATAGGCTACAAGGTTCTCCTTGGCTCCAAAATCCTTAGGGTACAGGGAGATCGAGGACGGCGTCGCTACAGCGCCAAGCGCGGCGAGTGCAGCTTCCTGGGAGTTTGCATTGCCCGGATCTGTACTTGCGCTTGATCCGCCCATGCCCATTCCCATCCCCATCTGCATGCCGCTCATGTCAACTCCGCCGATCTGGGAGAACACTTTGCCGGTCAGCACATTAACCTGATCCTGCTGCTCCTGGGCCTGCACAATGGCTGAGCCCTGTGCATTCTTAATGAACTGTTCAGCCAGGCTGTCGGAGTAAGCGATACCCGCCGACATGGTGGACATCGGGGAGTCCTGCTGCTTGCGGATGATCCCCGAAATTTTCAGGGTAACGGCGTTAGCGCTGTTGTACATTTCACTCAGGTTGGCGGCGTTACCGTTCAGCTTGAACATGCCGTCTGCTTCGGTATAGTAGTCATCGTTATAGATCAGCTTGAACTCACGGCCGACAACATCGTCAAAGCTGACATTGGCAGCATTATAATCAAAGCCAAGTGCCTCGAGAATACTCTGGTTCATCCGGTTGTATTCATCGACAACCATTACCAGATCGGTCGGCTGCTCAGGCAGGCTTCCGGCAAGCAGATCGTAATAATCCGCCAGATAGCTGCCTTCCGTACCGGCCGGCTTATCCGGGTAGGTGGTGAAATTCAGGCTGGCAGTATCAACGGGAACTGCGGTTTCGCCGTCTGAACGCAGGATATTCATGTTCACCTTGCGGCTGTAGGATACGCCATCCAGCAGGGCATGGTCGATTTTGTCCAGATAGTCCAGATATTCCTGGCTCAGCTCATTCGTATGCAGAACTGTGTTGGCGGTTGGATCATACGGATACACTTCTGCAGCATCCGTGAATTCGGTCCACTTCTTGTCGGCTTCCTCCATCTGCGCTCCCGGGGGATTGGACATATCAATCTGCGCGGCCGTTTCGCTGATCGTCACCGGAAAGTTGGATAAGGCTCCCGATTCATAGCTGCTGATCTGCTTGTCGAACCCGTTCGACAGGGACAGGATCAGTGCGATGCCGATGATACCGATGCTGGAGGCGAAGGCGGTAAGCGCCGTTCTCCACTTTTTGGTCGAGATATTTTTGCCGGACAATTTGAGGGCGGTAAAATAGCTCATTGCTGTCTTTTTCAGCTGATAATTCGCGTTGGTCTTAAGGTCGGCCGGAGGGTTGGTGTCGGAAATGACTTTACCATCCCTGAACTGCACAATCCGGTCGGCGTAGGCTTCGGCCAGCTCCGGGTTGTGTGTAACCATGACGACGAGCTTATCTTTGGCGATTTCCTTGATCAGCTCCATAATCTGCTCGCTGGTTACGGTATCAAGCGCACCGGTCGGCTCGTCGGCGAGGATGATGTCGGGATCATTGGCCAGCGCTCTGGCGATGGCGACACGCTGCATCTGTCCGCCGGACAGCTGGCCCGGCTTTTTGTGGATATGATCCTTCAGCCCGACCTTCTCCAGTGCTTCTACTGCCTTGCGGTGCTTGATGTCGGCACTCACGCCGCTCAGGGTCATGCCCATTTCCACGTTATCCGTGATGCTCAGGTGGGAGATCAGATTATAGCTCTGAAAAATAAACCCGACACTGTTGTTGCGGTAAGCATCCCAGTCGCTGTCCTTAAAAGCCTTGGTCGAGGCTCCGTTAATAACCAGATCGCCGCTATCGTATTGGTCAAGTCCGCCGATGATGTTCAGGCAGGTGGTTTTACCCGAACCGCTGGGGCCGAGAATGGCTACGAACTCGTTTTTCCTGAAATCGAGACTTACATCATTAAGTGCCGTTTGTGTGAAACTGCCGGTGGTATAGCTTTTGGAGATGTTTTTAAGCTGCAGCATACCGTTAATCTCATCCTCTCTTCATCCTTGAATCTCTGTGTTTGTGCAAAGCGTAACATACATTTATGAACTGAACATCAACTCGTACCGCCCCCGGACAGCATGGGAGCGGCCGATACATAGTAAGTGATACGCGCTAAAGTTCATAATGGGTTCATATAAATATTGTACAATGTGAACAGGCATTGGAATTGCAAGGCAGTTGTAATGACTTTTCAGAGATTGCAGGTGTATGGATGATTAACATATTGGTAGTTGAAGACAACAGCAAGCTGCGGCAGCTGATCGGTACGGTGCTGGCGAAGCACGGCTATAATCCGGTACTGGCCGAGGACGGTCAGCATGCGCTGGAGCTGCTCGATACACACTATATTGACCTGATCATTTCCGATATTATGATGCCGAATGTGGACGGCTATGAGCTGACCGCCCGGCTCAGAGAAGCGGGCTATCACACCCCGGTGCTGATGGTTACGGCAAAAGAGAGCTTTGAAGACAAGCAGCGCGGCTATCTCGCAGGCACGGATGACTATATGGTGAAGCCGATCGACGTGAACGAGATGATTCTGCGGGTCGGGGCGCTGCTGCGCAGGGCGCAGATTGTGAATGAACGCAGGCTGGTGATCGGCGAAGTCATTCTGGATTCAGATTCGCTAACGGTACACCGGGGGGAGCGGAGCGCGCTTTTGCCCCAGAAGGAATTCTATCTGCTGTACAAGCTGCTGTCCTATCCGGGCAAAATCTTTACCCGCCAGCAGCTGATGGACGAAATCTGGGGGATGGACTCGGAGACGGAGGCCCGGACCGTGGATGTGCATATCAACAGGCTGCGAGAACGCTTCAAGGACAGCCCGGAGTTTGAAATTGTGACCGTGCGCGGACTGGGCTACAAGGCGGTGAAGCATCTGTGAGCAGACGGGGTAAAAGCAGAAATCTGTGGGGTGCGCTGGTGCTGAGTGTCTTTCTGATTCTACTGTGTAACGGGATCCTAATGTTTGGCCTTAGTATGCTGATTGTCAAATCTGGACTGATTGATGTAGGGCGGTTTCATATCTTTTGGCTGGTTTCGGTGCTGCTGCTTGCCAGTGTGCTCACCGGTACAGCCATTACTGCGATTGTCGGCCGGAAGCTGCTGGCTCCGATTAATGATCTGAGTGATGCGGCAAAGCGCGTAGCCAAAGGGGATTTTGGTGCCAGAGTGGCATATGAGGACCATAAAGTGGATGTGATCGGTGAGATGGCGGTTAACTTTAACAGCATGGTCCATGAACTGGGCAGTATGGAGACGCTGCGCAATGATTTTATCGTCAATGTATCGCATGAATTCAAAACGCCGATTGCGGCGATTGAGGGCTACGCCACACTGATGCAGGACCAGGAGCTGACACCTGAAGAACGCGCGGATTACAGCCGGCTGATCATTGAGAGCACCCGGCAGCTGTCCTCCCTGTCAAGTAACATCCTCAAGCTAGCCAAGCTGGAAAACCAGGAGATTGTGGGCGGCAAAACAGAGTTCGCGCTCGACGAGCAGCTCCGCCAGGCGTTATTACTGCTGGAAGCCCAGTGGAATGACAAGAGGATCAATCTGGATTTGACGCTTGAACCGGTTGTATATTACGGCAATGAGGAGCTGCTGATGCAGGTGTGGCTGAATCTGCTGGTCAATGCGTTCAAATTTACAGATAACGGCGGGGAAGTAGCAGTCAGCCTGTTAGATACGGGGGCGGATATTATAATGGTTCAAATCTCGGATTCCGGTACCGGAATGACGGAGGAAGTGATGAAGCGGATCTTTGAGAAGTTCTACCAGGGCGACAAGTCACGTTCGGCAGAGGGCAACGGCCTCGGCCTTCCGCTGGTGCGGCGGATCGTGGAGCTGAGCGGGGGGAGCGTATCGGTGGAGAGCACACCGGGGAAGGGCTCGGTGTTTACGGTTAGATTGCCGGTGTGAGGGGAATGCATTCGTGCAATCCACCCCGCTGTACGGGAACAACTGCACTCTGTGCAACTAAAAACAGCGAAAACCTGCATCTGCGCCGTATAACTGTATTCCGTGCAACTAAACCGGCCCGAATCGGCTAAAAAGGCCGTTTTCGGCTTTTTTAGTTGTACCAAATACACTTAAAGTGCTGTTGGAGCAAAAAACAGGGATAATAAGTGTATAAGGTGCAGTTAAGTTGCTGAACCAGTCGATAGAGATGCAGCGGAGGAATAAAGCAGACTGCGGCGAATGACTTTATATCCAGAATAAACCAAACCATTCTTGTACCCTGGATAAAAGTTGTCTAATCCCCACTTTTTTAAGGAGGCTGCATATGTCCTATAACAATACCAATAAAACAATAACTACGGACCGGCTGCTGCTGAGAATGTTCACCTTATCTGATGCGGCGGCAGTAGCTAAACTGTGCAACAACATTAATATCTACCAATCAACCTTATACCTCCCGTATCCCTACACGATTGATGACGCCCTGAGCTGGATTGACCGTCATGAGGCTAACTTTGCTGCAAGGCTGATGTATGAATTCGCAGTAACAGACAAGCTCAGTGGAGAACTATACGGTGCAATAGCCCTGTCCTGCAATGAAAAATCCAACAACGGCGAATTGGCTTACTGGATTGGTGAGGAGTTTTGGGGAAGAGGCTATGCTACTGAGGCGGCTGAGGCAATGCTGAAGTTTGCTTTTGAAGACAGGCTGTACCATAAGGTATTCGCTCGTTACTTCAGCTCGAATACGGCCTCGGGTAAGGTAATGGAGAAAATAGGCATGAGTAAGGAAGGGGTATTGAGGGAACATATAAGAAAAGATGGACGGTACGAGGATCTGGTGCATTACGGGATTATCCATCCGTAGAAAATTGAAGTTGCTTTCTCTACCTGTAACTGATATAGTTACAACTTGAGAAGCGCTTCTTTTTTTAATTACACAGCTAATGTTAAAAACTATACGACTCCCCGGAGGTTGTAAAATAATGAATCACTTGATCGTCTATGCCCATCCGCATGAAGGAAGCTTCAACCATGCCATTCTTGATACCGCAGCAGCTGCACTTAAAGATAAGGGTCACGAGGTTCACGTCCGTGATCTGTATAAGCTGGGCTTCAATCCGGTATTGTCCCCTGCAGATACTGCAGCGATGCGTGAAGGCAATACGCCGGCTGATATTGCGGCAGAGCAGGAATACCTGCGCAATGCGGATGTTATTACTTTTGTCTATCCGATCTGGTGGACAGGGCTACCGGCCATTCTGAAGGGTTATGTAGACCGCACGTTTTCTTACGGCTTCGCCTATCAGTATAATGCAGAGGGCGGCATAGACAAGCTGTTCACCGGCAAAAAAGCGGTCATCGTTAACACCCACGGCACTCCGGGAAAAGTATATGAGGCTATAGGTATGCATAATTCGCTCAAGCAAACGTCCGGCGGCGGAATCTTTGAATTCTGCGGCGTTGAAGTGCTGGAGCATTTCCTGTTCGGCGGAGTTGGAAGCGGCGCGGGTGATGAGGAACGCAGCAGGATGCTGGCTCAGGTAAAAGAAAAATTCAGCTCCCTGTAAGCTGTTGAATCCGCATATAAACAAAGAAAAGAACGGCATCCGGTGCCGTTCTTTTTTTGTGAATTAACAGGAGTGAGTTACCTCAGCACTCTTACTTCGCACCTTTATTCTTCAGAATTTCCTGTACCTTGCTAACCATCGCGGTTCCGTCTGTACGGGTGATCGGGTCTTTCGGATTGAATTTGCCGCCTTCGTCCAGGCTGACAATCTTGAGGGCAAGTGCGGTCTGGATCGCCCCGGAGTTCAGAATATCCATTTGATCCTCATCAGCAACCGTAACCGGAACGAGCTTATACATCGGCAGCTGGCCGCTTGACTGCAGCGTATTAATCAGCAGGTAAGTGAATGACTCTCTGCTCATGCTGGCAGCCGGTGCGATCTTGATCTGCAGGTCCGCTTCAGGCCCTACGGCTTCCTTGATCAATTGAACGGCTTCTTCTGCAGTGAGGATCTCGCTTTGGGCAACCGGTGCAGGATGTGCCTTCAGGTAAGCCAGTGCATTGCTGATCTCTACTGCAGCCTCAGCCCGGGTAATCTGCTGCTTCGGATTCAGCTTGCCGTTGTTGTCCAGTTTCACTACCCCGTAAGCCAGGGCGCGCTGGAGCGAGCCGGAATATTCCACCGTTACCTGATCCTGATCCGCAAATTCCACCGGGGCGATTTTGATCATCGGAAGCCGGCCGCCCAGCTCAATTGCATCAATGAGCTGATGAGTAAAGGCTTCCCGCGTCAGCTTGCGGCCGGGCTGCAGATCAGCCGGCAGGTCCAGTCCGTGGACACCGGCAATAATGAGCGCCTGCGCGTACCAGGCGGAGTCGTTGGCGTTGGCGAAATAATCTGAAGCCTTCGGCTCCTTCACAAACCGGATTGTATCCAGATTGAGGCCGGCGGCATTGACGATCATCTGCACGCCTTCCGCTTCAGAGATTGGCAGATGCGGGCCGAACTTCGTTGCGCTGATCCCCTTGATTAGCCCCTGATCCTGCAGGGCGATGATTTTTTCTTTATCCGCTACATTGTTCAGATCCGTAAACGCGGCGGCGGAAGCGAATTGTTCCCCGGCAAAGCTGAACGCGATGGCAGCAGCGGCGGATAGTGTAACGAGCTTGAATGTTTTTTTCATTAGAGTTCACCTCAGGATGTAGTTTGTGGTATTTGTTTTCATAGACGGACGATGGTACAAAAAGGTTACAGTGATTTTTTTATTCATCGGAATGAACGATTCGCCCTGGCTGTTCGTATTACAGTTAGTTGTTTAACAGTATGGGAGAGGTGAAGGCATGCTAACCATCAGAGGATTTTCCAAAAGCTATAAGGGCGGCAAGAAGGCCGTACATAATCTGAATCTGACCGTCGAGCAAGGGGACATTTACGGCTTTATCGGACATAACGGGGCAGGCAAAACGACAACGATCCGGGCGGTCGTGGGGGTTATGGATTTTGAAGAGGGCGAGATTGAAATTGACGGTATTTCGATGAAAAAAGACCCTCTGGCCTGCAAGTCGCGGATCGCATACATTCCAGATAACCCGGATCTGTATGATCATCTGACAGGGATTCAGTACCTTAATTTTATCGGCGATCTGTTTAACGTCTCCCGGAAGGACCGTGAGCTGCTCATTGCCAAGTACGCCGATGCTTTTCAGCTGACCCCCCATCTCGGTGATCTGATCTCCGGTTATTCCCACGGCATGAAGCAGAAGCTGGCGATTATATCTGCGCTGATCCACAAGCCGAAGCTGCTGGTGCTGGATGAGCCTTTTGTCGGACTGGACCCGAAGGCAGCCCATACGCTAAAAACAATCATGGCGGAGGTGTGCAGGGAGGGCAGTGCGATTTTTTTCTCGACGCATGTGCTGGATACAGCAGAGAAGCTGTGCAACAAGATTGCCATTATCAAGGAAGGCAGGCTGATTTCAGAGGGCAGAACTGAGGATGTAAAAGGGGAAAACAGCCTGGAGGACGTATTTATGGAGCTGATTGATCATGGTTAACATCTGGAGACTGACGAAGCTGCAGCTGATCTCGACCTTTGGCTTCAATAAAGCCCTGCATACCAGGGATGCAAAAGAGCGGCGCAAGCTGCTCCTGCTCAGCATCGCCCTTCTGCTCGGTGTGCTGATGATTGCCGTTTTTTCGTTCGGGTACAGCTACGCGATGGCAACGGCTTTTGAGCAAATCGGCCGGTTAGACCTGCTCCTGGCTATTATGATGGCTGTCACGTCAGCTGTCGGGTTCTTCACCACGGTGTATAAAGCGGGCGGCGTACTGTTCAGCTATAAGGACTACGATCTGCTGATGTCACTGCCGGTGAAGACGAGTCATGTTGTAGCGAGCCGGGTGCTGCAGTTGTATGTACTGAATCTGTTTTTTACCTTGATGGTGATGCTGCCGGCGGGTGCGGTTTATGCGTTAAAAGTGCGGCCTGAAGCGTATTACTATCTGCTTTTTGTGCCGCTGCTGCTCTGTATCCCGTTAATCCCCATTATTGCTGCGACCGTGATCGGCGCACTGATCAGCTGGTTCTCCTCGCGGTTCCGGGCGAGCCGGATGATTAATCTGGTATTGACCCTATTGTTTGTAATTGCCCTCATCCTCGGTTCATTCACACTGGACGGGAATGAGCCGGAGCTGGCTGATTTGGGAACAGGGCTGGCAGAGACAATATTCAAGCTATACCCGCTCACAGAGCTGTATGTGGATGCTGTGAGTGCTTACCGGATGGATGCCTTTCTCTTGTTTATATTGCTGTCCGTGCTCGCATTTGTAGTGTTCTGCACCGTGCTGGGGACACGCTATAAAGCGATTCATACCGGTCTGACGACCAGCCGGGCAGGCGGGAAATATACGATGCAGCCGCTCAAAGCCTCCACAGCCTTTCAGGCCTTGTACCGCAAGGAGCTGCGCCGTTACTTCAGCTCTTCCAATTATGTGCTGAACACCGGGATTGGCATGGTGCTGCTGCTCATCATGTCCGTATCCCTGCTATTCACCAGTCCGGAGCAGCTTGGACAGCTGGCCGACATTCCGCAGCTGCAGCGGTATCTTAATACACTGGCGCCGCTGTTCGTGTCCTTATTCGTAGCCCTTAGCTGCACTACGTCCAGCTCGATCTCCCTGGAGGGCAACAATCTGTGGATTCTGCGGAGCTCTCCGGTGCCCAAGCACATCATTCTGCTCAGCAAGGTAGCAGTGAACCTGACCATCACCGTACCGATCACGGTTGTGAGCTGTGTGCTGCTGATGATCTCGCTCGGCACAGGCTGGGCAGACAGCCTGCTGTTGTTCATGATCCCTGTTATCTATGCCTGCTATACCGCATTGATGGGCATTATCGTTAATCTGAAGCTGCCCAAGCTGGAGTGGACCAATGAGGTCCAGGTCGTCAAACAAAGTGCTGCAGTGCTGGTGGCGATGCTGCTGGGTTTTATCAGCCTGATTATTCCGGCCGGATTGTCGTTTGTGCTGACCAGTGTGGACGGCAGGGTAATTATGCTCGGGGCCGGAATCATACTGGCAGGATTGTGTGCGGGGATGTACAGGTATTTGAAGAATGCGGGAGAACGGTTGTTTTTGGGGTTGTGACTTAATAGTATACAGGCAATACCCCTCCGCTAGTTCTGGCGAAGGGGTATTAATCGTTTTCAGCAGCTGCTGAGCTCAGCGGTTAAGGATTTTTTGTTTTATCTGCCAGTCGTGCAATCGACTCGATGTCCTGGTCGGTTATCAGATCCAGAAAATGTCTTCGTATAGCCTTTGAAACGATGGGCAGGGCTTCAGCCAGTGCTGACTTTCCGGCAGACGTAATCATAACCTGTACACCCCGGTCCGTGTCAGAAGGTTTCCTCAGAACCAGACCGCGCTTCTCCATACGCGTTAAATGATGGGACAGACGGCTTTTATCCCAGTCCATTGAGTCAGCTAACTCCTGTTGCCGCAGCTTGCCGTTCCCAAACTGAACTAACCTGTCCAATACTCCGAAATCACCCTCTGATAGTCCGGTATGATCAGACATTTCTTTTACAACGCGGCCGAAAACACGTTTAAAAGAGCCTTTCCACATATTCCATATTTGCATCTCATCTTCATTAAGCTCGCTCATATTGTCCATGAGGATATAATATCATGGTTGACGTGTCAACAACAAGGTGGTAAAGTGATCTAGTGAGTTGACATGTCAACCTCGGAAAGGTTTGCTCTATAGGTTGATACGTCAACTCGTGTGGAGTTTAACAGTTACAATACGAAAGGAAGTGTAGGGTTCAATGGAATATGTAAAGCTTGGACGAAGCGGATTAGAGGTATCGAGGCTTAGCCTTGGAACCATGGGTTTCGGGGTGCCGGAACGCGGAAATACCCCATGGTCACTAAAGGAAGAGGAGAGCAGGCCGGTTATTAAGCAGGCAGTTGAGCTGGGAATTAACTTCTTTAGTACTGCAAATATGTATTCCGACGGAACCAGTGAAGAAATTCTTGGACGTGCTTTAAAGGATTTCACCCGCCGTGACCAAGTTGTTATTGCTACAAAGGTTTTCGTACCGATGCGTAAGGGGCCGAATGCAATGGGACTTTCCCGTAAAGCGGTCATGACCGAGGTGGACCACAGTCTCAGAAGGCTCGGAACAGATTACATTGATCTATATCAGATCCATCGCTGGGACTCTGCTACACCAATTGAAGAAACGATGGAAGCCTTGCACGATTTAGTTAAGGCAGGCAAGGTCAGATATCTGGGCGCCTCCTCCATGCTGGCATGGCAGTTCGCGAAAGCTCAGCATACCGCGGAGCTTAATGGCTGGACACGGTTTATAGCGATGGAGAACAGGCTGAATCTGCTGTACCGGGAGGAAGAAAGAGAAATGCTTCCGCTCTGTAAAGACCAGGGCGTTGGCGTCACGCCGTATCTGCCGCTGGCCGCAGGCCGTTTAACCAGAGACTGGGATCAGACCACGCCAAGGTCGGAGAAGGATCAGATTGCAAGAGCAATGTTTATTAATACGGAGGAAGGAGACCGTAGAGTCGCTGAGAGAGTAGCGGAAGTTGCAGCTAAGCGGGGAATTGGGCGTGCTCAGGTTGCGCTTGCATGGCTGCTTCAAAAGGAAGGAATTACAGCTCCGGTCATCGGGGCTACCCGGATCAGCCATCTTGAAGAATCTGTTTCTTCGCTGGAAATTCAGCTGAGTGCTGAAGAAATAGCAAGCTTAGAGGAACTCTATATTCCACATCCCTTAATATGACTTAGAGTGACTTCAATCACTTTCACTATATCTAAACGATCTAGTATTTATGATAATATTCGTATGCAACGGAGGGGGAGGAGAGCGTTTTGAGTGGCTTGATATAGAGAGGATGTCAGACCACAAAAAGGCTAAACATATAAAAACCGGTTCAGCTGCCCATGGGGGTAGACAGCTGAACCGGTTATTTATAATGCCGGATTAATTGCGGATCAGATAATCGAATGCTCCCAGGGCGGCGGTAGCGCCGGAGCCCATGGAGATGATGATCTGTTTGAAAGGGCTGTTGGTGCAGTCGCCTGCGGCGAACACGCCCGGGATGCTGGTTGCGCCATGGTTGTCGACGATGATCTCGCCGAAGCGGGTGCGTTCCAGTGTCTCGGCCAGCCAGTCGGTGTTCGGCACCAGGCCGATCTGGACGAACACACCTTCCAGCTCGACATGCTGCTCCGTACCGGTGTCGCGTTCGATATAAGTAATGCCGTTCACCTTGTCGGTGCCGGTAATTTCCTTGGTCTGAACGTTCTTATGCACGGTTACGTTAGGCAGGCTGTACAGACGCTTTTGAAGCACAGAGTCTGCCTTCAGCTCAGGCATGAATTCCAGAACGGTTACATGGCTGACGATACCCGCCAGGTCAATCGCCGCTTCGATACCGGAGTTGCCGCCGCCGATGACAGCAACATGCTTGCCGGCGAAGAGCGGGCCGTCACAGTGCGGGCAGTACGCCACGCCTTTGTTCTTGAACTCGGCTTCGCCGGGAACACCCACATTGCGCCAGCGTGCGCCAGTGGAGAGAATGACCGTCTTGCTCTTCAGCACGGCGCCGTTCTCCAGCTCGATTTCGATGAGCTCCTTTTTCTCCAGGCGCTTGGCGCGCAGGGTCTTCATCACATCGATCTCGTATTCCTTCACATGCTCTTCCAGGCTCGCTGCGAGCTTCGGACCTTCGGTGTACTTCGTACCGATGAAGTTCTCGATGCCCATCGTCTCCATGACCTGGCCGCCGAAGCGCTCAGCGACGATACCGGTGCGGATCCCTTTACGGGCGGCATAGATAGCCGCACTCGCGCCGGCAGGACCACCGCCGACAACCAGCACATCATACGGTGCCTTGTCGGATAATTCGGAAGCATCCGGGCCGGTACCCAGCTTGGCGAGGATTTCTTCAGCGGTCATCCGGCCGCTGCCAAAGAACTCGCCGTTCAGGTAAACGGACGGCACTGCCATAACATCCTTGCTCTCAACTTCGCTCTTGAAGGCGGCACCGTCGATCATTGTGCTGGTTACGCCGCTGTTAAGTACGCTCATCAGGTTAAGCGCCTGCACCACATCAGGACAGTTGTGGCAGGTTAAGCTGATGTAGGTCTCGAAGTGGTATTCACCCTTGAGGTCCTTGATTTGATCAATGGTTGCCTGCTCCGCCTTCGGAGCTCTGCCGCTTACCTGCAGCAGGGCAAGTACCAGAGAGGTGAATTCGTGGCCGAGCGGTACGCCAGCAAAGGTAACGCCGGTATCTTCACCCGGGCGGTTAACGCTGAAGCTTGGCGTGCGCGGAAGTGTGGTATGTTCTACTTTGATATTGGCCGACATTTCAGCCAGCTCATTCACCAGAGACAGCGTTTCTTGCGAAACGCTGTCGTCTCCGGCGCTGACCTTCAGCAGTACCTCGCCCTCCATGAGCTGAAGATACTGCGCTAATTGTGCTTTGATATCCGCATCAAGCGCCATAATTCATCCGCTCCTTAGATTTTGCCTACGAGGTCAAGGCTTGGCTTAAGGGTTGTGCTGCCTTCCTGCCATTTGGCCGGGCATACTTCACCTGGGTTGTTGCGCACATATTGTGCAGCTTTGATCTTGTTGACGAGAATGCTGGCATCGCGGCCGATGCCGTCAGCGTTGATTTCGATAGCCTGAATTACGCCGTCAGGGTCAATGATGAAGGTTCCGCGGTCAGCCATACCGGCTTCTTCAATCAGAACGTCGAAGTTGCGGGAGATGGTGTGGGACGGGTCGCCAATCATGATGTATGTGATCTTGCCGATGGCTTCGGAGCTATCGTGCCATGCTTTATGTGTAAAGTGGGTATCGGTGGAAACGGAGTACACTTCAACACCCAGGCTCTTCAACGTTTCGTATTCGTTCTGCAGGTCTTCCAGCTCAGTAGGGCATACGAAGGTGAAATCCGCAGGGTAGAAGCAGACTACGCTCCATTTACCTTTTAAATTAGCTTCGGATACTTCGATGAAACTTCCATTGTGGTAGGCGGACGCTTTAAACGGCAGGACTTCTTTTCCAATCAGAGACATTTTTATTTTCCTCCTAAAATTGTTTTTCTGCACAAGAGCGGGCTTGTAGGCCATCCTTGTATAGCAGTTCTTTATTGATAATAATTATCATCTAGAAATTATTATTTGTCAAGCGCACGTTGTGAATTTCACAAGTCGTTCATCTTTCATAAGAGGACAGACAGGAAACCATAGTTATCCAATAATAAATTACCCTGCAGCAGCTCTGATAATTGTGTAGAATGTTTGAACAATTTGGCCGGCTTCCTATTTTCTTGTGAAATATCGAACAAAGTCTCCGTATCATTCGTAATGTAAGATGACAGAGCAGACGGAGGGAGAGAATGATTAGCGACAGACAGCTTATTGAAAGCTATAGATCCGGTCGGCAGGAGGCTCTTGAGCATCTGATCAACAGGTACAGGGATAGTTTATTCCGGTTTTGCTATCATCTTTCCCTGGAAAAGCAGGAGGCAGAAGATTTGTTTCAGGAGGTGTGGGTGCGTGTACTCCGTAAGCTGGAGAAGTATGATCCGGAGCGGCCGTTTAAAGCCTGGCTGTTCCAGGTGACCCTGAATATACATAAAGACCGGTACCGAAAATGGAAAAAGCTGCGTGAGCGCCTGACGCTGGCCTGGACCGACGAAAGCAGCAGGTTTAAGGAAACCAGGGATGCTGCACCGTTAACAGAAGACTTTTTGATGAAAAAAGAAGAGGTTCTTAACCTGGAGCAATGTCTGCGAACACTGCCCAAGCGTTATCTTGCCCCATTGATTTTGTTTTATTATGAAGAATTCAGCTATGAAAGTATCGGAGAGGTGCTGGATGTTCCGCTGGGGACGGTAAAATCCAGACTGAATCAGGGAAAAAAGCTGCTTAAAGCAGCAATGGGGGAGCGAGGGAATGAATGAGCCAATGGAAAATGAACAGCTGTTAAAAGAATACTTCAACGCACCTGTGGCCGCACCGCCTCATTTAACCGCCGGCACACTGCGGAAGCTGGGTGAGAGTCAGCCTATCGGCTTACTGATATGCGCAACTGCTCTGAATATCATTGTAGCACTGACTTTTGCGTTTATTCTGCTGGCCGGCCCGCTCTTGTTGCTCTGGAAAATAGGGATACTGCTTGTCTTTGCACTGTTTCAAGCCATTGCCGTAGCGCTTCTGGTTTATAACCTAACCGCAAATTCTTTGGAGACATCGGCTAATTAAATTAAAGGAACGATACCATTTCGGGAAAGGAGTACTATGAAAAACCGGATAGAGCTGGAAAAGTGGATTTTTTGGGTGCTGACGACAGTTGTTGTATTGGGATTTATCGCTTTTTTCATTGTAATGGCTCCTTCTATGTATGAAGTTTTTGGAGACGGCGATGGATGGATTTTTGTGATTGCAGGTCTGACGCTGCTATATATAGCATTGAATGTATTGATCGCCGTGTTCATTTATAAGGATGCCTGCAGGAGAAAAATGAATCCCTGGCTGTGGATGCTTGCCGTCATCTATATTCCCAATTTTATCGGACTGCTGCTTTATCTGTTTGCCCGCAGGCGGCAGCATATTCCTGCAGCGGCTGATCCGGGAACAAAGCCTGTGCAGTGTCCTCATTGCGGCAACTTAATTCACCCATAAGGAAGTGTCAAAAGAGATGAACAAGAAATGGATTGTAACGGGAATGCTGGTGCTGGTGATTGCAATGCTGCTGGCCGCCTGTGATAAAAAAATAATGTACGTGGGTTCGGATTTCGGTTCTAAAGTGAAAGCTTCATATAGGCTGTTCACCGGTACAGATGAGAAGAAGGTTAAGCTGAAGAGCGGGGACACCCTTGTTGTGGACTACCGGTCCAAGGTGGAAAAAGGGGAGCTGACGATAAAGCTGTACGATCCCGATGGCCAGCTGGTCAAGGAACTGGGCACGGGCGAGTCTGGAAGCGAGGAGATTGAAGTAGACAAGGATGGAAAGTATAAATTTGAAATCACGGGGAAAGGTGCCAAGGGCAGCTATGAAATAAAGTACAGCACTGAGTAATACAGGTGGGCCTTGAATGCAAAGCAGCGGCTGCCAGGGACAGGAATATGAAATATAGTTGACCTGGTCAACTATAAAATTTAAAAAACCTCTCTTAAGAAGCGGTTAACTCACGTTCGCTTCCAAGAGAGGTTTTAATCTGCCGGCAGTAATTCAATTCTATAAATCTTCTGCACCGGCAGGCCGGTTTTTACTTGCTGCATTTGGCTTAGCATACATTTTATTCAGTATGATCGTTTGCACGATAATGAACATGCCGCCAACGGCCCAATATAGCGGTAACGCAGCGGGCATCTGAAAGGAAAATATGCCCATCATCACCGGTGACAACAATCCGAGGAATGCCATTTGTTTATTTTGATTTTGCTGAATCTGCGCTGAAGCGGATTGGGACACGCGGAACTGAACGTAGTACACCGCAGCGGCAACAAGCGGCAAAATCAGATCTGGTTGCCCCAGGCTAAACCACAGAAAATCGTGAGCTGCAATCTCCGGAGTGCGGCGGATGGCGTAATAAAATGCAAGCGTAATCGGCCATTGAAGGAGCATCGGTAAACACCCCAGGTTCAGGGGGTTAAATTGATGCTTCTGGTACAGCTGCAGCATTTCGGCCTGCTGCTGTTTTTTGGCATCCGCACTACTATCGTTGTTATACTTCTCGTTAAGTGCAGCTAATTCCGGCTGCAGGACGGCCATCTTTTCTTTCATGTCCGTTTGCTTTCTGGCTTGATTCATCATGAGCGGCATGATCGCAAGTCTGATGATGAAGGTCATCAGCACGATCGATAATCCGTAGTTTCCGTGAAGTGCATCGGCGAAGAATTTGATCATGACCGAAAAGGGATAAATCAAAAAGTGATTAAATATTCCTGCTGAATCAGCATTAATCGGGTCTGATGGGGATGCCGCCGAGCAT
Organism: Paenibacillus typhae; assembly: GCF_900099765.1. Lineage (GTDB taxonomy): Bacteria > Bacillota > Bacilli > Paenibacillales > Paenibacillaceae > Paenibacillus_AQ > Paenibacillus_AQ typhae. Next base: position 170,130 of record NZ_FNDX01000004.1, on the reverse strand, counting down.
CCGCTGAGCACAATGACCGGGAGAACTCCAATCAGCATGACGAGAATGGGCTTGGCCCATTTTTGGAGCAATACAATCTTTTTCATCGCTGTCCTCCCTGATTGAATGAATGGATATCAATGTGGGGAAGGACCATTGTCGTCTTCATCAGGTGCTTTTCTTCGTCTGGCGATACGTATGATCCAGCGCTGAATACTGCTTACCTGAGGCAGTCTGACAGCTGCATACCAGGCTGAACGGGCTGCAGCAGTTTCATGACTCCAGTGTATCTTCTGTGCAGAAAAACAGGCGAATGGAAGTAAAACTAAGGAAGAGAAGAGTGCGATTGAGAATGCCAGTTGAACCAAGTCATAAAAATGCTCCAGTCAGGTTCACCTCCGCATGAGCCGTGTTGGGAATTGAATAATGATCATACGTCAGAGCAACTGCGCGGTTTCACTAACCTGCCTGCTCTTTATTTTTTTTATTGTCTAAATATTTTGTATGTATTTGAGATAAGCAAAGGGAAGAAGCTTAAATGGGAAAGAATAATATCTGCTCCTAGCCTTTCGCTGAAAAGCTATCTGCTATGATATTGGAGTCACTATATGTTATGTTTGTGTTATTATAAATAACATAAATTAAGAAATTTAAAATTTTAAGCTTGCAAAGTGTTTATTCCTTGCTATAATTATGAATAAATCGGACGGTAAATAACCGAAATAACTACAAAATGTGATATTATGTGACACTTGATTTAGTTTACATTTTTTTTGATCACAAAAAAGAACGATGTTCCGAAAATCAGAACAATTAAACGATGGAGAGGTGGTTGCAGATGGAATCAGAATCCAAGCCAAAAACGAAGCCCAAGCTGGAGACAGCGCACCGGATGCTGTTGCTGCTCGAATGCTTTACTGATGCCAAGCCGGAATGGGGAGTAACAGAACTGAGCGAAGAGCTGGACTGTTATAAAAGTGTGGTTCACCGCATGCTCTCCACTCTGGAGGAGCGCGGATATGTTACCCAGAATCCGGTGAACAAAAAATATTCCCTAGGCCTGAAGCTGTTCGAGCTGGGTATGGTGGTGGCCCGCGGTATGAACCTTCGGACCTTGTCCAAGCCGGAGCTGAAAACGCTGGCCGAACAAACCGGGGAAACCGTGTTATTGACGGTGGTGGACGGACACTCCGGGGTATGTATTGAGAAATTCGAGAGCCACGAGTCGATCAAATCAACCTCCCAGCTCGGAAAGAGAGTGCCGCTCTACGGCGGAGCCCCGACCAAGCTGCTGATGGCCTTTTTACAGGAACAGGAGCAGGAGGAGATCATTGCCGCCGGCCTCCATGCATTTTCCCCTTTCACGGAGACCGACCCGGATACCCTCCGCGAAGCCCTCGCCCAAATCCGCAAGCAGGACTACAGCTGGACTTTTCAGGAAGTGGATATGGGCTCGGTAGGCATTGCCTTTCCTGTAAGAAATCATGAGAACCAGGTTGTGGCCTCGATATCCGTGCTTGGCCCCCAGTTCCGGATGGAGGACAAGATGGAGAAATGTCATGAATGCTGCAGACAGGCTGCCCAGACGATTTCCTTGAAATTAGGCTCCAAGTGGGTTTATGAGGCCCGGATCGCGGAAGTTTAGAACTGCTCCCGGAGGATACAGGGGCTGCAGCAGGAAGGAGGACATATGGAGAAGGCAAACCGTTTTCTGATGATTTTTGGACGAGGCCGGGAACAGGAGAAGAAGGATGGAGGGCTGCGGAAAGGCGGGCTGCTGGACAGGCTGGATCGTCTGAGTGATGCTTCTACAGCCTATCTGTATTTACTGCCTACGCTGACACTTATTTTGTTAACAGTAATTGTGCCGATGCTGTACGCGCTGTTCATCTCCTTCAGCAAGGTCGCTTTTACTCAAGGCAGCATGACCTATGAGTTTGTCGGACTCAGCAATTACATGCAGCTTCTGCGTGACGCCCGTTTTCCGGATGTGCTCTCCAACACAGTATTTTTCACTGTCACCAAGGTCGTAGCTACGCTGGCAATCGCCTTCGGCATTTCACTGACCATATATTTCGGGGTATGGGGGGCAGGTTTTTTCAAACGGATCTTCCTGATTCCCTGGGCGCTCTCCAATGTAGTCAATTCCCTGATGTGGCAATGGATGTACAGCGGAGATTACGGCATCTTTAACGAGATCCTGCTGAGACTTGGCTTTATTGATGAATATCAGATGTGGCTGGTCAACGTACATACGGCCATGTCGGCAGTGTTATTCGCGGACATATGGAAAAGTGTCCCCTATGTGGCCTTGCTGCTGCTGGCAGCCATGCAATCCATCCCCAGAGAGCTGCACGAAGCGTCCAAAGTGGACGGCGGCGGCCCGATAACCGCTTTCTATCATATCATTTTGCCTCATATCAAACCTGTCATCATGGTTCTGCTCGTCATTGAGACGATGTGGACCTTACGGGTGTTCGACCTGATCTGGCTGCTTACCAAAGGCGGGCCGCAGGACAGCACCATGACCCTTAACGTATTCGCCTATGAACAGGCATTCCGCAACTTCGACCTCGGCTATGGAGCCGCCATCAGCTACTGCATTACGATTTTGACTCTGATATTCACCTTTTTCTATATGAAAACACTGAAAGTAGAGAATTAATCAAGAATTTATGGATACGGGAGGAGATTGCAGGATGAAAAAGGAATGGCGGAAACTGAAGAAATTCCCGGCAATTGCAGGATTGGCATTGGTTACGGTGGTTTCGGGCTGCAGCGGATCAAATGCCGGAGATAACGAAGAAGCAGGCGCAGCGGATGGCGGTGATAAAGGGGAGATTACCGTTTTGTATGTCGGAGACCAGTTCTGGCAGGATCAGGCTAAGGAATTTGAGCAGGTCACCGGCATTAAAGTCAATTATGAAGTGGTGAACTTTACCGAGCAGCATGACAAGCTGGCCACAGCCTTCGCCGGCGGAAGCACGGAATATGACATTGTGCATGTCCGTGATGATTTTGTAGCAGAATTTGCCCCGAAAGGCTTCCTTACCCCGCTGGATGATCTCATTACAGAAGATATGAAAGCTAACATTTCCGACAGCTACTTTGCTCCGATGATGAATGGCGGACAGATCTATGGATTCCCCCGCTACCTGTGGCCATGGCAGTTCTACTACAACAAGGCGCTGTTTGCCGAGGCAGGCATAGAGAATCCGCCGGCAACCTGGACCGAGTTCACCGCTGTTGCCGAGAAGCTGAAAGCCAAGGGAATAACGCCTTATGCCGAGCCTTGGGGCGAAACCTTCTCCTATACACCGTTTATAGTTCATCTGCGGGCAGAGGGCGGGGAATTTTGGGATGAGGAGCAGGATCTGCCGACCTTCAACAGTCCGGAGGGGGTGCGGGCGCTGCAGTTCATGGCGGATATGAATTTGAAAGACAAGATCATCAGTCCGCAATCTGTGCAGTATGACAGTACTGCGCCATTGGCAGATGCTTTTGCACAGGGGACGATTGCCATGATGATGAATGCCCCGCATACCTATCCTTTGGCCAACAATCCGGAAACCTCCAAGATTACAGGACAGGTTGGGGTAGCCCTGGTGCCGGGAGCCGAGCTTAAGACTGCCTCCTATGCCGAGACAGGCGGCCTTGCGATTCCGGCAGGCTCGAAGAACAAGGAGCAGGCGATGGAATACATCAAATTCGTAACCTCTACGGAACAGGAAAAAGCAATGGCAATCGGGATAGGACGGATTCCTGCGGATAATGTGGCGCTCCAGGATGCTGAGGTGCAGGAAGCGAACCCTCATTTTGCTTCTGTAGCGGAGCAAATGGAGTACCCTTACGGAATGTTCAAGCATGAAAAGGCCGCGGCGATTTCCACTGAAGTGTCCAGACATATTTCGGCTGCCGTTGCCGGGCGGGAAACTCCTGAAGAAGCGCTGAAGGCTGCCGAAGCCAACGTGCTGAAGATTATCGGGAAATAACGGCGCTGCACAGCTATTAACAAGGAGGTACGGAATATGAATATCACGGCAACGCCCAGACGTACCCTCCGGCGTGCTGTTAAAGGCATTCTGGTTCGGGGCATTTCGCTCAGTCTGATGTTATATGTGCTCTTTCCCTTTCTGTGGCTGGTGCTGTCCAGCGTGAAGCTGCCTGTAGAACTGCTGTCGCGCCCGCCTGTCATCATCCCGGAGAAGCTTACGTTTAAATATTATGCCAACCTCTTTGAGAACGGTTCGTTTATGACGGCGGTATGGAACAGTCTGATCGTTGCCGGGTTTACCACCCTGCTGTCACTCGTTCTGGGCGTGTTCGCTTCCTATGTGTTCGCAAGGCTGAAGTTTCCCGGCAGAAAGACTGTATTTCTGACGATACTCGGCTCACAGATGCTGCCGCAGATGGCTTTGCTGATTCCGTTGTTTATCTTGATGCGGATGACCGGCTTGCTGTACAGCTTTCAAGGCCTGGTGCTGGCGTACATTACCTTTTCGCTGCCTTATGTGGTGTGGATGTATTACTCCTTTCTGCAGTCTCTGCCGCATGAAATCGAGGAGGCTTCCCGGATAGACGGCTGTACCCGGCTGCAATCCATCTTCAGGATTATGCTGCCGTTGTCAGCAACGGGCCTAACGGCCACCGGAGTATTTGTCTTCATCGGAGCGTGGAATGAATTTTTGCTCGCTTCCGTCCTTACCGATTCCGGGAGCAGAACGCTTCCGTCCCGTATTTCCGAATTTATCGGCCAGGACCGCATTGCCTATGAGCTGATGTTCCCGGCCGGGGTAATCTCCTGCATTCCTGTTCTGGTGCTGGTGCTGTATTTCCAGAAATATATTGTTCAAGGCCTGACGGAAGGCGGAGTGAAGTAAGCAAGTCCTGATGAAAGCACCATATTCTGAACAAGAAAGGGATTCCTTATGAGAGAACCGGCAGATTTATTAATTACAGATTGCAGCCTCATGACACCTGAATTCGATATTCTGGACAACCAGTCCGTAGCCATCCGGGATACCTTGATTATCGCGATTGGCAAGGCTGAAGACATCAAGGACAAGTATGAGCCGAAGGAGGTCCTTGAGGGCAGGGGCAAGCTGCTTATGCCCGGGCTGGTGGATGCCCATACGCATACCTGCCAGCAATTCCTGCGGGGCCGGACTCTTGGCGAATATCCGATGATCTGGTCGCGGATTCTTGTGCCGTTCGAGAGCAGCCTCAGTGAAGAGGATACTTACCTGGGTGCACAGGTAAGCTGTCTGGAGATGCTGAAATCAGGCACAACCTCCTTTGCCGAGTCCGGCGGGGTACATATGCACAAGGTGGCCGAAGCGACAATCGAATCGGGACTCAGGGCGGCAATTACCTGTTCGACTATGGACACAGGCCCGTTCATACCTGAATCCATGCTGGCATCATCGCCGAAGGAGGCCGCTTCGCGGATCGAGGAGCTGTACCGCGCCTATAATGGTGCGGGTGAAGGGCGGCTGCGTATCTGGTTTGCGCTGCGGCAGGTCATGACAAGTACACCTGCCTTGATCACTTTAATGGCAGACAAGGCCAGAGAGTATAATGCCGGGCTGCATGTTCACCTCGCCGAACACCGGGATGAGGTCAGCTACTGTCTGCAGAATTACCAGAAGAGGCCTGCAGAGGTGTTCGACCAGTTCGGTGCGCTCGGCCCTAATATGCTGGCAGCGCACAATGTTGTTCTCTCCGATGGCGAGATTGCCCTGATGAAGGAGCGCGGCGTCAAGGTCGTCCACTGTCCGAGAAGCAATTTCGGCAGTCATGGCTTTCCAAAAACGCCTACGCTGATGCAGCAGGGGCTGTCCATCGGAATGGGCAGCGACGGGGCGGCAGGCTCAAGCCTCAGCCTGTTTGATGAAATGCGTGTATTCCGTTCCGGACTTCACGCCTTCTGGGGATTGCCGATTTTTGATCCGGTCGTTATTCCGGCGCATGAGCTGATCCGGATGGCTACGAGCGGCGGCGCACAGGCACTGCAGATCGAAGATCAGATCGGCACGATTGAGATCGGCAAAAAAGCGGACCTGATCCTGATTGATATCAATCAGCCTCATATCAGTCCGACTCACCGGATGATCCCTACCATTGTGGAATCTGTGAACGGCAGTGATGTCCGCGATTCCATTATCAACGGAGAAGTCGTAATGAAGGACCGTCAGATCCTGACGATGGATGAAGAGAAGATTCTTTACGAAAGCGGCAGGGCGCTGCCCCGCGTAGCTGTCAGAGCGGGAATATAGGATATCTCTGGTGCAGGATGACATCATCAACAGGAGTGTGAGAAATGAGTAGCCGTAAAATTCTTATGATAGATACCGATACTGCCGGCGATGATTGTACGGCACTGCTGCTGGCGCTCCGCTGGCCGGATGTGGAAGTCAAAGCGATTACAACTGTAGCGGGAAATGTTCCCCTGCCGCTGTGCACACGCAATGCGCTGACCACACTGGAGATCGCGGAACGCCCGGATGTTAAAGTTTATCCCGGAGCGGCCAAGCCGCTGATGCGGGAGCTGTTCACTGCAGAGCATATTCATGGCTCGGACGGAATGGGCGGAGCTAATTTCCCGGAGCCTGCACTTAAGCCCGAGCAGGAGCATGCGGCGCTGGCCATCATCCGTCTGATCAATGAGTACCCCGGGGAAATCGAGATGATTGCACAGGCGCCGCTTACCAACCTGGCCCTGGCCTATTCACTTGATCCTTCTATTGCCGGAAAGCTGAAGCATTTGTGGGTGATGGGCGGGGCGAACAATTTCATGGGCAATGACAGTCCGGCAGCCGAGTTTAATTTTCTCGTGGATCCCGAGGCCGCTCATATTGTTGTTCACGCCGGCTTTAATCTCACGATGGTCGGATGGGATGTATGCCAGCGGAATCCGGTGATGGTGGAGGAGCATTTCCGCAAGATCGAGGCCATGGACACCAGCTTTGCTAGCTTTTATATGAAGGTGCTGAAGACAGGCATGGAACTGGGGCTGAAGCGGGGCGGAGGGCGCAGAATCTCCCATCCGGATACGCTTACGGTGGCTATGGCGATCGATAACCGGGTTATGGCACGTTCAAGCCGCTTTTATATTGATGTCGAACATAAAAGTGAGCTGACCAAAGGATACAGTCTGGTTGACCAGAACGGAATACTGAACAAAGAGCCTAATGCGGAAGTATGTTTGGAGGCAGACCTGGAATTGTTCCGCGAGATGGTATTTTCACTGCTGGAGCAGAAGTAGTCCGAAAGGAGTTGCATCAGGTGGAAGAGCAGGTCTCTGGGGAAGCTGAACAATATATTGTCATTGCAGGCGTTGTTGCCAGGTGCAGGTCTCGCATTTTTGGCGGGCAGAAGTTTTATGTGCAATATCCCTACGATGGCAGTGTCAGGGCTGTCAACCGGGAGTCCGGCGGCACCGCTGATGTAGAGAGCTATGTATTCAGCAGCAAGGAAGCCGCGCAGCAGGCTGTTCTGGGACAGACTCTCAATCCCTCTGCACTGACCTGGCAGGCGTTCGGGCTTCCGGCCATATATTTGGCAGGCTTTCACGTATTCCGTCCTGATGCGGTAGAGGAAGGGCGGAGGATGCGGGAAAGCTGCCGCAAATACGGGTTTGAAGGGCTTTTTCCGCTGGATAAAGAGAACTACGACAATCTGGGGCGAAGAGATACGGCTGCAATGATCTTTTATGCTAACGATGGCCTGATCCGTGAAGCGGAACTTGTTATGGCCAATCTGAACCCCTTTCGCGGTGCTGAACCGGATTCCGGTACGGTATTTGAATGCGGGCTTGGATATGCGCTCGGTAAAAAGCTGTATGGGTATATTGAGGATGGCCGGAGTATGAGTGAACGGCTTGGGGCCTCGATAGATCCCGTTACAGGACTGTATAGTGACGGCATGCATGTGGAGAATTTTGATCTGCCGCTGAATCTGATGCTTGCGGTGCCGATGGATATTGTCATTGGCGGGCTTGAGGAATGCCTGATCAAAGCGCAAAAGGATTATTATGGAGCAGTCTGAGCTTCTGGTGTAATGCATTCCGGGCTCCGGTAAGGGCACAAGCCTGTTTATACAAGAAACCCGATCTCCTTTAATGAAGGGCCGGGTTTCTATGTCTAATTCTCCGTTATCGAACCGAAGTCAGTGACTATGGTATGGTTCGCTTAGGCTTGTATACACCACCTAATAAAGCAGGGAGGTTTTTATGGTTTTCAGCAAGCCAAATCATTTCCTTAGCGAAGCGGGCTGGCGGTACACTATGCTGATTCATATTGGCATGAATCCACCATGTGCTTTCCATATACCACAATAACTGTAATGAATATGTTAAATAGCCCTCTGCCACGTTCCGTTCCTCGCTGTACCCTTCCATAAATGCCGAAGCCAGGGAGATATCTAAATGATCATCTAAGGCACATGATATAACAGCACGGGCTACATCAAGTTGCGGATAGTCATACTTTAGCCGGTCGAAATCCAGAATTGCCCTTAATCCGTTGTCATTAAATAAAAGATTATCCACCCAAAGGTCACGATGTGCCCATCCTGCTTGAAGGAAATCGAGTATGTCCATATCCATTTCTTCAGTTGCCTTCATTTGAGTTTCTATATCAGCAAGCAGCTGAGGTTTATCGGCTTCCCTGGTCTTTTCCCTGACTAAGCTCCAATGTGCTAAACGCTCCTGGCGGCTTGGAGGAATAAATTGCGGACTATTCTTGATGCCAAGAGTTCCGTCATTTAATAGTCGGTGCATTTTTCCTGTTGCCCGGCCTAAATCGTATATTTGGCGGGCATTGGTCTTACCCGGCGGAATTAATATGCCCTGGCAATATTCCATCACCATGAAGAGCTCGCCATTATCCGATTCAAGCAAAATCCTTTCATTGCGGGATAACAGTCTGGGGCACGCCAGACCCTGGTCATGCAATCTAATCTGCTGGGTGAATGCAAACAATAGCTCCTCAGGGTTAAATAATTTATATCTTTCTTTGTTGTATTGTTTAAGTAAAAACTCTCCTGCCTCAGTCGTAACTTTCCATTTTAAGTTTAACCAGCCTCGTTTTATTGAGGTTGTTTCAATTACATTCAAACCGAATAAACGTTGAAAGGTTGTTATTAGATCATCCAGGATCATTTCCTCTGCTGATATAGCCTCCATTTGGGTCAACTCCGATATTTATAATGGTTATGTTTATATTCCTTATGGAGACGTATATAACCTTCCCGGATAAACGCTTCAGAAACAGGAGACACCCGAAGGCCTTGATGGTATTCTGGAATAAATTCATAAATAACAAGGGGGCTGGCTATTCGATGCAGAGGATTATCGGAATGTACAAACAATTTTTGTGGGAGCCTCTGTGGTTTAAGATTCTGATTATCGCTTCTTTGCTTGCTGCAGTGGTATTCAGCAGCTCGTTTTTTGCGGATCACGGGTATTATCAGAGTATTGCCAAAATAGCAGCCGCCATCTTTTTTGGGGCATACGGGATCAGATTCAGGTCTAATACCCGGACTGCTGTTATCTTTTTTGGAGCTGCAGCCCTTTGTGTGTTTCTGTCCTGGGCCTACCTGAACAACTGAATATAAAGGTTAAGCGGCCTTCGTCCTCCGGTTTTTCCCGGGATGGGGGCCGTTTTGTTTTGCCAGCAGGCTGTCACGGACAAGCACTGGAAAATCCTCCTTGCATTCTGACGGAGACTCTGTTAAATTGATATTAACAAAATGTAATTATCAAATAGTTAATATGAGTTGGCTCAGGATAAACAGAGAAAATGGAGGGATGCAGCATGAGTAAGGCTACGGGTAACTGGAAGGGGTTCGAAATCGTCTGGCTGATCGTCTTTTCAGCAATAGGGATACTTTTTACATTTTTGTCCAAGGACTCATTCTTTGGCTTTACGGTGTTTATCACCGGGGTGCTGTGTGTGGTGCTTACGGCGAAGGGAAAGCTGATGAGCTACGTGTTCGGGATGTATAATACATTCGGTTATGCGTATCTGGCTTATGTTAACGGATTATTCGGGGAAGTGCTGCTGAATCTGCTGTTTTTTGTCCCGATGAACATTGCCGGCTTCTACATGTGGAGTAAGAATTTTCAGGGCGGTAAACTGGCCATGCGGCAGATGGAGTTTAAGGGTATGCTTCTGGTTGGAGCTGTCTGTATCTCCGGGTTCCTGCTGCTGGGATACGGCCTGTCATTCATACCGGGGCAGAACTCGCCGTATATTGATGCTCTGACTACTGTATTGTCGGTCGTTGCAACGATCCTGATGGTGCGCAGATTCAAGGAGCAGTGGCTGGTCTATATTGTGCTGAATATGTTCACGGTGCTGCTGTGGACAATCCGGACATCGGAGGGGAGCAGCGAAGGCCCGCTGATGATCGTCATGTGGAGTGCCTATCTGCTCAACGCGGCTTACGGCTACTATAACTGGAACAAAGGTGCGAAGGAGGCGCTGGCATGAAGACACTTGGACTGACACTGGGTAAATTCGCTCCGCTGCATAAAGGCCATCAGTATATGATCGAAACGGCGCTGCAGGAGGTGGATGAGCTCATTGTGGTGATCTATGAAACGGCGGTATCGCCTATTCCGCTGCACATCCGGGCGGGCTGGATCCGCAAGCTGTATCCGGCGGTCCGGGTGATTGAGGCCTGGGACGGTCCGGACGGCTATTCCAACGACAGGGAGCATGAGATCCGCGAGGAGCAATATATTCTGGGACTGTTAAAAGGCGAGCAGGTGACCCACTTTTATTCCAGCGAGTTCTACGGCAAGCATATGAGCATCGCCCTGGGTGCAGCAGACCGGCGGGTGGATGAAGCGCGTGTGAAGGTGCCGGTATCGGCCACGATGGTCCGCTCCGATCCTTATAAGTACCGGGATTATGTCAGTGATCTCGTGTACCGGGATTTGATAACGAAGGTCGTCTTTGTCGGAGCAATGTCCACCGGCAAATCCACCATTACCGAAGCGCTGGCCCGGCGGTACCGGACGGCTTATGCCAGTGAATACGGGCGCGATTACTGGACAGAGCATCAGGTGGACCGAAGAATCAGACTTGAGGCTTTTGATGAAATTGCTGCCGGTCATATAGAACGGGAGGAGCAGGCGCTGCTTGCGGCGGACCGTTATCTATTTGTTGATACGAATGCGATTACGACTTACATGTATGCGCTGGATTACCACGGGCAGGCACCGGAGCTGCTGACCCGGCTTGCTCTGGAGAATGCGCAGCGGTATGATCTGTTTTTTCTGTGCGACGACGATATTCCGTATGACGATACGTGGGACCGCAGCGGGGATCAGAAGCGGCATGTGTTTCACAAGCAGATCATTGCCGATTTACAGGCTCGGCGGATTCCGTATATCACGCTTAGGGGGAGTCTTGAGGAGCGGATGCGCAAGGTGGATGAGGTGCTGGCGAAATTCACGCCTTATAGCAACTATTTCGGCAGACAGGTATAGTAGTGGTAATAGATGAATGAGGGGGCAGCGGCAGTGGAAATGGTGGATCGTAACGGACTTACAGAACGCGAGTTTTTGGAGCAATACCGGGCAGGGGATTATGAACGGCCTTCGGTGGCGGCGGATATGGTGATTTTTGCGGTCGCGGATGCGGGACAGGGGGAAGATAGCGGCTTTCCGGAAAAAGAGCTGCGCCTCCTGCTCATCCGCCGGGGAGGACATCCCTTTCTCGGAAAATGGGCGCTGCCGGGCGGCTTTATCCAGCCGGACGAGACGGCAGACCAGGCTGCTGCGCGGGAGCTGAGCGAGGAGACCGGCTTGAACGACGTTTACCTGGAGCAGCTGGGAGTCTTCTCTGATGTCGGGCGGGACCCGCGCACCTGGGTGATAAGCTGCAGCTATATGGCACTGCTCAGCAGCGGACGGCTGCAGGTGCAGGCAGGTGATGATGCCCAGGTTGCTGCCTGGTTCAAGGTGAGCTACCGCCAGCTGGCGGAGCATAAGGAGCGGCTGGATAAAGGATACGTCCAAACCTGGACCTATGAGCTGAAGCTCAGTAACGAAGGGGAAGAGCTGAAAGCTGTTATAAGCCGGACGGTTACGGCCAGGCTGAACTCGAAGTCAGCTGCCTACACCGTACAATTGAATGACGGCCTCGCCTTTGACCATGCCAAGATCATTGCCTGTGCCATTGAACGGCTGCGGAAGCTAACAGTGGACAGCGATATCGCGCTGCACCTGATGCCGGAGCAGTTTACCTTGCCGGAGCTGCAGCAGGTGTATGAGGGAATATTGGGCGAGCAGCTGCCGGCGGATGAGTTTGAGCGCAGGGTGGAGGGGCTTGTAGTTGAGACGGGGGAGTATGCGGATGATGCGGGACGGGCTGGTGCTCGGTTGTACTGGAGAAATTGGGAGGTCACGCCAGAGAAATAACATAGCTGCACTTTATACACTTAAAAAGCCGCTTTTTCCTGCTGAAACGGGATTAGCTGCACTCTGTACACTTAAAATTGCCCAAATAGCCCGGTTTTGTTAGTTTGGGCTGATTTGATTGTACAGAGTGCACTTATATGGTGCAGGCCCGGATTTTTGCCGGTTTTAGTTGCATGGTATACAGTCAAACCAGTATTAGCACTTGAACACTTGGGCGTTTGGAGCATTACAATGGCGGTATATGGCACTGAAGAGCTCCGTGAGCACTAAATGATTTTGAAGTATGCATCAGTCGAAGCCTCCGCATATTCCTCCTTCCCCTCCATCTAACTATGTGTTATTATTTACCATATAACCGACAGACAGTCGGTCTGTAATGGTTAATTGTTCGAATCTAACTATCCCACCTACCAATAAGGAGCCAACCATGAGAATCGTAAAAGAAGCGGAAGCGCGCAGAAATGAAATCCTCGACGCCGCCGATGAGCTGTTCGGGCAGAAGGGGTTCGACGGAACGAGCACGAACGATATTTTGAGCAAGGTCGGGATTGCCCGGGGCACGCTGTATCATCACTTCAAATCGAAGGAAGATATTATGGATGCGCTGATTGAGCGCTACAGCAGCAAGATGCTGGGAGCGGCGCAGGCCATCGCTCTGGACACCACCATTCCCGTCGTCGAACGTATTCTCCGTGCCGTTATGGCCATGAACATCAGCAGCGGTAACGGCGGAGAGAGCAGCAGGGAGATTATGGAGCATATCCACCGGCCGCAGAATGCGCTGATGCATCAGAAGATTCAGAAGATCATTGTTAACGGCGTGCCGCCGATCCTGACCCCCATTGTCCGTGAAGGCATCCAGCAGGGGGTGTTTAACACACCGTACCCGTATGAGAGCATGGAGATGATCATCATTTATGCGAACACCATTTTTGATGAGGAGATGGTTGAGATGACCGGAGAAGTGCGCATGTCGCGTATTCTGGCCTTTATTGCCAATGTGGAGCGGTTGCTTGGAGCGGAGGTAGGAAGCCTGATGAGTGTAATGCAGGCGTTCGGCGGCGACAGGGGAGATGAGCGGGGCAATGAGTGATCCGCAAAAAGCCTTCGTCAAATTTCTGCTGCTGTGGTCGGGACAGCTGATTTCGGCGGTTGGCAGCGGGCTTACAGCGTTCGGCCTGGGGGTCTACCTGTATCAGCAGACCGGGCAGGCATCTGCGATGGCCCTGGTCACTCTGCTTGCCTTCATGCCTTCCCTCTTATTAAGTCCTGTTGCCGGCGTGCTTGCGGACCGCTATGACCGGAGATTATTAATGATGCTGGGCGACAGTCTGTCCGCTACCGGACTCATCTACATTTTGATCTGCCTGCTTAACGGGGGAGCGGAGCTGTGGCAGATCTGCCTGGGAGTGACGGTAAGCTCCGTGTTCTCCTCGCTGCTTGATCCGGCTTATAAGGCTACAGTGACGGATTTGCTGACGGAGGAGCAGTATACCAGAGCGAGCGGCTTCGTCCAGGTGGCCGGTTCGGCCAAATACCTCATTTCCCCGGCGCTTGCCGGCTATCTGCTCCTGGTGTCGGATGTGAAGCTGCTGCTGGTCATCGACATCTGTACTTTTATTGTTACCGTTGCTTCAACGCTTGTTGTGCGCAGGGGGCTTCCTTCCAAACCGTCAGAAGAGACAGGGTCCTTTACCCGTGAGCTAAAAGAAGGCTGGAGAGCGGTTTCGGCAAGCAGAGGCGTACTTATGCTGGTAATAATGACCTCCGTAATGACCTTTTGCCTCGGCTTTATTGAGACGCTGTCGATGCCGATGATCCTGGCTTTTACCGATAGTGCTGTACTGGGTACGCTTGAGACTGTCATCGCACTGGGGATGCTTGCATCCAGTATCATCATCGGGATTCTCCCGCTCAAAAGGAATTTCGTCAGGATTCTGGCGCTGTCCCTGTTCTGCGGAGGGCTGTGCATGGCGGTATTCGGGCTCCGGGAAAGTGTGGTTTTGCTTGGCGTTTCGGGCTTTTTCTTCTTTGCCACCCTGCCGTTTGCCAATACCAGCCTGGATTATCTTCTGCGCACGAACATAAGTAATGCGGTGCAGGGCCGAGCCTGGTCACTGATCGGGTTAGTCTCGCAGCTGGGCTTCATTGCCGCTTATATGCTTTCCGGGGTTCTCGCTGACCATGTGTTCACTCCGCTTTTGACCGACGGGGGACTGCTTGCAGGCAGTGTGGGCCGGATAACCGGTACAGGCAGCGGCAGGGGAATCGGGCTTCTGATCATCCTCGCCGGGCTGCTGCTGAGTGCGGCTGCAATTATTCTGTATAACCTGAAATCCATTAAAAGGCTGGAACCCGGAGGTGACCTATGTTCTACAGGATAATTCGGGGCGACATGCGCGCCGGCAAGCTCATCACATTGACTACTCTATTGTTCGTTACCGCTGCCGCTATGCTTGTTTCCCTTTCGGCCATCCTGACCGTTAATCTTACGGGGGCTATTGAAACGCTGATGATGCAGGCGAAAACGCCGCATTTCCTGCAGATGCATTCAGGGGAGCTGGACCGGGTGCGGTTAAAGGCGTTTGCTGAGCAGAACAGTAAGGTTGAAGCTTATCAGGTGCTTGAATTTGTAAATGTGGAAAATGCGCGGATTGTGATCGGCGGCAAGTCGCTGGCGGACAATGTTCAGGACAACGGGTTCAGCACACAGAGCGGCAAATTTGACTACCTGCTGGGCCTGGACGGGAAGGTGATCACGCCGGCTGACGGTGAGCTGTATGTGCCAATCGCCTATATGAAGGACGGAACTGCCAAGGCTGGAGATAAGGCTGTAATTGCCGGGAAAGAATTGAACGTGGCCGGTTTTCTCCGTGATTCCCAGATGAACTCCCTGCTGGCCTCCTCCAAAAGATTTCTGGTCAGCGAACACGACTACACCGCTATCCAATCCTCCGGGAGCACCGAGTATCTGATTGAATTCAGGCTGAAGGATTTATCCATGCTTGGCGACTTTAAAAATGATTACACCGCGGCAGGACTTGAAGCGGGCGGCCCCACGATTACTTACCCTCTGTTCAAAATGCTCAATGCCATGTCCGACGGGCTGATGATTGCGATTATCCTGCTGGTGAGCTTGCTGGTTGTAGCTATTGCCTTTATGTGCATCCGGTTTACCTTGCTGGCCACCATCGAGCGGGATACCCGCGAAATCGGCGTCATGAAAGCAATTGGACTTCGTGTATCGGACATCAAGAAGCTGTATCTCGCCAAATACGCGGGCATCGCTGCCCTCGGCTGTGTCCTCGGATATGCCCTTTCGCTCGTCTTCAGGGGTATGCTGCTGGACAATATCCGGCTGTATATGGGCGGAAACGAAAAGGCTTCGTTGACCCTGCTGCTAGGACTGGGCGGAGTTGTGCTTGTGTTCCTTGCCGTTACCGGCTATGTGAACGGGGTGCTGGGACGTTTTCGGAGAATTTCTGCGGCAGAAGCAGTACGGTTCGGCACTGTGCAGGACAAATCCGGGGGAGCAAAGCAGCTGCGGCTGAGTGCGAACCGGCTGCTGAACACGAATGTTTTTCTCGGAGTCAAGGATGTGTTGGCCCGGAAAAGCCTCTACGCGACCATGCTTGCTGTAATCATCATTGCCGCATTCGTTATCACTGTACCCCGGAACCTTTACAACACGATTTCTGCCAAAAGCTTCATTACCTACATGGGCGTAGGCAACAGCGATCTGCGCCTGGATATCCAGCAGACGGACAATGTCGCCGCCAAAGCAGCAGAAGTGGCTGCGTTTATGGAGAAGGACCCTTCTATATCCCGGTATGCTGTGCTTGCAACGGAGAGCTTTACTGCTCTGAGGGAGGACGGCACGGAGGAAAGGCTCAAGATTGAGCTTGGCGACCATTCCATTTTCCCGGTGAAATATGCCGAGGGCAGAGCGCCCGCGGCTGACCATGAAATCGCCCTGTCCGTGATGAACGCCGAAGAGCTCGGCAAACAGCCCGGTGATGTTATTATGCTGAAGACCGGTGCACAGACGCTGGAGCTGACGGTATGCGGTACCTACTCGGACGTTACCAACGGCGGGAAGACGGCCAAGGCCGCTTTTGCCAGCCAGTCTGCAGACGTGATGTGGTCCGTTATTTATGCGGAGCTTGAGGATAAGGCGCTTGTCGGCAGCAAAGCGGGGGAGTATGCGGACCGGTTCTCTTTTGCCAAAGTATCCGGTGTTGATGAGTATGTTACGAAGACCTTCGGCTCGACCATAAGCTCAGTCGGTACGGCCTCCCGCATTGCCATTGTAATGATGCTGTTGATCAGCGTACTGGTTACGGTTCTGTTTATACGGCTGCTGGTAGCCAAGGACCGGTATCTCATCGCCGTCATGAAGTCGCTCGGGTTTACAGACGCAGACCTCAGGGTGCAGTATTTTGCGCGCGTGGCAGCTGTGCTAGTAATTGGAATTGTACTCGGGACGGCACTGGCCAACACACTCGGCGAAGGATTGTCAGGTGCGCTTATCCGCTCGTTCGGCGCAGCGTCGTTCAAGTTCGTGGTTGATCCGCTTGCGGCATACCTGCTCAGTCCGCTGCTGCTGGCCGGCACGGTGCTTATCGCCACTATAATCGGCACAGCGGGTACGGGGAAGATCACCATATCCGGCTATATTAAGGAGTAGATCCGAAACATGAAGAAGATTATAGCAGCTGACCATATCGAAAAAGTCTACGGCCACGGCGGAGAACGCCGCAAGGTGCTTAACGGGGTGTCTGTGAGCATTAACGAGGGAGAGTTCGTGTCGGTGATGGGGCCATCGGGCTCGGGCAAATCGACACTGCTGTTTGCGGTGAGCGGAATGGACACGGTGGACAGCGGGAAGGTATTTTTTGACGGCAGGGAGCTTAGTGCACTTCAAGAGAATGAGCTGGCCGACCTGCGCCGGAGACGGATGGGCTTTGTGTTCCAGCAGCCGACGCTGCTGAAGAATATGAACCTGCTGGATAATATCATTCTTCCGGCGATGCGTGATCATAGAAAGAACGTGAAGAAGATTACGGAGCGGGCGAGAGCCCTTATGAAAAAGACGGGCATTGAAGGCCTTGAAAAGCGGGACATCACCCAGGTATCCGGCGGCCAGCTGCAGCGGGCAGGCATTTGCCGGGCGCTGCTGGGCAGTCCGCAGATCCTGTTTGGCGATGAGCCGACCGGAGCGCTGAACCAGGAGGCTGCCGAGGGCATCATGAGCCTGCTGGCCGAAATCAATGAGGCCGGGACTGCGGTAATGCTGGTCACCCATGACGCCAGAATTGCGGCGAAGACGGAGCGTATCTTGTTCATGTGCGACGGGCAGATCGTAAGCGAAATGCAGCTGCCGAGATTCAGGGGAACGGAGCTTGAGGCGCGGATGGAGCGGGTTGTGCTGCGGATGCGGGAGCTGGGGATATAGACAAATGAAAGGACCCTTCATTCTAAAAAAGAGTGGAGGGTCTTTGGTTTTTATGTGATATATTGGATTTGTTCTAATCGAATCTATATTTGCGGAATGGGGCCGTTATATGCCGTTATTTAATGAAAATGGAGAATGCAGCCTGATTGAAGCTTTGAAAGCATACATACCGGAGGTCGAGGAGCTGCTGAATCCGGGAGTGGAGGAGGGAACGTTGTGATCAGACTGGAGCCGTTCGAACGCAGTGATTGTAGGCAATTGATTGACTGGATTGATTCGCCGGAGTTTATGGTGCAGTGGGGAGGGAAAACGTTCAGCTACCCTTTAACGGATCAGCAATTAGAGCATTATATCAACAGTGATACACTAAGCTACCGGGTGGTGTATGAGGAGAATAAAGAGGTCATCGGGCATATCAGTTTAACGCCGGACCCGGAAAACCAATCAGGAAGAATAGGGAAGGTAATCGTAGGAAACAAATATTTACAGGGGCTTGGCATCGGACAGCAGATGATCCGGCAGGTTCTGGATATCGCTTTCGGACAGCTGAAAGTACACAGAGTCAGCCTTGGTGTATTTGATTTTAACCATGCGGCCATTGCCTGCTACGAGAAAGCCGGGTTTACAAAAGAAGGGATGCTCCGGGAAGCGCGCAAAGTCGGCAACGAGTTCTGGAATCTGTGGGAGATGGGGATTCTGGAGCAAGAATGGCTGGGCAAGAAGATAAACAATTAAATGAGTGAATGCTGTCTCTTGGAGCTGAGCAAGCCTTCCATCCTGCCTTTCCGGCAGTGATAGAGGGCTTTTTGTCATTACAGCAAGATTTGAAAAGTGGATCATTAGCGCCTGTGTTACTTTGGAATTAGCAAAGCAACGGCTACAGCAGGCAGGAGGGGTCAGGACACCGAATCAATCGGCAATTTTTTCACAGGTGCATAGATGTGGTAGGCGGATTGGAGATTGTGGACATCATCAAACGCCTGGATGAGCTCGATATGGGAGTCTTCGGTTTCCTGACGGGAAATCTTGAGAAATCTGGCATAATCCGTTTTGAGGACGTCGCCAATAACCAGAAGATCACCGGAATATTGGAATCTGGCACAGAAGAGCTGTGGTACATCAATGGTGAAGTAAAATGGCCCGTCAAGCCGGAGGTCAGCCGGAATGCCGAACAGCACTTTGAAACGGGTGGAGTCAGGCTGACAATTGGAATAGATAACATAGCAAGGTCCTTTTACCGTGGTATCAATAGCCTGCAGCAGCTGTGCCGAGTGCGAGCGGATCTGAGTTTTGTAATCTTCAGCAAGATCCACTTCAAAGGCAATCCCCGTTACCCGGATCGATACGAACTCCGTCAGGGTAAAGTCGGTAACAACATCGCCGTTGATGTTTTTCAGGGGTCTTTTGACCACCGGGGGAATAGGGACTGGAGAGATGTCCGCATCTTGCGCTTTTAGAGCACTGGGAGCGATCCCGAATTGTCTTTTAAAAGCGCGGGTGAAGGAGGACTGGGCTCCAAAATTAAGCTGATACGCAATATCGGTCAGTGAACATCCGCCGGATTGAATGAGCGCTACGGAAGCGTTCAATCTGCGGGAGAGTATGTAGTTGTTTAAGGAAGAGCCTGTTACGGCCGTAAAAAGCCGGTGAAAGTAGTATTTGGACATGTTGAAGCTGTCCGCTACTGACTCTACTGACAAAGGCTGGTCCAGATTGTCCTCAATATGGACTAATGCACGCTCGATGACTTCATAATGGTCCATAGTAACCCCCGCTTCATCTTTTGAAATGAAAACCGAAATAAATTGAAAGTGTACTTACAGGAGGAAGCGCATATGACACAGGACAGAAGAAATGGAATCATTATCGGGATTTTTTATATCGTTGCTGCCGTTACTTCAATCATCGCCGTAATTTCATATGAACCGGTATTGTCGGAGCAATGGTACAGGGCCGTAGCAGACGGATATCAGACAAAGGTTTTGCTCGGAGTTATCAACGATCTTCTGCTTGTACTGACCGCAGTAGGTACAGCAGTCATGCTGTTTCCTTATCTCCGCCGCTGGAATGAACATCTGGCACTCGCCTATGTATGCTTCCGGTTTATGGAGGCCGTGCTGATTGCGATTGGTGTGGTAAGTATACTGGGTTTATTGCAGCTTAGTGTACATTATGAGGCAGGCAGCCTGAAAAGTGTAAATAATCTTGACGGGCTCGGCTATATGCTGCAGGCCTTTCACCGCTGGACTTCAATGCTGGGCCCCAATTTCATGCTGGGTGTGAATACGGTAATTTACAGCTATCTGCTGTTCAGAACGGGCATCGTCCCAAGACCCTTGGCGCTTTTCGGCATGGTTACTGCTGTACTGGTATTCATCGCCGGGCTGTTAGAAATGTTCGGTGTGGTAGAGCCTATGTCTGCGGTAAAAGGATTGATTGCCCTGCCTGTAGGCGTGTATGAAATGAGTCTGGCAGTGTGGCTAGTAGTGAAGGGCTTCGACCGGGGGAAGCTTGAACAGCTAAGGCAGAGGTGATCGGTACGCGCTTTTGATGAGATAGACGATTATAATCAAACTCTCCCTTGAAGGCAGTTATTTCCCCTATGTAAAATAATGGATAAGAGGCTAGCTAGAGCTGCCGCCAGGCATGTGTACAAGGAGAGGTGTGTATGAGATATAACTGGATAAATGCTGAGGAAGTTTCCTTTAACAGCTTCCTGCTGCTGGACCGCTGGATTATCGCGATGATCTGCCGGGATTACCGGGAGTGGGCCGAATTTGAAAAAAACCTTGGAGCCGCGCTGGCCAATAATCCGGCAGTTGCCTGGTACTTCGCTCACAGGAGTCCAGAGAGTAAGCCTTATGTTGAGCAGATCATTGCTTCTGCAGCAAAGGGGCTCAGTGCTGATGAGGTGCGCCAGGCCGAGATATTTGTTCTTCATGCAATGGAAACCTCGGTGGTGTACGCTTTCCCGGAAGTCATGAACCGGAATTGTAATTACATCTATGATTGGGATAAGCAGCATCTGCTTCATTTGGCAGATTTCACAGACGCTCTCGTGCTGGATGTGGGAAGCGGCACCGGACGGCTTGCTTTTGCGGCGGCGGAGCAGGCCAGACAGGTCTATGCCAGTGAGCCTACAGACAGGCTGAGAGAGTACATGCGCGACAAAATCAGGCGGGAAAACATCCGTAATGTGAAGGTTCTCGACGGTACGGCAGATAGTCTGCCCTATGAGGATAATACCTTTGATATCGTGATGTCAGGGCATGTCGTAGGCGACAACTATGACCTTGAGCTGGCTGAACTGACCAGAGTGGTCAAAAACGGCGGTGTAATCATTGACTGTATCGGAGACGACGACCTTAAGAGAAAACCCGATGGAGAGCTGCTGGGGCGGGGCTTTGAAGCCTTTTATCATGTCAGCAAATCCGGCGGGGATATCTATACCTACCGCAAGAAAATAACGAAATAGACAACCCGCATGGCAGCGGCGCTAATGACACTAACCTGTCCTGGCGGCCGCTGTTTTATTTTTACCTATGTAACAACAAGGTGAATGCTGCGTAAGCAGACTTTGGTTAGTGTATTAATATAACAAGCGATACCCATATCCTGTAAATGAAACGGAGACCTGAAGATGAACAATGAACGGAACAACGGCGGGCTGGAAGGTAGTATTCATTCTGTGTCTGCGATGTCGATGAAAGCTGGCGAAGGACTTACGATTCAGGATTTGATCGGTTTGCTTCAAGCTGCCCGTAATTTGGCGGACGGCAGGGTTCCTGGGGCGGAGCATCTGGATGAACAGAGGCTTTATGAGGCTATTAAAAATGCTATTCTGAATGCGGAGAATCTATATATCGCCTATGATGTCCACACGAATTATCCCTATATTGGGGCGAATGATCAAGTATGGGTGTTCTCGGAGGAAAGATTCGCAGCGGAGGCGGCCGATTATTATCTGCAGCAGCTGATCCAGCTCGAAATGAAAAAGCTAGGCCGAGAGGACATCCGCAGGCTGCTGGCAGAGCTTCATTTGCTAGGTATCCGTAACCTTCTTATCGATAACGGACAGCTTACGGTTGTAGTTGCCAGGGATGAGCTTTTGCCGCCGCCGGATTGGAGCGGAACGCCGGAGATCCAGATTCCTGTAAGCAATCCGGGACTGCAGCATGCGATGCTGAGCTTTTTTCAAACCATGTATTCCCGGCAGCAATATGCAGGTAAAAGCCAGATTCTGCGGGCGGCGGAAGCCCGGATGCTGGATGAGCTCGTTCAGGCAAGGTTTCTGGTCCCGATGCAGATTAAAGAGGAACAGCCGTCAGCTCCGGATGAGCTGGGGAAGAAGACGTTACAGCAGGGAACGGTTATCCAGTTTGCTTCCCTCGGTGTTGAGGACGGGGAGCCGTGGCTGCCGGTATTCACAGATTGGCCCGAATTTGAAAAAGGCTACGATAAAACCGTCTGGGGCGGCAATGTAGCTACGTATGAGGATATTGTGGCACTGTCTGCGAGCATGGGCGGTGCTGTAATCAACTTCCGCGGAATCGGCTTCCGGCTGGATGAGAAGAACAAGCGGATGGTTGCGGAGTATGTGCGGGAGCGGGATGCTTAGGAGGGCATCTTGTTAAGGGGAGGGAGCAGCAGGATATTATTATTGGAGGGCTATGAACTCCAAGAGGAGAAGTTGAGATCACGCAGGGGTTATAGCCGGGGACGAGAACAGGAGGGAGAACTGACTATGCTGGTTATTATAGTTAGAACCGCAACAGGCCCCCCTTGTGCTATTTAATGCTGTCAGCGGGGTGATCATTCTCCTTAGGCTGCTGATTTGGGTATTCTGGTTCCCGGAATTTTTAGTAGGATCAAACTAAGTGGAAAAACGACACCTAATCCCGGTCCGACAGCCTGTTTGAAGAATCTAGTTGGAAAAAGGTAACTTAATTTTACGATTTTCGTGCCTGGAGGGGGTTTGGAGCTATATTAAGTGGCGATTTCCCACCTAATTATTAAAATATGAGAAAAAGAGTGGAAATAAGTGGAGAAAATCCACCTAATCTAATTTCCAACTGTGCACCAGATGCCCGAGCCTCATCAGTACAGCTTAGAGAACGAATAAACGTTGAAAGAAGGCTCTTTCCACCATAAAATAGCGTTAAGCACTTATAAAATGTCCGAAGAGGAAGACGCATATGAAAAACAGCTTGCTCAAGTATATGACGGCTTTGACCTCCCTCAGCGAAGCAGAACAACAGGCAATCTTAAACGAAATCGTGATCGAAGAATTTAAAAAGGGAGCCGTGCTTTTTGGACAGGGCGATGTCACCAGTAACTGTTACTTTATTCTGAGGGGCTGCGTAAGACAGTATTCGGTAGATGAAGCAGGAAGAGAGGTTACCTCGAATTTTTATACCGAAGAGGAAGCCATCGTCAATTTTAATTATCACAAAACAGATAAATCATCTGATTATACCCTGGTGTGTGTTGAGGATTGTGTGATGGTTATCGGGAGCATGGATACGGAGCAGCAAATGTATGCCAAGTATAGTCAACTGGAGACGATGACCCGCAGAATGGTTGAAGCCAACTTTAGCCGGGTACAGGCGGATTTCGCCGCATTTATCGCTTCGTCACCTGAAGAACGCTTCAAGACGTTATGTATGAAGCGCCCTTCTTTAATCGGCCGGGTCCCGCAGCATCAGTTAGCCAGTTATCTCGGCATGAGTCCGGAGTCACTGAGCAGAATAAAGAAAAGAATTTCTTCCGGCTAATGTTTAGCCGGTTTGTGTCTGGACTTTTCCTCCCCTGAACAGCAGCCATATCCCCAAACCGAGTTCCCCCGCTGACATAGGGATGATGAAGATATACTCAAGGATTCTCCCGATACCCTCATATTCCGGTAAGAAGAGTTTACATAAATGGATGAGAATATATCCGGCTGACGCAATCAGCAACAAAACAGCGATCCATCGCGGCACATTACCTGCTTGGAGCGCCAATATTCCCAAAATCAGCAGATGCCCGCCAAATACAATTAAGCCGACGGACCACATGGCATCAAATGCTTTTAAATAGAGCATGATTTGTACACCCAATTGGGCCAAGGTGTAACCCTGCGAATACTCTGTACCTGTTGTCAGCAGCTGAACATATAGTAAATTCATTACCGCGATGCCCAAGATAGCAGAATAAATAAGCCGCAGCCATGCACCCAGCAGGGACAAAGGCTGATTTACTGGCTTCAGAAAAAGATAACACGACCAGGCGACGATAATATCGAGCATCAGAATGATGATCCAGCCGGCAAGCTCTGCGCGGAAGAGGTTCTTATGCGTCATCAAGTTTTGTAATGTGGCATGGGCATTCCCTTCGGTAAGAAGTGCTGAATGGGCATAGCCGTATGAAAAAGCGGCAACGAGCGCCATGATCAATAATCCTGTCCCCGCTGTTAAAGCCGCTGTCCGCTGATCCGTTAATCCCCTCAATGTGTTATTCATGAACAATCCCCTTTGCACTGTGATGAGTTCATCTTACACCGGGGGATGTATTCGTTCATTGACTTAAGTTAAGAGGATGGACTTGCTGCTCCTTCTTATACTCATTTGGCGACAAACCGACCTCCTGCTTGAACAGCTTGGAGAAGTAGGAGTAGTTGGAATAGCCGGTTTTGCTGGCGATGGTGTAGACGGACAGGTTGGTCGTTTCCAGCAGATGTCTGGCAGCCGCGATGCGCACCTGGATGACATAGCTGCCGAGGGAGATGCCGGTTTCGCGCTTGAACAGCCGGGCCAGATAGTCCGGATTGAGGTAGACGATTTCCGCCAGATCGTTGCGGGTCAGGTCGTCCCCGTAGTGCTCGTGGATGTACTGCTTGATCTCCTCGGCAATCGATTTGGGCTGTGCGGCGAAGTCGCGGTACTCCATGGCGGTGTTAACCAGATACTTCAGGTATTCCTCCATGTCCTCAATCGAGCGCAGGGAGTGGAGCAGCAGCTTGTCATTGGCCTTGCCGGCGTAGAGCTTGTGGGCCTGGATGCCTTTTTGCTTGAGAAAAGAGTACACCAGCTGCACCATGTCCAGCCGGAACAGGCCGAGCACCGGGGTGTCGAGCGACTTGTAGCTGAGCATGGAGCGCAGATAGCGGATAGCCTCCCCCAGAAAAACAGCCAGCTTGTTCTGGTTCAGCAGCTCCTCAAGCTGGGCCAGATCCGGCGGAGTATACGTGGACTTCGGCTGACGCAGATCGTTCTCCACCAGATAAGTCTGGTTCCGGCATCTCGTCAGCTCCTCGTCCATGTTCAGCAGCTGCTTCAGGATGCTGCCGACCTGCTGCAGCTCACCCGTCAGGCCGATCGTACAGCAGGCGTCGCATTTCAGATAAGGCACTGCCTTTTGGATAAAAGAGGTCCCGGTTGCCTGCAGCAGGGCATTGTCCAGCGGCGGCTCGTTCCATTTGAGAATGGCGATCCAGTTGTACTCTTTTATCTCCAGAATGCTTTGGACCGTGTAGCCGGGATGCTGCAGCAGCTCATACAGCACGTTCAGCAGCGCGAAATCGAACAAATCCTTCTCTTCCTTGCCCATGCTGCCGTTATGGGGGAAGACGTTGAACAGGACAGGCTGGATGAGATCGCCCATCTGATAGGACAGATTCTGCTCCTCGATAGCACGGCTGATTTCCGCCTGCTTAACCGGGGAGGAGGTGCTGCCGCTGGCCAGCTTCCGCCAGAAATGCTCGAGGTTTTTGGACTGGTTTTTCTGCCAGAAATAGCCCCCGAGAATCGCCTCCTCATTGATCTGCTGCTCCTTGGCGCGGGCGACAGCTTTTTGGATGATCAGCATCAGCTTGTCGAACTCAATCGGCTTCAGGAAATACTCGAAGCTTTGCAGCTCAATCGCCTTCTGGGCATAGTTGAAATCGGCATAATTGGTCAATAGGATCGCCTGGACGCTGAGATTCTGCTCCCTGATCCAGGCCAGCAGCTCCAGGCCGCTGCCCTGCGGCATTTCAATGTCGGAGATCAGAATCTGCACGGGATGCTTCTCCAGAATTTCACGCGCTTGGGCCACATTGTTCGCGGTATATACCGTTTCGATGCCCAGCTGATGCCAGTCGATTTTTTTCTGCAGGGCGGCAATTACATAATAATCGTCATCTACCAGCAAAATATTCATAGATCTAACTTCCTTTCTGCTGCAGGCTCCGGAAGATCGGGCAGGTATAAAGTGACACATGCGCCGCTGCCGGGGAGGTTGGTGAAAGTAACGCCGGCCAGATTGTAATAGAGATACTCCAGCCGTTTCAGTGTGTTCATAATGCCGATATGTGTGCCCTTGGTCTGATCCAGCGGCAGTCCGCCCTGCAGCTTCTCCAGCACCTCCGGCGGAAACCCCGGCCCGTTATCCGACAGCTCAATCCGCGTTCCGTTAATTCCCTCCTCCAGCTGGCAGCGCTGTACAGTGAGCGTGATCTGCATTTCATTTTCCCGGGAGATGGCGTATTTGACGGAATTCTCAATAAAGGTCTGCAGGACGAGCGGCGGGATCTTTACATTCCTGGCCTCCTCGGGCAGCTCCACCTGATAGCTGAAGGCGTCCCGGTAGCGCTGCTTCTGAATCTCCAGATACATCTGCACATGCTCAATCTCGCTCTCCAGCGGCACGAAGTTCTCCCCGTTCTGGAACAGGTAGCGGAAATACTTCGAGGTGGTCATCGCCATATCCTCAATTTCCTGATACATTTGAATTTGAGCCATACTGTAGATACTGGTCAGGCAGTTCAGGAAAAAATGCGGCTTGATCTGCTGCTTCATATAATCCAGCTGAATCTGCTGCTTCTCCAGCTCCTGCTCATACATTGCGATTTTGAACGTTTTAATCTGCTGGACGAGATCCTTGAACTGGGAGTTGGCCTGCTCCAGCTCGATGATTTTGCTGCCCTTGTAGTCGGCCGGCTGACTTTCTTCATTAATACGGGCCAGATTCTCGGAGAAGCTCTGGATCGGTCCAAGCACCCTCCGGTTGAGAAAGATCATAATGATCGACAGCGACGAGATCACCATGAAGAACAGCAGGACGATCAGGAGCTGGGCGATCATGATTTTTTCAAAAGCCCCGAATTTGATCACCATGTCCGCGCTGAACGTAGTATTCAGAAACTCGCTGCTGATCGTGGTGCGCGGCTGCTGGAGCAGAGAGAAGCGCCCCT
This sequence comes from Paenibacillus typhae, assembly GCF_900099765.1. GTDB lineage: Bacteria > Bacillota > Bacilli > Paenibacillales > Paenibacillaceae > Paenibacillus_AQ > Paenibacillus_AQ typhae. Next base: position 143,055 of record NZ_FNDX01000004.1, on the reverse strand, counting down.
CACCCCGAACCGCCTTGCCGCTGTTGGATACGGGACTTGAGAGCACGGTGCCATGGTCATCCACAAGCGAAGCATAGCCGCTCTCCCCCAGATTAATCTCGCGCAGCGGGCGGATCAGATTGTCGGCGGAGATCAGTCCGATCAGATAGCGGTTGTAATACGGGACGATGTTAATGACGTAATATTTGCCGTTTACAAGAACAGGCGTCCATTTGGAATAGAACTTTTCGTACACCTCCTTGTCATCAATAAAAGAGATGATCTGCCGCTTCAGCTCCAGATAGTCCGGATAGTTCACGCTGATCGGCGCACAGTTTAGGAAGTAGGACTGATTTTTTAAATAGTAGAAAAAATTATATTCCTGGCCGTAGTTCTTCTGCAGCTCGGTAAATTTTTTGTGCAGATTCTCGTTGGACTTGAGGAACTCAATGCTGTTGATGCGGTAGGCGTTCATCGTGTTCAGCGTCTCGTCATTGGCCAGCGTCCAGCCCATATAGTGGTTCATGTAGGCGAAATCATGATTGATCCGGTTGATGTACAGCGCCGCCGTATCCTTGAGATAGCGGGTCGACTGCTGCCTGACGATAATAATGGAAGTAATGCTAATGATAAGATCCGCGATAAGGACAATGACGGCAATCAGGATCATAACCCTGACATAATGGCGGATGGGAAGCGGCTTGGGTGCTGCTGTTTTTTTGGTCATGGCTGGGTACGTACCGGTCCCTTTCTGCGCAATTTCAATAATGAATGCGTTTTAAATAGGTAACATCAACATTATAAAACCTTTGCCCGAAAAAAACATAAGTATAGGGAGGCGTTTTGCCGCAAAGTCCGGAAAGCGCTATCAAAGGTCTGGAAAGTGTCATGAAAAAAAGGGTCTGCAAAGAGATTCGTGTCCGGATAACAGGCAAATCTGCGCCAGAGGTCCGAATAACGGCCGCAAAGCGTCCGGAATACCTGTCTTTAAGCCGTTATGATTAGACATGTAAAGTCAATATGCACACATAAGAAACGGGGGATTTACACAATGGTCAAACAGGGAAAGAAGGCTTCGGCCAAAAAGCTGACGACCGGTCTGCTGGCAGCCGTGATGGTTGCCGGACTTGCGGGCTGCGGCGGCGGCAACGGAGAGAACAATGCTGCAAACAGTGATACAAGCAGCTTCAACAAGGAAGGCCTCCCGATTGTAAGCGAGCCGGTAACGCTGAAGGTACTGACTGTGCGCTGGGGCAGCATGGGGGACACGTTCACGCAGAACCAGTGGCTGAAGGATCTGGAGACGAATACGAATGTAAAAATCGACTGGCAGGTTATGTCCTCCAACGACTGGGGCGAGCAAAAATCGATCATGCTGGCCAGCGGCACGCTGCCGGATGTGGTGATCGGGGATCAGACCTTCTCGGATTCCGATATCGTGAACAACCTGAGCTATTTCCGTCCGCTGGATGACTATATTGACCAGTACATGCCTAACCTCAAGGCTGCTATGGAAGAGACGCCGGATATGAAGAAGATCAGCACATTCCCGGACGGTAAAATCTACTCTTTGCCGGCCAGACTGCCGTCACGTCCAAAAAGCTCCCGCCAGCCGGTTATCAACAAAACCTGGCTCGACAAGCTCGGCCTGAAGGTTCCTGAGACCATCGATGAGCTGTACAACGTGATGAAGGCATTCAAGGAGCAGGACCCGAACGGCAACGGCAAGGCGGATGAGATTCCGTATATTGAAGTGAGCAACGACCTGATCAGCCCGTTCGGCATCGCCGACCTCAACAACAACAACATGCTGGTAAAGGACGGCAAAGCGGTATACTACCCGACCTCGGAGGAATACAAGGAAGGCCTGAAATGGGAAAACAAGCTGTACACTGAAGGCCTGCTCGACAAAGAGCTGTTCACCCAGGACGACACGATGAGATCCGCCAAGTTCCAGAACCCGGACGCTCCGGTAGTGGGCTTCTCCTACCAGTGGACACCGGATGCCGTATTCGGCAAATGGGGCGACCAGTACGTAACGATTCCGCCAATCGCCGGACCGGACGGAAAACGCTACACGATCGGCAATCCGAACGGGATGAACCTGGCCCGCAACGAGTTCCTGATCACCTCCTCCTGCAAAACGCCGGAAATCGCCGCACGCTGGGCGGACCAGTTCTACACCGATGAAGCGAGCATCCAGAACTTCTGGGGCGCAATCGGTACGGTTATCCAGAAAAATGATGACGGCACCTATACGCTGATGGACCCGCCTGCCGGAACCAGCGCCGATGCCTGGTACTGGGAGCAGTCGCTGCGTGACTTCGGTCCGAAATATGTCAGCCCGGACTTTGAGCAAAAGATCGTGCTGAGCACAGAATCCGGCGACGGCCTGAAGCTGCAGCTCGATAAGCTGGGCAGTGAGTATGTGACTGAGCCGTTCCCTAACGTAATGTACACCGCCGAAGAGTTCGAGGAACTGCCGACGCTGACCACCGACATTGATTCCTATGTGAACACGATGCGCGCCCAATTCATCAGCAAGGGCAACATTGATGAGGGCTGGGATGCCTATGTGAAGCAGCTGAACGACATGGGGCTCGACAAGCTGCTCAAGATCCGTACCGAAGCCTACAGCCGTTATACCAGTGTAAAATAATCCGCCTGTTATCCGCCCCGCGCAATCCGTTGCGCGGGGCGGGATTGTCTTGTGGGAGGTGGCTGTCATCCCACAATATTCATATCCGTCACCCCGCTCACTCCGGTGTGTTAGGAGACAGAGGAAGAACGGAGTAAGGATATGCGAAGTGTCACGGGGTATGCATGTGCGAGCAGGTAACAAACGGTAATGACTTGGTTGAATGTCCTATAGAGCAGGCTAGCGGATTGAAAACAGGGGAGAGTGACACAGCAGGAGTGCTATTAAGGGCATGAAAAGTTGAGAGAGTGGTGTTGGAGAGGAGGCTGATTGCAGTGTCTATGACCGTTACGATGAAAAAGGTGGCCCGCCGGGCGGGCGTCTCCGTGTCTACCGTCTCCAGGGTATTGGCAGGTCATGTCAATGTCCGGGCGGAGACCTCCCGCAGGGTCAGGGAGACGATGGAGGAGCTGGGCTATACGCCGAATATTATCGCGCAGAACCTCGTGTCGCGGACGACCCGCTGCATCTGTGTCCTGCTGCCGGACACGGCAGAGATATGGCCGGCCAACCTCTACTGTATGGAGGTGATCCGGGGGATTATACTCGGCGCCGGCAAGCTGGGCTACGACATCCAGCTGGCCTCCGGCAATGGAGAACGGGAGGAGCTGGAGGCCGTCTCCCGGCTGCTGAAGGGTGGCCGGGCTGACGGTGCCATCCTGCTCTCCGCCCGCCGGAGCAGTGCGGTTGTTGATTTCCTGCAGCAGGAGGGCTATCCGTTTGTGCTGGTGGAGGACGGACCGGCGAAGGACGCAGGAAGTGAGGCAGAGGCGGATATGCATGAAATGGATGAAGGGAGTGGCGGGCAGACGAAGGCTGGCGGGGAAAGCGCAGACAGTGAGTGGTATAATCTGGTTGGAGATGGCGGGAGTGAGGATAAGGTGAGGCGAGGCGGGAAGGCGGCAGATAGGAGTGCGAGCGAGGTGAGGCCTGGCTGGAAGGCGGCAGATTGTAGAAGCAGCAGTCTGGTGGAAAATGGCCGGGGTGAGGCAGGGGACGGGAGTAAGGTGGAGGCGGATATGCTTGAAACGGATGAAGGGAGTGGCGGGCAGACGAAGGCTGGCGGGGAAAGCGCAGACGAGGGTGCCGGTGCGCTGGCGGCAGCGATAGTAACTTTTCCTGGCATACCGGATGAAAGTGTTGCGGGGATGGGTACGATGGCTTCGGAGCTACTGATCGGGAGCATCCGGCGGAAGAGTCGGCAGTCTTCCTTGGAAGGGGACGCAAGCTGTGTGGCCCAGTTTGTCCTGCGCCGGCCGGTACTTAGAGGATAGCGACTCTTAAATGAGGGCCGGTAAAATTTAGTTGGATTTTCGCCACTTAAATCCATTCTTTTCTGCTGAACCGGACAATTAGGTGGAAAAACGTCACCTAATTCGGCCGATATACCCCCGGACAGGCGAATTTGGCATATTTAAGTGACCTTTTTCCAACTAAATTATGATTATCGTTGTTTGATGAAGAATTAAGTGACGAAAAACCACTTAATTCCATTTAACCCGCCCAAAGATTGGTTACTCAACACACGGTTACGCAACAATGTCCCATACAGCGCCAAGCACTCATACAGCACCAAGCACTCATACAACACCAAGCACTCATACAGCACCAAGCACTCATACAACACCAAGCACTCATACAACACGAAGACTCTCATTCAGCACCAAGACTTTCATACAGCACCAAGACTCTCATAAAGCACCGAACTCTCATAAAGCACCAAACTCTCATGTAGTACCAAACTCTCATGCAGCACCAAACTCTCACATATCACCATTCTCCCAAACAGCACCAAACAGTCATCCAGCTAACTTATCCACCCGGACATTCGGCCTTAAATCCACTTTAACTAATAGGAGTAGGAGTGTAACAGAAATGGCAAAGCATACGGCAAAATCGCTGCGCAGCAGTGTTGTATATTCGGTGTACGTCCGCAATCACAGTGAGGAAGGGAGCTTCCGCACGGTGGAGCGCGATCTCGGACGTATCCGCAGCCTTGGCGTGGACATGATCTGGCTGCTGCCGGTCCATCCGATCGGTATGGCCGAGCGCAAAGGGGGCTTAGGCAGCCCGTACGCCAATCAGGACTACCGGGAAATTAACCCGGAGCTGGGCACACTGGAGGATTTCAAGTCTCTGGTCGGCGCGATCCATGAGCACGGGATGAAGTGCATCATCGACGTAGTGTATAACCATACCTCGCCGGATTCGGTGCTGGTCAAGGAGCATCCGGAATTTTTCTACCGGACGCCGGATGGGAAGCTCGGCAATAAAGCCGGAGACTGGGCTGATATCGTGGACCTCGACTATAACTGCCCGGAGCTGTGGGACTACCAGATTGAGACGCTTAAGGGATGGGCGGGCATCGTCGACGGCTTCCGCTGCGACGTTGCCCCGCTGCTGCCGCTGGCATTCTGGGAGCGGGCCGTGAACGAAGTGCGCGAGGTCAACCCCGGCTGCCTGTGGCTGGCCGAATCCATCGAGCCGGACTTCATCATGCACCTGCGTTCGCTCGGCCTGACGGGGCTCAGCGATGCGGAAACGCTGCAGGCGTTCGATGCCTGCTATGACTACGATGTCTATCCGTATTACAGTGGTTATCTGGCCGGAGAGATGACGCTTGCGAGCTACGTTGAGAAAATGAACGCCCAGGAGTACCTGTACCCGGATAACTACATTAAGCTGCGGTTTCTGGAGAACCATGACCGGCCCCGGGCCAAGTCTCTCATTCCGGATGAGCAGAGCCTGATCAACTGGACGGCCTTCCTGTATTTCCAGAAGGGCATGACGCTGATCTACGGCGGACAGGAAACAGCAAATACCGTTTGCCCTGATCTATTCGACAAGGATACAGTCAGCTGGGATACCGGGACCGATCTGTCCTGGCTGTTCGCGGCGCTGTATCCGGTCAAGCAGAAGGCAATTATGTCGGAGGGCATCTGCCACCTGCGCGCAGTAGAGGAAGAAGACATCGTAGCAGGAACATACACCTGGGGCAGCCGGAAGCTGGCAGGTGTATTCAGCCTGAAGGGCAGGCAAGCAGAGGTGGACACCGGCCTGCCGGATGGAAGCTACCAGAGCCTGATCGACGGCAGCGAGGTCACGGTCTATGGCGGCGGCAAGCTGTTCTGTGCCGGCCGGCCCGTCATTATAGAGCAGGTGTAAGCCTGCGTAACATACTGTAGATGATACCGCCGGAAGCAGCCGCTGCAGCTGCCTGGCGGTATTTTTGCGTCCGGAAGCAGTCCAAACATTGCCCTGCTGCCCGCCAGGCCGAAAGTCCGGATAACAGCAGCGAAAGTCCGCATTGCGCATACCGGCCCGCTGCCCGGGAAACCGTGCAGCCCGGAAGCTTTTACACCAATCATAAAAGTCCGGTTAACACACCCATTAGGTCCGGCAGCCGCCGATACCTTAAAGATATACTTTAGGTACTTAAACAGATAAACACATTCAGGAGGGGATTTCATGAGATCCGGTCAAGCCAGTTCCGGGGGAACGCTTATGGCGGTGAAAAGAAACTGGGGGCTGTATTTGCTGCTGCTGCCCGCGGTGGTGCTGTCGCTGCTGTTCGCGTATAAACCGATGTACGGAATACTTATTGCATTCAAGGATTACAGCCCGGCTTTAGGGATTACGGAGAGTCCGTGGGCGGGGTTCAAATATTTTGAGAAGTTTTTTAACTCCTATCAGTTCTCGAACACGATTAAGAACACGCTGATTATCAGCCTGTACAGTCTCGTAACCTTTCCGATTCCGATCATTCTGGCGCTGATGGTGAACCAGATGCGTCCGAACCGGTTCCGGCGCTTTTTCCAGACGGTTTCGTATATGCCGCACTTCATCTCCACCGTGGTCATGGTCGGACTGATGGTCATTCTGCTGTCGCCAAGCACCGGTCTGGTCGGCAACCTGTTCAGCCTGTTCGGCAAAGAAGCGCCCGATCTGCTCGGCTCCTCGTCGCTGTTCAGCAGTGTGTACGTCTGGTCGGATGTGTGGCAGCATGTCGGCTGGGACAGTATTATTTTTATCGCGGCATTGTCTGCGGTTGACCCCAGCCTGTATGAAGCAGCAACCGTGGACGGGGCGAGCCGCTGGCACAAGGTGCGCTTTATCGATATTCCGATGCTGATGCCGACGGCGGTTACGCTGCTCATTTTGCGTGTCGGGGGGCTGCTTGGGGTTGGCTTTGAAAAAGTGTACCTGATGCAGAACGACCTCAACGCCACCTCCAGCGAAATTCTGTCCACCTATGTATACAAAATCGGTCTGCTCAGCAGCCAGTACAGCTTCTCGTCGGCCGTCAATCTGTTCAACACCGTCATTAACTTTATTTTGCTGATTATCGTCAACCAGATTTCCAAAAAAATCAGCGAAAACAGCCTGTGGTAGAAGGAGGAGTTCACAATGGGAGTACTTACACCTGCAGTTAAAGAGTCCAAGGGGAAAATAAAAAACAACCGCTCCTCCGATACCGTGATGGAAGTTGTGCTGTATGTGATTGCGGTGCTGTTTCTGATTATTCTGATCTATCCGCTGTATTTTATCGTTATCGCTTCATTCAGTGACCCTTCGGCGGTCGCCGGCGGACAGGTCTGGCTGTTCCCGAAAGGGTTCACGCTCGACGGCTACAAGGAGCTGCTGCGCCATAGTAATATCTGGATCGGCTACCGCAATACCATCCTGTATACGATCGTCGGCACGCTTATCGGCCTGGTTGTGAATATCTCGGCAGCCTATGCGCTCTCGCGCAAAGACCTGAAGGGGCGTAAATTCCTGTCGCTGTTTTTTATCTTTACGATGTTTTTTAACGGCGGGCTGATTCCGACCTTTCTGACGGTCCGTGATTTTCATATGTATGACACGTTTCTGGTCATGGTGCTGCCGTTCTCGGTCGGCGTGTATAACATCATTGTTGCCCGCACGTTCTTCCAGACCAGTATTCCGGGCGATCTGTGGGAGGCGGCGCAGATTGACGGATGCGGCAATCTCCGGTTTTTTACCGGGGTGGTACTGCCGCTGTCCAAGGCGATTATTGCCGTGCTGGGCTTGTGGATTGCTGTCGGCCACTGGAATTCCTATTTCAACGCCCTGATCTATCTCAAAAATCCCAATCTGCATCCGCTGCAGCTGATCCTGCGCAACATTCTGATCACCAACCAGATGCAGTCCGGCATAGGGTCCGGGGAGGCGGCGCAGCTGGCGCTGCGGCTGGCTAATATGATGCGTTACTCTGTCATCATTGTCGCGACCGTTCCGATTATGTGTGTATATCCGTTTATCCAAAAATACTTTAACCAGGGGGTTATGATCGGCGCGGTGAAGGAGTAGTTCTTACCGGTGCGCCGGTTAGAGCCGGAAATGAGGTCATATCATTATGGAAAATATTATGCAGGAGCAGCGGCCGCTGCCTGAGCATCTGAAGCTGGCGGTGCGGCCTGCCGCCAGTCCTGAAGCAATGATAGAAGGAGAGGGCTACCGGATCACTGTTCTGACTCCGCAGCTGCTTCGTCTGGAATACCATCCTGACGGCAGGTTCGAGGACCGGGCGACCCAGACTGTGCTGAATCGTGACTTTCCGGTGCCGGAGTTCCGGCTGATTGATCACGGCAACAGGCTGGAGATCATTACGGACCGGCTGCATCTAAGCTATGACAAGCAGCCATTCTCCCGCTACGGGCTTAATGTCCGTGTGCGTAACGGATCAGGCCACCTGATGGGAGTCTGGCATTACGGCGACACGCCGCAGAATCTTGGCGGTACGGCCCGGACGCTGGATAATGCGGACGGGGCGATTCCGCTTGAACCGGGGCTGATGTCCCGCGGAGGCTATACGGTAATGGACGACAGCCGCTCGCTGCTGCTGGAGGAAGACGGTCAGGTTACGCCGCGCGAGGCCGGCGCGCTGGATTTGTATTTCTTCGGGTACGGGCATGACTATCTGGAATGCCTGAAGGATTTCTACCGCCTCAGCGGCCCGGCGCCGCTCCTGCCGCGGTATGCCCTTGGCAACTGGTGGAGCCGGTATTACCCTTACAGCGCAGATGAGTATCTGGCGCTGATGGAAAGGTTCGAGCAGGAGCAGATCCCGTTCTCTGTGGCGGTGATTGACATGGACTGGCATCTGGTCGATGTCGATCCGCAGTACGGCAGCGGCTGGACGGGCTATACATGGAACCGCAGGCTTTTCCCGGACCCGCAGCAATTCCTGGCCAGGCTGCATGAGCGGGGGCTGCATGTGACGCTGAATGTCCATCCGGCAGACGGCGTGCGTGCCTTCGAGGACCCGTATCTGGCGATTGCCGCGGAGCTTGGCATGAACCCGGAGAAGGGCGATGCGGTGGAATTTGATATCACCGATCCGAAATTCCTGCGGGCCTATTTCAAATATCTGCACCATCCGCTGGAAGAGGAGGGCGTGGACTTCTGGTGGATCGACTGGCAGCAGGGCGGTGTGACCCGGGTGCCGGGACTTGAACCGCTGTGGATGCTGAACCACTATCACTATCTGGACAGCGGCCGGCGCGGCAGCAGGCCGCTGACGTTCTCGCGTTATGCGGGGCTGGGCAGCCACCGTTATCCCGTGGGCTTCTCCGGCGACACGATCGTCACCTGGGAGTCGCTTGCGTTCCAGCCGTACTTTACGGCGAGCGCGGCGAATGCCGGGTACGGCTGGTGGAGCCATGACATCGGCGGCCATATGCAGGGCTATCTTGACGATGAGCTGGTGATGCGCTGGGTGCAGTTCGGCGTGTTCTCGCCGGTGCTGCGCCTGCACAGCTCAGCCAGCCCGTTCAACAGCAAGGAGCCGTGGCGGTTTAACCCGGTTGCGGAAACCGCGATGAAGGAAGCGCTGCGCCTGCGGCACCGGCTGATTCCCTACCTGTACACGATGAACCGCTACGCGAGTGTGGACGGGCTGCCGCTGGTCCGGCCGCTGTACTATCATCATCCGGAGCAGCCGGAGGCTTACAGAGTGCCGAATCAGTATTACTTCGGCACCGAGCTGATGGCCTGCCCGGTCACTTCCCCGGTTGACCGCCGGACAGCAATGGCGGAATTTACAGCGTGGCTGCCGGAGGGCCGCTGGTTCGATTTCTTCAGCGGCCGGAGGTATGACGGTGGCCGCAGCCTGTCATTGTACCGGAATCTGGAGACAATTCCGGTACTGGCAAAGGCAGGGGCGATTGTTCCGCTGGCTGACCACAGCGGCTACACATCCTCCACGGCGAACCCTGGGCAGCTGGAGGTTAAGGTGTTCGCCGGAGCGGACGGCCGTTTCCGCTTGTGGGAGGATGCGGAGGATGCGGAGGGAGCGTTGGGGGACCGTGAGGAGAGCTGGTGCGTTACGGAGATGACCCTAAGCTGGGCAGATACCGCCAGCTTTACGGTTCATCCGGCCAGCGGCAACCTGGCTGCCCTGCCTCCGCTGCGCAGCTGGAAGCTCTGCTTCGCAGGCGTAGCCGAAACGCAGGTGAAGGTGTTTGCCGGCGGCGCGGAGACGACTGCGGATACAGCGTATGACCATTCCACACATACGCTTACGGTAACGATCCCGGAGACCGCGGTGTCTGCCGCGATTACGGTTGAACTTGGCAACGCAAAGCTAGCCGTAAACCGGACCGGAGAGGACATATTCGACTTGCTTAACCGGGCCCAGATTGAGTTCCAGCTGAAGGAGCAGATTTACGGGCTGGTACGATCCTCTGCCACGCCGGCGGCAGCGCTGGCTTCCCTGGCTGCACTTAAGCTGGAGCAGCCGCTGTTCGGCGCGCTGTGTGAGATTTTGACGGCGGGCTTAGGCTGACCGCATTGGAGTAATAACGGCGCTTAGTGTTGCGCAGACCGAATTCTTTTACCGAACCAGAATAGCTGTACAATTTGCAGTTACATCCAGGAGGTCTGTCCTCGCGCGATGTAGCTGCATTTTGTGCGAATACTCTTTTTTTATAACCGTTCTCTCCATCTTAATCCGTTAATGAGTAGGATATTATTAGATTGTCCGATTATCGGAGAAGGTGATCTGAATTCTGGAGGAATGGATATGTCTATCGAATTAAGACCGGTATCTGTTGAGAATTGGTATGATTGCACCCGGCTAACAGTAAAGCAGGAACAAACCGGTGTTTTTCCAGCTCCTGTTGTTTACTGGATAGCAGAGTCCAAATTCGTTCATGACTATGAGCTTTGCGTAATCTGTTCTGAGGCTTTGCCCGTAGGTTTTCTTGTTTATTGTAAAACACCTGACGCCGACGGTAACCATTGGATACCTGCACTCATGATTGATGAGAAGCACCAGGGGAACGGCTTCGCCAAAAAAGCAATGCGGGAATTGATTGATCATATGCGTGAGCTTGGATGTCAGAGGCTAATGATCGGCCACAGGCCGGATAATCGGATTGCAGGTAATCTGTATGAGTCTCTGGGGTTTCTTAGAGTAAGCGAAGAAATCATTGAAGGTGAAGTAATAAGGCTGCTTAAGCTTAACTAAACCGTCCGCGGCAGGCCATAATGATAAATATATTAGCAAACAGCTTATTCAAAAAGCATAGAAGAAGCTTGCATTCCTTTCCCATAACGGCTATTATAGACTCATTAAGTCTGTAATTGAGGTGGAACATGAAATACTCCAAAGCGACGAATTATGCGCTGCATACGATGCTTTTTCTGGTCGCAGCTTCCCCTGATAAGCCTGTGGGCGTGCAGCAGCTGGCGGAGCGGCAGCATGTATCGCCGACGTATCTGTCGAAGATTCTGACCAAGCTGGTAAAGGCCGGACTGATTCAGTCAGCCTCAGGTGCGAACGGCGGGTATCTGCTCAAACAGAAGAAGGACGATATTTCTTTTCTCGATGTTATCCATGCGATTGAAGGGACGGCATCGCTGTTTGACTGCACACTGAATCACTCCAGTGAATGCCTGATCCAGCAGGTGATGGTGGAAGCCGAGAACGGGATGGAAGACTACCTGCAGAATAAGAAGATTTCCGAGCTTGCTGCAAAAGTAACGGTGGATTTATAAGCGCCGTTATTTTTACGGCTTGATTATAGATATAAGAAGTCTTTTAAGTCTTTGTAAGACAGGTAGTACATTAAACGAAAAGGGATGATAAAGCATGAACAAGGATCTATTTGACGCACAGGTATGGGAGCAGGCATGGAAGGAGGACCCGAAATCCTACATTAATTTGACAAGAAAGGCCGGCGTGGACCCTACCCGATCCTTCGATTCCAAAGCGGCTGTATTTAATGAAGAGGTGTTCAGTGAAGGCGGCAGACAGCGGGCGGAGCGGATCATCGGCTGGATGGAGGGGCAGGGCGTTGATTTTGACGGATTGACGGTGCTGGATATCGGCGCGGCTTCAGGCGGGTTCAGTGTGCCGTTTGCCGAGCGCGGGGCGAAGGTGACCGCCGTTGAGCCGAATGCGCTGCTGGCCGATTTGTTTGAAGCGAATAAAGCCCGTGTCAGCCCAGGAAAAGCGGAAATTACCCTGGTACGCGAAGCTTTCGAGGATATTGATCTGGCAGCCAGGGGCTGGGAGCAGGCGTTTGATCTTGTATTTGTCTCGATGTGTCCGGCTGTGTCCGACTGGGCAGGCGCGGAGCGTGTGATCAGCTGTGCCAGCCAATTCTGCTATATCAGCACTTCAGCCGGCTCCAGGCGGCACAGTCTGCTGAACGAGGTGCTGCCGCTGATTACCGGGAAGGCGGCTCCGCTTGGCGAAGCCTCCGAAATGGCCTATCTGCTGAATCTGCTCTATCTGAAGGACTATGCATTCGAGTCGATTGTGACCAAGGAAATGAAGAGGACGGAATACACTGTAGAAGAGGCCATTGACGAGGTGCATCAGCTGCTGAAACACCACCGCCTTGCAGACGGTGGAGATATCCGGAAAATAGTTTCTGACTATATGCAAGCTACGTATCCGGAAGGAAAGGTGACTGTGCAGCAGGGAGGCCGCTTCGGCAAGGTGCTGATCCGGCTGCGGGATGAGAATATGTATAGCAGGACTAAATAAGCTGCATGTAAAAGAGCTTTGCCGTAGAATTCCGGCAAAGCTCTTTTTGATTCCAAAAAAACGGCCTGCTTCGGTTATGACATTCGGCTGACGCATTTAGCCTCCTGCCCCCCATGCCTCCAGCAGCGGCCCGGCCTTGCCGTAGGCCGGATCGCTGTCCGGCAGCGGAACCTGCGCGATCTCGGGCAGCGCCGCTGCGAGATCGTCCGGGGTAGCCCGGCGGGTGTTGTAATCCGTCCCGCCGGGATAAGCGCCGGCGACGCGGAAGCCGGCGGAGCTGTGCAGCAGCTTGTGCGCCGTGCCGGCCGGCAGCACCAGCACATCTCCGGCCGATACCGCAAGCGTCCGGCCGGCATCGCCGCCAAGCTGCAAGCTGGCGCTGCCGGACATCACGCCAAGCACCTCATGGGCGTTGCTGTGGTAATGATGATAGCTGAATACACCGTTCTGCCAGCTGTTCAGCCAGCCGTTGTCATTGAAGATTTGCTCGGTGCGTTCCGGATGGTCCCGCAGAGCACCTATATACACAATGACCGGCAGCGCCTGGTTGTTCGGCAGCAGGCCATCCGGCGGGAGCATAAACGTCTCGATGGCTCCGTCCGGAATTTGCCGGCCGTTATCAGCCTTTGACATGATCATCGCCTCCTGTTCTACAGATGTCATTACCCTTTACAGGCTGCAGCGCAACGGACTGTTGTCTCCGGTCCGGGAAGGGTGCCGGACAGGTCAGCCGGTGCCGCGCAGCACCGCAGTGGCAACAAAAGGCAGCAGCCGGTCACCGGAGTGATCAGCTGCTGCCTCTTTTATTGAGCTAAGTCTAATCCCTTACTCTACCGCCAATTTCTTGGTATCCACAGCTTCTGCTTCAGCAGGAGCCTTATTCGAGGAACGCAGCGGCAGCTCTTTCAGGAAGAACACGAGCACGAAGGCAAGACACAGAACGATGGTGCCTGTCAGGAATACAGTGGACAGGGTCTGGCCCAGTGCATCACGGATGCTGTCAATCATCTGTACGAATATTGGCTGAACATCAGCAGGCAGGCCGGCTTGCGTCTGCTCCAGCAGCGGCTTGTTCATCAGCGCCTGCGGGTTGGCAAAAGCAGTCATCTGCTGGGCAACCGTTGGATCAAGCTTGCTGAAGTCGGCCGCCGACGATGAGGTCAGTGCTTCTTTCAGATGCTTGGTCAGATTGTTCGACATTACAGTACCCATTACCGCGATGCCGATGGTACCGCCAAGGTTACGGAACAGCTGAGTAGAGGCTGTTACTGCACCAAGCTCGGTGTGGGACACGGCATTCTGGGTAGCCAGTGAGAAGACAGGCATCCCGAGGCCCAGGCCCAGACCGAATACGATCATACTAAGCACAGCCATCGGCACGTTATGCATGATTACCATAATGCCCATACCGGCAACCATAATCGGTACACCGATCAGGGCGAAGCGTTTGTATTTTCCCTTTTTGGCAATCATCTGGCCGGTCAGGGCGCTGGCTATAACCATTACGATGGACATCGGCATAGTTACATAACCTGCATAGGTTGCGGAAATTCCAAGTACACCCTGTACAAAGAAGGACAGGTAGATCATCGCGCCCATCATGCCGAAGTTCATCAGGAAGCCGATCAGGTTGGAGATCGTAACTACACTGTTTTTGAACAGGTGAAGCGGCAGGATCGGGTTTTTGGCTTTGGTTTCAACGAAGATAAAGATAATTGCTGATACTACAGTGGCAGCCAGCAGCCCGAGAATCTGGGCAGAGCCCCAGTCATATTCCGTACCCGCCCAGGAAAAAGCAAGCAGCAGCGGTACGATGGTGGTTGTCATAAACAGGGAGCCTAGGTAGTCGATGCTGGTCGATGCTCCGCGTTGTGCTTTTGGAAACAGGGCCAGGATCATGCCGAATGCGACCACACCAAGCGGGAGGAAGATCCAGAACAGCCAATGCCAGTCGAGATGGTCAATCAGGTAACCGCCGAGTGTCGGTCCAAGTACGCTGGAGAAGCCGAAGACTGCGGTCATCAGACCCATCCATTTGCCGCGCTCGCGCGGAGGGAACAGGTCGCCTACAGCGGTAAAAGCGGAGGACTGGATGATACCGGCCCCAATACCCTGAATCCCGCGGTAAGTGATGAACTGGAAGACATTGTCGGAGGTACCCGTTAAAAAGGCGCCGACCATAAAGAGCAGAATACCGACGAGCAGAAACGGCTTGCGCCCGAACATGTCAGAGAGCTTGCCGACGAGCACGGTGGCAATTGTCGAGGTCAGCAGGTAAATATTAATGGTCCAGGTATAGTAGTCCATACCGTCAAGAATGGAGATGATGCGCGGCATCGCCGTGCTGGTAATCGTCTGGTTGATCGCGGCAAACAGCATCGCTGCCATAATGGCGATCATAATGGATAGCTTGCGCTTATCTGTTAGGTTTTCCATAGTTGGTTTCTTCACCGTCTCTTTTATTTTTTGTCTAATTCCTTGATTAATATCCCGAAAATTCTTCTCAAATGCTCCATGTCTTCTTCAGGCAAAATACTGAAATAAGAATGCATAACTTCACCAAGCTTCCCCTGCGTTGCCTTGATTACGGCTATTCCTTCGGCAGTCAGCGTGATTTGCATGGCCCGGCGGTCTCCGGCGGCGCGCTCCTTCTGAATATAGCCTTCAGTAAGCAGCTGATCCGTAATTCCCGTAACTGCGGCAGGTGTCAAATCAAGCGCAGCGGCCAGCTGAGAGACCATCATCGGACCTTCCCTGGACAAGGTTTGCAGCGCCTTGAACTGGGTCTGGGTGATTGGAAAGCCTTGTTTGTTCCACTGCTGGCCGAGCCCCTTCAGGAAAGTCTTAAAAAGAATGGGGAATTCAAAATATCTGTCACGCTCCTGATCTGTCAATCCTTCACCTCCCGGACAATCATTTGAAATACATAAACGGTTTATTAAATTAAAGATTTAATAATTAATCGAGAAATAATTAATCAATAAATAATTAACTACTTAATTATTAAAGCATGAAACAATATATCATCTCTGCAAAAATACGTCAAGAGCCAAACTACTTTTTTGGAGCACACTAAAAAGCCGTACCCGCACCAGCCTGAACTGATGAGGATACAGCTATTATTTAACCCGCCTGAGATTATAATTCGTCCGCTTCACGCAGCCAGAGTGCGGCAGAAGCATCACTTGGCATCCGCCAGTCGCCACGCGGCGAGAGGCTCACGGTACCGACCTTAGGCCCGTCCGGCAGACAGGAGCGCTTGAACTGCTGGGTGAAGAAACGGGAGATGAACACCTTCAGCCAGGCCTTGAGCTGCTCCTTAGGGTAAGCCTCACCGAAGGCCTGCCGGGCCAGATAGAGCATTTTGCCCGGACCTGCGCCGGTCCGCAGCATGTAGTAGAGGAAGAAGTCATGGACAATGTAGGGTCCAAGGATATTCTCGGTCAGCTGAACAATCTCTCCGGTAGCCGACGGCGGCAGCAGCTCAGGGCTGATGCCTGTCTCAATAATGCTGTAGAGGAACTTGTTCACCGTCTCATCCGCCTCATGATCGGCGTACCAGGCAACGACATACTGGATCAGCGTTTTTGGAATACCCGAGTTCACGCTGTACATCGACATATGGTCACCGTTATACGTACACCATCCAAGGGCAAGCTCGGACAGGTCTCCGGTACCGATGACGATGCCGCCGTTTTTATTGGCCAGATCCATCAGAATCTGCGTGCGCTCACGGGCCTGCACATTCTCATAGGTTAAGTCATGAACATCCTTGTCATGGCCGATATCTTCAAAATGCTGCAGGCAGGCCGCCTTAATGTCAACGACCATCATCGAAGCGCCGAGCGCCTTGATCAGGCCAACCGCATTGTCGTAGGTCCGGTTTGTTGTGCCGAAGCCCGGCATTGTTACGGCCAGCACATCGCTTGCCGGACGTCCGAGGCGTTCCATTGCGCGTACAGCAACGAGCAGGGCGAGCGTGGAATCAAGCCCGCCGGAGATGCCAATCACCGCCTGCTTCGTTCCGATGTGGCGGATGCGCTTCATCAGGCCGGAGGTCTGAATCGACAGAATTTCCCGGCAGCGCTCATCCCGCTGCTGCGGATTGCCTGGAACGAACGGGTTGACGGCAATTTTGCGGACAAGCTGGCGATCCTTCTGCTCTGCCCCCGGATCGGCGAACAGGATCTCGCGGTAGTTGCGGCCGCCCTTGCCGGCCCGGAACGTGCCCATTACCGAACGGGAATATTGCAGCCTCGGGACATCAATATCGGCGATGATGAGCTGGCTCTCATGGCTGAACCGCTCTGATTCGGCCAGCGTCTGACCGTTCTCGGCAATCAGCGAATGGCCGCCGAACACGACATCTGTCGAGGACTCGCCAGTATTGCTCCCCGCATAGACATAAGCCGCCACACAGGAGGCGGACTGGCCGGATACCAGCTGGCGCCGGTAATCGGCTTTGCCGACCAGTTCGTTGCTGGCGGACGGGTTGAACAGCAGCAGGGCGCCGGCCTGGGCCAGCAGGCTGCTCGGCGGCACCGGTACCCATAGATCCTCGCAGATTTCTACGCCGAACGACAGATTGCCGTCACTTTCACTGGCAAAAATCAGATCATTGCCGATCGGCACTGTAACACCGCCCAGACGGAGCTCGGTAACCTCCAGCTCCTCGGCGGCAGCAAACCAGCGCGGCTCATAGAATTCGCTGTAGCCGGGCAGGCAGGTCTTGGGAACAATACCGAGAATCTTGCCCTGCTGAAGGACTGCGGCGCAGTTGAACAGCCGGCCTTTGATGGCGACAGGCAGTCCGGCGATAACGATCAGGCTGAGGCCGGCTGTTGCGGCTGTAATTTCATGCAGGGCTGCGATGGCTTCAGTCTGCAGCTTGGGCTGCAGAAACAAGTCTGCGCAGGTATACCCTGTAATAGATAGCTCCGGAAGCACCAGATATTCCACCTGCTGTGCATGAGCCTGTTTGATTACTTCAATAATCTGTGCTGCATTGAACCCGCAGTCTGCGACGCGAAGCTCGGGGGAAGCTGCGGCGACCCGGGCAAATCCGAATTTGTGCATGATTTCACCTATCCTTTGTATGAATGAAGCTGTCTAACCTAATTGTACCCATGATCTTGAGTAACTAACAGTATGTAAGGGGAGCGGAGCTCCATCGTCTATTTTACATGAAAATCCCGGGAAGCACATAACAGCGCAGCTGCCCGCGCCAAAAAAGCACCCGCATGCTGCGGATGCTTAAAAGATGCGGCCGGGACGGCGAAAGCCTAAACTTCATTATACAGCCGGTGCAGAAGATCTACACTATCCTGTAAAAAGGGCTCCGATGTGCTCTCCAGCAGTCCCTGGATATGAGGGCGCCTGTATTTCATGTATTGCAGAATGGGTGCAAAATGCAGCTGACCCTGGCCGACAGGAACGATAACGATTTTGCCGTCCTCTACAGTGAAATCCTTGAGATGGATGACCGCAATCCGGTCGCCCAGAAGCTCCAGCGCCTCGGTAATAACAGCCTCCTGCTGCCGGTAGTTGTCTGGTGACATCAGGTTTGCGCAGTCCAGAATAATCTGCAGATTATTCGACGGGACCAGCTCCAGCAGCCGCTTCGCCAGCCTGGCGCTATGCAGCGGATGATTCTGGCCTGCTTCAATGCCTACGGTAACGCCAAACCGTTCAGCCTCCGCAACCATCCATTTTACCGACGCTACCACCTCCAAAAAGGCCTCCTCGGTAAAATTGTCCGGTGTATAGCCGTTCCCGACGCTGCCCGTTTCAGTGCCGACCAGACTGGCTCCGAAGTCACGGGCCAGACGCAGATGTGTGCTGAAATCCTGCAGCGCCTGCTGCCGTTTGCCGGGATCAGGGTCAATGATGTTGACATAGCAGCCGAGCACGGCAATTTTGATACCCGCCTGGCGGAAGCTTTCCCCGTAATATACAGCCGTTCCTGGACTGAGCGAGGACAGGGAAGGAACACTGCCCGGGAATGATTTGCGCACGGCAAGCTGAATGTGGCTGAACCGGTAGTGCTTCAGCTTCGCGATCAGCTCCGGCAGGGAATGGCCGGGAAAATCATGGGCGCGGATGCCGAGATGCAGCGGTATGTTCATTATCGGGCTGCCTCCTTGTGCAGGTAAGCGTGCAGCTCTGCCAGGGCTGTACACTGCCGGATAGCTACGGCTACAAGCGCGGCAATACGGTTGGCGCCTTCGGTGCTGAAGTGCGTGTCATCCGTTACGCCGTCCGGATAGTTAGGGTGCTGCCCCGGGGGCAGGTGCATCAGCAGATGCTGCGATCCCGGGATGCCGAGCTTGCGGTACAGCTGCTGCGAAGCAGCAAAAATATCAAGCAGCGGTGTCCCGGTCTCCTCAGCGACGGACCGCATCGCTGCCGGATAAGCGCCTACGGCCAGGGGATCGGGTTCACCGTCCGCTGTGAACCGGCGGCGGCTGACAGAGGTCAGCAGCACCGGATTGCCGCCGCGGCTGCGCGCGGACTCGATATAGAGCCGCAGATTGTGCCTGTATTCATTATCCGGATCGGTATAACGTAACGGGTCCTCCTGCTTTTCGTCATTATGCCCGAACTGGATCAGCAGGTAATCGCCCGGCTGGAAATCCCGCTCGATGTCGGCCAGACGGCCTTCCGTAAGAAAGGATTTGGTGCTCCGCCCGTTGATCGCACGGTTATCAATAATGACTTCAGGGCTGAAGTGGGTCTGGAGATATTCGCCCCATCCGGCCATCGGCTTGGCTTCCGCGCCCTTCAGGGCAGCGGTTGAGTCACCGGCAATATAAAGTGTCGGCATATCAGACTTCCTCCTTCTTCGCTACAAAATGGTGTTTGCCCAGCCAGACCTCGCAGAGCTGCAGCCATTGCCGGCATTCAGCATTCCCGGCGGATAGTCCAAGCCCATGGCGTCCTTCTTCAAAGATATGCAGCTCGAACGGAATTCCTGCTTCCGACAGGGCAGAGGCAAATTTCAGGCTATTCTCCACCGGAACACTGGCATCGTCGGCGGTTGTCCAGATGAAGGCGGGCGGACTATCCGCGTTCACCTGCCGTTCAGCCGAATGGGCGGCAACCTCCGCTTCAGCCGGACTTGAGCCCAGCATGTTCGTGCGGCTGCCCATGTGGGCAAAGGGCTCCTCGAACGTAATGACCGGATAACCCAGAATCAGCAGGTCGGGTTTACATGCCGGGGCTGCTGTGACTGCGGCTAGGGCAGCGAGATGCCCGCCGGCCGAGAAGCCGGTGAGGCCGACCTGCCCGGGCTGCACACTCCAGTCCTTGGGTGTTTCCCGGACCCAGGCCAGCGCATCCACAACATCCTTGATCAACGAAGCGGGTTCAATGTTCTGCGTCCGGTATTTCAGCACTCCGGCGTGAATGCCAAGGCTGTTCAGCCATTCGGCAACCGGCCTGCCCTCATGCTGAGCCAGATGATGATAACCTCCGCCGGGCAGCACGAGGATAAACGGCCGCGCCTCCTGAACCGGCAGCGGATAAAGGGAAAGGATGGAGGCGCCGGAATTCTCCGGCACAGCTCCATCCCCGTCAAGACATACATGCAGCATGCCTGCTCCCCCTAACCTTATTCCGCAGCCGGAAAGCCGAAATAGCCGGCAGCATTGTTGTAGGAGATATCCTGAACCAGCTGTCCCAGCAGCGCTTTATCATCCGGTGCTTCGCCGCGCTCGACCAGCTCTCCGAGCAGTCCGCACAGCACGCGGCGGAAATACTCGTGGCGGGTGTAGGAGAGGAAGCTGCGGGAGTCGGTCAGCATGCCGACAAAGTTGCCCAGCAGGCTGTTGTCAGCCAGCAGGGTGAGCTGCTCGCGCATGCCGTTTCTGGTATCGTTGTACCACCAGCCGGAGCCGAGCTGCATTTTGCCGGCGGTGTCCTTTTGATAGCAGCCCATCAGGGCCAGCAGCGCCGGATAATCCTTTGCATTCAGTGAATAGAGAATCGTCTTCGGCAACCCGGAGCCGCATTCTGCCCGGTCAAGCAGACTGGACAGGCTTTCGGTAATGGACAGGTCATTTATACCGTCGTAACCGGTATCCGGCCCCAGCTTCTGGAACATCGGCGTATTATTGTTACGGTAAGCGTGAATGTGCAGCTGCATCGTCCAGCCTTTATCGTGATAGAAGCCGATGAGCTTTGTGAGCAGCTCCGTACGGTAAAGTGTGATCTCTTCGGCTGACAGCGTGGCACCCTCCAGGCGCTTGGCGAAGATAGCTTGTGCATCAGCGTCCGAGCCCGCCTTGTAGCGCAGGACATCCAGCGCATGGTCGGACAGGCGGCAGCCGTTGTCGTGGAAGAATTCTACGCGGTTCTTCAGCGCTTCAAGCAGCTCTGCATAGCTGGTCACCGGCAGGCCGGCGGCCTTCTCCAGGGCAGCGAGCCACGCCAGGAAGCCAGGTGCATCAATATTCAGCGCCTTGTCGGGACGGAAGGTAGGGAATACGCTGAATTCCTTCTCGGTTTCTTTCAGCAGCTTGTGATATTCCAGTGAATCGGCAGGGTCATCTGTAGTACAGATCGTCTTGACCCGGGAGCTGCGGATCAGCCCGCGGCGGGTAAATTCCGGCTGTGCCAGCTTGCGGTTAACCTGTTCCCAGATTGCTGGTGCTGTCTGCTCATTCAGCGGCTCGTTAACACCGAAGAAGCGGCGCAGCTCCAGATGGGTCCAGCTGTAGAGCGGGTTGCCGACGGCCTTCGGCAGCGTTTTGGCCCAGGCCAGGAACTTGTCGTAATCCGAAGCATCACCGGTAATATGCGATTCCGGTATGCCGTTCGCGCGCATCAGCCGCCATTTGTAATGGTCGCCGTACAGCCAGGCTGCAGTCAGGTTTTTGAACGGCTGGTCTTCGTAGATTTCACGCGGATCAAGATGACAGTGGTAGTCGATGATCGGCATCTTGGCCGCATATTCATGAAAGAGCTGCCGTGCAGGTTCGGTAGTCAATAAAAAATCGTCGTTTAAAAACATGATGACGCTCCCTTTACAAGAAATTTAGGATAAGAGATTATAGCGTAACCCCGGTTTTGAAAATAGCCAGCTCGCGTACTTCGTTCTGCTCGTTGCGGGTTTTCTGGCCGCTTGCCACGGCAATGATGTAGGAAATGAACTCCTCCAGCACTTCGGCCATCGGCACTTCCAGCAGAGGACCTGCATTGAAGTCCATCCAGTGGCCTTTTTTGGCGAACAGCTCATTGTTGGTGGCTACCTTTACAGTAGGCACGAAGCTGCCGAATGGAGTACCGCGGCCGGTGGTAAACAGCACCAGCTGGCAGTCGGAGGCGGCAAGAGCAGAAGCAGCTACCAGATCGTTGCCTGGAGCCTGCAGCAGGCTGAGGCCTTTTTTGCGCAGCTTTACGCCGTAATCCAGCACGTCAACGACGGGAGAAGTACCGGCCTTCTGGGTACAGCCGAGTGATTTGTCCTCCAGCGTACTGATACCGCCGGCTTTGTTGCCCGGCGAAGGATTCTCATATACCGGCTCTCCGTAGGAGAGGAAGTACTGCTTGAAATTGTTGATCAGGGAGACGATATCCTCGTAGACCTCGCGGCTTTCCGCGCGGGCCATCAGCATTTTCTCGGCACCGAACATTTCCGGAACTTCAGTCAGTACCGAGGTGCCGCCCTGGGAAATGATGAAATCGGAGAATGCGCCCAGCAGCGGGTTGGCTGTAATGCCGGAGAAGCCGTCGGAGCCGCCGCATTTCAGGCCGATGTTCAGCTCGCTGAGCGGAACCGGCTCGCGCTTATCGTCCTTGGCGGCATCATACAGCTCTTCCAGGAGCGCCAGTCCGGCTTCAAGCTCATTGCCAACCT
Source organism: Paenibacillus typhae (assembly GCF_900099765.1). Lineage (GTDB taxonomy): Bacteria > Bacillota > Bacilli > Paenibacillales > Paenibacillaceae > Paenibacillus_AQ > Paenibacillus_AQ typhae. The sequence goes on along the minus strand of NZ_FNDX01000004.1, from coordinate 120,504 downwards.
CCTGGGCGACCAGGAACTTGACCCGGCTCTCATCATAATCGCCGAGAATGCTGCGGAATTCGGAGACGATGTTGTTCTCACAGCCAAGGCCGAAGACGAGCACGCCGCCGGCATTCGGATGATTTACGGCATCCAGCAGAATGCTGCGCGTCATGCGGTGGTCATCGCCCAGCTGGGAGCAGCCGTAAGGGTGCTTCAGCACGGTAAGATTGTCGAAGCCGCCCAGGTCCGGGTGCTCCGCCTTGAACTCGGACAGCATCTGCTCGGCAATGCCGTTCACACAGCCGACAGTAGGGATTATGAACAGGTCGTTGCGGATGCCGACCTTGCCGTTCGCGCGGCGGTAGCCCTGAAAGGTCAGGTCGCGCTTGGGGTACGTGACCGGATGAAGGTCAGGCACATAGTCATATTCCTCTTCGCCGACCAGATTGGTCTTAATGTTATGCGTGTGAATCCAGTCGCCTGCTGCGATTGGGGCAATCGCATGCCCGATCGGATAGCCGTATTTGGTGATGACGTCATTTTCGTTAAAGGCTGTCAGGGCGATCTTATGCCCTTGCGGAATATCCTGTCCTGCCTGCACCGTCAGCCCGTCGATTTCAAGCTGCTCACCGGCGGTAACCGGACGCAGGGCTACAGCGACTGTGTCGCGGGGATTCATTTTCATTAATCGTTTCATGCTGTCTGTCCCTCCTAAAAAAGTGGTTATGGTATCAAGGCAGGAGTGAACCTGCCTTATTCTGATTCTTATGGACTGCAGAGCCCCTATTGGGCCTGCATCTCGGTCCGTTAGATAGGATTAAAGTTTTTGCGTCAGCAAGACTTTTGATTTTGGTTAGTAAGGTATCAAAAGTACATCCCATTCCCGGCTAATTAAATCCGCTGTTCTATTGGTGCACAGCCTGCTGCAGCACCGCACGGCTGTCGGTGCGGTCAAGCTCCTGCAGCTTGGCGGCAACACCGTCCACAAGTCCAGGCACAAGTGTCAGATCCTGGCCCCACAGGCTCTCATCGGCAAGGATGGTCTTCACGAAGCTGTCCGGGTTGCTCCAGGCTTTGTCGAAGGCTTCCAGCACCTCAGCACCGTCTTGTCTGGCCACGCGGTCTCCGCGGTAGCTGAGCAGCAAGGCGGCAAAGGCAAGCGTCATCAGCTCAGGCAGCTGGCCGCGCTCCTGGCGGTAGCGGAGCAGCACCGGCAGCAGCCGGGACTTGAACTTTGAGATGCTGTTCAGCGAGATGGATGCCAGCTCATGACGGACGAACGGATTTCTGAACCGTTCCAGTACAGCAGCGGAGTAGGAGGACAGCTCCTCGGCAGGCAGATCCAGCATCGGGCTCAGCTCATCGTTCATCAGCTCCTGCACGAAGCGGAAGAAGGTCTCGTCGTTCATTACATCCTCGACGGTCTCCAGACCGGCCATCATAGCCAGCGGAACCATTGCTGTATGCGGGCCGTTCAGCAGGTGAACCTTACGTTCGCGGTACGGAGTCATATCGTCAGTGACGACCACGTTAAGTCCGGCCTGGGCAAGCGGCAGCTTCTCGGACAGCCATGCCGGACCTTCAATAACCCAGAACAGGAATGGCTCGGCTGTAACGATCAGATTGTCCTTATAGCCCAGCTCCTCTTCCAGCTGGGCTGCCTTGTCACGCGGATAACCCGGTACGATCCGGTCTACCAGGCTGCAGCAGAAGGTGTTTTCGTCCACCAGCCATTTATTGAAATCCTCGCCCAGTTGCCATTCTGCAGCATACTGCTGCACGATCTGCAGCAGCTTTTCGCCGTTGCGGTCGATCAGCTCGCAGGGAATAATGATGAAGCCCTTTTTGCCCAGCTCAAAGCGTTTGTGGAGCAGCGCGGTCAGCTTGGCCGGAAAGCTCTTCGGAGGTGTATCACCCAGACTGTCGCCGGCGCTGTAGGCAATGCCTGCTTCAGTTGTATTGGAAGTGATGAATTCCAGACCGTCATCCTCAGCCAGAGCCAGATAGGCAGCGTAATCGTCATAAAGGTTGATCACCCGGCTGACGCTGGTGATGATCTCCCGGGAGTTCACCGTCTGCTCCTGCATGATCCCGTTTAACAGCACGGTATAGAGGTTATCCTGCTCAGCCATCAGTCCGCCGAGCCCCTGGCCGATCGGCTGAACGAGCACGGCGCTGCCGTTAAACAGCCCCTGGTTGTTCATCTGCTGCAGCTGCCAGTCTACAAAGGCGCGCATAAAGTTGCCTTCGCCGAACTGGATCATCCGTTCAGGATAGACGGGCAGGCCGGGCTGGGTGGTTCTGGATAGGCGGTTTGTCATGGTTTTCAACGTCTCCTTTAAATTTAAATAGATAAAGTTTAATAAATGCACACGTGAACATTTTTATCAGGAAGAAACGGATTCACCCTGCTGAATGAGGGGATCCGATTCTGCAAGAACAGAGATTTGCGGTTTAAGCAACTGGGAACTCAGCGGTCTGCCACCGTATCGCGCACAACCAGTGACGTCTTGACAAACAGCTGCTGGGGCTTGGTGTCCGGCTGCAGCAGCAGCTGGATCAGCATCTTCGTGCCAAGCTCACTGATATCCGCAATCGGCTTGCGGACAGTGGTCAGGGCGGGATTCGTGTACCGGGCAAACATAATATCGTCGAACCCGAGCAGGGAAATCTGCTGCGGAACGCTGATCTTATGGGCATAACAGGCATTCATAGCCCCGATGGCCATATCGTCATTGGAGCAAAAGACGGCGGCCGGAGGCTCCGGAAGACTGAGCAGCCGGGACATGGCGGCATAACCGCTCTCAATGCTGTAATCGCCCTGTACGAAATAATCTGAATTAAGCGGAATGCGGTGTGCGATCAGGCTGTCCAAAAAGCCCTGCTTGCGCTCGGTCGAGGACTTGAAGCCGGGTTTGCCTTCAATAATAGCAAGCTGCCGGTGCCCTTGAGATACCACGTAGTCGATGGCTTCCCTGACCCCTTCGCGGTCGTTCGCCACCACGTTCATAATTCCGGGGTCCTCCAGCTGACGGTTCAGCACGACAAGCGGGATGCCGATGGTTTTGACATGGTAAATAAAAGCGTTATCCTCATCGCTCTGGCTCATGACTAGAATACCGTCAAAGCGCTGCGGCTGAATGTTGCCGAAATTACGTACCCCGTCAATCCCGTGGACGGTCAGATTGTAGTTCTCGTCCAGCGCATGGCTGATGCCCTTGATTGCATCCACCAGGAAGCTTGACGAGGTTCCCTGATCAATACTGGAGAAGAATAGCCCGATGGTGAAGGACCGTTTGGTAACAAGGCTCTTCGCATTGTAATTCGGCACATAGTTCATCTCGGCGGCGATCCGTTCAATCTTGTCGCGGGTGACTTTCTTGATCAGCGGGCTGCCGTTCAGCGCTCTGGACACCGTAGTATGGGAGACGCCTGCAACGCGTGCAATGTCTTTGATTGTTATCATAAGCTCTCCCCGGAAAAAGTGAATTGTTAACGATTACAGTGTATTCCTCAAACCCTGCCAAGTCAAGGGAATTTTGAAATGCACACGTTAAAATTATTATTGGCACAATGATTGAGAAAGCGCTATAATCATACTTGTTTGTGAACAAAACGGGGAGGACATGACCATGTGGGTAGGAAAAGAGGCCTTTTGCGATTACCGGACAATCCAGGAGGCAGTGGATGAGCTTGAGCGCCGGCCCTCTCAGAAGCATGAGACACTGTATGTTCTGTCAGGCGTGTATGAAGAGACGGTGCGGATCTACCGTTCGGATCTGACCATTGCCGGGATCGGTGAAGTTGTCATTACGAATAACCGTTACGCCCGGCAGCCGGATGAGACCAGGGCAGAGCAGGGGACGTTTGCCACACCGACCCTGTTTTTGAACGGCAGTAGGCTGGTTATCGAAAATCTGACTGTAGCCAATACTGCCGGGCAGGGTCCGGAGATCGGCCAGGCACTGGCCTTGTATGCCCATTGTGATGAGACAGTGTTCCGTAATTGTGCATTCAAGGGGCATCAGGACACAATCTTTACCGGTCCGCTGCCTGCAGCGAACAAGCATGGCGGCCCCTTTGGCGGTATTCCGCTGCGCGGGCGCCATGAGCAGTGCCGCCAGCTGTACTCCCGCTGCTATATCGAAGGGACAGTGGATTTTATTTTTGGCGGGGCCACCGCCTATTTCGAGCATTGTGAAATCCGCAGCCTGCGCTCCACCCATGATGGCGTCGGTTATGTAACGGCAGCGTCTACGCCTGAGAATCAGGCATACGGCTATGTATTCGAGGAGTGTCTGCTGACAGCCGGTGATGATGTCTCGGGCATCTATCTGGGGCGGCCATGGCGCAGCTATGCGGCAACGGCCTTTGTCAATTGCCGTTTGGGGGCACATATTCATCCTGCCGGCTGGGATAACTGGGGCAACCCGGCCAATGAAGCCACTGTCCGTTACAGCGAATATGCAGCTTCAGGCCTAAGTGAGCTGCGGGGACAGCGTGTACCGTGGGCTTATGTGGCAGGGGCAGAGGCAAGTCCCCCGGATAAAGCGCAGGTCTTTGCCGGGACGGAGTTTTACATGACGGGATGGCCGGATCAGACTAATGATAAGAATTTAAGTGTGGCAAAATGATAATGCTATTGAAATAGGTTGTCTATATTGTTTATGATAATACCTATGATGTTCATTAAATCTTGAGTAGGTAGATTATGACTTTAAATGACAATATATTAATCAAGATTCGTGAAATGAGGGAAAGCTTTACTCCGGTTGAACGGATGGTCGGGGATTATATCCTGGAAAATAAGGAAGAAATCCCCCATTTATCCATTAAGGAATTGGCCCAATCGAGTAAAACAAGCGATGCTTCGGTCCTGCGGTTCTGTAAAACGATGGGCTACAGCGGATACCGCAATTTTATTGTGAGTATATCTGCTTCTTTGGGTTCCCGTGACGAGGATTCAAAGGCCCAGTATACGGATATTCAGCCGGGTGATGATCTCTCAACCATTATTTCAAATATTTCATTGAATAACGTCAAGTCTATTGAGGACACACTCAGTGTCGTTGACCGGAAAGAGATTGCACGGGCGGTAGAAGTACTGTGTCATAGTAAGAGGATTGTTTTCTTTGGGATAGGGGCTTCAGGAATCGTATGTATGGACGGGGAACAGAAATTCTCACGGATTAACAAGATGTGTCATGCCTATACCGATGGTCATAGTCAGCTCACTGCAGCAACCTTACTCGGGAAAGATGATGTTGCTATTTTCATTTCTAACTCTGGGGCAACCGGTGATATTATTGATGCCCTGATCATTGCCCAAAAGAATAAAGCGACTTGTATTGCGATTACGAGATACAATAAAAGTGAGCTTGCAGTTCGGGCGGATATTGTTCTCAGTATATCTACACCTGAAATAACCATCCGCAGTGGTGCTATGGGCTCGCGGATTGCTATGCTGACAATTGTCGATATTTTATTTGCCGGTGTCGCAAGTGCAGAATATGAACAGGTCAAATCCTCATTAACCAAAACCCATAACATATTGAAGAAAAAGCTCAGATATTAGTCTCTCATAGAATGGATTTTAGAGAAGCATTGATCGATCATCGGTCAATGCTTTTTTTGTATGAGCGGCTTTCTTGGGCTATGTCAGATTATCTACATAATAAAACCATCTGCTTTTAACCAGTAAAATGTTGGCTTGAAACCTCATTATTGTAAGCGCTTTACATTTATGATATAACAGATCGTATAAAGTATTGAAATAAAAAACCGCAATAAAATTTACTCATAAAAATTTATTTCAAAATCTATTGACGGTTTACAGGATATATATTAGTATAAAAATTAATAAATGTATGGTATTCTAACATTCATTGTTAATTAGTTGTGAGGTTTAGCTGACAAGAAGGAGGATGACTATGAACGACTATCTTGCGGGATTAACAACTGAGGCTGTAAATCCAGACACCCTGTTGATTGATGAATGTACCACAGAACAAATGGTCCAGTTAATGAATCAACAAGATGCTCTGGTCTCCGGGGCTATCGCTAAGGAAATTCCGCAGATTGCAAGGGCGGTAGATGTTCTGCACCACAGACTGTCTGCTGGTGGAAGAATGTTGTATATAGGAGCAGGCACATCAGGAAGATTGGGTGTTTTGGATGCTTCCGAATGTCCTCCTACCTTTGGTACCGATCCGTCCCTGGTACAGGGGTATATTGCTGGGGGTGATATTGCTTTACGAAATGCGGTTGAAGGCTGTGAAGACGATGCTGATGAAGGGATTGCATTAATCGAAAGCATTGGTGTCACAGAGAAGGATGTCCTAATAGGCATTTCGGCAAGCGGCAGTGCAAAGTTTGTTATTGCAGCTTTAACAAAGGCAAAAGAGCTGGGAGCAGCAACGATCGGTGTGTGCAATAACAAAGGCTCAATGTTTGAACCTATTGTAGATATTTGTATTTCACCTGTTGTAGGGCCGGAGGTCATTAGCGGCTCGACCCGGTTAAAGGCAGGGACCGCTCAAAAGCTGGTGCTTAACATGCTGACCACATGCACCATGGTCAAGTTAGGGAAAACGTATAACAACTTAATGGTGGATTTAAAGGCGAGCAACGTTAAGCTGGTGGACCGTTCAATCCGTATTATCATGAGTACTACGGATGTAGATGCTTCAACCGCCGCAGAAACACTTGAGAAGGCAGGATTGAATTGTAAGCTGGCGATCATGATGATTAAAACGGGGTTAGATGCTAAGGCGGCAGGAGAGGCGCTTGATGCGAATGGCGGACTACTGAAACAGGCAATCTTATCATTTAATTAATGGCCAAGAAGTGAAATGAGACGATGGATGCTTTTGAAAATTAAGGAGGCTGCCTCAATGAAAAAAAGAAGTGTATCAGCTCTGCTTTTGTCATCAATCATGATGGTATCGTTGTTATCCGCTTGTGGAGGAAACGCAAATAACACTGCTGATTCCGGAAACTCCGGAAGTGCAGGCAACAGCGGCGGCGGTGTGAAAAAGGATACGATAACTGCATTATTGCCACCGGTATCGGCAAATTACCAGGCGCGTTTTGCAGATATGGAGCAGGAATTTAATACACTGCATCCTAATTTGACTCTGAAAATCGAACCGGCGAGCTGGGAAGATATGACGCAAAAGCTTGATACGCAAGTAAATGCGGGCTCCCCTCCCGACATTGCCTGGATCGGTGCATCCGGACTTTCAAAATATGCAGCGCTGAATGTACTGATCGACCTGAACACCGTACTCTCTGATGAAATAAAGGCGGATTATGATGAAGTTCCAATGAAATATTTCCAGTTGGGTGACGCTCAATACGGCCTGCCGGCATATATGGAAATCCATACGATCGGCGGGAACAAACAATTCCTTGAGGAAGCCGGGATTGATTGGAAAAGTATTCAGCAAAACGGCTGGACCTATGAAGAATTCCGGGATGCCATCTCAAAAGGCGTAGTGAAAAATGATAGTGGTGAAACTACCCGTTACGGTTTCGTGTTCGCTACATCCGGTGTGGCCTCTAAAGATTATCTGGCTATCCTTGCCAAAACGGCAGGTCTGCCGGATTACTTCGATAATGATCTGAAATACACGTATACAAGCAAAAAATTCCTGGGTCTGCTGACAGCTATCCGTGAAATGGTCGACGATGGTTCTATGCCTAAGGAGTTAAGTTCCATCGATGCCGGCAAACGCTGGAATATGTTCCTGACTGGTCAGACGATGATCACAGGTAAAGGTTTATCTGCATTTGAAAACTCCGCCCGTCTGAACAATGAGAAGATTAAAGCGAACGATGGTTCGGCTGTTGCAGATTCGATTGAAGTGGATTACATTTCGCTTCCAGTCCCAACCTTCAACGGTGCCGATTATATTCCTACTTCCATAGTAGATGGTTACATCGCACTGCGTGGTAAAAAGGAGCCTTCTGAAGAACATATCAAAAATATCGCCCTGGCGATGAACTTCCTGTCCTCCGGTTCCATTGCTGCTAACTATAGTAACGAGCTGTTCTTAACACCAATTACGGAGTCAGGACGTAAGGCAGAAGTACTGGAACAATTTCCTCGGAACGAAGATAACGTTGCTGCAGGTCAAGCTATGATGGCCAAGGCACTCCCGGCCCGTACAGATATTCCTACAGATCTGGCTGCTGAAGCTATCAAAATTGAGACAGAAGTGATTATTCCCAAACTGCAGGCATTACTTGCCGATGAAATTACCCCGCAAGAGATGTACGATGCCGTTAAAGCAGCTGCCGTCAAATCCTTCGGTGAAGACGGTGTAGTAGTTGACTAGATTGTCTTAGAAAGGCATGCGAAAGCTGTACGTAACTGTAACGTACAGCTTTCCTTCTGAATCTAGTCAGTAGCTGGTATTTTTTTTGAAGAAGAGAGGTGCGGCCCAATGAATCAAATGTTGACCAAAAGAAAAAAGTTGAAGCTTGAAAGTGACTCTGGTTGGGGATACGCGTTTATCGCAGTAGCACTTATTGCGTTTTCTTTATTTACCGCCTATCCGGTAATCAATGCATTTATAATCAGCCTGCAGGAATATGGTCCATTGGGGTCCACTTACGTAGGTCTGGAGAACTTTGTTAATACCTTTGCAGATGAACTGTTCTGGAAAGCACTGAAAAATACATTAGTATATACGCTGTTAACCGTTCCGTTTAATATTTTTCTGTCATTCCTGATTGCCATTCTAATTATGCCTTTCAAGAAAAAAACACAGTCGATCTTTAAAGCGGTATATTATTTGCCGGCTGTAGCATCAGGTGTATCTCTTGCTGTTGTATGGCTGTGGATCTTCGATCCGTTAAAATCGGGTATTGCCAACCAGCTGGTGGGCCTTTTTGGTATCGATAATCAAAACTGGCTTGGTTCCAGTGCGACCTCCATGTTTTCACTTGTGTTGATGTCGTGGTTGTCGAGTCACGGTACAGCCATTATTATCTACCTGGCGGCTTTGCTCGGTATTGATAACAGCTATTACGAAGCGGCAGACATTGACGGCGCCACTTTTTTGCAAAAGCTGTGGTTTATCGTCATCCCTTTCCTTAAGCCAACAACGCTATTCCTGCTGGTTACAGGGGTCATCGGTTCCTTCCAGGTGTTCCAGAACGCTTATCTGATGACCGGCGGCGGACCAGACCATGCAACAACCATGGTGGGATTGTTGATTTTTAACAATGCGTTCACATATTTCGAATTTGGTGAGGCGGCGGCCCAGTCCTTACTTCTGGCAGCGGTTATTGCTTTGATCTCATTCCTTCAATTTAAGTTTTTAGGTAAAGACATAGAATACTAGGAAAGGGGCAGAAACCTATGGGGTTGTATAACAATAACATAAAAAGCAATGGGTCTCTGTTCGCCCGTAACGGTCTGATCATTACGTGCCTTCTCCTGTTTGCCGCAGCGACCATTTTCCCGATATACTTTATGATCATTTCCTCGTTCGGCGATCCGGTGGAAGCCGGTGCAATGAGCTATTCGATCCTCCCGTCGAAAATTTCTTTTGAGTCTTATAAATTCTTCTTTAACTTCAGCTCCCATTCCTGGGATTGGTTAATCAATTCCTTTATCGTAGCAGCCTGTATTACGGTGTCTAATGTATTTTTCGCAACGCTGGCAGGATATGCTTTTGCCAAAATGAGATTTAAAGGAAAAGGTATTTTGTTTGCTATCCTGCTGGGGTCTATGATGATCCCTACACAGGTAACGCAGGTTCCGCTGTATATATTGATCGTAAATGTTTTTGAATTGCAAAATACGTATACAGCATTAATTATGCCAAGCTTAGTGACCGTGTATAACATATTCCTGGTTAAGCAGTTCATGTCTTCCATTCCGGTTGAAATTATTGAGGCTGCCAAAATCGAGGGTTGCTCTCAGCCTAAAATCTTTTGGCATATCATTATGCCCTTATCCAAAACTGTTATGGCAGTCCTGGCGATTCTGACGTTTATGGCAGCATGGAATGACTTCTTCTGGCCGTTTCTGGTCACCAATACGATGGACATGCAGACGATTCAGGTTGGCCTCAAAAACTTCCGCTTTGCCAATACAACCTACTTTGCGCCTATGATGGCCGGTGCAACCATTTCTGCCGTTCCGATGTTTATTTTGTTCTTCAGCCTGCAAAAGTATTTCCTTGAAGGGGTAGCTGTCGGAGCGGTGAAAGGGTAATGGGCAGCTCGTCGAAAGTCGATGTAACTTACCTGGTCGGCCTGATGTCCGGCACATCGGTAGACGGTATTGATGCGGCGGCAATTAAACTGTCCCCTTCGCCGGAAAAGGAGTTTGGGATCGAGGCGGAAGTACTGGCTTTTGAGAACACTCCGTTTCCGGCGCATGTCAGGAGTAAGATATTCGAGCTGTTTGATCCATCCAACGCAACGGTTGATAAGGTAGGCACAATGAACATGTGGCTGGGCGAATTGTACGCCCAGGCTGCAATGTCTGTAATCGGAAAGTGCGGACTTGCGCCGCAGCAAATCTTAGCGATAGGATCACATGGCCAAACGATCTACCATGCACCGGAAGAGAAGGTTATGGACGGCTATAACCTGCATTGTACGGTTCAAATTGGCGAAAGTGCAGTTATAGCGAATCGTACAGGCATTCCGTGCATATCAGACTTTAGGGTCGCTGACATGGCAGTGGGTGGACAAGGGGCGCCCCTGGTGCCTTTTACTGAATATTTATTGTTTAGCCATCCGGAGAAAACCTCGCTTCTGCAGAATATCGGAGGAATAGGAAATGTGACTGTTCTTCCTGCAAATGCTTCCCCGGAAGAGGTATATGCTTACGATACAGGGCCGGGAAATATGATTATCGATGGCCTTGTATCCCGATTATTTGCGCCAATGACAATGGATACCGGCGGTGAAATTGCTGCGGGCGGCCAAATCATTGATGAGCTTTTGAAATGGATGCAGCAGGATGAATATTATACGATGCCTCTACCGAAATCGACGGGCAGAGAACGGTTTGGAGAGCAGTATGCTGCACAAGTGATTCAGTTGATGGAGGCGAACAACTGGAAAGCCGAGGATGTTATTGCTACGGCTACGCGCTTAACGGCATGGAGCATTGCCGACAGCTATGAACGGTATATTGCGCCGAAGCATCAGGCTCAGCAATTGTTGATTGGCGGCGGCGGGAGTTATAACCAAAAGTTATTGCGGGATTTGCGGCAATTATTTGCACCCTATGGAGTGCAGGTACTGACACAGGAGGATGTTGGCAGTAACAGTGATGCCAAAGAAGCTGTTGCTTTTGCTGTGCTGGCTTATCATACGATGAAGCGGCTGCCGAACAATGTTACACAAGTAACCGGGGCTTCCCGGCCGGTAGTCATGGGCAAAATTGCTTGGCCCTATCAACAGCCTGGGAGGTTTGAATAATGCAAATCAGACCCTTTACCATGGAAGATGTTTCTGCAGTTGTAGCGCTCTGGAACCAGGAGGCTACCCAATATGATTACAAGCCGTTTACCGAACGGGAATTTCAGGACACCTTCATCAATCATCCTTATTTCGATGCGGAGTGTATATGGGTAGGCTGCAATGAAAAAGGCATGGCTGGTTTTGCAGCCGGCTGCAGCGGGGAGAATCTCCCGCTTGGCGATGTGGCCGGTTATATTACGTGCGTTATTATAGATTCCGAGACCGCTTCTAAGGAACTGTACGACGCCTTTGTACAGCGTATAGAAGCAAGATTCCGGCAGCTTGGAAAAAGACAGGCGGAAGTGTTGTTCTTTAACCCTGTAAAGCTGGAGTGGACGATTCCAAGCGCGCCGCAGCATAAACACAATAATGCCCCGGGTATTAGTAAGGACCAGCCATTATATGCTGCTCTAATCGCCAGAGGGTATGTAGACCGGGCGACACAATGCGGTATGTACCTGAAGCTGGGGAATTTCAGTATTCCTGAAGATATTGCTGGCAAAGAAAGAAAAGCAAACCGGGAAGGCTATCGGGTTGCTCATTATGCCCCCGACGTTCACAAAGGGCTTGAAACCATGCTTGCCGCCCTGCAGAATCCGCAGTGGGAAAAGGATGTAGCAGCTTATGTGAGGGATGGCAAACCTCTTGTGGCGGCTATGTATGGCGATGAGGTTGTTGGTTTTGCAGGTCCCCTTATTGTAGAACCGGATGGCCGGGCCTTTTTTTGCGGAATCGGGGTACACCCGGAGTATGAGGGTCATGGTCTCGGCAGTGTATTATTTTTCCGGATGGTCGAAGCTTTTCAGAATGCGGGCTGTCAATATATCTCTTTATTCACTGGCAGTAATAACCCGGCTCTTCGAATTTATCAGAAAGCAGGGTTTCATGTTGAAAAACAATTTTCCATATTGCGGAGGGAGCTATAAGGATGGGCGAAAAGTTGACCGTATTAGCGATTGGAGCACATGTCGGTGATGTGGAATTGGCATCCGGCGGTGTGCTGGCGAGCCATAGCCTGAAGGGAGACCGTATTGTAACACTGGCTTTAACTCCAGGTGAAAGAGGCGTGCCGGCCGGGCAGGATATGAAGGAGTACCGTCAGCAAAAAGTGAAAGAGGCGCAAATTTTTGCCGGTATGCTGGGCGGTGAGGCTGTTGTGTTTGATTATTGTGACGGAGAGCTGCCTGACAATCAGCAGATTCGTATGGAAGTCTGCGATGTTATCCGGCGCGTGAAGCCCGACATTATCATAACCCATTGGAAAAACAGCATGCACAAGGATCATGCACTGACCCATCATATTGTGGGCGATGCAAGGTTCTTTGCAAGCCTGTCCTCCTTTGAGCGTGAGCTTCCCGCCCACTTTGCAGCCAAGCTGTACTATTCGGAAAACTGGGAAGATGCGGTGGACTTTGTCCCTTACGTATATGTGGATTTTGATCAGGCGGCATATGACTTATGGATTGAGGCTTTGAGCAAGCATTGGTTTGTGACGAACAGCAAATCTTTTAAATATATGGATTACTATAAAGCATTGGCGGTTGTCCGGGGCTGTGAAGCAAGAAAAACGTATGCCGAAGCCTTCATGGTGCCTGCTGAGACGATGAAGATCAGACTGCCGGGTCTTGCGTAATATGGTGTTAAACGGGATCGACTCTATTGCAAAGTATCTTCATCTGTTTGAAGGCAAGCGTGTAGGGTTAATTACCTCACCGACCGGGCTTACCAAAGACTTCAAATCAACGATTACTATTCTGCATGAAAACTGTAATCTTACTGCGATGTTCTCGCCTGAACACGGGGTTCGCGGAGATCTGGATGCAGGAGCATTAGTGGAGATGTATACGGACCCTTATACCAACGTTCCGGTGTACAGTCTGTACCGTAAGGACTCCAAACGTTTAACAAAAGAAATGTTGGATGAAGTAGATATCCTTGTGTACGATATCCAGGATATTGGTGTACGGTATTATACTTTCATTTATACGATGCTGTATGCCCTAGAGGATTGTGCTGCAGCCGGTGTGGAATTTGTTGTTCTCGACCGGGTGAATCCGCTTAACGGGGTGAACGTGGAAGGGAATATTCTAAAGCCTGACTTCAAATCCTTTGTCGGAAATTATGAGCTGGCTGTGCGGTATGGCCTGACGGCAGGTGAATTGGCAGTAATGGCAAATGACCAGATGAATTGGAATGCATCTCTCCATGTCGTTCGTCTGGAAGGCTGGGAACGAAGCATGTCCTTTCCGGACACAGCCTTAACCTGGGTTCATCCTTCACTGGGAATCCCGCGGTATGAAACAGCGTTGTTATATTCAGGAACATGCTTATTTGAAGGTACTAACTGCTCGGAAGGACGCGGTACAACGTTCCCTTTTGAAATGATCGGGGCTCCCTTCATTCAGGCACAGCAGCTGGCAGAGGTGATGAATGCCTATCGAATTCCAGGCGTGTATTTCCGTCCGGTTCATTTTAAGCCAACGTCATCCAAGCATTCAGGGGAGCTGTGCGGCGGCGTACAGATATACATTACAGATATCCAGGTGATAAAGCCGCTGGAGGTTGGCGTAACCCTATTATTTACGGTAAGAGATTTATATGAGCAATTCGCATTTCTGCCCCCTGTGAAGGAGGGCTCACGCCCGTTTATTGATTTGCTGGGCGGAAGCAGTGTGTATCGTACGAAAGATATCCAGGCAAAGCAGCTGCTCGAACAGTTTGCAGAGGAAAGCAGGCAATTTGCGGAAATGAAAAAGCAATACCATTTATATCACTAGCGGATGGTGAGCGATGAATGAAAACGATAGAACAAATGAGCTTGCGCGAGAAAATTGGGCAAATGTTCGTAACAGGCTTCCCGTCAGCGGAGATATCCTCCGAGCTGAAGGAGGTCATTGAGCAGTATAAAGTCGGCAATATTATTTTATTCTCACATAATATCGTCAATAAACATCAATTAGGCGGGCTTGTAACAGAGCTGCAGCAATGGTTCACCGCACATACAGGCCTCCCTGGCTTTATTACGATTGACCAGGAGGGCGGCCGTGTTACCCGAATGCCCAAGGATGCGACGAATGTAGCCGGAGCCATGGCAATTGCTTCTTCTGGACGCCCTGAAAATGCTTATGCAGCAGGCAGAATTACCGCCAGGGAATTAAAAGCATTAGGCATTAATTTCAATCTTGCGCCCGTAATGGATGTGAACAATAATGCTTTGAATCCGGTGATCAACGTTCGTTCATACGGGGATTCCGCTGAGACAGTAGCGCAGTACGGGATTCAAATGATGAAAGGCTTGCTCGATGGAGGTGTAATGTCCTCGCTGAAGCATTTTCCGGGTCATGGGGACACCAATGTCGATTCGCATATTGGCTTGCCTGTGATTAATAAAACGGTTGAGGAATTAGAGCAGCTTGAACTGCTGCCGTTTAAGGCTGCAATCGGGCAAGGTGCACAGGCTATCATGAGTGCGCATATCTTGTTTCCGCAAATCGACAAGTCCGGCGTGCCGGGAACGATGTCCTACACGATTATTACTGAGCTGCTCAAAGAGAAATTGGGATTTAACGGACTGATTGTATCGGATTGTCTGGAAATGGATGCGATTAAACGCAATTACGGGACCGCCCAAGGTGCATTGGGAGCCATTAAAGCGGGTATTGATCTGGTGTTCATCAGTCACACGCCTGCAGCGGTTAAAGAAGCGGTTCATTTAATAGAAGAAGCTGTGGCGGCCGGTGATTTGGATGAAGCGGTTATTGATACAGCTGTAGCCAAAATTTTAGCCTATAAAGCCCGGTATGCAGTTATTGAGGAGCCGGATTACGCGGTGGTTGGCTGCGGGGTTCACCGCCGGGCGAATGAGCTGATGCGTACCGAAACCATTTGCCGTATCACAGGTGAAATCGAGCCTGTTCGAACAGGTGATAAGCAGGTATT
This sequence comes from Paenibacillus typhae, assembly GCF_900099765.1. Taxonomy (GTDB): domain Bacteria; phylum Bacillota; class Bacilli; order Paenibacillales; family Paenibacillaceae; genus Paenibacillus_AQ; species Paenibacillus_AQ typhae. The sequence goes on along the minus strand of NZ_FNDX01000004.1, from coordinate 105,093 downwards.
ATTTATGGGCTCCCATTCCTACCGGACCGATCTCGCCTCCAGCAGCGTGAATCAAGAGCTTAGTTTCCCCCAGTATATGGGTGAGTATTTTGATGCAGCGTATGAGATGATTAGCATTGATCCGAGCGAGGAGCAAATGAACACTGCGCTGCAAAAGGCTGAAGGGTATAAGCATGTTGTAATCGGGCTGTTCAATGCGCGTGAAAATAAAGGTCAGCTGGCGCTTGTACAGAAGCTTTTGACAGCAGACTGTAAAGTAACGGCAATTACGTTAGGCCGGCCTTATGATTTGTCATTAATCGAAGGTGAGTTCTGCGGCCTTGCGGCATTTGAATATTCCCCGGAGGCATTCAAATCCCTTATTCCCATCCTGAATGGTGAGGTAGCGCCGGCTGCCAGCATTACGATTCAGCTTTAGGGGGACATAAGTATGGCGTTTATTGTTGGAATTGACGGGGGAGGCACCAAGACGGCTGTCACCGTTGCTCATGGCGATCAAGAAGATGTTTTACTAACCTTTACTGTAGGGCCTATTAATTATAACGGCGGTAATGCTGATGCTATTACTGCCTCTTTTCGGGAGATTTTTACTCAGATGAAGCTCTGCTGCACCCATTTAGAGCAAGTTCATCATGTATGTATAGGAGCGGCAGGAATAAGCAATCCGGTTGTATCCCGTTTTTTGGAGAAGCAGGTAAGAGATAATGGTTATACGGGGCCGTTAACGATTACCGGTGACCAGGAAACAGCATTATATGGAGCGCAAAATGCAATGCAGGGCATTATTCTTATTGCCGGGACAGGTTCTATTTGCTTCGGGGTTAATCATAAGGGAGAACGCCATCGCACAGGAGGCTTTGGCCATCTTATTGATGATGAGGGAAGCGGATATAGCATCGGGCGTGATCTCTTGTCCGTGCTGGTTCAGGCAGAGGATGGAAGAATGACGGGTACGGTCATCCCTTCGCTGGTATACGAGCGGCTTGGACTTGGCACTGTACAGGAAGTTATCGGTTTTGTCTATCACAAAAACACAACGAAAAAAGATATTGCAGCGCTCGCTCCGGTTATGACGAAGGCCTGCGAGTTGGGTGACGTCCGGGCGCTAAAGCTTGCGGAGCAATGCGCAGCCAGTCTGTTTGAGCTTGTGGTGCCTGTTATTGAGCAGCTGGAATTATATGAGAGCCCGATTGCAACGGCTGGAAGTGTGCTGCAAAAGTCTCCTTTTGTAAGAGAGGCATTAGAGCGGAGGCTTGCCCAAAGCTACCCGCAGACAAAGCTGATTATGCCTGTTAATAATGCAGCCTATGGTGCTGTTTTGCTCGGAAAATCAAAAATGATGAATGGGTAATCCTGGCATAAAACAAAAGAAGGGTGTGTCATAAGTCCGGCAGTTTTGGACTTGCGGCACACCCTTTTTTTAAAATGAAACGGTTTAAAACTTGTCGGTCAAATAAAACACGGCCTGCTGTTTCGGGAACAGGGCCCGCAAAATATCGGCATGTTCAGCATCTTCTTCAAGTGCGCCTTCCGCCGGGTAGCCGAATATCATATAAGTGATCAGATTACGTTCATCCACTTCTATTGATACACAGGAACCGGCAGGAATATCCTCGGAAACGGAGAGCTGCTTGTGACGGTAATCAAGGCAGATCCGCTCCTCTTTGCATTTCAGCGCTATACATAGCTCTTGATTTGCCGTCCAATCATTATCATTAAGACGGCGCTCCAATTCAGGCCGAAGCTTATGGAATGTAGAATACAGATTGATCATTTTCCACATCGCCGTATGGATCGGAACGGGCTCTGCCTGATGCTGATGATAATAGGAATATAGCTTATGATCCTCCGGCAGCATCGCTAGGATTTGCTTGGCCTTCGGGCGGAGCCGGCATAATTCATGAAACAGGTATTCAACCCCGTCCGCCGCTTCATCCAAATAGATAAATTCGTTGATAAATACCTGTTCGGTGTCCTTCTTTTCAATAATGCCGTAAGCAACAATTTTATTATTTTGCTGAAGCAGCAGACAGTCAGACTTTTTCCAATCCGGCCAGTGTATCAGATCATTCCAGTAGGCTTCATTACGCACTACGGTATAGGTGCGGTAGTGATTAAATTGATCATAGATTGAGCGGATATCCTCAAGATAACGGGGCTCAAAAGGAATAATCTCGTAACCGTCCGGCTGCTCATAAACCGGCTGCTTCTCAACAGCGTAAGCCGTCTCGGGAACAAGTCTCCAGCCGGCCTTCTCATAAAATGCGTGCTTGCTGGCCAAAAGTAAACTTATATCATAACCGGTTTCTCTCATATAGTCCGTTTGTGCAGCGAGAATTTTGTGAGTAAGTCCCATGCCGCGGTAATTCGGATCTGCAGCGACGCTGCCCATTGCACCCGTCTGCAAGACCGCTTGGCCGACTCTGACAGAAAGCGGAAAGATTTGAACATTGGCCGCGATCTTGCCGTCGACCGTCGCAAACCATGTAGTATCCGGATCATATGCGCTGTCGAGGTCTAACCTTTCCTGAAAATAAGCCCGGCCTACGGAAAAGCATTCATCCAAAATATCGTAAATCTTCTCAAGCTGATCTCTGCCGGGACGATTCGTTACAATGACCTTTCTGTCTGAAGCTGTCGTCATCTTTCATTTCCTCCTGCGTCGCCGTGTTAGGACGAATTTAATTAGACTGACGGGCGCGTAATGATGAAATTTATTATCACAATATGATCTTAATATTGAAAATAATTTTCGTCAAACGCTTTATCCGAGGGGAGAGGAAACAAATCGTCACTTACTTCCTCCGCCGCAAAGCTTTCGCAGCAAGCCCCGGTCTCTCTAGGCTTCCGTATCCTTGCGCCATTCCCTCGGCGTCATTCCCGTCAGCTTGCTGAAGATTTTGCTGAAGTAACGCCCGTCCTGATAGCCGACCATCTCGGCGACGGAGGAGATTTTATGCTGTCCGCCGGCGAGCAGCAGCTTGGCGTTGTCGATGCGGACCCGCTCCAGATATTCCGAGATGTTCTCGTTAAACACCTGCTTGAAGCGGCGGGAAACATATTCGCGGCTTAGAAAAAACTCGCCTGCTATTTCCTGCAGCGTGAGGTTATCCATGTAATGAAGGTCGATATACCGCTTAATTTCATAAATGGCGTTGTTCTCCTGCAGCCGGGATTCCTTCAGGATTTCCGCGATTTCCGCGAAGGCTTCCGTCCATTCCCTCCGCCATTCTTCAAGTGATAACCGGCCGTTCTCATCCAGCGGAAACAGCCCGGGAGATGAAGAAGGGACAGGCTCGCCGGCAGCCGGCGCTCTATCCTGAAGCAGCCGGATTCTCAGCAGCCCGTATTCGTACCGCCAGTATTTCAGGTCCTCCCAGGTGACGGCAGGCAGCTGTCCGACGGCCTGAATCCAGTTGGACACCGCACGCCCGATTTGGGAGGCCTCCCCCCGGTGGACCGCCGTTGTGATCTGGCTGGCGTAATCGGCCAGCACGGTTCTCGGGGCAGGCGCGGTGGAGGGCTCACCGAAATGATAGATCAACGGCGAATCTTCCAGGAACGAGATGCCGCGGGCGGTCTGGAGCGTCTGCCGGAAGCCTGTGTGAACACCCTGCGGAAAGGACACCCTGCTACTGCAGGCGAAGCGGAAACGCGCCCCCAGCACTTTGAACAGGGCGTCATTCATGGCTTTCAGCTTCGCGTCCGTCTGCCCGAGCTCCCCGGTCAGCAGCAGGACAAGCCCGTAATTGGGGTCCGTATGTTTAAAGGCATAGCCGTTGCGGGCCGAGCCGATCACCTCGTTGCAAATATTGCCCATCAGAAAATGCAGCAGGTCGGGATTGCGCCCGAATTTTCCCAGCACGGCGCGCGGAAGCGGATCGGTAAGCAGCATGACGACCTGGCATTCCAGGACCGTTGACCATCCGAACGCAACGCTCAGCTCTTCCGCGGCTCCCTGCTGGGAGCCGGGCTGTGAGACGAGGGCAGTGAGTGTTTTGTCCCAGTACGTGGGCAGCGTTTTGTTAATTTCCACATCCTTCAGGAAGTTAAGGCTGCGCGCCTCCTCGTCCTTGCGCCAGGCCGCAGCGGCATGGCCGAGCGCTTCAAGCAGCTCGCTGCGGCTGATCGGCTTCAGCAAGTAGTCCATCCCCCCGTGCTTGATTGTGTTGCGGATATAAGCGTAGTCGTCATAGCCGCTGATCACGATTCGTTTGGAGGATGGGGCCTTGTCCTCGATCCACTGGAGCAGCGCCATACCGTCCACATTGGGCATTTTCATATCGGTAAAGATGATTTCCGGCCGCTCGCGCTCAATCAGCGCCATGGCTGATTCCCCGTCGCAAGCCTCCAAAACGTCCGTAATGTTATACTCCTCCCAGTCCACAAGAAGCCGGATTGAATCTCTTACATCGGCTTCATCATCCACGATCAGCACTTTCATGGTGAACCGCTCCTTCCGTCAGGGGGATGCCGAGGTGCACGGAGAAGCCGCGAGGCTTCGCATGCCCGATCGTTACAGCTGACTTATCGTTATAGAAGAGGCGCAGCCGGGAGATGACATTGATCAATCCGATGCTGCTGCCTTCTGTGCTGCCCGAGTTTCCGCGGGCGATCTGCCGCTGCAGCTCCTGAAGGCGCTCCGGTGTGACGCCTGGGCCATTGTCGGTGACTGTAATGCCGAGCATCCCGCTGTCATCCGCCACCGAAATGGAGATTACAGCCTGCTCCGCCGATTCAAAGCCGTGCTTGAAGCAGTTCTCGACAAGCGGCTGGAGAATCATCTTGGGAACGGAGGTGCTCAAGTCGGGGTCGCCGGCGATTTCAATGCTGTAACGGAGCCTGTCCTTGAACCGCTGCTGCTGCAGTTCCAGGTAAGCCTGCACATGGGCGATCTCCTTGGAGAGCGGAACTACCGGCTCATCCGTGTTCATGTTGTAGCGCATCATGAGGCCGAGGGATGAGGTAAGCTCATAGATCCGGGGTACCTTGTGATGCAGGGCGACGGAGCCGATGGACTGCAGCGTATTAAAAATAAAATGAGGATTAATTTGCGCCTGAAGCGCTTTTAGCTGATTATCCTTGTTGGCCAGCTCCAGCCTCAGCTCCCGCATAATCAGATTATCAATCGTATCGACCATGTTCTTGATCGCGCTTCCCAGCACGCCGACTTCGTCGCTGCGTTCCAGGCCGTCGAACTGGAGCTTTCCGAGCTTGATTTTGCGGATCGACTCGGTCAGCCGCTTGATCGGGGCCGTTACCATTACCGAGACGAATAGCGCAGCGGCAATCGCAATGAACAGAAAGGTCAGCAGCACGAGCAGATTGATGCGCAGCACGCTCGAAGCGTTGCTGTACAGGTAGCTGTCGGGAATCTGCTTGGCAACAATCCAGATGCGGCCGATCAGCTCGAATTTTTCGAACACGACGATGCCGTTAAAGCCGTCGTCCCCGCTCCAGTCGAAATATCCGGCGCCGGCGAAGCTGTAGCGGGCATGCCGCAGCCAGGCGTAATCGGGTTTGGTGCCGATCTCTTCTTCTCTGGAGGTGTAGATGGCGGTTCCGGTGTCGTCCAGCAGATAAATATTCTCCTCATCCTTGTCGTAGAGCATGTTCATGATGCTGCGGAATCCGTCCAGCTTGAAGTCGACCGACAGCACACCGATCCGCTCCTTGAGCGGGGCCCGGTATACCGGTCGGTGAATCGTAAAGACAGTATTGGAGGGACTGTACGGGAATTCCTCCATGCCGTAGTTGTGGGAGGGATGAGGCGGTTCCAGAAAGGGATGATTTTTGTCGAGAGGCTGTTCGAAATGCCCGGTTAATCCCTCGCCTCCAGGCTCCCGCTTGAGATACCCGTCGATAAGCAGCCACGATTGGTCCGCCAGATCGGAATAAAGGTAAACCTGCTGTATGTCCTTGGCGGATTGCTCAATGGCGTGCAGCCCAGAATAAATGTTGTTCTCGATCATAAAATCGCTCCGGCCCTGAACCAAAATGTTATACAGGCTGTTCGTCATCCGGATGTTGTTATACACATAAAGGGAGACGTTGTTCATCCCGTTCAGCTGTCCGATCAGACTGGTAGTTCCCTGGCGGATTGTATTGGAATTTTCGCGGATAGCGTCTTCCTTTAAAGAGTGTTTCGTATAAAAATAGGAAATCAGGATCGAGGCCGCGATCGGTAGGAGAATGGCGGCCATCAGAAAGACGCTCAGCTTGTAGCGGATGCTGCTCCGAAAGCTCCGGTATCTCATGATTGGTCCCTCCGTTTCTCGAATTGGTTAACAGTCTAGCACCGCTTCCGAGGCGGGGTCAATAGACTTCCTGACAGAAGTGTAAAAAAGAAAGGGAGGTCACAATCTTACACATTTTTGGTCAACGCCGGCTGTATCCGCCCTCCCGGTGCGCTTAGTATACTGAGCGTGTAAAACGCTTACACGCAAACACAAAGGGAGGTTATGGTATGAAAAAATGGTCGTCCTTCTTTATGGCAGGCTCGTTATCGCTGGCGGTGCTGGCCGCAGGGTGCTCGGGCGGCGGCACCAACGCCGGGAGTGCCGCGAATCCTACAGACGCAGCGGGGTCCGGCGGCAAGGATGAGATTACGCTATATACCATTCAGTCGACGAACCCCAATTTCCAGGCCTGGCTGGACGAAGCGCAGGAGAAAAGCGGGGTCAAAATCAACTGGGTCGCTGCGCCGACCGATTCGGACACCCGCCAGCAGAAGGTTTCCACGATCCTTTCTTCCGGCGACAGCTCCGTGGACATTCTGGAGGTCAACGATGAAATGGCCACATCCTTCAAGAACGCCGGCTGGTTGGAGCCGCTGCAGGACACGGTGCTGACAGAGGATATTATGGAGCAGCTGCCGCAAGGCTATATGAAGGATATGCTCACCTCCGCCAAAGGGGATGTGCTCGGCGTGCCAAGCTATACGGGCTATCTCGCGCTGTGGGTCGACCAGAAGAAGCTGGATGCAGCCGGAATGAACTCGATTGAGAACAAAGAGGATTTTATAAATTTCCTGAAGGCTACGACCAAGGACGGGCAGTACGGCTACGGCGGCTCCTGGGAAAAGACATACGTCTTCAATGAAATCGCAACCTTCGTCAATCTGTTCGGAGGCGATTACTACGACTGGACCAACGGGAACAGCCGCGAGGCGGTCAAGTTTATGTACGACATGGCCAATACGTGGAAGGTAACGCCGGTTGACCAGATTGCTGATAAATACGAGCAGATGAACCAGAAATTTATCGACGGCAAATACGCCTCGGTGTTCATGTGGGGAACGGGAACGGACTATAAGCAGGCGAACCGCTACGGTCCGGACCAGATCCATATGGTCAATATGCCGGAATTTGCGAACCGCAGCATCTTTACCGACTCCTGGAGCTATGTTCTGAATTCGGCCTCCAAGAACAAAGAGGCGGCGATCAGGTTCCTTAAATACGCGGCCAGCGAGGACGGTGAGCTGAACGGCTGGAAGAACTTCGACCGTTATCCGGCCAGAGCCGATGTTGCGGCCAATGAAGCGGTGACCGGCGACATCAAGGAGATTTATACCGAGATTCAGGCTACCAACGAGGTGCGCGGCCGTCCGATGCTGCCGCAGACGATGGAGTTCATCTCCGAAATGGGCACGCTGTTCCAGAATTATATCCAGGACAAAATTACTTTGGATGAATTCTGCGTGAAAGCGCAGGAGGCGGTTGAGCGCTACCAGTAAATCATCCATGATCCACATCCAGCCGTAAAGGTTTCGCCGAAACGGGGGATCAGGCGGACGGTGCTCCTAAGCCCCGTCCCTTGTCCGCCGGCGGCTATGCCGCAGGAAAGGAGTGTTCTCGCATGTACGCCAGCCGAAAATATTTGGCGATAGCCTGGATTCTTGTGCTGCCGGCGCTGATCATCCGGGTATTCACAACCATTTATCCCATTATCGAAACGTTCCGCATTAGTTTGTATGAGGTCAAGCTGCTGCAGGGCATCCGCGAGTTTGTCGGTTTCGATAATTTTATTCAATTGTTTCAGGATTCCAAAGTCATTACATCCATGGGATTCACCGTCATTTTTGTCGTCGGCTCCATGATAGGACATATCGTGCTTGGCATTGCGCTGGCGCTGATTCTGAATATGAAGTTCGCAGGGCAAAAAATACTCCGGACCATTGTGCTGCTTCCCTGGGCCATGCCGATGGTTGTCATTGCCATGGCATCCAAGTGGGCGTTCAACAACGATTACGGTCTCATTAACGACTTTGTCCGGTGGTTTAACCCTGATTTTAATCTCGATTGGCTGATCCACACCAATACGGCGCGTTTTGCCGTCATCGCCGTCGATCTGTGGAAAGACCTTCCGTTCTTCGCGATTCTGGTGCTGGCGGGGCTGCAGTTCATTTCTGCGGAAATGTATGAAGCGGCCAAGATTGACGGCGCCGGTCCGATCCGGTCGTTCATTAGCATTACGCTGCCGATGCTGTCTCGCAATATTTTGGTGCTGAGCATATTCTTCACGATGTGGCGGATCACCTCCTTTGATATCGTATATGCGATGACAAGCGGGGGACCCGGGGAAAGCACCGCGCTGATCGCCTACCGGGTAACGACCGAGGCGTTTACCAATCTCAATACCGGCTACGCCGCTTCGATCGCGGTCGTGCTGTTTCTGGTTATGGCTCTGCTCAGCTGGCTCAGCATGTCCGCGGCCAAACGCGTAGATTACTAAGGAGCGATGTACGATGACGAACCAAAATCCGAGACCGCTGACGCTGACCCTGTTCATGTGGGGACTGGCCCTGATCGTCGCTTTCCTGATCCTGTTTCCGCTCTGGTGGATTTTTATTTCCTCCATCACGCCGTCCGGCGAGCTGTTTTCCACACCGATCAAATACTGGCCGGACCATCCGACGCTTGCGAGCTACCGATATCTGATCGAAAACGTCGGGCTGCTTCCCAAAATATGGGACACCGCAATTATAGTCGGGCTGTCCATCCTGATCGGGATGGTCGTGTCCGTCATGGCCGCCTTCAGCTTCGCACGGTTCCGTACCCGGGGCCTTGCGCTCGCCATAGGCTTCCTGCTGGCTTCAATGCTTATTCCAGATGTAGTCACAGCCCGGCCGCTGTACGATTTTCTGCGCAGTGTGCATCTGTACGATACGTATACGGGACTCATTATTCTGTATATCAGCGGCATTCTTCCGTTTACGATTCTGATCCTGCAAAACTATCTGAACGATGTTCCGGTTTCCATCGAGGAGTCGGCGGCCATCGACGGCTGCGGTTTTTTTCAGTCGCTGATCTACGTGACCGTTCCGCTGCTCAGACCGGCGCTTGCGACCGTCTGTATCGTTAACTTTATTACCTGTCTCAACAACTTCTTTACGCCGCTGTTCTACTCTAACGGTATCTCTGTGCTGTCCACGGCCATAACGCAGCTGCCTCTAAGGGATAATATGTACGCCGTGCCGTGGGATCTGGTCAGCGCCATGGGCTGGATCATTATTTTGCCGATTATCCTCTTCGTGGCCATCTTCCAGAGACAGATCATGGAGGGAATTATGGCCGGCGGAGTGAAGGGCTGATTTCAGGTATGAGGCTCTGTGCAAGGGGATATAAGCAATTGCGGATGGTGATCCGAGACAGGGTATTGTTGAAAAAAGCTGATTATGAGAGGAGCATATCTATCATGGTTGAACATCCGTTTTTGGGAGGGCTGTCTGCACTTCCCCTCATCAAATCCGGCCGGAGCCGGGCCGTTAACGCAGAGAACCCGAAAGGGGAAAAAGGCAAAGGCGGCATGGCGGCCAGCCACCTTGGACCGTCCCGCAAAGGCTCGCCCTGTATCCGGGACGTGGCGCCGGGCGCAACCGCCGTGCTGGCCGATATCGACGGTCCAGGGATCATCGAGCATATCTGGATCACCGTCACCGACCAAACCGAAGCGGGCACTTTTGTATTAAGGGACCTTGTACTGCGCATGTACTGGGATGAGGAGACCGAGCCTTCCGTCGAAAGCCCGCTCGGGGATTTCTTCTGCAACGGCTTCGGGAGAGGCTGCACCGTCAATTCCCAGGCGATCGTCGTGAATCCGACACGCGGCTTTAACTGCTACTTCCCGATGCCGTTCCGGCGCAAAGCGAGAATCGAAATCGAGAATCAGCATGAAGCGGCGATTCCGGCACTATTTTATCAGATCGATTACTGCCTGCACGATGAGCTGCCTGAACAGACAGCCTATTTCCACGCCCGGTGGAAACGGCAGCGGATCACGGACAAGGCGGAGGATTACGTCATTCTGGACAACGTGAAGGGCCGCGGACAGTATGTAGGAACCTATATGGCGCTGACCACGCTGGAACGGTACTGGTGGGGAGAGGGCGAGATCAAGATGTACATCGACGGGGACGACGAATATCCGACGATCTGCGGTACGGGGACGGAGGATTATTTCGGGGGCGCCTGGAGCTTTGCGACGCAAAGGGACGGAAAGACGGTAGAGAACACCTACTGCACGACTTACATGGGGTATCCGTATTACTCCAGCCATGACGAGGACGTCCACAACCTGTACCATAACGACGACGCCCCGCCAATGCGCGGGTTCTACCGGTGGCATATTCTGGACCCGATCCGGTTTCATGAGGACCTTAAAGTGACCATTCAGCAGATCGGAGTCTATAAAAAAGGCTTGTTCGAACGTCAGGACGATGTGGCCTCGGTCGCGTACTGGTATCAGACGGAGCCGCATCAGCCGTACGGGCCGTTGGCGCAGAAGGAAGAGCGCTGGCCGAGATAAAGGGGAGTCGGCATGCTTATGCCGGCGGGGCAACGTGCCGGCTTATGTCCAGGGAGACATGAGCGTCGCTGCCCCCTTTTTTTGTTGTCTGCCCTGCGGATGAACGCTGCCCATGCAGGCAGCCCTGTTTGTGGATGGAAATTTATTCCTCGTTTCTACCCGGAGGGGATGGCGTTTATACTGGACATACATAATGCCATCTTGCTGACGAAGGGATAGCGATGCGATGATGCCCAAGCGGTTCATACTGACCATTATAGCGCTCCTACTCATTGGAGCGGCCGCTGCAGCGTGCGGCGGGAAGAACGGAGTTGTGGAAGAGTACGAAACGGGGAGAACCGTAACCGGCGATTCCGCGCGGACTCTCAAGATTTTTAATTTCAAAGTCGAAATGGCGGAGCAGCTGAGCGCGCTCACGCGGCGGTATCAGGAGGAGACGGGCGTGCGGATCGAGCTTGATACCTGCGGCGGGGGCTGCGATTACAGCGCGGAGCTGAAGACGAGGTTTAATTCCGGGGACAAGCCCGATCTGTTCTTCGTAGCCGGCTATACCGACCTGGACCTGTGGCAGGAGTATCTGGAGGATCTGACCGGCGAGCCGTGGGCGGACGATATGCAGGAGCTGGCCAAACCCGCCATTACGAAGGACGGACGGGTCTACGGGATGCCCTTGGCCATGGAAGGCTGGGGTTTTATTTACAACAAGGAGCTGTTCCGCAAGGCGGGGATCGAATCCAAGCCGGTGACGCTGAGCGGACTGCGGGCTGCGGCTCAGCGGCTGGAGGCGGCCGGTATCCGGCCGTTCGAGAACGGCTACGCGGAGTGGTGGGTGCTTGGGAATCATTTGCTGAACACCGCTTTTGCCCTGCAGCCCGCTCCGGCGGATTACATTGAACGGTTCAGCAGCGGCAGCGCCAAGTTCACCGGCAACACTGCGTTTGAGGCCTGGCTCGATCTGATCGACCTTACCCTGGAGTATGGCCAGGAGACGCCGCTGCAGACGGACTATTATACCCAGATAGCGCACTTTGCGGATGGGCAGGCGGCGATGATGCAGCAGGGAAGCTGGACGCAGCTGCAGCTGGACAAGCTTGCTCCGGATTTGGACATCGGCTTCCTGCCGATGCCGGTGAACGATAATGCGGAGGAGATGGACAATCTCCAGATCGGCGTCGCGAATTACTGGGTTGTGCTTAAGAATTCGCGAATGAAGGAGGAGGCCAAGGCGTTCTTGCGCTGGCTGGCGAGCTCGGACGCCGGCCGGACATTTATCGTGGACGAGGCCAGGCTGATTCCTGCACTTAAGAGCATTCCGGCTGCGGATGGCAGATTAGGGCCGCTTGCGGAGGATATCATCGCTTATATGGACGCCGGGAGGACGCTTCCCTGGCTGTGGCAGCGTTATCCCGGATATGAGGCGACTACCTCGCAGATGAGCGTGCAGATGCAGGCTTATATCGGGGAACAGATCGGGCGGGAGAGGCTGCTGGAGGAATTTCAGCGAATTTGGGATACGGCAGGGAGCAATAAATAACGGCTGATCAGTGCACCATGCTTTCTTCGACAGCCCAATGTCCGAAGGGCGGGGTGCTGTGCACAAACAACCCAAAAAAGCGGATGCATGCTTAGCGTGCGTCCGCTTTTTTTTTGCCGATTGGAGGATTGGATATTCTTCATCTGATCCATCAGCGCCAGAATTATATCTGCCTGTGGAAAAAGAAGGGGATTCAGCCCGGGGAGAGAAATAGTGTATCTGATGTCCTATGCCCGGTTATGCTGAAATTTGGTTATTCCCCGGTCATAATGCGACACTGTGCCGTCAAAGCGTTTGACCCGCACATAATCCTCGGAGAATTTTTCAATGATGCCGTAGCCGACCTGGGAATACATCCCGTCAGGGTCAAGCTGCAGTGCGGACACAAAGGTCTGTGACATGGCGGCAACAAAAAAATCAATGTTTTTGACAAGCGGCTTTGGCATCGTCCCGGCCCTCCGTATCCTTTTTGTTCCTAAAGCTTTTCAACTATTTTACGACAGCAAACGCGTTTTGAAAACAGGTTTAATTTGCAAAACTGATGAAAACAGGTCATTAGCAGAAGGAGGCGTTTGGGGCTGAGTCCGGTGAGGCGAAGAGTTGTTTATGTATTGCGTGTTCTGATTGTGCTGCTGCTTCTGACTCCGGTGGTGTATGTGCAGGTTAATAAAATTCTCTACGCCAAGCGGGTCTCCGCCTATTTAAAGGAAACAAAGGGCTACACTAAGCAGGAAATCGCCTCGGTAAAAGGGATCTGGAGCATCAAGGCGCCGCCTTTTTTGGTAGAGGTTGAGTTTAGGGATGAGCCGGGGGTGGAGTATATTTATTTTGCCCATGCCGGTGTGCTGCAGTTTAGTTACAGCATTACTCCCGAGGGGCGGGAGAACGGATTCAGGGAAGCCCGATTGAAGCACGTGGACCCTGTCCAGTGATGCCGGTGTGCTGGCTGGATCAGAACGTCCGGGCGAAGAAGCCTAGATGAGATGAAAGAAGGGCTTAATAAGGAGGAATATAAATGCTGATTAGAACTGAGAAGGCTGAGGATTACGGGCAGGTGTTCCGGCTGAATGAGCTGGCGTTCGGAAACCGTGAGGATGAGGCGAAGCTGGTGGAACGGATCAGGGCTTCAGTAGAGTTCATCCCGGAGCTGTCTATTGTAGCTGAAGAAAAAGGCAAGGTGGTCGGACATATTCTGCTGAGCGGAGCCAAGGTGCTGGGAGAAAAGCATGAGCATCCGGTGATTGTGCTGGCTCCTATTGCGGTGCATCCGGATTATCAGAAGCAGGGAATCGGTGGGCTGCTGATTGAGGAGGGGAAAAGACGAGCGGCAACAATGGGATTTGGCGCTGTTTTGCTGATTGGATATCCGTCGTACTATCCACGATTCGGTTTTGTGCCTGCTGGTGTGCACGGGCTGGAGCTGCTGCAGTTCCCTGTGCCTGCGGAGGTATTTCAGATTTGCGAGCTGAGGGAAGGAGCGCTTGAGCAGCTTCAGGGGGAATTGAAGTATCCTGCAGCATTTTTTTGATCTAACCGGTTAGGCATTGTATAAGCTTCTACAAATCAAACCTGACACCAAGCTGTCCAGTATGCCATGCTATGCTATCATAACTAGGATTTCAACAACTATTGGAGGGTACAAGACATGGCGGAGCCGTTAAAGGCAATGTACAATGAAGGATTTCTGCGGAGCTTCGGCAGGATACTGCATGGAGCTTATGACGCATTTGATATAGAAGGCTTTGTGGCTGAGGCGATGAGGGAGCCGTGGGAGGAGCTGGAGCTGAAAGCGCGGATGCGGCGGATTACGGAGACACTGGGGGCTTTTTTGCCTGAAAGCTATGAACAAGCTTTGGCGGTCCTCTACGCGGTAGACCATGAATGTGTTGGCTTTCCATACCTGATCTTCCCCGATTTCGTTGAGGTATACGGGCAGGCTGAGGAGCATTGGGCGCTGTCGGTGGCTGCGCTGGAACGGTTTACACAGGGGTCGAGCGCCGAGTTCGCCGTCAGGCCTTTTCTGCTGCGCGACCCGCAGCGGATGATGGAGCAGATGCTCATCTGGTCGCGGCACGGCAACGAGCATGTGCGCCGGCTTGCCAGCGAAGGCTGCCGTCCGCGTCTGCCGTGGGGGCAGGCGCTGCCGGTGTTCAAACGCGATCCTTCCCCCGTGCTGCCGGTGCTGGAGCAACTGAAGGATGATCCGTCGCTGTACGTGCGCAAGAGTGTGGCTAACAATCTGAATGATATCGCCAAGGATCATCCCGATGTCGTGATTGGGATTGCCCGCCGCTGGATGGGCTCAAGCACCCGCACCGACTGGATCGTGCGGCATGGCTGCCGCTCGCTGATCCGCAAAGCAAACCCGGATATTATGGCGATCTTTGGCTATGCAGAGGAAGAAGATCATACGCCGCTAGTGGCAGCCGCCGCCTTGTCCGTCGATCCGGCCGTTCTGCGGATCGGCGAGAACTGTGTACTGAGTTATGAATTAAGAGTGCGGGAGGGAGAACCGGTGCGGATCCGGGTGGAATACGGGATTGATTTTGTGAAGGCCGGCGGCAAAACCTCCCGCAAGCTGTTCCTGCTCTCGGACAAAACGGTCCCGGGAGGAGCAAGGCTGTCATCCGTCCGGACCCACCGCTGGGCAGACCTGACCACCCGCCGCCACTATCCGGGCGGGCACCGGATTGTGCTGCTGGTGAACGGCAGGGAGGTTGCCTCCACGGAGCTTATTCTTGAAGCTGCGGGCAAATAAAGGTGATAACTGGTAACTCGTTACAGAAGGAGGGGAAATCATGCGCCTGCTGCTACCAGTCACTTTCTTGCTGCTACTTCTGTTCCTGACAGGCTGCGCAGAAAATAATAGTCCAAGTGCGGGACAAGCGGCAGCAAACGTTATAAGTAACGTCTCCGCCGCACCCGGCTCATCCAACTTGCCAAATGCAACCACCGGATCAGACGCACCAGACTCATCCATTGCACCCCATACACCCGTTACCGGACAGATGCCGGTAACTATGCCGCCGGATTTTGCATTCTCCGTACGCTTCGGGATTACGGGTAAAAATGAGATTAACACCTTTAACGGTACGGTGACCAAGGATCTGGTGGTTAAGGGAACGGCGCAGGCAGAGCTGGTTTTGACAGACAGTGAGCTGGCGGATATTTATGCCCGTTTACGTACAATCAACATTTACAGGGAGCTGAATCTGGAGCCTGATACGAGGAATTGCGTGCAGACCCCTTTTGATGAGGAACACTGGCAGATCAGGCTGGACGGGGAAGAGCGGTCGTTTTATTGGGATGAAGAAAACTGCGAAATAACTGCAGATGCGAAGCTGATGAAGGAGCTGCGGAGCTATATTTTTGAGCTGGTCAAAAGCAGGCCGGCTTACCTGGAGCTTCCGGAAGCCGTCGGCGGCTACGATTAAACCGGATGAAAATGGCAAACACGACCAAATAGGGCGACCTGCTCAGGCAGGCGCCCTATTACTGTTCA
Organism: Paenibacillus typhae; assembly: GCF_900099765.1. GTDB lineage: Bacteria > Bacillota > Bacilli > Paenibacillales > Paenibacillaceae > Paenibacillus_AQ > Paenibacillus_AQ typhae. The sequence goes on along the minus strand of NZ_FNDX01000004.1, from coordinate 89,251 downwards.
TTAATCATTTATATCAAGCACAAGCCTGCCGGTTTTTAAAAGCTAGTCCGTGATATTGCCGGCCATTTTGAGCCGTTTGGCAATCTCTTTGAATTCCTCTGCCGAGATGCCCGGCGCGAATTCTTCCTTGAGCTCAGGCGATTCAGGAATAGGAACGCCCTCAGGAGCTCCCTCAATCACCTCAAGCGGAAGACCGTCTTCTGGGTGAGTCCCCTTCCAGATCTGACCGATCGAGCTGAAGTCCTTGTCACTCCAGGTGTACAGCTTGGTGTGCACGCCTTTTTCCTCATATTTTTTGGCTTCAGTGAACAGTTTATTGCTTAGAGACGGTACCGGTACCAGCTTGGTCACGTTTACGCCTGTGGCAATCTCCAGCGCCTTTGCATAAGCCACGACATGGACGCCGCCGCGTACAAGCAGGAAGCCTACAACTGCGCGGGCAGCCGGATGATCGGTCATTTCATAGACCTTCATCTTATGCGTTCTGGCCCCGCATTCAAGGAAGAAGTTATGCAGCAGATCCTCCACCAGATTGCCGCTGTTGAATACATTGGCCCCGGTCCATGGATTGCCCATCGAGTCGAACGGCATGGCGCCTTGGGCTCCGGCCAGGAAAGGGTAGGACAATCGGGCATCCTTTACGGATTCAAGGGGGCTTGAGTCCGGTTTTTTATATTCGGTTGAGCCTCTGAGACATTTATTGACGGCATGGGAGACCAGCTCCACATGCCCAAGCTCTTCAGCGGTGATACTCATCACCAGGTCATAGAACGGCTTCAGCTTGTCCTTGGAACGGAAGTTAAAAGACTGGTAGAGATAGTTGTTGAGCGTGGACATCTCCCCGAACTTGCCGCCTAACAGCTCTTGTACGGCAGCAGCCGCATTCGGGTCGGGTTTCTCGACATCGGGAATCTCAATCATGATTTCATCCATACGTTTGAACATGGATTGTTGTCCTCCTTGGGTTATGCAGGATTAGAGTGCTCGCCCTACATTAAACGCAATCCGTCTGATTCAAACGTTACCACTGAGGAAACTTTGTAACAAAATGGTTATTATCCTTCCGCTCCAGCTCCGACATGCGAAGCACGTAGCTCTTAAGGCCGCTGTTCGGTGCCGCCCGCCACAGCCGGAAACCTTCCGACGAAGTAACAGCAGCAATATCCTTGGCAGCCGTTCCTGCAAAATAGATTTCATTCAGCCGCCCAGCAACGTCTGCCATACTCTCCAGCTGTTCCTGCGTATAACCGTCATAGCTGCTGTCACTAATCAGCCTGGCATAGCTTCTGTCCGCTGACAGCTTCCGGAATGCCTCTTCGCTGTAGGCATTGAAGTTCAGCAGGTTAGGGTCCGTGCTGCCTGCCGATTTGGCCCAGAGCTCTACGTTTAGCTTCGCGGTATTGTAGTTAATCGTTCGTGCTGCAGATGAATAATCCAGAATCCCGTACTGGTGCGGGTAGACGGACAAGGCGCTATTGGCAACGTCATAGATGCCGGCTTCACTTTTACGGATATCCTGGAAATGAATATGTCCGCTGAAGACCGTTGTAATCCCGCTGCGGAGCAGGGCAGCGGCAGCCTGCTTGTTGTTGTTAAGCGTGAAGCCCTCCCGGAGGGAATCACTGTGATCAAGCAGGCTGTGGTGCATAACAGCCACAATCTGCGCGCCTTTACCGGCAGCCAGTTCACTGCAGCGGTCGATCCAGCGCAGAGTAGAGTCGGTAAGCTGGCCGTCAAGCTGCGGATGCCCCAGCTTTTTATTTCTGCTGTATTGGCTGGTATCCAGCATCAGAAGCCAGAGATCCTCTGAAGGGGCTGCGAGGTAGCTGAGAGAGTCATTGTCCCTCAGCAGAGCTTCCCCATAGCCGAATTCGCTGTAAATGCTGCGGAAATTTTTTGGAGTGACGGAATCCGCCGGGATCTGCCTTTCCCCCTCAAAACGTCTTGCCCAAGGATTCATCACATCATGATTGCCCGGAATGACATAAATCCGCGTTCCGGTTCGCTGTTCGATGTCCCGCAAATGCCCGGCAAGATCCTGATGGCTGGCTTTTTCCCCGTTATTGGTCAGGTCTCCGCTAATTATGACTGCCGCCGGGCGCCGGATTCCTATATCTAAGTCAAGGGCATCCAGCATTTCATCACTGTAGTTCAGCTGCTTGCCGTCTCCGGCAGCCAGAAAGCGGCGGAAAGCAGGCCCGTTATCGGTCAGCCTGGGGGAAAGATAATGAATATCTGTAGTAGTAAGGAGTCTGAGGTTCTGGCCGGACTGAATCCGGAGCACCTGCTGCTCAGTCTTCTGCCCGCTGCATGAGGATAGTAGAAGAAGCAGGGAGAATAGAAGGATTATGTTAAACTGCCTGACAGACATTTGATGCACCTCATTTCATATAGAACGGTTAACCGGAATGTAGGCCGCGCTTCTTATTTTATTTTGGTTGATCCGCTCACCATCCCCTGGTCACCCAGTTTGAACGTAGACAGGTACTGCTTGTTCGCAAAATAGATATTCCCTCTGACAGTAGCGCTGATTATAGTGAACCCGTCAGCCTCGACATAGACATCTCCAATATAAATACCGCCTTCGAGCCGGGTATTCTCACTTCTGACCGTTAGCCTGGGAGCAGTCAAGGTGAAGGAATTGGTGATGCTCTGGTCCTCGTCCTGAGTGTAGAGGGCGATTTTGCGGGCAGGCCCGCCGTTATGGACGAATTGTCCGTCAACAACAAGCTCATCGGTAAAGGTAAGATCACGCAGCGCCGCCGCTATCCAGGTACCGTCCTTGCTGAGTGTATGTCTGAAGGCCGCCTCGTTATCAACAATGGAAGCCGTTGTGACAGCATCTGCAGTCCCGGTTCCGTTTGTACTGCCAGCCGTGTTGTCCACCGCATTGCTGCTGCCTGAATCCGAACACCCCATTAGCAGGGTTAAAGCGAGTACAGCTGTTACAAAAGTAATCTTGTTCATCTGACTAAGCCTCCTGATTGTGTAATGAAGAGTAAGTTGGCGGCGGATAGCTTTAAAATTAATATAGAACGGTTGGTGCGGAATTAAAGTGATTAAACTCACTCTACTCCACAATATTTACCGATCGTTCTATAAATGATAAGATAAGTCTAGAAAGGAGCATGATACATGGCCAGAAGTAAAGAATTTGACGTGGACAACGTTCTTGGCAAAGCGATGACGATTTTTTGGCAGCAGGGCTATGAGAAGACCTCTATGCAGGATCTTGTAACGGGCATGGGCATACATAAGCGCAGCATGTACGATACATTTGGAGACAAGCATACCTTATATATGAAAGTAATGGAGCGCTACACGGATACGGTTTCCGGTAAAATGGAGAGCAGAGTAGAAGGGCTGCCTTCCGCCAAGGAAGCCATCCGGCTGCTATTCGAAGCTGTTGCGTTCAAGAAAGGTCCCGAGCCAAAAGGATGCCTGCTTGTGAATACCGCGGTGGAGCTTGCTAATCATGACCCTGAGGCGGCAGCCAAGGTAACGGAAGCCTTTCGTAACACCGAGCATCTGCTTGAGCGCCTGCTGCGCCAGGGTCAGGAAAGCGGTGAGCTTGCGCTCAGCTTTGACCCTGCTGACATGGCCGCCTATCTGCATAATGCACTCGTGGGCCTGCGGGTGCTGGTCAAGACGGACCCGCAGGCCGGCCGGGTGCGGACCATTATTGACCTTACCCTCAAACCGCTGGATTCATCACCGGTATAGTATGGGCGTGCCGGGTGCCGATTATCCGGTTAACCGCTATTTCCTGAAGGTAGCAGCTGTTCCCGGTACGGGCTTCTATCCGGGCAGCGTTTGGATTACAATATTCTTCTGATGAATTTTAGGTTGCAGGAGGAGCAGCGAACATGGCAAAACAGAAATTTTATGTGGTCTGGGAGGGTAAGCAGCCGGGTGTTTACACGACCTGGGCAGAATGTCAGGCCCAGACCGATCATTACACCGGAGCCAAATACAAGTCCTATGAGTCGAAGGCTGCTGCTGATGCGGCTTTCAAAGCAGGCTGGAAAGGCAATTGGGGAAGCGGAGCTTCGGGTTCCGGTACGGCGAAAAGCAAATCGTCAGGCTCTTGGAGCCGCAGCACAGCTTCAAGTACGCCGGAATCCATGGAAATTGATTATGACAGCATCTCTGTAGATGTCGGCACAAGGGGCAACCCGGGACCGGTGGAATACAAGGGTGTGGATACCCAGACCGGGGATATTATCTTCTCCTGCGGTCCGATCCGGAAAGGGACGAACAACCTGGGTGAATTTCTGGCCATTGTGCATGCGCTGGCCCTACTGAAGAAAGAGGGCAGCAGCAAGACGGTTTATAGTGACTCCGTCAATGCGATGAAATGGGTCAAGCAGAAGAAGGTAGCGACCACCCTGGCGCGCGATGCTTCTACAGAGGAGATCTGGACGCTGATTGACAGGGCTGAGCACTGGCTGCGGACGAACACCTATAATAACAAAGTACTGAAGTGGCAGACAAAGGAATGGGGAGAGATCAAAGCGGATTACGGCCGGAAATAGGGTAATACAGAGTACGGTCTAAATCACAGCAGGAATCGGAAGGGGAACCGGAATGTTCGGAAATGATTGGGATGAAGTGCTGCAGGAGGAAATTCAGAAGCCTTATTTTCAGGAACTGCGCTATGCATTAGCGGCAGAGTATAAACAGCATACAGTCTATCCGCCCAAGGAGCAGCTGTTTTCGGCACTCAAGCTGACGCCATACAGTAAGACACGGGTTGTAATATTGGGACAAGACCCTTATCATGGTGCGGGACAGGCCCACGGGCTGAGCTTTTCGGTAAAGCCCGGTGTACGCATCCCGCCTTCGCTGCGCAATATTTATCAGGAGCTGCATGAGGATACCGGCACGCCTGTCCCAAATCACGGCTCGCTGCTGCATTGGGCGGAGGAGGGGGTGCTGATGCTTAACGCCGTGCTGACTGTGCGGGAAGGCCAGCCTAATTCACATAAAGGTTTGGGCTGGGAGACATTTACGGATGCGATTATGGGAAAGCTGAATGAACGGACAGAACCGATGGTGTTTATCCTGTGGGGCAGCCATGCCCAGCAAAAAGGAGCCTATATTGACCGGACCCGCCATAAGGTTATCCAGTCTCCGCATCCCAGCCCGTTCTCGGCACACCGCGGATTTTTGGGCAGCAGGCCCTTTTCACAGGCGAATCAGTATCTGGAATCTCACGGTTTGAAAGGAATCGACTGGTCCATACCGAATCTATAGGTAGCAGGGGCATAGTGAAGGGGTGAGAGCAATGAAGCATTGGGTAGGCAGACCGGTCATCATGTATTGCGGCGAGGCGCCTTATACGATCATGAAGGGCGTGCTGCGCAAATGGGACCCTCAGGCTTCGCTGGCCGTCATCGGCCATCAGGAAATTGCTGTGCCTTTTCGTGACATTGTGTACATTAAGGCGCTCGCGCCCAAGGAGCGGGCATTGCCCCCGGTTCTTCACTCCGTCGGTTATGTCATGAGAGAGCGCCAGCAGTTTGACAATGCTGTGTATTTTAAATCGGCGGTTACCGTCTGGAAAGGCGACCAGCTGGTTGCCTTCAATACAGTCATCGTCTCGCACACCAAGGGGGCGGTTACGCTGCAGGACGGACAGAATCTGATGAAGGGCACACATATTTTTGTAGTCCGGTCCCTGCGGGGATAACTAGCTGTCTGACAGCCTTTAGTGAGCTGTACCAGACTGCACAAGCAGCAGCAAATACAAAGAGCAGCGTTTCCCTGCAGAGGGAGTACGCTGCTCTTGTGTTATTTTACGGCTACATCTGCTCGTCTTTGGGCAGCTGGATCTCCTCGACCCGCTCTGCCACGATAATCTCGTAAATGCGCATAAAAATGATTTTGGCAATCATATAGACCGGCAGGGCAATCAGCACACCGATAATTCCGAAGAAATCTCCGCCTACCAGCACAATGACAACTGTAGTCAGCGGGTGTACATCAAGTGATTTGCCGTAAATAATCGGAGATAGCACATTATCCTGGATCTGCTGGGCGACCAGAATAATAACAAGCGACCAGATCGCCATGGAAGGGGATTCGATAAATCCCACGATAAGGACCGGTACGGAAGCAAGCAGTGACCCGACATAAGGTATGAAGTTAAGCGGAATGGAGATCACAGCGAGCAGCAGTGAATAAGGCAGCCCGATAAACAGGAAGCCGATGTACAGCATAATTCCGAGCACCACATTTAAAATAACCCTGGTGACAATGAAGCCGCTGAGCGCGCTGTCAATATCGCCGAGCATATCCTGGCCTTCCTTGCGGTATTTCCGCGGGAACAGCCCCAGCAGGATAGGTGCAAGCTTATGCCCGTCTTTCAGCATGTAATAAAGAATAATCGGCAGGGTGGCTATAACCACTACAATGCTTGAAATGACACCTATCAGATTTGACATGGAATTGGTCATCCACGTGATCGTGTTGCTTACATATTCCGATATTTTATCGGACAGGTCAGTATCGCCCGAGAAAAACCGTGACAGTGAAGGATCATTCCGCAGCTGGTTGAACTGATTCTGCATCCCCTCGACAAGATAAGGCATGTTATCAATGAAATTCTGGAACTGCTCACGCAGTGTCGGCCAGATCAGAATCCAGAACAGGACGAACAGGCCGGCGAAGACGAGATAAATCAGCAGGATGGACAATGCACGGTTCAGCTTATGCTTTTCCAGAAACCTGACGAGCGGGCGAAGCAGATAATACATGAATCCTGAGAGCATCATTGGCACCAGCAGCAGATTGATAATGGAGAGCAGCGGCGTAAACAGGAACATCACCTTGGAGCCCAGATAAAGAATCAACAGAAAAGCAATAATGGACAGGCTTGTCCGAAAATATTTGCTTTGCAGCATAGCAGCACCCCCGTAATCTTGAATGTGTCGCACGTCCATATGTACAGCTATTCCCGATTCTATCTTTATAACCGAAACGCAAGAGATTGATTCAGCCTGATAGAGTGCAATTAGCCCTGGCCCGGTTTAAGCGGTAAAAGAGCAGGTTAATACGCATTAACAGGAGGGGATGCACATGACTACGCTGGTTATTGGGATATTCGGGCATCCGAGCGATGCTGTGCTGGCAATCGAGGATTTGAAGGATAACGGTATAAAAGCGAAGCATATATCAGCATTAACGAAGCAAAAGAGTACGCTTGAACGCATCAGCCACGACACGGGAATCGGAAAAACAGAGAGCGGAGCCGGCAATGCAGGCTTGTTCGGGACAGCCCGGGAGGTGGGCGTCGGCCTGGATATGATCAACGACACCGCTGTATCAGCCGGACCGGCGGCACGTAAGCTGGCCGGAGCCGACCTTGAGGACGATGGCCTTGCCGTCAGCCTGATCGGGTTAGGAATACCGGAGGCAGATGCCCTCAAATATGCAGAGCATGCCGAAAATGAGCGTATCATCGTTATTGTGGACATAGAAGAGAATCAGAGCAGGCAGGCAAGTGAAATAATGGAGCGGCATCATGCTATTCCATTAGGTTCCGCTGAATAAACCTGCAGCTACCGGCGCGGCAGACGGGATTTCCGTTTTGCCGCTTTTTTGCGTGACTGGATGAACAGAGCGGGCTCTATATCTACCTGCCCCCCGGTTTCCTGCGTAACCTGTTTAGCCTTGACGAGTGCCAAAAAAGCAAAGAATTCTCCAAGAACAGACAGTCCGGCAGCGATAATCTCATAGTCATCAGCGCTCAGTTCCGCAGACTCAACAGGATTTCCCGGACCGCCGGAACCATTGCTGATCTTATTATTGCTGCCGCTGCTGCTATAACCGTTACTGTTATTGGCCATCCCTGTTCACCCGCTTTTTCGCCATATGTATTATAAATATGTCGCTGCCCCCCGGTAGGAAATAGGCAATCGGGTGGTTTTTTCTCATGACTTGTTTTTTCATAAATGAGCATAAAAAATCACTTTACATCTTATGAAAACGCTGTTAATATCATAAATGAGCACAAACGATCAATAATGAGCACTTATCATCAGTTAAATGATCAAAAAGCGTAAGCAAATATACAGATACTGCATAGCAGGCGGACTACATGCTTACGCTATGCGTACAGGGAGTTGACTGCTGTGCTGTTTGAAGAGGAAAGAAAACGGAGTATTGTACAGTTCGTTGAGCAGCGTACAAGGGCCTCGGTGCAGGAGCTCAGCCTCCAGCTCGGCGTCTCTGAATCGACCATCCGGCGGGATCTGAAAGAACTGGAGGAAGCGAGGCTGCTGAAGCGTACGCATGGCGGAGCGGTATCCCTGCAGAGCGTTAACTTTGAGGCTGCCTTCCCGGACAAGGCAGACCGACTTCTGGACGAGAAGCAGCGGATTGCCGCCAAGGCAGTCCAGATGATCCAGGAGGGCGACGCCATACTGCTTGACGGAGGAACGACAACACTGCAGATAGCCAGGGCGCTAAAGAGCTTTTCAAATCTGAAGGTGATTACCAATTCGATTATGGCCCTGAACGAGCTGAAGGATTGCCGGAATATCGAAGTGTCGATTACAGGCGGGATGCTGCGGCCGGATACGATGGCCTTTGTCGGTCCGATGACGGAGCGGTCGCTGGAGATGGTGCGGGTGGACAAAGCCTTTCTCGGAACGAACGGGCTTGACCTCCAGGAGGGAATTACCACTCCGAATATGCTAGAGGCGGCGACGAAGCGCAAAATGATCGCTGTTGCCAAACAGTCTATTCTGCTGGCAGACCACAGCAAGATCGGCCAGGTCTCCTTCTGCAAGGTGGCTGATCTGAACGAAATCGACCACTGCATCCTGGATTCGGCAGTGCAAGGCAGCTTCACCCGCGGCCTTGAAGCCATGGATGTCGGCTTCACTATCGTGTGAAGGCAAGTAAACCACAATAATGAGGGATGAACATGATTTACACCGTTACACTCAATCCTTCCATTGATTACATCGTGGAAGTGGAAGATATGAAGCTAGGCAGCCTGAACCGGATGTCCCGGGATCTGAAGCTGCCCGGCGGTAAAGGCATCAACGTGTCGCGTGTGCTGAACCAGCTTAAGGTAGACAATACGGCGACCGGCTTTCTCGGCGGTTTCACCGGCCGGTTCATCGAGGACTGGCTGCGGGAGGAAGGAACCTCAAGTGACTTCGTTCCGGTCAGCGGAGACACGCGGATTAATATTAAGCTAAAGTCCGGAGAAGAAACCGAAATTAATGGAACCGGACCGGAAATCACTGCTGCTGAGGCTGAGGCGCTGATGAACAAGCTGCGTAATCTGCAGGCCGGAGATATCGTTATTATGTCCGGCAGCATTCCTCCATCCCTGGGCGGGGACTTCTATAACAGGCTGATCGCGGTATGCAAGCAGCAGGGTGCACAGTTCGTGATTGATACCACCGGCCAGGCTCTGCAGCAGGCGCTTGAACACAGTCCGCTGCTCGTCAAGCCCAATCACCACGAGCTTGCCGAACTGTTCGGGGTTACCATCAGCACAAGAGAAGAGATTATCATATACGGCCGCAAGCTGCTGGAAGCCGGAGCGCAGCATGTGCTGGTCTCGATGGCCGGGGAAGGTGCGCTGCTGATCACAGAGCAGGGTGTGTATGCTGCTAGTGCGCCGGCAGGTCAGGTCAGAAATTCGGTTGGTGCAGGGGATTCGATGATTGCCGGTTTTGTAGGCACCTTATCCTGTGAAGGAGATGTGCTGGAAGCCTTCCGCACAGGCGTAGCCTCAGGGAGTGCAACGGCATTCTCCGATGATCTGGCGGACGGCGGATTTATCAGCCGGCTGCGCCCGCAGATTCAGATTACACAGCTTTAAGCAATAAGCTAAACAACGGCATTTACAGGAACATAGGGAGCTGATCAATATGAGAATTACAGATTTGATGATTAAAGAAGCAATGATCATGAATCTGCAGGCAACCACCAAGGAGGCGGCGATCGACGAGCTGATTGCCAGCCTGGCAGCCAGCGGAAGAATCAACGACAAGGTGCTGTTCAAGGAAAAGATTCTGGCGCGTGAAGCCCAGTCCAGCACCGGTATCGGCGGAGGCATTGCCATGCCTCATGCCAAAACCTCTGCCGTTAATCAGGCGACAGTGGTTTTTGCCAAGAGCAGCGCAGGCGTTGAGTATGAATCGCTGGATGATGAGCCGGCCAAGCTGTTCTTTATGATCGCTGCGCCCGAAGGCGCAGGCAATATGCACATGCGGACACTTGCAGCGTTGTCCAGGCTGCTCATTGAAAGCGAATTCATCGAGGCGCTGATGAAGGCGTCCACTCCGGATGAGGTAGCCGCATTATTCGACGCCAAACAGGCGGAGCAGGATGCCAAGGCAGAAGCAGAAAAGGCCGCTCCTGGAGCCAAGCCGGCACCTGAGAAGATGATCGTCGGAAATCCGGATTCCTCCGGTTTTGTTGTAGCTGTAACTGCTTGCCCCACAGGGATTGCCCATACCTTCATGGCAGAAGATGCACTGAAGAAGAAGGCGCTGGAGATGGGGGTCAATATCCGCGTTGAGACCAACGGCTCGGAAGGTGCGCAGAATGTGCTTACCGAAGATGAGATCCGCCGGGCCAGCGGCGTTATTGTGGCCGCTGACAAGAATGTCGAGATGGCCCGCTTCGCCGGCAAGCCGGTGCTGCAAAGACCGGTCAGCGACGGAATCCGCAAGCCTGAGGAGCTGATCAGCAAAGCACTCAGGGGCGATGCGCCGATCTACCAGGGCAGCGGCGGACGCAGCAGCAATGAAGAAGCTCCTGCCAAATCCGGCAGTGTCGGCAGCAAAATTTATAAAGATCTGATGAACGGCATTTCGCACATGCTTCCGTTCGTAGTCGGCGGCGGTATCCTGCTCGCCATTTCCTTCCTGATCGAGCAGGTCGCCAGCGTCGATAATCCGCTGGTGAAGCTGCTGCAGACGATCGGCGGCGGCGACGGTGCCTTCCACTTCCTGATCCCGATCCTCGCCGGTTTTATCGCGATGAGCATCGGCGACCGTCCGGCGCTCATGCCTGGTATGGTCGGCGGGCTCATGGCCCTGAATTCCAACGCCGGCTTCCTCGGCGGTCTGGCCGCCGGTTTCCTGGCCGGTTATGTCATCATCGGCCTGCGCAAAGCCTTTGCCGGCCTGCCGCGCACGCTAGACGGACTGAAGCCGATTCTGCTCTACCCGGTATTTGGCCTGCTGATTACCGGAGCTGCGATGTTCTATGTGTTTGATCCGGTATTTAGCTCAATTAATACAGCGATGATTGATGCCCTTAACAGACTGGGCACCGGCAATATGGTTATCCTTGGTATTGTCCTTGGGGGAATGATGGCCATTGATATGGGCGGCCCGTTCAACAAAGCAGCTTACACCTTTGCCATCGGCGTATTCACCTCCAGCGGTAACACGAACGGTCTGATGATGGCTGCGGTAATGGCGGGCGGTATGGTGCCGCCGCTGGCAATCGCACTGGCAACTACATTGTTCAAGAACAAGTTCACAGAAACCGAACGCAAGTCGGGGATTACGAATTATGTACTGGGACTTTCCTTTATTACTGAAGGCGCAATTCCGTTTGCCGCAGCCGATCCGCTGCGCGTGCTGACCACCTGTATCATCGGCTCCGCTGTTGCCGGCGGGCTTACACAGCTCTGGCACATTAACGTGCCTGCGCCGCACGGCGGGGTTTTCGTCGCCGCACTTTCCAGCAACGCGCTGCTGTTCCTGCTGGCCGTGCTGATCGGTGCTGTAATCTCCGGTCTGGCGCTCGGGCTCTGGAAGAAGCCTCTGCAGGCAAAATAATAATAACAACGATCCGCACAGCAAGCTGCGGGGAATCAGATGCCGGTCTGTTCCCCGCAGTTTTTTCTTTGTTTGATTCCGCTGCAATTTTGAGGTGTAATTCTGTATAATTATTAATATACATAAACAGAAGCTAAAGGAGAGAGCGAAATGATTCTGCACAGAGGGGAAGTCTTGTTCCGCCAGGGAGACAGCTGCGATTATCTCTATAAGGTGAAGAGCGGGCTGTTCAAAGTAACAAGGCTGCATGAAAACGGGAATATGGTGCTGTTCAACCTGCTGTATCCCGGTGAGACCGTCCCCCATCATTCCCTCATTTCGCCTAAGGAGGCGCATGGAACGGCTGTCGCCATGATCAAAAGCGAGATCGAGATCATTCCGGCGGCGGAATGGTACCGGGAGCTTCGCGAGAATCCGGACAAAGTGATGGAGATCGCGCTGCTGCTCCAGGAGAAGGTCCGGTTCATGCAGACCCGGCTGGATCACTTGACCGTCGGCTCTCCGGCAGAGCGCATGGAGCTCTTGAACCGCTGGATGAAAGATTATGCTTACGGCGCACAGCTTACGGATCTGTTAACCCAGGAAGAAATCGGACAGCTGATCGGCGTCCGGCGCGAAACAGTCAACCGCCTGCTGCGAAACCAGGGCTGAATGTAAGTTTTACATGAATACAGCGTAAAATTTACATGAATCGTGATGTTTTTACTGGAAACCTGTTTAGAGACGGCCCGCCGCGTGGTATAATCTATTCAGAAGTTATCAAATTAAAGAAAGGATCAGGATACCATGTGTCCCCGAAGGACGATTCCCCAAAGGACGATTTGGAAACGTTATGATCTGTCTTATACTTAGCTTCCCTGTAGCAGGTGCGAAACGTTGTTAATGACGAAGCCGCCTCTGACGTGGGAAGGGAGTATTGTATGCGAAGGATAAGCTCCTCTGGTGCAACCCGTCGTAGAGGGTCCGGTGACGTCTAAGCCGCCAACTACGATAAGGGGAGACCTGTATGAGGAATCACAACGACGGCATGAAACTGCCGTTACGACTCACCGTTATTTTGTCCGGAACTTTGCTATTAGCGTTTACTTATTATCACATTAATTACCAGAACCATTTGACCGAGGGCGGGTTTGTAGGCCTGGCTCTGCTCGGCAAATATGTACTAGGCATTTCACCATCTGTATCGACTCTACTTTTGGACATACCAGTACTTATAATCGCCATGATTTTTAAAGGAAGATCGTTCGTGGTGAACACGTTCATCTCTGTAGCAGCCTTTACGCTATTCTACGGACTGATGGAGCGCTATTCCGGATGGGTGATTGACTTGCAGGATAACCTGCCGCTTGCGGCCTTGTTATCCGGCGTACTGACAGGTCTTGGTGCAGGGTTGGTCCTGCGGGGCGGCGGTGCGAGCGGCGGTGACGACATTTTGTCGCTGCTGATCAGTGAATGGAAGGGCATAAAGGTAGGTACGGTTTTCATCCTCATGGATGTTATTGTTCTGGCATTGTCACTTATCTATATGCCGGTCAAGGAGACACTGTATACAGTGATGGCTGTTGTAGTAGCCGGTTATGTCATCACCTTGACTACATCACTGGGCAGACCAAAGCTGAACAAAGTACCGAAGCTTCAGCCGAAACTGAGCAAGCCGCATGATGGTTCAGTAGCGTGACCAGCGCAAAGTTAACCCCGAAGCGCGGGGTTCATGATCTAAGGCCAGCTTATGATGCAATGCATCTGAGCCGGCCTTTATTTGTGCCTGCAGGACTGAAACCCTGGCAGCAGTCAGCGCGTATATATCTCGTTCATAACATCAGGAAATTACAGAGAAGCGGATGCTTAAGCATTATTAACCCTTTAGGAGGCTGCAGGTATGAGTGCGCATGAAATTGATTATGTCATTATGGGCGAGGAAATCCAGTGTGTGGAGGTTCAGCTTGATCCCGGAGAGAGTGTAGTAGCCGAGGCTGGCAGCTTTATGATGATGGACCCGGAAATTACGATGGAGACGATTTTTGGTGACGGCTCCGGCTCGCGGCAGGGCAGCGGACTGATGGGCAAGCTGATGGGGGCGGGCAAGCGGATTTTGACGGGAGAAAGCCTGTTCATGACCGTCTTCACACACAGCGGGCATTATGGGCGGAAGAATGTAACCTTCGCTGCGCCGTATCCGGGCAAGATTATCCCGCTTGATCTCCAGAAGTATTCCGGCAAAGTCATCTGCCAAAAGGATTCCTTTCTCTGTGCAGCCAAGGGCGTCTCTGTGGGCATCGAATTTCAGCGCAAGCTGGGCGTAGGCTTCTTCGGCGGTGAAGGCTTTATTATGCAAAAGCTGGAGGGGGACGGCCTTGCTTTCGTTCACTCCGGTGGACATGTGCTGGAGCGGACGCTGCAGCCGGGCGAGACGATCAAGCTTGATACAGGCTGTCTTGTGGCGATGACCTCATCCGTGGATTACAATATTGAATTCGTCAAAGGCGTCAAAACCGCCCTGTTCGGGGGGGAAGGCCTATTCTTTGCCACCCTGCGCGGACCGGGCAAGGTATGGGTGCAGTCCCTGCCGTTCAGCCGGATGGCCGACCGCATCCTGTCGGCAGCAGGCGGGTCCGGACGCAAGGAGGAAGGCAGCATTCTCGGCGGCCTGGGCAATCTGCTCGACGGCAGATAAGCAGTGCCGGATACACAATAAAGAACATAACAGCCGTACCGCCGGGTTGCCCGGAGGGGCGGCTGTTTGTTTAATAAACATCAAAAATTGCTACTAAGCCTTAAACACAGACAGCAGCAGAAACATCGGACGGCGCACTTCCTCATGCCATGCCGGATTCTGCTCCAGCATCTCGGGGGTCGGCTGCAGCTCAGAAATCCTGGCGAGCGTAAATCCGGAGTCCAGCAGCACGTTTAAATAGGTGGACAGTGTGCGGTGGTATTTTACAACGTCCTCTCCGAGGAATCTGGCTGTACGCGCACCTTCAAGATGATAGGCATCGACCGGCCAATGCAGCTTTTCGCCGCTGTGGCTATAATGCCAGTCCTGGGCTGCCAATGCTGTGAAAATAGGATGCTCCACAGACAGCACAAACTGCCCGCCGGATTTCAGGCAATGGTTCACACGCCGGCACAGGTCGCCGAACCGTTCCACATAATGAATGGCCAGCGAGCTGATTACCGTATCGAACTCACCCGCACCAAAAGAGATGTCCTCTATCGGCATTTGCAGGTATTCGATCTGCGGATCGCTCGTCATCGCCCTGGCCCGTTGCAGCATGTTACCTGACAGGTCAATACCGGTGACGGAGGCCGCACCCTGCTCACGCGCATACCGGCAGTGCCAGCCGAAGCCGCAGCCTAGGTCGAGAACCCTTTTTCCGTCCAAAACAGGCAGCAGAGAGCGGAAGGTCTGCCATTCACCTGCTGCCTCCAGGCCTCCGACAGACCGGGGCATTGCGCTATATTTTTCAAAAAAAACGGCATCATCATATTTATTCTCTTTCATCTGTGTCCTCCTTACCCTTTATAATCTCCTATACAGTGTATACCATATTTGACTAGCCTGCCGGGACTGTATATATTATGGGCAAACCCCCTGGCACAGGCCAGGGCTGCAACCGGAGGCCTTCTATGTTCAAAATATTC
Source organism: Paenibacillus typhae (assembly GCF_900099765.1). Lineage (GTDB taxonomy): Bacteria > Bacillota > Bacilli > Paenibacillales > Paenibacillaceae > Paenibacillus_AQ > Paenibacillus_AQ typhae. The sequence goes on along the minus strand of NZ_FNDX01000004.1, from coordinate 73,790 downwards.
ATTATCGAAGATGATCAGGGTCTGGTGACCCTGCTTCAGGATTACTTACATAAGTTCGGCTATGAGACACAGGCTGTACAGGATTTTGAAGCGGTAAGGAGCGAATTTGAACAGTATGCACCGCACCTGGTGCTGCTGGATGTCAATCTGCCCAAATTCGACGGTTATTACTGGTGCCGGCAGATTCGCGGTATTTCCACCTGTCCGGTTCTGTTCATCTCCGCCCGTGAAGGAAAGATGGATCAGGTAATGGCGCTCGAAAACGGGGCGGATGATTATATTACGAAGCCTTTTGACTATGAAATTGCTCTTGCCAAAATCAAAAGCCATCTCCGCCGCGCCTACGGCTCCTATGCTGCCGGAGGCAATGAGCGCAGCCTGAATGTTTCGGGCCTGCTGCTTGATGTGGACCGGCTGCTGCTCTCGAGGGGCGGAGCAAGGATTGAGCTTAGCCATACTGAAGCCAAAATCCTCGATGAGCTGATGCAAAAAGCCGGTACGGTCGTCACTCGTGACCGGCTGCTGGAGAAAATCTGGGATGAGCAGGCATTTGTCGATGATAATACACTGAATGTCTATGTGACACGGGTCCGCAAAAAACTGGCCGCCCTGGAAATCCAGGACGGGCTTCAGACCGTGCGCGGCCAAGGCTACCGGTTATCGGGCGACTGGGGGGAAGCACAGTGAGGCTTTTTTTACGGGAACAGACGCCGTTAATTGCAGTGTATTTGTCGCAGCTGCTGATCATTACGCTGATATACCGGCTGGACGGCGGAAGCACAATGGAGGTGAGCCTGTACGCGATGCTGCTGAGCACCTGCCTGCTGCTGGCTTATCTGGCTTTCCGCTATATCAGCAACCGTTCCTTCTATGAACGGCTGCTGACACAGCCGGATTCCCTCGATGAATCGGGCGGACCGGCCCAGAGCTCGCCGCTTGCCGACAGCCTGCGCAATCTGCTGACCCGGCAGTTCCGGCTCTATCAGAATGATCTGCACAGCTACCGCCACAAGCTGGAGGAGCATATTCACTTCATCAACCAGTGGGTGCACGGGATGAAGACGCCGCTGTCTGTCATTCATTTAATTATTCAGGATAAGGACGGCCCCCCGTTTACGGCGATCGGCGATGAGCTGGACCGGCTGAAGAAGGGGCTGGATACGGTATTGTATACCGCCCGGCTCGATACGTTCGAGCACGACTTTTATGTGGAGCAGCTGGAGCTGGCTGCTGTCGTGCGCAGTGTGACTTCCGAGCAGAAAAGGCTGTTTATCCGCAAGCGTGTTTTCCCGGCAATTGCCGTAGACAGCGGCATCACCATCACCTCCGACGAGAAGTGGCTCGGATTTGTGCTGACCCAGCTGATTACGAATGCGCTGCGGTATACGGTGGAAGAGGGCAGACTTGTACATTTTCATGGTTATACGGAGGAACAGGGGCGGGTCATACTTGAAGTCCGTGACGAAGGGGTAGGCATTCCGGCAGGCGACCTGCCCCGGGTGTTTGATCCGTATTTCACCGGTGTTAACGGGCGCACCTTTCAGGAATCTACCGGGATGGGCCTGTATCTGGTTAAGCAGATTTGCGGCAAGCTGGGGCATGAGGTGGAGATTTCCTCCGAGGTGGGCAAGGGAACGGCGGTTCGGATTATTTTCTCCGGGAGCGCGGGGGCAGGTAGTGCAGGATCAGAACCACGACGGTAGAGACAACGGCCAGAGACAGCGAGTTCGTAATCAGAAACGCCAGGCCGCTCCCCTGTACAGCGAGATTCACAGCATAAGCTTCCATCAGTCCGATACCCAGCAGCATCAGCAGATAAGCTTTCAGACCTGATATTATTACGGAGAGATCGGGCGCTTACAAGGGCTGATGGACGAACCGGCACATAAATACCCCGCTATCCCAAAAGGATAGCGGGGTATTTATGTGTACGCCGTTAATGGCTGGAGCAGCCTATTGCTGCTGTCCCAGCCGCGCAAGCTGCTCCAGCAGCTGTGCAGCTTCACTGTGGGGAAATGACTCCGCCAGCACCTCGCCCACGGTTACCCGGGCGCGGTCCACCTTGCCCTGTCCGATCGCTGTCAGCGAGGTATAGATGCTTCTGCGGTCGCTATCGCATGATTTGCGCTCCAGCGCGCCGCAGCCCTTGGCTTCGAACCGGCTGACCAGCCGGGAGACCGCGCTCTGGCTGAGGCCTACCATTGCCTCAAGCTGCTGCAGCCTCAGCTTCTTCTCCGGAGCCTCGGACAGAAAGAGCAGCAGGTAAAATTCCTTCAGGGACAGCTGATACTTCTCCTGAAGCCTTGCTTCCAGTTCATTGGCAACATTCATCTGTATATGAGTCAGAGACAGCCAGCTGGCTATCAGATCATTCTCCGGATTATTCTTCATCTGAAAAGTCCTCTCCCGGTGCATGCCGGCGCATGAAATTAGTTAAAATCCATTATACCATTTCCGCCCTGCGGGTTGCGAGCAAAGAAGTCAGCCGGCTGTAATGCTGAATGAACCATATACCAGAATGCCCTCTCCGGTTAACTGCTTAGTTATTAGTCCGGGGAAAACCGAAAGTATACTGCTTCGGAACGCCTGCAGCCTTGCCGAGCTGTACGCCGGCTTCCAGCGTCCAGTAAGGGTTGCGCAGCATTCCGCGGCCGACAGCGACAAGATCCGCTTCCTCGTTGCCGATTACGGCGTTGGCAAGCGCCGGTTCATCCAGCCGGCCAACGGCAATGACGGGAACTGCCAGCTCCTGTTTGAATGCCCGGGCCAGCGGAACCTGGTAAGCAGCATGCGTGCCGGGTCTGCCCGCAGCAGCAATAGCGCCTTCGCCGCCTGCGCTGATATGGAAGATGTCAGCGCCTGCTTCCTTGTAGGCTGCGCCGATATTCAGGCTTTCTTTGAGGCCGTAGCCGCCCTCAACATATTCCTGTGCCGAGATGCGCATAATGAGCGGCATGCCTTCAGGCATTTCCTGTCTGGCGGCAGCGATGACTTCCTTGCCGAACAGGGTAAGGTCCTGCCCGTATTCATCGGTTCTGCGGTTGGTCAGCGGTGAATGGAACTGGTGGATCAGGTAGCCGTGGGCGCCGTGCAGCTCAATCACATCAAAACCGGCTTTAACCGCACGTCTCACACCTGCCTGGAACTTGCCGACCATGTCCTTCACTTCTGCTGTTGTCAGCTCGCGTGGTGTTTTGGATTTATCGTCGAACGGGATCGGGGAGGAGGATACAGGAACGGCTGCATCTTCAGCCTTGCGTCCCGCATGGGCAATCTGGATACCCACTTTGGCGCCGTAGGCATGGCAGGCGTCGACAATCCGCGCCAGGGCAGGGATGTGCTCGTCTGACCAGATGCCAAGATCATAATCGGTAATCCGGCCGTCCGGCTCCACATCCGTCATCTCTATAATAATCAGCCCGGTGCCGCCAACAGCCCGGCTTACATAATGGTTATAATGCCAGTCAGTAGCAATACCGTCCTTCTCAGTAACAGAATATTGGCACATAGGAGGCAAAACTACACGGTTCTTCAGCTTTAAATCCTTTAGCTCATAAGGGGTGAACAGATCTTTCATTCGGTTATCTCTCCTTGGCAGAGTGCCTGAATTTGGCATGATTTATGTAACAGAAGCACCGTTTTAATAAATGCATGCTCATGCATATAAATATAGGAGATGCTGCCGCTGCTGTCAACCCCTGCTTGCTTACAATAATGTAAGGTGACTGTAAGTTTCAGAAATAGTGCCTGGTGTTAACACTTTGTATAATAAAAGCAATCTAAGACAGAAGGAGCGGAAGCACTTGCCCCTGTTAGACGTACACAATCTATCCAAAATATACGAGGGCAAGGTGTCGATCCACGCGCTGAACCACATCCGCTTTGCTGTAGAGAAGGGGGAATTCGTCGGCATTATGGGCCCTTCCGGCAGCGGTAAAACGACGCTGCTCAACGTTATTGCCACCATTGATGAGCCTACCTCGGGTGAAGTGATGATCGGAGGCCGCGATCCGAACACGCTGGGCCGCAAGGAGAAGGCGCTGTTCCGGCGCAAGGAGCTGGGCTTTGTCTTCCAGCAGTTCAATCTGCTCGATACGCTCACTGTAGAGGAGAACATCGTGCTTCCGCTCACTCTGGCCGGTATACCGGTGGCAGAAATGGAACGCCGGCTGCAGGAAGTGGCGGCGAGGCTGGAAATTGTGCAGCTGCTAGGCAAGCGCACCTACGAGATTTCCGGCGGCCAGATGCAGCGGGTGGCGATTGCCCGGGCGATGATTCACCGCCCGGCACTGATTCTGGCGGATGAACCTACAGGGAGCCTCGATTCCAAAACGGCCGGGGAAGTCATGGGGCTGCTGGCTGAGGTGAACGAGGCCGAGGGGGCTACCGTGCTGATGGTTACCCATGATGCTGTGGCGGCAAGCTTCTGCCACCGCGTCATCTTTATCAAAGACGGGCGTTTCTACAACGAGATGTACCGGGGAAGCAGCAGGGCGGCTTTTTTCCAAAATATTATCGACATGCTGTCGCTGCTGGGAGGAGCTTCCCATGACCTTTCGCCAGTTCGCCTATAGGAATGTTACACGCAACAAACGCAAATATGCCGCCTATTTCGTCTGCAGCTCCTTTTCGGTGATGGTTTTTTTCCTCTGTGCGCTGTTTGTTTTTCATCCGGCCATTAAAAAGGACTTGATTCTAAGCACCGCGGCCAATACGATGCTGGCGGCGGAGGGGATCATCTTTGTTTTTTCCTCACTGTTCGTTCTGGTGTCCGTAGACTCCTTTCTGCAATCACGCAAGCTGGAGTTCGGTATCCTGCTCATGCACGGAATGACCAAGGGCCAGCTCAACAAAATGGTGTTTCTGGAAAATATGATGATCGGCGGGTCGGCCATCCTGAGCGGCACCCTGCTTGGCATTCTGCTGGGCAAGCTGTTTCTGATGATCGGGGCAGGTTTTCTCGGGATAGGTCCGCTGGAGTTTTATTTCTCCTGGCAGGCGCCTGTGCTGACAATCAGCAGCTTCGCCCTGCTGTTCGTCCTGATCTCTCTCGGGACCTTCGTGCTGATCGGTCAGGATTCTCCTCGCGGCCTGTTTCAAGGGGGACGCAGGAAGGAACAGGCACCGCGGGTGTCCCTTCTGTGGGCTGCCGTCTCTGCCCTGCTGCTGCTCGGCGGATACGCCCTTGCGGCCTCAGCCTCGGCCTCCTCGGTGGAGCGGGTCATGTTCCCGGTGGTTGCCATTACGGTTATCGGAACCTATCTGTTTTATACACAGCTGAGCCTGTATATCGCGGGTGTGCTGCGCAGCATACGCCGGTTCTACTGGCACAAGACGAATCTGATTATGCTATCGGGACTGTCTTACCGCTGGAAGGCCAACGGGCGCATGTTTTTTATGGTGACGATTGTGTCGGCGGTATCCTTTACCTCTGTCGGCGTGTTTGCTTCGATTCATACCCTGTCCAGAGAGCTGAAGCTGGATTATCCGGCGGCTGTAGGCTATGTGGCCAAGGCTAATCAGGATGGAGACAGGGCAGAGCATGATCTGCAGGGGATCCGCAGCGAGCTGGAGCGCCTCGGATTACCTTATGAAACCTTAACGCTCCCGGTAAAATATGCGGAGGTAGCTTCCCAGACCGGGCCTGACCTGACGCGCCAGCTGCCTCTTATATCTTACAGCGACTACATGCAGGCTTTGGAAAAGGCGGGATTCGTCTCCGTCGAACAGCCGCTGCAGGGCAGCGAAGGGCTGGTGATGATCGGCTCGCAGCGTGACCGCAGCCTAACCTCCAGCCGGGTCAAGGCGGTATATACCCTGGAGCAGGGAATGGAGATTGTTGAAGCCGGCTATACCGGCCATGTCCCGATTGCCGAATATCTGCTGCCTGAGCTGGATGGCAGGGACGGCGGGGATTTTAGCGGGATTGTGATCAGTGACAGTCTGTTCCAGGCCATTACTCCTGTGCACACAGACCGTTATACAGGCTTCTATGTAGATGATTTTCCGCAAACCTCAGGTATTGCAAGGTCCCTTAGTGACAAGGGGAAGGTGGCCTATGAGAGCGATGCCCCCTATGCGGTAGTAGTCAGCGGCACACTGTTTGAAATCCAGAAAATTCTTTACAGCACGATGCTGTTCGCTTCCCTGCTGGTAGGGACCGTCTTCTTCATCGCCGCAGGCAGCTTCTTATATTTCAGGCTGTATACGGATCTGGATCATGACCGGCAACAGTATTCCACCTTGTCAAAAATGGGGCTGACCGACCAGGAGCTGGATCGTACCGTTACGCTGCAGCTGGCACTGATGTTTTTTATCCCGGTTGGAATGGCCATATTGCACAGCCTGTTTGCATTTATCGCCCTGCAGCGGCTGTTTTACCTGTCCATTGCTGTGGAGACCGGAGCGGTGCTGGCCGGTTATCTGGCGGCGCAGGGTCTGTATTTCTTCCTGATCCGCGGCCGTTATCTGCGTAACCTCAAAAAAAATTGACTTGAATGCGGAGGACTTTACAATGAAAACCTGGATTACTGACTTTATGGAGCAGTTCGGTTATCTCGGCATTATGCTGATGCTGGCCTTCGAGAACATTTTTCCGCCGATCCCTTCGGAAATCATCCTGCCGTTCGGCGGATTTATGACGACAACCTCGGATATGACCATTCCCGGTGTGCTGATTGCCGCTACGGTCGGCTCCCTGCTCGGAGCGGTCGTGCTGTACTGGATCGGACGGCTGCTCGATGTAAGCAGGCTGGAGAAGATTGTCGAGCGCTGGGGCGGCTGGCTGCGGATCAGCGCCAAGGATATCCGCCGGGCGGATGCCTGGTTTGACAAATACGGCTACTGGACGGTTCTGTTCTGCCGGATGATTCCGCTGGTGCGCAGCCTGATCTCCATCCCTGCCGGGATGTCGGGAATGAAGTTCGGCCAGTTCATGCTGTTCACTACCATTGGTACGCTGGGCTGGAATACGCTGCTCATTCTGCTTGGTGCGGCTCTCGGTGAGTCATGGGAAGACATCGCCCATTATATGGATGCTTATTCGAACGTTGTCTACGTCGTGCTTGCAGCCGGGATTCTTGTCCTGGGCGTGCTGTTCTTCCGCAGAAGACAGGCGGCGGGCAAAGCCCGCAGCTAAGCTGGAGGCTGGATAACAGAAGTTTATTAACTCTGCGCAGGCAGAGACAATCATAAGGAGGAAAAACATGGAGCTGCTAACCATTATGAAAGCAATTATTCTCGGTATCGTTGAAGGCTTGACTGAATTTGCTCCGGTTTCCTCCACGGGCCATATGATCATTGTGGATGACATGTGGCTGAAATCCCAGGAGTTTCTGGGAAAATATACAGCCAACACGTTTAAGGTTGTAATCCAGCTGGGATCGATCCTCGCGGTGGTCATTATTTTCTACAAACGGTTTATTGATCTGCTGGGACTCAAGCGGTTCAGCCGTAAAGAAATGACTGCCGTGCCGGACGGTGTGCCGCAGGTGGAGACAGAAGGCCGCCTGAAGCTGGGCCAGGTCCTTGTCGGCCTGATTCCGGCAGGCGTTTTCGGCCTGCTGTTTGAGGATTACATTGATGAACATCTCTTTTCAACCTCAACGGTACTGATCGGTCTGGTCGTCGGAGCCATCTTTATGATCATTGCAGACCGCTTTGCGCCCAAAAAACCAAAAACAGAAACGGTCGACCAAATTACATACCGTCAGGCGCTGTCGGTCGGCCTGATTCAGTGTGCCTCGCTCTGGCCGGGCTTTTCCCGCTCCGGCTCGACCATTTCCGGAGGCGTGCTGCTCGGAATGAGCCACCGGGCTGCCGCGGACTTTACCTTTATTATGGCAGTGCCGATTATGGCCGGTGCCAGTCTGATCTCGCTCATCAAGAACTGGCAGTACTTTACACTCGACGCGCTGCCGTTCTTCATCGCCGGCTTCATCAGCGCCTTTTTGTTCGCACTGCTGTCGATGCGCTTCTTCCTGAAGCTGATCAACCGGATCAAGCTGCTGCCGTTCGCAATCTACCGGATTGTCCTGGCTGCCGTAGTCTATCTCGTCTGGTTTTAGGCGGTCCGATAGACGGCTTCCATAAACCTAATTTATAGCAGGCTGCCGCAAACGGCGGCTCCTCCCGGGAAGGGAAGGGGCCGCCGTTTTTATGCGGTTTTCCGGCAGTTTTCCGGTATCTCTCTGCTGAGAAGGATAAAAGTGGAAGATAAAAAAGAAGGAATGGAGCTTTTCCGGAAGGTTTATGCGGCGTCAGCTATAGAGAATGTGTATAACCGGGAAACGGCAAAGCTATTGCGGACTCATCCCTGCGGTTAGTATGATTGCAGCAGATCAGGTGCACGGCAGCGGCGAAGGCTAGGAGAGACGGGCAGCGCTTGCGTTATTAAAATCCGGCATCGTATAACAACGTGATAAATACAATTATGTGAACTAGGAGTGAGTCATTATGTCCAGCACTATAACAACAAGCAGCCTCGGTTATCCGAGAATCGGCAGAAACCGGGAGTGGAAGAAGCTGCTTGAAGATTTCTGGAGCGGTAAAATCAGTGAGGAGCAGCTCCGGGCCGGCATGTCGGGACTTCAGCTTCAGCATCTGAAAACACAGCAGCAGGCAGGGATTGAACTGATTCCGGTCGGCGACTTCACCTTCTATGATCATGTGCTTGATACGGCTGCTATGTTCGGTGTAGTTCCGCCGCGCTACGGGTATGACGGCGGAGAGATTTCCCTGGAGCTGTATTTTGCGATGGCCCGCGGCAGCGCCGGAGCTACAGCCTGCGAAATGACCAAATGGTTCAATACGAATTACCACTATATCGTGCCGGAGATCGGTGAACAGACTCCGGTGCTGACAGCCAATAAGCCCCTTGCTGCTTACCGGTTCGCCAAAGAGCAGGCTGGAATAGAAGGCAAGCCGGTTGTGCTCGGCCTTTACACGTTCCTGAAGCTGTCCAAGGGCTTCCCGGCTGCAGATCTTGCAGCGGTAGCTGAGCGCTTCCTGCCGGTCTACATCCAGCTGCTGCAGGAGCTGAAGCAGGAGGGCGTAGCCTGGGTGCAGATTGACGAGCCAGCGGTTGTCACCGGGCTGGGTGCAGAAGATATCACGCTTCTGGAGCGCATCTATGAGACCATTGCCTCCAGGGTGCCTGGGCTCAAGCTGCTGCTGCAGACATACTTTGAGGCTGCAGAGCCGCTGGAAGCGCTGCTGAACCTTCCGGTAGCCGGGCTTGGCCTGGATTTTGTCCATGATGGCGGAGCGAATCTGGAATCCATCCGCCAGCTGGCCTGGCCCGCGGACAAATGGCTCGGTGCCGGCATCATTGACGGGCGCAACATCTGGCGCAGCGATGCCGCTGCCAAGCTGGAGCTGATCCGGGAGCTGCGGGCCTTCGTGCCGGACGGGCAGCTCATTCTGCAGCCTTCCTGCAGCCTGCTGCACGTGCCGGTATCGGTGCAGGGCGAGGACCGGCTGAAGAGCACGGTCAGGAACGCCATCGCCTTTGCGGACGAGAAGCTGGCGGAGCTGAGCCTGATTGCTGCAGCGGCAGCGGACGGTCAGGACCGCTATGCCGCCGAGCTGGCAGAGAACCGCGAAGCCTTGTCCCTGTTCCGCGCCCTGCCGGAGCGCGGCCGCGGAGATGTGGCAGAGCAGGTGCGCAGGCTGCAGCAGCTTCCGGACAGCCGCAGCCTGCCGTTCGCCGAGCGGCAGAAGGTCCAGCGCGACAAATGGCAGCTGCCGCTGCTGCCGACAACGACGATCGGCAGCTTTCCGCAGACAGCCGAGGTCCGGCAGGCCCGCCTCAAATGGCGCAAGGGCGTGTGGAGCCAGGAGCGCTATGACGCATTCGTGCGCAAGCAGATCGAGGATGCCATTGCTTTCCAGGAGGAGCTTGGCCTGGATGTGCTGGTACACGGGGAGTTTGAACGGACGGATATGGTGGAATTTTTCGGCGAGAAGCTGGCCGGCTATCTGTTCACCAAAGGCGGCTGGGTGCAGTCCTACGGCTCCCGTTGTGTGAAGCCGCCGGTTATCTATGCTGACGTTGCGTTTGTAGAGCCGATGACCGTCATGGAAAGTGTCTATGCCCAGTCGCTCACCAGGCTGCCGGTCAAAGGAATGCTGACCGGACCGGTGACGATCCTGAACTGGTCATTCGTCCGGGATGATCTTAGCCGTGAAGCAGTGGCGAATCAGATCGCGCTCGCGCTGCGGCAGGAGGTAGAAGCGCTGGAGGCTGCCGGAATCGAGATGATTCAGGTGGATGAGCCGGCTATCCGTGAAGGCCTGCCGCTGAAGGCGGAGGATCATGAGCACTATTTGAACTGGGCAGTGCGGGCTTTCAGGATTGCTACGAATCCGGTCAAGGATACAACGCAAATCCATACCCATATGTGCTACAGCGAATTTAACGATATGATTGATTCGATCTCGGCAATGGATGCAGATGTCATCTCTATAGAAACCTCACGCAGCCACGGCGAGCTGATTGTCAGCTTTGAGGAGCAGGAATATGATAAGGGTATCGGGCTTGGCGTATACGATATCCACAGTCCGCGGGTACCGGATACGCGGGAGATGACCGCCAGTATCGAACGTGCCCTGCGTGTCCTTGACGCCGGACAGTTCTGGATCAATCCGGACTGCGGCCTGAAAACCAGAGGCTGGGAAGAAACCGCTGCAGCTCTGCGCAATATGGTAGAGGCGGCAGAGCAGGTGAGGAAGGCAGTCGGGGTCTAGAAGGAAGCGTTAGCGTCTGCGCATAATTAACGCCACCACAATAGCTGTGGTGGCGTAAGTTGAACACCCGGCCAATCTGCTTGATCATCGTTCACCCTCCGCACATAAAAAAATACTTGATAATAATTATCATTCTTGATAAAATGAGAAACAGAAAAGAAGGAACCGTGGAGGGTCCCTTCTGATAGTATTCCTTATTTGCTTTCGAATGTTTTGCAGTCTGTTTCTTCAGAATGCTTAGGCTCCTTGGAGCTGTGATAAGCAACGAAGATCGATTCAGCGTTACATTTGTTCTCTTCAGCCCAGTAGGTGCAGGAGTTTACGGCACACATAACGTCTTTTGCCATGAGGGTCACCTCCCCTTATAGTAGATTATCAATATTGTTAGTGCGAATAGCGCCCTGTTCAGCAAGGTGGAGCTTGTCCGAACAGACCTTACCCTTATTCTAATGAATACAGGGTATTTGGCGTATCTTGTCTTTTCAGAGTCGATAGGCATAATAATTGTAGCAAAAATAGTGGATTTGCGCAAACGGATCATCCGGCAGTCGGGTGGTCCTTTTTTACATACATATATATGACTGAATTGTTAATTATGGAATCCAGGTTTAGAAAAAGGATGCTATTTTACTATTTCTCCTGCAACCTTCCAGCATTTGGAACGTCAAATGGGTAGGCGGAACATCTGAAAAACAGACAGAAGATGAACGGCTGGTTGCATTGCACAAAAGAAGCGGGAAATCCACTACACTTTTGGAGGAATGAGTATGCGCAAATGGGGTCTGCATTACTTGACAGGTTTATTGGTTTTGGCGGTGATACTGGCGGGCTGCGGTTCAGGTGACAACAATTCGGCAAGTGATAATGCAGCGGCTAATATGGGGGCAGCCAGTGAAGCTTCCACGGAAGCGGCGCCTGCAGCAGAAGAGACGATGAAGTACGACAGCTCAGCAGATGTGGACCTGAATCAGACTGCCATGCGCGGTGGGGAAGCTGACTCAGGCAGCAATAATCCGGCCGGCAAGGGCGGGAATTCAGGACAGCAGGCATCCGGCAGCCCAACTGGGACATCCGGGTTCAGCGGCATTGACGTTGCAGCCGGGCTGAACAAGAAGCTGATTTATAAAGCGAATCTTACCATGGAAGTAGAGGATTACGGAAAGGCCCAGTCCGAAGTGCGCAACCTGGTTACGCTGGCAGGCGGATATATCATCGGTTTCACAGAGAATATGTCCGACTACGAAAAGGGCGGTAACTTTGTGATGAAGGTGCCGGCTGCGGGCTTCTCCCCGTTTCTTGACAAGCTCGAGGAGATTAAGAACAAGGGAATACAGCGGAGCATCGAGGGCCAGGATGTGTCGGAGGAATACGTGGATCTCGAATCACGCCTTAAGGCGAAGCAGCTGATGGAGACCCAGTACATTAATTTTATGTCAAAAGCAACCAAATCCTCGGATCTTGTAGCCTTTGCCAATGAGCTTGGGGCGATCCAGGAGGCTATTGAGCAGATCAAAGGCAGAATGCGTTATATCGACCAGAATGTATCCTTTTCAACAGTAGAGCTGCGGCTCTATCAGAGCGGTTCGGGTATCGTTGATATTCAGAAAAAAGAGCAGGAGCCGCTGATGACACGGGCCTCTGATGCGCTGTCGAAGAGTCTGAATGCCTTGTCGGTTATGTTCCAGGGGCTGTTTGTCTTCCTGGCGGCAGCATTGCCTGTACTGGTCGTATTGGCGGTCATTGCTGCTGTTGTGCTGTTTATCCGGAAAAAGCTCGGCCGGGGGCAGGAGACTAGGCTGGAGCGTATACGTGCCGGAAGGACGACGCAGCGCGATTTGCCGGGTCACAGCACCGGAAGCTTGTCTGAGGAAGCCGATCTGTTCAAAGATGAGGATGAGCATTCGAGTAAATAGGAAGGAGGAAGCAACAGTGGAATTGATGTTTCTTAATAGCCTTCCTGATAAACAGGAGTATTATGAGCTTTATCAATCTACCGGCTGGGACCCGGAAGGACGCTGGACCTCAACGCTGCTTCAGGATTCCTTAATAAACAGCTGGTACACATTAAGTGTAGTCAGGGACGGAAGGCTTGCCGCCTCTGGCAGAATTGTTTCCGACGGTGTAATCCAGTGTGTGATTTGCGATGTAATCGTAAAGCCGGATTATCAAGGTCTCGGGATCGGGACATTGGTAATGGAACACTTGATCAGCCATTGCAAAGCAAAGGGAATCCGCTGGATTCAGCTCTCTGCAGCAAGCGGAAAAGCAGCCTTTTATGAACGGTTTGGTTTTGTGCCGAGAGCTGCCGATGCACCGGGGATGAGCCTGTTTCTGTAAACGTCCCGGATGCTATGCCAAAATAAAGCCTCCAGCACGTCCAAAGACGGGCTGGAGGCTTATTGTATCTGTTCCGCAGGGATCAGGAGCTGAGCGGATATAGCTGCTTATGCATACTGGAAAAGCACCCGGTACTCGCCGTAGCCTTCCTTTTCCAGATCCTCCTTGGGTACGAAGCGCAGGGCAGCTGAGTTGATGCAGTAGCGCAGGCCATTCTCGCCGGGGCCGTCGGTGAAGACATGGCCGAGATGCGAATCGGCAACCTTGCTGCGGACCTCGGTGCGGATCATCAGATGGCTGAGGTCTGTTTTTTCCTTAACCGCATAATCGCGGACCGGACGTGTGAAGCTGGGCCAGCCGCAGCCGGAATCGTATTTGTCCCTGGAGCTGAACAGCGGCTCCCCGGAGACGATATCCACATACAGTCCGTCGCCGTGATGATCCCAGAACTCATTGCGGAACGGCGATTCGGTCGCATTATTCTGTGTAACCTCATACTGCAGCGGAGTCAGGCGCTCCTTGAGGCTCTGCTTATCCTCTTTATGCTTCCAATGGTCTTCAATGAAGGCTTCCCGGCCGGAGCCCTTGCGGTACCGCTTGTAATGGGCGGGATTTTTGCGGTGGTAATCCTGATGGTATTCCTCTGCCGGATAAAAAGGCTTGGCAGGAAGAATAGGGGTTACAATCGGTGCCGAGAAGCGTCCGCTCGCAGCCAGCGCCGCTTTGGAGGCTTCAGCTTCCAGGCGCTGCTCTTCGGAATGATAGAAGATGGCTGTGCCGTAAGAGGTCCCTCGGTCATGGAACTGGCCGCCGGCATCTGTCGGATCAATCTGCTGCCAGAACAGCTCAAGCAGCTTGCTGTATGGAAAAATGTCAGGGTTAAATGTAATTTGTACTGCTTCTACATGCCCGGTTGTTTCCGAGCAGACCTCCTGATAAGTCGGATTAACGGTATGGCCGCCTGTATACCCGGAGATAATTCCGGCTATGCCCGGCAAGTCTTCAAAAGGGGATACCATACACCAGAAGCAGCCGCCTGCAAAGGTGGCCTTTTCTGTCTTCGAGCCTATATGTTCAGATTGAATTTCACTCATGAATATCCCTCCATATTATGCAATGTCATTAAATTGATCAAAATTTAATTAATTATAGTATAAAACAAATATGCACTGTCTGCCAACGCCCCGGCCAGCCGGATCATTATTCTTTGGGCTTGTCCGCAGCCTGAATGCGCAAAGACCAGCCTGCCGCTGCCAGTACTGCCCCATACAACGCCAAGGCTGCAATCACAGTCCCGGGATGACCGGATAGGCTGCCTCCGAGAAACGCATATAAGGCAATACCCGGAAGCTTGCCGATTCCGGAAGCTGCCAGATAGCTCCAGAAGGGCAGACCTGCGGCCCCGGCATATATATTCACTGCAGTCTGCGGGATTACCGGAAGCAGCCTGGCCAACACAATGGAAGCAAACGGCCGGCGTTGTATGGCAGACGTGAATCTGTGAAGTGCCGGTACTGAGGACAGATAGGTGAAGGCGCGCTGCTGAAACAGGTATTTTACAAGACCGTACATGACCGCTGCGGCAATCGTCGTTGCGCTCCAGCAGATGACTGCCGCCCAGAAGCCTCCGTACACATAACCGAACAAGCCGATGACCAGTTTGTAGGGAAGGACAGGAAACAGGGCCAGAAGCACAGCTGCAATAAAAGACAGAACAGGACTATGATCCCCACGCAGCCAGTCCAGCAGATTATATCTGTAGATAAACGCGAGAATAATAACCGAAACATACAGGAGAACCGTCAATCCTTTTCGCATTTTTACTATGCCCCTTCACAAGCTGTTCCTCTCATCATACTGAAAAAAAACCGATTAATGAAGCAAAGATCATTGTCGCAGCGGCATGTCACGGTATAATACATCTATACGACATGTAAAGGAAGATGTACTATGAATACTCCCGTACGTAAAAGAGTCGCGATGATCGGGATCGGCGATATCGCCCGCAAAGTATATCTGCCGCTGCTGACCCGCCACGATCAGGCAGAGGTGGTCGGCGTGCTTAGCCATTCGCCGGCTACTGTGCAGGGGGCGGTCCGATCCTACCGGTTACCCAAGGGTACAACGGATCTGGATGAGCTGCTCTCCTGGAACCTGGATGCAGTCTTTGTACACAGTCCCACTACAACCCATTATGAGTATGTTACCAAATGTCTGGAGCAAGGATTACCGGTGTATGTAGATAAGCCGTTATCTTATGATCTGGAAGAATCGCAGCGGATGGCCAAGCTGGCTGAGGAGCGGGGAGTGCTGCTGGCTGTCGGCTTCAACCGCCGGTTTGCACCGATGTATACGGCAGCCAAGGCCTGGCTGGAGAAGGCAGGCGGAATCAGCCAGTGTCATGCGGTTAAGCACCGCACCAGCCAGCAGAACGGCAGCAGCCGTGAGACGGTCCATGATGATCTGATCCATATGCTCGATCTGCTGCTGTGGCTGTGCGGCAACGATTATGAGCTGCTGAGAAGCAGCCTGAACTCCGACAGTGATGGACGGCTGCTGCAGTCTTCCGGAATTCTTGGCTGGAACCGGGGCGTTACCGGAATATACAGCATGGTAAGGGATGCCGGAGCTGATATTGAGAAGCTGGAGCTGCACGGAAGCGGGAGATCAGTGGAGGTAACGGATATGGAGCGGGCGGTATTATATGAAAAGGGTTCTCTGCCGCGCAACCAAACCTTCGGCAGCTGGGATACCGTTCTGGAGCGCAGAGGATTCAGCGGAGCAGTCAAGCATTTTTTAAGTACATTGGATACACCGGAGCAGTGCAGCATCTCTGCTTCCGCCGTATTGCCTGGTCACAGGCTGGCGGCAGAGCTGACTGCCAGATAAACAGAGAGGAGCAGGAACGTGGACGATTACCGCAAAGCAATGGAGGAGCAAATCATCGAGAGCTACAAGCGGGATGAAGAAATGATGATTCTCGTGTTTGCCCAGTGGTGTGTAAACAATAAGCTGGACCCGCATGCCCTGTATTTGCAGGCCTATCCGCAGCAGGAAGGAAATGCCGCCCTGGGCCGGGCGCTTGCCCTGACTGTACCGGAAGAAGAAGCCGGAGACATATCCGATGATACGGTTCTCGGGGTGCTGTCGCTGTACGGCAATGATGAGCTGGCTTACGTAGTAACAGAGGCCATCGCCCGGCGCAAGCCACACTCAGGCACAGGGGATTGACACTGGGGATATAATAAGGTAGGCTATGAACTTTTTTTGGGAAAACGATGTTCATTATGCTATAAATATGTTAAAATTATATATACTAACTAATAGTTAGCTTCACAACGAGAGGTGAGAACAATGGAAGAGCATCAGCTGACGATGTGCCCAAGATTCGAAACGGCCTTCTCTTTCTTAGGCAAACGCTGGAATGGACTTATAATCCAGACATTGATGAGCGGCCCGAAACGCTTCAAGGATATTTCCGGCCTGATCCCGTCAATGAGCGATAAAATGCTGTCGGAACGAATGAAGGATCTGGAATGCGAAGGCATTCTGGTAAGACATGTGTATCCTGAAACTCCGGTACGCATCGAGTATGAATTAACAACAAAGGGCCGCGCGCTTGAGCCGGTCATGCAGCAGATCCAGTCCTGGGCCGAGAGCTGGGTCGAATAGTCCCGCTACTGCAGTCCTGTTGATAGCCCCTTTTTCCGCTAATGGAAAGAGGGGCTTTTTCAATTGTTAATCAGGTGTATATAAATTTTTAATAAATAAAACTTGCACAACTGACGCGAAAATGTAATATAATAGGAAAAACTGGCGTAGCCAGCCTGTCTAGCCGCTGATTATGATGTCGCAGGGAATCCGAGTGAAAGCGTAACCAAAGTGTGAAGTCCGTTCCGCACAACATTTAGGAGGCGAGGAAGATGAAAACCACCTTGTTTTCCCGGGAAATAACCTATGGAAAAGAGGATGTTGCCGAACTGGAGACTGCTTCGATCAAAGTCCAGCTTATTTATGACAAGGCGCTGCTCATGCTGCACGGCTATCTTCCCGGCTCCTTATGGGACTCGTGGATCGGCGTACCCTATGAAATTATTTCCTCTTTATATAAAGGGGATAATGACAGCGGAAGTGTGTTTCAGAAATGGATTCAGAGTCCGTCAGGCTGGAAATGCATCGGCTGTGAGCGGCACTGCCTGGAGCCTGCGGATGCTGCAAAGCGGGCCGCATCAGGAAGCCAGCGGCTGTTCACCTTTCATAACGGGATAAGACAGAGCATGGTTTTGCAGGCTGTAATCTGGTCGCTGTATGAGAATACGCTGCTGTTCCAGCACTATCTGGGCAGCGAGGCCTTTCTGGACGGAGATGATCTGGATACTATAGGGCAATATTTTGTGCCGACCTATGTCAGCCCGTTCCGGCTGATCGGGGATGGTAAGCCTTTTAAAGAATATAAGGAAGATCATATACAGGTCTACCAGGAATGGATATCCGCACCTGATCTGGTTCTCCAGTGGAACGGCGGGCTTACTGAAGGCAGATGGATGACCGGTGTATATGTGGATCATTCCAGGTTTGCCGGGCTGGGCCCCTATCTGAAAGACGCCCAGGGGAAGCGGACTTATATGCAGGCTACTGTCCGCTAATCATTGTTGCTAACACTATGTAAAGCACCTCTTGCCTAGAGGTGTTTTTTTATATTAATTAGGCGATTTTTATCGCAGCAAGGCTCTGGTTTATTGGTTAAAATGGATGGAATATACAATTTAATCCAATGTCCCGGAGGTCATTATGAGAAGATGGATCGTACTTATACTAAGCATTCTTGTGGTCACGGCTGCAGAGGGGCCAGTTACAGTCCATGCTGCAAGCCAACAGAAAATTGTAAATATGGGGACCTGGAAGCATCCGGTAAAAGAAGCTTTTAAAGCTGCTGGAGTAACCCTGAAACAGGTGGAATTATACCAGAATGGTACCTATCCTAAATTTTATGTGGAGCTTCCGTTCAAACTTCAGGATAGCAGTGAACGAGAGGTGATGGACCTGGTGTCAGCGGTGGCCCGCGCCAACGGTTACTGGAGCTATGAACTGATTGACAGCAGGCAGGCGGCAACAATTAAGGTGCTCTCGGATCCTAAAAAGAAAGTGATAGGAACAGTGACTGTAAACGGTAATGCGCATTTTTTTGACCAGCGCTTCGACAAATATCTGTCCGGGATTACCTCTCTTGCTGAATTAAATGTGCAGGCATCGGGAGACATAGATAACGACTCAAAAACAGAATATGTAGTGTACACCCATTTAGAGCCAGAGGATACGGCAGAGAAAGTAGAGCTTCATGTAATCCGTCAGAACGGTAAGCGGTTTGAAAATCTGGGGAAGCTGGAGGACGCTGTAATCGTAGTACACGGGCTGGATCATGTGGAGATTCTAAAGCTGGATCAGAGCGGTAAAAAACATATTGCCGTTTACATGGAGGGGATTTTAGGCGGAGAAGGCTTTAACCTGTACCAATGGACGAATAACAGGCCTGTTCTTCTGGAAAGTAATTTTCCGAATGCTACCGGACAAGGGAAACGTTATCTGGAGGATATAGATGCAAACGGAATTATGGACAGTGTATCTGAATACAGCTACGAGGATTTACAGGGCCATCAGCTGTTTATCTATCATCCTTATGACGGATCAGCATCTGATCAATATAAAGTGTTATATCACAACGGGCACGGACAATTTACTTATCCGGATAGCGCTGAGTCGGTAATCAGAAACTACATTGAGGACAGCCTCTGGCCGGAGGCTAATTTTGCGGAAATGAAGCGGATGGCAGCTGATCCGGAAATCTTGAAATTTAAAGTAAGTAAGGTTATGGAGATTGGATTGCTGGAATACGGGGAACTGGATCTGACGTACACCACACTCTCTAACAAGAACGGGGTGAAAATAATAAAGGTAACCCAGAACAGCGGGGATTACTCACGGTCTCTGAAATTTACAATGGTATCAAGCAGCGGACAGTGGAAAATTAAGCGTATCGAGTAATGCGTTCACTAAAATTTTATATATTCAGTGCGTTTAATCACTAGGCCGCGTCCCTGCCGGCGTTATTGTGAAGAGGCAAGAAAGAACTTAGACCAATAACGATGAGGGAGGGCCTACTATGACGGCCAATCAAATAAACGAGACAACAGAACAGCTTAGCTTCAGCGGTGAAGATTTCGTAAGAGATATCGTACTGAAATTTCCGAAAGCGGCAGATTACTTTAAAGGACAGCGAATCGATTTCTGCTGCGGCGGTGCCAAGCCGCTGGCTGAAGCAGCCGAAGAAAAAGGGCTGAACGCAGACCAGCTGCTCGGCGATCTGCACAAGCTGGTAGAAGAGCATCCTGTACTGGAGGAAGATACCAGATGGAACCAGGCATCTTCCCGTGAGCTGGTTGAGCATATTGTGAACAAGCATCACAGATACCTGCGTGAAGAGCTTCCGCAGATCAGCCAGAACGTAACCAAGGTGTTCCGTGTGCACGGTGATGATTCCCCGCATCTGGCCGAAGTACACCGCCTGTTCAACCTGCTGCGTGAAGACCTGCTGAAGCATACCGCTCAGGAAGAGGAAATGGAATTCCCTAAAATGCTGGCTTACAGCGAAAATCCAAGCGAAGCCGGATTAGCTGAGCTGCACGAGCTGCTGCATAATCTGGAGCAGGAACATGAAGGGGCCGGCGAAATTCTGCGTGAGCTACGTGCAGTCACCAATGATTTCACTCCGCCGCCGCATGCCTGCACTACCTACCGTCTGACCTACGCCCGGCTGGAGGAGCTGGAAGGCATGACCTTCGAGCATGTACATCTGGAAAACAACAACCTGTTCCTGCGTTATCAATAAACGGAGCGGTGTGTGAAGTTAAAAGCCCCCTCGGGGGCTTTTTCTATGCTTAATCCGTCCTATGCACAGCCTGGGATTATTTCCCGATCATTCTCCAGACTCCAGCAGTAAATGTTCCGCAAAATGACAGCGGTATGATTGAGAAGCCTGTCTATTTACGTTATCCTTAAGTAGGAGTAATACATAACGACTACATGCCTGAGAAAATGCTGGAAGCTGTGTTCAGGCCGAGAAGGCGGTGCCGGAGAAGTGCAAGTGAAGTTGCTGTGGCGTTTGTGTCTGGGGCTTATACTAATCATGATTGCCGGAGGCTGTGATGCCCTGAACGGGAATCTGGAAGTGAATAATGCTGCTGCCAGTGCTGTTCAGCCTGTGTTTTCCATAAAAGTGGGGGATACGGACCTGACCGGCAGCTCCGGCCGGCAGATCAGTGATGCCTATAGGCCGGAGATCACCGTGAAGGAGCTGCTTGACGCCAGCGGCCTTGTCACCTTTGCCGGAGACGGCAAATCTCTTTTGATTGTAAACCATATATCGCTCAGTCCGGATATGGCCTGGGAGATTCAATTAAGCGGCAAGCCGGTGGCTGACACCGGCACGGTGGTCAAGAGGGATGATACTATCCTTATAACGGCCGCAGCTGCACAGGAAGCTCCGTTTCAGCCGGTCATTCTGACTGTCAACGGCGGGGTAGGCCAGCCCGAGCTGACGCAGTCCTATGTTATGCCTTATACAGAGAATCTGACGGTGAGGGGGCTGCTGAAGAGCAGCGGGCTGGTCCATCTGGCCGAGAACAACAGAACGCTGCTCGCTGTCAAGGAATACAAGCCGCTTTCGAATGAAGAATGGAAGCTGAAGCTGAATGATAAGACGCTGCTCGACAGCGGCATTGATATGAAGCTGCGAATCCAGGATGAGCTGGAGATTTCCCTGGTTCTGCGGTAATTGAACGTCATAGACAGAAGGATTTGTACAGCCCGTTTTTCTCTAAGCAGCCGTCAGTGGCTGAAGGGAGAATGGGCTGTTTTTTTTGCAAACCTCAAGCAATTAACAAACTAAATGTAAGCTAACATGACATGTAATATTGTGAAAACATTCACATTTATTGTGATTGTAATCACAAATGCCGTTCAAATTTAAAATGTATAATTCAGGTACGAGATAAAATTCTAAGAATTTTAAGAGTTTTGGGGAGGTTCTAACAGTGAGAGTGGCGAGAGAAAAGTTAGTATTAATAGGCAACGGTATGGCAGGCGTAGGCACGATTGAACAGATTTTGAAGCTGGGCGGCGCTTATGATATTACGATCTTCGGAAGTGAGCCTCATCCCAATTACAACCGGATTATGCTTTCTTATGTACTGGAAGGCAGCAAAAGCATCGAAGATATTATTCTGAATGACCGCCAGTGGTACGCAGACAACAACATTACGCTGCATACAGGAACTACGGTTGTAAAGATTGATGAGGAATCCCGCCAGGTCATCGCAGAGAACGGACTGGCTGTTCCTTACGATAAGGTTATTATTGCAACAGGCTCCAACTCCTTCATCCTGCCTGTGCCGGGCAGCACCAAAGCAGGCGTGGTCGGCTTCCGCGACATTGCTGACTGTGATGCGATGCTGGCGGCTGCCAAGCAGTACCGTACAGCGGCAGTAATCGGTGGCGGTCTGCTCGGACTTGAAGCAGCTAAAGGATTAGTTAACCTCGGGATGGATGTCACAGTAGTGCATCTTCTGGAGGATCTGATGGAACGTCAGCTGGACCATACGGCATCATCTATGCTGCAGGCAGAGCTAACCCGTCAAGGCGTGAAGTTCGCCATGGGCAAGCAGACGGTGGAGCTGACCGGAGATGAACGTGTTAATGGACTGAGATTCAGCGACGGTTCGGAGCTGCAGGCGGATTTTGTGGTCATGGCTGTAGGTATCAAACCCAATACCCAGCTGGCCAAAGACAGCGGTATTACCGTGAACCGCGGAATTGTTGTCAATGATTATCTGCAGACCTCCATGGAGAATGTCTACTCTGTCGGTGAATGTACAGAACACCGCGGAACCTGCTACGGTCTGGTCGCTCCTTTGTTTGAACAGGGAATGGTATTGGCTAAACACCTGTGCGGGGCAGCTACCCAGCCGTATGAAGGTTCGGTTGTATCGACCAAGCTGAAAATTTCCGGCGTGGATGTCTTTTCGGCAGGCGAGTTTACGGATACACCTGAGCATACTGTTATCTCCGCTAAAGATGAATGGAAAAGAACCTATAAGAAGATCCTGCTCAAAAATAATGTAATTGTCGGTGCTGTACTGTTCGGCGATGTTACCGAATCTGCAAACCTGCAGAAGCTTGTGAAACAGGGCACAGAGATGACCGATGAGATATACAGTGAAGTAATGGGAACCGGCTGCTGCGGCGGCGGAGGCAGTGCCAAGAAGGGCATGTCCGTGGAAGCAATGGCAGATGAAGAAATCGTCTGCGGCTGTAACGGGGTTACCAAAAAGGCGATTGTCGATGCGGTAACAGAGAACGGTTTTACCACTGTAGATGAAATCAAAGCCTGCACCGGAGCTACACGTTCCTGCGGGGGCTGTAAGCCGGTTGTTGAGCAAATTCTTCAGTTCGTGCTGGGTGACAGCTTCCAAGAAAGCGCCAAAACCGGTATCTGCGGCTGCACATCGCTCAGCCGTGATGAAATTGTTGCCGAGATTACAGCAAAAGGACTCAAGACCACCAAGGAAGTTATGAACGTGCTGGAATGGAAACAGCCTGAAGGCTGCTCCAAGTGCCGTCCGGCCGTCAACTATTACCTGGGCATGATCTATCCGGATACGCATGAGGACGAGAAGGAATCGCGCTTTGTCAATGAACGGATGAGCGCCAATATTCAGAAGGACGGTACCTTTACAGTTGTTCCGCGTATGTACGGCGGTGTGACTACCCCTGAAGATCTGAAACGGATTGCCGATGTATCCCTGAAATATGATGTGAAAGTAGTCAAGGTTACCGGCGGACAGCGTCTGGACCTGATCGGCGTCAAAAAAGAAGATGTGCCAAAAGTGTGGGAAGAGCTGGATATGCCTTCAGGTTATGCCTACGCCAAATCGCTGCGTACCGTCAAAACCTGTGTCGGCAATCAATTCTGCCGTTTTGGTACACAGGACTCCATGGGTGTAGGCGCTATGCTTGAACGTAAATACGAACGCCTTGATTTCCCTGCCAAATTCAAAATGGCGGTTAACGGCTGCCCGCGCAACTGTGCGGAATCCTGCACCAAGGATATCGGCATCGTCGGCAATGACGGCGGCTGGGAAGTATTCATCGGCGGTAACGGCGGGATCAAGCCGCGGATCGCAGATTCCTTCTGCAAAGTGAAGACCGATGAAGAGCTGGTTGAAGTGTGCTCAGCCGTCATGCAGTTCTACCGTGAAACCGGCAATTATCTGGAAAGAACCTCGGAATGGGTAGAACGCATGGGTCTTGAGAAGATTCAGAGCGTAATCCTGAACAATGAGGAGAACCGCAAGGAGCTGGCGGCACGGATTGATTTTGCCCTGGCCCAGGTATCCGATCCATGGAAAAAAATGCTGAAGGAAGAAGACACACGCAGCGCCCTGTTCGAAAAAGTCCAGCACTAAAATATTAAGCCCAGGAGGAGAGAGAACGATGGGAAACACAAACCATGAGTATACGATAGGGACGGTTCAGCATTTCCTGCCGCAGATCGGCCGTGTAATCGGCTGCGGTCCGGTGGAGCTGGCTGTGTTCAAAACCTCGGATGGCCAGATTTTCGCGGTGGAGAACAAGAATCCTCATCCGAAGGGCGGTCCGCTGGCGGAAGGAATCGTGTCCGGGCATTACCTGTACGATCCGCTGTATGACTGGAAAATTGATCTGCGCAGCGGAGAGGTTCAGGCTCCCGACAACGGAAGAGTCGCCTCATTCCCGGTTACTGTAGACGGGGACAGTGTTAAAGTTACCCTGCAGGGTACATTGATTCAAAGCTAACATTAAGATAAGAAATGGCGGGGTGGAGAGATGTTTACGCAAAGCGTCGAGAACATCGTAGAGGCAGCAGTCAGCAAACGGGATAAAATGAATGAGAATTTGCCGCGGTACTTTTTGGCGGCGCTGCTCGCAGGGGCATACGTTGGAATCGGAATTATTCTAATCTTCTCGCTGGGGGCACCGCTGGCGGCGATTAAATCGCCGTTCCAGCCGCTCGTGATGGGGGCCTCCTTCGGGATCGCGCTGACGCTGGTCATTTTTGCCGGCTCGGAGCTGTTCACCGGGAACAATATGTTTTTTACCGTCAGTACCCTTGCCGGAAGAACGTCCGTATGGGACACGGCCAAAAACTGGGTGATCGTCTTTATCGGCAACGTCGGCGGAGCCGTAATCCTGGCCCTGCTGATCCAAGGCACCGGATTATTCAAGGCAGCTCCCGCGGAGCATCTGATCTTTGCTGCCGCAGCCAAAAAAATGACGCTGCCGTTTTCGGAGCTGTTCTTCCGCGGGATTCTCTGTAACTGGCTTGTCTGTCTGGCCATCTGGATGTCCTCGCGTGCCAAAAGCGAAGCCGCCAAGCTAGTCCTGATCTGGTGGTGCCTGTTCGCCTTCATCGCCAGCGGCTACGAGCACAGCGTCGCTAACATGACTCTGCTCAGCGTAGCTGTTCTGCTGCCTAACCACCCTGAGACCGTTACGGTAGCCGGCTGGCTGCACAACATGATTCCGGTTACGCTCGGCAACATCATCGGCGGCGGCTTGTTCGTCGGCGCAGCGTACTGGCTGATCTCTCCTGTCCGCAGCAAGTTCAGCAAACGTTAAGGAAGTCCTGATAAACTGTCCTGAAGGCATAAGCCTTTGGGGCAGTTTTTTGTCTGCCTGAGGCTGAATCAGAGGCTGTTGAAGGCAGAAAAAAAGACGCCTGCACGGCGCCTTTGACCACTCTATTTTTATTAAATAATATTTGGGCCAGAACTGTTTCAATGAGGAGAATAGAGGGTATTATTACTAGGGAATTAAATCCGGCAAATTTCGTTCGGACACATTTCGCAGTGGCAGATCTCCTGCAGCATACCAAGATCCTTGATGACGATCATGCCATTCTCATATTCAACAGCATCTTTTTTACGCAGGTCGCTAAGCATCCGGTTGACGCTCTCACGGGTAGCGCCGATCATGTTGGAGAGATCCGTATGCGTAATTTTTTTGTTGATCAGAATGTTGTCGCCATTCTTCTCGCCGTAGGTGTTGCCAAGACGGATCAGGGTGGAGCACAGTGCGCCCGGTTTGCCGTACATCATCAAATCACGGAATTTCGTCTGCGTGAGACGGTGGTGAATGCCCATCCACTTCATAAAGTCAATCGCAAAATCGCAGTGCTGGCAGATTAGAATCTCCAAATCCTTCTGCTCAATGACGCCAACTTCGCTTTCTTCGATAACTTCGGCGGTGAAGCTGTGCTTCGTGCTGAAGAACGGGTCGGCCTGCCCAACCATGTCACCTGCCTGATACATATAAAGAATGAGTTCCTTGCCTTCGTCTGTAGATTTGGTCAGCTTCACGCGTCCACGTTTGATATAAAACAATTTATCCGAGTAGTCGCCTTCCCAGAACAGATGTGATCCTTCAGGGACCATACGTTCCTTCATTGTAACGAGAAGTCTGTTGAAATTCTGTTCGGAGAAACAGTTTGTATTTCCGTGGGCTTCGATAACATTGTAATGTTCCTTTATCATAATAATCGACATCCCCTTTATTCCCTCAGTTTTTCAGTAAATTTTAAATTAATTATACATGGTAATTCCTCTTTATGGTTAAAAATTTTCGCGAAAAAGTGTCGAATTTTTAACATTGTGATAATTTTCACTTCGGATATGTGAGAATTGATACGTTTTTCACCGTGACAGGGGAAAAATCCATATATATTCGTCTATTATAACAGCCGGTTCCCAATTAGCACAATTGTTGGGAGGCGGTTATTTTGCGTTTTGTGGAAGAAAGGAGACATTTCTTATAGATTATATTGTGAAATGGGGATTTTATTCAACTCCGTAAAAATACACATAACTCCGTTACAGCCTGACATTGGCCCGCTTAGAGATGGAAGGTACGCTTATGGCGTGCATCAAAAAACGGAGAAGGAGAAATCAGACATGGCTAAAGTAGCGGATAAATATTTAAAGGTGGATCCGTGGGCAGTAATCGAAGAAGGCTTTGATCCGGAGCGGAACAGAGTATCGGAGTCGATTTTTTCGCTGGGCAATGAATACATGGGGGTGCGCGGCTATCCGGAGGAGGGGTACTCTGGCGATACGCTGCTGGGCAGCTATTTTAACGGATTATATGAAGAGCACGCCATCGGCAACCACTACAAAGGGATCATCCGCTCGCTGCGTTATATGGTGAATGCAGTGGACTGGCTATATACCCGGATTACTGTTGACGGCGAACAGCTGGATCTGGCTCACAGTAAGGTGATGGGCTTCAGCCGCAGGCTGGATTTCCGTACCGGTACTTACTGCCGTCAATTCGTATGGGTACTGGAGAGCGGAAAAGAGCTGAAGATCACGTTCACCCGGCTGGTCAGCATGACGATGTCACATCTTGGGCTGCAGCAGGTGGCTTTTGAGCCGCTTAATTTCACGGGTGAGGTGCAGGTGTGTACTGGGCTTGATTTCGGGGCAGTCCATGAGGAGCGGGGCCAAAGTATGTGGAGAAGCCTGCGCAGCGGCTCTGCGGGAGGAATTACGGCAATTATGGCTGAAACGCTGACTACCGGCAATAGACTGTTCTCCGGCTTTGTCCTGCATTCTCCGGCTGAACTGAACCCGTGTGCGGTAGAGCGTGACAGGTTCGCGGGCCAGTCCTTTAGGCTGCCTTTAATAGAAGGAGAAAGGATTCATTATACGAAGCTTGCCGTCAATTGTGCGGACACCGGGAATGCGCGCAGTCAAGAACAGCTCTGGGAAGAAGGCATGAAGCTTGCATCAGCGGCAGCAGGGCTAGAAGCAGAGAATGTGTTTGAGGCCCAGGCCGTTTACTGGAAAGAAATCTGGGAAACCAGTGACATTTGCATTGAAGGGGATCCGGAGAACCAGCAGGGCATCCGATTCTGTATCTTCCAGCTGTACCAGACGTACCACGGCGACCATCCGGGCTATAACATCGGGGCGAAGGGCCTGACAGGCGAAGCATACCGGGGGCTGGCCTTCTGGGATACGGAATCTTACTGTCTGCCGTTTTATCTGTTTAACAATCCTAAGGCAGCCCGCAGCCTGCTGGAATTTCGCTATAAGACGCTGCCTGAGGCGATGCAGAGGGCCAGGGATGTGGATTGTGAGGGAGCCTGCTATCCGATAGCGACCATTGACGGAACGGAAAGCTGTGACCTGTGGCAGCACTCCAATCTGCAGCTGCATGTCGGGACGGCTGTCTCCTACGGCATCTGGCATTATGTAAAAAATACGGGTGATAAGGAGTTTCTCTACAGTAAAGGCGCCGAGATGCTGATTCAGATCAGCCGGTTTTATGCCACCCGCGGACAGTGGGGAGCGCGCAGCGGGAAGTACGGGTATTTTGGCGTAATGGGTCCAGATGAATTTCAGCTGATGGTGAATAATAACTGCTATATCAATCTGATGGCCAAAAAGCTGTTCGAGTACACAGGAGACGCACTGGCTGAAATGCGGGAGTCTGTGCCGGAGCGGTTTGCCCAGCTGGCCGCCCTGACCGGGCTCCGGGATGATGAACTGGCAGACTGGGCAAGTAAAGCCGAGCATATGAAGATTCCGGCTGATCCGGCCAGCGGGGTCTATGAGGAGCATGACGGTTTCTTTGATATGCCTCATATGGATATCCACTCTATTCCGGTGACGGAATTTCCGCTGTATTCGAACTGGTCCTATGACCGGCTGTACCGCTATGACATGATCAAGCAGCCTGATGTGCTGATGTTCATGTTTCTGTATAACAGTGAATTCACCAGAGAAGCCAAGCTGGCCAATTATGATTATTATGAGCCGCGCTGTATTCACGAATCCTCGCTGTCACCGTCCATTCACTCGATTCTCGCCAGTGAGCTCGGCAAGCATGATGAGGCATACCGTTTCTTTGAATTCGCCACCCGGCTGGATCTGGATAATTATAACCGCAATACCCGTGAGGGACTGCATACCACCTCGATTGCTGCGGCCTGGATGAATATCGTTTACGGGTTCGGCGGTATGCGTTCAGACGCAGAGCGGCTCAGCTTCAGTCCAACGCTGCCTGAGCGCTGGACGTCCTACAGCTTCCATGTACAGTATGAAGGAGTACTGGTCCGTGTAGAGGTTGGGCAAAAGGGGATACAGCTACAGGCGGTTTCAGGCGGCGGCACAGAAATGATGGTGTACGGCCAGCGGGTGAGCGTTGGTCCGGACATTGTAAGCCTTCCGCTAGCTGAAGGGGTGGTGGCCGGATGAGCTGGATGGTAGAGGACCGTGAATTCAGCCGGGAGCATATCGTTACGAACGGCAATAAATATATGACCGGAAACGGCTATATGGGCTGCCGCGGAACGCTGGAGGAATTCGGGAAAGAGCAGCTTGCTGCAATTACGCTTGCCGGAGTATACGATCAGTCCGGAGGAAAATGGCGGGAGCCGGTAAATGCGCCGAACCCGCTGTTCACCAGACTCCGCTGCAACGGTGAAAGGCTGGGAGTACTTAATGCAGAGCCGCTGTCGCACAGGCAGGAGCTGAATATTTCTGCGGCGGTGCACAAGCGTGAGACGGTATACAGCATCAGCGGAGGCGAGCTGACTTTTACCGCTGAGCGCTTCGTCAGCATGGATCAGCTGCATGGGCTGGCGGCCAGGTTTAGCCTGGTTGCCACGTCAGACTGCCGGATTGAGCTGGAGACGGGCATTGACAGTGAGGTGTGGGATATTAATGGCCCGCATTTATACGGACTGCAGGAGCAGTCTATTGAAGGAGTACTTCTGTCTACAGCGGTAACAGGTGAGCTTAACCTGCGGGTGGCGGTGGCAGAAATGACTGTGCACGGATTTGAAACGCAGGAAACGGCGTGGGAGGGTGCACGCCGGTTCATTGCTTTTGACATCAAGGCCGGAGCGGTTTACGAGTGGTTTAAATATGCGGCTGTCTATACAGAGCTGGACTGCAGCGATCCGGCCGTATTGGCTGTGCAGAATGTCCGTACAGCGGAAGCAGCCGGATATGAACAGCTGCTTGCTGCCCACTGTAAGGCCTGGGCAAAACGCTGGAAGCAGAGTGACTGCCTCATTGAAGGGGACGACACCGCGCAGTTAGCGCTCAGATACAGCATCTATCAGCTGCTGATCATTGCTCCGACCGGATCGGAGAAGGTATCCATTCCGGCGAGAGGGCTGTCCGGTCAGGTGTACAAAGGCGCAGTGTTCTGGGACACGGAGATGTTCATGCTGCCCTTTTTCCTGCACACCGACCCTGGCACAGCCCGCAATCTGCTGATGTACCGGGTTCATACACTGGACGGTGCGCGGCGGAAGGCGGCTGAATATGGTTGCCATGGCGCCTTTTACGCCTGGGAGAGCCAGGATACGGGCGACGATGCCTGTACGCTTTTTAATGTTAACGATGTATTCACAGGCCGGCCGATGCGCACCTATTTCCGGGATAAGCAGGTACATATCAGCGCGGATGTTGTCCACGGCATCTGGCAGTATGTATCGTTCACCGGGGATGAAAGTCT
Source organism: Paenibacillus typhae (assembly GCF_900099765.1). Classification (GTDB taxonomy): domain Bacteria; phylum Bacillota; class Bacilli; order Paenibacillales; family Paenibacillaceae; genus Paenibacillus_AQ; species Paenibacillus_AQ typhae. The sequence goes on along the minus strand of NZ_FNDX01000004.1, from coordinate 44,087 downwards.
GCTTTTGGACGGCGGGGCCGAGGTGATCTGGGAGTGTGCCCGATTCTTCTATTCCTATGCCTATTATAATCCGGTTAAGCGGCGCTATGAAATTCTGGATGTTACCGGTCCTGACGAGTACCATGAGCGTGTCAATAACAATGCATTTACAAATGCCCTGGTGCGCCGGACACTGGAGGTGGCGCTGGAGTGTGCGGAGCTGCTGCAGATCATGTATCCGGAGCAGTATCACCGGCTGGCCTTACAATTCGCGGAGGGACCTTTTTTGAAGGAATTCCAGGAAATGCTGGAGTCCTTCTTCGTTCCGCAGCCTGACCCGGACACCCTGCTCATCGAGCAGTTTGACCGATACTTTAAGCTGGAGGATATTCCGCTGGCAGAGCTGAAGGCTCGGGTGCTCCACCCTAATGAATACTTGGGCGGTGGCAACGGGCTTGCGACTACGACTACCATTCTGAAGCAGGCTGATGTTGTGCTGATGCTGAATGTGTTCAAAAGCTCATATTCCAGAGCGGTCAAGCAGGCCAACTGGGAGTACTATGAACCGCGGACCGAGCACGGTTCCAGCCTAAGCCCGTGTATCTATGCGCTGGTAGCGGCAGATATCGGTTCACCCGACTGGGGATACCCTTACTTTATGCGTACCGCTACTGTGGATTTGACCGGAGAATCCAAGCAGTATGTCGGGGATTTGTATATCGGCGGAACGCATCCGGCTGCGAACGGAGGAGCCTGGATGGCGGCGGTGCTCGGCTTTGCCGGCGTGCAGTTTGACGGGAAGACGCTGCAGGTGAAGCCAGCGCTGCCTGAGCAATGGACGGCAGTAGAGCTGCCGCTGAGCCTGCGGGGTGACAGCTTCCGGCTTAGAGTCAGCCGGGAGGAGATAACGGTTAGCGCTGCGGCAGGTAACAGGGACGCTCTTATGGTATGCTCGCCCGGCAGCGCAGACCAGCTATGCCGCCCCGGAGCGGAGCTGACACTGCGGGCGGCGGGGGCTGCCGCTGCGGGTGCCAATGGTATTGACAATGCTATTGCTGCTGAATAACAGCTGGCGGTAATCAAGTTAAAGTAACAACAGGGAGGTCATGAATGTATGCCGGATTACAGCATGCTGAAGCAAATGAAAGGTGCAATATTTGATCTGGATGGAGTCATTGTGGATACAGCCAAATATCATTATCTGGCCTGGAGGTCACTCGCGTCAGAGCTCGGTTTTGATTTTACAGAAGCGGATAATGAACGCCTTAAAGGTGTAAGCCGGATGAGATCGCTTGATATTCTGCTGGAGATAGGTCGTCTGGAATTCACTGATGCGGAGAAGCTTGCTATGGCTGACAAGAAGAACCGCCTTTATGTAGAGTACATCTCGCGGCTCGATGAAGCGGAACTGCTGCCGGGTGTCCGCTCTTACCTGAACAGGCTGCATGACAGCGGTATCGGCATCGCCTTGGGCTCAGCCAGCAAAAACGCGCTGTTCATTCTGGATAAACTGAACATTGCCGGCCTCTTTGATGCTGTAGTGGACGGCAATAAGGTGTCCAGAGCCAAGCCGGACCCGGAGGTGTTCCTTATAGCCTCACAGGAATTGGGCCTGCAGCCCGGCGAATGTGTAGTGTTCGAGGATGCCGAAGCAGGCGTCGCCGCCGGCAAAGCCGCAGGGATGCGGGTAATCGGCATCGGCAGGCCAGAGGTGCTGGGCGAGGCAGATATTGTCATTTCCGGATTGCATGAATTATAGGGGCTTGATAGACTAATAGTCGGGGAACTGTAACCCCAATATTCTATCATTGAAGGAAAGCCTGAGGGATGCAGATGGAAACGTTATTATTATGGCCGGAGGGGGCTCCGGGAGCGCTGGGAACAAGTGATGAGGACTGCCCTGCAATTACGCCGTATCTGGTGGAAGGCAGCAGCAACGCTGCGGTGCTGATCTGTCCCGGCGGCGCTTACTGGCTGCGTGCTGATCATGAAGGAGGCCCGGTGGCGGAGTGGCTGAATACACTGGGTATCTCTGCATTTGTGCTGCGCTACCGCGTGGCTCCTTATCAATATCCGAGTGCCCTGGAGGATGCCCAGAGGGCGCTGCGTACGATCCGCTTCCATGCCGGGGAGTACGGGGTCGACCCGGAGAGAGTCGGCATTCTGGGGTTCTCCGCCGGCGGACATCTGGCTTCTACCGCATCGGGGCTGTTTGACAGGGGAAACCTGGAAGCAGAGGAGGCGCTGGAACGCCAGTCCTGCCGTCCCGACTTCTCCATCCTGTGCTACCCGGTAATTTCCATGACGGATGGTGTGACACATGAAGGGTCCAGGACCAACCTGCTTGGCGATAACCCGTCAGAAGAGCTGATCCGCCGTCTTAGCGGAGAACTGCAAGTCACGCCTGATACACCACCTGCGTTCCTCTGGCATACTGCAGATGATGACGCCGTACCGGTGGAGAACAGCCTGCTGCTTGCTTCGGCGCTGCGCCGTCAGCAGATACCGTTCGATCTGCATGTATACGCTCACGGCGAACACGGCCTTGGATTAGCTGAAGAGGAGCCTCATACCCGAAGCTGGACCAACGCCTGTGCTTCCTGGCTGCAGATGAACGGTTACAGCAGATAGACAATTCTTTAATAGCTGGTATTCCGGCCTTTCATGAGTTCATGAACTCTATGAAAGGCTATTTCTTATTCTATCTGAATGTATTGTTACATGATAAGATGGTAGTATTGGTTTGATTTTACAGGGAAGAGGAGAATCATAGATGAAGAAGCTGCTTCATGTGCTTTTGGCATTGGGATTGCTTTTTAGCTTAGGAATTACGGAGGAGGGAAAGGTCTCAGCAGAAGGAAGCAAGCAGGTGTTCAGAATTGGCGTAGACGTTATCCCGGGTCTGCTTGATCCCGCACTTACCGTCAACGATACGGAGTCATCGGTCATCAAAGGCTTGTTCGAGGGTCTGGTGCGCTTGAATGAGAATGGACAGGCCGTGCCGGGAATAGCGAAGTCCTGGAAAATATCCGGCGGTGGCAAAACGTATACCTTTGCTCTGCGAACCAGCGCCAAATGGAGCAACGGACAGCCTGTAAAGGCAGCGGATTTTGAATATGCCTGGAAGCGGGCATTGTCTCCGCAGTCCTACAACAGCATGGCCTTCAAAATGTATATGATCGCCGGAGCTGAAAATTATCACAACGGCAAACAGAAGGATGCCTCCAATGTTGGAATCAAGGCGTTGAATGACCATACTCTTCAGGTGACGCTGACAGCCCCGAATTACACGTTCCTTCAAATGCTGGCCGAGAATATTTATCTGCCGCTTAATGCAGCAGCGGTTAAAGCCAATACCGGCTGGGCAACCAGCGCAAAGGCTATAGTGACCAACGGCCCGTTCAGACTGACAGCCTGGGATGCTAACAAAATTGTTCTGGTCAAAAATTCCGGATATTACGGAGCTAAGCAGATCCGGTTCTCCGAGGTCCAATTCCTCAGGCCGGCAGCAGGTCAGCCATCGAACACTGAGGCTTATCTCAATGGCGGGCTCGACTGGATCGGCAGCGGTGAAAATACAAGGATTGATTATTATGACCTCATAACCGCCGAAAAATATACTTTTCCATACGCCAGCTTATACTACTACCAGTTTAATGTTAACGAAGCTCCGTTCAATAATGTGAAGATACGTAAAGCGCTGGCAATGGCGGTTGACCGCGAGGGCCTGCCTTACGGTACTCCGGCTTACGGAGATGTTGCTCCAACCATTCACGGAGCTAAACAAACCTTCCGTTCAGAAATTAAGGATTCCAGATATTTCAGAGAAGATGTTAAAGCGGCCCAAAAGCTGCTGCAGGAGGGACTGAAGGAAGAGGGCTTAACCAGTTTGCCGGAATTTAATATTATTGTGAATGCAGAGCAAGGTCATGAGCTGATTGCCTCAATCATCGTTTCCGGCTGGAAAGAAAACCTGGGCATCAAGGCGAATGTTGAAGTTCAGGCCTGGAACGAGCTGCTCGACAACCGCCACAGCCAGAGCTTTACGGTGGCCAGAGCAGGCTGGAGAGCGGATTACAATGACCCTGCTGCGTTCCTGAAGTACTTTACATCCTGGAGTGCGGACAATGATTCCGGCTGGAGCCATAAACAGTACGACAGTTATATCCTGCAGGCACGGCAGAAGCAGGACCCTGCCGAGCGGATGCGCCTGTATGCCAAGGCCGAGAAATTGCTCATTGATGACATGGTCATCCTCCCGCTGTACTATTATGTGGCGGATGTTCTAAAAAAGCCGAATGTTCATAATGTTTATGTGGATTTTGACGGCTCGATTGCGTTTACCAGAGGGTATTTAAAATAATCAGCCATACCATACTCACTTTTGCCCGGAACACTCTGAACAATGGGCAACAACATCATTCAGGCCAGCCGGAAGTTCCGGATGGCCTGTTTGTATGTAAACTAAGTGGATTATCGCCATCTAAATAGATCGTTTTTCAGCATTTGAGCTGATTAGGTGGAAATTCTCCACTTATTTCCCTGTATAACCTCCACATTGGCCGATATTGCTATAATTAAGTAGCGTTTTTCCAACTAATATGCTTTTCACGTTGTTTGCTGAAGAAATAAGTTCCCTTTTTCCACTTAATTTGAAAATTATGCTGTTAGTTTCCCCCTGCCAACACCCCGTAAGCAATCTTTTGTGCTTTGCGTTCTTTCCAAAAAGGGGATGGAGCAGCGGAGTGGAGGTTTGGAGCTGTAGGAGCGTCAGCGTCCGCCTTTGTCTGTGGATTTCCACCGCGGACAGCGGTATTAAATCAAGAAATCCACAGACAACAGCGGCCGAAAGCCCAAACGCTCCGCGCAGCAGCGACTATATCCCCCTCTTTTCACAAACGCCGGCCGCAAAAATTGCATACAATCCCACCTAATAAACTTTAAAATAAACATATGTAAGCGCTTCTTCATTTGTTATATTATTGAAACTGGAGGTGTTTCGGGGTGTTCTCATCACTTATCAAGCCGATTGTCCGGCTGAACGTCAAGCAGCAGCTGATTCTGCTGTTTGTTATTATGCTTACTCCTATTCTGGTTCTCAATAATTACGGGAATTACAAGGCCGAACAGGTTCTGAAACGGCATGTCACCAACGCTTATGTGGAGCTGAACAAGCAGAATTTTGCCATCATCAACCGGGACATCGATACCGTTAATAAAATAACGTCTACAGTGATCCAGAACCCTTTTCTGCAGCAGCTGAATATGAGCGGGCTTGATCCCATAATGGAGCGGGTGGAGCGCTACGAGACGATAGAAAAGCTGCTGGGCAGCTACTCGCAGGGGGCGGAGCGGGGGGATGCGATTTATTACTCGCTGTATGTGTACGATCCGAATAATTATTATTTTTTCGCCCCCAATTTTCCGCAGGTAAAGAAGGCGGGCGTTTATTTTTTTACCAAGGAGGAGGAGCCGTTCTGGTTCAGGCAGGCGGTAGAGCAGAAGGGCCGGGGCTACCTGATGTTCATGGACCGGCTCAGCCCGCAGGCTGAGGATCTGAAGACGCTCACGTATGTACGGGCGGTCAACAATATTTATCTCGGTGCAGGAACGATCGGCGTGCTTGTGGTCACGAAGATGGAGGCCAAGATCGGGGAGTCGCTGAAGTCGATTTCACTGCCGGACGGGGAAATTTACCTGACGGATATGAATAACAGGGTACTCGCCTCAAGCACCAATTCCACGGGAGAGATCATTGAGCTGCCGGAAGGGGCGAAGATCGGAGATCCTGAAGGAACTGTGGACGTGATTACCGACGACTTCATTTATGTAGTGAACAACAACCATATGCTCGGACAGAAGCTGGTCTACAAGGTCCCGGTAAAAGCGCTGCTCCAGCAGCAGAACGAGATGAAAAGAGTCATTCAGTACATAACGGTGGCCTACGCCTTATTCGGCCTGATTATTATTACGTATTTCTGGCGTTCGCTGATGACACCGCTGCAGAAGCTGGCTTTTTTTGTGCGGAAGTATGAGCCGGGCAACCGGGTGCCGGAAACGCCGAAGCGGGGCAGCAACGACGAGGTCAGCGTGCTGATCTCTTCCACCTATGATATGGCGCGCCGGCTGAACAGCCTGATCATGTATAAATACCAGATGGAGCTGAAGCAGAAGGAGTCCCAGCTGCAGCTGCTGTATCAGCAGATCAATCCACATCTTTTATATAACACCCTGGAAAGTATTTATTGGAAAAGCTCGCTGGAAGGCAATGTGGAATCCGCGGAAATGATCAAGGAGCTGTCCAAGCTGATGAAGATCAGCCTGAGCCGGGGACGGGAGCTGATTACGCTGGAGGAGGAGCTGGAGCATGCCAGTGCCTATATCAAGCTGCAGCAGCACCGCTACGATTACGTATTCACTGTGACCTGGAATATTCCCCCCGAAACCAAAAGCAATCTGATTCCCAAAATCACCCTCCAGCCCCTGATCGAAAATGCCATTATCCACGGGGTCAAAAATATGGGGGAGGACGGGGAAATCATCATCACTGCCGCCGTCCTCGGGGATGATGTCCTAATTACGATAGAAGACAACGGCTACAAGCAGGCGGATTACGAGGCCATCACCCTGGTACTTAATGACCAAAGTCCAAATCCGGCAGGCGGCTACGGCATCCGCAATATTAACCAGCGTGTGCAGCTGCATTTCGGCCCGGACTATAGCATCAGCTACGGACCTCGTGCAGGAGGCGGGACGGTTGCGGCGGTTCTGCTGCCCAAAACAGAAGTTCAAGAATAGAAGGGGGAATCTGCAAATGTTCAATATTCTGGTGGTCGACGATGAACCGCTTATCTGTAAAGGCCTAAGTAATCTGCTTGCTTCCTCCGGACTGGATATCGGTAATATCTATACTGCAGGCAGCGGCTTTGAGGCGCTCGACTGCATCCGGATGGAGGAGGTCGATCTGCTTGTTACTGATATCCAGATGGGGGCGATGAGCGGGATCGAGCTGATGCAGCATGCCAAGCTGGCGAAGCCGTGGGTGCAGACGATTGTGATATCGGCGCATGAAACCTTTCAGTACGCACAAATGGCTGTCAGGCTTGGAGCGAAGGATTATCTGATCAAGCCGCTGAACAGTGAGCAGTTTCTGGATTCGGTACGGAATGTGCTGCTCAAAATGGACCGGCCTTCGCCCGAGCTCGCAGGCTTCATAGCCGGACTCGGCGAAAGCTTCCGGCTCGAGGAGCCGCTTCCAGCCTACAGCGAGTTGCTGAACAGGCTGCTTACCGATCCTGCTGCAGCGCTGGGCAGCGAGGAAGACATGCGGAAGCTGGATGAGCTTAGGCTGCAAGGCCCTTATTTTGCCGTGCTCAAGATCAAGCTTCCGCTTCCGGGGGCAGACAGCAGCACCAAGTACAGCCCGCGTGACCGCGGGCTGCTGCGCTACGGCGCGCTTAACATCGCCAAAGAGCTGCTGGATCAGGAGTGGAGCTCGACTGCCTTTTATTCGCCGGGGGAAGAAATTACGGTAATTATCCAGTGGGATGAGAAAAGCTACGAGGAGGCCGGGGGCGGTCAGGTCAGCCGGCTGGATGTGCTGGGCCGGAGCCTGCATTTTAACATCCACAAATTTCTGCACCTGAATGCGGTCATCGGGATCAGCCAGATTCTTAAAGGGCTGTCGTTCATGGAGGTGCTGAACCGCCAGGCCTCGCAGGCCATTCTTTGGAATAAGGAGCACAATGACCATTACGTGTTCTATTACGGCGATTTCAACTGGAGCAGCTATACGACTGAGCCTTCCGCCGAAGAGCTGCACACGCGCAGCAATCTGATTGTCCAGAAAGCCAAGGAATTTATTGATGAGAACTACGCTCAGAAGGGGTTAACCATCCATGAGGTGGCCAAGAAGAACCATGTCAGCCCCAATTATCTGAGCTATCTGTTCAAGAAAAATACAGGCCACAACCTGTGGGAATATGTCATCAAGCTGCGGATGGAGGAGAGCCGGGAGATGATTTTGCATACCGATCTGCGCCGTTACGAAATTGCTGAGCGGGTCGGGTATGAGTCACCGGAGCATTTCAGCAAGATTTTCAAGAAATACTACGGCATCAGCCCGAGCGAGCTGAAGAAGTAAGAACGCTCATGACTTCGGTAGATTTACACATGTGCAGGGCTCCCCGCCTTTCCTACAATTAAGGTAGGAAGCACTTTGTCAAAGTGCTTAAAGACGAAAGGAATGAGGGAGCCAGATGAATCAGACCGCTGCACTTCACGATGAACTGCCGGCGAAGCTTGAGAGCAGGCCGTATAAGCAGAACCGCTGGAAAAAGAATTTTTGGGGCTACATGTTCCTTGTACCCGCGATTGCCATCTTCATTATGTTTATGTGGGTGCCTATTTTTAAAGGATTTCTGTACAGCTTTTACACGGTGGATTTTGTAAAAGGAAACTCCTTTGTCGGCTTTGATAATTATGCGCGGGCCCTTACCGATCCCGATGTGCTGATCGCGATCAAGAACACGCTGTACTATATGCTGCTCTGTCTTGTCGTCGGCTTCTGGGTGCCGATTGCCTTCGCCATTGCGATCTCCGAGCTGAGAAAATTCGGCGGTTTTGTCCGCGTGGCGGCCTATCTGCCTTATGTCATGCCTGCAGTTGTCCTGTACGGGCTATGGAGATGGCTCTATGATCCTGTGGGTCCGGTTAATGCGCTGCTAGGGACAATGGGGGCGGATCAGATCCCGTTCCTGACGGACAGCAGGTGGTCCATGCTCTCGCTTGTCTTTATGGAGACCTGGCAGCAGTTCGGCTCGGGGATGCTGATCTATCTGGCGGCCGTGCTCAGTATCCCGCGTGACTGGTATGAAGCGGCGGAGATTGACGGAGCCGGGGTATGGGCGAGGATCCGCCACATTACGCTGCCGTCGCTGCGCAATCTGATTATCCTGATGCTGATACTGCAGATCATCGCGACCTCGCAGGGCTATCAGTCCCAGCTGGCGCTGCTGGACGGCGGACCTAACAAGACAACGCTGACCTATGCGCTGCTGATTGTGAAGTATGCTTTTACCAGACTGGATTACGGCACGGCAACGGCGCTTGGCATGTTGATGTTCATCGTCCTTGGCGGTTTGGGCATTTTACAGTTCAGGCTGAATAAGGAGGATAACTAGGATGAAGAGCGCAGAGAGAGGGATTCTGTCCGAGCATGATCTCAAAAAAACGGGCAACAAGGTCGTCTACGGCATTATGGTATTTTTTATTGCGGTAATGGTGTTCACGATGATGTATCCGATTCTGATGACGATGTTCAACGGGCTGAAGTCGAACGTCGAGGTCAATTCGTTTCCGCCGCATTTTTTCCCGCAGGAGTGGCATTTCGGTAATTTAAAGGATGCGGTGAATTACATTGATCTGCTGGTGTTTCTGAAAAATACAATTTATATTTTTGCCGGCAACATGATTGTGACCCTTGTCGTACTGGGCATGGCCTCGTTCAGCATATCGCGGATGAATGTGCCTTACCGCAAGGCGTTCTACTTCTTCTTCCTGATGACGCTGTTTATTCCGGCGACGAGCTATATGATTCCGAATTTCGTCAATCTGAAGGAGCTGGGCCTGCTGAACCAATATGCGGCTTTCTGGCTGCCGGCGGGAGCAAATACGTTTTATTTTCTGCTGCTGAAGAACTTCTTCGACGGGATTCACCCGGAAATCTTTGAAGCGGCGCGGATCGACGGGGCCTCAGAGCCGAGAAGCTTTTTTGCGATCGCTGTTCCGCTGTCGGTACCGATTTTTGCCACGCTGGCGATCTTTATTTTCTCCACTGCCTGGAATGACTGGTTCTGGCCCTCGCTGGTTATGCATTCCGAGGATAAATATACGCTTGCGACTGCGATTTACAAATATGTAATCAGTGTCAAGGCGCTCAATACGAATATCAAGTTTGCCATTCTCTTTCTCGTGTCGCTGCCGCCTATTCTTGTGTTCCTGGTCTTCCAGAAGTTTATTATGCGCGGCGTGGCATTGTCGGCGGTAAAAGGCTGAAGACGGTATAGGAAGATGCCTGGCAGAGGAATGCATACGATCGTAAACACGCACATGAAAGCAATATAAATACACCTCGTTTGTAAACGATTTCTCTTTTAAGATGAATTTGTAAGCTAATCATGAATTGAAAAGGGGAGTTTCAATGCGTAAATTTTCCAGCGTATTAGCAGGTCTCCTTGTGGCCGGTTCGTTGTTATCCGCCTGCGGCGGCAACAATAACAGCAACGGAAATGCCCAGGGGAATACAGGAGGGGAGGCGACTCCGGCGCCGGCAGCTACAGCTGCAGATAACAGCACTGCTGCAACAGATGCGCCTGCGGACGATATTACCCAAAGAAAAGTGACGATCAAAATCCACTATCCGACGCCTGACCTGACCGAAATGCGCGCACAGGAAGACGACCGGATCAAACGGTTCCAGGCCGAGTATCCGAATGTAGAGATTATCAAGGACGACTGGCAGTACAGTGTCAGCGAAATCGGTATCAAAATGGCAGCCAATGAGGCGCCGACCTTCTTCAACACGTATGCGACGGAAGCCAAATTCCTGGTGGAAAAAGGCTGGGCGGCCGATATCACCGACCTCTGGAACACTTATGAGTATAAGGATCAGATCAATCCGGTGCTGCAAAATCAGTTCGTCATTGACGGTAAAATTTTCGGTGTAACTCAAAAAGGCTATGTTACCACTACCATGATCAATAAAAAAATGCTGGATGACAAAGGTGTGGCTGTTCCGCCCATGGACTGGACCTGGGATGACATGCTGAATACCGCCAAAGGGGTAGCCGATGCCAAAAAAGGCATTTCCGGCATTGCTCCAATGGGTAAAGGCAATGAGGCCGGCTGGAACTGGACCAACTTCCTGTTTGAAGCAGGGGGTGAGATCCAGAACGTGGACGGCGGCAAGGTTGAGGCCACTTTCAATTCAGAAGCCGGCGTGAAGGCGCTGGATTTCTACAAAAAGCTGAGATGGGAAGCTAACGCTATTCCGCAGGACTGGGCACTCGGCTGGGGGGATGCGGTAGGTGCATTCCAGCAGGGGCGTACAGCGATGGTTATGGCCGGCTCCGACGGCGTAATTGAGCAGGCGCTGAACCAGGGCGGACTCAAGCCGGAGGATGTGCTAACCTATCCGATGCCGGCGGCTGAAAAGGGCGGCAAGCACACAGGGGTGCTCGGCGGCGATTACCTCGTAATCAATCCAAACGCCACCAAGGATGAGCAGGAAATGGCGTTCCGCTATATCACTTTCGATTATTTTTCTGACAAAGGCCTTGAGGCGCTGGATGCCATTCTGCAGCAGCGCAAGGCGGACGGCAAATACTTCATTCCGCCACTTCTGGATTACTATGCTGCTGATTCCGAGTTCGGCAAGAAAACCAAAGCGGTATACGACAAGTACTCGGATATTGTATATCAATACAACCCTGACATTATGGCTCTGCTGGACGGAAAGCCGGAGGCACAATACAACACTCAGGACTACTACGCAACGATGTCTAATGTAATTCAGGAGCTGTTCTCCAAAAAAGGCACGGACTCCAAGGCACAGCTTGATGCTGCAGCCAAAACAGTGCAGGAGCAATTCTTTGATTCTATTACAGTTGAATAGGAGACAAATTGAATTGTAAAAAAAGACAGAAGACCGGCAAAGCCTCCAATCAGGGAGACAGCCGGTCTTTTTGTTGTGGTGATAAATTGTGACAAAAAACCTCAACCAGTGACAAAATGATCTTCTGAAAGTACAGCATCCTAAGCGCGAAAATATCTTCAAGTTAAATATAACCGAATAAAACACATAAATAATGGTTAAATAACCTGAATATGATCGAATGAAAGCGCTTTGAAAGCAAATCAAAAAAACTTTATACTTTGTGAAAGAATTCACTATACAAGACGGAAATGATGTGTTAAGATAAATGTGTAGAGAAAAACAACCTAAAAATTGACAGGAGGACGAGGGAGATGGCAGTTAAGAACGAAGTCGCCGCCCAAGTGAAACAAACCACCGCTGAAGAATATATTCAGACTTTGGTGGATAAAGCAAAGAAAGCCCTGGATGCGTTCATGGAACTGGATCAAGAGCAGGTTAACACAATCGTTCATGCAATGGCATTGGCAGGTCTCGACAAACATATGTACTTGGCGAAACTGGCTGTCGAAGAAACAGGCCGCGGAGTATACGAAGACAAAATTACGAAGAACATCTTCTCAACCGAATATATCTGGCACGGAATTAAGTATGACAAAACCGTAGGAGTTATTGAGGATAACGCCTACGACAATTTCCAAAAGATCGCTGAACCAGTCGGAATTATTATGGGTATCACACCGGTAACCAACCCAACATCCACCACGATGTTTAAAGCACTGATTTCGGCTAAGACACGTAACCCTATTATATTCGGTTTCCACCCTTCAGCGCAAGAGTGTAGCGCCGCTGCCGCCAAAATCCTTCATGATGCAGGCGTAAAAGCAGGTGCCCCTGAGAACTTCATCCAATGGATTGAGCTTCCTACCATGGATAAAACAAACGCGCTGATGAATAACCCTGACGTTGCACTGATCCTGGCAACCGGCGGATCCGCAATGGTTAAAGCGGCTTACAGCTGCGGCAAGCCGGCTCTCGGCGTAGGCCCTGGTAACGTACCTGCCTTCATCGAAAAGAGTGCCGACATCGATCAGGCTGTAACGGACATCATCCTTTCCAAGACATTCGATAACGGTATGATCTGCGCTTCCGAGCAGGCTGTTATTATTGAAGAAGCTATTTTTGACCAAGTGAAGAAGAAAATGATCGCGAACGGCTGCTACTTCGTTAATAAAGATGAGGCTGCCAAGCTGACTAACGGTGCCATGAACGTTGAGAAGTGCGCAGTTAACCCGGCAATCGTAGGTCAATCCGCAGTGAAGATCGCAGAAATGTGCGGTATCCAGGTACCAGCCGGCACCAAGATTCTGGTAGCTGAAATTGAAGGCGTAGGCCCTAAATATCCGCTGTCGGCTGAGAAGCTGAGCCCGGTTCTGGCTTGCTACAAAGTGAAAAATGCTGATCAGGGTATCGAACGCGCTGCAGAAATCGTTGAATTCGGCGGCATGGGCCACAGCTCGGCGATCCATTCCAATAATGAAGAAGTTATCATGAAGTTCTCGCACCGCCTGCAGACAGGACGTATTCTGGTGAACTCGCCTTCAACACACGGCGCCATCGGAGACATCTACAATACAAACATCCCTTCGCTCACCCTGGGCTGCGGATCATACGGCCGCAACTCGGTGTCGCAAAACGTTACTGCCATCAATCTGATCAACGTGAAAAGGGTGAACCGTCGTACCGTGAATATGCAATGGTTTAAAGTACCTGACAAGATCTACTTTGAAAAAGGATCCACACAATACCTGGCTAAAATGCCTAACATTACACGCGTAGCAATCATTACTGACCCTATGATGGTTAAACTGGGCTATGTGGAAAGAGTTGAGCATTACCTGCGCCAGCGCCAGACTCCTGTAGCAATTGAAGTGTTCTCGGAAGTTGAACCGGATCCATCGACTACTACTGTTGAAAAAGGTACAGCTATGATGAACAGATTCCAGCCGGACTGCATTATCGCACTCGGCGGCGGTTCCCCGATGGATGCTGCCAAAGGCATGTGGCTGTTCTACGAACACCCGGATGTAGATTTCAACAACCTGAAACAGAAATTCATGGATATCCGCAAACGCGTATACAAATATCCTACTCTGGGTCAAAAAGCGAAATTCGTTGCCATCCCGACAACTTCGGGTACAGGCTCGGAAGTAACCTCGTTCGCGGTAATCACTGACAAAACTGCCGGCAGCAACACCAAGTATCCGCTGGCTGACTATGAGCTGACTCCAGACGTTGCCATTATCGATCCGGAATTTGTATACAGCCTGCCAAGAACAGCTGTTGCTGATACTGGTATGGACGTACTGACACACGCTATCGAAGCTTATGTTTCGGTTATGGCAAGCGATTATTCGGATGGTCTGGCAATCAAAGCGATCCAGCTGGTATTCCAATATCTTGAGAAGTCGGCACTGACCGGCGACAAGCTGGCCCGTGAGAAAATGCACAACGCTTCGACCCTTGCCGGTATGGCGTTCGCTAACGCATTCCTGGGTATCAACCACAGCTTGGCGCACAAATGGGGTGGACAGTACCACACCGCACACGGCCGCACCAATGCGATCTTGATGCCGCACGTTATCCGTTACAATGCCAAGAAGCCTACGAAGTTCGCTTCGTTCCCTAAATATTCGCACTTTGTAGCTGACGAGCGTTATGCCGAAATCGCCCGCATTCTGGGATTGCCGGCCCGCACTACTGAAGAAGGCGTAACAAGCCTGATCAATGCGATCCGTGATATGAACAAGAAGCTGGGTATCGAAGAGTCCTTCCAGGCTCTGGGCTTTGATGCTAAGGATTTCGAATCGCGTGTAGATTATCTGGCTGACCGTGCATTTGAAGACCAATGTACAACTGCTAACCCTAAGCTGCCGCTGGTAAGTGAGCTGGCTGACGTATACCGCAATGCCTTCTACGGAAGATTTGACGTCTAATTAGGTGTTGAGTGGCGAATAATATGTTTAAAGGATAATATGGGACTAGATGGTAGTGACAAATATCACCGGAAAGGTGATATTTGTCACAGTCCTTTTTCAGAAAATAAACTAAAATGTTTATATAAACAACGAGCCCGAGATATGAAAGTGCGATTGTGAATTTTATAACAACCATATCTTTGGGATCACGAGACACGGGATTAACCTTCAAGCCCGCGATCTCTACAAATATAATAAATATATAAATGGAGGGATTTAGCATGTCGGTGATTGAAAAAGATGTACAAGAGGTAAAGTCGGGTTGGAGAAGCTTTACAAAAGGCAAATGGGCCAAGAAAGTTGACGTTAACAACTTCATCGCAACAAATATCAAGCCTTATGAAGGAAATGAAGATTTCCTCGTAGGTCCTACAAGCAACACTACTGAACTGTGGAAGATTATTTCCCAGCTGAGCAAGGAAGAAAGAGAAAGAGGCGGCGTATGGGATGTTTCTCTGGATACTGTCTCCACTATTACTTCCCACGCACCAGGCTACATCGACAAGGACAAGGAACAAATCGTAGGGGTGCAGACTGATGCTCCTTTCAGACGTTCCATCCAGCCTTTCGGCGGGATCAAGATGATGATCGATGCCACTAAGGCTTACGGCTTCGAGCTTCCGAATAACATTGTCGAAATGTTTACGAATATCCGCAAAACGCATAACCAAGGCGTATTTGATGCATATACACCTGACATGAGAGCAGTGCGTAAATCCGGCGTTATCACAGGTCTTCCTGATGCTTACGGTCGCGGACGCATTATCGGCGACTACCGCCGCGTTGCTCTGTACGGTATTGATTTCCTGATCAAAGACAAGAAACAACAACAGGCTGAGCTTGAAGTTGATTCCATGACTGAAGATGTAATCCGTCTGCGTGAAGAGCTGTCTGAGCAGATCCGCGCTCTGGGCGAACTGAAAGAAATGGCTGCTGCACACGGGCTTGATATTTCCAAACCGGCTAACTCTTTCAAAGAAGCTACTCAATGGGTATACTTCGGATACCTGGCAGCAGTTAAAGAGCAGAACGGTGCGGCAATGTCCCTTGGACGCGTATCTTCCTTCCTTGATATCTATGCACAGCGTGATTTCGAAGAAGGTACTCTTACAGAAGAACAAGCACAGGAAATCGTTGACCATTTCGTAATGAAGCTGCGTATCGTGAAGTTCCTGCGTACGCCTGACTACAACGAACTGTTCTCCGGTGACCCTACTTGGGTAACTGAGTCCATCGGCGGTATGGCTGAAGACGGAACAACCCGCGTAACCAAGAACAGCTTCCGCTTCCTGCACACCCTCTATAACCTGGGACCTGCACCGGAACCGAACCTGACTGTACTGTGGTCCGAGAAGCTGCCTGAAGGCTTCAAGAAATATTGCGCTAAGGTATCCATTGAAACCAGCGCTATCCAATATGAGAATGATGATGTAATGCGTCCATACTGGGGCGAAGATTACGCGATTGCCTGCTGTGTATCCCCAATGCGCATCGGTAAACAAATGCAGTTCTTCGGAGCCCGTGCGAACCTTGCTAAAGCTCTGCTGTATGCAATCAACGGCGGTGTGGATGAAAAATCCGGCGCACAGGTAGGTCCTGAATACCCTGCAATCACTTCCGAGTATCTGGATTACAACGAAGTAATGAAACGCTTCAAACCAATGATGGAGTGGCTGGCCAAGACTTATGTTAACACCCTGAACATCATCCACTACATGCATGACAAATATTCCTACGAACGCATTGAAATGGCGCTGCATGACCGCGACATTCTGCGTACAATGGCTTGCGGTATCGCTGGTCTGTCCGTTGCTGCTGACTCCCTGAGCGCAATCAAATACGCTAAGGTTAAGCCGATCCGCAACGAACAAGGCATTGCAATCGACTTCGAAACCGAAGGTGAATTCCCTTGCTACGGTAACAACGATGACGCTGTTGACAGCATCGCAGTTGAACTGGTTGAAACCTTCATGTCGATGATCCGCAAACACAAAACATACCGTGATGCTGTGCCGACTCAATCGGTACTTACTATCACTTCGAACGTTGTTTACGGTAAGAAGACTGGTACTACTCCTGACGGACGTAAAAAAGGCGAACCATTCGCACCAGGTGCTAATCCAATGCACGGACGTGACAAGAAGGGCGCACTGGCATCCCTGAACTCTGTTGCCAAGCTGCCTTACTCTGATGCACAAGATGGTATCTCTAATACGTTCTCCATTGTTCCTAAGGCACTGGGTAAAGATGAAGAATCCCGTAAGTCCAACCTGGTATTCATGATGGACGGATACTTCCACAACAACGCTCAGCACTTGAACGTTAACGTATTTAACCGTGAGCAGCTGATCGATGCTATGGATCACCCAGAGAACTATCCGCAACTGACCGTTCGTGTATCCGGCTATGCCGTTAACTTCATCAAGCTGACCCGCGAACAACAGCTGGACGTTATCAACCGTACGTTCCACTCTTCGATGTAAGATTTGTTCTTGGAATCAGGAACTGATATAAACCACAGAGCTGCCGCCCTTGAAAGAGGGCGGTAAACTCTTGCTTAAAATTCATTAAAATTTTAAGTTTTTTTCATTGAAAGGATGACCTCATATGGTTAAAGGACATATCCACTCTTTAGAGACATTTGGAACGGTGGATGGCCCCGGAATCCGCTTCGTGCTTTTTATGCAGGGCTGTCTGCTTAAATGTCAATATTGCCACAACCCGGATACCTGGGGGCTGAACGAAGGCAAGGAAATGACACTCGAAGAAGTACTTGCGGAAATCGAGCCGTACTTGAATTATTATAAGACTTCCGGCGGCGGGCTTACCGTTTCCGGCGGCGAGCCTACACTGCAGGCGCATTTCGTGAAGCAGCTGTTTACAGAGGTAAAGAAACGCTGGAATCTGCATACCACCCTGGATTCCAACGGTTATAATGACGGCTCCAAGATCAGCGATCTGCTGGATGTTACCGATCTTGTCCTGCTGGACCTGAAGCATATCGACGATGAAGCTCATATTAAGCTGACCGGCAAATCCAATGACCGTACACTCAAGCTGGCCCGCTGGCTGTCTGATCATAACCGTAAAATGTGGATCCGCCACGTATATGTTCCCGGCATTCATAATAAAGAAGAAGATTTGCTTAACCTTGGACGTTTTATCGGAACCCTGAACGGGGTTGAAAAGTTTGAAATCCTGCCTTATCATCAGATGGGGATTTATAAATGGCAAGAGCTGGGGCGTCCTTACGAGCTTGAAGGAGTGCCTTCACCAAGCGATGAGGAAGTACAGCGTGCGTACCGGCTGATTGAAGAGGGGCGCAAAGAAACCGCTCTGGTAAAGTAATGGAAACAGAAATATGAAGCCGTTCCTGTTAGCGATAGCTGCGGAGCGGCTTTTTTGCTTGGCTTCTTCAGAAGAGGCAACAAAGCTCATGTTGCGCTGTAAAAACTCGTGCATTGAGAATATCTACAGTCTGACAGGGGAGCTCTCCGGCCGCATAAATAGGCTGGAAATTAAAGTGTCCAAGGCGCTAAAGGAAACGTATGGATGTGACGGCAGCTCTTCGCGGCAAAACAACGAGCGTCATACGGCCGGGATGTGTGGCAGTACCATTCTGCATGTTTTCCGCGCAATGACCAGGACCAGCTGTACACATCAAGACCCGGAATAACCACTGTTGAGGAAAGAATGTTATATTCAAACAGACTCGGGAAATATTTTGTCCGGCTGACTAGTCTCAATGTACAAGTATCATAACGGGAGAAATGTTTTCAATCATGTAAAATTGTGTTTGTGTGATATAAGTTCACTGTACATGTAACATAAAGGTGATGTATTCGCTTACATTAGAGGTTTTTATCCCTATTGTAGATGAATGTTAACCTTACGATTACAAATGACGTTTTTTATAATAAGAGGTGTAAGGAAAGTCATTAAATAGGGAGGGTCACCCGTAATGAGAAAGAGTATAACGATGCTGTTGTCCCTGATGTTTGTCACTTCTGCGCTGTTGACTGCCTGTGGCGGAAACAACAATAATGCAGGTAACAACGGGGAAGCCGCGGCGACAAATGGCGGAACAGCCGCAACTAACGCCCCGGCAACAGAAGAACCTGCGAATACAGAACCTTTTGAAATGACAATCCGCCACACCCAGGTTGGTGCCGACAAACAAAAGCGTCTGGCTATTCTGGAGGATGTAGTCGGCAAAGTACAGGAGGAAGTGCCCGGCCTGACCTTTAAGCTCGACGGCGTAGATTCAGACGTGAACCGTAAAGAGAAGCTGCGCGGTGAAATGGCAGCCGGCAACCCGCCGGAAATTTTTGACCTGTTCGGCAGCCCGGATTCCAAGATTTATGCAAAGGAAGGCAAGCTGCTGGATCTGACCCCGATTCTGGAGGAGCTGGGCATCAAGGACAAATTCTCCAATCTTGATCCGTTTACTTATGAAGGCAAAATCTACGGACTGCCGATTGGCGGCTCTGGTGAGGGCTTCTTCTATAATAAAGAATACTATGCAAGCAAGGGCTGGAAGGCTCCGGCCACCTTCGCCGAGCTGGAACAGCAGCTGGCTGACATCAAAGCGGATGGCAAGGTGCCGCTGGCCGGCGCCTCCAAAGCAGGCTGGGTACCACTGATGCTGGCTAACCATCTGTGGTCCCGCTATGCCGGACCGGATGTAACGGCGAAATTCGCGACCGGTGAGGCAAAATGGAGTGACCCGAATGTTGTCAAGGGCTTTGCCAAATACAAGGAGTGGGTCGATAAAGGCTACTTCAAAAAAGGTGAGCTCGGATTCGAATATGCTGAATATACTACTCAATTTACCAGCGGTGAAGCGATCCTGATGTATGACGGTACCTGGAAATCCTCCGTATTCAAAGCCGGCCAGTCCGGTGAAGGCCTGATCGGCAAGGTTGGTTTCTTCAACATTCCGGCGGTTGACGGCGGAGTGGGTGACCAGACAGCGCTGATGCGTGATGTGAACAACGGCTACGGCTTCTCTGCTTCCGCGGGAGAAGATGAACGCCAGCTGGCTGCTGTGAAATCCTTCATTAAAAATATGTATAACGAAGAAATGCAGCTCCGCGGTCTGGTAGAGGATGGCGTCCTGCCGGCGATGAAGCTGGACCAGGCAGTGCTGGATGCGAACATTACCGATGACCTGATGAAAGAAATCGTGGCGGTGCTCAATAACTCCGCATCCTCCTTCCCGGCATTTGACTCGCTGGTTCAAGCGGATGTGACCACCGAGATCAGCAACATCCAGATTCAAAAGCTGATTGGCGGCCAGACCACTCCTGAGAAGATGGGCGAAGAGCTGCAGAAGGTTCAGGAAGAAGCGAACGCGGCTGTGGAATAGGCAACCATTGAAATGTACCCTGGTGGCTGCTCCAGGGTACATTTTTTTAAAGATTGGTATCCCCGCAAAGTAACGGAGTCATCTTCACGTTAAGCCCAGACTTTGCGGGGTTATTTGCACCCGGCAGACCTTCCCAGATTTCAAGCATCGGAGGTAGTTATGAATAAAGCGCTCAGAAATCCACTCGTCTTTATCCTGTTCGTTCTTCCTGCACTTGCCTTGTTCCTGATCTTCTTTATCTATCCCATATTCAGCTCCGTCTATTACAGCCTGACCAGCTGGAACGGTGTATCCGACACGGTTAAAATGACTGGCCTGTCGAATTATGAAAAAGCACTCGGCGATGACCGCTTCTGGGTATCGGTGAAGAATAACGGCTGGTTCATTCTGTTCTCCGTCTTTATCCAGGTTCCGCTGATTGTTCTGTTCTCCTTGCTGATTGCCAACGTCAAGAAACTCAAGGGTTTGTATAAAACGGCAGTATTTATGCCTTCGATTATGTCAACGGCGGTCATCGGTATCCTCTGGGGCTTCATTTATGAGCCCAACATCGGCCTGTTTAACAAGCTGCTAAGCCTGATTGGCATAGAACCGGTATACTGGCTGTCTGATGAACGGTTTGCCATGCTGTCGATTCTGATCACCAATGCCTGGCAATGGACCGGATTCTACATTGTAATGGTGCTGGCGGCGATTCTTGCAATTCCGGGAGAGCTGGAGGAGGCTGCTGCGATTGACGGCGCTACGGGCTTCCAGCGGGCTACACGCATCACCCTGCCGCTGATTGTGCCGATCATTTCAGTTGTGATTATGCTCTCCATTGCCGGAGCAATGAAAGCGGCCGATATCGTCATTGTTATGACCAAAGGCGGCCCGGCCGGTTCGACCGAAGTAATGGCCACCTATATGATCAAATATGCAATTACGAACTTTAAGTACGGGTACGGCAATACCATTGCGGTCCTGATCTTCGTATTTACGCTTATCGTGACAGTGGTGTACCAGCTGCTGTTTAACCGGCGTAGTGAAAGGATTGAATACTGATGCCGCGTGCTCTCAAAAAAAGTCTGCCCCATGCCGCGCTGCTCGGCTACCTGCTGGTTGTGTTGTTCCCGTTCCTGTTTGTACTGTTTTCCTCTGTAAAAAAGGATAATAACTCGATAGCGCTGAACCCCTTCGGCATTCCGAAGGAGTTCGTATTCAATAACTATGTGGAAGCCTGGGTCAATGCGAAGATCAGCACGTACTTTTTTAACAGCTTATATATCTCGGTCTTTGCTTCGGTGGTGTCGATTATTCTGGCGGGTATGTTCGCCTTCGCTGTTACCCGGATGCGCCACGGCCGCTGGAATATACTGCTGTACTCGTTCGTACTGGTAGGAATGCTGATTCCGAATAACGCGCTGATGCTGCCGATTTATACGATTGTGCGTAAGCTGCATATTCTGAACACGCACTGGGCGCTCATTATTCCGTATATTGCCAATGCGATCCCGTTTACGGTCATTATTCTCGCTGCCTTCATGCGTTCACTTCCCAGTGAAATTGAGGAAGCAGCGGTAATGGATGGGTTGAAGGCCCCGGGTATCTTTGCTAAAATTATTGTACCTCTGACGGTTCCCGCCATGGTTACAGTATTCATCGTCAATTTCCTGGGAAATTGGAATGAGTTTTTGCTGGCCAACTATTTTCTTTCCAATGATGAGCTGCGCACGCTTCCGGTGGGAATGGTCCAATTCCGTGATCAGTATCAGATGAACTATGCGCAGATGTCTGCCGGTATCGTCTACAGCGTGCTGCCGGTAGTTATCATTTATGCCATTTTGCAGGAGAAAATCATTGAAGGTGTAACGGCAGGCAGCGTAAAGGGCTAACCTAATTACAGTCAGGAGCGCAGCTTATGAATTTGCGCTATAAATTATTTACTGCATTTTTGGGCCTGATCATTATTCCTCTCTTTACCCTTGGCATGATTATGTTCTTCGTCACGTATAACTCGATTGAGAAGAAGTACAGCCAGCAGTCTGAGTATTCACTAAAAGCGATCAGCTACAGCATCTCCAATGTGTTCAAGGATATGAACAATGTAACGGATAACGGGATTGCCACCTCGGTCTTTCACATGGCACTCAGTGCGGATGATCCCTCCAAGCAGGATCTGACCGATGCCGAGCAGCTCAGCCTTAACGCCAGCCAGCGCAACTTCCGGAGTCTGCTCTACAATCATCCGTCAATCAGCTATGCGTTTTTGTACAATTTTAACGGAAAAGGCAGCTCGGAAATTGTCTCGGTATTCACCAAGGAGAACTTCCGGACGCTGCCGTACGAAAAATTCAAGGGAAGTGAGCTGTACCAGGAAGTAATGGAGCTTAACGGTGTGCCCAAGTGGCTGGCGCCGCATGAGTATCCTGAGCTGACCGGAACCGAGCCGGTATTTACGCAGATCCGTCTGATTAAGGAGCTTAGCTTCTTTCAGAATATCGGTATTCTGGTGGTGCAGATCAAGAACTGGGAGTTCGAATCCATCTTCCGCAATTTGAAAATCGGCGACAGCAGCCAGAAGGTTTCTTTTATGCTGGTGAACGATAACGGGATGATCCTGCTTGATCCGGACCACAGTCTGGACGGGCAGGATTTGAGCTCTTTTACTGCTAAAAAAATTACGTATAAGCCGGGCTTTCAGAGCTTCAGAACAGAGTTTGCCGGCGAAAAAAGCATTCTGTCCGTCTATCATCTCAAGGACTATCCCTGGAGCCTGGTGTCGGTCACCTCGTGGGATTCCCTGTCCCGTGAAGTTACAGTGTTCGCCCGCTGGTTCGTTGCCGTGATTTTCCTGTGCCTGCTGGCAGCGGTCATATTCAACCTATTCTTTATGAACCGGATTACCGGCGGCATTGCCGTCATCGTCCGCTTCATGCGGCGGGTAGAGGATGGCGACCTGACCACAAGGGTAGAGGAAAGAGGCAATGACGAGATGACCCTGCTGGCCAGAGGAATCAACGACCTGATGAACAAAATCAATATGCTGTTCAACCGGATTCAGGTCGAGCAGCGCCGCAAAAACCAGGCGGAAATGCGGGTGCTGCAGGCGCAGATCAAGCCGCATTTCCTGTTCAATACACTGGAGTCGATCAATGTGCTTGCTGTCCAGAATGAAGGGCGGAAGGTCAGTGAGATGGTCTACCGGCTGGCCGGTATTCTGCGGATCAGTATTCAGGACCGGGACGAAATTACGCTGCAGGAGGAAGTTACCCATCTGCGTAACTATCTGGATATCCAGAAGTTCCGCTTCGAGGATGTGTTTGATTATGAGATCGATATCCCGGATGAGCTGCTGGGCTGCGGCATTCTGAAGCTGACGCTGCAGCCGCTGGTCGAGAACAGCATTCAGCACGGGTTCGAGGGGATCGGATACCACGGTCTGGTGAAGGTGACAGGCTGGGAGGAACGCGGAGATCTGATTCTGCGGATCGAGGATAACGGAATCGGTATGACACCGGCCCAGCTGTCCATGTTCCAGTACATGGTTCATGATCCGGCTGAGGCGGATGCATTATACCGGACAGGAGATGGCATGCGCCACCAGGAACGGCGGGGGCTGGGCGTCCGCAGCGTGGCTGACCGTATCCGTATTGAGTACGGCAACCGGTACGGCATCTTTATCTGTGCCAGTCCCGGAGCCGGTACGGTCATTCAATGCGTCATTCCCAAATATGAGCAGGGGGAGGATCATTATGCTAAAGGTTCTGCTGGTTGACGATGAAGCCCCTATTCTGAACAATCTCAACATAGTGCTGCCGTGGCAGGAGATGGGAATGGAGGTTGCCGGTATGGCGCGCAGCGGAATGGAGGCGCTCAGAATTGCCGAGGAGGAGGCACCTGACCTGGTGCTCTGTGACATCCGCATGCCGGTTATGGATGGACTTACCTTCGTCGGCAAGCTGCGGGAGATGGGCCTGGAGAGCGAGGTACTGCTGCTAAGCGGGTATCAGGAGTTTGATTATGCCCGGGAAGCCATCAGACTCGGAGTCAAGGAGTACATCTGCAAGCCGATTCATTACGAGGAGCTTGGCAACAAGGTGCGCAATATCGGTGCGCAAATCCGCAGCAGACAGTACAAGGATAGGCTGTACAACAGCATCCCGTTATTTCAGGAGCTGCCTGCTGAAGAGGACACGTCCCGGAAAACACCCGAGCAGCTGATGAATCAGGCGGCAAAATACATTTCAGAGCGGCTCCACTATGATCTCGGAATTGAAGAAGTGGCAGGCAGGATCGGCATCAGCAGCAGTTACTTCTGTCTTCTGTTCAAGAACCGGTTCGCGATGACCTTCGTGGAATATGTAACCCAGCAGCGGATTGAAGCAGCCAAGGTTATGCTTGCCGGCACCGACAAAAGCATAACGGCGATCAGCGCGGGTGTGGGATACCAGGAGCGGCGTTATTTTACCAAGGTATTCCAGAAGCAGACGGGGATGACCCCGAAAGAATACCGTGACCGCAGCCGAAGTCCTGAAGAACATTAACGGCTGAAATTTCCGGAATAGCAGACGTAATAAAGGGTAACCAATATAAAATCTAATCCAAAGCACGATGCGTGGACGATTAACCTGGGGGGTGAAGGGGGAGTCGTCTTTGTTTTTTTCTTAACATTAAATGAAACTTTTTCAGGTCCGCAGCGTCTAATACTATGTTTTGTAAAAAGAGCGTGGCAAAAAAGCAGCTTCACGGCAGCTGTTAAAGCGTTTTGTTTTACGGGATTATAAGCAGCAGACAGAGAACAACCTGCCTTATAGACTAAAAATGGGAGCTGAAGGAGTCATACCATGAATTTCAAAAAATTAACGTTAGTCGCTGCATTAGCTGTAACACAGGCCGCAGCTGCGGTTCCGGCATATGCCGTACCGGTAAGTACAGCCGGAGTAACCGGCACTGTAGTAAGTACAGCGCAGGCTGTTCAGCCTAGTGAGGCTGTTGTACAGCCGGAGGCTACAGATCCGCTGCCAAGTGAGGTTCCTGCCGGAACGGTCACACCGACAGCCACTCCGAATCCGGGTGTTACCGCTGAGCCTGCAGCCTCTGCAGATCCATCGGCCACTGCTACACCGGTTCCGGCGGAAACCGCGGCTCCTGCTGCTACAGACGGAACGGTCGTTCAGCCGCAGAATACGGTAAACGCTGTATATGGAACCTCTGCTAACCAGCTTATCCTGCATATGAACAGCAGACAAATGTACAAAAACGGAATATCTTATCTGGCTAACCAGCCGATGGCTGTCAAGAACGGGGTGTCCTACGTTTCCATCCGCGCGATGGTCGAAATGGTAGGCGTAAGCTACACCTATGAAGCTAAAACAAAGGAAGTTGTTGTTACTAAAGGCAGCAGTGTAATGCGCTTCAAGACAGACAGCAAAATCTATACTGTAAACGGCACTAAAGTGACAATGAAAGGGCCTGCTTACCAGTTCAAAGGCACTTTCATGGTTCCGCTGACCTCGATTACCGCCGCACTCAATCTTCCTTATACAGTGGATAACATTGGCAAGCGGGTTATTTTGACGCTGAACACCAAGCCGACAGCAATATTCAGTGTGCAGTCAACGGAAATTTTTGCAGGCCAGACTTATATTAACTACACCACTTCCAGCTCTTCACCGAACGGTACGCCGATTGTAGAGGAGCGCTGGAGTGACAACAAACAGGATATCTACGACCAGCCGGGCTACTATACGGTTACTTATTCCGTTCGTGATGCGAACGGGCAGTGGAGTGACCCTTATTCTGTAACGATTAAGGTGCTGCAGCCGAACCAGCCGCCTGTCGCCAATTTCACTACCAACAAAGAAGAATACAAAATGGGTGAACCCATCACCCTGACCGATCTCAGCTATGATCCGGAGTACGAAGAGCTTACAGCTGAATGGACGAACCGCGCACTCGCATTCTTTAACCCGGGTCCGGTGTCGATCCAGCTGAAAGTAACCGATAAGCACGGATTAAGCAGCACCTTTGAAAAGACCATTAATATTACCAGCGAGCAGCTGTACACCCAGGATGAGGTGGCGAAACTGTTCACGGTGCCTGGAGACGTAATCTCCATGGACGGCGGGATGATTCCCGGCCTGCCTAACCTGACTTATAATCTGTCTTCAGAAAATTACAAGCTCATCCGCAGTAACAGTCCGGAAACAGTAAATCAGGAGGGTGTGCTGTACCGCGAAACTTCGGTCGGCAATACACGCTTCCTTGTTCATCACTTGAACAACATGTCTACCAGACAGAAGCTGTACGTGATTGCAACCAACAACAACCTGTATCCGACGACCATTACAACGCAGTATTCCGGGATTGCCGGTCCGGTCACTTCACCGGAATATACAGGTAAAATTTCGATCCAGAAGTACTACAACTCCATGCTTACTAATGAAAAATACAGCACCACAATATTACAGCCGGGTGAGAGCAGAGCTATTCTGACCGATATTAACAAAATAGCGATGAAGCCGGGCGAGGTACTGTCGCTTAGCGCCGATCTGTTCAGTGATCTCACCGTTCAGTACGATGTAGTGATGGTTGAAGAGAGCAAGGATCCGATTGCCCAGCTGCCTATTCTGCCAATTCTGGATCGTGACGGTGTGCATAACCGCGGAACCTATCCGGACTCGACCCGGATCATCACCGTGAGCGATGTAGTCGGAACGACACAGTCGAAGCTGATTCTGGGTGATAACAGAAATGACCTGAACCTGATCGGCATCGATCCGATGACCGGAACGGAGGCTTCGAATGCCGGGAACTTCGGTGTGCTGTACAAAATACGGTTTGAACACGTTGCTCCCAATACGCTGATTACATTTAATCCGCGCGGAGGCAACTATCTTGGCTCGCTTATGGTGAATAATACCATCGTCAACCTGCCGAACAAAGGCAGCCTGTCCAGCAACGATATGAATGCTGTCGTATACCGTTCGGGTAATCAGGAAAGCTCAGTAGAAATTGTGTTCTCGGTGGCTTCAGGAAGCAATCTGCCGGTGAACTTTGTGTTTACACCGCTGCCTGCGCTGAAGCAATAGGAAATGTATTGTGACAAAACCGGCTAAAGCCCTGTTAACAGGCGCTTTAGCCGGTTTTGCTGTATCCGCCTGCAGTAGATGTATCAGATTCCGGCAAAACTCCGGGAGGAAAAGCGGTCCGGCTGTCCTGCTTGATTGACGGAGCAATGGTTTTGGGGCATTATAAAGAGAGTGCAACAGCAAATGAATTATGTTATGGGAGATGAGCGAATGCTGTCGACAGAACAAATACTGGAAGCCATGTCGGGGCAGGGGCTGCGAATCACCGATCAGCGCAAGACGCTTGCCAAGTTATTCGGCGAGAATACGGGATATTTGTCGGCGAAGGATGTCTATGATTATATGGGCCGCAAGTACAGCGGGCTCAGCTTCGATACGGTATACCGCAATCTGCGGGTCATGGAGGAGCTGGGTGTGCTTGAGCAGGTGGTGTTTGAAGACGGCGTTAAATTCAAGGCCAGCTGCAACCAGGACCACCATCATCATCATATGATCTGCCTTCAATGCATGAAGACTTACCCGATTCATTTCTGCCCGATGAATCTAACGGATACTCCGGACCAGTTCCGGGTAGTCAAGCATAAATTTGAGGTGTTCGGTTACTGCAAAGACTGTGAGAGCGGCAAGGAAGCAGAATCTGCACTTGCGGCCCACGGCAAAGAAGGCCGCTGATATGCCGGACCTGCGCAGAACAGTCCAGGCGCCGATCAGGGTTTACCGCAAGTTCATCTCGCCGCTGAAGCCTGCGACCTGCCGGTTCTATCCGACCTGCTCGGCGTACGCGCTGGAGGCGATAGAAGTGCACGGCCCGGTGAAGGGCTCCTGGCTGGCCGCCAGGCGGATCGCCAGATGCCACCCCTTCCATCCGGGAGGGCTTGATCCTGTCCCGCCGCGGGAGGACCAGCCGCCGGATAAAGGGGCTGTCCGGCCGACTTGACAGGACGGCAGATTTTTGGGTATATTTTGGAGAATAATATGCATTCCGAGGAACGGATGAGTAAATCAGGTTGGCCATTACAGAGAGCCGGGATCGCTGGGAACCGGTATGGTGCACAGATTGAAGATGGTCCGGGAGGAACTGTGCCCGAGCAGCGGCTGATGAAATAAGCGGCCTGCCGTAAGGACACAGCGTGATCCAGCGTTAATGGACAGTTCTTGAATGAAGGACTGGCGAAGCCTGCGCTCTGTGAGGAGCCGGGGAACTTTGGGTGGTATCGCGTGAGTATACTCTCGCCCCATATTGGGGCGGGAGTTTTTTGTGTGGACCTAAGCTGCATGATCATGAGATGTGCCAATACGAAAGGATGAACAGGATCAATGAGTGAGAACAAAACATTTTATCTGACAACCCCAATCTACTATCCGAGCGACAAGCTGCATATCGGACACGCCTATTCGACAGTAGCCGGCGATGCAATGGCCCGTTACAAGCGGCTGCGCGGCTATGAAGTACGCTATCTGACCGGTACGGATGAGCATGGGCAGAAGATTGAGGAAAAGGCTGCCAAGGCCGGCAAAACGCCTCAGGAATTCGTTGACGGAATTGTTGTCGGAATCAAGGAGCTGTGGCGCAAGCTGGACATCTCCAATGATGACTTCATCCGCACTACCGAGGAACGCCATAAAACAGTGGTTGCCGATATTTTTGACCGGCTGCTGCAGCAGGGAGACATCTACAAAGGCGAATATGAAGGCTGGTACTGTATCTCTGACGAAACCTTCTATACAGAAACACAGCTCGTGGACATTGAACGTGACGCAGACGGTAACATCACCGGCGGCAAAAGCCCGGACAGCGGACACCCGGTGGAGCTGGTAAAAGAAGAAAGCTACTTCTTCCGGATGAGCAAATATGCGGACCGCCTGCTTAAGTTCTACGAAGAGAATCCGGAGTTCATTCTGCCGGAATCACGCAAAAACGAAATGATCAACAACTTCATCAAGCCGGGTCTGGAGGACCTTGCTGTTTCCCGTACAACCTTTGACTGGGGCGTTAAGGTAAAAGGCGATGCCAAGCACGTAGTTTATGTATGGATCGATGCGCTCACCAACTATATTACGGCTCTCGGTTACGGCTCTGCCGACCGCAGCCTGTACGACAAGTTCTGGCCGGCGGATGTACACATTGTCGGCAAGGAAATCGTCCGGTTCCATACGATCTACTGGCCGATTATCCTGATGGCGCTGGGCGAGCCGCTGCCTAAGAAGGTGTTTGCGCACGGCTGGCTGCTGATGAAGGACGGCAAAATGTCGAAATCGAAGGGCAACGTAGTAGATCCGGTAACCCTGATCGACCGTTACGGTCTGGATGCGCTGCGCTACTACCTGCTGCGTGAGGTTCCGTTCGGCTCGGATGGTACGTTTACTCCGGAAAGCTTCGTTGACCGGATCAACTACGACCTGGCGAATGACCTCGGCAACCTGCTGAACCGTACCGGGGCGATGGTGGAGAAATACTTCGGCGGAGAGCTGCCGGCATACGCTGGCAAGGTTACGGCCTTTGACGGTGAGCTGGAAGCTGCTGTAGAAAGTACCTATTCAAAGGTAGAAGAAGCGATGGAAAAGATGGAGTTCTCCGTTGCGCTTACCGCCATCGGCGCGCTGATCAGCCGCACGAATAAATACATCGACGAAACCCAGCCATGGGTGCTGGCCAAGGATGAGAGCAGAAACGGCGAGCTTGCCTCCGTTATGAGACATCTCGTGGAAGGATTGCGCACCGCTTCGATCCTGCTGCAGCCGTTCCTGACCGGCGCTCCGGCCAAGATCTGGGAGCAGCTGGGCATACAGCCGGGCGAGCTGACCACCTGGGACAGCGGCCGGACCTTCGGCCTGATCCCGGCCGGCACAAACCTCGCCAAGGGCGACCCGATCTTCCCGCGGCTTGACGTGGCGGTGGAAGTGGCCTACATCGCTGAAGCGATGGGCGCAGGCAAGCCGGCGGCAGCCGAGCCTGAGGCGGCGCCGGCCGCAGCTGCGGGAGCCGCTCCGGCGGCTGTAGAGCCGGAGGAAGAGCACAAGGAAGAAATCGGCATCGACGATTTCGCTAAGGCCGAGCTGCGCGTAGCCCAGGTAATTGCGGCTGAGCCGGTGAAAAAGGCCGACAAGCTGCTGAAGCTGCAGCTGGATCTGGGCTATGAGCAGCGCCAGGTGGTATCGGGCATCGCGAAGTTCTACACACCCGAGGAGCTGGTGGGGCGCAAGGTGATCTGCATCGTTAACCTGAAGCCGGTCAAGCTGCGCGGCGAGCTGTCCCAGGGCATGATTCTGGCAGCCTCCAAAGGCGACCAGCTGACCATCGCCACTGTGCCGGACAGCATGCCTAATGGAGCGATTGTGAAGTAGGCAGGTCTCAGTTACAGACAGTTGCATAACATGGCTGTTAATATCGGCGTAAGCCGGAGTTAACAGTACGTATAGAAGAACGCCGTATGCCGGAAACCGGGAGGGCTCTGTTGATCAGACAGGGTGACACCCGCCGGCTGCAGGCGTTCTTTTATTTTGACGAGTAGAGATGGTGCTATAAATTGGAGTCCGTTAGGCTGATGTGAGGGATTTTACCGGAAGTTAGAATGCTGGGATTGCAGCTGGTTGGTAGGCGATTTGTGGGAATGAACACATTGCTTAGTAGTACGCAGGAGCAGCTTTCGGCAGATTCATAGGTGGCAGTGCGAGTTCAGTGTTGACTTATCGTAACGATTACTATTATAATTCTCATAGTAAAATTTACGATTTAAGGGGTCGATAGAGAATATGTCTTTCAAAGGATTGAACCGGAAAATGCTGCTTATGCCTGCGCTGCTTGCATTGCTGGTACTTACAGCATGCGGAGCCAAGAGCAGCGGAAGTATTGTCGAAGGAAAAGTGAATGTGATTACTACTTTCTATCCTATATATGAGTTTACGAGTGAAATCGGCGGGGATGATATCAATGTGATCAACCTGCTGCCTGTCGGGGTAGAGCCGCATGACTGGACTCCTCGCAGCCAGGATATTATCAACACCTCCAAAGCACAGCTGTTCCTGTACAATGGTGCCGGTCTTGAAGGCTGGGTGCCGAATTTCCTGAAGAGCCTCGATAGCGGCAGTGAAGTGAAGGCCGTTGCAGTGAGCGAAGGTGTGGATTATATTATGACTGACGAAGATGACGGGCATAATCATGGCGGAGAAGCCCACGCCGAAGATGAGCATGCAGGCGAAGAACATGCTGACGGTGAACATGCTGACGGTGAACATGCAGATGAAGCACACGCTGACGAGGAACATGCAGATGAAGCACACGCTGACGAGGAGCATGCAGATGAAGCAGCGGGTGACAGTCTGCATACTGACCCGCATACCTGGGTAAGCCCGAAATCGGCGCTGATTATGGCTGAGAACATTAAGGAGAGTCTGGTTGCGGCGGATCCTGAACACCAGGCAGGCTATGAAGAACGTTACAGCAAGCTGGCTGAGCGTCTGCAGGCGCTGGACAGTAAATTCGAAACGGAGCTTGCGAAGCTTCCGAATAAAGAAATTGTCGTATCCCATCAGGCATTCGCCTATCTGGCCCGTGATTACGGTCTGAGCCAGCATGCGATTATGGGCTTGTCTCCTGATGCAGAGCCGCGCGGCCAGGATCTGGTTAATCTGGCGGCACTGGTTAAGGAAGAAGGAATCAAATATATTTTCTTCGAAGAGCTGGTCTCCGATAAGCTGGCCAAAACACTTGCGGCTGAAGCCGGAGTAGAGACCATGGTGCTTAATCCGGTGGAAGGTCTTACCGAAGCGCAGGAGAAGAACGGCGATAATTATTTCACTTTGATGGAGAAAAATTTGCAAAATCTGATTAAGGCCTTACAATAAAAAAGAAAGCTTTATATGAAAGTTAAGTGAAAGGCGGTACACATCATGCAACCGGTATCCCTGGACTGCCATCAGCATATGATCGAAATAGAGGATTTGTCCTTCTCCTACGGAGAGCAGAAGGTCATTTCCGGTCTGAGTTACACCGTGAAGGAGCGGGATTTCCTTGGCATTATCGGTTCCAACGGCGCGGGCAAAACCACTCTGATGAAAATGATCGTGGGCCTGCTGCCGCCAACCAGCGGAGATATCAGGCTGTTTGGCCAGTCAGTGCGCAAATTCAAGGACTGGGAACGGATCGGCTATGTCCCGCAAAAGAACGCCTTTAACCCGCTGTTCCCTGCCACGGTACGCGAAGTCGTGCTGTCCGGGCTGTACAACAACAAAAATCTGATCCGCC
This sequence comes from Paenibacillus typhae, assembly GCF_900099765.1. Classification (GTDB taxonomy): domain Bacteria; phylum Bacillota; class Bacilli; order Paenibacillales; family Paenibacillaceae; genus Paenibacillus_AQ; species Paenibacillus_AQ typhae. The sequence goes on along the minus strand of NZ_FNDX01000004.1, from coordinate 11,731 downwards.
GCGTATCCAAAGCGCAGCACCGGCAATGCGACGACGCGCTGGAAGTAATGCGGATTCAGGATATCGCGGACAAAAGAGTCGGCCAGCTCTCGGGCGGCCAGCAGCAGCGCGTCTTCCTGGCACGGGCGCTGATTAACCATCCGGATCTGCTGATTCTGGACGAACCTACGGTCGGAATTGACGCGGAGACGCAGGCGGGATTTTTTGAGCTTATTTTCCATATGCATGCCCATCACCACATGACCTTTCTGATGGTGTCGCATGACATCGACATGATCAAGAGCTACCTGGGCAATGAGCCGGTACAAAGCAACGGTAAAATCAACTTTTACTGCCGCCACTCCCATGACGCCCAGAATTGTGCGGCAGAGGACCTTCAGCATACACTGGCTTAAAAGAGAACTGTTGTCCAGCGCAGTAAAAGATAGCTGTGTGAAGGGATGCGGATTACGAAATATACTTCTGCATCCCACAGCATATTGCTCCGCTAGTCCGCCCACATAGGCATGTCAGACGGGAAAAACTAGTAAAGTAACAGTGTTAAACACGCTATAAGTAGGCTAAAATAGTAAAATAAATGTGTTCTATGCGGTGTAAGCGTGCTGAAGCCCGGAGAGTAACCGTATTTCGCACATGGTAAGCAAGCTGGACGATTAAGTAACTATGATCTGTGCCAGCTATATGTGATTGTTTAAATGGCTGCGCCGAAATAACAGTAGTTTGTGCAACTAAAACCTGCTAGTTCGCTCAATTGTAGGTTTTAACTGCACTCTGTACACTTATTTTTGCCGAAAACGGCCAAAATCGCCCTATTTTCCGAGAAAAGTTGTACAAAGTACACTTATTCTTTCATGTGCCTCTTTTTTGTCCGGTTTAGTTGCACAAAGTACACTTAAGTTTGATTCCTGCTTGATGTGAGGCATGGGGAGTAGATCAATCAGTCGCTCGTATATGCGGATATACAGGTGTAGGTCAAATTATTTGGTCGCAGTTAGATCTGAGCAAACGTACAACATTTCAGACGACCTTATTGTGAGAACACTTAAATTCCAGCTTAATTATGCAAATGTCCACTAAGGTATGCTACATATTACGTTTTCATAATCCCTTAAAGTAACCAAATGTTTACCTTGTCCCTAAACACCGCCAACCGTAAAGCGTGTCCCTGTAAGGGACGTAAGCGATCCTTCCTAATCGCAACTAGATGCCACAAGCCGACATGCCTACACCAGTTGCACTTAACGGGTGTCCAGAGGGCAGAGCCCTTTGGGGCCCTCCCTTGGAAGGGAGGGTTTGGGAGGGTTCGAAACGCTTTTGCAAAAGGATTGGTTTGTTTCTAATTATTAATGAGGAGATATCATCTTGGAAATTTTATTCAGTGACTTTTTTCAGCGGGCGCTTGCGGGCGGGCTGATGATTGGGATTACGGCGCCGCTGATCGGCGTTTTTCTTGTGTTACGGCGGTTGTCGATGATCGGGGATACGCTGGCGCATGTTACGATTGCCGGGGTGGCGCTCGGGTTTCTGACCGGATTTTATCCGCTTGGAGCAGGGCTGATCTTTGCGGTGTTGGCTTCGTTTGCGATCGAGAAGCTGCGTAAAGCCTATAAGAGCTATGCCGAGCTCTCCATCGCGATCATTATGTCGGGCGGGGTGGCGCTGGCGTCCCTGTTCTTTACGCTGGGCAAAGGGTATAATGCGGATGTAATGAGCTATTTGTTCGGAAGTATTTATACACTCGACAATACGGATCTGATCGTCGTCGGAATTGTAACTATTGCGGTTGTGGTGGTAGTAGCACTGTTCTTCAAAGAGTTTTTCCTGCTCAGCTTTGAAGAGGATGCGGCGAGCGTCAGCGGGCTGCCTGTCAAGCTGCTCAATATGCTCATTACCGTTCTTACGGCGCTTGTAATCAGTACAGCGATCAAAATTGTCGGTTCACTGCTCGTATCGGCGCTGCTGACCATCCCGGTGGCCATTAGTCTGCTGCTGTCGCGCAGCTTTAAGTCTTCGGTTGTCCTGTCTGTAATTATTGCGGAAATCGCCGTTGTCGGCGGCCTCGTTATAGCCGGTGTCTGGAACCTTGCTCCGGGAGCAACGATTGTTCTGCTGCTTATTGCCCTGCTTGCCCTGACTTTGATCGGCAAAAAAGGGCTGCCTGCCTAGTTCATTAATAGCGAAGTGACCCCTAATCCGGAAGGAGAGCTGCCGCTTTGTCCAATCTGAATGCAGGAATCGCTTTTGCCGCCGGTGTGGCGTCCTTTATTTCGCCCTGCTGTCTGCCGCTCTACCCCTCGTACCTGTCGTATATTACAGGTTTGTCGGTTCAGCAGCTTAAAAACGGCAGCAACAGCAAAGAGGTCCGTTTCCGGACCCTCTCGCATACGCTGGCTTTTATTTTGGGTTTTTCGGCAGTTTTCTATACGCTCGGCTTTGGTGCCGGGCTGTTCGGGCAGTTTTTTAACGGCCAGCGGGACCTGATCCGCCAGCTGTCGGCAATTCTGATCATCGTAATGGGGCTGTTCCTGCTGGGCGTCTTCCAGCCACAGTTCCTGCTGCGTGAACGCAAGCTGAATCTGAAGTGGAGGCCGGCAGGGTATGCCGGATCCTTTATTTTCGGCATCGGCTTCTCCGCAGGCTGGTCCCCGTGCATCGGGCCGATTCTTACGGCGATCATCGCGCTGTCTGCCAGCGACCCGGGCACCTGGTTCACCATGATTACCGCCTACAGCATCGGTTTTGCGCTCCCGTTCTTTGCGCTGGCCTTCTTCCTGGGCGGGGCAAGGCGCATTCTGAAGTATTCAAATGCACTGATGAAAGCCGGAGGGGCGCTGATGATCCTGATGGGCTTCCTGCTGTTTACCGACCAGATGTTCAGGATTACAATCTGGCTGCAGGGAGTCACGCCGGACTGGCTGATTTTTTAGTATTGTTCGGTATTTAAGTAAAATAATCAATGCCCGCTTCCGGGAAATGCTCAAAAATCCGCTCTGTGATGAATTCGCGCAGGGCGGTTTGCTGTTCATCGGGATAGACATATTTGTTCTGCCCCCAGCGGCCCCATTTCTTCTTGCGCTTCTCGATATCCATCTCCAGCTTGGATTTGGGATAACGCTTCTCGATGACCGCTTTGGCTGTTTTGGTGAACCGGTGCTGGATCATTTCGAAGGTCAGGCCTTTGCCTGTACCGGGAGGCATCGCTTTCGCCAGCTTGGCCAGCAGTTCCCCATAGCCTTCCTCCCAGCCGCCATGCCAGATGATGGGCGCAATGATGAAGCCCAGCGGATAACCGGCTCTGGCCACCTTCCCGGCGGCTTCAATCCGTTCCTCGAAACGGGCGGTGGCAGGCTCAAAATTTTTGATTACATAGTCGGCGTTAATGCTGAAGCGGATCCGGGTATGCCCGTTATGCTCCAGCCCGAGCAGGGGGTCGACATGCTGATACTTGGTAACAAAGCGCAGCCGGGCCAGCGGCTCCTTGGCCATGTACGTAATCAGCTCGGCCAGCGAGCCTGTGATATGCTCCAGCCCCAGCGGGTCGGAGGTACAGGCAGCTTCAAAGGTGGTGATTTCCGGCGCGCGCTCATCGATGTATTTTTTGGCGGCATCCAGGATATCCCATGTATTTACATACACCCGTATATAGGGCTTCGCGCCCAGCGTGGTCTGAAGATAACAATAATGGCAATGGCCCATACAGCCTGTGGCAATAGGAATGGCATAATCGGCGGAAGGCTTGGACTGGTCAAAAGTGAGCGTTTTGCGCAGGCCTACCACCAGCGTACGCTTGGCGATTTTGTATTGCTCCAGCTCGCCTTCACCGGGCAGATTGGTAATCCGGTTATGTGAGGTGGTCATCCGGTAGGGGATGTTTTGGGCTTTGACCCACTGCATGATCTGCTCCCCTTTGGGATAGTTCAAGGCGTCCGGCTCAAAAAAAACCAGCTCAGGAATAAATAATCCGGTGGGCCTCGGTTTTCTTTTGACAGCGGGACGTTCTGGTATTGCGATTGTCATGAACTCACACTCCTTCCGTGTAGGCTTAATGATATTGTGCCATTTCGCGCTGTTCTGAAATCATGGTAAACATCGTTAATGGCAGCAGGTGCTTTTCCGCGGGACTTGCCAAGGAGCGGCAGAAACATGTATCATTGTTAGAGCAAGGCTCGGCCCCAGTGCCACGCTCATTATAGAAAAGAGGTAAACTTGAATGCCAACACCCAGCATGGAGGATTATTTGGAGCGCATTTACAAGCTCATCGACGAGAAGGGTTATGCGCGGGTTTCGGATATTGCCGAGGGCTTGGAAGTACACCCCTCCTCTGTAACCAAGATGATCCAAAAACTGGATAAGGACGAATATCTCATCTATGAGAAATATCGTGGGCTTGTCCTGACGAGCAAAGGTAAAAAAGTAGGAAAACGGCTGGTTGACCGGCATCAGCTGCTGGAGGAGTTCCTCGGCCTGATCGGAGTACAGCAGGAGCATATTTATAAGGATGTCGAAGGCATTGAGCATCATCTGAGCTGGGATTCGATTACGCGTATTGAAACGCTGGTGGAGTATTTCCGCCGTGATGAGGAACGCGTGAAGACCTTATATGATATTCACAATGAGCTGGTCAGCGATTCATAAAAAGTCTGTTTCTGTATGGTATACCGCAACCTTTCCAGTTTTTTTACGTCAAAACGGATAACGTCCTTTAACGAAGTATGAGAAAGTATAGCAGCCTGTTATACTTTTACTTGTATTTCTCCGTTTTGCAAGAAACGGCCGTCTCCCTTACATAAGGACGAGAGGCTGTTTTTTTGCGTTTATTTCATGCATAACAGGGAGGAATTATGAATTACCGAAAATGGTTTTTGGGAGTAATGGTGCTGCTGCTGCTTCTGCCGGTATGGCCGGCAAGTCTCCGCGCGGCTGCGGTTCAGATCACGATTGAACTGGACGGGGAGGCGCTGAATCCTGACGTACCGCCGTATATTACGGCCTCAGGCGTAACGATGGTCCCGGTCGGTGTAGTCAGCCAAGGGCTTGGTGCAGCGGTTGAATGGAGCCAGAGCAGCAAGACGGCGACGATCAGCAAAGGAGATACCGTGCTGAAGCTGACCAGCGGCAAACAGACAGCACTGGTAAATGCAGCCTCTGTGCGTCTGGATACCTCGGTACAGATCAGACAGGGCCGGGTAATGGTACCGCTGCGCTTTGTAAGTGAACAGCTCGGCCTTCAGGTGGTATGGAACCAGGCGGCCAAGCATATCGCACTGTATTCAAATGCAGAGATCACGGGCCCGTCAGCGCCGTCGGTTCCGACAGTACCAACCCCTTCTGTGCCTTCCGTCCCTGCACCGACACTGCCCGGTAATACAGGGAAAGCGATGAAGGGAGCCTGGATCTCCACCGTGTTCAACCTGGACTGGCCGTCCACGTCGTCAGCTGGCAATTCGGCGAAACAGAAGCAGGAGTTTGACACCTTGCTGGACAAGCTGCAGACGACCGGCTTCAACGCTGTATTTGTGCAGGTGCGTCCCTCAGGGGACAGCCTGTACACTTCACAGCTGGTTCCCTGGTCCAAGGTGCTGACCGGCACGCAGGGTAAGGTTCCGGACTATGATCCGCTGGAATACATGGTGAGTGCCGCACACCAGCGCGGCATGCAGATCCATGCCTGGTTTAACCCGTTCCGGGCCACGACGGACACCTCTGCGGCTACACTTGCCGGCCTGGCCGGTAATCATGTATCCAAGGTCTATCCGGACTGGATCGTCAAGGCGGACAGCAAGCTGTATATTAATCCCGGCATCCCCGAGGCGCGCCAGCATATTATTGATACGGTGATGGAGGTCGTCCGGGGCTATGACATCGACGGTGTGCATCTGGATGATTATTTCTATCCCTCGGGTGTGGCCTTTGCCGATGATGCAGCCTTCAAGGCATATAACGCTGAAGGCATTGCCAGCAAGGCGGACTGGCGGCGAAATAATATCAATGCATTCATCCGCCAGCTCGGCCAGGAGATTCATACCGCCAAGCCGGCAGTATCCTATGGAATCAGCCCGTTCGGCGTCTGGCGCAACAAAAAGGCCGACAGTACCGGATCGGACACTACAGCAGGGGTAACGGCCTATGACGATATGTATGCGGATACGCGTACCTGGATCAAGAACGGCTGGATCGATTATATCGCCCCGCAGATTTACTGGAGCCTGTCCTTTTCGGCGGCCCGCTATGACAAGCTTGTGGACTGGTGGGTGAATGAGGTCAAAGGCACCGACGTCAGGCTGTACATCGGCCAGGCGGCTTACAAGGTAGGAGATCTTAATCAGAAAGCCGAATGGCAGAGCGGTGAACAGATTATCAACCAGCTGAAATACAATGATAAATACGAGGAAGTTGCCGGAAGCATTATGTTCCGCGCTAACGATGTTGCCGTACGTAATCCGTACGGGCTTGCAAGCCTGCTGGCCTTTTATTTTAAATCATAGAAGTCATGAATATTCCCCCGTGCTCATAGATAAGCAGTAGATCTATGGAACGGGGGTTTGCCGTGTATGGAGATCAATGCAGTCTTTGAAGGCGGCGGGGTAAAAGGCGTGGCGCTGGCCGGAGCGGTTGAAGCGACAGAGCGGGCAGGCGGTGTTTTTAAAAGAGTGGCGGGAACTTCCTCCGGTTCGATTATCGCTGCTTTTCTGGCAGCAGGCTACGACGGGGAGGATATGAGCCGGATCATCAAGCAGACACCGTTTACCTCCTTTCTCAAGCGGGGAATGCTCTACAACACGGCACTGATTGGTCCGGCGCTGCGTGTCATGATCAAGAAGGGGCTGTATTCCGGAGAAGCCCTGGAGAGCTGGGTGCGCGGCATCCTCATGGATAAAGGCATCGTCACCTTCAGCGATCTGCCCCGGGGCAAGCTGTCGGTCATCGCATCGGATATTACCAACGGCCGGATTATTGTGCTGCCGGACGATCTTCCCGAGTACGGGATATCACCGGACAGGTTCGAGGTTGCCAAGGCGGTGCGGATGAGCTGCAGCATTCCCTATTTCTTCGATCCGGTCATGCTAAGGTTAAACGGGCAGGCGGCACAGGGGAAGACGTTTATTGAGCAGTTTGTCTATGTCGTGGACGGAGGGGTGCTGAGTAATTTTCCTCTGTGGCTGTTTGATGAAAAGAAGGACGGCTTCAAGAGCCCTGAACACCGGACACCGACGGTCGGCTACCAGCTGATCGGAAAGACGGAGCCGCAGCCGCACCGGATTACGGGGCCGTTCACCATGCTGCAGGCAATGGTAGGCACGATGCTGTCCGCACATGATGAGCGCTATATAGAAACGGAGAAGTTCGTGCGTACAGTCAAGATACCGACCCTGGGCATCTCTACGACACAATTTCATCTTTCCGCACAGGAGAGCGATGAGCTGTATGCGGCAGGAATAAAGGCAGGCGAGGAATTTTTCCGGAACTGGCGGCCTCGCAAGCACAGGATTTAGAGCGGATTATTTTTACACACAAAAAAACCTCCCGCATGACTGCTTGCGCAGCACCGGGAGGTCTTTGCTGTTATTCTAATGATATTTGGGCAGCTGATCGTCGTTTTTGCCTTTGCTGCCTTCAATAACCTGAAATGGATACGTTTTACGTTTGCCGGGAGCTGTCTGGCCCTTGCGGACTCCGGCAACCTTGGCCATTGTCTTCTGGGATGGTTTAACCTTCGGTCTGGAGCGGCCGGAGCCTGAGCCGTAGGACGGGCCTTTCATAGCCAGCCTGTAAGCGAACACCAGCAGTCCTACCAGGATGAAGGTCGGAAGCAGCTGCAGGAACAGCCACCAGAATCCGAAATTCATTACCCCGTAAACCAGTCCATAAACGCCAAGAATAACACTGATCCAAAAAAGTAAAGCATGCCTGATCATAGGGCAATCATCCTTTCGCAGGATCCAATACGCCGCCTGACACACTTTCATCGATATAGCCTTTGGCTTCAATCATGGCGTCCAGCTCGCGCATCCGGTTAAAGGAGGCGATGGACACCTCAACCATATCATCTTTAGGTTCCTTGGTGGTAAGCAGCTGGAGCCACAGGCCCGGGTAACCTAAATACTTCAGCCATGGAACGTCGCGTACCGCGTTCGTTCCTTTCAGAACCTCAAACGATACTCCGATGACAACCGGCAGCAGAATGATACGCTGCAGAACGCGTTCAGTCAGACTGCTCCAAGGAACAACGGAGTAGATCACAACACCGAGAATAATGGTCAGCATCATGAAGCTGCTGCCGCAGCGGTAATGCAGGCGGCTGTATTTCTGTACGTTCTCGACAGTTAGTTCTTCTCCGGCTTCAAAGGCGCTGATAACCTTGTGCTCGGCCCCGTGATACTGGAACAGCCGTTTGATTACCGGAGTCTGTGAAATAGCGGTCAGGTAGATCAGCAGCAGAATCAGCTTAATGACGCCTTCCACAAGGTTGTGCAGAATGTAGTTATCAAATGCATCCCCGAACAGATACGTCTCTACAAAGACCGGAACCAGGGTGAAGATCAGCTTGCCGAACAGGAATGACAGGATACCCATCACCGCGACACCAAAAATCATGCCGAGGCTCCAGCCTTCTTCTTTCTTCTTGTCCTTGGCTTTGTCCTTCTGCTTGGCCGCTTCCTCCGGGTCAGTCTCATCTTCAGCAAACGATTCTGCTGAATAATTCAAATGCTTGGAGCCTTTGGCGCTGGAATCTATAATACTGACAATGCCGCGAAGCAGCGGAATCTTGCGCAGCTTGATGACCCAGCTCTTATCGCTCTTCGGCACCTCCAAAAATGTGATTTCCTGATTCTTCCGCCGTACGGCTGTTACGTTGATATGCTTGCCGCCGAACATGACGCCTTCGATAACGGCCTGGCCGCCGTAACTGGGAGTTTCCTGGGACAACCAATTCACCTTCCCTGATAATAATATGATTGATATAAACCATTGTAACTAATTTATGCTTACATTGCTAGTTGGATTGGCTTTTCCTGAGCATACTAGGAGGAAGAGGCAAGCAGTACAGCCAATTCACATCTGAAAGCGGGGCAACATAATGAACAAGGCAGGCAAGCAGGCATCAGGGCATACGAACCCTTTATTTTTTGCAATCGAGCTGGGGATATTTGCCGGAATAATCTGGGGAGGGATACGCTGGCTGATCTACGTTTTTCATTTTACCAAGGTGATTCCGGGCTTTTTGGCAGAGCCTTTCTTTCAGCATGCTTTTTTAATGAAGCCCGCAGGACAGCTGACCGGATATCTGTTTTTTATTCTGTTCTCGGTAATCGCTTCGCTTATCTACGTATTCCTCCTCCGCAAGCTAAAAGGGCCCTGGCCGGGAATGGTATACGGTGTGATCTGGTGGGCGGTAATCTTCCTCGCCGGGTCCTGGCTTTTCCTGCAGCAGCCGATGTTCAGGCTCCCCTGGAACTCTGTGGTCAGCGAATTTTGCATCTTTTTGCTCTGGGGATTATTCATCGGGTACACGGCAGCCATCGAGTATACAGATGAAAGAAAACGCGAACAGCGGACAAAGCTGGCCTGAACGCCCGAAAAAACTTCTCAAGGGCATAACCCTATGTTAAAATACAATGTGGCTATTTCGAGAGGAGAATGAAAATGGGCAACAAGCGCGTCTCCAAGCTGCGTAAGGTTCTGCAGGATCTGGGATTGGATGCTATGTTAATTACCAGCGGGTATAACCGCCGTTACCTGAGCGGATTCACCGGTTCTTCAGGTTATGTGCTGGTTACCGGCGATGAAAGCTACCTGCTGACTGACTTCCGGTATATGACCCAGGCGGCGGAGCAGGTAACCGGCCTCAAGGTTATACAGCATGGGACGAAATTCATTGATACTGTACGGGAGTTGCTGCCCCAGAGCGGAAGTGTCCGTGTGGGCTTTGAACAGGATGATGTTACATTCAGCGCATACACGGCTTATGCCGAGGCGCTCCAGCCGGCAGTGCTGGTTCCCGTGTCCAAGGCGGTTGAGAATCTGCGCATGTTCAAGGATGAGGATGAGCTGGCTGTTATGCAGCGCGCGGCCGATCTGGCCGATGCAACGTTCAGCCATATCCTGAATGTGATCAAGCCCGGCATGACCGAGCGTGATGTGGATCTGGAAATGGAATTCTACATGCGCACCCACGGTGCAACCTCTTCATCGTTTGACACTATTGTAGCCTCTGGTGAACGTTCGGCCATGCCGCATGGTGTAGCCAGCAGCAAGGTCATCGGGAACAATGAATTTGTTACCTTTGATTTCGGTGCGCTGCTGGACGGGTACTGCTCGGATGTAACCCGTACGATTGCACTGGGCAAGCCGGATCCCAAGCTGAAGGAAATCTATGACATCACGCTTGAAGCACAGCTGCACACGCTGGCGAATATCAAGCCCGGCATGACCGGACGGGAAGCGGATGCGCTTGCGCGCGATATCATTACCCGTTACGGCTACGGCGAGTATTTCGGCCACAGCACAGGCCATGGCCTTGGTATGGAGGTCCATGAATGGCCGCGGCTCTCCAAGCTTGCTGACGAGATTCTGGAGCCGGGGATGGTCGTTACCGTTGAACCGGGGATTTATCTGTCAGGGCTAGGCGGAGTACGGATTGAAGACGATATTGTAATTACCGAAAGCGGTATTACACTTTTGACGCATTCGTCGAAGGAATATCTGACGCTTTAGAATTTTGCATCACCCATTCACCAAGTTGATTAATGATCCAGGAGGGATTTTTAGTGATTTCAGTTAATGACTTCAAAACAGGCCTGACCGTAGAGGTAGATGGCGATATCTTTACCGTGCTTGATTTCCAGCACGTTAAACCGGGTAAGGGTGCGGCATTCGTCCGCTCCAAGCTGAAGAACCTGCGCAACGGCAACACCGTTGAGCGCACCTTCCGTGCCGGCGAAACCATCGGCCGTGCCATCATCGAAAACCGCGGCGTACAGTACCTGTATGCAAGCGGTGCCGACCATGTATTCATGGACAACGAAACTTACGATCAGTTCGAGCTGAGCGCGAAGCAGCTTGAATGGGAGCTTAACTTCCTGAGAGAAAACATGACGGTTAACATTGTCAGCTACCAGGGCGAAATCCTCGGGATTAACCTGCCTACTAGCGTTGAGCTGAAGGTTACTGAAACTGAGCCGGGTGTTAAGGGTAACACCGCTCAGGGCGCAACCAAATCGGCTACACTGGAAACTGGCCATACTGTACAGGTTCCATTGTTCATTAATGAAGGGGACGTTCTCCTGATCGACACCCGCGAAGGTAAATATATCTCCCGCGCGTAGGACAAGTCCTATCCAGTTAACAGAGTCTCCCCGCTATTTAGCGGCGGAGGCTTTTTTGTTTAGGCGTGCCCAGAGGCACGCATTATCTAGTTGGTGCAAGTCCAACCAAGAGAGGGGCCAAGCCACTCTTGTAGCTAGGATGCTTGCGCATGGCGAAATCTGTGTGTAAAAGCGCATCGACAAAAGTACCGGTCAGAGACCGGGCGAGCAACAACCCAGGCCGCAACATCAAGTGAATCCTGCCGCGTCGTCAAAAAGGCCCTGCAAAGGGGAAAAGAGGGAGCCGAGTCTCGCTAAACTGGACGAAGGCCATGGAAGCTGTAAAGAACTTGGTACAACAGCGAAGAACCCTCCGGCGTAGAGGGAACGGCATGGTTTGAAAGATAATGCAGTGAACTGGGGA
>NZ_FNDX01000026.1 GCF_900099765.1 Paenibacillus typhae | reverse complement strand
CTCCCCAGTTCACTGCACTATCTTTCAATCCATGCCGTTCCCATTACGCCGGAGGATTCTTCACTGCTGTTCCAAGTTCTGCACAGCTTCCTTGGCCTTCGTCTATATGCACGAGACTCGGCACCCTCTTTTTCCCTTTGCAGGGCCTTTTTGACGACGCGGCAGGATTCACTTGATGTTGCGGCCTGGATTGTTGCTCGCCCGCTCTCTGACCGGTACTTTTGTCGATGCGCTTTTACACATAGATTTCGCCATGCGCAAGCATCCTAGCTACAAAGGTGGCTTGGTCCCTCCTTTGGTTGGACTTTCACCAACTAGATAATGCGTGCCTCTGGGCACGCTAAATAATAAAAAAATAGCTTCAGGCCCTGAATCCGGCCTAAAGCTATTCATAAAAGCTATTTCAACGCTGCCCATGAAGCATCATCCAGCTGCTGCAGCTCACGGCTGTTCAGTCTGAATCCCATCGCTCCGATATTCTCCCGGGCATGCCGGACTTTGGACGCTCCGGGGATGGCGACAACCGTCTCGCCGTGGAAGTGAATCAGCCAATTCAAGGCAATCTGGCCGTGTGTAACCCCGTATTTCCCGGCAAGTGTTCCCAGTAAATCAATCAGCGGCCTGCTGCGGGCAAGGCCCTTCTCATCCAGTCCGGACTGCATCCGTCTGATCAGGGACAGCTTGCTGATCTGGGACGGATCGTTATGGAACCGCCCGGTCAGTACCCCCTGCTGCAGCGGGGAGTACGCAATAATGGAAATGCCCAGCTCCTTCGCGGCAGCCATCGTCCCGTTTAGGTCAATACTCCGGTGAAGCAGGTTGTATTTGACCTGATTGGAGACCAGCTTCAGCCCGTGCTGCTGCAAGAGCCCGTGTGCTTTGACCATCTGGCTGGCCGAGTAATTGCTGACTCCGACATGACGGATTTTTCCGGCCTTGACCAGCCCTGCCATCGCCTTCATCTCACTGGCAATTGACGACAGCGAAAACGGCTGATGAATCTGGTATAAATCAATCTGCCTTCCGCCGAGACAGCGGATCCGTTCATCTATAGTGGCTGGTATGGATCCGGCCGTCCGGAACAGCGGCCACCATTTGGTTGCGATCAGCGGCTCCGCATGGCGGCTGCCCTCAAGCCTCAGCTGATCCAATACGGCTGCCAGCGCCTGCTCGGACTTGCCTCCCCCGTATATTTCAGCTGTATCCACCCAGTTCATGCCGCCTTCCAGACTAATCCGGACAATCTCAAGGATATCGGCATCCTCAAGATTGCTCCAGTACTTGCCTACGATTCCGCTGCCCCGGCTGAACTGCCAGCAGCCGAGCCCCAGCGGTGACACGGACAACTCTGATTGTCCGAGCGGACGTAAAGGAATTTCTGTACTCATCGCCCATCCTTCTTTCCAAAAAATTTGGAGTTAGTAAAACTGAATAATATGGTATAATTACCCTGCTCTGCAGGTTAGATGTTAAGTGAACGCTGACCGGAGTTACAACTTATTCGGAGGGACTTCATGTTTAAAATTCTGGGCTTTTTATTTCTTGCACAATTTTTAGGTAATCCCTTTCTGGCCTTGATTGTTCTGTTCCTGATCCTGTATGTTCTTGACCGCCGGTATGTCGGCATCCTGCCCAGCATCGGCAAGCCCTTCCGCCGGAGCCGGCAGATGTCCAGACTGCGGACCACCATTTCCCTTAATCCCAACGATGTCTCCTCCAAATTCGAGCTGGCCCGCCTGCTGATTGAACGCAAGCGTTACAGCGATGCCAAAGAGCTGCTGCTTAATATTGCAGACCGGTACGAACAATCCGCCGAATATTGGGTCGAGCTTGGCTATGCGAATCTGAAGCTCGGGATGCTTCCGGAGGGCGAAGCCCAGATGCTGCAAGGGCTGGAGATCAACCGCCGGGCACAATACGGCCAGCCTTTTCTCCGCCTGGCTGAGATATTCCGGGGTGTTGACCAGGATAAAGCACTGCATTATGTGAGCCAATTCCAGGAAATCCAGACTTCTTCCAGCGAAGCTTATTATCTGGCTGGCTCCATGTACAAGGCTCTCGGCAGAAATGACGAGGCCAGACGAGCCTTTGAAGAGTCAGTAGCGATTTACCGCTCGCTGCCCAAATACAAGAAACGTCAGGAACGCGGCTGGGCGCTGCGCAGTTTTTTTGCAAAAATGCGTTAGGGCCGGCCAGTACATAAACCGATAAAGCACCTCTGTGCAAGGCTGGGATTCCAGTAACGCACAGAGGTGTTTTTTGTCTGGCTAACTGTCTACAGATTAAGATCGTGCTTCGCAGTCTCTCCGCTGTCTTTGACGCTGAACGGCCACCAGTTCGCCCGCCCGAACATCCGCACCATCACCGGAACGAAGAATGGCAGGAAGACCAGTGCATACAGGGCAAGACCCGCTAACACTACGGTGGCGATCTGCATCATCGACAGCACACCGGATGGATACATAGAGGCAAAGGTTCCGCCCAGAATAACTACCGCCGACAGGATGACCGTTCCCATATTGCGCATGGCATGCAGAATCGCTTCGAGCACATCCCAGGTTTTATTTTCATTAAAGCGGGCCATCAGGAAGATGCTGTAGTCGACGCCAAGTGCTATCAGCATAACAAAGCTGAAGAACGGCGTGGTCCACGTGATGCCTGAATAATCCAGCAGATGTACAAATATTGCCTCTGTGATGCCTAGTGCTGTGATGTAAGTAACCAGCAGCGAGCCGATCAGATACAGCGGCATAATCACCGAGCGCAGCAGCAGGACCAGGATAATGAAAATACCGGCCAGCATCAGCACAACCGTCCGTGTATAGTCGCCGCTCGAAATTGTCTGGAGATCGTTATACGTACTGGTAACCCCACTGATTGCCGTTTCGGCATTTTCCAGCTTGGTTCCCTTCACCGCACGGTCAACCGCGTCCTGAATATCCGGAATGCTGCCAATGGCTTCCGCACTGTACGGATTCTCCGCGAACACAACATCCAGCGTCATTACCTTGCGGTCATCTGACAGGTAGGTGCCAAAGACCTGCTGCATCGCTTCCGCTTCCAGTGCTTCTGAAGGGACAAAGAAGCCGCTCAGCTCATCCTCTTTGGCATCCTGAAGCTGCTGCAGATAATCCTGTGCCGAGCTGAGCCCGGCGGTGATTTGCTGCAGGCCGTCCGCACTGTCGCTGAGTCCGCCGGTCAGTTCGCCGATCTGTCCGGTCAGCTGCCCAAAGCCTTCGGCCAGCTGCTGCTGTCCGCCCTGCAGCTGATCCAGTCCGGTGCTGATTGCCGGAATCTTACCGACAATTTGGCTCTGCCCTTCTGCAGCCTGGTTGAGACCGGTCTGGAGCCTGCCGATTCCGGCTGACAGCTGCTCTAGCCCCTGCGCCAGGGCGGTCTGCCCGGCTGCAGCTTTGGCATAGCCGGCATTGGCTTCGTTCAGCCCCGATGAGGCGCTGTTCAGCTGGCCGGCAATCTGCCCGAGTCCTGCCGCAAGCTGGGCGGTTCCCGTTCCGGTCTGGGAGACAGTGCCTTTGATGGTCTGGTAATTCATATCCTCAAGCAGCTCAGGATGACTGCTCTCGAGTCCCGTAAAGGACGCATCTAGACCGGTGAGGGCTGCTGCTGCACCTTCAAGCTTGGTCTGCAGCTCGTCAAGCCCGCCGCTCAGCGCCGTCAGCCCCGCACCGATCTGCTTGTAGCCTGCCAGCAGCGCATTGTTCGCCTCTGCTAGCTGCTTTGCACTGGCTGCTGCCTGTGCGAGTCCGGCTTTAATCTCGCCCGCTCCGGCAGCGCCGCTCCTGATTCCATCCTCGATCTGGGAGAGTCCCGCCCCCAGTGCTGCTATACCCTGCTTCAGCTCGGCTGTGCCTTCTGTGAGCTTCGCGCTGCCGGCCGCCGCTTCTTTAAGCTTGGGCTCATTCGCACTCAGCTGCCTGCCTGCTTCGGCAAGTCCGGACTGAATCTGGCTCAGGCCGTCATTGCTTTGACTAAGACCGTCCGACAGTGCTGCCACCTGCACCGGAATCAGAAAATCATTGATTAGCTCTCCGGTTGGCCGCGACAGACTGCGTACCGCCTTAACGCCGTCTACTTTCTCCAGCTCACGGCTGATTTTTTCGGCGAGTCCCATATATTCCGGGGTATCCATCCGGTCATCATTTTTTATGACAATCCTGCCCGGCATGGATTCACCGGGACCAAAGCTTTCAGAAATAATATTAAAACCTTTCACGGAAGCATAATCCGGCCCGATTTCATCCATGCTGTTAAAGGAAAGCTTGCCGTCATATGTCACCAGGAACGGAACGACGACAGCTGCCACAATCAGAAGCGCCGCCCATGGCCGTTTCAGTGAAAAGGAGCCTGCCGCTCCCCAGATCCGGCTTTCACTGTGCTCCAGACTGCCGCGTGACGGCCAGAACAGCTTCTTGCCCAGCACGGCCATGAAGAACGGGACTACCGTAACGAGGGCCAGCAGCATGATTGCGATCCCTACTGCAACAGCCACCGCAGAACGGTACAGCATAAACTTTGACAAGCCGATGGCTACGAACCCGACAAATACAGCCAGTCCGGAATAGAAGACAGTCCCGCCTGCTTTGCGGTATGTAGTTATAATGGCACTTTTTGTATCCTCCGCAGATGCCAGCTCCTCCTTGAAACGGCTGATCAGCAGGATACAGTAATCCGTCCCGATTCCGAACATCACAGCCACCATGAAGATCTGCGTAAAGGTTGACAGCGGGAAATCAAACCGGTTCACCAGATATGCTACAACCGACTGCGATACGATATAGCTCAGTCCTACGGTCAGCAGCGGCACAAGCGGCGCCACGAACGAACGGAACACGACGAACAGGATAAGCAGGATAAAAACTACGGTTATGTACTCGGATTTTTTGAGTCCGGCCTCCGAGCTGACAATCGTATCTTCCGTAATCAGCCCTTCACTGGTCAGGTAATGGTCTGCAGTTACATCCGCAAGCAGCTCATTGACCTTTTCCGGCAGCGCCTTTACCGTTTCGTCCCCGCCTTTAACCGACAACGCGACCATAATGGTCTGCCCGTCCTTGGCAATCAGCGTATCTTCGAGCTCCGTCTGTGAAAATGGCTCGGTTATCGCATCAAGGCTCAGCGCATCCTTCTCCGCAGTGAGCTTCTCCACTCCTTGTCTGATGCTCTCCCTGTCTCCGGCGCTCAGCCCCTCCGGCTTGTTAAATACCAGGGCAACCTGATACAGGGTCTCGCCTCCTTTGGCGGCAGCGACCTCCTTCATAATCTCGGCTGCTCTCGATGACGTATACCCGTCCGGAACCGAAATTTGCCCCTTTTCACGGACCAGCTCAGACATTGACGGTGCTGTTATAAACAGCACAACCGCAGCAGCAAGCCAAATCGCTATCACAGCCCATCTGGCCTTCAATATCGTCTTCACTCAGTTCTCCCTCCCGTCTCCTGCATTAAAAAGGCCAGCTTCTCAAACATGGTGATGAACTTCTCGATATCTTCCTCCTCAAAATGAAGCAAATACGGTGAGATTACATCCTTCACCTGCTTTTCGGCCAGCTGATAAACCTCTTCTCCCTGCTCCGAGAGCGACAAATACACCAAACGCCGGTCATTTTCATCACGGGTACGCTCAATCATGCCTGCCTCGTCAAGCCGGTTAATGATGGCCGTAATTGAGCTCTTGCCCACACAGACCGACTCCGCCAGATAGGTTGACGTACACTGCTCCTGTGCCTTAATCAGCCTCAGGATCAAAAACTGGTCGGTTGTTAAACCTTCGGCAATCCGCTCCTTGATCCGCGCGCTGATCTGCCTGGTCACTATCAGATAAGCATCAACATACCGGGTTATCCAGTGCTCTGCTTCTTCATTCAAAACTTCGCCCTCCTTAATATTGGACAAATAGTTCATGTGTAGAACTGTTTCACACTAAAACTATATGGTTCGCCGCTTTAAAAGTCAATTGCTAAAAATAAAGAAAAATATATGATGCATTTAAAGAATGAACGCCACTCGTTGCACAGCAAGAAGAAACGGCTTTGCCGTCCTTTAAGAGACGGTATCCGTTTCTGCGAGAAATAGAAGGATTAATTATAACGTGCAACATATAAATACTTATATTTCAAAAAAGCCACCCGGCAACTTACGCCGGATAGCTTATCTTCAGATAACTACAGTTGCTTACAAGCTCTATTCGTCATCCTCATCTTCTTCAACCTCATACACACAACGGAACATTTCGATTCCCGCCGGATTCTCGCCCAGACTGTACACCATAAAGCCCAGGGCACGGTAAAAGTTGGCGGCAACCTCATCTTCCGTTTCCGCCAGTACATAGCGCGGATTCCGCAAGGTCATCAGCTCGAGAATCATACCGCGTGCATAGCCTTTGCCCCTGTTCTCAGGCAGCACCGCGATGTGGCGGATATCGAGTGAACCATCCTCCGTCTCTTCAAAGCCGACGAGGCCGAGCAGCAGCCCTTCCTCTTCCCAGCCGTTAAGCTGCAGGGCGGCATATTTGCCGTATTCGGCCGAAGCGCGCCAGAGCGCATCCGGTTCATCAATGACCGCATAGGCCAGCAGCTCATCTACTTCTGGTGTTCCTATGCGCTGCTTCAGATCAATAAGCATAAATGTTCAAGCCTCCCTTAATATTGATGTAATTCTCAGAAGTAATAATCCTGACCAGACGCCGATAAGGTTAAGCAGCAGGTCATCAACGTCAAAGCTGCCGACCCGCAGTACCATCTGCAGCGTTTCCAGAAGAAGAATATAGAAGATTGTCCACAGTGTCAGTATAAAAGGAGAGCGGAACCGCTCCTGAACCAGCGGCAGCAGCAGGCCAAACGGAACAAATACAATGACATTGCCCGCCAGATTCACCAGCCTGCCGGTAAGGGAGACTCCGTTATCCAGATCGAAATACAGCTTCACCGTACGCAGCGGCTCCAGATTATATAACAGCGGCCCCTCTGTACGGACAGTCCGTCCAAACCCGAGAAACATCCAGTATAGCACAGCCCCGCTGTAAAGAAGCAGTACAAGCCCGACAAAAAAACGCACAGCCGGCCGGGGATGCCTGCGGGAGGAAGAGTGGCGGCCCCTGCGCTTTACCCGCTTTCTAGAGATCGGTTTCACCTTCAATGATCTCGATGCTGCCGTCCTGCTTGCCGATAATCGCCATGCTGGCAATACCGATGAACAGCCCGTGATCCACAACGCCTGAAATGCCCTGAAGCTGTTCCGCCAGCACAGGGGCCGAAGCGATCGCCCCAAAATGGCAATCGGCAATGTAATTACCGTTGTCCGTACGGTAGAGCTTATCCCCGCTGCGGCGCAGCTCCGGTCTGCAGCCGAGCTTCTCCAGCTTGGCTACCGTCCATTCCCAGGCAAACGGGACAATCTCCACAGGCAGCGGAAATTTGCCGAGCGTATTAACCGCTTTGCTCTCATCCGCCACAACGATCATCCGCGTGCTGCCCATCGCCACGATCTTCTCGCGCAGGAGGGCTCCGCCCCCGCCTTTGATCAGCTGAAGCCTGCTGTCCAATTCGTCCGCACCGTCAATGGTCAGATCCAGGTGGTCGATTTCGCCGAAGGCAACCAGCGGAATGCCCAGCTCACGAGCCTGATCCTCGGAAGCCTGCGAAGTGGCCACAGCGGTAATGTTAAGGCCCTCCCGGACACGCTCGCCCAGCTTCCGGATGGCCCAATAAGCGGTTGAGCCTGTTCCCAGACCAACCTTCATCCCGTCCTGCACATATTCCACGGCTTTCTCCGCAGCCAGCTGCTTAACATTGACACTCATTTTAATACCCCCATATTTTCCTATATAATGGTCTATAAATATCAATTAATCATTTACTTCCGGGAGGATTCACGATGAGAACCGCAAATCAGATCCAGTCCAAAATCAATGAGCTTACACTTCAGCGTAGGTCCCTTACGAGCAGGCTGGCTCCACTTCCTCAGGACAGCCCCCAGCGGGAGAGCTTAAGCACCCAGCTCAGCAGGCTTGAGGATATGATCCTGATGCTGGAATGGGTGCTGGACGCGCCGGCCGGCAAATATCATGCCTGACCCGGCATTCAGGACAGTATCTTGCCGTAGCATACACTGTCCGGATCGCCGATATACTGGCCGAACAGGTCAATGGGCCGGTAGCCGTGCTTGACATAAAGCGCAATGGCTTCCGGCTGTTTAATTCCGGTCTCCAGCTTGATCTCCACGCATCCTGCGGCAGCAGCCTTTTCCTCCAGATCGGCCAGCATTTTACCGGCGATGCCCATCTTGCGGCTGCCGGGTTCTACATAGAAACGCTTCAGCTCCATCACGCTGCAGTCCTTCTCCAGGGGCCGCAGTCCTCCGCAGCCGACCGGCTGCGCGCCCAGATAAGCTACGACGAAGGTCATCTCTTTAACCTTAGGGTCAGAGAAATCAACCACATAGATCATTTCATGCGGGTAGCGCGCCTTCAAATCCTCATCCAGACGTTCAATCAAATCCCGCAGATCCGTATTATCGGGCTGGACCGTAACAAATTTCAATTCAGTAACAGATGACATCTCCAGGGCTCCTCCGTCCTTCCGGTTAACCGGTCTCTTTAGATATAAGTTTTAAGCGTTTCCTCGTAGAGCCGCGCATTGTCAGGCTCAAAGCAGATGAATGTGATGGTTTCCAGCGGCAGCTTGTCCGGCCCAGTGCTTTGAACGTAATCTGCAATGGTAGAAAGAGCCGTCTCGCAAGCCAGCTTTTTCGGGAAATTGTAGACACCCGTGCTGATATTCGGAAAAGCAATACTGCGTGCACCGCGGGCGCAGGCCAGGTCAAGGCTGCTGATATAGCATCTGGCCAGCGTCGTCTCCTCCCCTGCACCTCCGCCTTTCCAGATCGGTCCGACGGTATGTATGATGCCCAGATTAGGCAGTCTGCCAGCGGTTGTAAATGCAGCCTCGCCCGGCATAACGCCGCCCTGCTTCTGGCGGATCAGCGCACATTCGGCGGCAATCTGCGGACCGCCGGCGCGGTGGATTGCCCCGTCAACTCCGCCTCCGCCGTAAAGCCCGGAATTGGAGGCATTAACGATGATATCGCCTTTCCAGGCTGTGATATCCCCGGTACTCACCGATATAACCACATGATTAATGCGGACTTGCATATCCGGCTTCCTCCCTCACCGTAGCTTCCAGATTGATAATCAGCTCTTTTTCCCCTTTGCGGTCCGCTTTGCCGGGAAATGATAGGTGTTCAGACAACACACGCTGAATGGATGCAGCCCGGATACGTGTCTGCATCCATTGCAGGGCATCCTCCAGAGTCATTTCTCCGGTACCAGCCGGTACGCGGCACAGAGCATAAGTAGTCCCCGTTTCTCCCTCATGGAGCTGTTCCTCCGGTCCGGAGAGCACGGTATATTGAAATAAGGGTACCGCTTCCGGCCGTTCCTCATCCCCGCGGAATTGCTCAAAAAATACGGAATACATGAGTTTTCCGGTAGGGGCCGCAGCGCTTTCAGCCTCCTGCTGCCTGATCAGCCTGCTGTTCTGATAGGCGATCAGTCCGGCGGCAAGCAGCAGAAACAAGGCGGCACCGGCAATTGCCGTGATCATCATGCTCACCTGCCATTCGCGTTCTTTTATACAACACCGTTACTATATTATCATGGGAAATGATGGCGGGGAATGGTCCTAAGGGGTGTAAATCGGATTAAAGCGAAAATTCTATAAAGTTAAATTGAAATATTCATATTAACAGTTGAAACTTGGTGCAGCATGATACATAATGAGGTTGTACAAGCTGTTTGTCAATCCATAAGATATCAAGGAGGAATAGCTTCAATGAAATTTTTCTTGGATACCGGTAATATTGAAGAAATCAAACGGATTACCCGGCTCGGATTAGTGGATGGCGTAACGACAAATCCGTCGCTAATCGCCAAAGAAGGCAGATTGTTCAAAGATGTAATTAAAGAAATCGTTGAGATTGTACCAGGTCCTGTAAGCGCCGAGGTTATCGGCCTTACTACTGATGAAATGCTGAGCGAAGCGCTTGAAATTGCAGAATGGGCACCGAACGTAGTTATCAAGCTCCCGATGACTGAAGACGGACTGGCTGCCTGCTACGAGCTGACCAAACGCGGCATCAAGACCAACGTTACCCTTATTTTCTCCGCCGCACAGGGCCTGATGGCCGCCAAGGCCGGCGCTACTTATATCAGCCCGTTTGTCGGCCGTCTGGATGATATCGGAGTGGACGGAATGAAGCTGATCAAGGACCTGAAGACAATCCTGACCAATTACGGGCTGTCCTCCGAGATTATTGCAGCGAGCATCCGCAATATCGCCCATGTGGAAGAAGCGGCAATTGCCGGCGCGCATATCGCGACTATTCCAGGCTCCCTGCTCCCATCCCTGTGGAAGCATCCTCTGACGGATAACGGGATTGACCGATTCCTGAAGGACTGGGAATCCGTACCAAAGGAAGCAAAATAACAGATTCATTTCACAAGAGAAGCACCTCCCTGCGCGGGGGGGTGCTTTTTTTGCCGCTGCATTGGTTGACAGTATTAATTGTCCTAATTATAATTGTCATAACAACTATTTATGAAAGGACGATCTCTATGTCCGGTTCCCCCCAACAATTCCTGGGCTTTCTGCTTGGCTCTACTTACCGGAGAATTTCCACCTCGTTCGCCCGTGCGCTGAAGCCTTACGACATCACACCTGAACAATGGTCTGTGCTGCTGATGATTGTGGACCGCAGCGGAATTAACCAGAAGGAGGTTGCAGCCGCAGCCGCCAAAGACCAGCCTACCACCGCAAGAATTGTTGAATTGCTGCTCAAGAAGGGCTTCATCACGAAATCACTGAACCAGAGTGACCGCCGGGCTTTCCTGCTCTATCCGACTGAAGAGGGCAGGCAGCTGATCGAAAACACCGTCGACCTCGAACGGCAGGTCATCAGCACAGCTGTAACTGGCCTTACAGACGTTGAGCTTGAACAGCTCCGCGGTATGCTGGAGCATATCTATCACAACACAGAGAATACACAACATGAATAGGAGCAGAACATATTGAATCATTCATCAGAACGTTTATGGACCAAATCGTTTGTCACTCTTACCATCTGTAACCTGCTGCTGTTTATCGGCCTGCAGATGACCTTGTCGACTTTGCCTGTCTATGCCAAAGACAGCTTATCTGCTACATCAGTGCAAATCAGTCTCGTTACCAGTCTCTTTGCGCTTAGTGCTATTGCTTCCCGGCTCTTCGCCGGCAAAGCTATGGAAAAAGGCGGCCGCAATCTGCTGATCTTCCTTGGTGTGGCAATCTGCTTAACCGCTATAGCCGGCTATTACTGGTCCGGGACTATTACTGTCCTGCTGCTGATGCGCATGCTGTTCGGCATCGGCTTCGGCATGGCCAGCACTGCATTCCCGACAATGGCCTCCGATGTTATTCCGATCCGCCGGATGGGTGAAGGCCTCGGCTACTTCGGGCTTTCGACCAGCCTGGCCATGTCAGCCGGTCCGCTGATCGGACTCAGCCTGCTGCAGGGTCCCGGCTTCAGCTCTCTGCTGCTGTGCACAGGGCTCGCCCTTGCTATCATTCTGCCCCTGGGCTACCGCCTGACGCGAAGCCTGCCGGCTCATCACAAAGAACCTGCGCCGGCTGCAATACCCGGTCCTAAGGGGAATGTGTTCCGTAAGCTGCTGATCCCCGGCCTGCTGAATCTGCTGCTGTCGGTTTCCTATGGCGGACTGCTTGGTTTTCTTGCCCTCTACGGACAAGAGGCGCATTTGGAGCACATAGCTTACTTTTTCCTGTTTAACGCCGTGGCTATCGTCATTATCCGGCCTGTTTCCGGTAAAATCTATGACCGCTTCGGACCGGCAGCCCTGCTGATTCCCGGCAGCCTGTTTATTATAGGCGGACTGCTGCTGCTGTCCTTCGCTTCCTCAACCGCCGCGCTGTTTCCGGCAGCACTCTGTTACGGCATCGGTTTCGGTTCCATGCAGCCTGCGCTGCAGACTTGGATGATCCAGTCCGTCGATCCCCGTCAGCGCGGGACGGCCAACGGTATGTTCCTGAACTCTCTGGATTTCGGAGTTGCTGTCGGCACCATGATTCTTGGCTCAGTCGCTTTGTTTAACTCCTATGCCGTGATGTACCGTTATTCAGCGCTGGCCCCTTTGCTGCTGCTGGTCATCTACAGCGTAGTTCTAATCACAAAACGGCGCAGACGTTCAGCTTCCAGCCGGGTGCAGGTTAGCCGCTAATTGGCGGTTACCGGGCCCGCTGGCGGATTCCGCGCGGAAGCTGGAGCTGCTTTTCACCTCTCTGACCGCTTTCGGAGCTCTTATTGCCGGGAGTAACTGCCAGCAGCGTAAGCAGACCTCCTATCGCGCTGACTCCAGCCATCGTTCCGAACAGCAGCCATGATCCCCTTGGCATCAGCAGCGAGACAACCGGCGGCCCCAGGGCTACACCGATGAACCGCATGCTGCTGTACAAGGAGGTGATTGTTCCGCGGTTTTTCTGGTCAATGCCTTCGGTAATCAGGGCATCCAGACAAGGCAGTGCAATTCCGATGCCAATCCCCCCCACACTAAGCAGCCCTACCAGCCAGTAAAGCCCTGAACCAAACCCCGTAATAATCATGGCCGCAGTTATCAGGAACATACCGCCGCAGCCGATCCACTTCATCCGCGGCTTATTTTGTCCGATGATTTTGCCGCTTCCATAGGAGGCAAGGCACAAGAGCGCAAGGGGAATGGCCAGAACAAGACCTTTTATAACCCCGTGAATATTATATTTGGCCTCAAGCGTTTCCGATAAATAAAAAAGAACCCCGAATGTTACAAACATACAGATACCGCCGATGGCAAAAATAGCATACAGCCACCGGCCGTGCTCCCGCAGGATTGCAACAATGCCTGACATGAAATCCTTAAGGCTCTGCTTATCAGCTTCCCGTTTTGGCTCCTTAACCAGAAACAGAACAAGCACAAAAGAAATGATGCATAAAACCGGAATGGAGATAAACGGAGCGTACCACAGCAGGAGCCCCAGATAAGCACCGAGAATCGGACTGAGCACCTTGCCGAAGGTATTGGAGGTTTCAATCAGGCCGAGACTTTTGCTTACCACTTTTTCGTCCTTGAACATATCCCCTACAAATGGCAGGACAATGGGAAAAGCCCCTGCCGCACCGATCCCCTGCAGCACACGCCCCCCCAATATGATCCAGTATGCCGTTATTCCTTTGGTAAACAGGGCAGCAGCGATACATACAGCTCCGCCCGCAGCAGCAATAATCAGGCTGGGCATAATGATTTTTTTGCGCCCGAACCGGTCAGAGAGATAGCCGGCAACCGGAATCATCAGAATAGCCATTAAGCCATACAACGTAATCAGCAGGCTGACCTGAAAGGAACTGATATGAAGCTCGCGCGAAATTTGCGGCAGTACCGGAAGGAGCATGGAGTTGCCCAGGGTCATTATAAGCGGAATGGAGGCTAACGCCATAAGATCCCATTTCTTATCCTTCATGGATTGACCACCTTTACTGTCATTGACAATCCCCGTTAGTGTGCTTGGTTCTGTCCGCCTGTATGCATACAAAATAAACCGCAAATTGAGTAACCCAAAAACAGATAATTTCCACATAAAATAGCGCACGACTGCCCCTGATAGGGCAATCCTGCGCCATTTTTCCATTGTTCAGTTTGAGCTGCCAGCCATTACAGCAACCCCGCTGCTTCCGCTGATCCTGCTGCTTCGGGATCAGGCAGAAATGAGCTGGGCTGTCCAAGGCTGTAAATATGCAACAGATGCATAGCCCGGGTACAGGCGGTATAGAACAGCTTGCGTTCATTTTCCCTGCCGTACTTTTCCTGTGAGCCATCATAAATAATAACAGCATCAAACTCTACGCCTTTGGCCAGGTAGGCGGGAAGCACCAGCGTTCCCTTCTGGAAATTCGGGGTTTCCTTGGTTACCAGTCTGACCGGAAGGCTGTTTTGCAGCTTGGCATGCACCTCAGCGCTCTCTTCGGCAGTCTTGCAGATCACCGCAACATAGTGATAGCCCGCGGCATGCAGCTTCAGCACATCCTGCTCCACTGCAGCCAGCAGCTCAGATTCACTGTTCACAACGGTAAGCGTTGGAGCCTCGCCCCGCCGGTTGAAGGGAACAATCCGTTCTCCGCCGGGAATCATGGCCCGGGTAAATTCCACTATCTCAAAGGTGGAACGGTAACTCCTGGTCAGGGAAATGACCTCTGTATTTTCCTCTCCGTAGATGCTGACCAGGCTGGACAGATCGCCCAGCACTTCACCCTGGGCATAGATGGCCTGATTGAGGTCCCCCAGCACAGTCATTTTGGCCCGGGGGAAGAGCCGGCGCATAAATTCCAGCTGGAACGGGGAGTAATCCTGTACCTCATCAACAATAACGTGGCGGATGAGTGTATTTGTCCTGAATCCCTGGCTCAGCTCCTTCAGATACAGGAAGGGAGTTGCATCTTCATAGGCAAGCTCACCTGCGGCAATCGTATCAACGGTAAGCCTGCAGATTTCATCCCAGTGCTCCGGCAGCCCTGCCCCGGAATTCATGCTGTCCATCAGCCTGCGGTCTGTAAACAGCCTGCTGTACAGCCCTTTGACATCAACGAAACGGCCGCGCTTGGTCCAGCCGCGCAGCGGTTTCAGCTTCTGGCTGACGATATAGCGGGCCAGCATGCTTTTCTCGGTGTCAAAATCATCAAAGCTCTCGTTGTGCCCGCCGCCCTTGCGCCGTGTCATATGGTACGCACGCTGGTAGTCGCTCGTATCCAGCAGCTCCATCTGCTCCTCTACCCACGGGGCACTGCGCTCCTCTACGCTAAAAGCAGCAATTTGCTTGAGCAGCCAGCCGGTCATCAGATCAATCCGGTTCGCAAGCTTGATATTGGGGTCATAAGTATAGAACTGCCGCTCCATCTCTTCCTTGCTGACGATAGCTTTTCCCTGAAACATCAGCGGTTTGAACAGCATGCCCTCATGCTCAAGCAGATTGACATATCTCCGGATGGCATCAAGAAAAGCTACCGACGATTTATAGCCGATTCCGGCGCGGCGGATTTCCGCAGACGGATGATCCGGCGCGGCCAGCAGGCTCTCGGTTTGGCTGAACACATCTTCAAGCTGAAATTCCTGGCCGAGCCTGTGCTCCAGATACATCTGGAAGGTGGTCTGCTGCATATTTTCTTCACCGAGCTCGGGAAGCACCGTAGAAACGTAGCTGTTGAACAGCGGATTCGGCGAGAACAGCAGCATCTGGTCTGCCTGCAGAACTGCGCGGTATTTATAGAGCAGATAAGCTACACGCTGGAGCGCCGCTGAAGTTTTACCGCTGCCCGCCGCTCCCTGGACGACCAGCATCCGGCTCCGGTCATTACGGATAACCGCGTTCTGCTCCTTCTGGATAGTAGCTACAATGCTTTTCATCCGGTCATCCGCACTGTGGCTCAGTACCTGCTGCAGCAGTTCGTCGCCGATGGTCATCCCGGTGTCAAACATGACCTCAATCAAGCCGCTGTCGATCACGAACTGGCGTTTGAGCTCCATGGTTCCGCTGACCAGGCCTCCGGGCGTTTCATAGGCAGCAGGTCCGGGAGCTCCATCGTAATAAAGGCTGGAAATAGGTGCACGCCAGTCGTAAATCAGAAAGGTGCCGTCGTCCTCCATTAATGATCCGATTCCAAGGTAAATGCGCTCTGCCTGAGCTCCGGGCTGTTCTGAGAAATCAATCCGGCCGAAGTAGGGTGAATTAACCAGCTTTCTATATTTTTTGAGCGCCTTGCTCGACTGCAGATGGTGACGTTCCCGTTCATTCAGGATTTGCGCCTGCTGCCGCAGGCTGGTCGAGGTCTCCCCCAGGTCATCCGGGCTGCTGAAGTTTACTGTTACCTCTTCCCAGAAATCTTTGCGCATATCGACAACATCGGTACGGTGCAGGCCCAGCTCTTCTGAGAGACGACGGATATGGGCGGTTAGCAGCCGGGTAATCCCCGTCACCCGTTCCTGTTCTTGTTTCCATTCTTGATCATGTTTCTCCACTGTATTTCATCCCCTTTGAAAGGTTGACGTTCATGTCTGCTCCGGTTAATCCTTCTCATCACTGTTCACCCGGTTGATCTGGTCCGCCAGCCGGTCAAGCCGGTCAAGCTGGTAACCATAATCATAGATCGCCGCCGCTACCACTGACAAGCGCAGCTGTCCCGATTTCTCGGGATTATAGCCCTGGATGGCTGCCTCCAGAAACCGATCATTGTCTTCGGCAAGCAGCTCTGAATCATTGGAGCCCGGCTTCAGCTTGTCTTCGAACTTGAGCAGAATGTACTCATGATATTTAATCAGCTGCTCCAGGTGCCGGTCAAACAGCTCATCGGTCCGCTCGGTCCGCTCTGCCTGGAAATAATGGCGGTCAATCGCCTCCAGTACCTCAAAGCCTTTTTGCAGAGTGTGCAGCAGGTTTTTATATACAACCATTTGCCGGGTCTGGCTGTATTTTGCCCTGCGCAGCTGTTTCTGTTCCTCCTCGAAGAGGGCATACTTATCGGCCAGCGACTTAATCGAGCCTTCCAGCGCACTTTTTTCATCCCGGAACACGCTCTCCTTCATCTCATGCGAGACTGCGGTGCGAAGCAGCAGTGACAGGCTGGTAAATACATTCTCAATCTGCTGGATGTACTGCTTGCGCGGCTTGGGCGGGAATACGCTGATATTTATAAGAAATGCAGAGACAATCCCGGTCAGTGTAAGCAAAAAGCGGGTCAGCGCGAACTCCCACTGTCCGGACGCCTCCATTACAGAAATTACAGTAACCAGTGTCAGGCCGATGGTATCGGCACGGTTCATTTTCATACTGATCATAATAACCAGAATACAAACAAGTCCTACTGCAATCGGTTCATTAGACAGGAGCATCCCGCCCAGCAGCGCAATCACCGCTCCCATCGTGCTCGTCTGGATCTGGTCCAGGAAATACCGCCATGAGCGGTATATGGACGGCTGCATGGCAAATATTGCTGCAATGGCTGCGCCGACAGGAGAAGAAAACTGCAGGAGTACAGACAAATAAAGGGCAAGCGTAACTGCCATTCCTGTTTTTAATATTCGGGCGCCAAAAGCCAAATCCATCCCTCCTAAAGTTTTGCATAGCATATGCTTCCAGTGAATCTCTTCGGCAAAACTTACTTCGGAAGCTTACGCTTAGTTTTGCATAGCATATGCTTCCAGTGAATCTCTCCGGCAAAACTTACTTCGGAAGCTTACGCTTAGTTTTGCATAGCATATGCATCCAGTGAATCTCTCCGGCAAAACTTACTTCGGAAGCCTATGCTTAGTTTTGCATTCATCTAAGTTTATTCACACCTGTTATGTATATCCTGTAAGTCTTCCGTCAATCTCTATTAGGGTACATATGTATTTACCCATGAACCATGCCGGCGAATTTTTAGAGAGGCTTAAGCCAAGCTTCATGTTTCTTTCAGCTTTCCGGTAATACTGTGTACGGCAGTACCATTCCATCCCAAGAGGTGAACGCATGAGCAACAAGATCAGAAGAATTGCAGCATTTACGGCAGCCGTCATGCTCTGCCTGGCTCCGGCCGCTGCTTATGCCGGGACAGTTTCAGGCAGTACGCCTACACCGGCAGCGGGCCATACCAGCCCCGGAAAAGAGCAGCCGTCACATCCGCATCACAGCAAGGGCCTGAAAACAGGCGGGCATTTTATCCTGGGCGAAACCGCAAGGCTTCTGGAAATGGACCGCCGGGAGCTTATGGACAGCCTGAGAAACGGACAAACCCTTTACAGTCTGGCCAAGGAAAAAAAGGGCTGGAGTGAGGACCAGTACATTCAGAAGCTGAGTGAAGCCGCCAGTCTCAAGCTGGATGAGTCCCTCAAGGAGGGCCAGTTGAGCAAGGAAGAAGTCAAAAAGCTGAAAGCAGGGCTTCCGGCTCTGCTGAAGCTTAGCATCTCTGCTGCCGCCAATTCGCATAAGGGTAATCCTGGAAAACCGGCAGTACCGGTCCAATAAGCCGGGATACGGACACCATTTACCTGTACAGGCTGACGGTGTCCGTATTTTTTACATATAAAGACTTTATTTCCGCTTCCTGATGTTCTGATAAGCTTCAAAGCAGGCAACCGACAGCATCAGCCAGGCTCCGCTTGCCGCATATCCGCCGATCACATCGCTGGGATAATGGACACCCAGATAGATCCGGCTCCAGCCGATGCCAAGGGTCATAAGTACGGTGAACAGAATCAGTAAAAGCCGTTCTCTTTTCCGCCGCATATGACGCCAGAGCAGGTATGCCAAAGCCCCGTATAAGGAGAAGGCAGCCATGGAATGACCGCTAGGAAAGCTGTAACCAGCCTGTTCTATCAAACGGTGGATACTGGGACGCTCCCGGTGAAACCACAGCTTAAGCCAGGTATTCAGCAGCTGGGAGCCTAAGCCCACCCAGAGGAACAGAACGAGCTCCATCCGGTGCTTCAGCACAAAAAAGAGCAGCGCCATGGTAACAAGTGAAATCATAACCGCCAGCTTCGAGGAGCCGACCAGTGAAAGGCTTTTAGCCAAAGAGGTCAATCCTGGCGACTCCGCTGATTGTACGGCATGAATGACGGAATTGTCAAAATAAGCCGTCTTGTTCAGGGCCACAAGCAGGGCTATGACGGCAAAACCTAATGCAAACCATAAAGAGAACCGGAATCCTCTGGACCATCTGCGGTATTCAAACATAACAAACCCCTTATCTGATACGTATTCTGTGAAGACGTTGCCTGAGAACCGTCTTGCCGTGATATAATGGGACAGGAAGACAATTCATATAAAGATGGAGTGCTGCCAAAGTGGAAAGTCTAAAGCTGCAGGAGCGTTTGTTGAACCAATGCATTTCAACAAAGGTGCCCGTAACAATTTTCACAACGAACGGAGTCAAAATGCAGGGACTCGTTACCTCTTACGACGCTTATACAATCACCCTAACAGGACAGGGAGACGGCAAACAGAACGTTTTGTTCAAATCAGCGGTCTCCACGGTTGTACCACTCAAGCCCGTTTCGCTTAAATAGGCAAGTAGAAACGGCTTCGCCGTCCTTAAAAAGGCGGCAACCGTTTCTGCGGGAAATATCAGACCTGTATAGATCTGCAAGTTTTTACTTTCTGATATTTTTAAAAGGAACACCGGAGCCAGCCCTTCCGGTGTTCCTTTTTTGGTCAATCAGCTATGAAGCCGGCCTGAATCAGGCAGGAAATACTGCAGGCTTTACACACACCGGCTTAGATATCCTCGCTTCGTTACCGGTATAGGTCAACCGTCCGGTAGCTGCATCAAGAGAGAATACAACCAGGTTATTGCCGTCACGGTTTGCTACAATCAGGTATTCACCATCCGGTGTAACTGTGAAGTGACGCGGGTGGCCTCCATGTGTAGACACATGCTGGGCCAGCGTAAGCTCCGCCGTCTCAGCATTCACTGCATAGACCACAATGCTGTCATGACCGCGGTTCGAGCCATACAGGAAGCGTCCGTCTGCCGAGAAGGCGATTTCTGCACAGCCGTTATTTGTATAGGAATAATCCTCCGGCAGTGTAGGCACGGTAAATGCTGTCTTCAAGGCTCCTGACTCGCTGTCATACAGGAAAGAGGTAACCGTGCTGTTCAGCTCGTTAATGACATAGGCGGACTTGCCGTCCGGATGGAATACAAAATGACGGGGGCCCGCTCCTGCCTCCACCTTGATTTCGCCCTGAACCTCAAGCGTACCGGACTCCCGGTTGACCCGGTAAGTACGGATCAGATCCAGGCCGAGATCGGACACAAACAGGAAGCGCTCGTCCGGGCTGAAAACAGCCGAATGGGGATGCGGCTTCTCCTGGCCGGGCACAGTTCCTTTGCCCGTATGTACAGCAGTATCTGTCAGGCGCACCGGCGTCCCGTCTGCATCTACACTCAGCAGGCCTACAAGGCCGCCATGATAGCTGCATACAACGATAACTTCGCCTGCGGCATCCCTGTTAATATGACAGGTTGTCGTCTGTCCTGCTTCAGAAGCAGGCATTGTGGCAATCCGGTTCAGCTCAGTCAGGCTGCCGGTGTGCGGATCGATGGCCAGGGTTACGACCTCTCCCTCCTTGATCCCCTCACGGTTAAGCTTCTCGCCAATCGCATACAGCCGGTTCTTCGCAGTATCGACATTAACAAAGGTAGGATTGGCGATGCCCTGCACACTGTGCAGCAGCTTCAGCGTACCTCCGGCCGCCCCGTCAAACGCATATACCTGTATCCCGTTATCCTCTGCACTCGCGTAGGAGCCGGTAAACAGCAATAATTTGGAATTTTCTTTCATCTCGGTTTTCCTCCTCCATAAGTCCATCCGGTGTTTTATATGCAGTCTGGCTCTCGTTCAAACAATAGCCATCTTTATAATTTACAATTTTTCAGCGTCTATGACAATTGCAACGGAAAAAATGACAAAAAACATTTCAAAAATAAGACTTCTCAAAGAAAAAAGAATATGCTATAATGAAAGCGCTAACACGCGTCGTTAAAATTGTAAAAAGGGGGAACACGAATGAGCAGCCTGCTGGAAGCCAGAAATGTATATGAGGACTTCGAGGTGGAAACAGACATTCTGTTCTTTAAGGTCGGGGACCATGATCTGGTCATTTTTCACGGCAGAAACTATAACATTAAAAAGAGAATGACTGCCGAGCAATTAAACCGTTTGTTGTCGAATTCCAGTTACTATCATGTTTATGGAGGCTGCTACGTGAATCTGAACAAGATCAGCGCGATTGAAGACGACTGCATCTATTTCGGAGAGAAGGGCCTTTATGCCAAAAATGTCCGTGTTCCCAGACGGAAACAGGAAAGCATACGCCATCTGCTGAAAGGGCTTACTTCTTAATCATGTATTTGAATGCAGAAACAGGCTGACCTTATGCAATCTTATGACTTCTGCCAACAAGCCGGAGCGTACGGGAATCCCCTGCGTCTCCGGCTTTTTCTCTTAACTTAATGAAATCTTAAAAAGCATTTATGCTTTTTTATACTTTCTTAAGGTTTGGAATCGGAATTTCTGGTAAAGTTGTAGAAAGACAGGCATCACCTATATCGAAGGGAGTCATTAATTATAATGGACAAAAAAGAATTTGAAACAAACGGGCAATTGAACAACAACGCAACACCCGAAGAGACTGACGCTTCCGCAAACACCAATGAAGCACCGGTGGAAGCCGAAACGATTCCTGCAGCGGCTGAAGAAGCTGTCCCAGCAGCACAAGAACCGGTTGAACCAGCTAATAATGCAGCAGCAGATGTAACACCTGAAGCAGTTCCTGTGATGAGCAAGGTTGGCGGCGGCAATACTCCTCCCTCCTCCCCTAAAGGCGGCAAGGGCTGGATGATCGCATCGATCGTTCTTGCAGCAGCACTGATTATAGTATTGATCAAACCGCCTTTCCAGAAAGATGACAACAGCGTTGCTGTTGCTACCGTCAATGGTACCGATATTACCAAAGCTCAGCTGTATGATAAGCTGGTTGAAGCAGGCGGCGAATCGACCTTACAGAATCTGATTACTACTACCCTTGTAGACCAGGAAGCCAAGAAAGCCAACATTACTGTTACTGATGAAGATATCAATGCTGAAATTGAAGACCTGAAAACCCAGTTCGGCGGTGAGGATGCACTCAATTCCGCGCTTGCCCAAAGCTCCATGACGCTTGATGATCTGAAGGCGCAAATGCCGCTGCAGGTTGAGATCCGCAAGCTGCTTGAGCCTAAGGTTACCGTTACGGATGAAGACGTTACAACCTACTTTAATGATAATAAAGCCACCTTTAACCAGGAAGAAGAAGTACAAGCTTCCCATATCCTGGTTGCTACCAAGGAAGAAGCCGATGCGATTGTCAAGCAGCTCAAAGAAGGCGCTGATTTCGCTGCTCTGGCTCAGGAGAAATCTTCCGATACCGGCTCTAAAGACAAAGGCGGAGATCTTGGCTTCTTCAAAAAGGGAGATATGGTTACAGAGTTCTCTGATGCTGCCTTTGCCCTCAAAGTCGGTGAAACAAGCGGTGCTGTGAAGTCGGATTACGGCTACCATGTCATCAAAGTAACAGACCGCAAGGAAGCTCATGAATACACGCTCGAAGAAAAGAAAGACGAAATCAAAAAGACCCTGATTTCCCAGAAGGTGTCCGAGATGTCCTCCACCTGGCTGCAGGATCTGACTACAAACGCCAAGATTACCAACACACTGACGGATGAGCCGGAAGCCTCTGCTACACCGGAAGCTACAGAAGCGCCAGCTGCAGAATAAGCTGACCTAATAACTTAAGGACCAGACGGTTAATTTAACCGCTGGTCCTTTTTATGCCGCCCGGTTAGAGCAGACAGCGCGCTGTTATGTGTTTTTCTTACGGATCTGCTTGTCGTGGTTCTCGCCCCACTCTTTGGCCTGAGCCGTTGCGATTGCAATGGCCCGCCCTTCGTCGTATCCGTCCTCCAGCAGCGCATTGGCGATATCAATTGCTTTGTTGCGAACCGGTGCCATGAAATTCTTCAGGGAATCAGGATAATTATCTTTGTTCCAAGGCATTACAAAAACCTCCTTAATCAGGTTATAGTACTACTTATCCTGAATAAGGAGGTTTCAAACAAGAGGCTCCCGCTTATTTAATCACTTTAACACGTTCTTCAATCGGCTGGAATTCTTTAGGTCCCGGTGCGGTAACCGTCTTGCCGAACGGCAGCTGGGCAATCAGCTTCCATTCTGCAGGAATGCCGAAGGTTTCCTTCACTTCATCATCAATCAGCGGGTTGTAGTGCTGGAGCGAAGCGCCAAGACCGGCTTCAGCGAAGGCAGTCCAGACTACAAACTGCAGAATACCCGAGGACTGGTTCGACCAAATCGGGAAATTGTCAGCATACAGGGCAAAATTCTCCTGCAGATTCTTCACCACCGTTTGATCCTCAAAGAACAGCACGGAGCCGTAGCCAGCTTTGAACGAAGCCAACTTCTGGGCTGTACCTTCGAATTGCTCTGTCGGCACAATCTTGCGGAGCGTTTCAGCAGTGATATCCCACAGCTTATCATGCTGCTCGCCAAGCAGAACTACTGCTCTGGAGCTCTGGGAGTTAAATGAAGTCGGGCTATGTAATACGGCCGCTTCAACAATTTCCTTGATTTGATCATCTGAGATCGGGGATTCCTTGCTGATTGCATATACGGACCGTCTTGCTTCTACAGCTTCCAGAAAACTCTTAGACATAAGATAACTACCTCCATTTATTCTAGTAACTAACTTTTGTATATCTTAACACTTCTATTCCGATAAAACAACACCTATTTCATATTTTTCCTGCTGCTCTGTTTGTATCCACCCTTATTCTCGCTGGAATCCGCCTGTTTATGCACCTTCCACTATTTTCTATAATCACAGGAGCGTTATTCGAAACACCTGCTGTCCCATGCCGATATACAAAACCGCTATAAATACGCTACAATGATTCAGCCATACTGCTGAAGGAAGGGTCCTGAACATGATATTTCCCGCCAAAAGAAACGATTTTCCGTTAAAAAAATCACCCTTGATTGCTTTCACCATCCTACTTGCGGCTGTTTCTATCCTGCCAGGCTGCAAAGACACAAATTTGTCATCTGACGCTCCCCTTGAGGGAGCAGTACCTGCTGTCATTGCCTCCTCTACCTCACCGGTATCATTCTGGGTTGCAACAGATACCCATTATCTTAACAAGTCACTGCAGGACGGCGGGCCGGCCTTTCAGAGCTATGTAAACAGCGGCGACGGCAAAATGCTGCCGTACAGCGATGAGCTTATGGAGGCGCTTGTCCATGATGCAGAGCTTAAAAAGCCGCAATTCCTTATTCTGAGCGGCGATCTGACCAACAACGGTGAGGCGGACAGCCACAAGGAGCTGGCCGCCAAGCTGAAGCGTATCGAGAAGCAGGGCACCTCTGTCTATGTCATCCCCGGCAATCATGATCTGTTTAACCCCTGGGCAAGATCCTTCAAGGGTGACAAGCAGATTGTGACTGACCATATCACCAGTAAGGATTTCACGGAGCTGTATGCTGACTACGGATATAATGAAGCTATTTCAAAGGATACGAATAGCCTTAGCTATCTTGTGGAGGCCTCACCGGGCTTATGGCTGCTTATGATTGACAGCAGCCAATATGTAAACAACGAGAAATACGGCTTCCCGCAGACAGACGGGCGGATTCTTCCGGCGACTTTATCCTGGATAAAAGATTGTGTGAAGCTGGCCTCTGAGCAGCATGCTTCCATCGTAACAGTGATGCACCATAATCTGCTCAGCCACACTTCCATGTCCGTATCCGGCTTCAAACTTAACAACAGTCAGGAGACGATGGCAGCCCTTCGTCAGGACGGCCTTAATCTCGTGTTATCCGGACATATTCACATGCAGGATATCCGCCGTGATCCTGCTGCCGGCCAGACCGCAGCAGATTCAAATGTCCTTCCGGTATACGATATAGCCACCAGCGCCTTTGCCGTTAATCCGCACCAGTATGGCGAGATGACCTTTGATCCACAGTCCCGTAAAGTCACCTACCATACCGCTTCGGTTGGCGTCGAGCAATGGGCGGCAGACAATGAAATTACTGATCCGAACCTGTTACATTTTAAAGCATATGCCGAGCAGTCTTTTTCAGAAAGCTCTTATAACAAAGCTATGAAGAATCTGAAGGACAGCAGCTTTAGCGAAGCAGACAAGCAATCTATGGCCAGAATGATGTCGGAACTGAATGTTAAATATTTTGCCGGCACAGCCGGCACTGATGCAGAAGCCATACAAGCAATGCCGGGTTACCAGCTATGGATGAACCAGAAGGAAGGCTTCATGTCCGGATATATCAGCAGCATGCTCAAGCCCAAGGAGCAAAGCAACATAGCACTGGAAGTGACTCTGACCACACAGTAAGCAGCAATGCTGCAGAAAGGAGCCTGCAATGACCACCCGAATGGTACCACCTGCCGATAGCGGCCTACCCGGCAAGCTCTCCCAGCCTGCGCTGCGGGCACTGGACCATGCCGGCTTTACCCGGCTGGAACAGCTCGCCCGGGTCAAAGAAGCCGATCTCCTGAAGCTCCACGGTATGGGGCCGAAGGCGATCGTTATTCTCCGGCAGGCGCTTGCCGCAGAAGGACTTTCTTTTGCCGAATAATGTGAATCCGAAGCAAAAAGCCGGAGTCCCGCTTCAGGGAGCTCCGGCTTTTTATTAATACAAATACTTGCACTGGTTAAGGCCGTTCGATCCAGATGTAGCCATCCTCATCCTTCTCAACCTTAGCATGCAGACCTTCGGCCAGCACACGGAGCGGTACATTGGCATCTCCGTATTCATCC
This sequence comes from Paenibacillus typhae, assembly GCF_900099765.1. Classification (GTDB taxonomy): domain Bacteria; phylum Bacillota; class Bacilli; order Paenibacillales; family Paenibacillaceae; genus Paenibacillus_AQ; species Paenibacillus_AQ typhae. The sequence continues at coordinate 60,572 of NZ_FNDX01000026.1, read as the reverse complement.
ACGAATACCGGAAGCGGCAGCTTCACAGTCTTCCCGCTCACGAGCGCCTGATCGGAACCGATTTTGAATACGACTGCATCTCCGTATACATCATCGGTTACAGTAATGGACTTGTTGGCACCGTCCCAGGTCACTTCAGCATCCAGATCCTCGGCTACATAACGCAGCGGAACCCAAGTGGTCCCTCCGATCACTACCGGGTAATAATAATCATCGTCCGGAATAATCATCAAAGTCTTGGCCGTAATTTTCATATCATCCTTAAGCATATTGTAGACAGTAGAGCCCGGCTCAAAATTGCGTAGCGTTTCACCTGGAGTCATCTCGGTATTCGACAGATCGAGGGCCCCAGCCTTGCTGATCAGGTCTGCGGTAACCGGCCCGTTCACATTCCAGGTCTGAGTCTGTGACTGAACCGAAATGCTCTTCAGCGGCAGATCCTCACTGGCAGGCAGTGCAACGGTCAGGTCCATATTCTGCTTGCGGATATGGAAGCCGCTGTCTACAAACAAATCTACCTGCAGCTTCGTATCTTTGCTCAGCACGGTAGCCAGTTCAGGTGTTGTCTCGTAGAGACTCTCAAGCTGCTTGTCATAGACAAGCAGGAGTGCGTCCACAGCCAGCTTGGCAGCATCATGGGCCACGGTCACAACGCCTTCCTTATCCTCCAGCGGAATATCACCGAATCCAAGCATATCCAGCTCTTCATCAGCTCCGGCTGCAGTCAGAATCGGATACAGGTAATCGTAAAGACCGCCAATCAGAGCTGTAAAGCCTTCAGTATCCTTCGATACGGATTTGAGGAAGCTCTTCACCAGAGCAGGCAGCTCGTCGCCTGTAATTTCGGTATGTAGCTTCGTCAGGTTCAGCTGCTGGCCATACACAGTTTCGCTAACCGAAGTAGCGCTGATTGCAGCCGGATTTGGCAGATTCTTCACCACAAATTGGGTAACAAGCTTGGAGATATCCTGCAGCTTGCTCTCATCGAGCCCTTCTACACCAAGCGATTCATCGTAGCTCTCAAGCGGGAAATAGAAAGGCTGCTTCGCTCCCTCTGCATTAAAGACCACTGCCTCCTGATCCATGGACAGGGTGAACGGTACAGTCGCCTGCTTGTAGGTTACGGATCCGGCTGCAGAAAGATTACCGTTATCCTGCAGCTTTACATGAGCGATATTTACAGAAAAGGAATTGATAAGTTCAATCATTTCAAGATCCTCAGCACTGATTCCGTCAGCCGGAACAGCCTTCAAGGATAAGGTAGTGCTGGACTCCACTGATTTAACATCAAGATCCCCCAGTAGCGCCTTGTTAACGTCCAGCCCTCCGACTGTTTGGCAACCTGCCAGAATCAGCAGCATTGCCAGTAGCGGCAGCAGCCATTTAGTGCCTTTCCCCATTCTCCTCATAGCATGACTCCTTTATCGGTTATTTGTACATCTATCCATCAACTCAAAAGAGGAAGGACTCGCAGTGAAAAGTGCTGTATGCGCTGGTTACAGGAACTCTCTCCTAAAGCATAAACAGAGTTTTCCATTGAATATTTACCCAATCCTGGTAAAGGAGAATCCTGATTATGGCCAGTACCGCCAGGTGAACCGGATAAAAGGACCACCATACCCAGCGGGGCAGGCGTCTTTTCTCAAGGAAAGCCCATGCAGCCGGAAATACCGCAACAAGTAGGGTCGGAACAATACTGAACATCTGGACCAGCCAGCCGCTATAGAACAGATAAAAGCTGTTCAGCACAAAATGGGCCAGAATCAGATAATACGATCGTACATAACGGAAGATCAGCACGAGGATCAGACCGTATGCATTATAATCAAGCGGAAGAACATCCATTACATAAACAGCTATCAAAACAACCGGAATGCCCAGCCAGAGCGACGGCAGCTTATCCAATATAAGCAGCACAATTGCCGAGAGCAGCAGCGTAAAGACAACATTCCAGCCGCCGGGGTCAAGCGCCATATTGTACGGAACCTGGGCAATAACCGCAATGAGCAGCAGCCTCATCAGATACCTTGGTCTCGATTTAGTATGTATATGCCCTTGCACCAGCCCGTAGCAGTAAATCGGAAAGGCGATTCTTCCAATAATTCTCCAGCCCATCTCATCCGGAAAAAAAATGTAGCCTATGTGATCAATAAGCATAGTAAGCATTGCAATAATCTGCATTTCCGGCCTCCTGATTTAAGTTCTATGAGTGCTATTATCCAATGCTTTGCCGGACAGTGCAAGCCTGCCTACTATTTCCACAAGCTGCAAGCGTTTTCCTTTCGTCAGGAAATATATATTCTAATATAAAAGGAAAGCCGCCCCGCTAATGCGGAGGCGGCTTTGCCTGTGTCTGCGGCATCCATGACCGGTCAGGCCGTTTTTGATTTGTTGTAAATGTCAAACCCTACAGCCAGCAGCAGCACCAGGCCTTTAATGCCCTGCTGCCAGTCTACACCAAGGCCGACAAGGGACATTCCGTTATTCATAACGCCCATGACCAGACCGCCGATGATGGCTCCGACTACCGTGCCGATCCCTCCCGAAGCCGAAGCGCCGCCTATGAAGCAGGCTGCAATAGCATCCAGCTCAAAATTGGTTCCGGCCTTTGGTGTAGCCGAATTCAGTCGGGCAGCAAAGACCAGGCCGGACAAAGCGGACAGTACACCCATATTTACGAATACCCAGAAGGTGACCCGTTTGGTTTTTACACCTGAAAGGCTCGCTGCTTTCTCATTGCCTCCCAGCGCGTAGATATGGCGTCCCATCGTCATATTATTCATCACAAAGGAATAGACAGCAATCAGCACCAGCAGGATGAGGAGGATGTTGGGAATCCCGTTATACTGAGCGAGGACAAACGTAAACAGGTTAATAACAATAATGAGTGCAGCCGCCTTCACAATCGAAATCCAGAGCTGCGTTTGTTCAAATCCGTATTTGACCGAGGTTCTTCGCATTCTGATCTCTTGAAGGACTACCAGGACAGACAGAATAATGCCTGCCAGCAGCGTCACTATATTCAGCGTGCTTCCGTCACTGAAATCGGGGATGAAGCCGGAGCTGATTTTTTGGAACGTCTTGGGAAACGGGGCAATCGACTGCCCGTTCAGCACAATCATCGTTAATCCGCGGAACAGCAGCATGCCTGCCAGCGTTACGATAAACGCCGGAATTTTGATATAGGCAACCCAGAAGCCCTGCCAGGCGCCGACAAGCGCACCCATCAGCAGCGAAAGTACAACGGCCAGTACGGGATTCATCTGCTGCTCAACCATCATAATGGCCGAAAGCGCCCCGATAAATGCGGCGACAGAACCGACTGACAGGTCGATATGGCCGGTGATGATCACCAGCACCATGCCGATCGCAAGCACCAGAATGTAGCTGTTCTGCAAAATAAGGTTTGTTACATTCAACGGCTTAAGCAGAATGCCGTCGGTCAGAATCTGAAAAAAGACGGAAATAAAGATCAAGGCAATAATCATGCCGTATTGGCGGATATTCTTTTTGAAAAGTTCACTGATTGCTCCCATTGGTGTTACCCCCTGCTTCGTGTCATATATTTCATCAGCAGCTCCTGCGTAGCGTCCTGCCGCTGCACCTCACCTGTGATCCGTCCCTCGCACATTGTATAAATTCTGTCGCACATCCCGATAATTTCCGGCAGCTCGGAGGAGATGACCAGCACGCCCCGGCCCTCCGCAGCCAGGCTGTTAATGATCGAGTAAATTTCATATTTGGCGCCAACGTCAATTCCGCGTGTCGGCTCATCCAGTATAAGCACATCCGGCTGGGCATAGATCCACTTGCTCAGCACAACCTTCTGCTGGTTGCCGCCGCTTAGATTCACCGTTTTCTGCAGAATACTTGGTGTCTTGATGTTCAGCTTCCTGCGGTATTCCTCTGCCACCAGCACTTCCTCATTCTCGTCGATCACACCGTGCCGGGACAGCTTATTCAGGCTGCTGAGCGATATGTTGCGTTTGATATCATCAATCAGGATCAGGCCGTAATGCTTGCGGTCTTCCGTTACATAGGCAAGTCCGCCCGCAATAGCCTGGCTGATATCATTGAAATGAACCTCCCGGCCATGCATGAACAGCTCTCCGCTGATCCGTCTGCCGTACGATTTGCCGAATACACTCATCGCCAGCTCTGTCCGGCCGGCCCCCATCAGCCCGGCAATGCCGACTACCTCACCGCGGCGGATATGCATATTGATCCGGTCCAGCATTTTGCGGTCTGCTTGCGTCGGGTGATAAACTTCCCAATCGCGGATTTCAAAAATGGTCTCCCCGAGCTCCGGCGTCCGCTCCGGATAGCGGTTAGTCAGATCGCGGCCGACCATGCCTTTTATAATGACATCCTCCGTTACCGCATCCTGCTTCATATCGAGCGTTCTGATCGTCCGGCCGTCTCGCAATATCGTTACTGAATCCGCTACCTTCTCGATTTCGTTCAATTTGTGTGAAATGATGATTGAGGAGATTCCCCGCTTCTTCAGCTCCAGAATCAGTGTCAGCAGGTTCTCGCTATCATCCTCATTCAGCGCCGCCGTAGGCTCATCAAGAATGAGCAGCTTCACTTCTTTGGACAGCGCCTTGGCGATCTCCACCAGCTGCTGCTTGCCGACACCGATTGTCGATACCCGGGTCAGCGGAGATTCGCCGAGGCCGACGGTCGCGAGCAGCTCCCTGGTTCTCAGCGTCGTTTCATTCCAGTTGATTACTCCGCGCTTTGCCTGCTCATTGCCAAGGAAGATATTTTCCGAAATCGACAAATACGGAATCAGCGCCAGCTCCTGATGGATAATGACAATGCCCTGCCGTTCGCTGTCCTTGATATCCCTGAACTGGCATACCTCGCCGCCGAACAGGATATCCCCTTCATAACTGCCGTGCGGATATACGCCGCTAAGCACCTTCATCAGGGTCGACTTTCCGGCCCCGTTCTCCCCGCAGAGGGCATGGATCTCGCCCGCCTTTACCTTCAGGTTTACATCCGCCAGCGCCTTGACCCCCGGAAAGGTCTTCGTAATCCCCTTCATTTCCAAAATATACTCACTCATCTAAACTCTCACCCAGCTTTCCCTGTTACTGTGAAGCGGTATGCCGGCAGCTGTTCGGAAAGAGCCGCCGCATACCGCCTTTATTGTGCCTGCTGGTTACTGGCCGAGCTGCTCTTTAGTATAATAGCCGCCCTCTACCAGCACTTTATCCACATTGCCTGCATCTACAGAGACAGGTTCAAGCAGATAAGAAGGAACAACTTTGACTCCGTTGTCATACGTGGTCGTATCATTGACCTCCGCTTCCGTACCCTTCAACACACTTTCCGTCATTTGTACTGCCTTCTTGGCCAGCTCCCGGGTATCCTTGAACACGGTTTGGGTCTGCTCTCCGGCCAGAATCGATTTCACCGATGCCAGCTCAGCATCTTGACCTGTTACAACAGGCAGTTTCTTGTCTCCCGAGCCGTAGCCTACCCCCTTCAGGGAAGAGAGAATGCCGATGCTGATGCCGTCATAAGGAGAAAGCACAGCATCAAGATTGTCACCCGCATAATTGGCGCTCAGCAGATTATCCATCCGCGCCTGAGCAGTGGCACCATCCCAGCGCAAGGTTGCCACCTGTTCCATCGTAGTCTGTTTGCTGCGTACAACCAGCTTGCCTGAGTCGATATAAGGCTTCAGGACGGACATCGCCCCGTCAAAAAAGAAGTACGCATTATTATCGTCCGGTGAACCGCCGAACAGCTCGATATTGAAAGGCCCCTTGCCTTCCTTCAGCCCCAGCTTCTCTTCAATATAGGAGCCCTGCAGTACACCGACCTTGAAATTGTCAAAGGTAGCATAATAGTCTACATATTCACTCTTTTTGATCAGCCGGTCATAGGCGATTACGCTTACACCTGCGTCATGCGCTTTCTGCAGCACATCGGTTAAGGCCTCACCGTCGATTGAAGCGATTACAAGCGCCTTCACCCCTTTGGTGATCATATTCTCAATCTGCGCTACCTGATTTTCAACAACATCCTCCGCATATTGCAGGTCCGTACTGTACCCCAGTGCTTCGAACTCCTTCACCATGTTGTTGCCGTCATTCACCCAGCGTTCCGAAGATTTCGTTGGCATCGCGATTCCTACCTTGCCGTTCTTTCCTTCTGAGCTGCCTGAGCTGCCTGAGCTGCCCGAATTGTCCGCGTTGCCGCAAGCGGCCGTCATCAGCATCAGTGCCAGTGTCAACAGGATAAGTCCAATTTTCTTCATTCTGCATTCCCCCTGAAAGGTCTGTTGTTTCTGAGATGCGGGTGCCTCCCGCTTCACAAATTGAGTATAGCAATGCGTATCCTCGCCGTATTTACACTGAAACTACTGTTTTTATAAAAAAACCACCTTTGTGTTTGCGCTTACAATCATGGGCAAAAAAAAAGAACACATTCAGCATAGAGCTGCATGTGTCCTGCAATGTTTACACGGTAAAATTCGGTGCCTTGTTACTAGATCAGACTTCACTTATATCTTTACCTGTACCCGCCATTCCCGGTCTTTCCGCCGCCCTCTGTCTCACCGGGAAGTACACCTTTACGGAACTGCAGCGGAGATACGCCGGTCTGTTTTTTGAAAGCTGTGCTGAAATAATGCTGCGTCTCATAACCTGAGCGTTCGGCAATTTCATGGATACTCCATTCGGTGGAATTCAGCAGCTGGGCGGCTTTGCGGATCCGGATCTGAGTCAGATAGGCGCCGAACGATTCACCCAGCTCCTGCTTGAACAGACGGCTGAGATAAACCGGGGAGGCCTGGAGCTTCCCGGCCATCGACTCCAGACTCAGATCACATTCGGTGTAATGCTCCAGCATATGTTGTCTGGCCCGGCGGATCAGCGGCGACAGCGGCTGCTCGCTGGACAGGGATACCCTGCATTTGCGGTAAGCAGCGGGCAGACCGGTCAGATCGCCGGAGACCTGCTGGACTCCAAGCTCCACAGCAATCTTGAGATGGCTGCGTACTGCCGCCTCAATGCCGGCCAGTGCCGCTTCTCCGCTGCCTTCCCATAGAAGGATGACTATCAGCCCGGCGCTATCACGGAAAATGACCTTGGGATAAGCCTCCAGCAGCTCAGCACTGATATTCTCAATGGCATACATAAACAGCTGACGCTCGCTGTCCTTCATCGCCGGCTGGCGTACTTCGCCGCGCCAGCGGATCACGGCAAGCAGCTGCGGGCAGGCCGGGGGCAGCTTCAGAAACTGCAGCTGCTCACCGATCTCCTCGCGGCGGAGATTCCCCTCCAGCCATTCCTGGCAGAAGCGTGCACGCAGCAGCGGAAAGTTCCTGAGAATCTGTCTCGAGGCTTGCTGGAAGTGCTCGCTTTGCCGGCGCTCAGTCTCCAGTTCATCCCGTACCCCCCGCAGTACCTGTACCAGCTGCTGCGGATCTGCAGGCTTTAGTATGTAATCATTAACCTGCAGCCGGATGGACTCCTGGGCATAGGAGAATTCATCGTGCCCGGTAATGACAATAATCCGGCAGCCCGGCAGACGCTCCTTCAGCTGCTTCATCAGCTCAATGCCATGCATAATCGGCATGTTCAGATCCACGAGAGCAATGTGGATCCCATGGTGCATTGCTAGTTCAAGCGCCTCTTCCCCGTCTTCCGCCTCTGCTGCTACCTCCAGGCCTAGACCCTTCCAGTCTACACATTGCCGGATGCCTTCACGGATAATCTCTTCATCGTCGGCAATCATCACCTTCCAATGCTCCATAGCTCTCAATCTCCTCTCTTAGTCAGCATAATCCGCCGGACTGCTGCTCCGTACAACCGGATGCCGGACAGTTACTACGGTGCCACTCCCTGCTGCACTTTCAATATGCAGACCATAAGGCTCCCCGTAGGTAAGCCTGATCCTGGCCTGCACATTCAGAATGCCGTAGCCGCTGCCGCTGCTGTCAATTGCCCCTTGGTCAGCCTCTGCAGCTTCACCATTCGCACCAGCCGAATCCAGACGTTTGTTAAGCAGCGCAAGCCGCTCTGCGGCCATTCCGGCGCCGTCATCCGTTACTGTCAGATACAGGTCACCTTCCCGTTCTTCTACTGCAATAGTGATCCGGCCGGGTCCGCGCCGTTCCTTGATCCCGTGATATATGGCATTTTCCACAATTGGCTGCAGCAGCAGCTTCAGCACATACAGCTCACCGAGCCGGGGATCGGCTGAAATGGAGTAAGAGAGCTTACTGCTGTACCGGGTATGCTGAATCTGCAAATAACTGACGATATGCTCCAGCTCATCTGACAGCGGGATAATGTCACTGCCCTTGCTAAGCCCCAGCCGGAACAGCTTGGAGAGAGACTGCACCACGCCGGCAATATCCTCCGCACCTTTGCTGCGGGCCATCCAATGGATCGTATCAAGCGTATTGTAGAGAAAATGCGGCTTGATATGCGCCTGCAGGCTGCGCAGCTCCGCCTCCCGCTTCTGCCGTGCCTGCAGCTCCGTCAGCGAGAGCAGCCTGCTGATCTGGACAAGCATCGTATTGAAGCTGCGCCCAAGCATTCCGATCTCATCCGAACGGTTCCCCCAGTAGCGGATCGTCAGATCACCGGACTGCGCCTTGCTCATGAAGGAAGCCAGCTGGCCGATCGGCCGGGAGATGGAATAGGCCAGGTAGAAAGAAGCCGTCATCCCGAGCATGCAGACTACGAATACAAAGGTGACTACATTAAAGGTGATTTCCCGTACACCATAGGCCGATTCATCCATCGGAAAGACACCTACCGTGGTCCAGCCGGTAAATGACGAGGTCCGGTAAATCAGCTGAATCTCGCGCTTATCCGCTTCTACCGAGGTAATACCGGAGCTGTCAGTAAACAGGTCTGCCTGAATTGATTGCATGAACGGGTGCTGCGGCGTATACACAATCTCCCCGCTGCTGTCGACCACAGTCAGATAGCCTGTTTTGCCAAGTGTGACATCCCGTGCAGTTTCGGCAATTGCCCGCAGCTTCATATCCACCAGCACCACTCCCTGAACGATCTGCGTATCAGGATCTACAATCGCCCTGACGGCAGATACGACCTCACTTTCTTTATAGTCAGCATGGGACTTGACGGCACGGCCGTAAGGATGCCCGATTATTTTGAAGATCCCTTTGTTGGCCTCTGCCGCCTTGTACCATGCCTCCTCGGTCAGTTCGGTATCCGGACGGGTGTACATCTCGTTACTGATGTAATCCCCGTTCCGGTTTACCAGCAATATTCCGGCGATTTCAGAGCTGAGCGTAGTGAAGCCCTGCAGGAACTTGCGGATGTTATATTCCACCGGCTCACCGTTAACTCCGGTCACGCCGGAGCCTGCGCTGCCCGGAAGCTGACCGCTCAGAAAAGCCTCGACTCCGGGGTCGAATGAGATGAGATACGATATTTTCTGCAGATTCTCCACATCATTCTCCAGTGCGGCATTGACCTTGCCAATCAGCTGCATCGTATTCTCATTGCTCTGCTGCTCAACTCTGCGGTCTACAGTCCAGCCGATCAGCAGCCCGAGCCCGATGGAGGGCAGAATGCTGATTAGCAGAAAATGAATGATCAGCTTATAGCGGATCGGCATATTATTCAGCTTAAGCTTATCAATCGTCAGCCCGCGCCTGTTCATAAGATGTCCCTCCCCCGGCCGGAGCTACTTGGCATAATAATTCTCCACATTCGCCCGGGTCACCACATCTATGCCCGTATCTACTGTATCCGGCACCGGCAGCGGCTTATTATTGAGATAGGCTGAAGAGTCCTCCATCAGGCCGCGGTGCAGGTGAAACAGCTCGGTCAGCGACCAAAAACCCATATTCCAGGTGCCTTGGGCCATTGTTGCAGCGATCCGTCCTTCCTTCACCAGATCCAGCGTGCCTTTATCGGTATCAAAGCTGATAATCTGCATCCGGGAGTCCGTACCCTGTATTTTCCTCACTGCCTCAGCCACTCCGATTCCGCCGTTGGATTCCGTAGCAAAGATCCCTTTAAGCTGCGGATAAGCAGCCAGCAGCTGCCCTGCAGCCTCCCTTGAAGCGACCTGATCGCCATGGCCGTCTTTGACGGCTACTACTCTCATCTCCGGAAACTCGCTGCGGATAGTCATACTGAATCCGTCTGTACGCTCCTGATGATTATGCTGCTCAGGTGTTGTGATGATGGCTACTTCTCCTTGTCCGCCCGTAAGCTCTGCCATCTTGCGCGCTGCCTCAACGCCGGCAGTGTAATTATTCGTTCCCAGGAACGAGTAAGCTTTACTTGCAGGAGCACCCGAATCAAACAGAACAACCGGGATTCCGCTATCCACCGCTTTGTTGATCGTGGCTGTCAGCAATTCGGAGTTGACCGCAGAGATGGCAATGCCTGCCGGCTTTCTGGCAATAATCTGTTCCAGTACCGTCATTTGTTCATTCGCGTCATGCTGTGTCGAGCCATGATATTCTACGGAAACATTGAGTTCCTCCGCAGCATCCTCAAAGCCCTTCAGTACACTTTTCCAGTAATCGATACCGAGCTGAAAGGTGACCATTACATACTTATCTTCGATATTGCCGCGCAGTCCCGCCGTTTCCCAAGGGTCCGTGCTGCTTGCCTGCAGCTTGTAGTTCAGTACATACACCAGGAAAATTCCGATCAGAAGCACATAGACCAGCCACAGCTTCTTCACCATGTAACCCCTTTCATAAGTGAATGATAATCAGTTGCTAAGGCCATGATACCTTGTTTGCCGGAAGTTGAAAATAACAAATGATTGCCGGCTGCGCAATTGGCAGCACACGCTATACATAGGCAAACAGGCCCCGCAATGGGGGCCTGTATACAAACCTGTTGCCGCTGCGGATCAGAACAGCAGGCCTGCCGAGTAGCCCTCACCCTCCAGCAGGTCATATTCCACCAGGCGGTAATCGTCAAGCAGCTCCTGCTGTTTCGGAGTCAAGCCGCTCAGCGGACCGGAATTACCGAGCAGGACGGCTTTGCTAAGTACGGGAATCTCTGCTTGAACCTGTTCAAGCAGCTTATAATACGGGGGCAGTGACATTCCCGACAACCGGAAGACCTGCGGGCCCAGATAAGCCGGACTAAGCGTTCCAAGCGGACCCGCTCCGATGTCAAAGTTGGCCAGGATCATCAGCTTGGTCTCATGCTTCAGCCGGGGCTCACTATCCCAGCCTGCTGCCGTATAAATACCAGAGGACAGCGCCGGCAGATGGTCGCCCCAGAATGCGGCAATGGTCGGACGCTCTATTGTCAGCAGCTCCTGCTGCAGATAAGCCAGCGCTTGGTCAGTAAGGCTGGTATTGTGCACATAGGTTTCGATTTCATCTTTATATTCAGCCTCCACCCCGCTGACGCTAATGGTATTCGGCCCGTTCAGCCCCTTGGTGAACGGAAAATGATTCTGCATCGTCACCAGATGGATAAACACCGGGTCTGCCGCCGATTTAAACCGCCGGACCGCCTCCTGCACAGCAAACTTGTCGGAGATATAACCGTCAGGTGTAATACGGCCGCTGTCACCCAGATCCTTTTCACCGGTGAACGAATCGAAGCCAAGGACCGGATATACCCGGTTGCGGTTATAGAAGGTTTCATCGAAGGGATGCAGCGCCTCCGCCCTGTAGCCGCGCTCCTTCAGGATGCTGACGATGGACGGCAGTGAGGACATTTTGACCAGCCGCTGCTGGTATGGGATGGAGCCGTCGTTCAGGAAATACATGGACAGGCCGGTCAGCGCTTCAAATTCCACATTGGCCGTATTTCCGCCAAATTCAGGGGAGAGCAGATAGCCGGATGGGGTTGTGGCCTCCGCCGTATGGATAAAGCTAAGCGGGTCTTCACTGAATGCCAGCCCGTCCAGCCGGGTCGGGTCAAAAAAAGCTTCATCCATCATGAACAGAATGTTGGGCTGCTCTCCTGCAGCAGATACACTCCCGGAATCCGGCAGCTCACTGTACCTGGCAGCAATTTCTTCGATTGCCTGCCGGCTGTACCCTTCCGGCTGCTCCATCAGATTTTGCCGCATATTGCCTGTAAAAGCGTAGAGAAAGCCGTTCTGTGCATAGTTCACCTTCTGGTTCCAGAAGATATTCTGGTACTTCAGAGAGGATGCAAGCGTACTCTGTCCGTTCACCATAGCGATAAATCCGGCCAGTATAATAACAGATACAGCGCCCAGAGATAATCTGAACGGCAGACGCAGCTTCATCTCCGGCAGCCTGCGCAGCAGGAAGAAAAGCACGGCAACGAACAGCACTCCTGTGGCCAGCAGCAGCGGCGAGATCATGCCCTTCGTAATGGTGCGCATATCTGCGGCATTTTTGAGCAGCAGCAGATCCCAGGGAAACAGCGGCTCCCCGGTTGTTGACAGCTTTTTATAATTTGCAGTACCGGCCGCGGCACCGGCCAGCAGGATTATTCCCGGCCCGATATACATATTGGGCAGAAGGACTGAAGCTGCCAGCAGAAGGAAAAAGAAAAACAGGCTGCCGGATATATATAACAGCGGATACTCAAGGATCCAGCCGAATATACGTTGAAGCTCCAGACTGAATGAGGCTGCCTGCAGGAAGAAATTCAGCAGGAATCCGTCAAGCAGCAGTCCGGCTGCCAGCAGCCATGTCCGCTTGGGTAACATTGTGTGGCGCAAAACAATCACTCCTATCTATACTAAACGTGTAGTATACGCCACTTACCTTAAAACTGGATTAAATCCAGGATATCCGCCTTGTACCGATGCTTCTATTCTTAACCTCCGCCGGCTGGAGGTATACTTTTGGGGACAAGCAAAAAAGCGGGAGCAGCACGCAGCTGCTTCCCGCCCTATTTTAACCTTTCAATACACGTGGCATTAGCCCGCTGAACCATACTATTTTACATAAAGACGGCCGGTCTCTTCCCAGTATTCTCCTGGCGCCAGACTGAACAGCCCGATTTCTTCGGCCCGAAGATCAACCTTCGGCGCATTCACGAGGTTAATCTGCGGTTCAGGGCAGAAAAAGCCTTCGGTTGCCCCGTTATTCCAGATCATCCACTGTTTGTACGATGTTCCTACATCATAAACCAGCGTAACACCAGACTTGCTGTCCGTGAGCTCCATGCGGTTGCGGCCATTTTGGGCCACTGCAGTATAATGATTGTCCATTGGCGCATAGAACGGATAAAGGCCTTCATCACGCAGGGCAATTTCATCCGCAGTCAGCTCCTGGAAAGCCCCTGTAGGCAGCATACGCTCGTTAAGCTCCCAGCGTTCGCCTATCGTCAGCTTCACCTTGTAATCCTGAGGTGTACTTCCAGGTGCAAACGGCGCATTAATGGCGGTATGGAAAGCAAGCAGACAAGGCATTAGCTCCTCCCCGTCATTGTGTACCTGCAGGTGCTGGGACAAACCGCCTTCGCCAAGCGTATAGCGCAGCTTAACAGTATATTTGAAGGGCAGATATTGATAAGAAGGATGGTTCTCATCCACCTTGATGGCTACTGTAACGAAGCTCTCGCTTTTGCCTACGCCAAATTCTTCAACTTCCCAGGCAGCCGTATGTAAAAACCCATGCAGATGATTGCCGGTTGCCGTTTCATTTACGGGAAGATGATAAGTCTTGCCGTTAAATGGGAATTCCCCGTCCTCATAACGGTTTGGAGGAAACAGCACCGGAATCCCATGAATCCCCGGGCTTGCTTTGAATGCTTCCATCTCCTCCGCACCCGGCTCATGCAGGAAACGGTAACCATTCTCGGTATCGCGGAAGCAGATCAGATTTCCCCCGATGTGCGGCAGGATTGCTGCCTCGTAGCGCCCGGCCTTCAGCCAGACCGCAGCTTCCCCTTCAAAAAGTCCTTCATAAGCAGTAATCGACATTGTACATTCTTTCTCCCTTCCATAATCTCAAAATGACTCTCTTAGATAGATTAACACATCTGCGGAAGCGGTAACATGGCATTTTTACAATTGTTCAACTTCGACGCTCATGACATGTTCAATTTTTTTCACATCGTAATAGATTTCCGTTGCATAATCATGATCAGGCGCAGACAAGACCATATCAATCAGCTGTCTGCCGTCATCCAGATCCTTGATTTTCATCCGGCGGATGGCCCGGCCCGGTTTACGCGTTTTACGCTGATCAGTCATAGGACGTCCCTCGATCTTCTGTATGACCTCAGTCAGCACGTAGTTGGGCTCCATAATGATTCTGACAGAGATTTCATGCTTGTTAAGCACCTCCGGGCCGATTGCCTTGATCAGCAGTGGAACTGCATTCACAGCGAACATAAGCAGTACTACCGCATACCCTGCCTCCAGATAAAAGCCTGCGCCTACCGCAATTCCGATCCCCGAGGCAGTCCAGATAAGCGCCGCTGAGGTCAGGCCCGAAATGGCATCTCCGCCCCTGCGCAAAATTACACCGGCCCCCAGGAAACCGATCCCGCTTACAATCTGTGCAGCCAGCCGCATTGGGTCCATCGTAGGATGTTCTGCCCCGCCAAATTTGTCGTACGCATGAATGGAGACAAGCGTCACAAGACAGCTTGCGATGCTGATGACCATGCTGGTCCGGATTCCCAGCGGTTTCTGCTTTAATTGCCGGTCGATGCCGATGAACAGCCCGAACAGCATGGCCACCAGCAGTTTTACAATGGATTCTGTGTGAAGATCAATACTCATGGCTCCTCCTCAAAAAAACAGATAGAATCAGTATACCTTAAAATAGCCGCCAGGCTTATAACAAAATGTAAAAAAAGAAGAAACGCATGCCGCTCTGCCGCATACCGCATTAACCCGTTAGAGGCAGCTGCAGCATTGCCGGTGATGGAATCCGTTTCTTTTGAAAGGAGGAACTATTCTTTACAAGGTATGCCGGTCAATGTCTGTATAGAATGGTCTAGCCATGCAACAGCGATTCGGCACCGTCACAATAAATCTCTGTGCCTGTAATATGATCGGAATCGTTCGATGCAAGGAACAGTGCAAGCTTGGCCACCTGGTCCGGACGTCCCGGCCCCTTCTCCAGCGGCTGATCGCCCTCCGGGAAATCTACTGGAATCTTCACTTCCTCCAGATCCTCGGAAGGATAGGTGTTATCATCGATATTAGTCGAGATGGCACCTGGACAAATCGCGTTAACTCTGATCTTGTACTGGGCCAGCTCTAGCGCTGCCATTTTCATAAAAGCAACCTGGCCCGCCTTCGTGGTGCTGTAAGCCGAGAACCCGATATTGGAGAAGATACGGTTCCCGTTAATCGAACTGTTGATCAGAATACTGCCGCCATTCTCCTTCAGATGCGGTATCGCATATTTGACGGTTGCAAAAGTCCCCCGCAAATTGATATGAATGGTCTGATCCCAGTCCTCCATCTCCATGGTTTCAATCGGTGCCATTGCCCCGTTGATTCCGGCATTTGCGAACACAATATCCAGCCGGCCCCATGTGGCTGCTGCCTGATCGATTGCTTCTTTTACCTGCTGCGGCTGCTCAATATCACATTCAATTACAAGGGCCTCTCCGCCCGCTTCTTCTACTTGCCGTTTTACTTTCTCTGCATTTTCAGGTGTGCGGTCCAGTAAAATGACCTTGGCGCCGTTTCTGGCAAATTCCATAACAGAAGCTTTACCGATACCTGAACCTCCGCCGGTGACAACTGCTACTTTGCCTGCTAATCTAAGCTCTGCCATTGTTATGTTCCCTCCTGTTGTTGTTCTTTCCCTAACCTTTACCTCGCATTCACGGAAATGAACCGGGTTCTCCGTATTTTGATTTATACGATGAACTGGATACCATTAGAAAGATCAGCCACAGGCTGAAAGCGCAATCAATTATTTACTCAAGAGAAGACTATAATGAATATGACTCAAGAGGCTCTGGCAGTGGTCTGGGTGAAGCGTCAAAGAAATGGACCGCTCAGGTTACAACCTGCAGCGGTCCGCTGGTGTTCTCGTATTCAGCAGAAAACTTCAAAATTCCGAGGATAATCAATCTGTAATCTTTATCCCAGCATCATGCGGTCATCTGCCAGCTTGTGCCCGCTGATGGCTTCGAATTCACCCAGCAGGCGCTCGACGGTCAAATCCTTCTTGCGTGATTCGTCGATATCCAGAATGATTGAGCCTTTGTCCATCATGATCAGCCGGTTACCAAGACGGATGGCCTGCTCCATATTATGGGTAACCATCAGTGTCGTCAGGTTCATTTCCCGTACAATGGTTTCTGTGAGCTTCGTAATCAGATCAGCACGGGCAGGGTCAAGCGCTGCCGTATGCTCATCCAGCAGCAGGATCTGCGGCTGTGTAAAGGTCGCCATCAGCAGGCTGAGCGCCTGCCGCTCACCGCCGGACAGCAGCCCTACCTTGGCCCGCAGGCGGTTCTCAAGACCGATGCCCAGACGGCTCAATTGTTCACGGAACACAGTTCGTCTGGCCGCATTCACTCCGAAGGCCAGGCCGCGGCTCTGTCCGCGCTTATAAGCCATCGCCAGATTCTCTTCAATCGTCATATGCGGGGCTGTACCGGCCATCGGGTCCTGGAAGACCCGGCCGATCCAGCGGGCCCGCTGGAACTCCGGAAGATGGCTGATGGAGTTACCCTCGATCCGCGCTTCGCCGAGATCGGGCTTCATCACACCGGAAATGATATTCATCAAGGTTGATTTACCTGCGCCGTTACTGCCGATGATGGTTACAAAATCACCGGCCTGCAGCTCCAGGTCTATTCCGAGCAGGGCAATCTTCTCATCCGGGGTGCCGGGATTGAACAGCTTGGAGACATTATCAAGCTTTAGCATTGGCTGCCCCCCCTTTCTTGCTGCGCAGAGCCTGCTCTGCAAGCTCTGCCGTACGTTTGCGTGCGGTGCTCTTTGTCTTCAGATAACGCTGGATTGAAGGGAACAGCAAGGCAATAATAACGATAATGGCGGTAATCAGCTTCAGATCCGAGGCTTCCAGCCATGGTACCCGGAGCGCAAGCGCCACAACGATACGGTATACAATCGAGCCGAGAACAGCAGCCAGCGTAGCCCGGAAGACGCTGCCCGCCCCAAAGATAGCTTCCCCGATAATAACCGACGCAAGACCGATAACAATCATACCAATACCCATAGAAGAATCGGCAAAAGTAGAATACTGGGCAATCAGTGCACCGGAGAGTGCAACCATGCCGTTCGACAGACTGATGCCGAGAATAGTCGTAGTATCTGTGTTAACACCGAAGCTGCGGATCATCCGCGCATTGTCACCGGTTGCCCGCAGGGCAAGTCCAAGATCCGTCCGCAGGAACAGGTCCATCAGAATCTTGACCAGGATAACAACAAACGGCATAACGAGCAGCGGATTAATTGAGCTGAATAAGGTGTCTTCACCCATCAGCGAGACGTTAGGCTTGCCAAGAATCCGCAGGTTGATTGAATAAAGCGCAATCATCATGAGAATCCCCGACAGCAGACCGTTGATCTTGCCCTTGGTGTGCAGCAATCCCGTACACATCCCGGCAACCATACCGCCGCCAAGCGCACACAGGGTAGCGAGCCAAGGTGCAGAACCATTCGTAATCATGACAGCCGCAATGGCCCCGCCGGTTGTAAAGCTTCCATCTACAGTCAAATCCGGGAAATCAAGAATCCGGAACGTAATATATACCCCTAGAGCCATAAACGCGTACAAGAGGCCCATTTCCAGGGCTCCGAGCATTGAATTATACATAGGTGACTTCCTCCTTCAAGCGGCAAGGGGCGTCCCGTCCGGGATCGCCCCATAATAATGTCTGGCTCTTATTGAATGATGTTATTCGCCTGATCGGCCACTTCAGCCTTCATGGCATCTGTTACTTCAATTCCTTGGGCTGCTGCCGCCTTGAGGTTAAGAATCAGGTCCAGCTTCTCCTGCATGGACACCTTCATATCACCAGGGCTTGTGCCGTTCTTCAGTACGTCTGCAGCCATTTCACCAACCTGGTAGCCATGGTCATAATACTTGAAGCCAACTGTGGCAAAAGCGCCCTTCTCAACGGTGTCGCGGTCAGCAGAGAAGAACGGCAGCTTGTTGTCGTTTGCCGTCTGGATAATGGCATCCACCCCGCTTACGACCGAGTTATCCAAAGTGATGTAGAATGCATCAACACGGCCAACCAGGGATTCTGCGGCCTGCTTCACTTCGGAGGTATTTGTAATTGCAGCCTTCACCAGCTCGATGCCGTGCTTGTCCAGCTCTTCCTTGGCAATATCAGCCATAACTACAGCGTTCGGTTCGCCTTCATTGATGATCAGCCCGAGCTTCTTGACATCGGGGAACTGGGTAGCGATAAAATTCATCAGCCGTGTAATAGACTCAGGATTAGTATCTGACGCACCGGAGACGTTGCCGCCGGGATGTTCAAGGTCGCTTACAATCTTGGCATCCAGCGGATCGGTTACAGCTGCGAACAGAATTGGTGTATCCTTCACGTTCTGTACAAGCGCCTGGGCGGATGGCGTTGCAATCCCCAGGACCAGATCATTTTTGTCTCCGGCAATCTTCTGGGCAACTGACAGGTTATTCGCCTGGTCCGCCTGGGCGTTCTGCAGGTCTACTGTCAAGTTCTCACCTTCTACAATTCCAGCGTCCTTCAGTGCCGCCAGGAAGCCTTCCCGCGTTGCATCCAGTGAGGGATGCTCTACATACTGCGAGATCGCAATTTTGTAAGATTTGGCAGCATCAGTACCCGCATTGGCTGGCGCTTCCGTTGCAGCCGTTGCATTGCCGCTATTCGTTGATCCTGTGTTAACCGCATTGTTGTTTCCGCAGCCCGCTGCAACCAGCATCAGGCACAGGCCCAGACCGGCCCAAAGTTTCGATTTTTTCATCAGATATCCCCTTTTCTGTTTACGGTATCAGCGCGTGTATCAAAGTGAGCGACTCAGCATTATCGCTTTCATCTTTAAAAGCATTAAAGCAAAAGCTTACACGAATCTCACATAAAATACAGCAAATCTATTAAACTAATATTATATGTAGGTTGTTTATCCGTCAATCGTTAATCAGCAATCCAGATATTACAAAATGCGCACAATGTCGGCAGTTTCCGGCCAAATCTGCGCGCCATGCAGGAACAGGAAGCAAATCCAGTAAGTTCACTCTTATAAAAACCGCTGCTTTGCACAAACTGAAGCTACAGTTTGAAGATGGAGCGTGACATATGAAAAGGACCGTATACAAAAAATCAGCAGCAGCCGCACTTTTAATTGCGCTATCCCTCACAGGCAGTGCATGCGGGTATTATCAAAACGATCAGAAGCCCAAGGCTAACTCCATCACACCTTCCGGCTCTTTTGCCGGCAGCTATTACGAAAAAGCTTATGTTAAGGACGATCAAGGGAAATTCTGGATTCCGCTGAAGCCTGCTGCCGCCGCCCTGGGATACCGGATGAAGGATGACACCTCAAGCGGGGGCTTCGCCAAAATCGGCTACACCGATGTAATGTATATGCTGAAGCCAAATTCAGCCCAGGTATTCTCGCTTGGCGACAAAGTAACCTTGCCCGACGCCCCAATCCGCCGGGACGGCCAGATCTATATTACGCCGACTTCTTTATCCAAGCTGCTGCAGACCGAAGTAGGCTGGAATCCGACTACAGGCGAGATCAACATTGCCACTCCGACCGACAAAGATGACGGCATTACAAATGGCAATGCATCCGGTCAGGGCACGGCCAATACACTCCGGATTCAAAGTGCTTCAGATGTCGATACCGGTGAGCTTGTAGCCTATGCCAAAAAATTTCTCGGCGTTCCTTATGATTTCGGAGCCGGCTCCTACGAGGAGACCAAGAAATTTGACTGCTCCTCTTTTACCCGCCACGTATTCAGGAAGTTCGGTGTAGAGCTGCCTCGTCTGGCGCGGGATCAGGATAATAGGGGCCGGCGGGTTAGCCGTGATGAACTTAAAGTGGGAGACCTGATTTTCTTCACTGTTCCCGGACGCTTTGAGAGCGACGCTGTTCCCGGCCATGTCGGCATTTATATCGGTGACGGAAAATTCATTCATACCTGGGGCGAACCCGGTGTGCAGATCAGCGAGCTTGATTCCGGCTACTGGCATAACGTTATTCTTCACATGCAGCGTGTGCTGTAAACAGCACTTTATAGGCATTGCTAATGATAACCAGCAGATGGACCGTTGAATCGGAGCCACTGCTGGTTTTTGGCAGTTCCGGTAAAAGGCAAGCCTGTACATAAACCATCCAGGGTTAATTAAGCGCATCTTCGGCAAAAAATATATTTGAATTCCCTTTTTACTCTCACAATCACTTAATTGCTGGTGTTACATCGTTTATCCGGCACTTTTAGACCTTGAAAGCACGGTACTCAATTGGTTCTGTCACTAAACATATGGTATGCTTAAACTACAAGATACAGCAAGGAGGTGTTTCCAAGTTGGCACATTTAGCAGGTAAATCGCTTACATTATGGCTACGCGCAGCGCTGGTACCGCTTCTGCTTCTCATGACGCTCACAGCCTCAGCCGGAGCCGTCAGCAATGCCGGGCCTGAACAATATCCGCACATTGAGCGTTATGAGCACAAGATGACACAGCCAGCCCGATTGCATGGGCCTTTGCCGAAATCAGTGCCGATTCTGCGCAGTGCCCATCACGGAAACCCTTTGCCTGTCCCTCGGGACACAGGGCTGCCTGTCTGCTTCGTCCTGCTCTATCCGCTGTTCTACTACCGTTTGAAACGGCTGTTGCTCAAGCCGCTTAAATATACGTCCAATTATGTTAAAGAACTCCGTTCATCCAACTTTTAGTCTGCCTCTTAACACTAACCTTACTGCTCTGCCGCTTCGGCGGCATACATTACAGTTTCCCTGCCGAAGGAGGAACCCTGGATGAATCAACCTTTAGGTCATGGACTTCCGGCCCGGAGCCGGACTAAGCTGATCCGTATCCTCTGTGTGATTTGCGGAGGCCTGCTGGCTGCAGTCGGACTTGAGCTGTTCCTTATGCCGCACAAGCTAGTACTTGGCGGTATCGCCGGCTTGTCAGCCCTGCTGGCCCATCTTACTGAAATGCGGCTTGGCCTGTTTCTGTTTCTGTTCAATCTGCCCTTTATTCTGTTGTCGCGCCGGCAGATTAACCTGCGCTTTGCACTCTATACCTTGTTAGGCCTGTTCTGCCTCACGATCGGCTCATTGGCGCTGCACCATTTTCCCGCGGTATCCGCTGATCCGTTGATTGCTGCTGTTGCCGGAGGACTCTGCCTTGGTCTCGGAATCGGCATAATGATCCGTTCAGGCGGACTTTCAGTAAATGCAAGAGAGCAGGGTTTTCTGTTAACTGACGGTGGCCCCGCCAAGTCAGCCGAAGTGGTCATCATGCTGTTTAACTGCTGCATCCTGCTTGCCGGAGGCTTGCTGTTTGGCTGGGATCAGGCAATGTACAGTATTATCGCCTATCTGCTCGCCTTTGAGGGTGTACGCTTCTCCCTGCGCGGCCTTTCCCGCTCCAGGGCGGTCTGGATCACCAGTAGCCGCTGTGAGGAGATTCGCAAGGCACTCCAGCACTCGCTCAAGAGGGATGCCAAGCTGATCCGGCCCGGCAATAAGGATGGCCAGCCCGGGGTACTGTTCTGTCTGGCGAGCAAGCTTGAGGAAGATGCACTTACATCGATCGTCCGTTCCTTTGACCAGAACAGCAAGATCACTGTGACTAGCAGCCAGCCGGACAGCATTACTGATTGGGTGCGACGCAAAATCAGCTAAACACCAAGCAACGTCCGGGTATCATTGACAAAAAGACGTTCCCGCAGCTCTTTGCGGAAACGTCTTTTTGTTGTCCTTGATACTCCGGCATCCTCCCGGCTTAGCGGAACATTCCCCAGAGGCGGATAAGGTGAAAGGTGTTATTCGGATCAATTTTCTGGGCGATGACGAACTTTACAATCTGCTCCTCCTGCGCGCCGGTCAGCTTCTCGTTAAGTACTGCTGCAGCATTCCGCACAAGCCTGCGGACTACCGCAGTATCCTGCAGCTCCTGTTTGGAAACGCCGTTAACCATGTTCTTGATCCGTTCTTTCACTGCCGGATTCTTCATCTTCAGCTTGATGCGCTCCACCAGCTGGGGACTGATTCCATATTGCTGATAACCCAAATGCAGCACCTCCCGTCATATCCAATCATTCACAGTATATGAGGGCAGGCCGCCGCATGTGCCTAATTAATCAATGATTTCCCCCTGGAATATCTGCTCGGCCTGCAAATAGCTGCGCAGAGGCGCATAATCAGCCGAGGTCCAGAAGGTGGTGTCTTTCAGCAGCATAGCCGCATCATCACGCGCCTGCTCCAGCACTTCGAAATCGGCGGTCATATCCGCCAGCCGGAATTCTGGCAATCCGCTTTGCTTCGTTCCGAAGAAATCACCCGGCCCGCGCAGCTCCAGGTCACGGCGCGAGACCTCGAACCCGTCATCGGTATCTGTCATGGCCGTCATCCGTTCCCGGCCGATTTCGGATTTCGGATCTGCCACCAGCACGCAATACGAAGCATGCTGGCCGCGTCCGACCCGCCCGCGCAGCTGATGAAGCTGCGACAATCCAAACCGGTCAGCATCCATAATAATCATAAGCGTCGCATTGGGAACATCAACGCCAACCTCAACTACTGTAGTGGAGACGAGAAGCTGGATTTCATTGCTGTAAAAAGCCCGCATCACTTCGTCCTTCTCCGCCGGAGTCATCCGGCCGTGCAGCAGGCCAACCCTGTAATCCGGAAAGGCCTGTGACATCTGGACATGAAGATCAATTGCATTTTGCACATCCAGCTTCTCCGACTCCTCGATCAGCGGACAGATCAGGTACGCCTGTCTGCCCTGATCCACCTCGCGGTTCACCAGCTTCAGCACACGCTCCATCAGATCATGCTTGACCCAGTAAGTCGTAATCGGCACACGCCCTTTGGGGCGCTCTGACAATGTGGACACATCCATATCGCCGAACACGGTTATGGCCAGCGTACGCGGTATGGGTGTTGCCGTCATTGTAAGCACATCCGGATTATACCCCTTACGCCGCAAGATGCTTCGCTGGTTAACGCCAAAGCGGTGCTGCTCGTCCGTCACCACCAGGCCCAGCTCACGGAAAAACACATCCTCCTGGATCAATGCATGGGTGCCCACAACAATATCAAGCATTCCCATTTGCAAGGAAGCCAGCAGATCCTTGCGCTTGCGGCCGCTGACGCTGCCCGTCAGCAGTCCGACCGTAATGCCGAAGGGCTCAAACATCCTTGTCAGGGAACGCATATGCTGCTCAGCGAGAATCTCGGTCGGCACCATCAGCGCCCCTTGAAATCCCGATTTAACGGAAGCGTACAGTGCAATGGCAGCGAGTACCGTTTTACCGGAGCCCACATCTCCCTGCAGCAGCCGGTTCATACAGGAAGCGGAGCGCATATCCTGCAGGATCTCCAGTTCTACATGCTTCTGGGCATCTGTCAGCTCAAACGGCAGGCTCCGCACGAACTGGCGCACGGTCGCATTGTCAACCGTATGGCGTACACCATCCATCCTGCCCTGATTCAGCACCCGGAACGCCTGGACCTTAAGCTGGAACAGGAACAGCTCCTCATAGACCATACGGCGCCGTCCCTGCTGGCCTTCACGGGTATCCTCGGGCTGGTGAATCGTGGCGATAGCCTTTTTTCGCGGCATAAAATCATATTTACGCATGATGACCTGAGGCAGAATCTCGGGTATCAGTTCGCCGTACTGCTGCATTCCCTGACTGATCACCTTGCGCAGCCAGGTCTGGGTAATCTTGCCCCCTACCGAATAAACCGGCTGCAGTGTCCCGGTCTTGCCCTCACCGCGGTCCGGGAATTCATAATTCGATACCGTGATCTGGCTGCGCTTCTGATCCCATTTGCCGGAGATGACAATCTCACGGCCTGCAGTCAGCTGTTCGCGGACATAAGGCTGATTGAACCAGGTTGCCGTGAACATCCAGGGCTCAGCCACCATTTTACAGCTGATCCGCGATTTCCCCCCGTACCGCTGCAGTACCGGAATGCCGATCACTTTGGCAATCAGGGTTGCTTTATCGCCATGCTTGACCTCACTCAGCGACTTCGGCCGGTAATCCTCGTAGCGGAACGGATAATATTCCAACAGATCCTTAACTGTAAAGACGCCAAAGGCGTGAAGCTCGCTTTGCTTTTGAGCGCTCACGCCATTTATTTGTTTGACTTCAATTTGATCAAGTGATAGCAGCTTATTCATCCCCTATTTACGCGGGCCAAATGAACACGGCTAGCGTTCCGTTGCCGACATGGCTGCCTACGACCGGACCAATGTTGGTCAGCACCTTCTCTTCCAAAGTGAAATGCCCTGCCAATTCATTCAGAAATTCTTCGCCGTAAGCCGGTTCCGCCGTATGACCCACGGCCACGTTGATTTTGTGTATACCCGGCAGATCGTTCTTGAACAGCTCGATCATCCGGGCAACCGCCTTTTTGCGGCCCCTGACCTTCTCCACCGCATAGATAATCCCTTCGTCATCAATCGAAAGAATCGGCTTGATATTCAGCAGGGTGCCCAGAAAAGCGGACGCTTTGCCGATTCTGCCGCCCTTTTGCAAATATTCGAGCGTATCGACCAGAAAGTACAGCTTGCGGGACTGCCGCAGCTTCTCTACGGCCTCCAGTATTTCAGCCGGCCCTTTACCTTCCGCAGCCATCCGGCCTGCAGCCACTACCATGAACCCGAAGCCATAGGAAGCGGACAGCGAATCCACAACGGTGATATGGTCCCCTTCCTCCTCAAGCATCGACTTGGCAAGCACTGCGGACTGATAGGTTCCGCTTAGTCCGGATGAAATATGAAAGGACAGAACCGGACTGTCGGGATAGCGCTCCATAATGCTTCGGTACACATTCATGTACTCGACCGGTGACGGCTGCGAGGTTGTCGGCAGCTGCTGTGAGCGGGGAAGACGCTCATAGAATTGCTCCGGTGTCATATCCAGATTATCCCGGAAAGCCTGTTCGCCGAACATTAGCGTTAGCGGCACGACCTCAATGCCGTATGCCTCCGCCAGTGACGGCGGGATATCTGATGTGCTGTCTGTGACAATAACCGTACGATTCATGGATTTCCTCCCCAAACTATAATATCAACCTATGGCTCTACAGAGAAAAGATAGTAGTACAGCGGCTGTCCGCCTTCATGTACTTCCACTTCGACCTGCGGATAAGTTTCCTCCAGCCAGCTGATGAGCGATTCTGTAACCTCTGCATCAGCTTCAGCGCCGGTTAACACAGTGACAATTTCATCGCCATTAACAAGCATTGTAGTAAGCAACGC
The DNA here is from genome assembly GCF_900099765.1 of Paenibacillus typhae. Lineage (GTDB taxonomy): Bacteria > Bacillota > Bacilli > Paenibacillales > Paenibacillaceae > Paenibacillus_AQ > Paenibacillus_AQ typhae. The sequence goes on along the minus strand of NZ_FNDX01000026.1, from coordinate 35,223 downwards.
CTGGCTTGCCGCAGGCAACTCGTCGGATGCCGCTACAATCTTCGAATTGGAAATCCCGATGAATTGCCCGGATTTGATCTCAAGCTCTTCAATAACCGTATCCCGGACCGCATTGGTTACCTGCCCTGATTTAACCTGGGAGATGGCCTCCAGCATGCTTTCCGTGTTGGTCTCAACGGCGTCGTCTTCCTGGAAGGCAAACGCTGCTGCAATCCCTTGCGGAATGCTCTTGCTTGGAATAACAGTGACCTCACGTTCGCCTTCAAGCAGATCTTTGGCCTGCTGTGCTGCAAGGACGATATTAGAGTTATTCGGCAACAGATATACATGCTTGGCAGAGATGGAGGAAATCGCATTTACAAAGTCCTCGGTGCTCGGATTCATCGTCTGCCCGCCAGCCAGCACGACATCGACGCCAAGACTTTTGAAAATCTCGGAAATGCCGTCTCCGGATGATACAGCAATGAAGCCGTAAGGGGCGAGATCATCTGCCGGAGGAACCGCAGGCGCCTGCACCGTGCTGTGCTCCTTCGGAATCTCGGCGAACAGCTCAGGCATTGGCGCAATATCCATTCCGGCAGTCAGCAGATCACGATGCTGCTCACGCATGTTCAGGATATGAATCTGGGTGATTTCCCCGTACAGAAGCGCGAGGTTAAGCACATCACCCGGAGTCTTTGAATGCACATGAACCTTAATGGTTTCGTCATCGGAAATGACGATAATCGAGTCACCGTTAACTGATAACGCTTTCCGGAATTTTTCTTCATCGAAATTTGCTCCGGTACCGCCAAGCTGGCGGTTAATGAAAAACTCCATATCATATAAGAACTCAATATCTTCCGTATGAAGCTGGGATTGGGCAGAGGACTGCACAGATGAAGGTACATTTACCGGCTTAGTCAGCACAGGTGCCGCTGCGGCAGGTGCGGGAGCTTGTCCTTGTACAGAATGCTGCACAGCCGTGCTTCCGCTGGTCAGATACTGATGGAATCCTTCATAAATGTAGACCAGACCCTGTCCGCCGGAATCCACTACGCCGACCTGCTTCAGAACAGGCAGAAGCTCCGGGGTATTCGCCAGCGCTTCTTTGGCTTTGGCCAGCACCTCCGTCATCAGCTCCGTAATATCGGTAGTACGGCGCGCAAAATAGACGGCATGTCTGGCTGCTTCTTTGGCAACGGTAAGAATGGTGCCTTCTACAGGCTTGACCACTGCTTTGTAGGCTGTATCCACACCGGTCTGCAGCGCTGCTGCGAACTGCTGCGTGTTCAGCTCATCATATTGGGCGGCGTAGCGTCCAAGACCTCTGAACAGCTGTGACAAAATAACGCCGGAGTTCCCCCGTGCGCCCATCAACAGGCCTTTGGAGAGTACTCCTGCACATTGACCGACCGAGGCGGTATTATTCTTTTTCAATTCGTTCGCACCTGCGGTCATCGTCAGATTCATATTTGTTCCTGTATCTCCATCCGGTACCGGAAATACATTCAAGGAATTGACGTGCTCTGCATGCTGCTGCAGCTTCTCCGCGCCGGCAAGTACCATTGCGGTAAAATCTGCTCCGTTTATAGAACGCTTACTCAATGAGAATTCCCCTTCCTAACTTCATGCCTAATCAATTCCATGATCAACTGGACATAATGCACTAATTTATATTGTACTATAAGAGCTAAAAGAAATAAATGTTTTTGAATCGGTTGACGTAGTAAATTTTGCTGTGATATTATATTTAAGTATTGTTTTATGCAGGTGTAAGTAACAAGGAGGTGTAATCTATGTCCCGCAAATGTGCAGTAACTGGCAAGAAGCCGAGCAGCGGTAACCACGTGTCTCACGCTAACAACCGCAACCGTCGTTCTTGGGGAGTTAACGTTCAGAAGGTCCGCATTCTTGTGAACGGCAAACCGAAACGCGTGTATGTCAGCACCCGTGCTTTGAAAGCCGGTAAAGTTGAACGCGTTTAGTCTTGGAATCATTCCAGGATCAAGCGAGATTTCATATGAATGAAGCAAAAAGCACCCTTTACATTTGTAAGGTGCTTTTTTTCATGTTTTCTGTTTGGTTATAAACTCAGCTCTTCTGAAACGTGTTCAAGATCGCTTTAACAAAACCTCCCAAAAATCTTGGCAGCTTAAACGTGTAAAATTTCATTATTAACCCTCCCATCAATTGTTGCCGTACGGTAGGAGACTACCCGGATTTCATATTACTCACATAACCCTGACAAGGTGCAGACCTCCCTTGAAGTACAAAAAAAGGCTACATGAGATTTCTGCTCATGTAACCATATTTATGCGGCCATAACTTGGCCTATAACCTTTATCGGTTAATCCCCTTAAGGCTTGCTTCAGTTGGACTAGCGGACTGCACCCTCTGCAGCCTCACGGATGGCCTGTATCGCGGCTGCACGATCAGGACGTCCAAAGACGGCATTGCCGGCAACCAGCACATCTGCGCCGGCCTCAGCCACCAGTCCTGCTGTATCCTCTGCTATACCGCCGTCCACCTCGATCCGCAGGTTATGGTGGTTGATTTCAGCAGCCCATTCACGGATCTGCCGGATTTTGCGCAGGGTATTCGGAATAAATGCTTGTCCTCCAAAACCAGGATTTACTGTCATCACCAGCACCATATCCACATCCTCTAGCACTTCACGCACAGCCGATGCCGGCGTTGCCGGATTAATGGCTACACCAGCCATCAGGCCCAGCTCCTTAATCTGATGGATCACCCGGTGAAGATGCACACAGGCCTCTGCATGTACAGTAATTACGGATGCACCGGCAGCGGCAAAGTCCGCGATATAACGTTCGGGGTGTTCAATCATTAAATGAACATCGAGCGGCAAAGACGTATGCGCCTTTACTGCTTTGACAATCGGAGGGCCGAGTGTAATATTGGGCACAAAGTGGCCGTCCATTACATCAACATGTATCCAGTCTCCGCCGCTGGCTTCAGCAACAGCAACCTCGGCACCGAGAGCTGCAAAATCAGCGGATAAAATGGATGGGGCGAGTAAGATCATAAGTTAGTACCTCCGTTTCTTGTCCTTCATCTCATTATAGAACAGCTTGTAATGCTCGTAGCGGCTGTCCGCAATTTCTCCGGCCTGCCAGGCCTCAATGACCTTGCAGCCCGGCTCATGCAGATGGCTGCAGCCGCGAAACTTGCAGCTCTCCGCATAGGAGGCGAATTCCCGGAAGCAGACGGACAGCTCCTCCACTCCCAGCTCCAGGAAATCCAGCTGGCTAAAGCCGGGAGTATCTGCCACGAATCCTCCGCCGCCGATATCAATCAGCTCGACATGACGGGTCGTATGGCGCCCCCGGCCCAGACGCAGGCTAATTTCACCTGTCTCCAGCTCAAGGCTGGGCACAAGCCGGTTCAGCAGTGTTGATTTGCCGACACCCGACTGTCCGGAGAACACACTGATTACCCCGGCCAGTCTCGCTCGCAGCTCCTCACTGCCTGAGCCGTTAAGGGAGCTGGTTACCAATACCTCGTAGCCGATTTTTTCATACAATTCCTTCACCTGGGCCGTTGCCTGACCGTCATCCTCTGCCAGATCCTGTTTGGTCAGCACAATCAGCGGCTCAAGGCCGGAGTGCTCGATATGCACCAGAAATTTATCCAGCAAATTCAGGTTCATATCCGGCTCACGAACAGAGAACAGCAGTACCGCCAGCTTAACATTGGCCACCGGCGGCCGGATCAGCTCGGATTCCCGGGGCAGTATTTCGTCAACCATACCCTCGCCGTTCTCGGTCAGAATATAAATAATACGGTCGCCTACCAGCGGTGAAGTCCCTTTTTTCTTCAGGATTCCCCGGCCCCTGCACTGAACTGCCTCTTCTTCTGTCGCAATGATTCCGTCATGCAGCGGCTTCACATAATAATAGCCGCTCAGCGCTTTAATGATTATACCTTCAGGCATACATAATGAGCCTTCCTCTCCTGATTTTGCACAAATGACCCAAGCTTAGATTCAACCCGGGTCACCCTGCTGCTGCAGCCGGCCCTGTTGTACAGGTATGACTGCAGCTTATCTCTGTTAATGGTCTTTGCTCTTGTCTTTATTATTACCATTTCCATTTCCATTGCCTTTGCCATTGCCTTTACCATTCCCAGCCTGCTTGGCCTGGACCGCATCCTCTGTCAGAAATCCGGTCTGGTCTGCGTCACCCGTATTCTCTCCTTCTCCGGAATCCGGCGGAAGAATCTCCGGCTCGATTGTCGGCTCAGGCGGTGCCTGGGTTGGCGCAACGGTCGGCTCAGGTGTCTGGGTTGCAGGCGGCTCAGGCTGTTGTACCGTACCATTCTTCGCATCGGAATAGCGGACTTCAAAGGCTTCGATGTATTCACCGTCCTGATAAATGGAAACCGCACCGTCCTTATTCGGTGCCAGGACCAGATTCACGGACAGCACCTGACTCTTGGCAATTGTCCGTGTCCCCCATTCCTGAGGCTCGCCATCATTGCGGGCATCGGAAAAGACAATCCGGATTTTGGTCTTTTTGCCTTCACTGGATGGCGCCACCGGCACGTTGAACGTATAATTCAGCGCTTCCGGCGGGTATCCGGTACTTACAGATACAGAGATCTTATCGCCCGGGGATACCAGATCCCCCTGCTCATAAGGCCACTGCTTGGTTATTTTTCCTTTTTCGACAGAATAGCTGGTATCCTCGCTGACTTCATCCAGAACCAGCCCCATCTCTTCCAGGATGGCCTTGGCTTCCTTCTGTGTCTTGTTCGTCAGGTCAGGCATCGGCTTGCTCTCCTGGCCTTTGCTGACAAATATAACAAACGAGGCTGTATCCGGATCATATTCGCTGCCTTCAGCCGGCTCTGAGCCGATAACCTGGCCTTCAGGAAAGTCTTCGCTGAACCGAGGGTCCTGGCTGATCCGGCTTTGGTCAACACCATCCGCAACCAGCGCTTTTACAGCATCCTCATAAGTTCCGCCGGTAAGCTTCGGCACATTCGAAGTTGGCTTGGCCGTACTAACCGTAAGAATAATGTGAGTGCCTTCCTTGACCACAGTGCCTTCCTTCTTATTCTGCTCCCAGACGACATTCTCTCCATAGTTAGGATTGTACTGCTGCACAACCGGGTCTTCCACTATAAGCCCGATTTCGTCAAGCATCGCAGTCGCCTCTTCAAGCGAATGGTTAGTTACGTTAGGTACGGTTACTTCTGCAACAACCAGCTGTGACCTGACATACCAGGCCACACTGCCCATTGCAATCAGCAGGAGCAGCGTTAAGCCGACCCATAATGCCGGCATGCCCCACTTCCGCTTCCCTTTCGGCTGGACCGGAACCTCCTCATCATCCTCAATCCGGCGCATCCGTTCGTCTCCGCCTCCGCTGCGGCTGCCCAATGTATGCTGGATAGGCTTGATTGCCGGAATAATCCGGGTCCGTTCTTCATCATCGTCATCATGAAAGGATGCCTTGGCCTCACTGCGCCGTTCCGGCAGCAGGCAGGTCTCCAGATCATGGAGCATCTGCTTAGCCGACTGATAGCGCTCGTCCGGATTTTTGCGCATGGAACGCAGGATTACATTCTCAACGCTCTGCGGGATCAGCGGATTCAGCACACGCGGCTCCTCAAATTCCTCCTGCAGATGCTTGAGCGCTACGCTGATCGGGCTTTCGCCCAAGAAAGGCAGCACACCGGTTAACATCTGATAGAGTACAATGCCGAGTGAATACAGATCGGACTTCTCTCCAGTCGTTACCCCCTTGGCATGCTCCGGTGAAAAATAGTGCACTGAGCCTACTACCGAGCCTGTCTGCGTTATGGTGGTCGAAGTAACCGCACGGGCAATTCCGAAATCTGTTACTTTGACCCTCCCGTTACGGCCGATCAGAATGTTATGAGGCTTGATATCCCGGTGGATGATCTGGTTCTGATGGGCATGATCCAGCGCATCGCAAATCTGGGATGCGATCCTTATGGCTTCATCTACCTGAAGCGGTGCCCGTTCTTTGATGATCTCGTTCAGGTTCTTGCCTTCCACATATTCCATAACAATATAATGCACATCCTCTTCCTGGCCTACATCGTAGATGCTGACCACGTTGGGATGCGACAAGGAGGCGGCAGACTGCGCCTCCCGCCGGAAGCGGCGGATGAACTCCTCATCATGCACAAACTGGTTTCTCAGTACTTTTATGGCGACGTTCCGGTTAAGCAGGATGTCATGGGCTCTGTAGACAAGCGCCATGCCCCCTCCCCCGATCCGCTCGATGACTTGGTAACGGCCGCCCAATTCGTGACCGATCATCTGTTCCACTCCTTTGTCTCGGGCACAGCGGCCTCTCCTTGATGTTCTAACATAGCGACGCTGATATTATCGCCGCCACCGGCAAGCAATGCCAGTTGAAGTAAGCGGTCCGCTCTTTCCTCTAAAGGAATCTCATGGATGCCCGCGACCTTGCCCAGATGCTCCTGGCTGACAAAATTGCTCAAACCGTCACTGCACAGCAGCAGCAGCTCACCTGGAGCAAGGCTTACAGGAGCCAAATCCGCCTCTACCTCGGCATCCGTTCCCAATGCCCTGAGCAGCACATTGCGGCGCGGATGGCTGCCGAGCTCCTCCAGGCTGATCTGGCCGTTCTTGAACAGCTCATTGACCAGTGTATGATCCTCGGTTAACTGAATTGCGGCACTGTCTTTGATTAGATAAGCTCTGCTGTCCCCGATATGGCCGATATAACCTTCAGCCCCGTTAAGCAAAGCCGCAACGACAGTAGTCCCCATGTTATGGTACTTCTCATCACGGGATGACTCAATAAAGACCGTACGGTTGGCTGCAATGATTGCGGAAGACAGTGCTTCACCGAGCTCTGCGCCCGCCTTTTCAGGCGGCAAATCGTCCAGCGTGTTCCGCATGGTCTCCAGAGCAAGCCGGCTGGCCGTATCTCCGGCCAGATGCCCCCCCATCCCATCGGCGATAATACCAAGGGTATAACCGTGGCGCGTGGCGCCTATCCAGACCGAATCCTCATTGACGGTACGTACCCGTCCGACATCGCTGGCATGAACTGTTCTGATCAAATATCCTCACCCCAACTCCATATGTTTGGCGCGCAGCTGTCCGCATGCGGCCGCAATATCATGGCCCTGCTCACGGCGGATTGTCACGTTCACGCCATGGTCGGCCAGAATACGCTGAAATTCAAAAATATCATTGCGGGAAGTCCGCACGTACTTGCGCTCCGGCACATGGTTAACCGGAATCAGGTTGACGTGGCACAGCATCGTCTTGAGAACACCGGCCAGCTCCCTGGCATGCTCAGGCTGGTCATTGACCCCGCCGATCAGAGCATATTCGAAGCTGATGCGGCGGCCTGTCTTAGCCTGATAGTAGCGCAGTGATTCAATTACATCGTCAAACGGGTAACGCCGGTTAACCGGCATCAGCTTGGAGCGCAGCGCATCATTAGGCGCATGGATCGAAATCGCGAGATTGATCTGGGTGTCTTCATCGGCGAATTTGTAGATGTTTGGTACGATACCGCTTGTAGAGACGGTGATGTGCCGTTGTCCAATATTCAGCCCTTTTTCATGGATCATCAGCCGCAGGAATCTCATGGTAGCATCGTAATTCTCGAACGGCTCGCCTGTACCCATGATTACGATACTGCTGACACGCTCGCCTCGGGCATCCAGAATTTGCTGGGAGCGGACCACCTGGGCAACAATTTCACCGGCAGTCAGGTCGCGCTTGAGCCCGCCCAGCGTGGAGGCGCAGAACGTACAGCCGATCCGGCAGCCTACCTGAGTCGTCACACATACGCTGTTACCGTAATTGTGTTTCATAATAACTGTTTCGATTGCATGATCATCATGCAGGCCAAACAGGAACTTCACTGTTCCGTCCTTGGACTCCAGCTTTGTAATTTCAGTCAGGGCGTTGATTCTGAACTGTTCATCCAGCTTTGCACGCAGCGCCTTGGACAGATTGCTCATCGACTCAAAATCATTAACCCGCTTGACGTAGAGCCAGTCAAAGATCTGTCCCCCGCGGAAAGCCGGTTCTCCGTTGTCCTTTGCCCACTGCTGCAATTCTTCCAAAGTAAAATCATATATTAAAGGTTTCATTATTATTAGCACCTGTTCTTTCATCAAATTATATTCTCAAGGATATGCGTATTATTTCTCATTCTTCCTATTTTAACACAAAATTCAGAGACGGTAAAAGAGAAGCCCGCCGCGCACCAGAATCTGCGGGCGGGACCTCTGTTAAAATTCATTCAGCCGTTCTGCTAACTTACAAGAGTCGCTGCAGACGGGCGATATAAAATCCGTCGCTTCCGAAATGCTGCGGCAGCAGCTGAATGCCGTCGCCGGCAGCAAGCGCCGTATCCTTGGTCCGCTCCCACACCGGGGAACTGAAGCTTACCGGAACGAAGTCCGGATTCCGCTTCAGAAATGCGGACACAATTGCCCTGTTCTCCGCCTGCTCCGTTGTGCAGGTGCTGTAGACCAGCACTCCTCCGGGCTTCAACAGCCTGGAGACGGACTGCAGCAGCTCTGCCTGTAGACCGGCAATGCTGTCCACATCCTCCGGCTGCTTACGCCATTTGAGATCCGGCTTGCGCCGGATTACCCCGAGCCCGGAGCACGGGGCATCCAGCAGAATCCGGTCAAACGACTCCGCCGGCAGCTTACCGGCAAGCTCAAGCGCATCTGCGCTGCCTGTCGTGATGCAGTCCAGCCCAAGGCGCGCTGCCTGATCAGAGATCAGCTTGGCCTTGTGGGCATGAAGATCGTTGGCATAGATATAGCCGTCGTCCTTCATCAGTTCGCCCATATGGGCGCTTTTGCCGCCAGGGGCAGCGCAGCAGTCGAGGACTCTCATGCCAGGCTCCGGAGCGACAGCTTCCGCAACCAGCATGGAGCTTTCATCCTGGACAGATAAATACCCGTCAGAATACCAGGAGGTTAATGCCAGATTGCCGGCTCCCTTAACGACGATACCGTATGGGCTTAACCTTGAAGCAGCCGCATTCAGTCCTGCCGCCTGCATCTCTTCAAGCAGCTTGTGCCGGCTAATCATTGTTGTATTCACCCGGACGCTGACAGCCGGCGGTTCATTATTGGCGGCGCACATCGCTTCTGCTGTTTGGGTGCCGTACTCGGCAGCCCAGCGCTCTACCATCCATAAAGGATGGGAGTGGAGGATAGAGATCCGCTCAGTTTCGCTTAGGCCCTTTTTCAGAACCGGCAGCTCACCGGCGCGCAGCACGCTGCGCAATACTCCGTTAACCATCCCGGAGATGCCCTGATGGCCGCGTTTTTTGGCTATATTAACCGCCTCATTGACGGCAGCATGCGGCGGAATACGGTCCAGATACATGATCTGATACAGGCTCAGCCGCAGCAGATTGCGCACCCAGGGCGTCAGCTTGGCAATGCCCTTGCTTACAAAATCCTCAAGCACGTAATCCAGTGTAATCAACCGGGACAAAGTACCATATACCAGCTCTGTAGCCAGCCCGGAATCCTCACGGCTGAGTCCGGATTTCTGCAGGCTGCTGTTCAGCAAAAGGTTGCTGTAGGCACCCTCTTGCTCTACCCGGACCAGTACATCAAGCGCCACAGCGCGGGATGAAGCTGCCGGACGGGTTCCCCTGTCCGTGCTCTTCCCGGCTGCTCCGCTCCCGCCTTGCACACGGCTACCCTGCTGCCTGCCGGCATCGCCATAGCGTCCGGGCCGCTGTCCGCTGCGTCCCGGCCCGCCTCCATTCATGCCCGCGCTCAACCCAGCACCGTCCCGGGACTCATAGCCGCGCCGCGGCTGAAGTCACCGGCGCTCATTGCTTTTTTGCCTGCCGGCTGCACAGAGGTCAGCAGCAGTGACCCGTCACCGGTGCTCACCTCTACACCGCGCTCATTGACTGCAAGTACAGTGCCCGGCACTTTGGAAGCTGCAGTCTGCTGGTCAGCAGGCTTAGCAGCCGACCATACCTTGAAGGTTTCACCGTTCCAGAGGGTGAACGCCCCGGAGAACGGGACAAGTCCCCGGATCCGGTTGTAGATTTCACGTGAGCCGGCATTCCAATCGATCCGCTCGTCATCGCGGCTCAGGTTTGGCGCATAAGTAGCTTCATTGTCATCCTGCTGCACTGCTTCAACTCGGCCCGCTGCCAGCTTCGGCATCTCCGTCTTCAGCAGATCGCGTCCGGCCAGGCTCAGCTTTTCAAACAGATCACCTGCGGTGTCCTCATCTCCAATCGGTACTTCGACACGGGAGATCATATCACCGGTATCCAGCCCTTCAGCCATATACATCAAAGTTACACCGGTTACCGTCTCCCCGTTGATAATACAGCGCTGGATCGGCGCTCCCCCGCGGTATTTCGGCAGCAACGATCCATGGACATTAACGCAGCCGTTGCGCGGCAGATCAAGCACACTTTTAGGCAGAATCTGGCCGTAAGCGGCTGTAACAATCAGGTCAGGAGCATAGGCAGCAAGCTCAGCCACCGCTTCCGGCCGGCGCAGGCGCTCCGGCTGCAGCACCGGAAGCCCGAGCGATAGGGCAGCCTCCTTGACCGGAGTAGGCATTAACGTCTTCTTGCGGCCCTGCGGCCGGTCGGGCTGTGTGATTACAGCCACCACATCATAGCCTTCCTCCACAAGCATTTTCAGGGAAGGCACGGCAAAAGCCGGTGTGCCCATGAATACAATCTTCATTCCGTTCACTCCCCGGACTCACTGTGCTCAGCAGTGTACTCATATACCTTCTCGGCAATATCGGTAAACAGCACTCCGTTGAGATGGTCAATTTCATGCTGGAAGGCGCGGGCCAGAAGACCGCTGCCCGTAATGGTAACCTCATTCCCTTCACGGTCAAGACCACGTACGGTTACTGTTTCTGCCCGGCGGACATCGCCGTTTAATCCCGGAATGCTCAGGCAGCCTTCCGGTCCGAACTGTTCGCCTTCTGTACTTATGATTTCCGGATTGATCAGCTTGATCAGTCCGTGCTCCTCATCGGCATCTACAACGATCAGACGCTTCAGAATTCCTACCTGCGGCGCAGCGAGGCCAACCCCTTCCGCATCGTACATCGTATCCGCCATATCATCAAGAAGCTTCTGGACATTCGGGGTTACTTTGGTTACAGCTTTCGCTGTTTTGTGCAATACCTCATCCGGTTCTTTTACAATTAATCTGATTGCCATTACACGTACACCATCCTTGTTCTGAACGTTCTATATTCTCTATATTGTATCACGCCATAAAGCTACATCAACATCTGCGGATCTACGTCGATGCTGATCTGCAGATTGTTGTCGCGGACCGAATCTTCCAGCTCCTCGGCTATCTGGCGGGCCAGCCCTATGGCATCGATTGCCCCACGCCATTTGATAATACACTGGAACCGGTATCTTCCTTTCAGCTTGGGCAGCGGTGAAGCGACAGGTCCCAGCAGGTCAAGCGCATCCGCGGACAGCTTGTCCAGGCTGGCGAACCAGCGGAGCTGCCTTGCCCGTCCCTGCAGATTCAGTGCATAATTCTCGGCCATCTTTAGAAGGAGCGGAAGCTGCTCGTGCGAAAGGGTGACGAGGATCAGCCTGCAGTACGGCGGGTAATGCAGGGCTCTGCGGTGCTTCAGCTCTTCGCGGACGAAGGAGTAATAATCATGTCCGCTGGCATGCACGATCGAGTAATGCTCGGGCGTGTAGGACTGGACGACTACTTCCCCTGGAAGCTGATGTCTGCCGGCCCTTCCAGCTACCTGGGTAAGCAGCTGGAAGGTCTTTTCACCAGCCCGGAAGTCCGGCAGATTCAATGCAGAATCTGCGGTTATGACTCCGACAAGGGTAACATCCGGGAAATCCAGCCCCTTGGCTACCATCTGCGTGCCAAGCAGAACGTCGGCCTTTTTGTCGCGGAACTGGTTCAGCAGCTTCTCATGCGAGCCCTTCTCTGTTGTCGTATCCACATCCATCCGGATGACCCGGATTCCGGGAAAGAGCTTGCCCAGCTCCTCCTCCACACGCTGGGTTCCTGTCCCAAAGAAGCGGATATGCTCGCTGCCGCATTCCGGGCAGAGCTTTGGCGAGGACTCTGCGTGCCCGCAGTAATGACAGCGCAGATTGTCGCTGCGGCTGTGGTAAGTCAACGAGATATCACAGTCAGGGCAGGTGGCTACATATCCGCAGCTGCGGCACATGACAAAGGTGGAGAAGCCTCTGCGGTTCAGGAGCAGTACGGTCTGCTCCCCTTTCTCCAGCCTGCGCTCCAGTGCAGCGTGAAGTCTGCGGCTGAACATCGAACGGTTCCCTTCCTTCAGCTCGTCCCGCATATCCACCACGTGCACCTTAGGCAATGCATTGCCAAGAGCACGGGTAGGCATTTCCAGAAGTACCGGCGAGAAGTGAATGTCACTCCGGGATCTTGCTGCATGGTAGCTCTCCAGTGAAGGTGTCGCAGAGCCAAGAATAACCGCTGCCCCGCCCTGTTCTGCCCTGCGGACAGCCACATCGCGGGCATGGTATTTCGGATTCTCCTCCTGCTTATAGGAGGATTCATGCTCTTCATCCATAATAATCAGCCCCAGGTTGGCAAAAGGGGCGAATACCGCCGAACGGGCTCCGACGGCTACCATTGCTTTGCCTTCCCTGATCTTGCGCCATTCGTCATAGCGTTCACCGACGGACAGACGGCTGTGCATAACCGCTACGCCGCTGCCGAACCGTCCCTTGAACCGTTCCACCATCTGCGGGGTCAACGCAATTTCCGGGACGAGCACCACAGCCTGCCGGCCCTGATCCACAGCACGCTGAATACACTGCAGATAAATTTCTGTTTTCCCACTGCCGGTTACTCCGTGCAGCAAAAAAACCTCATGCTGCTGCTCGTCAACCGTCCGGGCTATCCGTGTAAACACCTTCTGCTGTTCTGGTGTAAGCGGCAAAGGTGAGCTTGGCTTAAAGTCGCGGCCCCGGTAAGGATCGCGGTAAACTTCAATTTCACTGATTTCAATGTAGCCCTTTTCTTCCAGCGCCTTAACCGTACCCGCTGTAACCTGCAGAATGGCCAGCAGATCCTTCATCGGCATAGGCAGCATCTGCTCCATTTCAATCAGAAAGGACAGGACGTCTTTCTGCCGGGCTGAACGGGCAGGGAAGGTGCTGAGTGATTCGCGGGCTGCCGCCAGCCCGATCGCCAGGTCAACAGCCTTCAGCTTCTTCTTGCCCATTTTATCCTTGATGGACTGGCTCTCGGTAAGCATGCCCCGGCGCAGCATAAACTTGACCGTCTCTGCAGCTCCGGGAAAGCTGCGGGTCAGCTGCTTCATGGTCACTTCTCCGGCTTTTCTGACAAAATCAATAATCGTCCGCTCCTCCAGATCCTCCTCCAGGAACAGCGGAAACAGTTCATCCGCCGGCTTATCTGCAGCTTCAGCCTCTTCACCCAGAGAGATTAGGCGTTCTGCCTTACCTTTGAGCGCGGTAGGCAGCATAGCCTGCAAGGCTGAGATCCGCCTGCAGGCATAGCGCTGGCTCATCCAGTCCCCTAATTCAACCAGCTCCGGAGACAGCGGCGGGAGCAGGTCAAGAACCTCCTGAATCGGCTTAAGTCCGGAAGCCGTTTCGGTCTCCCCGGACTCCAGTGAAACGACGAATCCCTGTACCGTGCGGTGTCCGAAGGGAACCGCTACACGGCTGCCGACTTCGATCCACAGCCGCAGAGCATCAGGAATAGAGTAATCGAACGGCCGGTCGGTGCTGCGCACAGGAACATCGACAATGACCTTCGCTATCTCCATTATCGTGTTACTCCGGATATCCGTTCGGCTGCAAGCGTCAGCAGACGGCGTGCTACCTCGTCCTTCGAGCTGATCGGAAGATCCAGCACCAGTCCGTCTGCATCGTAGATGGACACAATATTGGTATCCGTGCCGAATCCGGCGCCTTCCCTGGACACATCATTGGCAACGATCAGATCCAGATTTTTGCGGACCAGCTTATCCTTCGCATAATATTCGGCATTGCCTGTTTCGGCCGCAAAGCCGATCAGAAACTGGTTATCCTTCACCTTGCCCAGGCTCTCCAGGATGTCGGTTGTTTTAACCAGCTCAAGCGTCATGGTATCCCCGCTCTTTTTAATTTTGGCATCCGCACTATGCTTCGGACGGTAGTCGGCTACAGCAGCAGCCTTAATGAGAATATCGCAGCTGTTCCAGCGGCTGACAACCTCATCCAGCATGGACTGTGCCGATTCCACCCGGACCAGGGTAATTTCAGGATCCTGCGGCGGTGCTTCATCTGTCCGTGCCGCGATCAAAGTTACCTCTGCGCCCATGGCCCGCGCAGCACGGGCGATTGCAAAGCCCATTTTGCCGGAAGAATCATTGGAAATATAGCGGACCGGATCAATGCGCTCAACAGTTCCGCCTGCGGTAACCATCACTTTCTTGCCGCTTAAAGGACCTTTAGCTCTATCAGCCTGAATGTTGAAATACTGCTCGACCACACGGACAATCGACTCCGGCTCCTCCAGTCTGCCTTTGCCTACATAGCCGCAGGCCAGCAGCCCCTCGCCGGGTTCAATAAACTGCACGCCGCGCGAGGCAAGTGTATTCATATTGCTGACTACAGCCGGATGCTGGTACATATGCACATTCATCGCCGGCGCCACCATAACAGGTGCTGTAGTGGCAAGCAGCGTGGTGGACAGCATATCATCAGCCAGGCCGTGTGCCATCTTGGCAATTATATTGGCGGTTGCCGGTGCAATCAGCACCAGGTCGGCGGAACCGGCCAGATCAATATGAGAGATGGAAGCGGGGTCACGCTCCTGGAAGGTGTCACTGTATACCCGCTGTTTGGACAGCGACTGAAAAGTCAGCTCGGTAATAAACTGCTTGGCCGAAGCTGTCATAATCACATGAACCTCGGCCCCCTTCTGGGTCAGCTTGCTGGTCAAGGCTGCCGCCTTATAGGCAGCGATGCCCCCGGTAACGCCAAGGATAATGGTTTTGCCTGTTAAGCTGTTCATCATAATCCCCCCTGTTTCAAGCCTGTATCAGGCTCAATTGAACCTGATCTGACAATCAATAGCCGGATGATAGCCCGAATTGGCCAATACCGGCAAGAAGAAACGGCTGCGCCGCCTTTAGTCAAGGTTGGCACCCGTTTCTAAAAAAATAACAACCTTCCGGTTGTCAGGAACAGCCCGGGTACGGGCTACATATGACATTATACTACATAATTCCGGCTGACCGGAGCAGAAACAGCTGTTAAAACGAGAGCTGTTTCTGCTGCAGGTGCAGCAAGAAGCGGAAGCTATTCTTCGCCGCGGGTTACAAGGATGCGGTCTTCATAGATTTCTTCCAGCGCAACGCCGACGAACTTGTGGGATTTAGGCGCTTTGACATCAGTCTTGCCGCCTTCACGGAGCAGTCTTGCCCGGCGGGCTGCAGCGACAACCAGCGAATACTTGCTGTCAACCTTGTTCATCATTTCATCAATAGACGGATATAGCACGTAAGACACCTCTTCATCATTTACTGTAAATATGGTTCAATCCTGGCAGCGCTTATTATCTTACTTTGCAGTGCTCGGCGATAATAATGCTCTCAATACGTTTGCAGGCGAGGTCGATCTCATCATTCACTACGGCGTAGTCATAGTGCCGGATCAGGCCAATCTCATCCTCGGCAACAGACATGCGGTGGCTGATTACATCAGGATGCTCCGTACCGCGTCCGCGGATGCGGTCCTTGAGCTCATCCATCGAAGGAGGCAGCAGGAAGACAAAGATTCCCTCAGGAAACTTCTCCTTGACCTTCAGCGCACCCTGAACCTCGATCTCCAGAATGATATCTTTGCCGCTCTCCAGCGTCCGTTCCACAAAATCACGCGGAGTCCCGTAATAATTCCCTACATATTCTGCATATTCCAGCAGCTGGTCTGCTTCAATCATTGCCGCAAACTCATCTCTGCTCTTGAAAAAATAATTGACTCCGTTCTCTTCGCCTTCCCGCGGACTGCGGGTGGTGGCAGATACGGAATAGACAAGCTCAGGCATCTTGGGTCTTAGTGCTGTACACACTGTGCCTTTGCCAACGCCGGATGGTCCGGATAAAATAATCAGCAATCCTTTTGACATAGTACACTCCAATTGTTGTTATTCGTCGTTATCGTCATCTTTACTGGACAGACGGTGTGCCACTGTCTCCGGCTGAACGGCCGAGAGGATGACATGGTCGCTGTCCGTGATGATGACGGCCCGCGTCCGGCGGCCATAGGTTGCATCGATCAGCATATGCCGGTCTCTGGCTTCCTGGATGATACGCTTGATCGGTGCAGATTCCGGGCTGACAATGGAAATAATACGGTTGGCCGACACGATATTCCCAAAGCCGATGTTAATTAATTTGATTGCCATGTTCCGGTTGTTCCCCCCATAAGTTACATCATTGCTTGCCGAAATTCCTGTTACTCCATATTCGCCGCCTGCTCACGAATCTTCTCCAGCTCCGCCTTCATCTCAAGCGTGAGATTCACCAGATTCAGATGATTGCATTTCGACCCGATTGTATTCGTCTCCCTGTTCATCTCCTGGATAAGGAAGTCCAGCTTGCGTCCTGCCGGCTCACTTCCATCAAGCAGGGCCCTGCATTGTTCAAAATGACTGTACAGCCGGGTAAGCTCCTCATCAATGTTACAGCGGTCGGCAAAAATAGCAATTTCCATTCCGAATTTATGCTCTTCAAATGGGAACGTTCCGTCATTCAATTCGCTCAGCCGCTGCCGCAGCTTATCGCGGTATTCACTTACAACCGCCGGGGCAAGGGCTGCCATCGCCGCATGCAGCTCTTCAAGATGGACGAGCCTGCGCGACAGGTCGGCAGCAAGATAGCTTCCTTCCCGGGCACGCATCTGAAGCAGCGACTCCAGGCTCTCCGTTAATCCCCGCTCAAGCATCCCGGCATATTCTTCAGGTGTACCGGCTGATAGAGCCGCCGGCCCCTCCTTCAGTTCCATAACACCGGGCATAGAGAGTATATCACGCAAAGTCAACTCTCCTGCAAGCCCGAACTCCTTCTTCAGCGCTTCTGCCGATTCCAGATAGGATTTGACCGCATGACGGTTCAGCTCCTGCAGGGCAACCGCCTCATCCGCGGTCTCCCTGTTAATGATAACATCTACCCGTCCCCGTCTGATATGGTTCTGCACTGTCTTGCGCAGCATATCCTCATAAACCGTCCAATCCCGGGGCATCCGCAGCACAACTTCGCAGTAACGGTTATTCACCGATTTGACTTCGAACGTAATCTTGTAACCGCCGAATTGCAGGGATGATTGACCGTATCCGGTCATGCTAAATGACAACGGAATCACATCCATTACACTATTGTAATTGATTCTTACTAGCGAAACAAGGGGGACAATTTGCGCCCCTGCTTGGCCCAAATATACTCCAGCAGTTGTACGCTCATGTCGTAGAACATAAACGGGGTCATCAGGTATATCCCGTTAAAGTGTGCTGTGGCCGCATCCAGCAGCTCCTTGGCGATGGCGACACCCTCTGCCCTGCCGGCTTCGCCTTCGAGCCCCTGCATCCGCCTGCGCACCTCATCCGACAGCTGGATACCCGGTACCTCGTTATGCAGGTATTCGGCATTGCGGCCGCTTGCCAGCGGCATGATTCCGAGGAAGATCGGAATGTCGAGATGCCTGGTCGCTGCCGCAATATTCGCAATCAGCTCCGGATCATAGACTGGCTGTGTCATGATATAATCGGCGCCGGAGGCGATCTTTTTCTCCAGCCGCTGCACTGCCTTGTCCAGATGCTTCACGTTCGGGTTAAACGCAGCCCCGATCACAAACCTGGCCTTCTGTTTGAGCGGCTTGCCCGAGAAGGCGATCCCGTCATTAAGCTGCTTAATCATCCGGATAATTTCGAATGAGGTCAAATCGTAAATGGAGCTTGAGCCCGGCAGATCGCCGAACCGCGCCGGATCTCCTGTCACTGCCAGCACATGGTCAATGCCCAGCGCATCAAAGCCCATCAGATGGGACTGGGTCCCGATCAGATTCCGGTCCCGGCAGGCAACGTGCACCAGCGGCCGGAGCCCGGTCCGGGCCTGTACCAGGGAGCCGAGCGCCATATTGCTCATCCGTGTTACGGCAAGGGAGTTGTCAGCCAGTGTCAGGGCATCTGCTCCAGCTCTGCGCAGCGCCTCCGCGCCTTTCATGAACTTCGTGATATCAAGATCGCGCGGCGGGTCGAGCTCCACAATCACCGTATGGCGCTCCTTCACCAGATCCACCAGATTCGGCTCGCGCCCGCTCCGGCCACCGTCTTCCTCCAGATGCTCATGCACGATAATGCTCCCCGCACTCTGCTTCACGGCCGGCTCCGGCAGAGGCTGCGGGACATACCCGCGCAGCGCAGCCGAGATTTCAGCGATATGCTGCGGTGTTGTACCGCAGCAACCGCCGATAATCCGGCTGCCCATATCCGCAAAGACAGGGGCCATCTGCCCGAAATAATCCGGCGTGGCACCATAGCGGTACTGTCCGTCCACATAATCGGCGATCCCTGCATTAGGATAGACCGACACCGGCAGCGCCAGGCTTCCCTGCAGTGTTCTAAGGGCGCGCTTGATGCCGTTAGGCCCGGTCCGGCAGTTGAAGCCGATAATGTCTGCCCCGTCCTGCTCCAGAATATGAAAAGCCTCCGGCAGCGTTAACCCGTCAAGCGTACGCGCCGTCTCATCCACCGCGAGCTGGCAGATGACCGGAAGGCTGCTTAGCTTGCGGACCGCCTTCAGCGCCAGGTGAAGCTCTTCTACGTCATAGAAGGTCTCCAGCATGATCCCGTCAGGCTGCTCTTCAAGCAGCGCAGCAAATTGCTGGGTGTAGAAACGTTTCAGCTCGGAAGCGGACAGATTTGCCCGTTTGCCGGCACGGATGGAGCCTACGGCGCCGACCACATAACCGGCTTCCCCCGCCGCCTTCCGCGCAATCCGCACACCGGCGCGGTTAATATCCTCCACTCTGCCCTCGAGGCCGAATTTGGCCAGCTTGTCATAATTGGCGGAGTACGTGTTGCTCTCCAGGAGCACGGCTCCGGCTTCAATATAGCTGCGGTGCACATCTTCAATGACCTCAGGAGAGTTCAGATTCAATTCTTCATAGGAGATGCCGACAGGGAAGCCCTTCTGATATAAAAAGGTTCCCATCGCCCCGTCTCCGACCAACACGTTATTCTTCCATGCAGAGCGCAAATCCGGCTTCACCGCAAGAACCTCCCCTATACTGTCATTAGTTTCATACTAATGTAACATAAATCGGGATGGATGATAAGCATTCAGGAGCCCCAAATATGAACCGGCCAGGCAGAGGACCTGCATGGCATTACAGAAAATGCCCATACTACTTTTATTAACCAGCAAAGGACTGTTCCGGGTTGAAAAGAAAAACGCGCAGATTGCTGCTTCGCAAGTATGCAGTGATCCTTATTTTATCAGCACTATCCCTTCTGTATCTGTATCTGCTGGACTGGCTGTTCGGCTACGGGAGGGGGAATATTGCTTACATCCTCGATTACCTGCTGTATTCCGCTTCGGAAAAGCTGGCAGCCGCCGTCATGCTGCTCGCACTGATAGTGCCCGATATTATCTATTGGGTCCGCGGCACTCAGCCGGGACGGGGTGCCGAAAAGTAGCTGCGGACAGCCGTAATAATGATCAGAATAACAGGGATAACAATCATGAACACCGGGTAGACCGTGTACAGCAGCCTGCCGCCTTCATCCAGATGCTCAGTGAAGCTGCGGGCATCCAGCATTGAAGTAAACAGGATGATCAGTGTACAGGGATAAAGCATCCGCCGGTACGGGAGATTGAACAACTCCGAG
The DNA here is from genome assembly GCF_900099765.1 of Paenibacillus typhae. GTDB lineage: Bacteria > Bacillota > Bacilli > Paenibacillales > Paenibacillaceae > Paenibacillus_AQ > Paenibacillus_AQ typhae. Next base: position 15,321 of record NZ_FNDX01000026.1, on the reverse strand, counting down.
ATTCCGATCAGGGCGGCGCTGAAAAAGACCGACATTTTGAAAAAGACCCCGATGATCAGCACCATCACCACAAAGATATCCACCCGCTGGATAAAATCCGATATAGAAATCTTGCTGATTGTCGGCATCAGCGGCAGCTGGGAACGCTTTGCGATATCCGCCCCCAGCACCGAGATATTAAGGGCGATCGTGGCGCTGAGCAGCAGCGCGGAAACGAGCATGGCTGCAGCAATGACCCACGGCCCTTTGCGGACATCGGAGAGGTAGGGCATGAGCATGGTAAAGACGATCATTTCCCCGAATGGAAACATATAATTTTGATGCACCACGGAATCCATTACCGGCCACAAGCCATTCTCCAGCACCGGCATCAGATGCTGCAGATTAATTGAACCGGAAAGGATGAGCAGAATCATACTGAACAAACCGATCATTAATACAATTGTAGTAAATACCAGCGAAGTCCTCGTCAGGACCTCCGTGCCTTTATGCAGCACATAGGAGCTCGACAAAATCATCAGCATGCTCAGAATGAACAGGGGTGTGTTGTGCATCGAGGCCATCGCCAGCATCGTGCTGCCGTCACGGAGCCCCCTGCCGGAAAGATTCATATACAAGATAATGTATAGCAGCGCAACTGGTGTCCCTGCGGTTTTGCCCAGAAGCTTCCGGGTGTAGCCTATAAATGTTAGATCCGGATGTTTTCTGTACAGATAGGCATACCCCGAAAACATCAGCAGGCCGGCCAGTGAGCCGATCAGAATTGAAAGCCAGGCATCCCTGCCGGCCGCCATGCCCAGATTGACCACCAGGGAAGTCCCCAGTTCAAACAGAATTGTAATGCTGAAAAACTGGAGCAATCCTATTTTTACTTTTCCCATACTATTCCTCCACCACTCTACGGATTAATCTGAAATGAGTTGCTGCGAATATCGGTATGCCTGATGACCGCATCGGCCTCTATCCGGAATTCACAGGCTGCAAAGACATCCTCCCAGTGATCCCTTACCTTTTTCCAGCCTTGCGGATTTTTGCGCTCCATTACCTGTCCGAACCCGATATAGTCACTCTTATATTTCTTGGCCGTTTCAATGGCTGCCCTGATTTTTGTAGCGGTATCCTCTATCAGCAGGGGCGACAGATTCTGAAGGGTCTCAGGGGAAGTCAGATCCAGGCTGTTTGGACTTTCCTTGATTGAAACCTGCTGGCTTATTTTCACAATAAAAACAGGATGCTCCGGATCAGCTGCCTTGACCCTTACTTCAAGCTGGGACTGGTATACATTAAAGGCTATAAAGCCTGAACCCGGATACCGGATGACTGCCGGATACCCTTTGATTTTATTGTGCAAAAGTGCTGTCCCCAGCGCAGTATTCCCCTTCAGCCAGCCCTTCAGCCTGTCATCCTTAAAAGCAGCGAGCTCCGTTACCTTGATGACTGCATGCGGGGCAATGGTTTTCATGTTGTCATTCGTATCCGCACCTTCACGGCTGCCGTCAATAATGACACCGTTAATGACCGGCCCCCCGCCCCTGAGCTGAATTCCCCTGATTACATCGTCAACTTCCATCCGGTAGTTGTAACCAAACTGCTTGGAGGTCGTATCGAGCTTCTCCACAAGATCATTAGCGGGAATTTTGCTGAATACGGTCATGGTTGACATGATCTCGCGGGCCTGCTGTCCTTTGGAAATAAACATGAGGCTGGTTAACCGGGTATCGCTTTCCCGCTCAAGCACATCCATCATATCCTTGATGCCCTCCTGCGCCACCTTTTCGGAAATAACCAGTACACGTATATGGCCGAGGGACAAAAAACGGGCAGTCTGGCGGGAAGCATTAGCCAGCGCCTCAAACATCGTGTGCCCCTTGCCTGTATACAGAGCGACGGGTGAAATGCCGCGTGTATTTTCTCCGGAAATTTCGTCGGCGACAATGACCTGGAAGGAGAGGACATATTTTTCGGCCTCCCCCTCTCCGCGGTCTATGGCGACACCGGACACGATTGCCCGGCGGTTAAGCTCGACGCTGTCCCAGCATCCGGCCAGCACAAGCGGAATGACCAGTTGGATCGCAATAAGCAAAACCAAAGAAAAACTACTTTTCTTCATCTCGCCCATCCTCCCTGTCCTGCTTCCTGCCGGCAGCATCGTTATTGCGTATAAGCGGCGCCAGCGCAGCTTCATGGCCGGTTGTCACCCGTTTGTAATCCGGCATTTCCTTCCTGAGCTGTGCCGGTGTTTTGCCGGATTTCATGAGCCAGAGCGGCAGCCGGAGCAGGGTGTCCTTCTGCCCTTTTACTGACAACGGCACGAACGGCGATAAATAAGGAATACCGAATGAACGCAGGCTGTTCATATGCGCTACCAGCACGATCAGGCCGAGCGTAATGCCGTAGAAGCCGAACATCCCGCCCAGCAGCAGAAATCCGAAACGGATGATCCGACCGGCAATCGCCATGTTATATGACGGGATGGCAAAGCTCGCAATACCTGTCAGGGCAATAACGATAACCATAATGGGAGTAATAATGCCGGCCTCAACAACCGCTGAACCGAGAATCAGCGCCCCGACAACCGAAACGGTCTGTCCGATGACACGCGGCATCCGCACACCGGCTTCACGAAGGATTTCAAAAGCCCCCTCCATTAACAGCGCTTCAACAAAGGCCGGGAACGGCACGGTTTCCCGCTGTGAGAGCAGATTAATAAGCAGGGTAGTCGGAATCATTTCATAATGATAGGTTGTTAAGGCAATATACACTGAAGGGCCTAGCAGTAGTACTATAAAACTGACATACCGGACAAGCCGCATAAGGATCGCAATGTCAAAGCGCTGCGAATAGTCTTCCGCGGACTGGAAAAACTGGGTGAACACTGCAGGCAGAATCAGCACAAACGGGGTTCCGTCAATAATGATGACCACCCTGCCTTCGAGCAGATTTCCTGCTGCTACGTCGGGGCGTTCTGAATTAAAAATGGTCGGGAAAGGAGTGAACGTCTTGTCCTGGATCAGCTCTTCGATGAAGCCCGATTCCAGCACTTCGTCTATCGCTATTTTGTTCAGCCGGCTCCTGACTTCCTCCACCAGATCCTTGCCTGCCAGTTCCTTCATATAAAGCATAGCTACATGGGTCTGTGTTTCTGTGCCGACTCTCGTATATTCCAGCCGCAGCTTCGGTGATTTGATCCGCCGGCGGATCAGGGATATGTTGGTGGCTACAGATTCCACGAACCCGTCCTTTGGCCCGCGTACGACCATCTGGGAAGATGACTCCTCTACAGAGCGTGACTCCCCGCCTTTGGTATCACAGAGAACCGCACTCATGCAGCCCTCGATAAGTACAGCCGTATCTCCAGACAGCACGGCCAGCAGCAGATCATTCCAGCCGTCCGTGACCTCTGCATCCCCCAGCTCAAGAATGCCGTCCAGCAGCACCGCCTGAATCCGGGCAGGATTTGCTGCACTTTCCGGGAGCTTCTGCGGCTCCGCCAGGAGTGAGCCGATTACAAATTCATTGACGGCAGCCGGATCCGCCAGCCCGCTGATATGGATTGCCGCCGCCTGGACACTGCGCTCTCCGCCGATCTGAAGTCTGCGCACTTTAAGGTCCGGGCTCTCTCCAAGCTCGGTCCGGATATTGAGGATCGTCTCGTCCAGATCTTCTGTTAATCCGGATGTTCTGCCGCCTCTGCCCGTCAGACCGGCTGCCTCCGCCTGGCTGTCCATGTTCCGCCGCCCGCTGCTCATCGGACTCCCCCCTTCTGATAATGGTTCCTATTATTCGCGGTTCCTTCTGCCATTATTCGGATGATCACACCAGATGCAGCACAAAAAGGATGTCCGCAAGCCGCGTGGCTTACCGGACATCCTTTTATTAGCTGCTGCAGTATAATGTGAGTACAGAGCCTGCCTGATTACACTTCCACAGAACCTGTATAGACCACCTGAGCCGGACCGGTCATATACACATGATTATCCTGTTCATTCCATTCGATGAACAGATCTCCGCCTTTAAGGCTGATTACCGCCGAGCGGTCTGTCAGATTGTTCAGCACAGACGATACCAGCGTTGCACAGGCCCCAGTACCGCAGGCCAGGGTAGGACCTGCACCGCGTTCCCAGACCCGCATATCCACATGTCCGCGGTCACGGACGGTTGCAAACTCTACATTGACCTTTCTGGGGAACAAGGGATGAACCTCCAGCTTGGGTCCCCAGGTTGCCAGATCAAAGCTCACAGCATCATCCACATAGATCACACAGTGAGGATTGCCCATCGAAACGGCTGTAAACTTGAATTCAGCCCCATCCGTTTCAATCGGCTGATCAAGTACGGGCTCGGCATCGATAGCAACGGGAATCTGTGTGCCGGACAATACCGGCTCCCCCATATCCACCGTTACGGTTTCAACCACACCGTCCTTCACCTTCAGCGATACCTTCTGCTCGCCTGCGCCGATCGTTTCGATCACAATTTCCTCCGACTCCACCAGCCCGTGCTCATAGACGTACTTGGAAACACAGCGGATGGCGTTGCCGCATTGTTCAGCTTCCGAGCCGTCAGAGTTCATAATGCGCATCATATAGTCGCCGCGTTCGGATGGCAGAATGTATACAAGCCCGTCGGCACCGATTCCAAAGAACCGGTTGCACAGCTTCACTGCCAGCTCTGCAGCATTAGCCGGCAGCTCCTGCTCGCCGAATACGATAATAAAGTCATTTCCAAGACCGTGCATTTTTGTAAATTCCATTGAAAGGTCCACTCCTAAAAGGTTTGTTAGCATTCACATGTGAACCAAGCATACCTCAAGGAGCGGGGACAATGCTATTGATTTTATGCTGAAATTTTTGTACTTTTCATCACCGGACGGCCGCCGCTCTTGCTGCGGTTCTTTTTGCCGCCCCATACGCTGCCTGCTCCCATCAGGAATGTCGGGATGCCTGCACTTACGAATACCAGGCACCATTCCCGGAAGTTCAGCGGCACCGTCTTGAAGACCGGCTGCAGCACCGGCAGGTACATGACGAGCAGCATCAGCACCACGGATGACAGGACAGCCAGCACCAGCGCTTTATTCTGCAGCGGGTTGCGGTGGAATACAGAGCGCGAGCTGCGGCAGTCAAACACATGGATCAGCTGGGCCATAACCAGGGTAGCGAAGGCTACAGACTGTGCGCGGATCAGCTGCTCCGCACTGCCCGGAGCGGTGCGCAGCGTCAGCCAGAAGGCGCCAAGTGTGCAGAGCCCGATCAGCAGGCCGCGGCTGATAATCTTCCAGCCGAGACGGCGGGCAAAAATATTCTCCTTGGCCCCGCGCGGCTTGTGCTCCATCAGATCCTTCTCCGGCTGATCTACCCCAAGAGCCATCGCCGGCAGGCCGTCTGTTACGAGGTTAACCCAGAGAATCTGGATCGGCACCAGCGGCAGCGGCAGGCCGAGCATCATGGCGAAGAACATGGTGAGAATCTCGCCGACATTGGAGGCCAGCAGATAACGGATGAATTTGCGGATATTCTCGTAAATATTCCGCCCTTCCTCAATTGCAGCAACAATCGTTGAGAAATTATCATCGCCGAGCACCAGCGCTGAAGCTTCCTTCGTAACATCAGTGCCGGTAATGCCCATGGAGATGCCGATGTCCGCCGCTTTGATCGCGGGAGCGTCATTGACGCCGTCGCCGGTCATGGCAACCACATGGCCGCGCCGCTGCAGCGATTTGACGATCCGCAGCTTGTGCTCAGGAGATACACGCGCGTAAACATGCACATTATCGGACACCTTATCCAGCTCGTCGTCATCCATCCGGCTAAGCTGCGTACCGGTCAGCACGGTTCCGCCGCGCTGCAGGATGCCGAGCTGGTGGGCAATCGCTTCAGCCGTCGTGCCGTGATCGCCGGTAATCATTACCGTCTTGATCCCCGCCCGGCGGGTAACACTGATCGCATCTCGCACTTCACGCCGCGGAGGGTCGATCATGCCGGCCAGCCCGGCAAAGACGAGCTGGCTCTCCGCTTCCTTCTCACTGCCGGCTGCCTCACCGGAGCGCAGATCGCGGTATGCCATGCCCAGCACCCGGAGTGCGCCGGAGGCCATCTCCTCGTTCGCTTCAAGCACCTTCTGCCGCAGCGTCGGGGTGCACGGCACAACCGCACCTTCCCACAGCATATAAGTGCAGCTGTTCAGCAGAACGTCCGGTGCACCCTTGGTGCAAATCATCCGCCCGCCCGGATGGCTGACGACGACGGACATCAGCTTGCGTTCCGAATCAAACGGGAATTCCTGATCCCTTGTATAGGTAACTGCGAGCGACTGTGCAGTCAGACCCATTTTGGCGGATAAAGCTACCAGTGCGCCCTCCGTCGGATCACCTTTCAGTTCCCACACCGGCTGGCTGCTGAGCGGATTATCCGCGGACTCCGCCTTTTCCTTCCCCTTGCGTTTGCCGCGCAGCTCTGCCGGGAAGGTTTCAACAATCTCGGCATTGCTGCAGAGTGCTCCGATCTGCAGCATTCGCCGCAGATTCTGATCATTTTTCAGATCAACCGGTCTGCCCTTCTGCAGAATCTGCCCGGAAGGGGCATAGCCCTCGCCGGTCACCTCCAGAATCCGTCCGGCGTTCCAGACACGCGTCACCGTCATTTTGTTCTGGGTCAGCGTGCCTGTCTTGTCAGAGCAGATCACCGAAGCACAGCCAAGTGTCTCCACAGAGGGAAGCTTGCGTACGATGGCCTTGCGTTTAATCATCCGCTGCACGCCAAGCGCGAGCGCAATCGTCACGATCGCCGGCAGCCCTTCGGGAATAGCGGCTACGGCAAGGCTCACGCCGGCAAGAAACATCGCTGCTGCTGGCTGCCCGTGCAGGATACCGGCAAGCACAACCACTATGGTAAGACCCAGCGAAACATAAATCAGAATTTTTCCCAGCTGCTCCAGACGGTGCTGCAGCGGAGTTTCCTGCGATTCGGTGTTCTGGATCAGATCGGCAATTTTCCCCATCTCCGTATCCATACCGGTGCGGACAACAACCGCTTTGCCTGTGCCGCGGGTAATCATTGTGCCCATAAATCCGATATTTTTCTGGTCGCCAAGCGGCAGCTCGGCAGCAGGAATGGCATCGGCATGCTTCGATACAGGCAGCGATTCGCCGGTCAGCGCCGATTCTTCGGCATACAGCGCACTGCATTCCAGCCAGCGGACATCGGCCGGAACACGGTCGCCGCTCTCCAGCAGCACGATGTCACCGGGAACCAGCAATCTGGCCGGGATAAGCTCCTGCCTGCCACCGCGCAGCACTTTGGCATTAGGAGCCGACAGCTGCTTCAGCGCCCGCAGCGAGCGCTCGGCCCTGAATTCCTGCACAAAGCCAAGCACCCCGTTAAGCAGGATAATGGCGACAATCGTAATGGCATCGAGGTACTCGCCCAGCAGGCCGGATACCAGCGTTGCCCCCATCAGCACCAGCACCATAAAATCCTTGAACTGGTTAAGCAGCAGGGTCAGCGGCGAGATTTTTTTTCCCTCCGACAGTTCGTTGAACCCGCTCTCCTTGCGTCTTTCCTCAGCTGCCTCTGCGCTCAGGCCCGATCCCGGCTGAACGCCGAACAGCTTCTGCAGCTCCTCTGCACCGAGCCGGTGCCAGCTTTTTTGTTCCATATCGTTTCTTTCCCCTCCCGGTCGTTTCTTGACTTCCGGCGGCGCACAGCTTTTCCACCTGTTCATGACCAAGTGTATTCATGGTCGTCCCAAAATATCACTGCCCGTCTGCTTTCCCTTTTGCGCGAATGTGTTAATGTATGGCATCATAGGGAGTAGCACTTAATCTTTTTGCGACAGGAGAGCTTTTAACATGGCATTAGACGGTATTGTTACCAGAGCGATCGTGCACGAGCTTCAGGCCTTTATCGGTGCGCGCGTCGGCAAAATATATCAGCCCAGCACACACGATCTTATTTTCATCCTGCGCGGCGCAGGAGGCGGAGGCAAGCTGCTGCTGTCTGCGAACCCGACCTATCCCCGCCTGCACCTGAGCGAACGCAGCAGCGTCAATCCGGCGGAGGCGCCGATGTTCTGCATGCTGTTGCGCAAGCATTGTGAAGGCGGAACCATTGAGAGCATTGCCCAGGTCGGCATGGAGCGGATCATCCATATCAATATCCGGACCCGTGATGAGCTTGGGGATGTCTCGGCCAAACAGCTGATCATCGAGCTGATGGGCCGACACAGCAACATCATTCTTACCGATCTTGCCAGCGGTACGATCATTGACGGCATCCATCATGTGACCCCGTCAATCAGCAGCTACCGGGTTGTCATGCCAGGGGCCGCTTACACCGAGCCGCCGCAGCAGCATAAGCTGAATCCGCTGGAGGTAGGCAAAGAGGCATTCATCAAGCTGATGGCAGACGCTGAGGAAGCCGCACTGCTGGGTGAAAGCGAAGAAAAGGCTGAGCCTGAGGACATGATCGAAGGAGATATTGCCGAGCTCCTGCGGTCGCTGGAAGGACCGGTGCAGGACGGAAGCGGGGGACCTGCTCCTTCAGCTGACCCTGCAGGCTGGATCGTACATGCTTTCAGCGGGATAAGCCCCCTGATTGCCGGAGAAATTCTGTACAGGGCAGGCAAGGAGGTTGTATCGCAGCATCCGGAGGCACCTGGAAAGCTGTGGGCAGCCTTTGATTCCGTAATGACGCCTGTAAGAGAGTCCCGGTTCGAACCTGTTTCCGGCAATAATGCCAAGGGCAAGCCGGTCTTTTCCGCCATTCCTCTGACTTTACTGGGCGAAGAAGTACGGCATTACGGCACGATCAGCAGCTGCCTGGAGGAATATTACGGGGATAAGGCAGAACGTGATACAGTCAAGCAGCGGGTCGCTGACCTTATACGTTTTCTAACCAACGAGCGGAGCAAGAATGTAAAGAAGCTGGCCAAGCTGCAAAAGGATCTGGAGGAAGCGGATGATGCGGACCAGTACCGGATCTGGGGAGAGCTGCTTTTTGCCTCCCTGCACGCTGTGTCCAAAGGAGACAAGGAAGCCCGGCTGGTGAACTATTACGATGAAAATCAGGCAGAACTCACGATTCCGCTTGATCCGTTGCTCACTCCGTCTGACAATGCGCAGCGTTATTTCAAGAAGTACAACAAGTACAAGAACAGCCTGCTTGTGATTGAAGAGCAGCAGGCCAAGACACATGAAGAGATCACCTACATGGAGACGCTGCTGCAGCAGCTTGCCCATGCCTCGCTTAACGATATCGAGGAGATCCGCGATGAGCTGGTCAGCCAGGGCTACCTGCGCGACCGCAGCAAAAAGGGTAAAAAGAAAAAGAAGGCTACCCGGCCGACCGTCCAGGTGTATACCTCATCCGAGGGTGTGGATATTTATGTCGGCAAGAACAACCTGCAGAACGAATACGTCACGAACCGCCTGGCCTCGCCTAATGACACCTGGCTGCATACCAAGGACATTCCCGGCTCGCATGTCGTGATCCGCAGTGAGGCGTTCGGAGATGCCACCCTGGAGGAAGCGGCACAGCTGGCTGCTTATTACAGCCAGGCCAAGCAGTCGAGCAGCGTTCCGGTTGACTGCACCCTGATCCGCCATGTCCGCAAGCCAAGCGGTGCGAAGCCCGGCTTCGTCATTTATGACCATCAGAAGACGCTGTTTGTCACACCGGATGAGGAGCGGATTAAAAGCCTGCCGAATACGCTGAGAAGCTGAACCCTCATAAAGCACAATAAGCCGGACCGCGGGAAGTATAACTTCCTGCGGTCCGGCTTTTCTTTTGGACGCTGCTCCGGTTAATAGAGCAGCTGACAGTTTCATAGAGCCAGCGGCACATCATAAGGGTGCAGCCATCAAGGTTATCTGCGATTATCTGCAGCATCGCGGAGCTGCTTCAGCACATCCGCCGGCACGCTTACGCTGCCCAGATCGCCATGGAATATGACGCCCTGGCGCGCACCGTGAAAGTCCGAGCCGCCGGTAACCAGCAGCCCGTATTGCTCTGCCATCACTATATAACGTGCAGCATCTTGTGGGCTGTGGTCCGAGTGATGCGCTTCGATGCCGCGCAGCCCGCTGCGGGCAATAATGCCCCGTACCAGCTCATCATCGCCGTAAATGCCGGGATGGGCGAGCACCGGCGCCCCGCCTGCTTCAATGATCCACTTACAGGCCTCCTCCGGTGTAATGCGCGGTGGTGATACATAGGCTGCGGCGCCCTCTGCAAGATATTTGTCAAAGGCATCACGCATATCGGCAGCAGCCCCGAGCCGCACCAGTTCATCGGCAATATGCGGCCGCCCGATGCTCTCGTCGGGCTTTAATGCACGGCCGAGATTGGCAAGCACCTGCTCCAGTGTAATCTCAATACCAAGTTCACGCAGCCTGGCCAGGATCGCTTCGTTCCGGGCAGCCCGGGTATCCCGCTGGGCTGCCAGCCTGGAGAGAAACAGCTCCTGCTCAGTGTCTATATAATAGCCCAGAACATGTATCTCCTTGCCTTCAGCACGGGTGCTGATCTCTACTCCCGGTACGACAGTAATACCGTATTTGCGTCCTGCCTCCAGCGCTTCCGCAACGCCGCTGACGGTATCATGATCCGTTATGGCTACTGCCGACAGCCCTTTATCAAAGGCGATCCGAACATTCTCCGCAGACGGCTGCATGCCGTCCGAAGCCTGCGTATGGCTATGCAGGTCGGCATATCCCTGCAGACCGGTCCGGCCGGTTTCTTTTACCGTGAAATCATCCTGCTGACTGTTCATTTCTGCCACCCCGCGTTTCATGTGTATTGACGGATTCATGCGCTCCCATTCCTCACGCAGAATGCCCATCTTGATTGCATCGTAATATTCGCCGCGGACTATCCGCGCTTTCCGGATCTGCCCCTCCAGCGCCATCCCGCATTTGGCGGCCAGCCCCATCATCCTGACGTTACCCGACCAGGTGGCAATGCCTAGGCGGACTGTATCAATTGAAGCAAACAGATAAGCCATCCACATTTTGAAAGCCTCGGTTCCGTAGCCGCCTGACCAATAACGGGAATCAAAAATAGTGATACCTATCTCAAGCCAGTCCGTTTCCTCCGATACCCAGTACCAGTTGACTGTGCCTTTGAGCTTTCCGTCGATTTCAATTACCAGCCTTGACCGCGGCTTGTCGGTCCAAGTCACCGCCAGCACTCCAAGGTAGCTCTCTTCAAATTTCTCAAAGCTCTCTTCTTCCAGCTTGTAATACGGACCATCCCACTTCTGAAATTCCTGATCCTCAGCCTCATAGTAGTGATAGTAAATGGTCCGAAGATCCTCTTCAACCAGATCACGCAAAATCACCCTGTTTCCCTGCAGCCGTACCCCCATATCTTATACCCCCGCTTTACCCTGTCTTGTTCCACAAGCCGGACCCTGCTGTATTACCGGTCGTCCTTATGCTCACGCAGATAAGTCAGGAAGGTGACTGCCGGGATCGGCAGCAGCGTTGACTTCAGATGAATGGCATAGAACTGCCGCTTGAAGGAGGCATCCGTAATATCGACAACCTTGAGCAGCCCCAGCGCCACTTCATGCTTGACCGAGGACGTAGAGATAATCGTGATGCCCAGACCGGCTTCTACCGCCGATTTTACCGCACCGGTACTGCCCAGCTCCATGACGATTCTCATGGCTCCCGGATCAAGACCTTTGTCGAGCAGCTGCTCCTCCATCACAATACGGGTACCCGAACCCTGTTCCCGCAGGACAAACGGGTATTGAAGCGCATCTGCCAGGGTAACCTCCTCCTGATCGGCCAGCGGATGCCCCCACGGTACGATCAGCTTCAGCTCATCCCCCATCACCGGCTCCAGCATCATGGCCGGATGGGCTACCGGCGCTTCAACCAGCCCGAAGTCCAGCTGATGCTTATGAATCTCCTCGATAATCTGTGAAGTATTCATAACCTTCATGTTAATAGAGATATTCGGATAGTCTTTGCCGAAAGGCCCAAGCAGGCGCGGCAGCACATATTCGCCGATAGTCAGGCTCGCCCCGAGCTGCAGCCGCCCCTCCAGCATATGCGTGAACGCCGACATGGCCTGATCCGCTTCGCGGATCAGCTGGATGCTCCGCCGTGCATACGGCAGGAGCACCTGTCCCGCTTCCGAGAGCACGATCTTCTTGCTGGAGCGGTCAAACAGCTTGATCCCGAAATAATCCTCCAGCGCCTGCACCTGCATCGTAACCGCAGGCTGTGTCATATGCAGCCGCTGGGCGGCTGCCGAGAAGCTCCCCTGCTCGGATACCGTATAAAAAATATGAAGCTGATGAAAATTCATGTATTCAGACTCCTTCAGTGCTGTATAGATCGATCTTTTTAATAAAAAGGCATGCGGTCCTCGGCCGCATGCCTTTTTGCGTACTGCTCCGCGCTATCTGCGTTTGCGGCGCTTCTTCATCAGCTTCATCCGGCGGGAATTCCGCAGACGGGAGAAGTAGCCCTGCAGATCACGCAGCTGTGGAGTCGCCGAGATCCGCCCCAGAAAGGAGACAATCACCATCACGTGCAGCGGCCGGCCGGACAGGCTGGTGACACCCTCCAGCTCCTTGAACTCTGCAATCACAACGGTATCCTCATCGATCAGATAGGCGTTGTATTTGCTCTGCAGATACGGCTTGATCCGATTCTGCTTCAGGCATTGCCACAAAAAAGCAGCGGGCTCCACACCGGCATCTCCTTCCCGGCTGACCCGGTCCGCATAACGGCTCTGAGCGTGGCTTGTTATCACAATATCAGCGACCCTGTAGTCATTCAGCATGATGTGAAAAGGCTCATACGCCCCCCACCAGTCTAACCCTTTGCCATGCATCATCATCACTCTCCACCGGAAGGGTCTAGGCATGCTCTTATTGTTGTCAATCTTACCGCATTGACGCAGCTTGTTCAAGCATGCCGCTCCGGTACAGCCGGTATCAGGCTTACAGTCAGCGGCTCACTTTGCTCATGGCAAGGTCAGAATCATCCACATAGCTGCTGCCCTTGATCTTCTTGCATCTTTTTTTGAGCCGTGCCGCCTCCTCGGACAACGCCTCAATTGAAGCAAACTGGCGAAAACGGTTGGTCACAACCGCAACGGAGATCGAGACCAGCGGAATTTTTTCCATGCCGCCTGAACGGCCTTCGGTCAGAACATACTGCTGTGCCAGATGACCCGGATGATAGAACTCTTTTATAACCTGCTCAAATTCCCTGATAATGGCCCGGCAGCAGTCCTCAAACTGGTAGTCGTTGATAAAAATAATAAAGTCGTCCCCGCCGATATGCCCCAGGAACCCTTCCAGCTGCAGGGCGCAATGCTTCAAAATCTCCGCAGCCGCCTGGATCAGCCGGTCCCCCTCTTTGAATCCGTACGTATCGTTATAAGCCTTGAAATGATCAAGATCTATGTATAATACACTGAACTGATCCTGCAGCAGCGCTTTTACCATCCATTCATTGATACTCAAATTGCCCGGCAAGCCGGTTAGCGGATTAAGAAAGCTGGCTGCCACCGCCTGAATCTCGGCGAAGTTCAGCAGCAGGTCGCGCACGCTCACCGCACCGAACAAACGCCCTTCATGCGTAACGAGCACATAGTCGTAGAGATTCTCCTCGCTTCTGTCCATCGCCAGCCGGCTGACCTCCGTAATCCGCGTCTTGTAGTCCACCACAAGCGGATTGCGGTCCATAACCAGCTCCACTGCCCTCCCCATGTATAGCGTATAGCCATACAAGGTTCCGATTTGCTGATAAAAGCGGATACGCATAATCAGAGCTACGGCTTTCCCGTTTTCGGTAACGGAAACACCTTGCAGCCGGGGATTGCTTTTGAAAATCTGATCCACATATTCACATTTATGCTGCGGGGAAATCTCCGGGATTTGCTCCGCAATTTCACCGATTTGAAGAAACATAGCCATAGACTCCCCTTCCAGCAGCTTTGATAGGCTCTACAGGACAGCTGCCCTGCACCGGAAGCTGCCCCGGCCTGCCCAGCGCATAACCTTGTCCGAACTCAATGCCCGCTCTCTGCAGATATACCAGCTCCTCCGCAGTTTCGATGCCTTCCGCAATGACTTTGGTGGCCGAACGGGCCGCATACTCCCGGATCAGCTCCAGCAGCTCCTGCTGTTCGCGGCAGCCGTGGATGCCCCGGATCAGCGACTTGTCCAGCTTGATGAATTCCGGCTTGAGGTATACCAGCGTTTTCAGGCTGTTGTAGCCTGAGCCTGCATCATCAACTGCTATGCGGAAGCCCTGCTCACGGTAATGGGACAGCACCTTTTCAAAGCCGATATAATCCTGCACAGCCTGCCGTTCAGTCAGTTCAAACACGACACGCTCCGGGGACAGCCCAAGCGACTGCAATAGGGCCAGCGTCTCTCCGCTCTTATGACGGGTATCATTCAGCACCCCCGGATGGACATTGATGAAGACTAACGTGCCTCTCGCACGGTCCTCCAGAGGCAGCCGTTCCATGTACCTCAGCAGTGACATCCTCCGGCAGTTCTGCTCAAAGCGGAACATCTGGTCCGTCCTCCCGGCAAATTCATAGAAGTGCTCTGTGGTCGGAAAATAGGTGGAGGACGGAGGACGGTTTAGCACCTCATGCCCGACTGTATGACCGGTACGCAGCTGCAGAATCGGCTGAAAATACGTATCCAGACGTTCATTGTTCATGATATCCAGCAGGGCGGATAGCTGGCCGAGCTCCTGCAGCTCTTCCTTAAGCCTGACATTCAAATGCTGAAGATACCTGGGAATGGATTTTATCTTGTGGGACAGCGCCCGTTCTTTGCTCATTTTGATCACCTGTATGCCTGTCTTCGTGAATTTTATCACTCTTAGCACAAGCATATACGCAAAGTATTAAGCGGTGATTAAATATCCTGCCAAATATCGACAATCACCCGCTTTATTTCGGGCCTGTATCACTAGAGTGAAGGGCTGGGGTTAAACCAGCCCCTCCTCATCAAACCGTACGTGAGGTTTTCCCTCATACGGCTTTCCGATGTTTGTCATTCATGGGCATGCAGATCACAATAGCGTTCTTAGTCCATACATCTTGGCAATATACTTTACTTCAGGTAATGAACTCATCCATCTTCTGCGTTGTCTCTTCTTCGCGTACCACCGGGTTAATCTCTGCAGAATATACCAATCCAGCTTGGCTAATCTCTTTTGGCTGTAGTTCGTGTAGTAATAATTTCTCCATCCCTGAATCTTTGGATTGAGCCATTCCACTTGTTCCGCGAACGATTTAGAGCGCATACTCGGCGGTGCTAATCTTTCTTTGACTACGC
>NZ_FNDX01000028.1 GCF_900099765.1 Paenibacillus typhae | reverse complement strand
TGGAAGTGCAGCAATGCATGGAGCTGACCAATACTAATCGGTCGAGGGCTTATCCAATATTAATTCGCAGATTTGTTTCGGATTCAGTTTTCAGGAATCAAGTTCCTGAAAAACCTTGAATGTTTTTGAAGGTTGGTTATTTTCCTGAAGGATTTCAGGGAGTGATGTGACCGGAAAAAACCTGTTTGGTGGCGATAGCGGAAGGGTTCCACGCGTACCCATCCCGAACACGACCGTTAAGCCTTCCAGCGCCGATGGTACTTGGACCGAAGGGTCCCGGGAGAGTAGGACGCCGCCAAGCACATGAAGCCATTGTTGAGCAATCGACAATGGCTTTTTTTGTTCTTAACGATAAAGTTGTTTATACTTATTGCTGTGGATAAAAATATATAGATCAGCCTCTTAAGATTTATCCACATGTGAATAAGGGACGCAGAACGGTTGAATGGGGAGGTACTCCCCAGGTAATGTGAATACTATTAAGAATTTGTGGATATTCTAGAACATTTCGCAGATTCAAACAACTAATTATACAGAACAAGGGGATAATCCAGTGGATAAAACGAATCAATCAGTGTGGATTGAACATTTTTCCGTAGAAGCGAGCGATACCGATTACCGCTCACAGGCGAAGTTATCGTATTTGCTGGGGATAATGCAACGTACAGCAGATCTCGCGGTTGGCGGACTTGGTCTTACTCTGGAGCGGATGCTGGAAGCAGGAATGGGTTGGATGTTAATTACTTTGGATCTGGAATTTCAGCGGATTCCCCGGATGCATGATCAGTTGACAATTAAAACCTGGAGTAAAGGGACTAAAGGGGCCTTGTGGCAAAGAGATTATCGTATTTTTGATCAGGATCAGGTTGAAATTGCTGTTGCGCGCTCCATATGGGCGCTGGTGGACATCGAAAAACGGAGAATTTTGCGTCCATCGGACTTACCGCTATCTGTAGAACATTACAACGGGGATTCTGTTGGGCCACTGCCTGATAAGGTAAACATTCATCAAGATACTTTATTAGAGGAAGCGTATCGTTATCAGGTGAGGTACAGCGGACTCGATACAAATAATCATTTGAATAATGCCCAGTATGGCGATATCTGCTGTGACGTCTTGTCACTTGATGAGTGGGGAGAGAATGAGCTGAAGCGCTTCCGGATAACTTTTTTACAAGAGGCGACATTTGGGGACGAAATGAGTATATGGCGTTCTCCAATGCAGGATAAAGCTTTGTTTGTTTGTGGCCGCAAAGGCCAGACTCTTTTTGAGGCTTTTTTAGAGTTATGAATCCCAATACTCGTTTAACAGTGAGACAGTGATCCGCGATTATGCGAAGGCTGTCTTTTTTTATTCTAAAACATAATTAATGTAGCAGCCGAAAGTGCGGGGAAATGTAAAAATAAAATTATCGATATGAAAGGTGGTTAAGCATGGTTAAGCAGCGGTTGTTAAAATGTATAGTGTTATTTATGTTTTGGTTCTGTGTATTGATTCCCGGTGGAACAGAGGCGAAGGGTGTAGAAGACTATAGAGTCCGGATAGATATTAATTTTTCCAAAAATAAGGAAGAAAACTTAATTTATCCGAAAGTAAGCGTATCTTTCCTCGATTATAAGACAGCTGGGGGAAGAACAGAAGAGTATGAATATAAAGAACAGTCTTTTTCCCCGATCGGGAATTATGATCTTTCCAGTACCCGTACAGATACGGGCCTTCAATTTCAAGACTCGGGCGCAACGTATACTACTAAGGCAACCGGTTCTTTAAAGGGGTATGGGATATATGAGGGGACTCTTTTTACAAATACAGTGTGGAAAGAATACGAGCTTAAGGATACTGAATCCAATGAACAAAGATTGTATGTGTTCAATTATTCCACCAAAGAATTAAAATTGCTGAGAACTGAAACTTATCAAAGAAAGCTGATTCCCCCATACATTACTTATTTCACATCATTAGATCATCAAAAGATTGAAGATAAACACATAGACTACAATATATCTGGAGTAGAGATAGGCGATTTCTATATAGATACAGATATTTATACAGTCAAAAATCATAATACAAACGTAACGTCTCTAATAGCTCTGTCCCAAAATAATTCAATTATGGAATTAAAGAAAAATGATGCGGTAATTGGTGTAAAGGATGAGCTGCTCAGCCAGCGGCAATTCGAATATTTCATTTCAAATGACAGTGCTTCTGTAGATGAAAGTATGCTTATTGTTAACCGCAATGGCAAGTACTATGAAATTACGAACAATCATCTGATTAAGGAGATTCAATCCGAAGACAGGAACTGGAATCAGGCACAGTGGAAGATGCGGGTTGGAAATCAAGTTTTTGCTGAACGATGGATTAGCGGCTGGGATTACTTGATAAGGATTGATCCTGCAGGTAAAGCACATAAAATATCCGACCGGAACTCATTTGTAAGAGAGGTGCAGATCTCACCGGACAATCGCTATTTAGCGAGCTTTGAAGCGTCATATGATACGGCAACTTACAAATATAAAGATGAGCAGGTAAGAATATACGATATCAAAAATCAAAAGCAGATCAGAATTATAAAGCTACCTTATCGCGGAGAAGGACCCATGGAGGTAAGATGGCATACAAATACCATTTTGCAGTATCTGCCGTTTACGACGAATCATCCAGAATACATCAGAAATGTTAATGTGGAAATACTGACCGGGATCGTAACCAAAGATTTGCCTGGCGGAAGCTGGTTCAATAAGTGGGACTATGTGAATTCGATAGCTGATTCGGATAAATATTTTACGTTTGCCAGTCCTCTACAAATTCTATATAAAGACAAGCCGGTTGTATATACAAAACAGCCATCTTTTGAAGGGGCAAACGGACTGGTATATTGTTCAGTAAAGGATCTGGCCACTAGGCTGGGTGCAGGGATAAAAGTGGCAAACGGGAAAATCACGCTTACTCTGAACGGAAAAGCTGCAGAAGTGAATACAAGAGCCGAAGATACGATTGTCTACGATGGTACTGCTTACGCACCGGTCAAGCCGATTGCTCTCAAATTGGGGCTTCAATATAAAAGAGAATCCGCCTCTTCCGGGACAATAATGCTGGACTAGCATGATATAATAAATGAATTAGGAAAGGAGAGAAACATGAAGACACTGGTGCTTGCGGAAAAGCCCTCGGTAGCGCGTGAGATTGCACGCGTAATGGGCTGCGGAAATAAACAGAAAAGCTATATTGAAGGTCCTAAATATATAGTAACCTGGGCGCTCGGGCATTTGGTCGGCCTGGCGGAGCCGGAGGATTATAATAGTAAGTTTGCAAATTGGGCCTTGGAGGATCTGCCGATCCTGCCGGAGAAGGCGAAGCTGAAGGTGCTGCGGGAGACCAGCCAGCAGTATAAAGCGGTACAGCAGCTGATGAAGCGGCAGGATATTGATGAGCTGATCGTGGCTACGGATGCTGCGCGTGAGGGAGAGCTTTTGGCGCGGTGGATTATGAATATGGCCGGCTGGAGGAAGCCGTTTAAGCGGCTGTGGATCTCCTCGCAGACGGATAAAGCGATTAAAGAGGGATTTGCCTCCTTGCGTCCCGGGCGGGATTTCGACAGGCTCTATGAGTCGGCGCGCTGCCGTGCCGAGGCAGACTGGATGATCGGGCTGAATGTAACCCGGGCACTCACCTGCAAGTTCGGTGCACCGCTGTCAGCGGGCCGGGTACAGACACCGGCTCTGGGGATGATCATGGACCGGGAAAACGAGATTACCGGGTTCCGTTCCCAAGAGTATGAGCTGCTTACTGCTGATTTTGGCAGCTTTCAGGCGGGGTGGCGTGCTCAGGGCGGAGACGGACGGATTTTTGATAAGGAGAAGACGGCTGCACTTAAAGATAAGCTGACTGGACGAGCAGGCCGGATAGCCAAGGTTCAGAAAAGTGAAAAAAGCGAGCCGCATCCGCTGGCCTATGATCTCACAGAGCTGCAGCGGGATGCCAACCGCAAGTTCGGCTTCTCGGCCAAGCAGACCTCAAGTGTGCTTCAGAAACTCTACGAGCAGCATAAGCTGGTCACTTATCCGCGTACGGACAGCCGTTACCTGACTTCTGATATGACGGGTACATTGAAAGAACGTCTGGATAGTGTTGCTGTAGGGCCATATGCTGCTCTGGCTCGTCCTTTGCTGCGCAAGCCGCTGCCGATCACCAGACGGATTGTGGATGACAGCAAGGTGAGCGATCACCATGCCATTATTCCAACGGAACAGACGGTGCTGCTGAACCAGCTTAACACGGAGGAGCGGAAGCTCTATGATCTGATTGTCCGCCGGTTTATAAGCCTGTTCTATCCGCCGGCGCGTTATGATGCTGTAGCAGTGACAGTTAGCGTTGAAGGCGAGAGCTTCCATGTCAAAGGCACGACAGTAAAGGATGCCGGCTGGCGCGAGGTTTATGGCGGGGATATGAGCAGTGATGACGAAGAAGAGAACTCAACGGATGAACCAGCCGCCGGCAGTGTGAAGCTGCCGGAGCTGCGCGAGGGGGAAACCGTTAAGGTCCAGCGCTGTATAGTGCGTCCTGGCCGGACACAGCCGCCCAAGCGTTATAATGAAGCTTCGCTGCTGACCCAGATGGAGAAGCACGGGCTTGGTACGCCGGCGACCCGCGCCGACATTATCGAGAAGCTGGTCAGCTCCGATACGATCGAACGCCAAGGCAATCTGCTGCATCCGACAGGCAAGGGCAAGCAGCTGATCGGGCTGGTGTCAGCGGAGCTGCGCACGCCGGAGCTGACAGCACGCTGGGAAGGGGAGCTGGAGCGGATCGCCCGCGGCCAGGGCAAGCCGGAGCCGTTCCTGCAGGGCATCCGCAGCATGGCACAGGAGCTGGTCTCCGGTGTCAAGAGCAGCGGAGCGGAATACAAGCCGCATAATGTCTCGGCCAGCCATTGTCCGGAATGCGGGACAAGAATGCTGGAGAAGAAGACAAAGCGCGGCAAGCTGCTGGTCTGCCCGGCAGACGATTGCGGTTATACCCGGGCCGGCGAGAAGCGTCTCTCGAACCGCCGCTGCCCGCAATGCCACAAGAAAATGGAGCTTAAAGAGGGCAAAGCCGGTCTGTATGTGCAGTGTCTCAGCTGCGGGATAACGGAGACGATGGATAAAGACCACAAGCATATCAACAAACGTGAGCAGCAGAAGCTTGTACAGCAGTACAGCAAGCAGGAAAGTACCGGCTCGAACCTTGGCGATCTGCTGAAAGCGGCCATGGAGGCCAAGGCGAAAGGGAAATAACATAGTGTGTTAATCATCTGTGTTAGGAGAAGTGATCTGCAGAGGACGATGTAAGTCACGCAAGGTTCGTTCCTCGGAAGGGAACAAGACTGTGGAGTCTCTCCGCAGTCTTGTTTTGATTCGGATGACCATACCGGTCATAGCTGCGGGATGATCCTGTTATTTTTACTTACGCGATAGCAGAAATCTTTGCATAATGATAATGTTACATCTATGTCGTGATATGCTGTATTGTAAGAACTGAGATTAACTTTTAAGACAGGGAGCGGGAGAAAAGGCTAAGACGAGCTGCCTGAACAGGAATGGAGCGTATAACAGAAATGGCACTGGCAGAAGGGCAGCAGAAGAAGGTACAAGCGGCACAATCCCCCGGCGGGAGGGGAAGCAGCCGGATTTTCTTTTTGGTAATCGTCTTCATGTTCTGGTTTTCCTCTTATATTTATGTGCCGGTGCTCTCACCGTATGTGGAGCACCTGGGGGCATCCTATGTTATGGTCGGTGCAGTGCTCGGCGTATACGGGCTGATGCAGATTCTGTTCCGGCTGCCGATCGGCATCGGGTCGGATGTTCTGAACCGGCGGCGGCCGTTCATTTATCTGGGGCTGATCGCGAGCGGAGCAAGCTGCCTGATTTTTATGGCGGGGGCAGACCCGGTATGGGCTCTGGTGGCACGTGCAGTTTCGGGGATTGCGGCATCCGCATGGGTCGTATACTCTGTGATGTTCGCGGGATATTTTCCTAAAGAGGAAGCCGGAAAAGCGATGGGTATGCTGCAGTTCACTACGGTAATTGCGCAGCTGTCGAGCATGATGATCAGCGGTTATATGGTGGAGCATTGGGGCTGGAATATGCCCTTTATCGTTGGAAGCGTTGTAGCGGTACTGGCTATGCTGCTTGTTCTGCGCTTGCCCGAACAGCGGCAGGAGAAACGCGAAGGCGGAATCCGGCTGAAGGATCTTGCGGGCGTAATGAAGGAGCCGCTGCTGGTCAAGGTCTCGCTTTTATCCGTGCTGGCGCATTGTGTGCTGTTCATTACAATGTTCGGATACACGCCGAATCAGGCGCTGGACATCGGGGCAAGCAAGGAGAGCCTGGGCTGGCTGACGCTGGCATTTATGGTGCCTCATGCTGCAGCTACGCTGTACGGATCACGGCTGTTCGGCAGGCTGCTGGGTGACAGGGGGACATTGATGCTGGGTTTTGCTGGGAGCGCTATGTTCACTTTGCTGATCCCGTCCATGCCGACGCTGGCCGCGCTCTGTGCGACCCAGGTGGGGAACGGGTTTATGCAAGGGCTGATTTTTCCGCTGCTGCTGGGTAAATCCGTCTCGGATGTGGCGCCGTTTAAACGGGCGACTGCAATGGGCTTTTATCAGGCTGTCTATGCAGTAGGGATGTCGGGCGGTCCGTTTGTAGCGGGCTGGATGAGTGCTGCTTACGGGCTGAGGGGCGGCTTTTGGCTGGGCGGTATTGCTGCTGCGCTGGCTGCGGTATTGTCGTGGGTATGGCTTCGTGAGTCCGGTGTCTCTGCCAAAAAGCTTAACAGAGCAGGTTAGAATCTTGGCAGCTTATGTGAGGTTATTGGTTTTTTGCAGCAAGGGGAATATAATAGAAGATAGGGCAGGATGCAAGGAGGAGGGGCCGGAACGATGGTCAAAGGGGTATTGGTGTGGTTTGTGCTGATTAATATTATCGCCTATGTGGTGATGTCCGAGGACAAGAATAAAGCCCGGGCAAGACGGGACCGTGTGCCGGAGAAGACGCTGTTTCTGCTGGCATTCATGGGCGGCGCGCTGGGCATCCTCATTGCCATGTACCGCAAACGGCATAAAACCAGACATACTTCCTTCCGGATCGGCATTCCGCTGCTGCTGCTGCTTAATATTTTGCTGTACGGGTATTTTTTAAGATAGCGGTTTGTACTTGGACTGCTGGTTAATCAAAATGAAAAAGAGGTGGCGTACATGTTATTCTCTAAAATTTTGCTCGCCTATGACGGTTCCAAAGCTTCCAATCAAGCACTTGAGCGGGCGATCGAACTGGCTAAGGTAACTCCCGGATCTTCCATTTACGTCGTACACGCATTCGAATTCCCCCGGTTCTTCATCGGGGAAGCTCTCGCGCCTCTGCCGGCTTCAGTGAACAAGGATTATTATGATCTGGCGGTACAGACTGCGGATGAGGTCAGAGGGCGTCTGGAAGCCGAAGGCCTGAATGCGACGGTTGAGCTGCTGCAGGGTTCCCCGGCTGAAGTGATTCTGAATTATGCCAAGGAGCAGGGAATGGACGTTATAGTAATTGGCAGCCGCGGACTCGGCGGAATACGCGAATTTGTCCTGGGCAGTGTCAGCCACAATGTGGTGCAGAGCGCCCGGATTCCGGTGCTGGTTGTAAAATAATAGATGAATTAAGGGCGGGGCATTTCGGTGTCTCTCCCTTTTTTTGTAGCCAAAAGCGAACAATTTCATGTGTCAATATATTAATGTTCGTGTTTAAGTTGACACGAAGTGTAGGGCATTGTTAAACTGAACCTATGAAGAGCTCGTATAAAACCGGGAATAGGGCCCGGAAGTTTCTACCCGGTAACCGTAAATTGCCGGACTACGAGGAAATAGGATGACTGGGACAGCCCTCAGCACCGCTCTGAACCGGAGCGGCCGGCTTTTGAGGCTGAGCTGTTCGCAATCCCTCCGTGCCGGGGGAGTCTTCCCCTGCTTCCTCCAGTAGTCTGGGTCCACCCGCAGCAGCATGCGTCTGGAATCCGGGCTTTTTTTTTCGGAATTATGGAAAATGGGTCTGAAATAGGACAAACTTAGAGTGCATACGACAAAAGAGCTTCTATATCGAGCGGAGGGGAAGGTTGAAACATGTCAGTGCAGGTTGGAGTGATCATGGGCAGCAAGTCAGACTGGGAGACGATGGAGCATGCCTGTGCCGTACTTGAGGAGCTTAACGTACCGTATGAGAAAAAGGTTGTCTCTGCGCACCGCACGCCGGATCTCATGTTCCGTTATGCGGAAGAAGCGGCGGGCCGCGGATTGAAGGTCATTATTGCCGGAGCGGGCGGAGCGGCGCATCTGCCGGGGATGGTGGCTGCGAAGACGAGCCTGCCTGTAATCGGCGTGCCGGTGCAGACCAAAGCGCTGAACGGGCTGGATTCGCTGCTGTCGATCGTGCAGATGCCGGGCGGCATCCCGGTGGCAACGGTAGCGATCGGCCGGGCCGGCGCAACCAATGCGGGATTGCTGGCGGCTCAGATCATCGGCGCATTTGACCCTGAGGTACAGGGCCGGGTGCAGGCTCGGCGCCAAAGAATCGAGCGCGAAGTGCTGGAAAGCAGCGAGAGCTTATGAGGCAGGAGGAACTGAAGGACGCGGAGCAGATGCGCGGAGCGCAGGTTCAAGACGGTGGGGCCAAGAGCGTGGGGGCGCCCCGCACGCTGCTGCCGGGGCAGACGACGATCGGCGTGCTTGGCGGCGGCCAGCTCGGCCGGATGATGGCCCTTGACGGCATCGCCATGGGCTACCGCTTCGTGGCGCTGGACCCGGCGGCGGATGCGCCGTGCGGGCAGGTCACGCCGCAGATTACCGCGGCGTACAACGACCGGGACGCGGCGCGGGAGCTGGCGCAGCGCGCGGACGTGATCACGTACGAGTTCGAGAATGTCGATGCCGGCGTAGCCGCCTTGCTGACAGAGCAATCGTACGTGCCGCAGGGCAGCGCGCTGCTGTATACGACGCAGCACCGGCTGCGCGAGAAGGCGGCGATCGAGGCGGCGGGCGTGCCCGTCGCCCCGTACCGCAAGGTCGGCAGTCTGGCGGAGCTTACCGCCGCGGCTGCCGAGCTGGGCCTGCCCTGTGTGCTGAAGACAGCCACAGGGGGGTATGACGGCAAGGGACAAGCCGTCATCCGCCAGCAGGATGAGCTGGAAGCCGCGTTCCGGCAGGTGGTACCTGGCGCTGCTGAAGGAGCGGAAGCACCGGAGCTGGTGCTGGAGAAGTTCGTGAAATTCCAGTGTGAAATTTCCGTCATTGCCGCACGCAGCGCCTCCGGGGAAGTAAAGAGCTTTCCCCCGGCAGAGAACATTCATGTAAACAACATCCTGCATCTGTCCATTGTGCCCGCCCGTGTCGCAGAGGAAATCCGGCAGCGCGCCTGTGAGCTCGCCGAGCGGCTGGTTACAGGACTGGATGCTGTCGGACTGCTGGCTGTGGAGATGTTCGTTACGGAGGACGGGGAATTATTCGTCAACGAGCTGGCGCCGCGGCCGCATAACTCAGGGCACTATACAATGGATGCCTGCGCGACCTCACAGTTCGAGCAGCATATCCGCGCAATCTGCAATCTCCCTCTGGGTGATACTTCACTGTTGACTCCGGTGGTTATGGTGAATGTGCTGGGACAGCATCTGGACGGAGTGATCGGACGGACGGGACAGGCTGATGGAGCAGCAGGTAAGCTGGGGGTTGCCCCTAAGCTTCACATATACGGCAAGACCGAGAGCAAAACCGGCCGGAAGATGGGCCATATCAACCTGCTCTGCAAGGATACCGGCGACGGGCTGTCCTGGGTAGAGCAAACTAACCTTTGGAGGAACTGAAAGCTATGATCGAACGTTACAGCAGACCTGAAATGCGAGCCATCTGGACCGAAGAAAATAAATTCAACGCCTGGCTAGAAGTGGAAATTTGTGCATGTGAGGCTTGGGCCGAGCTGGGAGTCATTCCGCATGAAGATGCCGCCAAGCTGCGCAAGGATGCGAAATTCGACATTGACCGGATCAATGAAATTGAGCTTGAAACCCGCCATGACGTTATTGCCTTTACGCGTGCCGTATCCGAGAGTCTGGGGGCAGAACGCAAATGGGTGCACTACGGACTGACTTCCACGGACGTTGTGGATACAGCGCTTGGCTACCTGCTGCGTCAGGCGAACGAGATTCTGGAGAAGGACATCATCAACTTCATTGAGATTCTTAAAGACAAAGCAATTGCCTACAAGGACACCCCGATGATGGGACGCACACATGGCGTACATGCCGAGCCTACAACCTTCGGCCTCAAGATGGCGCTGTGGTACGAGGAAATGAAACGTAACCTGGAGCGCTTCCGTCATGCGGCGGACGGCGTTCAGTTCGGCAAAATCTCCGGCGCAGTAGGCACCTATGCCAACATTGACCCGTTCGTAGAAGAATTCGTCTGCAAAAAGCTGGGTACGAGCCCTGCCCCAATCTCCACCCAGACCCTGCAGCGTGACCGTCACGCGGAATACATGGCTGCGCTGGCGCTGGTAGCCACATCGCTGGACAAGTTCGCTACTGAAATCCGTGCACTGCAAAAGAGCGAAATCCGCGAGGTGGAGGAGGCTTTTGCCAAGGGTCAAAAGGGTTCCTCTGCAATGCCGCACAAACGCAACCCGATCGGCTGCGAAAATATCTCCGGCCTGTCCCGCGTGATCCGCGGTCACATGGTTACCGCCTATGAGAACGTGCCGCTCTGGCATGAACGCGATATCTCGCACTCGTCGGTAGAACGGATCATCCTGCCGGATGCGACCATGCTGCTGAACTATATGCTGAACCGCTTCGGCAACATTGTGAAGAACCTGACCGTGTTCCCGGAAAATATGAAGCGCAACATGAACCGCACCTTCGGCGTTCCGTTCTCCGGCCGCATCCTGACCAAGCTGATCGACAAAGGCTTCAGCCGCGAGCAGGCTTACGATACCGTGCAGCCGCGTGCAATGCAGGCCTGGGAAGAGCAGACCCAGTTCCGTGACATCGTCGAAGCTACTCCGGAGATCACTGCCGTGCTAAGCCCGGAAGAGATCGAAGATGCCTTCAACCCTTCCTGGCACCTGAAGCATGTGGATACGATTTTCCGCAAGCTGGAGCTGATTTAAGGGACGAAGTCATAAAACAGTAGATTAAGAATTGGATTTAAACAGCATCGAAGTTTTAATTTTTTAAGAAAGATCATTCGGTTAAATATAAGGATTAATATGTTGTACTCTATCAATCATCCTTATATTTCTCGCTGAAACGGATACCGTCCTTGTTAAGGACGGCGAAGCCGTTTCTACTTGAAGGGAGGAAAGGTCATGACACACCCTGCCGTATCCACGGCTGTGGAGCTCGTAAATGCACCGCTGCTCTATAAAGGAAAGGTCCGCGAATTGTACGATTTGGGGGAACAGGTACTGATCGTTGTTACGGACCGGATCTCCGCGTTTGATTATGTGCTCGATCCGGCTGTGCCGGACAAAGGCAATGTGCTGAACAGGCTGAGCGCCTTCTGGTTCGGGCTGACGAAGAACCTGATCGACAATCACGTCGTTCACATTGATGTCGATCAGCTCGGCGGCGTTGTAAAGGACCGGGAAGCGCTCAAAAACCGCATCATGGTCGTGCGCAAGGCCGAGCGAATCGATATTGAATGTGTCGTACGCGGCTGCATTACCGGCGGAGGCTGGCGGCAGTATCAGGAGACCGGCAAGGTCAACGGGATTGAGCTTCCGCAGGGCCTGCGCAAAAATGCTGTTCTGGCCCAGCCGATCTTTACGCCGGCTGCGAAGAATGATGTCGGTCACGATGAGGACATTCCGTTTGAGCAGATGCAGGAGCAAATCGGCGCAGAGCTGGCACTGGAGCTGAAGGAGAAAAGCCTGAAGCTGTTCGCTTTTGCCAGAGCGTATTGTGAGGAGCGCGGGATTATTCTCGCAGACTGCAAGTTCGAGTTCGGGCTGCTGGACGGCAAGGTGATTTTGATCGATGAGATTTTTACACCGGATGCCTCCCGCTTCTGGGCCAAAGATAAATATGCGCTTGATATCGAGATTGACAGCATGGACAAGGAGCCGGTCCGGACTTATCTTTCCGCATCCTCCTGGGACAAGAACAGCACGCCTGACCCGCTGCCGCAGGAAGTAGTAGAGGAGACCAGCCGCCGCTACCGGGATATCTATCACCGGCTTACCGGCAAGGATTTGTAGGCAAACTAAGTGGAAATTCGCCACCTGATTCCCGATCAAACAGCGATATAAGAAAACTAGTTGGATAAACGCTACTTATTTATACTGTTTTCGCCCTTATTGGAGCATATGTCCCGAAATAAGTGGTGATTTTCCACCTAAAGGGTTGGGATGTTGAGGATTGGCGAAATTAGGTGGCGAAAATCCAACTAAATGTGCGAGCAGAGTACTCCAGTTGCCGGTGCAAAGAATGTAGTTAAAGTTGCAGTCCCAGTTAGCTTTATGGTCAAACGCAAGCGTAGGTAAAGATTTCTCTCTTTTTTGATCAAGGTAAATCAGCTCATTA
Source organism: Paenibacillus typhae (assembly GCF_900099765.1). Lineage (GTDB taxonomy): Bacteria > Bacillota > Bacilli > Paenibacillales > Paenibacillaceae > Paenibacillus_AQ > Paenibacillus_AQ typhae. Next base: position 64,641 of record NZ_FNDX01000028.1, on the reverse strand, counting down.
AAATTTAGGAGGAACTACAAGCGTATGTTAAAAGCGACAGTCTATGTCACCATCAAGAAAAGCGTGCTCGATCCCCAAGGTGTTGCCGTGCAGGGAGCTCTTCATTCGGTAGGTTTTCAGGAAGTTGAAAGTTTGCGTATCGGCAAATATATGGAGCTGACGCTTGACACAGACAACCGCGCTGAAGCGGAAGGACGCCTCAAGGAAATGTGTGAAAAGCTGCTGGCCAACACGGTGATCGAGGATTACCGCTACGAATTGGAGGACTAAAAGTCATGAAATTTGCTGTACTTGTCTTTCCGGGCTCCAATTGTGACATTGACTGCTATAAGGCTGTAGAAGAAAGCCTCGGCGAACCAGTTGATTATGTGTGGCATACCGCAACCGACCTGTCGTCGTATGACTGCATTCTTGTGCCGGGCGGATTCTCCTATGGTGACTATCTGCGCTGCGGCGCGATTTCCCGGTTCGCTCCGGTAATGGCTGAAGTAGCCAAGGCAGCGGAGCAGGGCAAATTCGTGCTCGGCATCTGCAACGGATTCCAGATTCTGACCGAAGCGGGCCTCCTGCCGGGGGCTCTGCGCCGCAACATGTCGATGAAGTTCCGCTGTCATGACACGGTGCTTAAGGTCGTTAACAACACTACTCCGTTTACAGTTGATTATGCGAAGGATGAGGAAATTGTCATTCCGATCGCGCATGGCGAAGGCAATTATTACTGTGATGAAGAGACGCTTGCTTCTTTGCAGGCGAACAATCAGATCGTGTTCACATACAGCGATAACCCGAACGGCTCGGTAGCCGATATTGCGGGGATCAGCAACGTGGCAGGCAATGTGGTAGGCATGATGCCCCATCCGGAACGTGCAGTAAGCAGTCTGCTTGGTTCGGAAGACGGCAAACGGATGTTTACATCCATTCTCAAGACTTGGAGGGAACGTTATGACGCAGCAAGTATCCGCTAAGGAGCCGACCGCAGAGCAGATTGCGGAGCAGAAAATCTACAGCCAGTTCGGTGTGTCGGACAGCGAATATGAGCTGATCACCTCTTTTATGGGCCGCCAGCCTAACTATACCGAAATCGGTGTATTCAGCGTTATGTGGTCCGAGCACTGTGCCTACAAAAACTCCAAGCCACTCCTCGGACGTTTCCCGACAAGCGGACCTCGTGTCCTTATGGGACCGGGCGAAGGCGCGGGAATTGTAGATATCGGTGACAACCAGGCCGTTGTATTCAAAATCGAAAGCCACAACCATCCGTCGGCTGTTGAGCCTTATCAGGGCGCGGCGACCGGGGTGGGCGGGATTATCCGCGATATTTTTTCCATGGGTGCAAGACCGGTTGCGCTGCTGAACTCCCTGCGTTTCGGGAAGCTTGAGAGCGACCGTGTAAAATATCTGTTCGAGCATGTGGTGTCCGGGATCGCAGGCTACGGTAACTGTATCGGCATTCCGACTGTCGGCGGTGAAATTATGTTCGACAACAGCTATGACGGTAATCCTTTGGTTAACGCGATGTGTGTCGGACTGATTGATCATGATAAAATCCAGCGCGGTGTCGCCAAAGGTGTAGGCAATCCCGTGTTCTACGTAGGTCCTCCTACGGGCCGTGACGGTATTCACGGGGCAACCTTTGCTTCCGTTGAGCTGAGCGAGGAGTCTGAAGCCAAGAAGACTGCCGTACAGGTCGGCGATCCGTTCATGGAAAAGCTGGTTATGGAATCCTGCCTTGAGCTGATCGACAGCGGCATTGTACTGGGTATTCAGGATATGGGCGCAGCAGGCCTTACCTGTTCCAGCGCAGAGATGGCGAGCAAAGCGGGCAACGGCCTGGAGCTGTATCTGGATCAGGTGCCGCAGCGTGAAGAAGGCATGACGCCTTATGAAATGATGCTGTCCGAATCCCAGGAGCGCATGCTGTTCGTGGTTGAGCCTAAGGATGAGGCGCAGGCGCAGGAGATTTTTGACCGGTGGGGCGTGATCTGCCGTAAAGTGGGCAAGGTAACGGATGACGGCCGCCTGAAGCTGTTCCATCACGGTGAGGTTGTCGGCGACATGCCGGTAACGGCGCTGGTGGACGAGTGTCCGATCTATAAAAAGCCTTCTACTGTTCCAGCTTATTATGTAGACAATGCTAATGTAGATACTTTGCGTTATGAAGAAGTTACCGATCTGGGCGGCGCGCTGCGTACTGTACTGGCTTCGCCGACAGTAGCAAGCAAAGCATGGGTGTATAACCAATACGATTATATGGTCCGCACCAGCACAGCGGTCCGTCCGGGCTCGGATGCCGCAGTGGTAACCATTAACGGCACCCGTAAAGGCCTGGCAATGACTACAGACTGCAACGGGCGTTATGTCTATCTCGACCCTGAAGTGGGCGGACGCATCGCGGTAAGTGAAGCGGCCCGCAACATTGTCTGCTCCGGTGCGAAGCCGCTGGCGATTACCGACAACCTGAATTTTGGCAGCCCGGAGAAGCCGGAGATTTTCTGGCAGATGGAACGTGCGGTTGACGGTATGGCGGAGGCCTGCCGTGTGCTGGATACTCCGGTTATCGGCGGTAACGTCAGCCTTTACAATGAAAATGCTGCCGGCGCCATTTATCCGACCCCGGTTGTCGGTATGGTGGGTCTGGTTGAAGATACAGATCACATTACGACTCAGGCGTTCAAGCAGGAGGGCGATGCCATTCTGCTGCTGGGCGTAACCAAAGCTGAGCTTGGCGGCAGCGAGTTCCAGTATGCCGTTCACGGTGTAACCGAAGGACGTCCGCCGGAGCTTGAACTGGCTACTGAACAAAAATTGCTGGATGCTGTACTGTCCGCGATCCGTGGCGGCCTGGTCCGCTCGGCACATGACTTGTCCGAAGGCGGATTGGCTGCTGCGTTGGCTGAGAGCTGTATCAGCGGCGGAATCGGCGCGAACATTGAGCTGTCGGCTGGCGGACTGCGCCATGATGTGGCGCTGTTCAGCGAAACCCAGTCCCGTATTGTGCTGACCTCGGCGCCTGACCGCGCAGAAGAGCTCAAAGCAGCGGTAGCCGCTTACGGCGTACCGGTGGAAATCATCGGAACGGTCGGCGGTGACAGACTGCGCGTATCCTTGGACGGTGCATCCGCACTGGATGAGGCCGTATCCGAACTTAAATCCGTGTGGGAGGATGCTATTCCATGTCTTATGAAATAAAGACCGGGAACAAGCAGGAGACCCCCATCCTGTGGACCGGCGACTTTTACAATGAAGGAACGGGCTCGGGAGATATTTTTGATACGTTAAAAGAGGAATGCGGCGTCTTCGGGGTCTTCGGACACCCGGAGGCCGCCTCCATGTCCTATTACGGGCTGCATGCCCTGCAGCACCGCGGGGAAGAGAGCGCAGGCATCTGCGTAGCAGACGGCCGTGACTTCAATTACCACCGCGGCATGGGCCTGGTGAAGGAAGTCTTCGACAAGGACAAAATTGCCTCGCTGGTCGGCGACATGTCCATCGGACATGTGCGCTACTCCACCAGCGGGGACAGCCGGCTGACGAATGCGCAGCCGCTGGTCTTTAAATACCGTGACGGCGATCTGGCGATTGCCACCAACGGCAACATCGTCAACGAGCCGCTGATCCGAAAGCAACTTGAGATGAGCGGGTCGATCTTCCAGACGACGAGCGACACCGAGGTGTTGGCGCATCTGATTGCGCGTTCGCCGAAGGATTTTGTCGAAGCGGCCAAGGAAGCGCTGCGCCAGCTGGTTGGCGGCTTTGCCTTTCTGCTGATGACCAATGACAAGCTGATCGTCGCCTCTGACCCGCACGGGCTGCGCCCGCTGGTGATGGGCCGGCTCGGTGAAGCGTATGTCTTCGCATCAGAGTCCTGTGCCCTTGAAGTCATCGGAGCCACTCTGGTCCGTGACATCGAGCCGGGCGAGCTGCTGGTGCTGGACAAGAACGGCTTCCTCGAAGACAGATTCACTGAACCGAAACGCAAAGCGCTGTGCGCGATGGAATATATTTATTTTGCCCGCCCGGACAGCGACCTTAACGGCTCCAACCTGCACTCCGCCCGCAAGCGGATGGGCAGCCGGATGGCGCTGGAGTCCTTCGTCGATGCTGACATTGTCACCGGCGTACCGGATTCCAGTATCTCGGCAGCCATCGGCTATGCCGAGCAGACCGGCATCCCGTATGAGCTTGGGCTGATCAAGAACAAGTACACCGGCCGGACGTTCATCCAGCCGAGCCAGGAGCTGCGCGAGCAGGGTGTGAAGATGAAGCTAAGCGCCGTGCGCCGCGTTGTCGAAGGCCAACGTGTTGTCATGATCGACGACTCGATCGTGCGCGGCACGACCTCACGCCGGATCGTCAATCTGCTGCGCGAGGCCGGAGCACTTGAGGTGCATGTGCGGATTACCTCGCCGCCGTTCAAGAACCCGTGCTTCTACGGGATTGATACCCCGGACCGCCGCGAGCTGATTGCGTCGTATAAGACCATTCAGGAAATGTGCGAAGAGATCAACGCCGATTCCCTGGCGTTCCTGTCGCCGGAAGGGCTGATCCAGTCCATCGGCGGCTACAGCAGCAATGAATACAAGGGAGGCCTGTGCCTCTCCTGCTTCGATAATGATTACCCGACGCAGGTTGATTTCGGCGGGGAAGAGAAGGACGGGTGCTCTTGCTAGTGGTGTCCATCCCCCTAAGTCCCCCTTGCAAAGGGGGATTCCGGAGGGCTCGGCCCTCCGGCCACCCGAAAGCTCGGCGGTAGGAGTTTGCTCTAAACTTGCTAAGATGGCGTGGGTGCTTGTGCCCGCTTTGTCCTGCGGACACGCTCTACGGCGCTGCGCGCCCTGGCGGCCTGCGGACCGCCGGGCCGTTGGCTCGTAACCCCGGCTGTTTGCTTCGCAAATGCGGGGGATTACTCGCTGAGGGAGCGCGCGGCTTCGCCCCGCGCCCGCAAGATCCTGGCTCGTAACCCCGACTGTTTGCTTCGCAAAAGCGAGTTGGCTCTCGCTAAGCGAGGCGCTTGGCTTCGCCAGGAGCGCCGAGCCCATGCCCCTGTGCAAGGCGCAAACTTCGGCTTGCGGCCGGGTTAACCCTTGTGGTCTGAGTCATGGAGGGGAAGTTTGGAACTGTAGGAGCGTAGCGTTCGCCTGAAAGCTTTCCGCAGGAAAGCTCGCATCGGAAGCATAAGCTATATTTGGATTTCTACCGCGGCCAGCGGATTAGATCAGGAAATCCAAATATAACAGCGACCGGAAGTCCAAACATTCCCCGTAATGATGACTATGACCACAAATAACCAGGCCGCCCCAAACCAGCGCTCTAAACTAATTAAAATGAGGTGTCCAAAAGTGTCGGAAGCTTATAAAAACGCCGGAGTGGATATTGCAGCCGGTAATGAAGCGGTAGAACGCATGAAAAAGCATGTAAAACGCACATACCGTCCGGAGGTCATGACTGAGCTCGGCGGATTCGGCGCACTGTTCGGTCTCAACAAAGATAAATACGACGAGCCTGTACTGGTATCGGGTACTGACGGCGTTGGCACAAAGCTCAAGCTTGCGTTCGCGGCGGACCGCCACGATACGATCGGTATTGATGCGGTTGCTATGTGTGTCAACGACATTGTGGTGCAGGGCGCTGAGCCGCTGTTCTTCCTGGACTACCTCGCCTGCGACAAAGTTGTGCCGGAGAAGATCGAAGCCATTGTTGCCGGAATCGCTGAAGGCTGCCACCAGGCAGGCTGCGCGCTGATCGGCGGCGAAACGGCTGAAATGCCGGGCATGTACGCTGCCGGCGAATACGATATTGCCGGATTCACAGTCGGCGTTGCGGATAAGGCCAAGCTGGTTACCGGTGCAGACATTGCTCCTGGAGATGCTGTAATCGGCCTTGCCTCCAGTGGGATTCACAGCAACGGCTTCTCGCTGGTGCGCAAGCTTTTGCTGGAGCAGGCGGGCTATGAGCTGAACGATGTCGTTCCTGAGCTGGGCGCTCCGCTTGTGGATGTGCTGCTCGCACCAACCAAAATCTACGTAAAACCGCTGCTGGCCCTGCTTGAGCAGTTGACCGTTAAAGGCATGGCGCATATTACAGGCGGAGGCTTTATTGAGAATATTCCGCGGATGCTGCCGGATAACGTAAATGTAGAAATTAACTACGGCTCCTGGCCGATCCAGCCGGTCTTCGGCCTGATGCAGGAGAAGGGCAACGTAACAAACCGTGATATGTTCACCACTTTCAATATGGGAATCGGTCTGGTGCTGGTAGTATCTGCTGCAGACAGTGAGCGTGCGCTTGAGCTGCTGAAAGCAGGCGGAGAAGAGGCTTATCTGATCGGAACGGTGACTGAAGGGGAGCGCATTGTTACCTTTACGGGAGCTGAGGTCTGATGAGCAGCCGCCGGATCGCTGTATTTGCCTCCGGGCAGGGCAGCAATTTTGCTGCACTCATTGAAGCGCAGAGAGCCGGGCAGCTTGGTGAGGGAAGCATTGAGCTGCTGGTCTCTGACCGGCCGGAGGCGCTTGTGGCACAGCGGGCGGAGGCTGCGGACGTACCCGCCCTCCTGCTGCGGCCGAAGGAGTTCGCCAGCCGCGAGCTGTATGAGGCGGAGATTGTGGCCGAGCTGAAGCGCCGGGACATCGGGCTGATTGTACTTGCCGGTTACATGCGGCTGATCACTCCGGTGCTGCTGGAGCCTTTTGCGGGGAGGATTATCAACATCCATCCTTCGCTCCTGCCTGCTTTTGCCGGGAAGGACGCGATTGGACAGGCGCTGGATTACGGCGTGAAGCTGACCGGAGTAACGGTGCACTTCGTCGACGGCGGGATGGATACCGGGCCGGTCATTGCCCAGCGCAGCGTTGCGGTGGAAGCAGAGGACACGGCTGAGTCACTGGCACAGCGGATTCACCAGATAGAATATGAGCTGTATCCGGAGGTTGTCCGTGCTTATGCAGCCGGAAAAGTTGAGCTGAACGGCAGGCATGTTGTTGTCCGCGAGTAGTTTAACCGTCAGTTTAGACGGCCAAGAGTTCATACTTGTATTGCCCTGCTGACCCGCTGTCATAATTCAGCATAAAGCTCCGAATACGGGGGCAGTCTTTTATATCGACAGTTTGCGCAGAATCCGCGGATTCTGATATTTCTCGGGAAATATTGCACAAAGTTTAGAGGGTGTCGTCTTGCGGCTGTACCGCTGCTTTCCTTGACGAATGAAGCCCCATAAAGTGACAGGGTTCACGGGGAAGGCCTGGTTGTATTTTATACAATTGATTTTTTTGTAGAACCACCCGAAAGCAGGTTCTATTGTATTCCGTACAATTGATTTTAAGAAAATGAGGCCAAAACAGCAAAAGCAGATAATCTGCTGCACAAAATGCAACAGATTCTGTTTTCAGACGGATATGCCTGTTATCTGTTGTACAAAGTACAATAGATCCTCTTTTACCTAGATTGCAGCAATCCTTAGCGAAGCTTCGCCGTAACTAGTAAGTTAACAACACTAATCTTGCATCATCCGGAGGAGGACTATTCAAGTGAGTATCAAAAGAGCGCTGGTCAGCGTATCGGACAAACAGGGCATCGTGGATTTTTGCCGCGAGTTGTCTGCATTGGGCGTAGAAATTATCTCCACAGGCGGCACTAGCACACTTTTGGCTAAAGAAGGCGTACCGGTTATCGGCATCTCCGATGTAACGGGCTTCCCGGAAATTATGGACGGACGGGTCAAAACCCTGCATCCGGCTGTACACAGCGGCCTGCTGGCCGTTCGTGACAACGAGGAGCATACGCGTCAGATGACGGAGCTGGGCCTCGGCTATATCGACCTGGTGGTAGTGAATCTGTATCCGTTCGCGCAGACAATTGCCAAGCCGGATGTGTCCTACGAGGAAGCGATCGAGAACATCGATATCGGCGGACCGACGATGCTGCGTTCTGCGGCGAAGAACCATGCTTTTGTCAGTGTGGTTGTGGATGCGGCCGATTATGCCAATGTGCTTGAAGAGGTGCGTGCAGGGGGAGATACCACCCTTGAAACCCGCAAACGTCTTGCGGCAAAAGTGTTCCGCCATACGGCGGCTTACGACGCCCTGATTGCCGATTATCTGGCGGGTGTGACCGGTGAACCGCTGCCGGAGCGCTATACTGTTACTTATGAGAAAATCCAGGATCTCCGCTACGGGGAGAACCCGCACCAGAAGGCGGCATTCTACCGCAAGCCGCTGGCAGCGCAGGACACACTGACTGCGGCCGAGCAGCTGCACGGCAAGGAATTGTCCTACAACAACATCAACGATGCCAACGCGGCGCTGCAGATCGTTAAGGAGTTCGAGGAGCCGGCTGTGGTGGCTGTTAAGCATATGAATCCTTGCGGAGTAGGCGTGGGAACCAGTGTGTATGAAGCCTATCAGAAAGCGTACAACGCTGATCCGACCTCTATCTTCGGCGGAATCGTCGCTGCTAACCGGATTATTGATGCGGATACTGCGAATCTGCTGAAGGATATCTTCCTGGAAATCATCCTGGCTCCGGGCTTCACTGAGGAAGCGCTGGACATTCTGACCAAGAAGAAAAATATCCGTCTGCTCAAGATCGGCAATCTTAGTGCTGCAGCTGCACGTAAGAGCAGCTTTGTTGTGACTTCAATTGAGGGCGGCATGGTTGTGCAGGAGAGCGATGTGCACTCCGTAAATGCGGATGAGCTGCAGGTGGTTACCGATCGCAAGCCTACCGAGGAAGAACTGAAGCAGCTGTTGTTTGGCTGGAAAGTGGTTAAGCATGTGAAGTCCAATGCGATCGTGCTGGCAGCGGATGATATGACAGTCGGCGTCGGTGCAGGCCAAATGAACCGTGTCGGCGCAGCGAAGATTGCTATCGAGCAGGCGGCAGACAAAGCCAAGGGTGCTATTCTCGCATCTGACGCGTTCTTCCCGATGGGCGATACGCTTGAACTTGCAGCAAAGGCAGGCATCACCGCGGTTATCCAGCCGGGCGGCTCGATTAAGGACGAGGAATCGATCAAGGTTGCCAATGAATATGGAATCGCTATGGTCTTCACGGGCGTCCGCCATTTCAAACACTAAACTACCTGGGGAGGATTTCAGTTCAATGGATATTTTAGTGGTCGGCGGCGGGGGCCGGGAGCATGCGATTATCTGGAAGCTGTCCCAAAGCCCGTCAGCCGGTAAAATCTACTGTGCACCCGGCAACGCCGGGATTGCCCAGCTGGCCGAGTGTGTGCCGATCGGCGTGTTTGAGTTCGATAAGCTAACGGCATTCGCCAAGGAGAAAGAGGTAGGGCTTGTCGTTATCGGTCCCGATGATCCGCTGGCGGCAGGCATTGTTGATGCTTTTGAAGCACAGGACATTCCGGTATTCGGACCTCGTAAAAATGCAGCGGAAATCGAAGGCAGCAAAACCTTTATGAAGGACCTGCTGCATAAGTACAATATTCCGACAGCAGCCTATGAGAAGTTCAGCGATTATGAAGCTGCACTTTCGTATTTGCGCGGGCAGGAGCTGCCGATTGTAATTAAGGCAGATGGTCTGGCGGCAGGCAAAGGGGTAACGGTTGCGTATTCGCGCGAGGAAGCCGAGCTGGCACTGCGTGACATCATGGTCACCAAGGTGTTCGGTGAAGCCGGCGCCCAGGTTGTTATTGAGGAGTTCCTGGCCGGGCAGGAGATGTCGATCCTCGCTTTTGTGGATGGGGAGACCGTACGTCCTATGGCGGCTGCACAGGATCACAAGCCGGTATTCGACGGAGACAAGGGGCCTAATACCGGCGGGATGGGCACATATTCCCCTCTGCCGCATATTGACGAGTCTATTATCCATGAGGCGGTTAAGACCATTATTGAGCCAACTGCCAAAGCTATGGTATCTGAAGGCCGTTCCTTCAGCGGCGTGCTGTTCGCGGGTCTCATGATTTCACCGGACGGCAAACCTAAGACGATTGAATTCAATGCCCGGTTCGGCGATCCGGAGACCCAGGTGGTGCTGCCGCGGCTGAAGAGTGATCTCTTGGAAATTTTCCTGGCTGTGGCAGAGGGCAGACTGGCTGATACCTCTATTGAGTGGAGCGATGAGGCGGCTGTATGTGTAGTGCTGGCGTCTCAGGGCTATCCGGGTAATTATCCAAAAGGCGTGACGATAACCGGGCTGGAGGAAGCAGGGGACGGACTGGTCTTCCATGCGGGAACTGCGCGGGGAGAGGACGGAAGCTGGCTTACCAACGGCGGACGTGTGCTGGGGGTAGTAGGTAGAGGAGCGGATATTGCCGAAGCGCGTGCAGCAGCCTATGCCAGTGCGGAGAAAATTCATTTTGAAGGCAAGCAAAACCGCAGGGACATAGCCATGAAGGCGCTGGTCTAAAGGTAAGAAACAGCTACTTTATTCCTAATTTTCTCGTAGAAAGTCCCAAAAAAGGACTGACAAGTGATAGAAGAAGTGCTATAATACAACTCGTACGGGGGAAAATGTTCGGATATATACAGATAAAAGGTCTTTCCTTTCATGGAAAGGCCTTTTTTAATCATAAAGAATTTATAAGTTTTCGGGGTCCCCGCAAAGTATCTGAGTCAGCATCCATGTAAAGGCCTCACTTTGTGGGGTATTTGAAATTTGTTTTTTAAGTATAGGAGGAATTAGCTTTGAGTAAGGTTGGAAGAAATGACTTGTGTCCATGCGGAAGCGGTAAAAAATATAAAAAATGCTGTCTGGGAAAAGAAACCTCTGCAGTAGAGTCGATTCTGCGGCTCGTTACAACTGAGGAGGCAGATGCAGCTGCAGCACAAGCCGCTGCTTCTCCTGAAACGGGTGTCCGACCTGAAGGCAAGCTTACACTGACCAAGCTGAAGAAAATGGTGACCCGTGAACTGAGATGGGAGCATCCGGCTCATGAGCAGCTGGCCATGCAGCTGATCGAGAGTATGCGGAGCCAGTATGAGCGGGAGCTGATTTTCGAAGCAGTGGTGCTATGGAACGGCTTCTCCGGCCAGACCAAGCCTGCAGTCAAGAAAGCAGGGTCATTCTGCGCGGCAATCGAGTATATTTTGTCTGAAGAATACGGGTTCAATCTATCCCAGGCTGAGCTGGCCGATAAATATGAGGTTACCACGGCAACGATTTCACGCAAAGTGAAGGAAATGCTGAATTATATAGAGGAATACGGGAGAGAAGGCGACTCAGACGAGCTGCTTGTGCTGAACGGTGGCGGAACTGCCAGAGAGAAGGCACAGCTGCTGCTACATAAAGCTATGGAGTCCACTTCCGGAAAGCGCCGTATTCAGCTGGCAGAGGCTGCTCTGGAGATCTATCCGGACAGCTCTGATGCTTACCTGGTGCTTGCCGAGGAGTCGGAGAATGAGCAAGAAGCGCGTGCCTTTCTAAAGGCGGGTATCGCTGCCGGCGAACGGGAGCTGGGAGAAGCGTTTTTTGCCGAGCATAAAGGCCACTTCTGGGGGCTGACGGAGACCCGTCCGTATATCCGGATCTGCAAGAGCTATGCGGAGTCCTGCTGGTTTGGCGGCAAAGCGGAAGAAGCTGCTGAGATTCTGGAGCACATTCTGGAGCTTAATCCGGACGACAATACGGGTTCCCGGTATCTGCTGGCCGCGGTCTACCTGTACAGCAACCAGCTGAAAGAAGCGGAGCAGTTCTTGAAGAAATACGGCGAGGATGATGCGGCTGCTGCTTTTGCCTATGACCGGATCGTCCTGGAATATAAGAAGAACGGCATTACCTCCCAGTTAAAAATGCTGTACCGTGTAGCGCGCGGTGTGAACAAGCATGTGCCTGATTATCTGCTGGGTATGAAGCGTCTGCCGCATAATCTTCCGGATTTCGTCGGCATGGGCGATTCCAATGAAGCAGTTGAATACGTCATTATGCATTCCCGTTTATGGGCTAGCCTGCCGGACTTGCTGAAATGGATGCTGAAGCAACAATAGAAAAGAATATGATTGCTGTATTAATAGGGCTGCCGGAACGATTCCGGCGGCTTTTTTTTGTAACTGGCCATTGCAGAAGAATGAAAAGTACCGGATTTGATGGCGAAAATAACACAAAAATTTCATTATATAATCTCCTGCAAAAAAATGTAGAAATCAAGGAAAAAAAGGGTTGACCAATGATAAGCAATTGGCTATATTTGTAATATATTAGAAAAAGTTATCAGTTTTCAGCGGAGAAGTAGAGGGGTTTTCAGGCATTGCCGATGTTCCTTCAGGAGGTGGTTATTTGATCTATACAACCACGATTCGCAGCGAGCTGGAAGACTATATTGAACGTGAGGGTTTGAATCTCAGCCAGCTGGGAAGGAGAGCCGGCCTTAATGCAGGGACGGTCAGCTCCTTAATGAAGGGGAGCAGGGTGCTAGCGGTTGACCAGCTGGACAGGATAACCAGGGTACTGGGCTTGCCGGAGGGTTATTACTACGAGCATTACATTCAGGAATGCATCGTAGAGACCGTGCCGAACTGGCGACGGATCAGGCCGTTTCTGTTCCGGTGTGCAGAGCTGGACTGCCTGAATTGCATTCGCCAGTCAGTACAGCTGCTGTTGGACAATCTGACCTATTCACCGCTTTTGTTTGAGGTTGCAGAAGAATTCTTTAATGCCGGTAAGTGGAAGGCGGCCGCTATTCTCTATGAGAGTGTTGCCGCAAGTGAACGGAGGCAGCATTCGGAACGTCTGGCCTTCTGCCAGTACCGGCTGTATCTGCTGCGGCTGGGAGATAATCAGGAGAACAATCTTCAGGCGGCGATTCAATTTGAGCCATTTGTAGAAAGGCTCGATGAGCTGGATCAGCTGGATGCCCTCAGGGAATTGGCTAATACATACAAGTCCTTACAACGCTGGGATAAGGTTGATGAAATAGCTGCAGAGCTTGGCGCTAAGGCTAAGATACAGCTTAGATTAGCCTCTCAGCCAGAGGCTGGGAGAGAGGCTTATAATAAGCTCAAGCGGCCCCTGTTTGCATATTTGGCGTTCTCAGACCTGCTGCGCGGCGGTGTCTGTGATGCAAGGGGAGCTTATGAGGAGGCGCTTGAATACGCCTATAGATATGCCGATTTGAGCTGGGTGGAAGACAGTGATGAAGAAACCGGGAAGTGGGTCCAGCTATTCGAGGGATGGGCTAAAGCTAATATACTCGTATGTAAGCTTATGATCGGTAATGAGAGTGTCCTATATGAATACGCAGAATTAATTGAGAGTGATGAAGAAGAAATACTGATAGGAATTCTGAATATTACAAAGGCTGCAAATAGATTTGCTTTTAATATCGATATCATTCTGGAGAAGTTTAAGTTCCGGCTCATGCCCTATTTTTCGCTGCAGTCGAACTCTGCGTGCATATATACCCCACAGATTATAGATGAAGAATCTACGGAGTGTTGCTATCAGCTAGCCTATTACTATCTATGGAATAAGCTATATTCTGAGGGTTTCCGATATGTGCTGACTGGTTTGGAGAAGGCGAAGTTTATCAATAACGAAGCCCGCATACTATCATTTGTGCGCTTATTTGAACAATACCGGGATTACGCATCATTTGACATACAGCGGCAATACCAAAATTCGATGACAAAGGGGTTTGTTCAGGATGAAAAGAAAATTAGCAGGATTATTAGTAGTAAGTAGTTTGTTGTTGGCAGTAGTCGTTCCCGGTCTGTCTCAGGCAAGCCCAATAACTCCGAACAATATCCATGGCTGTTTGTAATTGAAGTCGCCAAAGGACCAGCCGCTGGCTGGTCCTTTTTTTTGTCTGAAAATTTTATTATTTATCTGAAAAAAGTTTCACATAGAGTAACGCATATTATTTTACAATACTATCAAAAGGAGGGATAAAAGGTGAAGGATTCAGAGTGTATGAAACACAGCATTGAGCAAGCCCGCTATAAGCTGAATAAGCTGGAACAGCAATTTGATCTCTTACATCCCGTGGTGCTCCATCAGTCGATGGTACTCGATGAACTTATAAATGAATATAACCGCTATTGCTTCAGACGGGCGATGGAGGCTTTGCGCAGCAAGTCCCATACCGGCGAAGGCAACTGGACGGAACAGCCGCGGCAGTTGAGCTACAGCTAAGCGGAATTCCCGGGAATTAAATTTTTTGGTTAGTTGCGGCACAATGTCATGAACAACCTTTAGATTAGCCGCTGCCGCAGCTGCATCCTCCTTCTCTGCGTTTCACTCCCCAATCCGATTACCCTAAGATCCTCCACAGTACTATACAGCAATCCACTTTTGACAAGAAATCTAACATGATATCTATTGAAAGATCTCTTCATTCGATAATTTAGCTAATACTGGACATTTTCTACATGAAAATGTTTGTTTAATGCTGCATTTTCCTGAAAAAACCTGACATGGACACAGTAATTTCACAGCTCAATGTTAAACGGTAAAGGGATAAAGAGTTTTTTTGCAGAAATAAGCTGAAATAAGTCGAAAACAGCTGGTTTATTCAGAAGAGAGTACTGTCGGCTCATATTGATCAAAGGTGGGGAGCCCTATGGCACTAAGAAAGAAGAAAGAAGAAAAGAACAAGGACGGGCAGAAGCCGGCACTGATGACTGTGGAGGGACAGGGGGAGTTCACCGCAGAAGGTTTGAGGAAGGCAGCGGAGCCGCTCTCCGTGCTTCAGGCATGGATGGAACCGGTCCGCAATATGGGCATCCGGGGCAAGCTGTTTTTGTCCGTTATCGTGTCTGTTGTTACTATTATTGTTGCTGTCGCCCTGGTTATCTATAGCAATGCCAAGCAGATTATCGTAGAGGATTTGAGCAGTGCGCTGTCGTACGAGAAGGAGGAGATCAATGTTAAGGTTAATGATCTCCTCCAGCCAGCGTCCGCCAGTGTTGAGCTGCTGAATGCCAACAGCTACATCCGGAATTTTATCGGTATGGTGAAGTCCGCTGACACGGTTAAAACTACCGAGGGCTATACTGAGCTCATCGAAACTCTTAACCTCATTAAGGACAGCAACAAGAATTTGCTTAACGTATATATCGGGCTGGATGCGGTGAACAAGGTCATTACACAGGCTGAGTTTGAGCCTCCGGCGGACTTTAATATGAAGGAGCGCACCTGGTATACCTCTACAGCCCGCAATAACCGGGTGACGGTAACCGATCCTTATATTGATGCAGGCTCCGGCAAAATGGTGGTTAGTGTGACAGCGCCGATTCAGAACGACTCCGGCCAGCTCATCGGGGTTGCAGGCGTAGATATTTCGACAGAGCAAATCACACAGGCGCTGAGCGCTTTTAATTACAAGGGCAGCGGGTTTGCCATTCTGATTGATAAGACAGGAACGTTCATCTATCACCCGGATGCTGACAATATTCTGCTGAAGAAAATGAGTGATCTGGGTCCGGATTGGAAAACCGTCGGCGACAAAATGATCCAATGGGGCGCTAACGTGATTACAACCGAGATTGAAGGTACGGACAGCTATGTCTCTTATGCCCCTGCCGTTCAGAACCAGTGGTCGGTCGCACTGATTGTTCCCCGGGCGGATGCGGAAAAGATTCTTAAGACGTTCAAGCTGATCTTTTTTATCTCGGTTATAGCTGCGATTGCGGTAATGTCCGCCCTGCTCTATTTTGTCTCCAATAGTATTCTGAAGCAGATTCCTGTTCTGACTGCGGCGTTCAGGACGGCGATGACCGGTGATATGTCGGTACGGGCCAGAGTAACGGCAAGAGGTGAGATTGGTGTGCTGGCGGATGGCTTTAATGAGATGATTTCATCCCAGCAGAAGCTGATTCAGGATATAAAGGTGAGCTCCGGAAGTATCTCCAAGGCTCTCGACAATACAGAGAAAAATATATTTGCGCTCGACGGCGGTATTTCGGAGGTTTCGGCGATTACGGAGGAATTGTCAGCCGGTTTGCAGCAGACAGCCGCTTCCATGCAGGAGATGAATGCCAGTACGAATGAAATCGAGCACGCGGTGAACGGGATTGCCCGCAAAGCCCAGGAAGGCGCCGAGGCGGCCAGCCGGATAAATGAACGCGCCGACAGGCTGAAGCAGGCTGCTGTCGCTTCACGGATGCAGGCAGATAGAATATACGGTGAGAGTGAAGAGAAGCTTCGCAGTGCAATCGAGCAATCTGCGTCCATTCAGCAGATCCGGCTCCTGTCGGGAGCTATCCTGGAAATTGCTGCACAGACCAATCTTCTGTCGCTGAATGCTTCGATTGAGGCAGCAAGGGCCGGAGAGGCAGGACGCGGATTCGCTGTTGTCGCCGAGGAAATCCGCAAGCTGGCCGATACCTCACGCGAGACGGTTTCAGAGATTCAGAATGTTACAGAATCGGTAGTCGGGGCTGTCGAAGGGCTCGTGGAAGGCGCTGAGAGGATGCTGCGCTTCATGGATAACCAGGTGCTTAGGGATTACGATTCCATGCAGGAGACAGGTCAGCGGTACAGCGAGGATGCCCGGTATATTGAGGAGCTGGTGACTGATTTCAGCGCAACCTCTGAACAGCTGCTTGCTTCCATCCAAAGTATATTGACGGCCATTGGGGAGACCAGCATCGCAACGAATGAGGGAGCTGCGGGAGCAGGCAGCATTGCTGTCCAGGCGGAGCAGATTATCAGCAAATCAGGCGGGATCGTCGCCGAGATGGAAGATATCAAGAATAGCTCGGTACAGCTGCAGCAAGCCGTGTCGCGGTTTAAGGCTTAGAAATATGTAACCAGCTTTGCTGCCGGGGCGCAAGGCTGGTTATTTTTGTGAAAAATATAAACTTGTATGCTTTAGTTCTGCTACTTTTGCAGCCGTTTCTGCTTGAAGCTAGAAGGAGTATTGCCCGGAGGAGACAGTACTTGATAAAATGTCTTTTGAAGAGTATGTTACAAGAAGTATAAATTTTAGATAGAAACAGTGAGGCGAGGAACTTGATGAGAGACGGCGAAGACCGGATCGTAGGAATGGAAGATATTGTGCGGGCCCACCATGTGCTGCGGGAGGTAATCGTCCGTACACCGCTTCAGCTGGATGCGGTGCTGTCGGCCAAATATGGCTGCAATGTATATTTGAAACGCGAGGATTTGCAGATTGTCCGCTCCTTCAAGATTCGTGGAGCCTATAATATGATTCGCAGCCTGTCTGCCGAGGACCGGGCCAAAGGCATTGTCTGTGCGAGTGCAGGTAATCATGCACAGGGTGTTGCGTATTCCTGTAAGGCGCTCGGAATCAAGGGCAAGGTCTTTATGCCAAGCACAACTCCCAATCAGAAGATTAAGCAGGTCCGGCGCTTTGGCGGAGAATTTGTCGAGGTCATTCTCAAAGGGGACACCTTTGATGATGCCTATGACGAAGCGTTGCAGGCCTGCATTGATCATAGCATGACGCTGATTCACCCATTTGATGAGCCGCGGATTATTGCCGGTAACGGCACGATAGCCATGGAGGTTATGGAGAATCTGGACAAGCCGGCGGACTTTGTGTTCGTTACCATCGGCGGAGGCGGTCTGGCTGCTGGTGTAGCTACTTATATAAAAACCGTAAGCCCCTCAACCAAGGTTATCGGCGTAGAGCCTTCAGGAGCTGCTTCCATGAGTGAAGCCATAGAGCGCGGTGAAGTGGTTACTCTTAAGGAGATCAACAAATTTGTGGACGGCGCTGCCGTCAAGCGTGTCGGCGGCCTGACCTATGATATCTGTGCCCGCCATCTGGATGATGTGGTCAAGGTGCCGGAAGGTAAGGCATGTACGACGATTCTGGAGCTGTATAATGAAAATGCCATTGTCGTTGAGCCGGCAGGTTCACTGCCGATTGCAGCACTGGATATGTACCGTGATCAGATCCGCGGCAAGACTGTGGTTTGCATCGTCAGCGGCGGTAACAACGATATCGACCGGATGCAGGAGATCAAGGAGCGGTCGCTGATCTATGAGGGGCTGAAGCATTACTTCATGATCAACTTCCCGCAGCGTGCCGGTGCACTGAAGGAATTCCTGGCCGAGGTGCTCGGTCCGGATGATGACATCACCCGCTTCGAATATACCAAGAAGAATGATAAGGAGAACGGTCCGGCCCTTGTCGGTATCGAGCTGTTCCAGCGTGAGGATTATGAGCCTCTGATTGAGCGGATGAAGCAGAAGGGCGTCGATTATACGGAGATCAACAAGGAGCCGAATCTGTTCAATATGCTGATCTAGCATTTAGTTCGAAACAACTAAAAAGGCCCGCCTGCGGAGAGTTCTCCGCGGGCGGGCCTTTTTAGCTTGGGATTTGAATGGGCTCTACGCCTGCTGCAGCGGAACCTCCGCCTTGCGGTAGTTCTCTACGGCATCATTCAGCTTATAGCCGTTCTCCTTCAGCAGCTTCATAAAGCCCTCAAGCTTCTCCAGGAAGGGGCTGCTGCCGGTATTCCGGGCGAGGAAACTGCTGTAGGCCTTTTGGGCCTCCAGATCCATCTCCTGATTGTCATAGTGGAACAGCGGGGTGTTATTCTGGCCGTAGAAGGTGTCGGTTTCATACATGGCATACAGCTGTTTGACCGCGCCTGTCCGGTTGGACTTGGGGTGGTTCCTAATGAATTGCTCCTGGCTCAGCGCCCGTCCGGCTACCTCAGACCAGCCGATGACGAGTCCGTTATCCTTGGAGGAGGGCAGATCGGATTCGGTAGCCATAATTGTAATATACTCCCGGATATCGCTTGTCACGTACAGCTTATACTTGCGGTAGGCGGCATAATCGATTACCGGAAAATAAGTGCCCTCTGCTGTCTCCAGTTTATATCCGCTCTCTCCGGCACTCTTGAGCAGGGCACGGAGAGTGCTGTCACTCGTACGCTCGGCCAGCTTAGCCATGCTAGCGCCGGTTATGTATATGGTGCCAAGCTTGCGCTGTACGGTGCTGTTGCTGAACCGGCTCTCCCATACCTTCAGCCCGGCCTTGTGGACATTTTCCAGCTTCAGAACCAGGACGGTTGCCTGATAAGGGGTAACCGCATAGATGCTGCTGTTCAAATATTTAATCGCCTGGGGCAGCTTGGCGGAGTCTGCCAGCAGCGGCAGGGCAGCCTGGTAGACTGCCTGGGCATGGCTGATGCCTGTAGCTGCTGTATTAGAGGCAGCAGCCGGTGCACCTGAAGCATACGCCGATAAGGCGGCTCCCTGGAGTCCGATAATGAAAGCAAGTGCTGTCAGTAGAATGTTATGCTTCTTCATGGAAGAACCCCCTGTAATGGTCGGAGTGGAATAAGAAATCTATGATCTGAGAAATATGAATTTTAGCCCAAGCCCTCCGGCTGCCCCTAGAGCCAGGCTAACCCAAGGCGAGACTGTAATGACAGGAAACAGATTATCAAGCAAGGCACCGGCAAAGATGACGACAACGGCTATAGCAATGTAGATGCCAAGTGCCTTGATATTAAAGGTTCTGAACCCCGGTGCATCATTCTCTGACAGAGAAGACATCCAGCGCACCAGCAGCTCCATCAGCACAATGGAGCCGAAACCTACGAGAATCAGCGTGAATACACTGATCTTGCTGAACAGGTCCGCAGAGCTTCCGCTCCATTTCGCAATAAGCCCGCCGACGGCCAGCACGGAGAACATCAGGGTTAATGCCGTCCAGGCAATCATCAGATAATAGTTCAGTTTGCTGCGTTCAGGCCGGGCAGGAACACTGTCCATAATGTCTTTGAAATATTCCTCCGGGCTCTCCCCGAAGATCTGTTTGGCGTTTCGGCCTTTACTCTGGCCCTGCAGCAGCAGACGGGCAGCTTCAAGCAGCAGCTCCTCCGCCCGGACCCGCTCCACACGGCTGGCCCGCATGGCCAGAATCATATCCTCAAAATAAGAACGGTTAAACGGTGTCATCTGCTCGCGTAAGGCATTATTTTCCTTCATCATAGCTTTAACTTTCATAGCCGAATTATAAACCTCCAGGTATCGGGTAAGCACAAAAGCCTTCAACCTAGAGTATACGTTTGCCCGGCTGTTGTGTGCAAGGACAACCCTCTGGCTGGTATGAATAATCTATTTTGGAAGAGTAAACACTAAACTTGTGATTAGCTTCACAAATCGGGTAACAAGGAAGGGGCAGGTAACGTTATGGGTTATGAGGACAAAAAACAGGCAGGGACATTTGTCGGTGACGGCTTCGCGCCTGCAGAGAACAGCGGAGTCGGCGATTGGGGAGCCTCTGACGGCTATAGCTTATGGGATGCAGCAGGTCAGGATACGGTGACAGGCTTCGAGGATTGGGAAGGACGCCAGGAGACCCACGATATGTTTCACAGCAGCTACGAGTGAGTATAGCAGCGTAATGCTTCAGCCTCTTTGTGCTCAATAGAGCGGAAGAGGTTTTTTTAGTGTTGGCCGGCGCTGTCCGCTTCACTGAATATATTCTTGTCTGGAGACCGCATAAGTGTAATACTGTTGACAAAAGGACTAGGGGAAGTATAATTAAGATATTAATCACACTAAGTTAATCGGAATAATTATACATTGGAACGGCGTTTCTTTAAGAGGAGGATACAGCAATGGAGCGGAATATTGTAATCCGGTATGAACAGGAAGAGCTTACAGCTAGCATACATTATCCATCACGGGAAAAGGGAGCCACCGGGCGCTGCAAGGACCGGGTACCGCTGGCCGTTATCTGCCACGGGTTCGTAGGCAACCGGATCGGTGTGGACCGGATCTTTGTTAAGGCAGCGCGCGAGCTGGCCCGGGACGGTTACATGGTCATCCGCTTTGACTATGCAGGCTGCGGCGAGAGCAGCGGGAATTACGGTAGCCAGGACATCGAGTCGCTGATTGCCCAGACCCGTGCAGTGCTGGATTACGGAATCAGCTCCGCAGATATTGACCCGCAGCGCGTTACGCTGATCGGCCACAGTCTAGGCGGGGCAGTAGCGCTTCTGACGGCCGTCCGTGACCGCCGGGTGAAGAATCTGGTGTTATGGGCCGCGGTCGGCTACCCGTTCAATGATATTGTGAAGATTGTCGGCAGGGATGCCTATGACCGCTCTGTTAAGGAAGGCGCTGCTGATTATGCCGGCTACTCCTTTACTCCGGTGTATTTCAATTCCCTGGCGGCCTTCCAGCCGTTCCAGGAAGCGGGTAAATTCAGCGGGGATGTGCTGGTTATCCATGGAACCTCTGATGATGTCATTCCTGTGGATTATGCATTCCTGTACCAGAAGCTGTTCTGGACCCGCCCTGAGGGGCGCTGCGACAAGGAAATTATTTTCCAGGCTGACCACACCTTCTCGTCAGGACCGGCGCAGGAGCAGGTGCTGAAGCGTACCAAGGAATGGATGAACCAGCAGGAGCATTTGCAGCAGGAATGGCAGAACTGGATGATCTAGTATGCTGTTCGCATTCCGCGCCGATTAGCGGTAGAATAAAGGGGCAGACCATATACTGGGTTACGGAGGTAGGCTCCTATGAAATTACCGGCATTTTTCATTGCGCACGGCTCACCGCTCCTTGCATTGGAGGATAACGAATACACCCGTTTTCTGGAGCGCCTTGGCCAGGATCTGGGGAAGCCCAGGGGCATCGTAGTTTTCTCTGCACATTGGGATAGTCCCGAACAACTGATTACAGTAGATGCACAGCATGAAGCGCAGCATGATTTCTATGGATTTCCGGAAGAGATGTATTCGCTGGCTTATCCGGCCCCTGGTGATCCTGCACTAAGCGGCCGGATTTCCGAGCTTTTCGGTAAAGGAAATCTTTCGCACCAGCCGGTTCTGGGCCGGGGGCTCGACCATGGCGTATGGGTCATCCTCAGCAAAATGTTCCCGCAGGCAGATATTCCGGTCGTGGCCTTATCCGTTGATTCTCTGCGTTCACCCAAGGAGCAATATAAGATTGGACAAATGCTTGCTCCGCTGCGCGAGGAAGGGATTCTGCTGCTGGGCAGCGGCGGGCTCGTCCATAATCTGCGGATGCTGAAGGAGGATGACCAGCCAGAGCCGTGGGCACTGGAGTTTGACGCCTGGCTGGCTGAAGGGCTGCAGAATTGGGATCTGCCTTCACTGTTTGCCTATGAGAAGAAGGCGCCGCATGTGCGGGCCGCCGTTCCATCCTACGGCAAGGAGCATTTCGTCCCGCTGTTCTATATCATGGGAACGGCTGATGCCGGCAGGCAGGCGCAGCTGATGATTCAGGCCTATCAGTACGGAACCTTAAGCCTGAATTGCTGGATGGTCGATTAATGTTAAATAATATTAGCTTAGGATACAGCCGATATAGAGGCTGTATCCTTTTTTTTGCGTCTCCTTCAAGACAAAGGGGACGGGCTGTGCTTAAATGGTAGAAGATATCCAAAATTACCCGCCTCGCCTATCCCTTTGTTTATCTAGTATAAGTTTAAAAAAATATAGCTCCAATCTTAGGAGGTAAAAAGGATATGAAAATAAACCGCAGCTCAACCCGGCTGCTCACCGGGCTTATGCTTGCTTCAATGCTGCTCTCTGCCTGCGGAGGCGGGGAGGCAGCGCCGGAGGCATCTCCGTCGGCAGTGGCGACGGCATCGCCGCAGCCGAGTGAACGGCCCGAGCCTTCGCCGACTAAGGCTCCCCCGGTGCGGCAGCTGTCCGGATTAACCGGGCTGCCGGTGCAGGAAGGCAGCCTGACGCGGCCGCTCGCGGTAATGATCAACAACGCGCCGGCCGCCCGGCCGCAGTCGGGCATCAGTGAAGCGGATGTCCTCTATGAGGTGCTGGCGGAGGGCGGAATTACACGGCTGATCGCGATTTTTCAGAGCCACACGGGCGTAGTCAAAATCGGCCCGGTCCGCAGCATCCGCCCGTATCTGATCGACCTCGGCGAGAGCTACGGCGCAGTAACGGTGCATGCGGGAGGCAGTCCCGCGGCGTATGCGATTCTTCAGCGGCAGAAGAAGGCGGATATGGACGAGATCGGCAACGCCGGCGCTTATTTCTGGCGTGACAAGGAGCGCAAGGCACCGCACAATCTGTACAGCAATACAGCCAAGCTGCTGGAGGGGGCAGAGAAGCTGGGCTATTCGGACAGCATAGAGGTTCCTTCCTATGTATTTACTGATCCGGACTATCTGCCGACGGAGGGGGCGGCTGCAGCAGAGCTGAAGGTCCATTATCTGCTTCAGAGCTATACGGTAGGGTATAAATACGACACAGAGCGCCGAACCTATGCGCGGCTGGTCAACGGTAAGGCGCATCTGGATCTGAACAATAATAATCCAGTGGAAGCGGCTAATATTATGGTAATTGGGGCAGACCATAAGGTATTGGACGATATCGGCCGGCTGCAGATAGATGTCGAGCTGGGCGGAGAGGCCCTGCTATTTCAGCGCGGAACCGTCATTTCAGGAAAGTGGGCGCGAAAGCCGGACGATATGATCCGTTTTGTGAAAAACGATGGAACCGAAGCCTTGATGTATCCGGGAATCACCCATGTCCTGATCGTGCCGAACAGCCCGTCTTTTGCAAGTCATGTAGAATATACGGCAGCATCAACTCCGGAATGAATGTGAACGAAAAATGACGGTTCAAGGAAATGTCATCTGAGTTCGAGGAAAATGTTAATATAGCGTAAAAAAGTTCGCTTTTTTTTCTTCTATCCCCAGTTCGGATATGATAAGATAACAAGGGTTGTCATCCATTTTCATGCTGCTTACATTTTGGATGGCATTCCGGACTCTCACGGCAATTTTATGTAAAGGGGTTTAAGGGAAATGAAGTTGAAAAAGAAGGATATTTTCTTTGAGACATTGGAAAATATGGCGGATACGATCGTTCAGTCAGCTGATTACTTCGCTCAGAACATCAGCAGTCTCCGGGAAAATATCGATACGTTTGCTTCGGTGATGAAGAAATACGAATCCCAGTGCGACTCCTACACGCACACTGTCATCAAGGAGCTGAACAAGACGTTCATCACTCCGCTTGAGCGTGACGATATTATGGATTTGATCACCAGCATGGATGATGTGATGGACGGTCTGGAGGCTTCTGCTTCACGTTTCTATATGTATAACCTGCTGGATGCTGATGAATATATCGTGCAGTTTGCCGAAATTCTCCGCCAGTCTGCCTATGAGATTCAAAAAGCGGTACATTTGCTTTCCCAGAAGAAGCTGCTGGCGATTCGCGAATATACCATCCGCCTGAACGACCTGGAGAACCAGGGTGATGAAGTACTGCGGATCTGCACCAAACATCTTTTCGAAACGGTCAAGGACCCTATTGAGCTGATCAAGCGCAAAGAGCTCTATGAGCGGCTGGAGACGACTACGGATAAATGCGAGGACGTAGCCAACATGCTGGAATCGATCATCATGCGCAACTCATAAGGGGCTCTAGGATATGGAAACATCATTATTCATGCTGGGTTTTGTTATCTTTCTTGCACTGGCCTTTGACTTTATCAACGGCTTCCATGATACAGCGAACGCAATCGCCACATCCGTCTCGACCCGCGCGCTTAAACCGCGTACCGCTATCATCCTTGCAGCACTCATGAACTTTGTCGGGGCGCTGATGTTTACAGGAGTAGCCAAAAAAATCGGCGGAAGCATTACCGATCCGACCCTGCTGGATAACGGGATAGATATTGTAGCTGCGACCCTGATTGCAGCCATTATCTGGAATCTGGTCACCTGGTGGTTCGGGATTCCGTCCTCCTCCTCCCATGCCCTGATCGGCGCTTTGGCCGGTGCGGTATATGTCGGAGCCGGCTCGGATCATATTAAATGGAACGGCTTCATTGAAATCGTGGAGGGACTTATTTTCTCCCCGCTGATTGCTTTTGTGATCGGTTATATTGTAATGACGATCCTGAAATGGGTATTTGCCAAGCGCAGCCCGCATACCGTCAATAAAGGCTTCCGCTCGATGCAGGTTATTACAGCTGCCCTGCAATCCTTTACACACGGTACGAATGATGCCCAGAAAGCGATGGGGATTATTACGTTTGCACTGGTCACCTCGGGACGTCTGGATACAATGGAAGTGCCGCTGTGGGTAAAAATTGCAGCTGCAACCTCGATGGCTCTCGGAACCTCAATCGGCGGATGGAAGATCATCAAGACGATGGGGACGAAGATTTTCAAGATCGAGCCGATCAACGGCTTCGCAGCGGACATGTCTGCTGCATCCGTTATTTTTACCGCTACTTTACTGCACCTGCCCGTCAGCTCGACGCATGCCATTACCTCGGCGATTCTCGGCGTAGGTTCGGCCAAGCGTTTCTCTGCCGTTAAATGGGGAGTTGCCGGACGGATCATCGTTACCTGGTTTATTACCATTCCGATCAGCGCAGTGCTGGCCGGATTGATCTGCAAGCTTTTCTTCTAAAATAGAACGATGCTTAAGATGTCATGGAGGCCACGAACGGCTGCTGACATCTTTTTTTGTTATACATATTTTTGTAAATGGGAAGACACCGTGAGGTGTCTTTTTCGCTTTACAAGAGAAAAGGTCACAAAAAGTCACATCATTTCGATAAAAAACATTAATTGGGGCAAAAAGAAAATGAAATATCTCACTTTCAGAAAAGAAAATGACATGAAATTTTACAGTAAATCGTAGGATAATGTAGGATTCGGTAGTCTTCGCAGTAAGGTGTGTTTTAAGTGTTACCATAGCTGACAATTAGCAGCTTGCAGAATCATGTAACTTTAGAAGCCTGTAAAGGAGGACTGTCGTTGATTGATTTTCATCAGGTAGAGAAGCATTACGGGCATTTCCATGTGCTTAAGAATATTGACCTGCATGTCAGTGAGGGGGAAGTAGTCGTTGTAGTCGGCCCTTCCGGGTCCGGAAAAAGCACGATGCTGCGCTGCATCAACCGGCTGGAGACGATAACCAGCGGCGGACTGACTGTTGACGGAATAACGGTAAATGAGCGTAAGACGGATATTAACAAGCTGCGCAAGGAGATCGGGATGGTGTTCCAGCATTTCAATCTGTATCCGCATAAAAAGGTGATCGACAACATTACCCTGGCACCCGTAAAGGTACTTGGCCAATCCAAGGCGGAAGCGGAGAAAACGGCCATGTATTATCTGGAGAAGGTCGGGATTGCCGATAAGGCACAATCGTATCCGTCCCAGCTGTCCGGCGGACAGCAGCAGCGCGTCGCTATTGCCCGGGGGCTGGCGATGAAGCCGAAGATTATGCTGTTCGATGAGCCAACCTCGGCGCTTGATCCGGAAATGGTCGGCGAGGTGCTGGATGTTATGCGTGCGCTGGCCCGCGAGGGAATGACGATGGTGGTCGTGACACATGAAATGGGCTTTGCCAAAGAGGTTGCTGACCGGGTGATCTTTATGGATCAGGGGCAGATTGTGGAGGAAGCGGCACCCGCAGAATTCTTCGCTAGTCCCAAGGAAGAACGGACACGCACGTTTCTCAGCCGTGTGTTAAGCCATTAACCAAATATACAGATTACGGGGAGGAAGAGAAATGATTAAGATCAAGAGCATCAAATGGGTAAGCCTGCTGCTGGTTGCTGCACTATTCGTCATTGCCGGCTGCGGCAATAACAACAACGCCGGAAATTCCGCTGCAGCGGGCGGCAATGCTGCCGGGGAATCCACAGATTCCGCAGCAATCGCCAAAATCAAGGAACGCGGCAAGCTGCTGGTCGGTGTGAAGTACGATACCCGGCTGTTCGGGCTTAAAGACCCTGCTTCCGGCAATGTGGAAGGCTTCGATATCGATATTTCCAAGGCGATTGCGAGGCACATCCTGGGTGACGAAAATGCGATTGAGCTAAAGGAAGTAACGTCCAAGACTCGCATTCCGATGCTGAACAACGGCGAGATTGATATGGTTGTTGCTACAATGACCATCACAGAAGAGCGCAAGAAGGAAGTAGACTTCTCCGACGTATACTTCCAGGCCGGCCAGTCCCTCCTGGTTAAAAAGGGAAGCCCGATCACCGGACTTGAAAGTGTAACGAAGGATACAAAGATTCTCGGCTCCAAGGGCGCCACTTCGATCAAGAATATTAAAGAGAAGGTTCCGGGCGTAACCGTGCTGGAATTCGATAACTACCAGGATGCATTCGCAGCCCTGAAAGCCGGCCAGGGAGATGCGCTGACTACGGATGATGCGATCCTCTACGGGATGGCTGCCCAGGATGACGGCTACGAGGTTGTAGGCGAGCCGTTCACCGATGAGCCGTACGGCATTGCCGTGCAAAAAGGGAACTCCGATGTTGTTCAGGCCATTAATGATACATTGGCTGAACTGAAGGCTAACGGCGAATATGATGCCATTTATACAAAGTGGATCGGTAAAGCTCCGGCGAAATAAGTCTGAGAGCGTTCTGCCTATAGGAATCAGCGAAACGGTACCCGGCCTGAACAAGGACGGCTCTGCCGTTTCTTCTTGTAAAAAGGGAGAGGGATCAGGTACGAAGCGGATAAGCACTAACTATTATTTTGCAGGCAAGGGTAGGTGAGAGTGATGGATTTTTCGATATTAACGGATTATTTCAGCCTGTATCTGGAGGGCTTCTGGGGAACTGTGCTGTCCAGTGTGCTGGCGCTGATCGGCAGCTTTGTGCTCGGCGCCATTATCGCCGTCTTCCGAATCACACCGGTCAAGGGGCTGCGCTGGTTCGGAACGGGGTATGTTGAGTTTGTGCGCAATATTCCGCTGCTGCTCGTAGTGTATGTGTTCTATTACGGGCCATCGGCGCTCGGCTTTACACTCGACGGCTTCACGGCAGGGACTATCGGGCTCGCGGTATACACCTCGGCATTCATTGCCGAAGCCATCCGTGCCGGTATTATGGCTGTCCCCAAGGGCCAGATGGAGGCGGCACGTTCGTCCGGCCTGAGCTATATCCAGACCATGACGAATGTGATTCTGCCTCAGGCCATCAAGCTGGTCATACCGCCGCTGGGCAACCAGTTCATTAACCTGATTAAAAACTCGTCCGTACTTACAATTGTCGCCGGATTTGACCTGATGTACTTCGCGGACAGCATTTCCACGGAGACGTACCGCACATTCGATACTTATATTTTTGTAGCGGTATTCTATCTGGTGCTCACTGTGCCGCTGAGCTATGGCGTGCGGGTATGGGAGCGAAGATTGCAGCGTAAGTACTAGAACGAAAGCACCTGAGGAGGGATAGTATGGATTTTGCCGGTGCATTTTCGCCCGCTAATTTAGGATTTTTGATGGACGGCCTGTATATCACGCTGATTGTGGCGTTTGTGTCGATTATTCTGAGCTTTGTCATCGGGGTAGTTGTCGGTGTAATCCGCTATGCGGAGGTTCCGGTGCTCTCACCGGTCATGTTCTTTCTGGTGGAGCTCATCCGTAACCTGCCGCTGCTGCTGATCATATTCTTCGTGCGCTTCGCGCTGCCGGAGGTAGGGATCAAAATGGGGCTGACCGCCGCCGCGATCGCCGCCCTTACGGTGTTCGAAGCGGCGATGATTGCCGAGATTGTGCGCGGGGGATTAAACGCAGTTGATAAAGGCCAGATTGAAGCCGCACGCTCGTCCGGTCTCAGCAGCTTCCAGACCCTGTGGCATATCGTGCTTCCGCAGGGGCTGCGGCATATGGTACCGCCGCTGGTCAGCCAGTTCATCTCGCTGCTCAAGGATACGTCGCTGGCGACGATCGTCGCGCTGCCGGAGCTGATGCATAATGCGAAGATTGTTATGGGCCAGAAGGAGAGCTTTACTATTCCGATTCTGATCATGGTGGCTCTGATGTATTTCGTTGTTAATTACCTGCTGTCGCTGATTTCCAAACGGCTGGAGCATAAAACAGCATAATTTCCGGAAAAAGTATGTCAGGTATATAAAAGAAATCAAGGTTATGGTAGTATAGTTGACAACATCATAAGCAGGAGTAGTGATGATGGGACAATCTATACTCAAAAACAGAGCTGTACAGATACTCATGGCAGCTTTTGGTACAGCGATAGCCGGAGAATTCAAAATCAATCCGTTTGACGGCGATGTTTTCCGGATTGCCTTAGGCAGCAGCGCGTTTCTGCTGTTTTTGCTTTTAATGAGGCATCTGCCTTATATTACGACAGGGATTGTCACGGGAATAGTGGTCCTGCTGTTCCGCACCGGGATGGATGCTATAGGAAGCGGCGGAGCTTCGGCTATTGAGAGCCTGACCATCCATTTCTCGGCCATGGTCTATTATATGGTATTTGCATTGCTGATGAATCTGATCAAAAGCCGGATTGATACGTTCCACCCGCTCGTATTGGGCGGGGCTGCAGCCGTAATTGATCTTCTGTCGAACGAAATGGAGCTGCTCACCAGGCTGATTGTGCTGGACTCGGCCTCCTTCCGGCTGAATGAATGGACATTTCTGATGGCGATCGCTGTCATTCGTACCTATTTTACAACCGGAGTATACAGCAGTATCTCCGTCAGCCAGCTGCGGATCAAGCAGCGCGAGCAGAACCGGCGGATGGAGCAGATGCTGAGCTTCAGCTCAGGGCTGTACGGTGAGGTCTTTTATCTTGAAAAATCAATTGGTACCCTGGAGCGTGTTACGTTAAGCAGTTACGATCTGTACCGCAGTTTTAAAGCCGAGGAAGCGTTGCAGCCGTACAGCCGGCAGGTGCTCGACATCACCCAGGAGATTCATGAAGTGAAGAAGGATTCACAGCGCATTCTGGCGGGGCTGGTGAAGCTGGTGGACCGTGAGGTGACCGGAGATCTTCCGCTGTCTGTCATTATGAAGTTTACTATGAAGAGCAATGCCAAATACGCAGAAATGCTGGGCAAACAGATTGAGTTCACGCTGAATATGACCTCTGACTATACTACCGCCAGCTATACTCCCTTGTTGACTCTGCTTGGTAATCTTACAGCTAATGCGGTTGAAGTGATAAAAGGGAAAGGCAGCATCACCCTGGATGTGCATGAGGAAGGGGATTATACCGTCTTTACCGTGGCTGACAGCGGCGGCGGCATTAAGGACCGTGACCGTGAGCTGCTGTTCGAGCCGGGCTTTACGACCAAGTTCGATCAGGAGGGCGTGGCGGCTACGGGAATCGGGCTGTCGCATGTGCAGGATATTGTCGATTTATTCGCCGGGCAGATCACCGTTGAGCCAGTCTCGGAGCTTGGAGGGGCCAGGTTCCAGATTAAATTGCCGGCAAGCGGGCTGCGGAAGGAGGAGTAGGGGATGCCATTATCGTTTTGTATTGTGGATGACGATGCAACGGCCAGAAGAATGCTGCAGCATATTATCGAAGACAGCGGGCTTGGAGAAGTGGTTGGCACAGCCGAAGGCGGCCAGGACGGTGTACGCCTGATTCTGGAGGAGCGTCCCGACATCGTGCTGATGGATCTGCTTATGCCGGATCAGGACGGCATTGAGACGATCGATTCCCTGCAGGCCCAGGGCTGCCGCTCCAAGTTCGTGATGATCTCGCAGATCGAGAACGGCGATTTGGTCGGCCGTGCCTACCGCAGCGGCATCGAATTCTTCATCCGCAAGCCAATCAACAAAATCGAGGTTGAATCGGTGCTGCATAAGGTGAATGAGCGCTATGCGATCAACCGCTATCTGGATGAGATCAAGTCAAGCCTCGGCAAGCTGGAGGGATTGCAGTTTGGCATGGCGCAGACGGCGGTGAACAAACGGACCGTGAAGGAGATTGTCCAGCCGATTCTGATGAATATGGGCATGATCTCCGAGGGCGGCAGCCGTGACATCATCCTGATGATGGAGCTGGTGGCGGCCAGAGAGGATAACCGCACGCTTCCGCCGCTCAAAGAGCTGTACGAGATGGCCGCAGCCACTTACAAATCCTCACCCGCAGAGGCTGCCAAGGAAGTGAAGGCGATTGAGCAGCGGCTGCGCCGCGCCTTGTCCGCGGGGCTGGCCAACCTGGCTTCGATCGGCCTGACCGATTACGGCAATCCGAAGTTTGAGCACTACGCGCCGCTCTATTTCGATTTCGAGGAGGTCCGGCTGAAGATGAAGGAGATCGAGCTGGGCCGGGATTCCGGCAAGGTAAAGGTCAACATCAAGAAGTTCCTGCAGGTGCTGCACCTGGAGCTGCTGGAGGGCTTGGGGCGTTGAGGAGCGGATGGTAAGTATGCGAATAAGGTGGATGTGTACAGGAGCAGGCTTTTGATCAGCTGTATATGTAACATTGCTGTATTGTGCACCCTATCATCAGACTAAGTGGAAATTTGCCATCTAATTTCCCGTTCAAGCCCATAATCAGATAACTAATTGCAAAAACGCCACTTATTTTCGCCAAAATCGCAACCACAGCTCTAATTGGCCCGAAATAGGTGGCGTTTTTCCATCTAATTGTCCTAAACGCCGTGAAATAGGGAAATTAAGTGGCGAAAATCCAACTAGCTGATAGGACTTCTCGCATACAACTAACTTTTACACCGGGTGCAGAGTTGTAGCGGCTCTATGTACCCAAATAAGGCTTCCTGAACTGCTGAACTGCGCTCTGGGGCTCTTTTTTTTGTGCAGAAAAGTCTATAGCAGTCTGTAATTTGGGCGCAGGCCGTCTCATGCTGTACAATAGTAGCATTAGAGCGCTGCAGTACTTGGAAGCAGGAGTAAACGGAGGTCTCATTCATGATACGTACACTGGCGGTAACCCATCAGGGGGAGGTGCTGACCGGCCTGCCGCTTGAGGGCATTGTAATGGCTGATTATGCCTGGATTTGGGCGGATTTTGATGCACCGACGCCTGAGGAGACAAGGCTGCTGGACAGCTATTTTCACTTTCATCCCCTGGCGATTGAGGATTGTATGCACACCCTGCAGCGGCCGAAGCTGGATTATTATGAGGACGTGCAGTTTTTTGTGCTGCATGCGCTCAATGAGCAGACGCTGGAGGCGGAGGAGGTGGACCTGTTCCTGAGTTCAGGCTTTCTCGTATCCTACCACCACCAGCAGAAGCCGGAAATGGACGAAGCCTGGGAGCTGGTACAGGCGGAAATTCACAGCCGCAAAGGCTGGTCGGGAGGCCCGGTGGCTGCGGCCTATACGGTGATGGACAAGCTGGTCGACCGGTATTTCCCGAGCCTGTACAATCTGGAGGACGAGCTGGCAGATTTGGAGGGCATGGGTGAAAAAGAATCCGTGGAGGAGCTGATGAGCCAGGTCTTCCGGGTGCGCGGGCGGCTGCTGAAGCTGCGGCGGACCATTGTACCGATGCGCGACCTGATGTACCGGATCGTCAACTCCCAGCATGTGCAGAGCAACGGGGAGGAGCGGATCTACTTCGGCGATATCCATGACCATCTGCTGAAGCTGACCGACATGATCGAGGTGGACCGCGAAATGACCGCCGATCTGCGGGACAGCTACATTTCGCTCAACTCCAACCGGATGAATTCGATTATGAAGACGCTGACCGTTATCACCACTGTCTTTATGCCGCTGACGCTGATCGCCGGCATCTACGGGATGAACTTCCGGGTCATGCCGGAGCTGGACTGGACATACGGGTATCCGGTCATTCTGCTGGTGATGCTGGCACTCGGGGGAAGCATGTTCCTCTGGTTCCGGCGGAGCGGCTGGTTTAAGTAGAGGACTTCCCTGCAAAGTGATCCCTTACATGAAAGCAGACTCAGGTGCTTTTCGGTGACTAGGGTATGTACAATGTAAAAGCTAAACGCCACCGCTAAGAGCGGCGGCGTTTAGCAGAGGATGGGGAGGACTTCCGGCGGTTTTTGGGTTTGGCCGGAGCTTTGCGGCGCTGCTTGGCGGGGCGTCTTTTTTTGCGTTTGGGCTGATACATGGCGGCATCCTCTTCGGCTGCCAATGAGCCTGAGCCTTTCTTTTTGCCGAAAGTGCCCATAACCAGCTTCACCATCGGTGCCATCTGCTGAAAGCCCTCGACCACCTTCTGCACCTTGCCCATCGAGCTTACAATCCCGTCGATCCCGCCCATCCGGTCAATAATTCCCTTGATCTGCTCCATGTTGGCCAGGTTGCCGAGATTCCCGAGATTGCCCAGCAGTCCGCCGGCTTTGGGAGCTGCTTCAGCGGCGGCAACAGGCACGGCAAGTGCCGTATCCGCAGCTTCTGCCCCGAGTGCGGGCAGCATTACGCCTTCAATCGGGGGAGGCGGCTGGACGTAGGAACCGATGCCGGGATAGCCTGACGGAGCATATGAACCGGCTAATGAGCGCCCGTCCCGGCGGGAATGATTATAGTAATGATGAGGCATAACATCACATTCCTTCGTTATTGGTTTGCTATACTGTATGTCATGGGCGAACATAAGGTATAGACAAACGCCCGGGTAACCGGGATAAGAGCGGAAAAGGGCGGATGCCCAGAGGGATGGGGCGGAAGTGAAGAAACCGTGTCCATGCTTGATTTTCAGAGGTTATGTAGTACTATAGTTAAGGCGGTAAATCCTATCAGATGCAGATAGAGTATAATCCAAATTGAATATAAGATGTGCGTATGGGGTGGACAAATGTCCGTCATTTTCGTTCTTTACAGCGTGAAATCGTTAATGCTTGAAAAAACTGCCCCAGTGCAATATAGTAGAGGCAAGATAGTCTTGTTGATTTTACAGCTTTAATGCTTTAAAGCCAGTTTTGGATAATGCTTAATCCGTGAAGATGATGCTGACCAAACTTTTTAGGGGATGATTTACGATGCAGCTTAAGAAGCTAAACGATAAAAGTATTGACCAATTATTCGAAGCCATTTTGACACTTAAAAATATGGAAGAATGCTATGTCTTCTTCGACGATCTGTGCACCGTGAACGAGATTCAGTCGCTGTCACAGCGTCTTGAGGTTGCGCGTATGCTGGGCAAGGGTTCTACATACAATCAGATCGAAGCCGAGACCGGAGCAAGTACAGCCACCATCTCCCGCGTGAAGCGCTGCCTCAATTACGGCAACGACGGCTACAAAATGACGCTGGAACGTCTGGGGCGCTAACATCATGAAGCCGGGCGTTCTAATCATCAGTCACGGCTCCCGGGATACAGCCTGGGTTAAGATTGTCGATGAAGCAGTGAACCAGTTATCGCTTGAGGAGGCGCTGCCGGTGGCAGTGTCTTTTCTGGAGCTGGTGGAAGGCCGCCTGATTCAGGACGGAATAAATGAGCTTGAACATGCAGGGGTCACAGACATTGTTGTGGTCCCCTTGTTTGTTTCATCGGGCAGTACGCATATAGATGAAATAGCATATGCACTGGGCGCGAAGCCTGCGCCGGAGCGCGAGACCGATCTTGAGCCGTTCACCGTGCAGGCGAACATCCACTTCGGCTATCCGGTCGATGACGACCCGGACATTGCCGTTATGCTCTGGGACAAGCTGCGTGAGCTGTCGGTCCGTCCGGAGCGGGAGATGATCCTGCTCGTCGGACACGGCAGCCCGCACGACGGCTTCCGCCAGCGCTGGGAAGCGGGCATCTCCTCCCTGGCCGCGCGGGTGCGCGCTGTCAGCGGTGTAGCAGCGGCGGATTACGGCCTGCTGAGCGTCGGAACGGTACGGGAGCGGGCGGAATACTGGATAGGGCAGGGCTACGATGTGCTGGTGGCTCCGCTCTTTTTGAGTGAGGGGTATTTCACCAAGGTCGTTCTTCCCGGGCAGCTTCAAGGACTTGCGTATGCCTATAACGGCCGGACGCTGCTGCCGCATCCGCTGCTGCCGCACTGGATTGAGCAGCAGGTACGTGTGATGCTGGAGCAGGTGCGCGGGCAGTAAAGTA
The DNA here is from genome assembly GCF_900099765.1 of Paenibacillus typhae. Lineage (GTDB taxonomy): Bacteria > Bacillota > Bacilli > Paenibacillales > Paenibacillaceae > Paenibacillus_AQ > Paenibacillus_AQ typhae. Next base: position 29,973 of record NZ_FNDX01000028.1, on the reverse strand, counting down.
ACACTTTTTATGGAATGAAAACGGGTGCTGCCGCATAGATATATTTAGATAGCCTGCTGATGAAGGATGCTTGGTATAGCAAAAAAGTTTGGCTGCTTCGCCTCCAACATTGCTTGTAGGGTGCGGAATTGGGTATAATCAGTAAGGTTATCTATTTCTAATACACAGGTGGCGTTCCGGTAATGAAAACTGCGAGATTGATTTATAATCCCACTTCTGGACGGGAAGAAATGAAAAGACGACTCGCCGACATTTTGGAGCGGCTGGATATTGGCGGCATTGAAGCCTCCTGCCATGCCACAACCGGGGAAGGCGATGCTACGGCGGCAGCGGCTGAGGCCGTTGAACGCGGCACCTATGATCTGATCATAGCGGCCGGCGGCGACGGTACCTTAAATGAGGTCATTAACGGGATGGCAGAGAAGCCTAACCGGCCTCCGCTTGGTGTAATGCCGCTGGGTACGACCAATGATTTTGCCCGGGCGATGGGTATTCCGAAGAACTGGGAGGATTCCTGCGATCTGATTCTGCGCCAGGAGTCGCGCCTGATTGATCTCGGCAAAGCCAACGACCGTTATTTCATTAATATAGCCGGCGGCGGACGCCTGACCGAGCTGACATACGAGGTTCCGAGCAGACTGAAGACGATGATGGGCCAGCTTGCTTACTACCTGAAGGGTATCGAGAAAATGGCCAGCCTGTCGCCGCAGGAGCTCTACATCCGTGCGAACGGCCAGGAGCTGATCCATGACGAGTTCATGCTGTTCCTGATCGCCAACACCAACTCCGTCGGCGGCTTCGAGAAGCTCGCTCCGGATGCCCGGATCGACGACGGCCTGTTCGATGTGATTGCAGTCAAGAAATGTAATCTTGCCGAGTTCATCCGCCTGGTCACCCTGGCCATCCGCGGCGAGCATCTGCAGGATAAGAAAGTGGTGTACTTCCGTACCGACGCAATGGAGGTTACCTCCCCGGGCTACGTCCAGCTGAACCTGGATGGTGAGCTTGGCGGTACCCTGCCGGGCAGGTTCGAGATTCTGCCCCAGCATCTGCGGATCTTTGCCCAGAATCACTAAGGCAATGGGTTATTAAAGAGCGAGAGAAGATAAAGCTCCACTTGATTCGTGCGGTGGCCCGCCGGGTCAGCTGGAGCTTTTGTAATGGGAATAACACGGTTTGAACCGGTGGATGATACGTCTTAGAACGATAGATGAATATATGGTTAATTATTAGCATCATTAATAGTGAAGATCATGAAAGAAGTGAGTATATAACAATGAGTAAACACCGCAGCGGACGCCGGGGTGGCAGCCGGGAAGCTTCGGCGCCTGCCGCCGATCTGCCAGTGAACAAGAATGATGAGGTTATGCTCGACATCATCGGCATGACCCATGAAGGCGAAGGGGTAGGCCGGGTGGAGGGCTTTACCCTCTTTGTGCAGGGCGCCCTGCCCGGTGAGAAGGTGCAGGCCAAGGTGCTTAAGACCAAGAAGCAGTACGGCTATGCCAAGCTGCTGAAGCTCGTACAGGCGAGCAGCGACCGCATCGCGCCGCCCTGCGACATCTACGACCAGTGCGGCGGCTGCCAGCTGCAGCACATGGACTACACCGCGCAGCTGGCTTGGAAACGCCAGCTGGTGGTGGACAACCTGCAGCGGATCGGGAAGCTGCAGGTTGCGGGGGCGCCGGGTAGAGGCGCTATGGCCGGAAGCGGAGGCGCGGAAGGAGCAGCAGAGGCCTCGGGGCTGGCTGAGGGAGCGGGTGCGGATGCGGGTGGAAGCGCAGATGCGAGTGGGAGTGCGGATGCGGGCGAAATCGCAGATGCAAGTGCCCGGGAAGCGCAGGCTGACGGCATCATCGTCCGCCCAACCTTGGGCATGGACGAGCCTTGGCGCTACCGCAACAAGGCCCAGGTGCCGATCGGCGTCACCGAAGGCGGCCTGGTCGGCGGCTTCTATGCCCGCGGCAGCCACCGGATCGTCGATATGGAGACATGCCTGATTCAGCATGAGCATAACGACAGCGTCGTAGCTGCGGTGAAGGGCATCGGCAGAGAGCTCGGCATCTCCGCTTATAGTGAAGAAACCGGCCGCGGCCTGCTCCGCCACGTCGTCGTGAAGAAGGCCTTCCGCACCGGCGAGATGATGCTCGTCCTCGTAACCAACGGACGCGACATCCCGCACCTGGACGCCTGGCTCGGCAGCATCCGCGAGCAGCTGCCGGATGTAGTCAGCATCTGCCAGAATGTGAATACCCAGCGCACGAACGTGATCTTCGGTAACGAAACCCGCGTCCTGTGGGGCAGAGATGTGATCTACGATTACATCGGAGATGTACAGTTCGCGATCTCAGCGCGTTCCTTCTATCAGGTGAACCCGGCACAGACCGAGGTGCTGTACGGCAAAACCGTAGAATACGCCGGACTGACCGGCAACGAAACCGTCATCGATGCCTACTGCGGCATCGGGACAATCTCTTTGTTCCTGGCCCAGCATGCGGCTAAGGTATACGGCGTAGAGATTGTGCCCGAAGCAATTGAAGATGCGCGCGGAAACGCGAAGCTTAACAATATGAACAATGTAGTGTTCGAGGTAGGGGCTTCCGAGGATGTCATCCCTAACTGGAAAGAGCAGGGCGTCACGCCGGACGTAATCGTCGTCGATCCGCCGCGTAAGGGCTGCGATCCGCGGTTGCTGGATACGATCCTGCAAATGCAGCCGGAGCGGGTAGTGTATGTGTCATGTAATCCATCGACACTTGCAAGGGACTTGCGGGTGCTGGAGGATGGCGGGTATAAGACGGTGGAGGTTACGCCGGTGGATATGTTCCCGCATACGGTGCATGTGGAGAGTGTGGCTTTGCTGGTGAAGAGTGGGACAGTGAAATAAACCCTTTATTTACTTGCATTTTCAATATGGTACAGATTGAAAATATTGGTGGTACAGATGTCGTAGAACTGACTTGATGTAAAATTGATGTAAAAATTCACCGAATTACAGCCTAAATGAAAAGAAGAAACCAGAAAAACTTGATATGATCCCCTATAGTAGACAGAAAAAAGCAAGCCGTTTAATCTGTCTACTATGGAGGGGATTTTTTTATGGGCGATATGAGAAGAACATACGATGAGAAGAACAAGAAAAAGGAAGTTGATCTCTATCTCAAAAAGGGGTTGGGATATAAGAGTTTGGTACGGGAAATGGGAATCGACGATACTTTGGTTCGACGATGGGTGAAGCACTTTGAGGTAGAGGCATTAAAAGGCCTTGAAGAAAAAGAGGGAAGGCCAAAGGACTCGGATTGGGCAGACCCCTCATACGTCCCTAAGATCCAGAGGCCAAGATTAAGCGCTTCGAGGCAGAAAATATATGCTAAAAAAGCTCTTACAGATGTGAAAGGAGGAATGGACGGACGCTGTTCCGAGCAGCAAAAAGTTTACAGTGATTAAGGTATTGCTTCATAAGAAATACAACCTTACCCTGCTATGCAATCTGGCTTTGGTATCTAGAAGTGGTTTTTACAAGTGGTTGAACCGGCAATCGTTCGTTTCACCGAAGCAACGCGAAGACGAAGCCCTGAAGCTTAAAATTGTTGAATGCCACTAGAAGCTCAAAGGCATTTATGGATACCGCAGAGTGAAGGTATGGCTAAAGAGTGCCTACGTCATCCACGTGAATCACAGGCGTGTACAGCGACTCATGGGCGAACTAGGGCTTTAAGCTATTCGGAGGAAGAGGGCCTATTACGGTAAGAAAGAGGCTTACATGATCTCTGACAACCATCTGAATAGAGAGTTTACAGCAGACCAGCCCAACCAAAAGTGGGTTACGGATATTACTTATCTTATCTTTAATGGGCATAGTCTGTATTTGTCTGCGATTAAAGATATGTTTAACAATGAAATTGTAGCGTACCAGATTAGTCCGAGAAATGATTTGAAGCTGGTGTTTGATACGGTCAAAAAGGCGAGAAAATGGCGGGACACTAAAGGTGTTCTTTTACACAGCGACCAAGGATTTCAATACACTAGCTGCCAACACAGTAAACTACTAGAGCTATATGCGAGTATGTCCAGAAAGGGTAACTGCTGGGACAATGCCATTATGGAGAACTTCTTCGGCCATTTTAAATCCGAGTGTTTCTACTTCCACTTCTTTCACTCTGCTAAGCAGGTGAAGCATGCTGTGCAGCAATACATACGCTTTTACAACCATACACGTTTCCAAACGAAACTAAACAACCTGAGTCCTTATGAATACCGAACTCAGGCTGCTTAAATATTGCCTTTTGTTTAATGTCTACTTGACAGGGGGCACTTCAACTCCTGTGCGTCTTCTTTTTTGTGCTTGTACAAAATCAGATATAAATACTGATTTAAATGAAAATGTTAAAAGAACAGGCTCCAATATAAAGTCAACGGCATTATTGAACTTGGAAGTAAAGTCCTAGAATACCGTTAGTTCAAGTATGTTAATACTCAATTTAGCATATATATTTATCAAAGTTTCGAGTCAGTACTAATGACTAAATGGTTTATGTATAAACTCACTTTCTAGAATTTGAAGAATTGTGTCCTGGTCTTTTACATCAGAAAATTCAGTTATATTGGTCGGACTATAGTACTCAGCGTGTCTGCGCTCTGAACCAATGTCCGTTATATAATATCCGATTCCTGTAGCAAGATGTGTATTTGTTATTATATCTGCCTTAACCTCTAATAAAAGTGTGCGCTTGTACTTTTTGATAAACTCTTTCACTGCAAGCTCAACATTAGTCATTTGATAATTTAGTGCAGCAGAACCGCAAAATAGATTATCTTTGCTCTGTGCTACTTGATTAGACGCCATAGAGAAAGCAATTAAGTGACACCAGTGCCATTCGATGCTAGTACCAGATTTAACTGTTAGCTTACTACTTTTTATTAATTTATCAGCATGATCTTTGGCACTTTCCCCCATTATTGTACTAGCCCATGGCTCCCGTTTTCTCAGATGCACCTTGTCAAACTCTTCCAATTCTTCATAACTTAAAGTATGCTTCTTTTCTTTTTGGTCCCATTCCCAAGTTGTATCATAATTAAATTCTATTCCTGAGTTAGTTCGCGTTCTACTATGATAATGAACAACTCCCGAACGTACAAATTCATATTTCGAAGGATAAAACTCCAAAGTACCAATTTGAATTACTTTAGGTATATTAAACATATAGTGAGGGTAACAGACAATAGGCCAATTTAGTATTTTGTATGCGTATTTTCCATCAGGACCTACTATATCGTAGGGTGTACCTTTATATTCCTCAAAACCAACAAGATCGGTTACTTTTTGGTTATCAACATCATAAACAACATATTTATTTGATATAGTACGTGCATTATACTTATCCATATTTGTCACAATTAATTCACCTTCTTATATTTATTATGAGTATTCATAGAAATGATAAAATTATTCTTAATATTTGATTCAACATCAACAATACCTTTAAGTTAAATAACATTTTATTTTTAAAATTAATGAATTTTGGTTAATCAGTTACTCAGCTTTACTCGTAAATATTTCGTACATGTTTCTTCGATTAGGATCATTTGATAAGTTATATTGAATGAATTCCCAACAATTTTTTATATTATTATTATCTGTGTGCAGTTCAATATTAGGCATACTATCAAATTCCAAATCTAGTTCGACTGACATACAATTATAATCCAAATCGTAATACTGCTTATATCCCGTATGCTCAGTACTTGGGAAGTTTTCGATGAAATTAGTATTGTAGTAGGGTTTGAAATAATTTATTATTGCAGCTTCTGTAATATTTATAACTTGTTCTTCAACAGGCAAATTACTTAGAACCTTTTCTAAGTGTTTTTGATCTTCTTCATCACTGGTCCCATATTCCTGAGAAATACCATCAAATGTAGTGTTTAATAAAGGGGTCATTTCAAGGAGAAGCAGGTATATCCTTTTATCTGGATATTTACTGTGGAAATCGGTTAAAATCTTCTGTAATGTTGAATGAGCTGACAATCTATCTTGTGCTAATCTTTGACCATTAGCACCAAAAGATTTTCCTATATATAAAACTTCCATCTTCAACGGAAGCCAATTTTCTTGCAGATGCTTATTAAGTACAAGCTGGATATCTAAAGGTGTATCAAATAAATTTAAGAATTCGCTCTCACTGAAGTTAATTCTTTCTTTGTTGTTATTAAAAAAATTCAATAGTATTTCTCTATCAATATGATAATCCAATTTGTCGAATGGATACCGGATGTCATACTTAATTTCTCTATGATCAATCCCAGGTAGCATAGAGAAGTTACTGATTTCGTAACTCTCTTGATACTCTGGGTTAATTCCTTTTAAAGTACACTTAAATCCTTCTTTATTTACAATGAAACTTTCTTTATCGATAATCACTCTTGGGATAGATAAAATTCCGTAGATATGGTATTTAGCATTCCTTTGCACTTTTTCTAAGTGTTCAACTGGTACGATTGTTTTATAAGATGTAAAAACATTAAGACCGAATTCCGTAAAATATTTTCTCATTTTCTCACTCCTGCTTTCGTTATGATTATTTCTCCTAACTTCTTATGTACTAATTACATAAATAACTCCATATGTTGACTGTTTGCAAAATTATTAAGCTATCCTGCCAGTAGCTTATAGTGGCTCTTAATTTTAATACTATATTTTCTAATTGTATGTAATTTATTATGCATTAAGATACTTTATTCTTCTGATAATATTTCACTACCTATTCAGTTTTAAAAATCACATCCATTGATTTCATCGTTGTGCTATTGCTCCCTCAGCCAAGTCTTTCAGATTTTACGATGACTTTTTTGTGAATAATATCTAAAGTAGCCAATTTTATTGTCTAAATAAAAAAATAGCTTAGTGATTAAATTCAATCTAACGTTAGCTTCATTGAAATACATGTTTTAAAACTGAGCATGCCTTATAGTTTTACTTATAGGAGGAATTGGTATGATTTTGGCGAAATATGTAAGGTCCAGGAATATGTAGGGAGGGAACTTTATGACCGCAATAAACTATATAGTTGATTGGGCGTCCGAATCTAATTGGAAAAAGCACTTAATTAATAAGGTCTTTTCAGAGGACTTTGATAATTCTGAAAATGAGACTCTTCTTAAAGAGATTATAGATCTTATTACCTCAAAAGAGGATGCGGGAATGAAATTATTAAAACAGACCCAAGAGGAAAATGATCTGCGCCTTGTTATTAATGAAATAAAAAGACCTGTAAATATTAACGCATTATCTAGCGATACTGCTTTTAATCTGGGAGGAAAACTAAATGTTTTTTACGGAGAAAATGGTTCTGGAAAGTCCTCTTATGTGAGAGTATTTCGTAGGCTAGCAAAGAACTATCATACATCTGCAAAGGATATGAAATTATTACCTAATGTTTATTTAGTTGGGTCTCAAGGAAAAGATACAATGCTAAAACAAACTATAGACGTGTCCTATACCTGTAACGGTACCCTTAATCCGATCAATGAAGTTGATATTAATGAAGAGCACTTTCATTTAATGCAAATGAATGTTTTTGATAGCGATTCTGTATTACCCTTATTGAATAGTAACTTGACTTTTTCTGTTCTTCCGCAAGGATTTAAATATTTTAATAAGATTGTTGAGATTTTAACCTCTTTAAGAACAAAAGTAGACTCTATGATTGCTAAAGTACGTGTAGATCAGGGGGATATTTTTAAGGATTCATCATTTGAAATCATTAGATCTGAAATTAATAATATAATTCGAAATGAAAAGCGAGCTGATAAAGTTAAGGTATTCATTAGTAAAGCATATCCCATTGATGAGACCCTAGAAACTGAAATAGCTCAATTAGATTTTAAAATTAAGGAATCAGAGAGCAGTAACATTAGTGATAAATTAAAGATACTTCGTTCACAAAAAGCAAAGCTAGAGAGTTTAGTTTCAGGAATATCGAAATTATCCAATAAACTAAGTCGTGAGAATATAGAGTTTGTTAATAATTTAATAAATGAATATGCTGGGAAAGTTCAAGAGGAAAAAAAGCAAAATGAGGATTTTTCCAAGGGCATTTCTTATTTACAACATGTGAATGAAGAATGGTACGTAATAATTCGTAATACTAAAGAATACTACCGGGCTCTTGAAAAAGATGGTCCGGAGGTTGGGGAATGCTGCGTATTATGCAGTCAACAGTTAGCGCAAAGTGAAGTTGATATTATTAATAGTAGTATTGTACATGTCTGTTCTGAATTGCACTCAGAGAAAGCAACGCTAATGGAATATCTGGATAAGTATAAGATTACTGATGCTCTTGATTTTAAGAAGGAAGACAATGAAATATTTGAAAAGGAAATATTAGTTGAAAAGATCAAAGCGATAATTAGCCTATTACAAACAAATATAGAATTGTTTAATGGAGGTATTACTAGTCGTAAAAGCGTTGGTCTTCATACGGTGGTAGACTTCACCGATTTTATAAAGGAAATTGAAGCCGAAGCTCTCGATCTTGGGGAGAGAATACAGTCATTAAGCAAATCTACTAGTGAGTTGCAAGAACTATTAACAACACATAAAACAAGGAAACAGAATTTGGTCAAAGCAAAGCTAATTAGTGATTCACTTAGTATGTTCGAAAAGTATTATTCGCATGAGGATTACATTCAAACACTTACAGCTATTAAATCTGGATTTTCTACAACATCGATTACAAGAAAAGCAAAGGAAGCCTTTGCGTCAATTGTAGAAGAAACATATACAACAACATTTAATAATTATTGTGACGAGCTAAAGGTGAAAAAAGTGAATATAAAGCTTACACCTCAACGTGGACAGACGCACCGAAGTAAATATGTTATTAATGAAGGATACAAAGTAACAGATATTATGAGCGAAGGTGAGCAAAAAGCAATTGCAATGGCTGAATTTGCAACGGATTTAACTATTAGACGGAACTTTAATACTGTTTTATTCGATGATCCTGTTACTTCACTTGATTATAAACGATCTGAGCTTTTTGCAAGACTTATATACAATTTATCTAAAGATCGTCAAGTAATAGTTTTTACTCATAATATTATGTTCTACTATTACTTATACAATAAATGTGCAAACGAAAACGATAAAGAAAATAAATTCTTTATCGTTGATGAGTTTGACAAGGATAATAAAGGAATTGTTTCAGAAACATTTAGCGGTAAGCTAGAGAATCTGAATGGGGTAACAAAAAAAATAAAACAATATCATCAAAAAATAAATAGTAAATCATGTGCTGGAGATGAATTGGAAGAATGTTTAAAGGCAGTATATTCTAATATTCGAACTTGGTGCGAATTAATAGTCGAAGAGGGCTTTTTTAAAGATTTAATAAAACGTTATGAACCTAACATTAGATTCACAGTTATAAACAAAATAAACACTGAATTTGTAGATGAGTTAGAGGCTGTTTCTAGTTTATTTGATAAGGCATGTAGATGGATGCTAGGACATAGTCAACCAACGGAAACACAAAATTCAAAAGCTACAAGACAAGATTTTAATGTTGATTATGAATACATTATTTCAGTTACAGATAGGTTTAAAACAAAATAATAGGTTTCCCATACTAAGTATTTTTAGAATCGGCATTCAACGAAATAGGGAGGTTGAAAATAATGCTGATGTTCGATTTTTATACAGAAGATTTCCCTAGTCATTATGGTTTGAGTGAGACATGGCATAGCTTGGATTGTAGCTGGGAAGACATCTTCCGAGCCGCCATCTCTGTGGGGAGAAAAGACTGGAAGTGGGTAACTAAACATGGTTCATTATCATTGAATGAGTTATCATTCAGAGTAAATATGATTCAAGCATTCTTGGTAGAGGATTCAACTAATCATATCAGCCGAAGTTCAGCTTTTTTAGAGTTAGATCCTTCTGAAAAGACTGCAATTTCTTATTTCTTTGGATTAGTTGGCGCGAAACTATTGGCAGAAAAGAAGTTTGATGTTCCTTGGCTTATGCATTTAGATGTCTATACTAAATATGCTTCTGAAGTTGATATGTTAAAAGTGAAAAAATGGAGGGAGGATAGAGAGACGAGACCTGACCTGTTGGGTTTAGATAGAAGAAGAGATTGGGTAGTGATAGAAGCAAAAGGAAGAAGTAATTTTGTTAGAGAAGCTCTAGAAAAAGCGAAAACCCAAACGGAAAATCTTAAAACAATAAATGGTCAATATCCAGCGCTGCGATTTGGCATGACAACTTATTTTAGTAAAAATAGATGGAGAAGCCACCTACTTGATCCAAAAAAAATTACACAAGGTGCTCCGAATTTGGATATATCTCCGTATCAATTTATTAAAGATTATTACGCTCCGGTCTATTCTATACTTAATGGTGCATTGAATAACATTGATGAAAGCACACGAACAAGAAAGATTTCCTTTAATAATGGAGATTATTTCATTACTCCGTTAGCTTCTACTAATCTGGTAGTTGGTATGAGTACCATTGTTTATAACTACATAACTGAGACGATAAAGGGTGATGATTCCAACTTTGAAAATATATTACTATATACTCAAGTAGCAAAAGGTCTAGGTGTTGATCCACCGTTTAAAGAAAATCCATCTGATGGAAAAGAAACGAATGATACAAAAATAGATAATGGTTTTAAATTGGAGTCAGATAAAAACCAATCGATCATTAAAGATGAATTTTACTCAGTAGGTTATGATGGAATAATTGTAGGGTTTCTAACGGGTTCTATAATGGAAAAAGAGGGAACATGATGGAGATAAAAGAACCGAAACTAATTCTTCATTTACATCAGACGCAGTTAAATTTGCTAAACCGCTAGAGTATTGTCTTTCCTTATGGAATTACGAAGATTTGAAACAGTGGCTCGTAGAATATCCGGATTAATCGTTGTATGGTGTGTCAATGCGAGACAGCAATACCTTGTTACAAGTATTACTTACAGCCGCATAATGATAAAGGGGGTTGCTCTTCTTTCTCTCGGATGATGTTGTGGATCCCATTTTAGGTAACCGTTGAACATCTATGCACTTCAATTTCAAACTTTATTACGTAGCCAAAAAGATATGAATCACTACAGAAGGAGATTTTACTTAAATCCAGAGAGAAAAGAAGACGCCAGGAAACTCCAAACTCCTGTATGTCTTCTTTATTGTCCGTGTGTAGCATCAGATGCGAAAAACGATTCAAATTTATCAGCAGCAGCCTGATCAGCAGTTTGCAGAGCGTGCCCATAAATATTCATAGTTGTGGCGATGCTCCCATGTCCAAGTCGTTCTGAGATAATCTTAGCGTGAACGCCTTGGTTAATCAGAATTGTGGCTGAGGTATGCCGGAGATCATGAAACCGGATGTACCGAAAGCCATTCTTCTTTATGAATTGTCGAAACCAAAGGTAGGGACGCTCATGATGGAAAGGTTGCCCATCAGGATGTGAGAACATAAAAAACCAATCTCCGTTATACCACGAATCACCAACGTCATTTCGTTCTTGGATTCTATAAGCAAAGTATTCTTTCAGCTCCTTTAACATGGAACTTGGTAATGCTACTTTCCGAATAGATTTTTTTGTTTTGGGAGATTTGACGATGACCTTACCTTTAAGAGCATGAATCATAGATTGTGATACATCCAAAATCCCGTTGTTGAAATCAAGATGCTTCCATTCCAACCCGAGTAATTCGCCCCGCCGTAATCCGGTTGTAAGAGCCAAGGTAACCATGACCCTCCAGTGATAGGGCTCTCGTTGCAACGCTCGAAGCATTTGTTCTACCTCTGATTCATTGTAGGGGACGATCTCTTTTGAATCGACCTTTGGTTTCTGCACGTCGATAACCGGGTTTCGCTTAATAATTCTCCATTCCACTGCACGTTTGAGTATATTTTTTAAGATACGGTGTTGAATTTCGATTGTTCCAGAGGCTAAGCCTCCTGTTTTTTTATCTCCACGGCTACCTTCCTTTTCGAGCTGATTCAGAAAGTTTAAAATGTGAAGTGGTTTGATTTCCTCCAGTTTTAGATGTTGAAAGTATGGAAGAATTCGAGTCTTAAGATTAGAGTCATAAGTGTATAGCGTCTTGTATGCCAGATGCTTTACGGCATACTTATCTCTCCATTCTTCGACGAACGCCCCAAATGTTAGTTTCTGAGGCGACACATATTCATCCGCTTCAACTTCCATCCGAAATTTAGCATATTCGCTTTCCACTTCTCTTTTTGTTCGGCAATGAACGGTTTTTGTGAAACGAACATATTTTCCTCTAGCGTCTTTACCGGCATTAACTGTTAAGAACCATGAATTATCTCCACGTTTTTGGATATTGGCCAACTAAAAACACCTTCTACATTGGATTTTTTATACTAATCATTATGTCCAATCATGAAAAAGTGAGACTTGAATTTATAGTATTAATTTTATTGGTGTCGCTTTAGGTATCCTCAAGAATCTTTATCAAATCATTCAAAGGTGGTACATAACGCAATGTGGTTCCGACATTTTTATGGCGCAGCTGATGCTGGATATCGATAATACTCATACCACCTGTCTGCATCAAATATCCCGCTGTTCGTCTAAGATCATGTGGTCTAATATGCCTGGTAAGGCCTGCATCATCAGTTAATTCAGATAATATCCGTTTAATCTTATCAACGGTCATGATTTTTCCTTGTTGATGGAATAGGTACTCATCCCCCTGATTCGCATATTTAAGATATTCAGGATGCTGGATATACCGTTCAAGTTCTACTGTGAGATCCTGAGGGAGGGCGACTGGTCGTTTCTCGGTTTTTTGTGCATCAAAAACGTGGACGATCCGTGTATCCAAGTGTACCCGTTTCCGCCTTAGGAAACGGACCTCTGAGAGTCGAAGACCTGTGATCAGCATGAACCAGAGAAACACAAACTCTTGCCGGTAGAACGGGCTCTTATGCAATGCAGCTTGTAGAAGGGCAAGACACTCTGCTTTGGACAAGGCCGTGTTTTGAATGGGGGACTCGAATTTTGGCCTAGGATATCCGAGCAGTGGGTTATGTTGAATCAGATCCGCTTCATACAGGAATTCAAAGAAACATCGTAACACGGTAATGGTTGCTGCTAAATTCATATTCGACATATGTTCATGATGTTTTAAGTCCATAAAAAAACGATCAAAGACCTGTCGTTGAATGGGGAGAAATCTGCCCGGATGCTCACGACTGGCATGAAATTGATCAAAATCAAGGTCTCCTTCAAAACCATTATCCAGTAAGAAGGCTTCGAATTTTTTGAGTACGCTTATGTATTGTTTTTTGGTTGATTTTCTTAACGTGGACTGGTTGCTCCAAAACTGAACGTAAGCGGACTGTACTAAAAACGATATATGGATCACCTCCTGATTCAAAAGAGATCGCTTGCTTTAAGCTGAGCGAGGGGATGCTGGTCGATTGCTTTAACTAGCATACTATCAAATAATTTTAAATAGACCTCAGTGGAACTCAGCCACGAATGCCTCATGAGCTCCTTGATCGTATATAGATTTACGCCGGACTCAAGCAGATAAAGAGCAAAGGAATGCCGTAGAGAGTGTACGGATAGCTGATAAGGTTTTTTGTCGGATTCGGGTATCGATGTTGCTTGATCAATCAATGAAGCAAACATCTTTTGAACTGTGCTTTCGTGTAGAGGGGATTTTCCTCTGTCATCCGAAAAAATATATCGTTCTAAATAATCTTGCGCATCTTTCAGGCCATGGTAACGAAAGTTCACGTAGGTGCTTAGTATTTCAAGGGACGATTTGGTTATTTTGCTAGGCTGCTTATATCCCCGTTTTCCTTTTCCTCGTACAAGGATCTCTTGTCGGGATACAACAATATCGCCAATCTGTAGATGTAACAATTCGCTCAGCCGAATACCCGAACCTAAAAAGGTCCATAAAATAGTGAAATTCCGGTGGGCTTCTCGGCCAAGCCTTACAAGGCAAAGCAGCTCATCCAGCTGTTCTTTGGTAAACGCACGTGGCTCACGGTTTTGATCCATTTCCATAGAGAGGGTCCGTTTGAGTTTTCGGATATCCTGCTTGAAAAAATGAGCAAAAACCTCGCCTAAAAAACTTCTTAAAAAAGCAGCTTTCTTGCTACGTGTATTCAGTTTTTGAACAGGGGCTAAATAGTCGTTTAAAAAGACTGCAGAAGAAATCTCCTTGATGTTTGGGTTTGCTCCTTTTAAGCGCTCGCAATACCGTAAGAACAAATCCATTTCATATCGATAGGCTTGTTGCGAGGTTTTTGCTAAGCTCTGAAACGCATCACTCTCGTAATAATGGAGAACCGCAACATCCAGCAGAACCGATTCCTTCATTTTTTTCGCTTCAGCATGGTTTTGAGGAGATAGGCGCTGCAACATACGTTTAAATGTATCCGGTCCGTATTGATCCGCCAGTTGGATTAAGCTTTCTTCAAAAGCAATATCATTGGCTATCGTATCATCAAATATAGGCATAACAGGTACCTCCTTCTTATTCATACTGAAGTAAATTAATTTGACGAATCATGTGCTGGTCTCGGTGCGCCATATGAATATATAGCCCTACGGTATCCAGCATACGTACACGGGCTAATTCCTTTATCGCTTGCGGTAGGATGCCTTTAAAGGCAAGACGCGTTATAAACATATGACGGAAAATATGAACGCCGCCTGGAAACGACCAGCCGGCAATCATTGCATAAAGAATGAAATATTCATATACCTCGTGTTTAATCGTAGAGATTCTTTGTCCCAAGAGGTAGGTTGTCCTCGGTTGGGTTTGAAGCTCTTGTAAAAGAGAACAAAGTTTTCCGGACAGTGGTAAAACGTGACTCTTGTTACCTTTGCTATGGATAACAATTGTTCGTGTTCCTAAATTAATATCACTCAGTTTGATATGTGCCACTTCAGATAATCGGAGCCCCAGATGGAACATCAAACGATACCCAATCTGTTCACGGACAGGATTTCTTGCATACTGCCCCACCATATGAAAAAAGGCTTCGATTTGCTGATCCGTTGGAAGCTCACGAGGGCTGTATCGGGGGGCCTTAATGGAACGGAAGCGCTGTAAAGGCGACTCAAAGCCAAATCTTTCATGTAAAAAACGATAGAATGAGCGAATGGCATATATGCTATGTGTAAATGAGATTTGACTGCACTCTCCATCCCTTACGAGCTTAAGTTTGTAGGTGCGGTACATTAGCAAATGTTCATTTTGAATTTGAAAAACGGAGATTGTATCAGGGGTTGATTGCTTAAATGTCTGTACGTTTGTACAAAGCCAAATCAAGAGCTGATTTACTTGGGTAGATGTGTTTCGAATATGTTTACGAGAAAATCCTTTTTCCTCCATATACATTTGGAAGCCCAGGATTCTCGGATGCATATTTGTCTGCTTGTCTGATCCTTTAATGAACGGGAGGATCTTTTCTAACCTTCCGTGTTGAATGGATCTTCGCATTAAAAATTGGAATAGGGTTGATGTGTACGAATCCTTCGCTAGGTGTTTGAACCCCTGATGAAGGGTCTTGGGATTAAGCAAGTGTTCATCTTCAATCTGAGAAGGTGCGATCTCAAAAAGTTCTGCAGTGTGAAGTACCAGGTTGCGAGTAAGTTGGAGTTTCCTGAAAAAGACATGGGGTGCATTGCGCATACTGCGACGTAAATACTCTCGCAATAAGCTTTGAGGTATTTCAGCTTGTACTTTGTTCTCCCAGATCCATTGATTAATACCTTTTGCCCCTAAATAGGCCTTGTCTTCCATAGTTTGAATTTCCGGTATCTGTTGTTTGGCATACAGCATATGTTCCACCTTCTCCCGCGTGACTTTTCTAATATCATGATCGTCACTGAGGGTGGGAAACATACCCTGAACGTTAAGAATCTTTTCGGCAAAAGAAAAATTCTGCCGAAAAGATTCTTGGGTTTCGAGGTTGTTTTGATTTTCTAAATGAGGGGGTGTATCAGAAGATTGTTTCTTCATAAGCGTAGCCTCCATTAGGTTTGTTAGCACTAGCCTAACCACGTTGATGATTTGTAGTTAATCACTCATCAACGTGAGAAAAGCCAACATAATGGAGGCGATGTAAGCCTTTTTCTAAAGGGGCAATACAGAGGTGAATTCGCGCTTCTCGATAACTTTCAATATTTCTGCAAATGCAGTTTGCTTTTTTGGCTTTGGTCCTAAAATCCAAAAAGAACGTTTATGCATTGGCTGCAGAGGTGTGTAGGTGGTCACCAGATGCGTTGCGAACGGAAACATTTTCTTAATGGTTGTTCTTTTTTGAGGATAGAGTGAGGTTTCGTAATTTAAATGGAATTCGAGATACTCTATTTCTGGATAGCTTCTTACCCATCTTGCTGTAATGGGGTTATTCTCCCCCTCAAAAAGTGAAATGGGATTACTGATCCAGTAACCACGTATGCTATGGACCTGATTTCGCTCTTCATTAAGTTCATCGATTCGTTTTTCAACGGAAGCTCCATTAAACCAATATTCTGTTGGAATAGAAAAATACTTCTGATCAGGGTTTTCCTCTACGATCGTTTGCCAAGGAACGTTGCACATGGCTGCATAGGAATGAATGACGCTGAGAGGTGGCTCCTGAGTCGCGTTTAATAGGTTGTGAGCAGATCCCGTTGAAACTCCTAGTCCTTCCTTAATCATTTGTTGGCTTAAAGCAAATGATTTTGCATAGAGCTGTCTTCGAAAGAAGATATCCGGATACAGAATTAACTGCTCCCAGAGTGATTTATAAATTTGAATACGGAAAAGTAAACGATAGTTCGCATCAAGTATATAGCTGCGACATTGCGCTCTACTTTTAATATCTGTTGTATTCAACAATTCCTGTGCTTTACGTACCGGCTGATCCCAAAATTCATCTTTTATATTCATTTATATTCACCACATCTATCATAACCATGTTGAGAAACGAATACCGAGATACTCATATATGTGAGTAATCGACTAAACAACCAAGAGTGGGAGATTAATGTATTCAGGGCCATTTGAAGGATCAAGGGTTCTCACCACATTTCTCTTTAAATCTTTAAATGTAATTTGTAATTCCAAATGAAAAGTAATAGAACTTCTATAAAAAAGGACTTTCATTTATAACTTAAAAGATCTGCTGGAAAGAACTTTTTTAATAGTCACGTTTAATAAAAGGGGGAACGTTATGCGAGAATACGACTTATTAAGAATTCAATTATTAAAAACATTAGTACAAATGGAAGAACAACTGCTTGTCGGCGTCCGGAAAGAAAAGTTTCAATCTGACACAGTTGCTGATAGCAGTGACGCTAATTCAGCCGCACAACAAGCTGAACTTCAAATGAAGGCTGTGTTTTCTGTATTGGAGTTGTCTGATTATCTTGGGGTTTCATCAGACTGTATCTATACAATGGTACGTGAAAATCAAATTCCCTTTGTAAGAGTACGAAGAAGGATCTTATTTTATAGAGACTCCATCAATTCTTGGATTCACGCTAACTCCCCAGATTCTTGAATAACGTTTCTACGTTGATTAGCTTAATTAATTTATGAATATGTTTAATCAGAAAAAACCACCACAAAATATCCCATCCGATACGGATGAAATAGACTGTGGTGGTTGATTAATTTAACAGTACAGCAGGGTAACCATTCAAAACAAGCGGTAAATAATTCCTGGCTATCTAAACATCGAAAGAAATTATGAGATCCGCAGTAGAGATATACGAATAGATGAAACATTTATCAACGCTGGGGGCCATTTGGGCCTTGGTTCGCCTGATGAGGAAGAAGCCGGGAGTGGAATCAGGCGAACAACCCTGCAAACCTAACTGCGTCTCGTCCGAAGGCTGGACCTGCCTTAAGGTTCTCGGGTTCGTGAATACAAAAACTTTACACGAAATTCCTCAAATGCAAGAGACAAACCAATTTAAAAGATATATAATCAAAGATGGAATTGTTTTCCTAGGGTGGAGGTAATATAGTGGATGTAGAACAATTACTGGGGAATTTCAAGGAAGATTTAGGAAATCAGGAACTAAGTGAAGCAGAATTAGTCGAAAGGCATATATTGTTCGGTACTCCTTATCTCTTCAATGCAAATGAACAGTTGTACTTTGAATTAAAGAGGGAAATTGCAAATAAGTTTACTTTGAGCACAACGCAGATCGTTGTTGTGGGTTCGGCCAAGCTAGGGTTCAGCATAGCTCCAACAAAACTTTGGAGAACTGTAAATGATGAATCCGATATTGACGCAGTCATTATTTCAGAAGAATTGTTCGATCACTTTTGGAAGCAACTGCATACCTTTAATATTAACTTAACGTCAAGGTCGTTTACGGAAGATAAATTGTATAGAAATTTCCTTGATTACTTTTTCAAGGGGTGGATTAGACCGGATAAATTTCCTTTTAGCTATCCATTTAAGCAAGAATGGTTTGATTTCTTTGGTAGCATTTCGTATAAGAAGTATGATAAGAGAAAGGTAACAGGAGCAGTTTTTAAGAATGAGTATTTTTTCAAACAGTATCATGAAGCAAATTTGCGGAAATTAAGGGCAGGAGGGTTCCGTTAATGCCAACTATTGGGACAGCCACAAACAAAAAAATAATCGAGTTATTTAATTTGATGAAAGAAGGGACCTTGATATTGCAACCTAGTTTTCAAAGAAAACTAGTTTGGAATAATAAGCATAAGGAAGGGTTTATTGAAACAATTCTACAAGGCTATCCTTTTCCAGAGGTATATTTTGCTGATGGTAAGATAGACTTGAAAACCCAAAAATCCCAAACCCTTGTTGTCGATGGTCAACAAAGATTACATACCTTGCATCAGTATATCTCTAATGATCCTGAATTAGTTTTAAGAAACATTCCGAGGTTTGTTGAACTTGATGAAGGTACTCAGACAAACTTCTTTGATTACAATGTAGTTGTTAGAGACTTGGGAAGACTCAGTTTGGAAGATATTAAAGTTATATTTAATAGAATTAACTCGGTACAATATGCATTAAATGCAATAGAAATCAATAATGCATTGTACGAAGGGGAGTTTATTAAGACCGCTAAAGAAATTATTGGGACAAATTTACTTGCTGATTTAGAAGTCTTTGGGGATAGTGAGTCCTCTAGAATGAAGGATTTGGAGTTTATTACACTAATAATGGCTACAATTGAAACGGGTGGATATTTTACCAGTGATAATGAAGTTGAAAGTTTTATTAAAAAGTATGACGATGAATATCCCAATAAAGCATTCATGCTTGAATCTTTGACTAGTGTCATGAGTTTAATTAAATCATTGGAACTTCCAAGCGACACTATTTGGTACCGTCGTTCAAGTTTATTCTCACTATTAGTTGAGACGGTTAATTTTAAAAAACGGACAGAGAGATTACCTTCAAAGCAGGACCTTGAAGCAATGCTCTTAAGACTTGAAACAGAGATTATTGAAAACAAAGGCAAGAGTAAGAATGAAAATAAATATGCTAAGTTCTATAACTATATCTTTCAGGGAACGGCAGGTAGGGTGGGAAGAATTGCTCGTGGTGAATTACTTGAAGAAAATTTAGATAACCTATAGCAATATGCTTCAAAGCCTAGGAGGTAAATATTCTTGGGCTTTTTCTTTGTAGTGAGGAACTTTGTGTAACAACGTATTCACATATCGTGGCTAACGCCCCTCGGTCTCCGGAAAGTTATTGCCAGGTAAGCTGTTCAGAGAACAACCCTGCACTGGCTAAGTCTGCGGCCCGGCAGGTCGACCGCTGCGCTAGATCGACAGTTGCCTTAATCCAGGGGGGCATGCATGCTAGAACGTTATAGGAAATCCCCCATGTAAGAATGAATCTAAAGAGTAAGTATCTGCTACATGCTATACAAATCAAGAGCTATACAGTTCAAGAGCTACACAAGTCAAGAGCAATTAGAGGATTCTAAGATCCCATGGGGGAACAACTCATAACATTGTACTTCTTCGCCCCGGCACTGAAGTGCCTTAGGCCTTTCGGGTTCGTGAATACTGAGGCGTTATACGAAAGTCGGATAGTGCAACACAGTTCAAGTAATATATTGATTGATAAACTTTGTTGAATAGGAGACTTTGAATGAATTTAAACAGAAACGTATTTTATATCTCATTTATTATTGCAATGTTATCTATTTTATCTTCTATTGTTATTGTTTTTTTTATCGGATCAACTGATTCTGAATGGATTAGTTTTGTTAACAATATAACAATTGGATTGTTTACAAGTAGTATAGTTACTTCATTCATATCAATAACATCTTACTTTAAAGAAAAAAACAACTTAAACAAAAAGTATTACGTTATTAGTTCTAAGTTATTACAAAACATAATGAGTGTCATTGAATATGTAGAAATGAATAAAAAACCTGACGAATTGTATAGACAATCGACAAGTTCGATTAATGATATTACATCGGAACTAATGTATTTATTTAATTCAGAAAAATATTTCTTTAAGAAAAGTGAGTATAGTAAGTTCGCTGAATCCGCATTGGATAGAACACTAAAGACATGCATGATCATTGAAAAAATGATTAATTCGGAAGATAAATTAAAAGGATCTTTTCAGAACTATATATCAACAGAAGCGAAAAAAAGCATCAAAGACTTAATTGAAATGCATAAAAAAAGATTGCTACAGGCAAGTGATAATTATACATTGAAAGATTATTATCAGTTATAGAATTAATTTAAATGATATCAAAGAGAAAAGTAAGTATTTCAGAGGAGCCCTGACCTTCGTATAACAATATATTCACGCTGCGGACCTTTCGGCCCTGAGCCTGCCAGAAGATTGGGGGGAGTGAGTTCAGGCTAACAACCCTACGAGAACCCTACGAGTTCGGGAATGCAGGAACGTTTATCTGAAATGATTAAAAGGAGAAGGAAATGAAAAACACAACTCGAGAAATAATTACTAAGAAAGATTTATTCTACTGGATTGTTTTTCTACTAATCACGATTCTTTTAACTACTACATTAAGGTTAACACCGAATGCACAAGTAGTTGACTATTTTAGTTTTGGCGGAACCCTAGCTTCAATACTATTAGCTGTAGTTGCAATGATTTACTCGTTTTACCAGAGTTTTTCAATGCAGTCTTCATCAGAACGTCTAAATGATTCTGTTAACAAAATCGAGAAGTCGCTAGATAATTTAGAAGAATTCGATGAAGGACTACAAAAAATCACTTATGAGATTGGAATTGCTGGTAGAGAACTATCAGCATCAACTACTGTACTAAAAGATAGTCTTCTTACAACAATTGACGAATTGAGAAATAGGTTGAACTCCATTGAAAATTATAATATTACTAATAACGATTTGATAAAGAATATATACCAACAATTTGATTCACATAAAAAGGATACTGAAATAAAAGAAACTGAACAAAATTTGGGAATCACAATTTGTGAAGTTAGTGACATTCACAGAAACTTGCTTGTATGCTTTTATAAAGTGTATAAAGCCAACAAGCCGTTTTCAACTGACGATATAACTAAAATGTACTTAAAAAGAGAAGAACTTGAACCATTTGAGGGAGTTGCATATCTATCACTGATTCTGGCTTACTTAGCATTGCTCAATAGTGCAAAAATGATAAAGATGAAGAATATTAATGAAGATAAAGAGTTGATTATCGAAACATTCAATCAAGAACTTGAAACATATGTTTTAAGCAAGCTCGAAGAAGCGTAATCACTTCAAATAACATCATATTCGCGCTGCGGAATTCAAGGGTTCCGTGGTCGCCTGGGGGCCGAGGATGCGGATTCACAGTGGAGTGATTTCAGCAGCAAGGAATTGGGATCAGGCGACAACCCTATGAGCCTAAGTCTAACGACCCGCTCGCTACGCTCCACAACATTTCTAAAGACATTTCATTATACGCCTTAATAAAAGCTAAATATGTTTTGAAGAGTAATTTTTTACTGGACGGATTCATGCATCGTGCATGCATCGTCAGTCTTCAGGACCTACTAGACACAACTGGTGTGTTGTCTATAGCTGAGGGCATTAACTTTAATTGATGTAAAATTGATGTAAAACATCAACAGAAACCATCGGAATGTACCCAAACAGAACGGAAGCTATTTCTAAAAAAGCCCGTCAAATCAAGGTTTCTACGGATTTCAACAGACTAGATCGTAAGCCGAGGTGTTCCCGCATACGGTGCATGTGGAGAGCGTTGTGTTGATGGAAAGACAATAAAACACATGGATCATAAACTATTTAAAGCCACTGAGCGCGTATATAGCATTCAGTGGCTTTACTATGTGGAAATGTCAACGCACCATTATGGGAACAAGATTAATATTACGTTTGAAACCGATGGTGGTGCGCTATATTTGCCTTTGCTTTGTTTTTAATTGCTTCCACACGTTACTAAGTATATAGGAGGCAAATAAAATAGAAATAAGAAGCATGACTTCTGTTATATGGGATAGGGAAATGGAGAATAGTGTAGATAGAAACCCGATTATTGTCCATTGGATGATATAGACTGAATTAATATTTTTACTTAAGCCAGACATAAAAGTAATAAATAGCCCCTCTGTTTTGTTAAATAGTAAATGTAAAAGACCGATCCATCCAATCATCAGGATAAGGTTGAAAATCATACCTATGAATGTCATAAAGAAGAAGGAATTTTCATCACCAAACATTCCTTTTTTTGCGATATAGCTATAAGTAATATAGGTTACGGAAATTACGAGTGCGACAGGTGTAACCATAAGGAAAAACCCTTGCTTATCTTTTAAATACCGATACAAGTGAGCAAAGTAATACCCTGCGACAACAAAAATGATCCAGTTCACAAATGGGAATGTCACATGACCATTTGTTGGTATGAACAGACCAATAATATCAGCAATGACATAGTTGGCAGATCTGTAAAACACAAAATTTCCTATTAATGAACATATTAGGGCGATGAATATAACGGCTTTAGCCGGAATGTTAAATTGCTTGATGATTCCAATAAAAACGAATGCCAAAGCTGCGAATTGGAGAATATCCATCATAAGAAAATTATGTAGTGCAGTTATATGGAAGGCGTCACCATAAGTGAGTGTTCGAATGATTTCAGGGATGATCCACCTGCTGACATTCAGAGCAAATCCAATGATAAAAAGATGTAAACCTCTTTTGAATAAATTGGAGGGATGGCTATTTCTGGAGTAGGTTATGCCCATCCCCATAGTAAACATAAATACAGGAGCAGCAAAAGGAGAACCTAAAATACTGACAGCGAAATCTTCAAAAGCACCATACGTTGGAACATTAAACAAACCAAGGATATGCTGCCATATCATAAATATAACTGCTAGCCCTTTTGCGATGTCCAATTCCTTCTGCCGCCCACTGTTTACGGCTTCCTCCCCAAAAAAACTTTTTAAATAATCGACTATGGACATACAAACCTCCTATTATACGAAACATAATGCATAGAACCCCAAGTGGATGGCATGGTGCCTGCCAAAGATTGTCCCTTACTTTTTCTTTTGTGAAAGCTAATCTGCTTTATGAGTCTTGTTTTTCATAATCTTAATAAAATTGAAAAATCCGTCATCAAAACCGTCACTATTATCAGAGAGGTCTTCTTGCTGTCCATGGGGATCTGGATGGTGTTCACAGAAAAACGCATTGATTTGAAAGCCGCATTTATTCACGTAAAAGTGAATGTTTCGCTTCTCAAAATAGGGTGTGCCCGTTTGCCAGATTTCGGTTTCGGGATATTTCTCTTCGATGGCTCTCCACACCTCAAAACCGATACCTTTGCTGTGATGTTCCGGATCGATAAAAAAGAAATCCAAATGATTATGGTTTGATAAGTGATTAATGGACACAATAATGCCGCCGACACGCTGGCCACTTTTGTAGACGTTATAGGTCTCTGCCTCTTTGTTGTAATAATTTCTTTCAATGTCTTGATCAGATGGAATAGGCTCGTCGGAAGCTTTTTCATTCATTGCTATTATCGCTAGAGAAAAAGCGGTCTGGAGTCTCTTCTTAAATTCATCTAATGCTAATTCAATTACGGGTTCAAATGTGATTTCATTCATGTTTACTTTCTCCATTTATGTTTTTTAGTGAATTTTCAAGTGATAAGACAAATTGAGAAATCGCATCCGTCACGATATCTGCACATGGCTCTAAAGTGTGTTTAAAAGCATTGGCCTCTTTTTGGAAAAGATCGGAGAAGATTGCTGTAAGATAGGCATCTCCAGATTCTGTTATGAACAATTCCTTTTCTTTGTGGCCGGTAGGGACGAGATCAATATAGCCTAACTTTACAAATTTTTTGGTGACGGAGTTGATTGTCGTGCGAGGTACCTGCCAGTCGTCACAGATTTGGCGTTGTGTATGTGGTTTCCCGTCTGAAAGGGCATATAATAGCACAAACTCATTCTCATGAACCCCAATTTGTTTAGCAATAGAGTAATATAAACCGTCAAGTTTATTGATTGCGATCATAAAATCCAATATTTTCATGCGTTCAGAATTCATAGTTGTTCTCCTTGTAAGTACGATATCGGATTAATGATAATACGATATCGTATTTTTTTCAATAGGTTGAGATTGATTAAGTTTAAAAATCATTTGTTTTTACCATGCGTAACGAATCGGATATAATGGGACAGTGATCTAAAGGGTGAATACAGTCACAGCTTAGTTTAAGCTACCGTCAGCACTCATCCTATGTGGAGGCTGTTTGTTCCTTAATTTATAAGGTTTTTTAATATAACAAATAGACCGCATGCCTTTGCCGGCAGGGCGGTCTATTATTTTTATTGGACAGCAGCGCTACGATGAGCGCATCAAAGGTTAGTATAAGGCATCATTAACACTGTTCCTATATTAAGATTGTGAACACAGAACAAGAACACATACTACAATCGTTGCAGGAGTGCAGTGTAGTAATCATTACCGTTTCGCTTATCCAGTTTTTCCGCTGTGGCGAGAGCATCTTGCTGGAAGTGCTTCGCAAGCAGCGTTACTTCCCCGGACTGGTGCTCACACGGGTGTCCTGCCGGAAGTTTGACCTGGAAGCGGATGGATTCTCCCGCCAGCTTGCGGAACAGCTTGGCCGTATAGGCGTTGAATATCATCCGGTCGACCGGGTTCTCATGATCGAGAGAGGAAGCGATATACTCTTCAAAGACCTCCAGCGCCTTGATTGGATCCGTCAAGGTTAGATAACCGATGTGCTCTCCCTGATGATACAGAAAATCGCGGTTACCCTTTACCAATTTGAAGCCTTTCTTCTGAAGCTTATCCGCTTCCTGCTGACGGCCCAGCCGCAGGAGAGGGAACAGCACCTTCGAGATGGTCACATGAGGCACCTCGCCGCAGCTCATTTTACCTTTGAGAATCGGCTCGGCCGCCTTCACGGTTCCTTCATCATCTCCCCGCTTCGCCAGAAACTCGACAAGGCGGTTCTGCTCACAGGCCGGACAATCGCTCATCTCATCCAGATCCATGGCCTGTACGATATCCCATTCTGCCTGAGAATTGTCCAGCTCTCCAAACTCCGCGAAGATGTGGGCCCGGTAGTAGTGATAGGAACGGCTGCTATAGCCTTCGGCCGCAAAACGGATTTTCATGTCCTCCAGCAGATTCTCGATCTGAACACGGCTAATCTCCGGAAAGGAGGTGATGCGATCCAGAACCCACTTGTAGGACCACAGCAGGGTGAAG
Source organism: Paenibacillus typhae (assembly GCF_900099765.1). GTDB lineage: Bacteria > Bacillota > Bacilli > Paenibacillales > Paenibacillaceae > Paenibacillus_AQ > Paenibacillus_AQ typhae. The sequence goes on along the minus strand of NZ_FNDX01000028.1, from coordinate 4,200 downwards.
CTATCGAACCGGTCCGGATTTTTGTCATACTGTCCCAATTGCCAGGAAAAGGCGACCAGCGCCTTCATCGGATAGCCGTGGAAGCTGCCCGTCTCTACGATTTCACTGCGTGCCTCAAAGCCCTGATCGAGATCTCCTGCGGCATCTGCCACCCGTACCGCCTGCTCCAGCAGCTCCAGCTTAGCTTTTCCGCCCGGCATGTCATAGGCTTCGTCCATCAGCTCTTCAAAACTCATCCCGGTAAGGTTCATCTATTCGTCTCCTCCTGTCGTATGACTGGCCGTCATACCCCAATCAATAAATTGAATGATGCCTTTGTTCAAAAGCGCTGTCTCTTGGCGGTTCATCGGATAATGTCCCATCATCAGCGCATTACAGTACAGCATTTCGATAATGGTAGGCAGCATTGCCTTGTGTGCCGGATGAAAGGCCCGCTCAATGACGGGATTGTTCAGGTTAAAATAAAGCGTTGCGTATGCTGTATCTTTTAACGTAGCGCCCAGACTGCCCAGAACGGAGGACAAAGCATCGGTGCTTACTTCTTTGGTCGCCTCCATAACACGCCACTGAGCGGACTCCTGAGACAGCGTGTAGAGAACAGGAATCTCCTCTGGCTTGAAGCGGCGAAGCTGTACCTGGCAGCGGAATTTCTGCAGCACACTGTCCGCCAATCTTACGGATTCATAGTAGTCAAGCCGCTCTTGGGGCGTAATATCGGTAAAGGATAACGACACCTCCTCCGGCAGCAGGCGCTCCGTCTGCACGTCCGGGTCAATTAGGGGCAGCAGGGACAGCAGCTCGGCATCATAAATATATCCGCCATTCACCACCAGCATGGATTGGGCTGAAGCCACATGGGTAATCTGACGGTACTCGTCCAGAGTAGCAGTAAAGTAAAGGGGGGACTGCTGCTTCAGCTCGCCAAGCGGCTTCGTGCCAAAGGTGCTCTCAAACGGGAGCCACTCGTGAATAATGGAGTAGAAGGACGAATCTTCCACGGCGAGGGCCTTCATGGATAAGGCATGCAGCGAGATGATGGATTGCAGGCGGTCCGGATCATACTCCGCCATCCTCATCAATTCCTGACGAATGGTGCTCCCCAGTTCTTCCCGCACCTGCTCCAGCTGGACGTTCTCATAGAAATGCTCCCGGGAAGCTGTCGGCTGCAGCTCATCGGTCCAGATCATACATTTGACGAAGAACGCCCAGTCCGGCAGGACATTGTCGGCGGCTTCGGAGACCAGCATGTGCTTCAAATACACCCGGTGATTGCGTTTGGCGCCCAGGTTCACTGCCTGCGGCAGGATGAAGGCGATGCCTCCCGTCCGGCCGGAGGAGGTATGCAGAGGAATGAAATCGCGGAACGTCTCCCCAAGCACCTGCTTACCAAAGGCCAGCACCTCGCTGCGATGCTTCCGGGCCAGCTTCGGATCTTTGACCCAAGGCGGGGAAGGCGGGTTAATCAAGCGAGTGGTTTGATTGGACACCAATTGGATGGGATAAGGCAGCAGGGCTCCATAATGGAGCAGCCATTCTTGCAGATTGCCTTCCTTGAAGTACGGTTCGGAGCCTTCTTTGCAACGCAAAAAAACTTTGGTTCCCGGAGCATGTATCCCTTCGAGCTTGCGGATCGTATAGGTTCCATCCGGCTTCCCGCGCCATTCCAGTGCAGGTCCGCCCTTGGCGGATTGGGTAACCATGACGATATCGTCACTCACCATAAAGCAAGACAAAAGCCCGATGCCAAACCGCCCGATAAAAGAGGTATTGGTCTCGAGAAAGTCCTCGCCCCGCTTGGAGGATTGTCCGATCATTGCCAGGAACTCATGAATTTCCGACTCGTCTAACCCGATCCCGTTATCTTCTACTAATAAGGTCGCCCCGGTTGAAGTTTCGCTTACCTCGATATGAATTCTGCCCTCGTATCCACCCTGGGAATAAGCCTGCCGTGCAGTAATCGCGTCTACACCATTTTGCAGCAGCTCCCTCAAGAATACCTTCGGGCTGCTATACAAATGGTTAGACAAAATGTTGATCATACCGCTTAAGTTGACCTGAAAACGATATGTATCCTGGGTTTGATTATTCATTTTTGTTCTCCTATTCTGTAATAATTGCACTTATCATCCACAGGAGGACAACGGGATTGTCCTTTATGCCAACAACAGAACGTTATGTATGCGGATGCCGCTCTATATATTACCCCCGAGCTGCTTTATAAGAAACAAATATTGCCATTGCACTTCCATATATATACATAAACCATAATTACCGCTTTGTCCTTACAGAATTTTATCTAAAAAGGTGATCTGTGAAAATAAAAGTGGATGAAGGAAGATAAGTGCTAATCGATGATTATTTTCATATCGGTGGGGCTTTGTTAGATGAAGAAAAATATGCTCGGATTCATAAGTTATCGCTCTTCTTAAAATTTTAACGTGCTTTTATATTGATAATTAATATGCCCCTGCAACTAATGGTTGCAGGGGCATTACTTTCAGGTAGGTAGAAATCTACTTAGAAAGGATATGCTGTCTCCGAATTTCAATCGCTGAGCGGTTTAATCCGGAAATTTGGAGACAGCAGCAATTGGAGGGGCTGTCTGTTCGACGCCTAATTTTCGAAGAACTGGCTTTTATCTGTTCCAGTAATGGTTATTGTTATCTCTGCAGAGTTTGCGACAAGTTGGAATTGGGTAGCATTCACTTTTTTTGTTGTGACGGATACTGATGCTAGTTGATAATTAAGATCACTAACCAAGTCATCCATATCGATATACTCCCATTCTAATAAAATAGTTGCTGTGTTGGTGCCGTCACTGACGTTAAACGTACGGTTTTTGGAGCGATCTTCGTCAGTACCGGTGTAATGGTTATTATCAAAGAAAAATGACCAGTCATTCCCGCCTAATGTAATAGAAGCATCTGATCCCGTTTTAAAGGTGGTTATAAAGAACGTGTCTCCGAACCCCATTCCAGCTACTGTCCGGTTCCCTAAATTAATTCCATGTGCATTATAATAGTCCTGGATAAAACTATCTACCGCTGAGCCCACTACCTGTCCTGAGCTAAATCCATTTAACGGAATATTCCAGGTGAGGTCGACGGGAATTGTAACCGTTCCATCACTTATAGTGAAATGTTTCGGATTACTTTGGAAATCCGTTGAAGTTATCTTTTTACTTTCTTTCCTCGCTTGTGTAGCATACTCGAATGAAAAGTCAAAATTAGTTATGGCTTTACTTGTAATACTCTCAGGTTCAATATTCTCCGCTTGAATATTGATTGTAAATTCTTTTGTGTCAGAAACAGTTCCTGAGGTAATTGTCGCTATGAGCACTACGTCAGTATTAGCTGGTAATCCTGCTCGGTTAATACTTCCCGTTGAAATATTTACAATTGATGATTGCACTGAATCTTTTAATATCCAAGTAACAGCGGCGCCATCTTGAACACTTGGCAATGTAACTTTATCCTCGGTTCCATTGTACGTTACATTCAAATTCTGTTTAGCAGTTGCTACTAACTCCAGCTCAGCAATAGCAGCCTCCGCATCTGTCAATCTAGAAATATCTCCTACCAGCGTCTTCTGGGCGGGTGTTAAGTGATTAAAATCCATACGTGCTTTAACTACAGTTGTTTTGTCGGCTAGAGTGACTTCTGCTTTTGCAGGCAAGGCAGCGATTTGATCCTTCACCTGGGTTGCTGCGGCCAGGTCAAGAGCAGCTTGAGCTTCCAGCTCAGCAATAGCTGCCTCCGCATCTGTCAATCTAGAAATATCCCCTACCAGCGTCTTCTGGGCGGGTGTTAAGTGATTAAAATCCATACGTGCTTTAACTACAGCTGTTTTGTCGGCTAGAGTGACTTCTGCTTTTGCAGGCAAGGCAGCGATTTGGTCCTTCACCTGGTTTGCTGCGGCCAGGTCAAGAGCAGCTTGAGCTTCCAGCTCAGCAATAGCTGTCTCCGCATCCGTCAATCTGGAAATAGCCCCTACCAGCGTCTTCTGGGCGGATGTTAAGGCATCAAAGTCCGTACGTGCTTTAACTACAGCTGTTTTGTCGGCTAAAGTAATTTCTGCTTTTGCAGGCAAGGCAGCGATTTGATCCTTCACCTGGGTTGCTGCAGCCAGGTCAAGAGCAGCTTGAGCTTCCAGCTCAGCAATAGCTGCCTCCGCATCCGTCAACCTAGAAATATCCCCAAC
>NZ_FNDX01000025.1 GCF_900099765.1 Paenibacillus typhae | reverse complement strand
AAAAACCGATAAATAACATCTTTGCCGGGAAGATCTGCAGCACGGTCACTTTCCAGAAGGCGAAACCAATTCTTCCCTTCGAAGACCAGGGAGAACACGATTTGAAAAATTGCTAGGCTCGAAAGACCGAACGATTTGGAAATACCTGCTTGTCGTAAGGTTTTCCCGATTTGAAGATTGGCAAAAAGTTTGGAAAAGCGAGACTGTTCAGACAGGGAATGTTGTTGTAACATAGGGTTGCGCACCTTTCTTGTTGGCATGTGAGCTCGACACTTCCATGATACCAAACAAGCGAGGTGTTTTTTGTCAACTTGGCTAAATATAGCGAATTCTTCTTACAGTCTCAAGGGTTTAAGCCGATTTTCTAGCTGCGAAAGTTGAGTTACAATGAGATACAAAGATCCTGACACAGGAGAGGAGCTTAGGCCAAGATTATATTATGTTAAATTATCGGAACTGAAATTTTCTTAACCCTGTACAATACGTTACATGGATTGCAGAAAGCTGAGCATTTCTCCACCATTTTGGGTAAACTAACCCTAAGTATGTTTTGTCCAAAATCGGAATATGAGGTGATACCCCATGACAACTCAAAATGCACCCAATAGATTAATTAACGAAAAATCACCCTACCTGCTTCAGCATGCCCACAACCCGGTGGATTGGTATCCATGGGGTGAGGAGGCTTTTGCCAAGGCGCAGGCGGAGAACAAGCCTATTTTCCTTTCGGTCGGATATAGCACCTGCCATTGGTGAGAAGTTCGTGTAAATCAATGAATAAAGATGCCCCTGCCAATGAAATTGGTGGGAGATTTTTTGTTAATAAAGAATGCAATTAAAAATTTGATTTAGCTAAGTATGGCTTGACATAGTATCAATTCGCTGAGGTACCCATAACGGGTGCGGAATCTTAGATTTGTCTCCCCTCAGAAAAAAAACAAGAATTTACTTTTAGGATCGACGACCGTATTGAGCTTTTTTGTCTTTCCACGCGTGTCAATTCAACTTCGTTTAGCATATTACTCATTTTATTTGCCTTCATACAATATCACATATGCTTTATAAAACAAGGCTGCCTAAAGTCTTTTAATTGACTTTGAGGGCAGCCTTGTTTGCTTACTCTTAACAATTAGTTCCAAAGGGTGGTTCCCCACCAGCCTTTAGCAATATTAACAAATAGATAATTTCCTCCACCAATTGTAGGCAATAATGAAGTATCGATTGTATGTGGAGTATACACATATAAAGAATAAGTCGCTTTATTTTTTACCCAAACGTAGTTTTTATAAGTTACTCCATTAGAAGTTACATTATTCCCAAAATTAATGTTTGTAAATACTTTCGGATATCCAGATGCCGGAGCTTGATTATATCTGTTTTTCAGTGTAGAGGCTCCACCTGAAATTTGTTGGTTAAATCCACCTTTTGTATAATCATCGCCGCCGTCTGTTGCACCGTATCCCATTGCGTAATAAAAGCGCCGGGATGAGTAAGATACTGAACCAGGAGTAGCTGAAACTAAAGATGATTCTTTTTGCAGGGTAGCTAGTATAACTTTAGGATTTACACCATAGGTCTGCGCACTACTTGCAATAGAAGAAGCTGCGTTAATTGTATCTCCCTTAAAATAGGGTTTGCCAGAAGAATCTAAGTAGTAGATTAGTACTGTATCTTTTAATATTGAGTTTTTAGATGTAAGGAATGCCTGGATTGATGTCGAGGACATGGTTGAAGTATTTATGAATTGGGCGTCAGAAATAAGTTGATTCATATCTACCCCATTAATAATAGTATCCTCATAGACTGTAGTTGATAATGGGGAGATAAGCGAATTCGTATCAAAAGGAGTTACAAATTCACTATCTACTCCAATACCATCAAGTTTCTTTTCAACAGTCAATTTATTATTATTATAGGTCTTAATTGATCTTAACTTTTTTGATTCATCTCTCTCATATACCTGTTTGCCGTTAAAAGAATCGGTAGATTCAATCATATCGCCATCGGAATTATAGTGATATTGAATCTCGTTACCGTCGCTATGGAACTCATTGATAATTTTACCAGATTCATCATACAGCAGGATATTAACGTGATTGTTACTCTTCAAATATTGCCTTATTTCACTAACAGACGTTAACTCATTTCCCTCATGTGAAATTCTATTTTCAGGTGAAGCAGAGGAAATTTGTGGTACCATAATCAAAACAGCAGAGACAGTGAGAAAAACAGACTTTCTAAAAAAATTAGTAATAGAACTCAAAGAACACACCTTCCTTTTTATATGGTATAATCATACATATTCTATAAATACCATTAAAAACCTTTTTTAGAAAAAATACAAGGAGGATTACATGAAAACTAGAATTTTCTTCCCAATTATGTTAATTATTTTGTTTTTGGCAGCTTGTTCGAAAGTGGGAGATACTAATTATCAATCAATGAATGATCAAACCCCGACCACCGTTTATATCTCCATTTACAAAACTGATTCAACAAAAGTTCAACCAGAATTAATAGATATGATTGGGGATCATAAACTATTAAATCAATTTAACATTTGGAAAAAAGATGGAATCCAGACTTCCCTGCCTTCCCATGAAAAAGTTGATCGTATTTATATTCTTCAATATTCATACGAAGGAGCCGATCCAAAATCGGAGTATTATATGTACGTAACGGATAAGGAAGGGAATTACTATTTAAAGCAATTTGATTATAACGATTCCTACCAATCTTATCAGGCTTCTCTGGATAAGGAAGGAATTTTAAATAAGATTGGTTCAGAAAATTGGCATAAAGTTTCTTCCATGGAGATGGTAAGTGAATGAACTTAATTATTTAGCCCTGGAGATATAAAAATAGCGACAACCATAGAATTTAAAAGAATATTTATAGAAGAAGGCTGCTTTTGTGCCCTTCCCCCGCCAAATTGGGTAAACTAACCCTAGACGTACTTTGCCCAAATCAGCCGAAATGAGGGGATACCCCATGACAACTCAAAATGCACCCAATAGATTAGCTAAAGAAAAATCACCCTACCTGCTCCAGCACGCCCACAACCCCGTGGATTGGTATCCATAGGGTGAGGAGGCTTTTGCCAAGACGCAGGCGGAGAACAAGCCGATTTTCCTTTCAGTCGGATATAGCACCTGCCATTGGTGAGAAGTTCGTGTAAATCAATGAATAAAGTTGCTCTTGCCAATGAAGTTGGCAGGAGCTTTTTTGTTCATAATGAAAACTGAAAAAGGACCAAATAATCCCGTTTTGAACCCTCTTCATTTGGAATGCTTTTGCTGACTAATTTGGAGTATGATATTAGAACAGGTAATTTGTGATAAATGGATGATCCAGCTTATGGAAGAAAAGAAAATTGGAGCAAGCGATTATCTGACCACTTATCCATCATTGTCTACACTGGGTGCTTACATGTATTTTGTGGGGGAGTATGGCACTATTTCTAATAAGGCTTTCAAGGAAGAAGTACTCATTTCACATTATAAAGCTAAACGAAATGCCGGACTCCAAGGGATGGTCACTTGCGGTTGTAGTTTCTATTTATTTTATAAGGTAATGGTTTAGCTGAATAGGGATAGGATTACTAAACAATAGGAGACGGATAAATATGAAAAAAATGGTTAGACAAGTCATTCATGAATGGAATCCTTTTGGTTTATTACCACATGCACCTGTTGATGAATTTGATTCGGAAATTGAAGAAGTCACCCTTTCACTAACAGATGCTACTACAGTCGAAGAATTAGCAAGAAGAATACAAGATATATTTTCTTCCAGTTTTGGCGAGCCATTTGGGTATGAGGAATGTTTAAATACGGCTAAGCAGATATGGGAGCTTGCAGAGAGTCATATAAAGGAAGGTGAGTACTATTGTGAACGCAAGAAATGAGATAGCAGAAGCAATTGGAATTAATCTTCCTCATACCGTACCTGGTATCGAGTATCGACTGCTAAACTCCACAAAGGAAGAAGGGTATACAAGACAATTAATTGAGTATGATTCTTACGGAGACAAGGTTATTGCTTTTCTTTTGCTTCCGGAAATCCTTGATAAAAATCCGGCGATTCTCATAAACCACCAGCACAACAGGGAGCATCATTTAGGAAAGAGCGAGGTTTGCGGTTTAGCAGGAAATCCTTTGCAAGCTTTCGGACCTGCATTAGTCAAAAAGGGATTTGTTGTATTAGCTCCCGACTCCATATGCTTTGAGGAGAGACGTAAACATGCACACGGAATTGAACCTCTCCCAGACAATAGTGACTTTTGGCAGCATTATAATGAAATGTGCTATCGGATAATAAAAGGCGATTCTTTGATGAAAAAAGTGATCGCTGATGCCATGAATGGTATAACGTTGCTTTCTAGTCTTCCTTTTGTTGACAATCAATGTATTGGCACACTTGGACATTCATATGGCGGTAATACGGTTCTATTTCATTCTGCGCTAGATGAACGAATAGCCTTTAGCTGTGCCAGCGGCAGTGCTTGTACTTATGCAAATCGTATGATAAACAATGTCGGGATTGAAATGGCGAGCGTAATTCCGAACTTCCACAACAAATACGATATATATGATTTGGTATCCTGTATTGCACCAAGACAACTGCTTATTGTTTCTGCGGATGATGATAAATATTCAAGAGATGCGTCATATATCGTTGAAAAAGCCAGCCCGGCTTATTTAGAACTGAATGCTTTACATAACCTGTACCACAAGAGATATCAAGGCGGTCATGGACTGACGAAAGAAAGATTCGATTTTATTATAGACTGGCTTAATTCGACAGGGAAACATGGTATGGAGTAAGTCCACATTTTAAAAAAATAAATAAACTTCTGAAGCCTGAACGGCCCGGTTTCTGCAGTGATTTAGTAGAATACACAAGTTTATGACTTTTGCGAAGGAAGGGTAATTTTGAAGAAATTAATATGGATTTCTGTCCTGGTTCTACTAATGATTTTATGTAGCTGTGACAACAACTCCGCAAACGAAAAAAGAGGCGATTCCAAACAAACCATTAGCCAAGGAACTACAAGCAATTCAATTTTAAATGAAACCATTTCGATTTATGATATTAACAATGTAATCATCGGAGAAATTGAACGTTATGGAATCCTGGTACTAACTGATGATAGCATTATCTACAATAAGATTCCGGCTGGATCGGTAGAATCAGCAGCAAAAATGGATTACTATCGTTATATTTTTGAAACGAAAGATAATATTAAATTGGGTACGGTTGATAATTGGCTATACGAAGCTAAATATGACACCACTGTTATTGGTGACTCTTTATACATGTTTGTTACAACTGGGACAAGCTTGGATAGAGAGAACAGAACGCTTCATCTATATAAAGTAGACTTAAATAATAACGCTATGTCGGTTGTTTTTTCTGAAAAAGGTGGATTTCCCTACAATTCTATGACAGCTGTCGGAAATAAACTGTTAATGGCTAGAGTAATCGCTAAGGGCGGTTCTGAGCTGGAAGAGTATGATACAGAAACGAACGAAAGAAAGATCCTGAAGAGATTTGATTTTGATAATAAAGCCCAAATCGGAGAAGCAATCCGGCATATTACATCTGACCATCAAACCCTTTCATTATTACGGCTGAAAATAGAATCCGACGGGAAAACACAGTTGTATCTGGATACATACGACCATAATATGAGTTTCCTGCGTACTGTTGATGTTTCAACTATTCCATCTCATTCTACAGACTCGCCCGGGAATGAATTACGTCAAGGCGTATCTAATTTTGCGGTTGTAAACGATTATTTCTATTATGAGAATTTTAGCATCACAAGATTTTTAGGGAAAATTGAAAATGAGTCCCTGAGCTCTATTATGGATATTAATCCGGAATTTGAAATGTCTTCTGAGTCTGTAGAAAGTAAATTATCAGGCTTATTTTATCAATCGTTCGGCAAAAACAATGACCTATATCTACTAAATTACACAGACGGCACGCTGAAAAAAACAACGTTTAAAGTTGATGACGAAAGGTACTATATCATCAACATTTCGAGAAATTCAAATGATGATCTCTTAATTACAATGAGATACAAAGATCCTGACACAGGAGAGGAGCTTAGGCCAAGATTATATTATGTTAAATTATCGGAACTGAAATTTTCTTAAAAATCGGAATCCCGATTTAAAATTGTTTAAGCATACGATGTATAAGAAGCTTGAAATCTGTGCAAGATATTTTTGACGGTGTGAAGAGAGGTGTGGTTCCGTTGGACCATTTGGTGCTAGGGCTACAAGAGGAATTTAACTAATCACTAAGTCAACTGAAAGCGAGGGGTTGTGTCGCAGAGCATTTCTGAACACACACGCCTAGTAGCATTCCTTTAAAACGGAAAGTGAACAAGCGGTGCCCAAGTATTTCTAATGATGTGAAGTGTGACTTTTAAAGATACTCGAACGATCAAACACCGTCGAAAGGGGAGCCTGTAAAAGGGCTCCTTTTTTATTGAGTAAACGCAACATAGGTTAATCATACGCAAAAACAAAGTTGGATCATTGGCACTTATTCTTTCGCCATGGTCGTAATCTCCCTTTGCTCGGAATTATTATACTGTTAGTTATGATAACAAGGTTTAAAGAGAGAAAAGGCGAACCGAGGCACTAACCCTTGTTGGTATGAAAAGTCCACATATAGCTATTCAACTTGCCACTGGGAAATGGGAGTGAAGTCGGTTGGAATTAAAAACAAGGGTTCAGGTAAGTATCAAAATAATAGTTCTTTTTCTTATCGGTTACACCGTTTCACACTTTCTGTTGACCAATATGTCAAATCGTCTGGAAACATCTATGGATTAATTGTGACTAGTCTGCTTTTTGGCATGTCACATTATGATTTGGGATTTTCATTTGGAGTGTGCATCGCCTTTTCAATTGGAGGTTTCTTTATGGGAGGAGCCGCCCTACGATCTAAGGGGATTGTTTCCCCCATCCTAATGCATATCTATATGAATCTCATTTTTGTAATGACTGGTATGATTTTTAGTTGAAAAGTGTATTACCTTACATTTTGTATATGTGCTCCAAATATTGGCGTGGAGTCCCATAGTATATGATTTGCCTATATTGCGGATATGTGGATTCAAAATAAATATAAATTGGAGCATCAAGAAGTAGGGGGTAAATCTTATAAAAGGATTGATCGCCATACACAATTCCTTTTAAGGCGGTATCCATTTCTTTTTTAAAAATGCTAAAACGGATATCAGATATATTTTTACCGAATTCTCCACCGTCTACATACACCTTGCCAGTCAAATTGAAATGATTTTGCTGATCTTTGGTCCATTCTGCCAGCACTTCATCCCGCATTACCCAGTTAATGGCCTCGGTATTGTATACATATCCAATGTCTAAAAATAAATCAGCAGTAATATCAGAATGAGTTAGCGTATATTTTCTTCCTTGTAGTGGTTCTAATGAAGTAGCAGGTGGGATTAGTTTCACCATTAATTTATGAGGATTAAAATCAGACATATATATTCCTCCAAAGGTAATCAGGTTATAGCCTAAACGTTCTGAACGGACGGCGAATATCCATACTGACTACATCATGATCTTGTGTTGAATCAGCGCACGTTTAATTTTATGATATGTAAGAAAATTACCTTTGCATCTTAGCGGAGGATTAATTGTTCAATTATTACTGGTAATGGAGCTATGGTAGTAACTTTAAACACTAACCTCCACCTCTGTTAGTGTCTTTTCCCTCCCCAAGGGGTAATACTAACAATGACCCAATCCGTTTAAGGAGGTTACATATAATGGAATTCAAAGAAGGCAAACAGCCTAATCGACTGTTAAATGAAAAATCCCCTTATCTCCTTCAGCACGCCCACAACCCCGTGGATTGGTACCCATGGGGGGAGGAGGCTTTTGCCAAGGCGCAGGCTGAGAATAAGCCGATTTTCCTTTCGGTAGGATATAGCACCTGTCATTGGTGGGATGTTCGTGTAAATCAATAAATTAATGCTTATAAAACAGCCTTTGATGGTTGTTTTTTTTAATTCGCCATACTTTTGCCATGTTCGTAAGTAAAGAAATGTGCGAAAGTAATATTAAGGAAATTCCCTATATCCTACATATGAATGGAGTGCTTATTATGTATTTTGATTTTAACAAATTCAACTATAAATTAGTTCAGACTAATGAGCAAAAGGCTTACATTCAAAGAGATAAAAAGGCATATTTAGAAATAGTAAAACAATGGTTTGATAATAATCTCGATGAAATAATTAATCGGAAATGGGAGATAGAGGATATTTTGTTTTTTGAGGATAATAGCGATTTTGTGAAATTACTGAAGGAGGCAGAAGCTCTTTATGAATTTGGTTTTTTTACTAGTTGCATTGCTTTGATAGGGATTTCAGTTGAGGATTTTACAAAGTATTTGGTTACTGAAGCTGGGAAAAATGAATGGCAATCAGAAACACAGTTTAATAGATTAAGGCTAATGTTGGAATCAAATTTGATTTCAGAAGACTCTTTTACTCTTATGAATGATATCCGTAAGATAAGAAACGATTGCCTACATTATAGTGATAACTTTAAACAAAAAGATAATATGATTTTGAAAGGAGAAGCTCTAAGTGTTATGAATAGTTTTAAAAGTATGTTGAAGATTTCAATAGGATTTAAAGAGGAAATGACACTGGATATATTCGAAGATATTGCTATCAAAGCAATAGATGAAGTAAACGATTCGGAAAATAAATATGTGAAAAATTTTGATGACATGATTTTTAAACAACGTAATGCCCTTTCGCAACTTTTCAATTTAGATATAACCGTTAAACCAGGTACTGATCTTGTATCTAGAGAAAGTTATTACATTATCGAAGCAGTGGATTTAAGTTATATGGAAATAACTCTAATTGATACTGCTAATGGTTTTCCAGTTTTTATTGACTTATCCGATAAAAATATAGCTCAGATCAAAGAAATGGAGCTAGTTAAGAATAGTCTTGTTTATGCCGCAATAACATCAACTGTAGATGGATTTGGACAAACCGCAGCTTGGACTTTAACAAGGATAAAAAAACTAAGCAGATGTTAGATGATCATCTCAATAGTATAAAGTTAATAAAGGAGTACATTATGACAATTAAACCTATAGTTATTGACGATTATTTTATTTGAGAATTCGCGTAGATATTTAAAGAAAGCGGAACGAGAATTCATACAATCGAATTTTTAGAAAAAATCCTGAGCGCTGTACATGTACTCAGGATTTTTTTTGTTTTACTTAGTTAATTTTCAGATGTTTCTTGTGTAGAATCTGGAACTTTTAAATGAGGTAAGGGGGATTCGATTGGAGTTATGATCGTACGATTTAATATTTCTGCAACATGCTTATGAAACTGATATTCAGCCTGTTTAGAGCAATTATTCTTTTCAGTTATTACGTAAGTGTATTTATTCTTCATTTTATTGCCTCCAAATAATAGAATTGTTCTTTTTGATCAACTCGATCAAAAATGTTCAACATTCTAATCAAAAGGCAACTCAAAATTAACTTTTAGGAGAAGGAATTTATGAAAGATAAAATGATAAAACATGTAGCAGTTTATTTACGGAAATCCAGAGACGATGGTGAATTTGAAGATGTTCTTTCGAAGCATAGGGATACCCTTCTGGCCTTGGTTTCGAATAAGAATTGGACCTATAAACTATATGAAGAAGTGGCCTCTGGAGAAAAGATAGAATCTCGAAAGGAAATGCAGCGGCTATTGGGACATGTGGAGGAACAGTTATATGACGGTGTAGTGGTCATGGATATTGACAGATTAGGGCGTGGGGAGAATAAGGATTGGACACTGATTAAAGATACTTTTTTAAATTCAGACACATTAATTATTACACCTAATAAGGTATACGATTTAGATGTGGATAATGATGACGTTTCATTTGATTTCATGTCGATTTTTGCGAGGATGGAATACAAGACAATCAAGCGAAGAATGAAACAGGGGAAAGAAGCAGGAGCTAAAAAAGGCATATGGACGAATGGAAAACCACCGTTTCCGTATTATTATGATAAGAATACAAGAGCGGTACTTGTGGATGAAGCTAAGCGTCCGATTTATCGAACCATTGTAGAAAAATATTTAAATGGAAATAATCTGGGTGAAATTGCCATTTGGTTGACAGATAATCGAATACGAACTCCTTATAATATAAAACCAAATGGTATAGACAAGGGATGGTCTAACGTGACGGTACAGCGTTTATTGCTAAGCGAAATTCATCTTGGTTACATTACCTATGGGAAGACGCGAACCAAGCGAGGACAAGTTGAATTTGTACCTGAAGAAGAACAAATAAAAGCTATAGGTGTACATGAAAAACTAAAATCACAAGAAGAGCATGATGCCATTAAAGAGCGGTTGGTCAAAAACCGGTTAATGAATCCAAATGGACGTAGAAATCTGTTTCCTTTGTCAGGATTATTATATTGTGAAAAATGCGGCTGTAAAATGCAGTTCAGAGTAGCTTACAGCAAAAGTAAAGGACAGTATTGGAATACGCTTTGCTATCATCGTTATAAAGATGGGAGTAAGTGCAAACAAAAAGGAAAGGCATTGGATGAGGAATTCTTTAATACATTGTATGATCGAGTAATTCAATTAGACTCGAACATTATTAGGGATATTGAAATGCATAATAATGGGTTTGCCGACACGAAAGCTATAATTGAAATAAAAGAAGCGGAATTGCATAAAGAGAGTCGGGCATTTGTTAAGCTACATGAATCTTACGAAGAGGATATTATTACGAAGCAAGTATTTTTAGAACGAAAGGCTGTTAGGACAAGACAGATTCAGCAGTTGGAGAAAGAATTGGAGGATCTGCGAAAGCTGGTAGTAGATGAAAGTAGTTAACCTACTGTAGAGCAGATCGTTGAGCGGATTGGACAGTTCAGGGAGTTATGGAGTGAAGTAGTGACTAGTGAAGAGAAGAATCGGGCGTTGAAGAAGTTGGTGGAGCGGGTTGTGTATAATCGGGAAGGGTATCAGGTGGAGTTGACGGTTTGTTATAAGTAAAATAATGCATGAAGCAATTTGAAATTAACTATGGGCCTCTGGAATTGTTCTGGGGGTTTTTTATATGGGGAAATTTAGTTCTTTTGGAAGGGGAGTAGAGAACTTTGTCGAATATTAAAAAGAGAATGGGGTTCTGGAGTTTTTTGGAATAATTTCTGCGGGAGATTGAACTAAAATCATTTATAAAGGATGAATATTAATAATGGAACTGAATACGGTTTTTAAATTAGTTCAGAAGTTCACTCAAGATGTTCCATTAATTTTAATGGGTACTGGTGGAACAATTCCTTATGGTATTCCAGGAATGTTTCAACTTTCCGAACATCTCATTACACAACTAGGACCTAAATATAGTTTTGATAATGAATGGGTTGAATTCCAAGAGCGTTTAAAGAAAGGGCAAGATCTGGAGTCAGCACTGACCGGGCTAAACTTGCTGGAAGAAATCATGTATGATATCACGAGAAGTACGTGGGAGTTAGTTGCTAAGTACGATTTACAGCTTTTTCATAAAGTACTAAAGGACGAAATCACTTTGTCTATAGGTAAATTACTAAAAGCAATGTGTGTACCTCACCCTAAGCAAGTGAATGTTATTACCACAAATTATGATCGCGTTATTGAATACGCATGTGATCAATTTAATTTATCTGTAAATACACTGTGCGCTGGTAGATATATGAGGATGATCGATATTGAATTAGCTAAGGGGAAAAGAAAGGTTAATCTATTGAAAGTACATGGTTCTTTAGACTGGTTTGAACACAGCAACGGAAGTATATATTCAATTCCTTTACAAGCAATAATACCGGAACAAATGCATCCGAAGATTATTCCGCCAGGATCAGAAAAATATCGCTCAATCGCTCAACCTCCTTGTAGAGATGTAATACATATTGCAGATGATTACATTGCAAAAGCTGATAGCTTTTTATGTATTGGTTATGGGTTTAATGATGAGCAGATACAAACTAACATAATTAGTGCCATTCGCAAGGGAAAACCAATAGTCGTAGTTACTAAGAAATTATCGGACTCTGCATTAAAAATGATATCAATGAATGCAACCAATTATGTAATAATTCAAGAAAATGATATAGCAGGATACACAGATTTTTTAATGAAAGATGTAAAACACTCAGAAAAAGGAGAGTTTTGGAAGTTGGAAGAGTTTTATAATATTCTTAACTAATTTGGAGGTTTGTAGATGTCTATTTTCAAATTTCAAGATCCACAGGCTGTAGGTAAAGTCCAAAGCGTAGATACTGCTTCCGTTATTGTAAAAGTTACTAGAGGCGACATGCTTTCTAAACTACAGGTGAATCATTTAGTTGTGATCCGCGCTTCAAAACGTGGACAGCATTTAATTGGATTGGTTGTTAAAATTATGCGTAAATTTGATGAGGATATGGAAGTGGAGGATGAAGAAGTTCCATGTTCAAATGATATTGTTAAAATAACCTTGATAGGTACTTTTTTTGATAAAATTGGACTTGCTTCAAATCAATTTAAGCGTACGTTGGAATCAGTACCCGAGATTGATGCTGATTGTTTTATAATGGACGATGTAACATTAACAAGTTTTATGGGGGTGATATCTCAGAGCTCAGCAGATACTAATAATCCTCTATGTATTGGAACCTATACGCTCAATGATAATGCAAAGGCTTGGTTGGACGGGAATAAGTTATTTCAACGACATGCTGTCATTGCTGGAAGTACTGGCTCTGGCAAGTCATATACTGTTGCCTCTTTAGTTGAACAAATTGCTAAGTTGGACTCATCGAATGCAATATTATTTGATATCCACGGAGAATATGCACCAATTAAGGGGGAGGGAATTCAGCATTATAAGATTGCTGGCCCATCAGATAGTGTGAAAGATGGGAACATGTTTTTGCCGTATTGGTTACTTACTTATGACGAAATGTTATCCATGATGCTTGATCGTAGTGACAGCAATGCCCCTAATCAGGCGATGGTTTTTAGTAGAACAGTTCTACAAGAAAAAGAAGCTTCTTTAAAAGAACAAGATAAGGCGTTTATGTTAGATAACTTAACAATTGATAGCCCTATTCCATATAGAATTGATGAACTAATTAATAGTATAGAAGATTTAGATACAAGAATGGTTCCTGGAGCAAATAATAAAGAAAAACAAGGGGAATTTTACGGTAAGCTTTCACGGTTTATTCAAAGGTTAAAAGCAAAAATACAAGACAAACGTTTGAATTTTATGTTTTCTAATGATCAAGCGTTATTACAATATGATTATATGACCTCCCTATGTAAAAAATTAATGTCCTCAGCTTCACAAGGTGGAGGGGTGAAGATTATTAACTTCTCTGAAGTTCCTTCTGATATTTTGCCATTAGTAGTTTCACTAATTGCTAGAATTGTATTTTCAGTTCAACAATGGGTAGATAAGGACAAAATCCATCCCATTGCGTTGTTTTGTGATGAAGCGCATCTTTATATTCCAGCTAATGTACAACTTGGAGTTGAAGCATCAAGCTTATTAAGCTTTGAACGGATCGCTAAAGAAGGAAGAAAATATGGGATCGGTTTGGTAGTAATTTCTCAAAGACCGTCGGAAGTAAACCGGACTGTGCTTAGTCAAAGTAGTAATTTTATTGCTATGAGATTAACGAATGCAGATGATCAAAATGTTGTGAAAAAACTTCTGCCAGATAGTCTGGGAAACTACGCAGAACTTTTACCCATATTGGATATTGGAGAAGCATTGGTCGTTGGTGATGCAAGTTTATTGCCCAGTAGAGTTAAAATTGCTGAACCTAAAATGAAACCTGACAGCGCGACAGTTAAGTTTTGGGATAAGTGGTCTCAGAGTACAGTTTCTGATGTATTAGCAGTTGCAGTAGAATCAATGAGAAAGCAATCAAAAAATTAAGTTAGAAATAATACAAGGTGACTTGCAACGGTAACTCAATTAATTAGGGGAACCTTTTTTCCTCCCAATGCGACTCCCAACTATAATAAGCAAAATTCAAGCGAGTTTATTTTTTTATAGAGAAGAAAATCACTTAAGCATTGGGGGAATCATAATTGTCCAAGTTGACAGACATAAAGCAAAGAATTTTACAACTAGATGGTGGTGCATTTCAAGAATTATGTGATGCGTATTTATATAAATTAGGATACGAAAATGTATTATCATTGGGCATGAAATCTGGAACCATGAAGACTACAAAGGGTATCCCTGATACATATTTTCTTGATCCAAACGGAAATTATATTTTTGTTATGTACACTACTCAGCAGTCAAACATATTTGAAAAAATACTCGCAGATATTTGCGATTGTTTGAACCCCAATAAAACTGGGGTAGAGGCAACAGGTATTGCAGAGATTATCTATTGTCATACCTCAGCTAATTTATCTGCGGGGAAAAGCAAAGAGCTACGCGATTATTGTTCATGCAATGGAGTGTTACTTCAATTATATGGAATAGACGATATAGCCAGTAATATTTATACTCGGTTTCATGGAATATCACGCGATTTTTTAGGGATATCAATTAGTACAGACCAAATTTTTGAAGTCAACGAATTCATATCTGTTTATGATTCGAACGGTATGGCAGCCCCACTTTCAACTACGTTTAAGTTTAGAGAAAGTGAAATCAACGAAGTGTTAACTAAAATAGAAAATACAAGCGTTACGTTGATAACAGGACCTGCTGGAGTAGGGAAAACACGATTGGCTTTGGAGTGTTGTAAAAAATATGCATATGAAAATGATTATAGATTGTTGTGCATTCAAAGCAATCGACTTCCTATATATGAAGATTTAAAAGTATCTTTAGATACTCCCAACAGATACCTTTTGCTAATTGATGATGCAAATCAACTTTCAGGATTACAACATATACTGCAGTATCTTACAAAGTATAAACAAGGTTATGATGTGAAAATCGTAATTACTGTGAGAGATTATGCAAGGCTAACGACGATTCAAGATATTCGCAATTATACAATTCCAGAGGTTTGTACGATTAGCACGTTTTCAGATGAAGAGATAAAGAAACTTCTAGAGGCTAATCTGCAGATATTAAATACAAACTATCTCGATAAGATTGTTAGGATTGCTGAGGGAAATGCGAGGCTTGCTGTCATTGCGGGGAAGCTTGCGGTTGAAACACAATCCTTATCTAGCATTAATGATGCGACTCAATTGTATGAAGGATATTACGGTAAATATATACAAGAAAATATTTTCGATCAAGATAGAGATTTGTATGCGGTAGCAGGCATAATTTCTTTTCTATCAGCAATAAACCTCGAAAGACTAGAATACCTGATACCCGTTTTGGAGAAATTAGGCATTTCGGATAAAATGTTCATTAAATGTGCCTATAAATTACATGAATTGGAATTAGTTGATATTTACAACGATAAAGCTGTAAAAATATCCGATCAATGTCTCGGTAATTATCTACTTTCGTATGTATTTATAACGAAGCGGATCATTCCGTTATCAGTAATGCTGAAAGAATTTTTTGGAAGCCATAAACCACGTGTAATTAATGCGATAAATACTCTAGCAAATATCTTTGCTTCTGAGGATATGCATCAAAAACTTGAAAAAGAAATCTGTATTGTATGGGATGATTTTGAAAAATCGCGGAGTCCCTTGTTCTTTGATTTTGTAAAAGTGTTTTATAGTACTAGACCAACTGAAACGCTCCTGATGTTAAAAGAAAGAATTGATTCATTACCTCAAGGGAGTTTGGATATTAATTCTATAGATTTTGAGAAAGAGAGTCGTAATCAAAGCGTAAATGACGATATTTTAAGCCTTATAGGTGGGTTTCACGATAGAAGTGATTTGCCAGAAGCTTTGGATTTATTGTTCGAGTATTACAAAAAAATGCCGCAAGGTTTCATGAGTTTCTATCACACAATTAACAATTCATTTAGTGTTAAAAAAAATTCACATCGCTATGACTATTGGACGCAGATTCAACTGATACATAAATTTATTGAGCATGCTGATACATGGAAAAATGAAAATGAATGTATTCTTTTTATTAGAGTTGCTGCTGAGTTCCTAAAACTGTATTTCTCACCTTCAGAAGCTGGGAGAGGAAATACCATCATTATGTCTCAAATACCAGTTCAGCTAAGTGAGGGCTCTAAAAAATATAGAGAATTGATATGGAATAGTTTATTTGATTTGTATCAAAATGAAGAAGCATACCAGCAAGAAATTGAGACTATAATTAAAAATTATGGACACTACAATAGAGATAAAATAGAGGAAGAATTGGTTCAGTTAGATCTCCCATTTATTGTCCGCTTTTTTAGTGATCTTTTTTCACCGAATAGGCTGTCACATTGTATTATTGCAAAAACAGTAGCAGATCAATTTAAACGTTTGGGTATAGATTTACAGCCATATTTATCTGAATACCTGAATAGTGCTGATTTCCTAATCTATCACATTTTAAAGGGTAAGCGTCACTTAGAAGAATTCGATTGGAAGAAGGAACAAGAGTTTAAGGAGTCTGATATCAGAACGTTATTAAAGGGTTGTACGGAAGAAGTGATTCTGAATATAATTCAAATATGTTCAAATTATCAAAAATATGATCCTAAAAATACTTGGGATATTAGTAGTGGGTTGCAGTATGCGTTCAATCACCTGGCAATTAATAGAGAACTTTTTTTATATGTTGTTGATATCTATTTAGCTCACAATACACCTATAGACTTGTATCCTGATCCAATAATTATTAAGTTATTTGAAATTGTTGGTGCTAAGCGAGCCTATGACATTATTAATAAAGTTGAATTTGATCAGAAAAATGCCTGGCAGTTTTCTTTCTATAAGAATCTGCCCTCGGAAACTATTTCGAGACAACTAGTACAAAGCTTATACGACTTTTTATCCTCAAATGAGGGTAATATTACTTCATCACCATACAGAGAAATAGAGTTTTTGGAAAGATATAGACATGTTGATGACGAAATATTTGTAAAAGCAAGTAGAATTATTACGAGAAAGTATGACTATTCTCCCTTTATGTTTTCATTATATTTTCATTCGATGTTTGGGTCGTATGGTGGAGGTATTAATCCAGACATACTAATTAACCGATTCAAAAAAGATTTGGGCTTACTGAAAGAAATATACTTTAAATTAATTTCCTACGAAAGACATTTAGATATCGACGGACAATATCTAATTCATTTTATAAAGGGTGAATTTACATTTATCGATGAGTTTATTCAGTATACTTTGAAAGATAGAGACTCTTTGAGGAATGAAGATGAAAACCGGATATCTGTAATTTGGAATTGTGACAACTATATGCAACTCGCCGATCATATTTTCAAAGTGTATTGTTATGATGAAGGTATTCAATCATGGCGAGTCTCAGATTACATATCAAGCCTCTTCATAGTCAGAGATAATTCTGATACTCGAATTATTCGTCAAGACGAATGGTTATCTCATTTCATCAATATTAATTATGATAATTCAAAGTTCATGAAAGTTTTATTTTCATCTATTACTGAAGCTAAGGTTTCAATTGAACGCCGAAAAAAGCATCTTCTGCATTTTATTCAATTAAATACTGATCCCATTTTATTTGAAGAAATTCAGTTGGAATCAAGAAGTTATGGTGGGTGGGGAAGTATGATTCCATACATGGAAGCAAGAATATCTTTCTTAGAATCTTTGCTTCCGGCTTTAACTGGATTAACTTATTTAAAGCACAAACAAAGAGTTGAGAGGTCAATTGAAGCATGGAGACGGGAAATTGAGCGAGAACAGATTGATGAAGTTCTAAAAGAGTTTTAATTAAATGAAATGAGATAAATCGTAAGATATTAATAAGGTGTTACTTATATGATCTTTGCGAGAAATTGATGACCATGAATTTCCGGTCCCTTACTAAATACTTCTCTGATGTTTGTAGTCTTTTTCATATCCTGAGCCTTCCCCCACCTTTTTGGGTAAACTAACCCTAAGCAATACTTTACCCAAATCCAACACGAAACGAGGTGATGCCCCGTGACAACTCACAAAGTACCCAATAGATTAGCCAAGGAAAAGTCACCATACTTGTTGCAACATGCTTACAACCCGGTGAACTGGTTCCCTTGGTCTTAAGAGGCTTTTGAAGTCGCAAAACGCGACAACAAGCCTGTCTTCTTATCTGTTGGGTATAGCTAGTTGTTGATCCACAAGAACTTGTCATTGATGAGATGTTAGTGTAAATCAATATATTAATACTTATAAAGCTGCCTTTAATGGTGGTTTTTTTTGATTCGCCATACTTTTACCCTGTACATAAGTATCAAAATAATGGAAACTATTACTAAAGGTGAATAATTGCTTAAGATATTAATACTTGTTTCAAATGATAATTAGGGGTGGTTGTTTTGAAAAATTACATTATTGATATTGCAAGTAAGTTATTAACTTCGCAAGAAATAAGCGAAATCCGTAAAATTTCCAGTAACCGAAATAATCTGTTCTCTTCAATGCTTGAGATTGACATAAAGATTGGTGGAGCAGGCATTCACAATATCAATATTGGAGACACTGGGCGGTATGAGAGAGGGGACCGAGATATTTTTCGGCCAATTCAATATATTTATGCTTATCTAAAGATGAAACCTGAAGATTTTGATTGGGTTACTAGAGAAATAATACATATGAGTGGATTACATTTAGAGTCGCTGATAAAGAGATTGTTTACTATCCGCAGGTATCCATTAGGCCAAGCGCTTGCCCTGCCTTTAGCAAAAGTGAAATTAGAAAGACATTTGTATGAAACCTTGAAGTTAGTTATCAAGCCGTATAATAACGCTAAACATAACTTAGAACAGCACAAAGATACACATTTGTTTGATACAGAGACTGCTTTGCTTTACTATGTTGCAGTAAGGAAGACGGCATTAATGCTAATGCCGATTACACATTTATATACTCCATCAACCACATGGAATTCAGTAGATATAGAACCAACGAATCTAATTTAAGTACATCCACTTTTAATAGTTGTTACAGCTGACTGCTCATACTTTTATTGGTAAGCTTACAAACTTTGTGTCAATGTAATTAAATTTAAAAAGGATGTGTTTTCAATTGATTATAAAAATGGATTACTTGAGAATTCATATGATTTTATAAACTCATCACTTTTGTACTACAGCTATTGTAATGACAATCCCAGAGCATGGAAACTAACATTTATTAATTTAGTTCAAGGAATTGAATTAATGATTAAAGAAAAACTTAGAAGAGAAAATAAGTTCTTTGTTTATGAAAATATTGATAAACCCAAAAACACAATTTCTCTTTCGACAGCGTTGGATAGAATGATCAACATTCTAGATATTCCTTTAGCTAAGCAAGATATTGAAACTATAAGAAAAGCTATTCACATTAGAAATCAGATGATGCATTATGAAGTTGATTCTTCAATAATAGAATTACAATCAAATTATTCAATTCTTTTCGAATTCGTTACTTCCTTCCATTACAGATTTTTGGGAAGTGAGCTGCATGATAATATTAGGGAAGAACTATGGGAGGTGGAAGCAGAATTAATTAAGTTTTTTCGAAGTGAATTGCTTATTTATAACGCTGAAGAAGTTCACAAAAATTTTCCTAAAGATTTTTTGGAATCAAAATATATTGAGGAATACGAGATAATTGGAATAGGATATCCTAGAATAAGATATGGTAATGAAAAATATGGAGAATTGAAACTGACCTTTCAAAATAAATGTTCCGAATGTCTTGTTAAAATTGGGGAATTCCATGTGCCAGGTTGTGACGTAGAACAGTGCCCTAAATGTTACGGGCAAGCGATTTCGTGTGATTGTAATTATGAGATCGAAGATGAGAGTATTGAAGTTAACATATAGTATTATTTGATGAGATCGAAAAAGAGAATTTTGAGAATGAGCGAATTGTATAAAGAGCCTACCTATGGTAGGCTCTTTAATTATTTTTTTCCAATTCAATTTCTATCAACCTAACCAAATCCGAAGCCCTCATGTTAAGGCCTTTAGCTACTGACAACACTGTATTCAAACTAGGCTGATTTACTCCACGTTCTAACATAGAGATATAAGTACGATCAAGATTACTTTGATAGGCAAGTTCTTCTTGGCTTATATCCTTTTTTATCCGAAGTGCTTTAACCACTTTTCCAAAAATGAAATCAATATTCAAGTAGATACCTCTTTTTGAAACCATTATCTGCTGTTTACTTCATAGAGAACACAGAGAACTCTCTACAAAATGGTTTAAAATAGCAAAAATGAGTGATATAATAAAGCTATAAAGAAATTATCATTTCACTAAAAGTTTCTTAGAAAAGAGGTGAAGTCAATGAAAAATTGTCCGAACTGTGGAGAACAAAAACAGCATCTGGATACGTTGTACAAATGTACTCACTGTTTTAAAGTGTACTGTCCTAAATGTGGGGATAATAGATGTCCACAATGTGGTCATGGTGGAGTTACACAAGATATTGTTATATATTAGGAAGTTTTTTGGAATTCAGTACATAAAGAAATGAATACATTCGGATATGGGAAAATTGTATGGAGGAATTATGGAGGAAAAAAAATCTTGGTTACACGTGGAGCATGCTTCATTAGGTTACCTAAAGACATTCAAAAACTTTTTTATTTATTTAGGGATTATAGGAGGAGTTTTTTTAGTCTTAATAGTTAATGCCTTAATAAGAGATTTGAACGATTCAAATCAAAGTGGAAACGCCGATGCTTCAAATTCCAATTTAATCATTAATGAATCTTCCCTACCTGCTAGTGACAATTCAGTAATTAATGTGGTAGAAGATACTGCTGTACCTACTTCGCTACCAAGCCCACAACCAACGGATAATTTGGCGGAAGAAAGTTTGAATTATAATGAATTTGATGTTATGGGACCAAGTGATTTTTTTGGCTGGATAAGAATAAAATTTAAGGTTACAAATAATACAAGTAAAGTTCAGTTTTTAGATGCAAGTGAATATGTCATTTTACGAAATGGGGCTAATTCATTAAGCCAAACGAAATACTCTCCAGGATTCATGAATGAAAATATACAAGTTTATGAAAATAAAAATATTAAATTACTACCAGGTGAATCAGCACTTTGCAGTTTAGACTTTGGCGGAGGGGACATAGGGAGGGATACAGAGTATACGTTAGCGTATATTGACGGAAACGATGTTCTGGATATTTCAATATTGCCCTCAAGCAGACCTTGGGTAGAATGAAATATTGAAGTGCTGATAATGACTAGCCAACTCCATTGGGGTTGGCTTTTTTTTTAGAGAAATACAAAGTGTGAAAATAATTTGAAGAGTAAAAGCTCCAAATGTGGAAAAGAAAGCGTAAACAATATCGAGTACTCATTTTTCTCGAAAATTTTACGTCTATCATTAAAAAAATTTCTGATGCATAATGACTCCATAAGGTAAACGGATAGGTAAAGATTTGTGGAAAGGGGCCAAATATTTATAAGTAAAAGCTGATGGGCTGTTAGGGAGCGATGAGTGTTATTTTTAAACTTACTAAGGAGATGGGAAAAATGATTAATAATAATTTGGATGAAAAAGAAAAAATCAGTGATGAAAATACTTGTAATTTAAAGGGTGTTGATATGAAAGCAGCAAATCATAAAAATAAAGATTGCAGTAGGGATGAAGGTAGAATCAATGCTCTTTTATATTATGCAGTTTTAGCAGGTTTAGATTGTAAATTTAGTGTATCCCAAGAGGAAGAAGAAAGTTTTGTTTATAAGATTGTTCTAACCTCAGACATTAATAATGCCGAACTTACCGCGACACTTTTATGCCAAGCGGATGGAGCTTTTGAATTTGAAGAGGAAACTCCTCGCGTTGAAATTTTACGTAACTTAAAAGAGGTTTGTGAGTGTATTTATTTAAGCTTTGAAGGTGCTTTTCACTGGATAATAGAATTCATTGATTTTTGTGTTAATCCAAATAGGAATTCCCTTGAGGGGAAATAAAATCTCTGGAGAGTGTTACATTTATAGGGTTTTATAATATTTAAATAATAAATACAAAAGGAAGAAAATATTAATAAACTGTGCCAGTATTTCATTCATTTAATTAATAGTATTATTAAGATGATAAGCTAATTAATATAAGAAATGTGTGAGAAGTAAAGTAAAAAAGAGCGCTGGCCCAATATGATAATACCTTCATTGTATTTAATATACCTTTAATCACAAGCAAAGGAGCACTTGCAATGAAGGCATATCCAAAGAGTAGGAGTAGGAAGGGAAATGTTGTTAAAACTCCGGAACAGCTAGAAAGTGATAGAAAAAGTTTAGAGAATTTTGAATATTTAGAAACTTTATATATTAATGCTTATGGACAGGTAGTAACACCAGAACAGGATGCAGAATATGAACGCCAACGTAAATTTGAAGAAAATAAAAGAATAGAAATGCAAGATGAAAGAGAAAATGCTCGAGCGTGGAAAAACATGAATTTTGAAACGTTGAACAGTCTTATAATTCAATACAAACACACAAAGCAACAAAATTATTTTAACCAAGCATGGTCAAAATATCTGAAAATTCTTACGTGGAGATATCTTCAGGAGTTTGTAATAAAAGGACTTCCGGTAAATGCAAAGAGGCTATTCCTTTATGACTATGAATCGGATCATTTAGAAGATGTGTTATATGATGTTTTACTTAAATCCATAGAAAATTGGAAGCCAAATGCACCGGATAAGTATACCATGGATTTTGCTGCTTATTATAAAAGGGCAGTAGAGTTTTTCTCAGGAAATATAATAAACCGTTTAAACAATAAAAAACACTGTGGTATCACAATTCAAAATATGGACTTTAATAATGAAGAAGATATGAGTATCCTCTTATTACAGGAACCTAATTTAGCAATACAACTACAAAATAAATCTTCCTTAGATACGATTATCATGAATGACTGGTTAGATGGTTTTATGAAAATATTATCAGCTGATCAGGTGGAAATAGTTAATTATATTGGAATAAAGAATTATTCAATTTTAGAAACATCTAAAAGACTCAAGGTGAGTAGAATGACCATACATCGAAAATTATCAGAAATTAAGATGATGTGGTTATCCTACGATCAATCTTAGCTCAATCCTAAAAACAAATAAAAAATACGAAAATCGGCTGTCATCTCGAAAGTTGCCTCACGAATCGCGAGAGTTTGACAGCCGTTTTTTTCAATGTTACACAATAGAATAGTGTTACATAAGGCAAATGGCCACGAAGGTAGGCGGGGTAAGACATCTGGGTTCTTAATGGTTCCCTGGAGCTTTGCCGTTTACGTCGAAAGTAACATAATATATAATTATTTTATAGTAAGTTACATATAGTTAGAGAGGTGTTTGATATGGAATTTGTTGAACCTATCCGTAGTAAGAAACAGATTGATGCTCTAAAAAAGTATCTGCGAGGACAGAATATCCGAGATTATCTATTGTTTGTACTTGGAATCAATTCCGGTTTGCGGATATCTGACCTGCTTAAGTTACAGGTGGAAGAGGTATACAATCAAGATCGGATCAGCATCCGAGAACAGAAGACTGGTAAGTGAAAAGATTTCCCTTTGTCGGATACCTGTAAAAAAGCCATCTTGGAATATGTAAAAGCCACAGAACGGCATTCAGGTTCCCTGTTCGCCAGCCGAAAAGGTGGGGGACCAATCAGCAGAGTACACGCTTATCGCATACTAAATGAAGGGGCGGCTCATGTAGGCATTAAGGAAGCTATTGGAACCCATTCACTTAGGAAGTCATTTGCTTATCATGCTTATCAAAGTGGTGTAGATATCACCCGAATCCAAAAGCTGCTTAACCATTCAGCCCCGAGTGTCACACTGGCCTACATCGGAATCACCAGACAAGAATTGGATAATGTTTATTTCAACCTTAACCTTTGAAGACGTTAACGGATGTTATACATCTGGTTAACGTCTTTTGCATTTCTTGGAGCATTTGAAGGAGGCGGAATATTAATGAAGCAAGTGATCAATGCCAAAGGTACAAATATCTATCCAGGGCAGGTTAAGTTTGTATGGATTGCTACCTGTTCTTGCCAAAACAAGATAGTAAGGTCCATCAAGGAAACTGGTTTGAACATGTATGTAAACAAAGAACGTTTTGCTTGTAAACACTGCGGAGGAAATCTGCAGAAGAGTGGGCAACAGCATTTTAAAGGAGATGAACCACTCAGCCGGGATCAAGTCTGGGCAGCAACAGAGTTTGATGAAGATTGATCTGCGAAATGATATATATAAAATAGTTGCGTTGTGGTCAAAGTGTTAAATTATTGACCAATGAGTAATTACACTTTTAGTATGAAGTTAACTCATCAGGTTATGTCCTGTCCAACAAGATGTATCTTTTAACTAAGCTGTGGAAGTGGAAATAAAGTGTCAGGAAGTGGTACTATGGATAAACAAATGCTGCTGAGATTTGCAGATGCCATTCAGCGCAAAAAACTGATGAGCATAACCTTTGTAACAAAGAGCGGAGAGCAATCAAATCGGCGGTGTGTTCCGCTGGACTTAGCCCCTAGTGAACGGACCAAGATAAAGCACTATAAATACCATGTTTGGGATTTGGACAGTTTACCTAAGCCGCATTTACTGAGTCTGAATCCTGAACAAATTGTTAGTATGGATATCATTCCTGAGGAGTTTTTACCTGAGCAGATTGTAACATGGGTTAGAAAGAAGCCTTGGGTTATTGAAAGAGATTGGGGAGGCAGTTCATAAGAATACGGAATAACTTCATTTTAAGGTAGCTTTTGGAGCCTGTAGTGTAGAAATTCACTATAGGCTTTCTCGTGTCTTTTGAATGAAGATACATAGCAAAATACTAACTATTTAAGCGGAAGAAATAGTGTACGAGAGTCCAGCATGTTGATAAGATCGACTCAAGAAAAAATACCATTATATAGGGGTTTTGGACATGGCAAATAAGAATAGAACCTCGGTTAGAAGCAACCGTGGAGGAAGTCAGAATAAAGTGGAAAGTGCTTTACCGATGGAAGTGAAAGAGCAAAGTGCAGAGGTGCCAGCGAATGCTCAACAAGAAGCAGAAGAAGTTCAAGTTCATAAGGATTGTGGGCAAGAACCCATTCAGCCGGAAGAACAAGAAATGGTTCATGAAGCGGTGGATTCGCCTAAAGTAGCCGATGATAATTTAGTTGAAGAACCTACCGTTCATGAGGAACAAGAGATGATCCCTGGGCAAGTGGAGGAAGAACAGCAGCGAGCCATTGTGGAGCGGCCAGAACCGTCAGATATGAATACGCTAGTCACTCCGCAAGAACAGGATGGAGGGAAGGTAGAGCAAGCCATCACTATTGAAGATATTGTAAAACCGGGGAAATTCGGAGTGACCAACAGTCAGATGATCCCGGCCATAAAACAAGTTATTGCCGATGGCTCCGTGGAAAAGTTAAGGATGCTTCGATTGATGTATCTGTATTCGTTTGAGAATTCATTGAAGTATTTAAAAAAGGCGGAACGGGAATTCATCCAAAATAGTCTGAGATAAAAACAAGCCGGCGCGTAAGTGGTTATACGCGCCGGCTTGTTTTTATTTTGTTAAGTTTCGGGCCTATCTTGTGTAGAATATTGCACTTTGGGAAGAGGTATGTCCATTTTGGCTTCGGCTTGGGTATTTCGGCTGATGATTTCGGCAACATGCTCATGAAACCGTCTTAGCGCCTTGCCAGATGGCCGATTGAGTTCTTTAACTACATACTCACATTTTTTCATAATTACGCCTCCAAAAATTTACAGTTGTCATTTTCGATAATGTGTCATCAAAAATGTTCAACATTCTACTTGGAAGGCCGAAAAATCTTAACACGTTTGGAGTAGAGAAGCTTATGGAAAGTAAATCAATTAAGCACGTTGCTATATATCTAAGAAAATCTCGGGATGATGGCGAATTTGAAGACGTTCTCTCGAAGCATAGGGATACCCTTCTGGCCTTGGTCGGAAGTCGGAGTTGGACCTATAGGCTATATGAAGAGGTGGCCTCAGGGGAAAAGATCGAGGCCCGGAAGGAAATGCAGAAGTTACTTCGGCATGTCGAAGACAAATTGTATGATGGTGTGGTTGTCATGGATATTGATCGTCTAGGCCGTGGGGAGAATAAGGATTGGGCACTCATTAAAGATACATTTTTGAACTCGGAGACAGTAATCATCACTCCAAGACAGATATATGATCTGGAAGTGGACAATGACGATGTATCGTTTGATTTTATGTCCATCTTCGCCAGAATTGAGTACAAAACGATAAAGCGCAGAATGAAGCAAGGAAAAGAAGCAGGAGCTAAGAAAGGCATGTGGACGAACGGTAAGCCACCATTTCCCTACTATTATGATAAGAACACCAAATCGGTCCTGGTGGATGAAGGTAAACGCCCTATTTATCGGGCCATAGTTGAAAAATACCTAAGTGGAATTAATCTTGGGCATATTGCAATATGGTTAACGGATAACAAGATACCTACGCCGTACAACATTAAACCGGATGGAAGGGACAAAGGGTGGTCTAATGTGACCGTACAAAGACTGCTTTTGAGCGAAATTCATCTTGGCTACATTACTTACGGGAAAACACGAACAAAACGTGGTCAAGTAGAGATTGTTCCTGAAGATGAACGAATCAAGGTCATGGGAACGCATGAGAAATTGAAGACACAAGGAGAACATGATGCCATCGTAGAGCGTTTAATGAAGAATAGATTAATGAATCCTAATAGCCGAAGAAATACATTCCCCCTGTCGGGATTACTCTACTGTGAGAAATGCGGATGTAGAATGCAGTTCAGAGTCGGTAAAAGCAAGAAACAGGGCCAATTTTGGAGTGCTTTATGCTATCACCATTATAAGGATGGCAGCAAATGTGAGCAGAAGGGGAAGGTGTTGGACGAAGAGTTTTTTGATGCTTTATATGAGCGGATCATCAATGTTGACCCAAATATTTTGCAGGAGATCGAGCAGCAAGGTCGCGGTTATAACGATACGAAGACTATGATTGCTGTGAAGGAGCAGGAGATGCAAAAGCATAAACGGGCATTAGACAAACTACATGAATCCTACGAAGAGGATATGATAACGAAGCAGGTCTTTATGGAGCGGAAAACAGTTAGGACAAGGCAGATTCAGAAGTTGGAGGAAGAATTGCAGGATTTGAGGAAAGTAGTAGTGGATGAAGGGAATTATACCACGATGGAGCAGATCATTGAGCGGATTGGGCAGTTTAGAGAGCTGTGGAGTGAAGCGGTAACAAGTGAAGAGAAGAATCGGGCGTTGAAGAAATTGGTGGAGCGGATTGTTTATAATCGGGAAGGGAATCGGGTGGAGTTGACGGTTTGTTATAGGTAATCATAAATGAAGTGTTTAAAAAAACAATAAACCTCTGGATAAAATCTGAGGTTTATTAGATGGAGAAATTTAGTTCTTTTGGAAGGGGAGTAGAGAACCTTGTCGAATATTAAAAGAGAATGGGTTACTGGCTTTATTCAAAAAGATTTCAGTAAGAGATTAAGCCGAAATCATATATCAATTTGTATTGGGGGAAGATTTCATTGAATAGAAAAGAACTATTAGGACCTGATACAGGACTAGCTAAAGAACAGATAGTAGAATTAAACAAAGAGTTTTATGATGAGTATTTTGAAGAATATTTTGAGATAAGACTTTTGTTATTAGGAGAGATTATCACTAATCCGGAATTATTCAGTGATTTTATTAAAAAACAAAAAATAAAAGTTGGGGTATTAGAGATTAATCCAGAAAGCACTATTCTTAATAAAGAACTTCTATTAAAATATGCAAAGTTAGAAATGTCAGTCACATATTATCATTGTTTAGAGACTTTTTTAAGAGTTTTTTTAGCGCACATTGAAATAAAACAAAGCCCTTGGTTAGAAATTTCCCGTGAAACTAATTATAAGATTTTTAAGGAAAGCCTTGTTACTTTAAGTGAAGGGAAATTTAATTTTGCTTATCAGGGATTAAGTAGTGACGAACTTATTACATATGTATTCTGCGGACATAAGCAATTACCAGATGATGTTAATAATAGAGAGGAGGTACTTAACGCTTGGAAGGAATGGATAAAGTGGGCTGCGAAAGAAACTATAAAAATGTATGATTATAATGCTTACAAACATGGATTAGCCATCCAGTCAGACACACGTGGTTTCTCACTAGGTAATGAAAAAGATGGTCAAATTAAAGTGGATAATGATAGTTTAAAGTTCCTAAGTAAGAAGAGAAAAAAAGATCGCTGGATTTGGGAGAAACGAGTTGTATTTACTCCACTAGATTACAGGGGCGCTTGTATATCAATTATAGAAAGTCTTATTAAAAATATCTTAACTGTTGGGAAGCTAACATATTTAGGAATTGAATTTGAGAGCCTTGAATTTTTACCAAATGAAACTTGTACTCCTCAGTATTTTATGGAATTATCAAATAAAGATAAAAATGAATTTGGTTTAGTGGCGATGGGATACTCAATGGAACTTTTATATTACAAGCAAAAAAGTAAAAACTAATTAAATGCTCAAGTTATATTGTTCTTTTTAAATAAACATCCATGACCTCCCGCTCGCAAACCTAGCATGGAAATGGTAGGAAGGTTTGTAGAAGAAGGGAACGAGCCATACTGGTAAAGACACGGTGAGCAAGTACGTTACTTTTTATGGTGGAGATACCCCGTCAAATAACGTTAAGGATAGACTCTGGCATCCTATTGGTCATTTTACGTAAAGCTGTTACTTTTTAAAGACGACGTTCGGTCATGCGAGCGTTTAGATTTTCACAGAAAAGCGAGAACCTTTGGTGCTTAATTCAACTGTCTCGCAAATGTGGAGTGCGGTGTGCCTTTGAAATAACAATTAAGTGCCACATTTACCTGCTTAAAAGCCCAAACGTTACAACGTTTGGGCTTTTATATTTTGATTAGCAAGTTGAGCAAGCTAGACGTGAGGGTGAAGCCGAACGGATTGAGTAGAGAAATAGTGACATTGTAGCAACACATCCTAACTGGTGCAATGTGTTTACCAGACTACAACAAGATAACAGAATAGGATACTTCGGACGATCATTGGCGGTATCGAGAGCCGTAAAGACGGAATCAAGTACACTTCAAGCTAAGGATAAGCCAATTTATTGGTACGATTGGTGTCTAGGTTTACGGGCTGGTGCAATACGGTGATTGAAAAAGGTATATAAAACTACATCAGATAAGGCTCCAGCAGTTTGCAGGAGCGTTATTAATACATCAAATTGCCTAAATAATCAAAAAATTCATAATCCGACAGCGAGTTCCGACATTAAATTCGGAAGAATGAAGTTAGAATAGGTCTATAGATGCGGCTGAAGGGGATGACTCAATTGAATGTTAAGATTGTACTGCTTACAAAGTCACGAAAGTATAATAATTATTGTATTGCTGGCGTGGATTTCCATACTGGCAAATGGATCAGACTTGTGTCAAGTCAAGCAGATATTCATTGTGCAGTACCGGGAGTTGATTTGACTTATGAAAACGGTTTGCAAGCTGAAATTTTTGATATAATAGAGGTGGAGTTAGCTAAGGCAGTCCCTCAACATTTTCAACCAGAAAACTATGAATATGACTCAAGGTACTATTGGAAAAAAACAGGGGTTTCTTCACTTGAAAAGGTGAAGATATTAGTGAATCAGAATGCAGATTCCTTTATTTTTCATAACTCGGACAAGCGATTACTGGGTTCGTTTGTTTCAGGCTTATCTGCATCAAAAAATTATTCACTAAAGTTCATTTTTGTTACAAGAGCTACGCTGGTTGTTGAGAAATATGAAAAGTTAAAATACAAGCTTTCCTTTATATACAATGGCGTAAGTTATACTGATTTCAGTATAACAGATGATGCATTTATCAAACCGTATCAAAGTGAAGGTAGTTTTGTTTTGAATAACATAGGACTGGTTATAAGTTTAGGAGAAATTTTTAATGTAGATCAGTGCCATTATAAACTTGTGGCGTCAGTGATACGTTAATGTTTAGTAGGGAATGAAAGATGAGTTATGGAACGTGAATTTTAGGATTAAAATCAAGCTTTTATGGTACAATAAGGGTAAGTTTGAAAGGAGGCATCAAAAAATGAACCCCAAAGGAAAAGTATTTACATCAAATCCAGTAGGGTTGAAGAAAATCAATTTTGATGCAGATATCTTACTCATTACACGAGCAGGTTATGAAATTGCAGGTGCTGAAATAGTAAGAGATCTCTCCCCTTCTTCCGACTTGTTTCATACGTATCTAAATCAGTGGAAAGACCGTCCTGGGGATGAATGGTGGTCAGAGTATGAATCAAGATTTTTAATCGAACTTAAATCCAATGCAAAGCTGAATGCACTTCGCGATGTGTACAAACGATTACTACGTGGAAAGAACGTTGTTCTCGTTTGCTTTTGTAAAGACCACCGTTATTGTCATAGGAAACTTGTTGGCGAGTTTTTTGAACAGTATGGGGTAGAGGTACAAGAGTTAAATCCGATTACTGTAGAACAAATTACGCTTTTTTAGGGGTTAAGTATATGAAAAAAGAAATTTGTACAATTGGATTTGCAAAAAAAAGTTTGGAAAAATTTGTGGATTTAATGAAAGAAGCAGGTGTAACTCGTCTTATAGATACACGTCTTAACAACACATCACAATTATCCGGTTACGCCAAGAAAAATGATCTCTCATACGTCATGAAATTAGTGGGCATAAAATATAAACATGATGTTATACTTGCTCCAACAGAAGATATTCTCAGTGCTTATAAAAAAAAGTTAATGAGTTGGGATGAGTATGAGAAACAGTATATCGGTCTACTTGAGAAAAGAAAAGTTGAAAATCGCATTGATGATATTCTAGAAGAAGAAACCTCTTGTTTCTTATGTAGTGAAGATAAACCTCACCATTGCCATAGACGACTACTAGCGGAGTATCTGCAGAACTATAAAAAAGAAATTAAGATAACTCATTTGGTTTGATAGCATTTGTATCTAAAGGTGGTCACATGAGTGTCCTTAGTTATTTTTTTAGATGACCAACTATGTTGGACCCTTTTTGCATGGCTTGCAAGTGGTATTTGGTTTTGATGCCAGTAGTATTCACCAAGAATATTTTAAAAACGGCAGAGATGTCGTTTTTTCTTTTGGTTAAAAACTGCATTCACAGCTGAGCCTTCCCCCACCTTTTTGGGTAAACTAACCCTAAGCAATACTTTACCCAAATCCCACACGAAACGAGGTGATGCCCCATGACAACTCACAAAGTACCCAATAGATTAGCCAAGGAAAAGTCACCGTATCTGCTGCAACACGCACATAACCCGGTGAACTGGTTCCCTTGGTCGGAAGAGGCTTTTGAAGTCGCCAAGCGCGACAATAAGCCTGTCTTCCTTTCTATTGGGTATAGCTAGTTGTTGATTCACACGTACCTGCCATTGGTGTCACGTAATGGAACGAGAATCCTTCGAAGACCAGGATGTCGCCAAGCTACTCAACGATCACTTCGTAGCCATCAAAGTCGACCGCGAGGAGCGGCCGGATATTGACGGGCTGTATATGTCGGTGTGTCAGGCGCTGACCGGGAGCGGGGGGTGGCCGCTGACGGTGCTGCTGACGCCGGACAAAAAGCCGTTTTATGCGGGGACGTATTTCCCGAAACGGCGGATGCTCGGGCGGATCGGGCTGATGGATATACTCGAGCAGATCCATACGAAGTGGGAGCAGGACGGCGATGCGCTGAATCAGCTCGGCGATGATCTGCTCGCAAGCTTGCAGGAGCTGGACCGCAAGAATGCACAGCAGGCAGGCGGGGATAGCGGAGCACTGCCGGGTGAAGAGCTGCTGCATGAAGCGTTCTCGCTGTACCAGCGCCAGTTCGACGAAGAATACGGCGGGTTCGGCAATGCGCCGAAGTTCCCGACGCCGCATAATTTGTCGTTCCTTCTGGCGTACAGCCAGACTTACCAGCAGCCGGAAGCGCTGCGGATGGTGGAGAAGACGCTGGACAGTATGTACCGCGGCGGGATATACGACCATATTGGCTTCGGATTTTCCCGGTACTCGACAGACCGGGAGTGGCTGGTGCCGCATTTTGAAAAAATGCTTTACGATAACGCGCTGCTGGCGATCGCTTACCTGGAGGCTTTCCAGATTACCGGGAAGCCGCTGTATGCGGAGATTGCCGAGCAGATCTTTACGTATGTGCGGCGTGATATGACTTCGCCTGAAGGGGCGTTTTACTCTGCCGAGGATGCGGATTCCGAAGGTGTGGAAGGCAAGTTCTATGTCTTCACCCGCGACGAGCTGGCGGAAGCGCTGGATCTGGAGGACATGCACTCCTACTGCCATGTGTATGGTATTACACCTGAGGGCAACTTCGAGGGTGCCAATATTCCGAACCTGCTGCAGGGTCTGCCGGAGGATATGGCTGAACGGATGGGCATGAATCCGCTCGGCATGAAGACGCGGACCGGGGAGTGGCGCGAGAAGCTGTTCGCTTACCGGGAGGAACGGATTCATCCGCTGAAGGATGATAAGGTGCTTACCGCCTGGAACGGCCTGATGATCGCGGCGCTGGCGAAGGGCGCGAAGGCGCTGCAAAAGCCGGAGTATGCCAAGGCTGCGTCAGCAGCGGCGGATTTCATCTGGGAGCAGCTGCGCCGGCGTGAGGATGGACGCCTGCTGGCCCGTTACCGTGACGGGGAAGCGGCGATTCCGGCCTATGTGGACGACTATGCCTTCCTGATCTGGGGCCTGACTGAGCTGTATGAAGCAACAGGCCAAGTGGTCCACCTGGACCGTGCGCTGCAGCTGAAGGATGGATTGCTTGCGCTGTTCAGCGACGAGGAAGGCGGGGGCTTTTTCTTCACCGGCATAGACGGAGAAGAACTGCCGATCCGCTCCAAGGAGCTGTATGACGGGGCGCTGCCGTCCGGCAACTCGGTTGCAGCCAAGCAGCTGTATAAGCTGTCGGTGATTACGCAGGATGTGGAGCTGAAGGCAGTGGCTGAGCGGACTGCAGCGGTATTGGCTTCTGCGGCGGGAGAATATCCGCCGGGTTATTCGATGTACCTGCAGGCACATTTGGCACTGCTCTCCGGCGGACGCGAATGGGTGCTGTCCGGCAAGCTGGAGGACCCGGTGCTGCATGGCATGCTGGCCCAGGTCCAGCAGACTTACCTGCCGGATGCCTCGCTGATCGTCAACTATGCAGGGGATGACGGGGAAGCGCTGCACAAGCTCCTGCCTCATCTGCAGGATAAGCCGGCAGTGGACGGGCAGGCTACGGCCTACGAATGCCGTGATTTTGCCTGCCATGCCCCGCTTACCAGTCTTGATGCAGTCAAAGAGCTGCTGGCCACCGGCCGGCAGGTATAATAGAAACACAAAAGGGACAGCCCGCGATAGGGCTGCCCCTTTTTCCCTTGATTCCCGGCCCAGCCTGTTAACTCAGGTGAACTGAGCATAAAAGGAATCCCGCGGAATTGCCGCAGCCAGCCTGCGCCACTGGGCCTGAAGCCCGGCGATAACGGCTTTGGCGGGCCAGCCGTCCGGCAGCAGCTCATCCGGCAGGGAGGGATCGGCCATGATCAGGCCGCTCATTTCTTCGCCGATCTGCAGGAACAGCAGGAACAGCGGCAGTGCTTCGCCGCTCTGGATGGCTTCATCCGCAAGCGGGATAAACTCCCGGGTAATCCAGGCGCTTTTGTCCAAGTAAAGTGCTTCGAGCTTATCAAGCTGCCAGATGTCCCAGGCCTTGGCAGGGGTAATGGTTCCTTCCGCAAACTCGCCGCGAAGAATGGAAACATTGCCGGTGAGCTGCAGGCTCTCCACATAGTCCGTCACTTCCCGACGGTAATTCCAGGGGGAGATGTAGACACTGTTATATAAAAGCCCATAGCCAAGCTGCAGAATAGCGGTACGAAAAGCATCCCGTTTCTTGCGCTCCTGCTCCGGCACTTCAAGCATGACCACATCCCAGGTATGATCCCACTGCTGCTCATAACGGGCCGGTTTGCTGTTGATGGATTTGATGTAGGCGCGTCCGGCAGAGGTGATGCAGTACAGGGAACGGGCGGGTGAGGCGATATAGCCCTCTTTTTTCAGGCGGGACAGGCTGTTGCGGATATAGGTAGAGGTGTAGCCTCTTTGTTCATAGATTTCGACAAATTGCTGAGCGCCCATCCGGTCCACACGGGACAGCAGGAAGAGCATCGTTTTTTCGACAGACAGCACGTTCTCACGCCTCTCTTGACAGGTAGTGATAACGAATATATTATAAATATAGACGTTCGTTATAAAAATAGATATATTGAGCGATGGGAGAAGTGAATGCGCAACTGTTGCAGCGAAGTCCGTCCACGCTCATTTGTCATTGTAACGTAAACGGTATGCTTTTGCACGGCAAGTTCATCATTTTTAAATGTGAGAAGAGGAGAGATAAGAGATGAAGATTATTTTTCACGGCCATTCCTGTGTACAGCTTGAGGTAGGCGGCAAGTCGCTGATTATCGATCCATTCATTAGCGGTAACCCGGCTGCGGTGACGAAGCCTGAGGATATTAAGACAGATGCGGTGCTGCTGACCCATGCGCATGCGGATCATATTCTGGATGCTGCGCCGATCGCCATCGCCAATAACGCGCCGGTGGTGGCTACAGTGGAGCTGGCTACGTATATCGGGTGGAAGGGTGTTAAGCAGACAATAGGGATGAACATCGGCGGAACGGTGGACCTCGGGTTTGCCAAAGCAACGATGATTCACGCTTTCCACACCAGCGGCATTACGCTGGACGATGAGCAGCGGATTGTTTACGGCGGCATGCCTGCGGGCTTCATTATTGAAGCTGAAGGTAAGACTGTGCTGCATGCTGGCGACACCGGGCTGTTCAGTGACATGAAAATGTTCGGCGAGCTGTATAACATCGACCTGGCGATTCTGCCGATGGGCGGACATTTCACGATGGGGCCGGAGCATGCGCTGATTGCCGCCAAATGGCTGAACGCCAAACAGGTGCTGCCGGTGCATTACAATACCTTCCCTCCGATCCGTCAGGATGTGGCCAGCTTTGTCGATTCCCTTAACAAGGCTGGGATTACCGGTACAGCGCTTGAATATGGAGAGAGTCTGGAGCTGTAACAGCATTAGATTCACAGAGGGGCATCACTCCGGTGGTGTCCTTTTTGTGTGCGGGAATGCAGGCAGGTTCTCGATTGCTTGGTTAAAAGAAGGCAAAATGGCTGTTTCTCCGTTAACACTAACTTTTACATAGCCCGAATACGGAGCCAACAAAAGAGCTGTAACATGGGTTTCAGGGCCGGAAGCATACAAGCCGGTGACCAGGCGATAAGCGAAAGGGAGTGTGCCTCAGGGTGGAGCATAACCCGATCATTGCATCCATTACAGAAGAATCGCAGATCAGGCAGGCTATAAGCTGCACGGTGAAAAGGGTAAACCTGATGACCGGCAACATTAACAATCTGGGACAGCTTGTACGGCCTTTGCAGGAAGCGGGCAAGCAGGTGTTTGTACACGTGGAGATGGTCGGTGGAATCGGACGGGATGCGGCGGCGATCCAGTATTTGGCGGAGGCTTTTAAGGTAGACGGGATTATAACTACCAAAAGCAATGCCATCTCCACAGCGAGACAGCATGGGCTGGCCAGTATTCAGCGGGTGTTCGCCATTGACTCGGCGGCCATAGAAACGGCACTGCGTATGATTAAGTCGAGTAACCCCGATGAAGTTGAGCTGATGCCTGGTCTTATGCCGAGGATTATCAGGGAGATGAAGCAGCGCATCAAGCAGCCCCTGATTGTCGGCGGATTGATCCGGCACGAGGAAGAGATCAGCAGTGCACTGGAGAGCGGCGCAGACTATGTATCAATCGGCGACGCGTCATTATGGAAACAACCGAAACTACATACAGCACCCCGGGGTGGAGACGATGAGAAAACCCAGCGGTCAGAAATTGGTGTTCCGATCTAACGTATGCCTATACGCGTAGAGGAGAGCTTCCTTATCTGAAGCTGGTTTTTTTGTGCGCAAAATTCCGGTTGTACCGGCAACATGAGAGAAATGAGGTGGCCGCAGATGGACATCGCTTCGTATGAGGCATATTGCTTTGATCTGGATGGAACTGTGTTCATAGGCGACCGGCTGCTTCCGGGGGTGGAGCAGGCAGTAACAGAGCTGCGCAGGCGCGGCAAAAAAATTCTTTTTCTCACCAACAGTGCGGTGCACACCCCGCTGGACTGCCTGAACCGGCTGGCCGCAATGGGCCTGAGCTGCCGGGAAGAGGAGATCTTGACCGCGCTGTATGTCAGCGGGATGTATTTTGCCCGGCAGGAGCCGGAGGCGAGGCTGTATCTGGTTGGTGAAGAGGTGATGCGCAGACAGATGGAGCTGTGCGGCGTGGCTGTTACGGATGAACCGGCAGCGGCAACGCATGTGCTGATCGGCATGGACCGCAGCTTCACTTACGAGAAGCTGCGGCTGGGGATGACGGCGGCAAGATCGGGGGCAAAGCTGGTCGCCGTGAATCCCGATCCGGTCTGCCCGGTGCCGGGCGGGTATATCCCCGATACCTGGGCCATCGTCAAAGCGCTGGAGATCGCAGCAGGGAAGCCATCCGAGCTCGTGATGGGTAAGCCGTCGCTGTACTACGCCCGGGAAGCACTGCACAAGCTGGGATTTGCCCCGGAGCAATGTCTAATGGTCGGTGACCGGCTGGAGACGGATATTCTGATGGGCACCGGCAGCGGTATGCATACTGCGCTGGTCCTTACAGGAGTAAGCTCGCGCACCGACATTGAGCGGATGCAGATTCAGCCGCATTATGTGCTGGACACGCTGGCCGATATTGTTTTGCCGGGGATCATACATGAAAGAACAAGCTAGACCCATTCACAAGGAGGTTGAACAGATTATGAACAACTGCAAGGTTTTGGCCCATCGCGGAGCAAGCGCCTATGCCCCTGAAAATACGATGGAAGCCTTCCGGCTGGCGGTAGAGCAGGGGGCAGACGGTTTTGAAATCGATATTAATCTCAGCAAAGACGGAGAAATCGTCGTCATTCATGATGACAGCATTGACCGGACCTCGGACGGACAGGGAGATATTACCTCTTACACCTTGGAGGAGCTGAAAGCCTTCAATTTCAATAAGGGTTTTGCAGAAAAATATACAACCGCACGCATCCCTACGCTTCGAGAGGTGCTGGAGCTGGTGAAGGAGCACGGTCTGTACCTGAATATTGAGGTCAAGGATATCCTGTCCAAAATGGAGCTGTACGCCGGACTTCCCGGCGCAGCAGCTCAGCTGGTGCGGGAATACGGGCTGACGGAGCAGGTGATTTTCTCCTCCTTCAATCATTACTCGATGGTGAGGCTGAAGAATGAGTATCCTGAGATGAAAACAGGCCTCTTGTACATTGCCGGACTGTACCAGGGGGCTGAATACGCCAAGCTGACCAAGGCTGACGCGCTGCATCCGGTGTTCTTCGGAGTGAACCGTGAGGCTGTGGACGAAGCCCGTGCTGCCGGAGTGCAGGTCAATGCCTGGACCGTGAACGAGCCGGAGCATATTGGCTGGATGCTGGCGGCCGGAGTGGATGCAATTATTACGGACCGGCCGGATGTCTGCATCGGACTGAGAGGGTAGCAGGATGAACAAGACAACCATTTTGGCCCACCGTGGAGCAAGCGCCTATGCCCCGGAGAACACGATGGCTTCCTTTGAGCTGGCCCGCAGGATGGGGGCACAAGGGATTGAGCTGGATGTGCAGCTGACCCGGGACGGCAAGCTGGCCGTTATTCATGACCACACGATCGACCGTACTTCGGACGGCAAAGGGCGGGTGAGCGAAATGACGCTGGCGGAGCTGCGGCAATACGACTTCTCTTACACCTTCAAAGGTGAGTATAGCACCGAGGGCAGCCGGATTCCTGAGTTAAAGGAAGTCATGCAGTTCGCCAAGGAGCACCAGCTGTACATCAACATTGAGACCAAAGATTATGCCAACCCTTACGGGGAAGTAAATATCCGCACAGCAGAGCTGGTAAAAGCGAGCGGCTATCAGGAGCAGACGCTGATCTCTTCCATTAACCATAATGCGATGGCCCGGCTGAAGCGCGAGTATCCGGAGCTGCGCACAGCGATCGCTTTTATGGAGAGCTATTACCGGCTGGATCAATATGCGGCCAGCTGCCAGGCAGATGTGCTGCATCCGTATTATCTTGGCGTGGACGCTTCGTTCATGGAAATAGCCAAGAAGAGCGGGTATGAGGTGAATCCGTGGACTGTGGATGATGAAGCAGAAATCCTGCGGCTGCAGCGGCTCGGCGTGACACGGATTATGACCAACCGGCCGGATGTCGGCGTGGCTGCGCTGAATAGGGTGACGGTATAGATTGGACTGAATTCTAACAATAAGGGAAAGTGGCGGAGGGGAATTTTGGAACTGGAGGAGCGGAGCGTCCGCCTAAAAGCTTTTCGTAGAAAAGCTAGCTCCGGAAGCATAAGCAGTCTGCGGATTTCAACCGCTAACAGCGGTACAATCCAAGAAATCTGCAGACAACAGCGGCCGGAAGTCCAAACATTCTCTGGAGTCACGGCGAAGCCCAAATGCCCATATCGCATACTAACCCCGCCAAAGGAGGAAACCATGAGCAGCATTGTACTGGAGAACGTAAGCAAAGCCTACGGCGATAAAAGCATCATAAAAGGACTGAATCTGACGATTGAGAGCGGAAGCTTCACCGTATTGGTCGGACCGTCCGGCTGCGGAAAGTCGACGACGTTGCGGATGATTGCCGGGCTGGAGGAGCAGACGGGCGGCTTAATCTCCATCGGCGGCAAAAGCATGAATCAGGTGGAGCCGGGCAAACGGAATCTGGCGATGGTCTTTCAGAATTATGCGCTGTATCCCACAATGACGGTGGAGAAGAACATCGAATACGGACTGAAAAATAACAAGGTGCCCAAAGCCGAGCGGAAACGTCTGATCACCGAAATTGCGGAAACGGTAGGCTTAACGAAGCATCTGCACAAAAAGCCGGAGTTTCTCTCCGGCGGCGAGCGGCAGCGGGTCGCGCTGGCCCGGGCGATGGTCAAGAAGCCGGCGGTCTTCCTCATGGATGAGCCGCTGTCGAACCTCGATGCCAAGCTCCGCCAGCAGATGCGTATCGAGCTGATTGAGCTTCATAAGAAGCTGGGCGCGACCTTCATCTACGTTACACATGATCAGGTGGAGGCAATGAGTATGGGCACACAGATTGTGCTGATGGATGGCGGACGGATCATGCAGGAGGATACACCGCACGGGATCTACAATGAGCCGCGCAATATGTTCACGAGCCATTTTATCGGCACGCCGCCGATGAACATTCTGGAGATTGCCCGGTCAGGCGGCATCCTTAGCGAAACACCGCACGGGGCGAAATTCTTCGGGTTCCGGCCGGAAAAAGCGAAATTTGTGCCCGAGCCGGGGCTTGCGCGTGAGGAGATGCTTGAGCTGGATGCTGTCCTTAGCAGCCGCGAGCTGCTTGGCTCAGAGGTGATTTACAAAGCGGGGCTTGCAGGCGGGCAGAGCGTAGCCGTCAAATGCTTCGACTGTCCCGAGCGCAGCCTGGAGCCGGTTAAGCTGTATGTGAACAAGGAGCATTTATTCTTTTTCGACGCACAGGAGCAGCGGATTCCGGCAGACGGCAGCAGAGCAGGCGTGACCGTTCCTTCCATCGGGAGCACAGCATGAAGAGCCGTAGCAAGAGCATGAAGCTGCTGCCTTATCTGCTGGTTGCGCCGGCGGTAATGATCCTGA
This sequence comes from Paenibacillus typhae, assembly GCF_900099765.1. Classification (GTDB taxonomy): domain Bacteria; phylum Bacillota; class Bacilli; order Paenibacillales; family Paenibacillaceae; genus Paenibacillus_AQ; species Paenibacillus_AQ typhae. The sequence goes on along the minus strand of NZ_FNDX01000025.1, from coordinate 46,745 downwards.
CGATCTTTTACATCTATCCGATTCTCTATAACGTATATCTGAGCTTCTTCACCTGGAACATGCGCGGGCCGATGAAGTTCGCGGGATTGAATAATTACATTGAGCTGTTCAAGGGCCGCGATTTTCTCGGTATCCTGAGTAACACGCTGCTCTATATGGTGATGGATGTGACACTGGTGATGGTGCTGGCGATGCTGTTGGCCCTCTTTTTGCAGAAAAATACGTTCATCAACCGCTTCATCCAGACGCTGAGCTTCACGCCGAACATCATCTCCCTAATCTCGGTTTCGCTGATCTGGATGTGGCTGATGAATACCGATACCGGGCTGTTCAATTATCTGCTCTCCCTGTTCGGGGCCGGGCCGGTGGGCTGGCTGACGGATAAGCAGGTGGCGTTATTTTCACTGGTGCTGGTGTCGGTCTGGAAGTCGGTCGGCTTCAATGCGCTGATTATCACCTCAGCCCTTGGCTCGATTCCCGCTCATTTGTATGAGGCTGCGGCGCTGGATAATGCTTCGAAGCAGTCGGTCTTTTTCCAAATCACGCTCAGAATGATCTCCCCGACCCTGTTCTTTCTGATCCTGATGAACATCATCGGCTCCTTCCAGGTGTTCGAGACGATCAACATCATGACCCAGGGCGGGCCGGCGAATGCCACGAACACGCTGATCTTCAGTATCTACAAGCAGAGCTTTGAGTACTACCGGGTCGGTTATGCGGCGGCGATGGCAGTGGTGCTGATGGCGATTGTGGGGCTGATTACGATTTTCTACTTCAAGGCCCTTAACAGACGGGTCCATTACCGGTAAAGGAGCAGACTTGTGAAAACATTGATAAGAGCGCCCGGGCTGGTGCTGCGAATTCTCATCTCGGTGCTGCTGATCGTCATCTTCCTGACGCCGTTCTACTGGATGATCCTGACCGCCTTCAAAACACTGGGCGAAGTCCTGGCGATGCCCCCGAAATTCTGGGTCCAGTCGCTGCAGTGGCAGAACTTTAAGGATGCTTTTACCCGGATAGATTTCCTGCATTATACGCGCAACTCCCTGATTATTACGCTGGGAACGCTGATTGGTCAGGTGCTGGTGGTTGTTCCGGCGGCTTATGCGTTTGCGAGATATGATTTTAAGGGGAAAAACGGGCTGTTTGGCACCGTGCTGGCAACAATGATGATCCCCGGACAGCTGATCTTTCTGCCAATCTTCGTGATGTTCGCGAAGTCCGGGCTGCTGAATACTTATGTGTCGCTGATTGTCCCTTTTATCGCCAGCGGTACGGCTATCTTCATGCTGCGTCAGACGTTCATGCAGGTTCCTGACTCCCAGCTCGAAGCTGCGCGGCTCGATAATGCCGGAGAATTCAAAATCATCTACACGATCATGATGCCCGCCGCGATTCCAACCCTGTCTACGCTGGCCCTGCTGACGTTTATCGGGACGTGGAACAGTTACTTTTTTCCGCTGGTGTGGACGACGACAGATGCTGTCCGGACGTTGCCGCTCGGTATTCAGAGGCTGCAGGATATTGAGGGCTTAAGCCCGCAGATTGTCATGGCCGGTAATATGATGCTGATTGTGCCGATTTTGATCGTATTTGTGGTGGCGCGCAAGCAGATTATTAAGGCGTTTACTTACATGGGAGTGAAGTAGCGGTAGCGTCCGCAGGCTCCCGTGCTGATCCATAGCTTCAGCAGTACACATTAGAGAAGTTCCAGGAGGAGAAGTGGACAATGAGTATGTGGAAAAAGAAAGTTCTGCCGCTGGTGATGACAGTTCCTGTAACAATGGGGTTGGCTGGTTGTGCGCAGACTGACGCTGAAGTATCGGCTGCACCGTATGAAAAGGGGGATGAAACCATTCAGCTGCAGTTCTGGACCTCCGCTGTCGAAGAGGTGAACCAGGCGCTGGTGGACCAGTTCAATGAAACCAAAGGTGCCGAGCTGAACATCCATGTTAACGCCGAGTATCAGGGCGATTACTGGGAGATGCAGCAGAAGGTGAATGCCGCGGCCATTGCAGGCACGCTGCCGAATGTATTCGTGGACGAAGTGGCGATGACCAAGGGTTTTGCCGACAACGATATTATTGTGAACCTGGAGCCTTATATTAAGGCTACGGATTTTGACCGGTCTGATTTTCAAATTGGAGATCTGGGCAACCTGTACGTCGGTGAGGACCTGTACGCTTTCCCTCATATGAGAAGTGTGCCGGTGATGTATGTGAATAAGACGCTGGCGGCAAAAGCGGGACTTAATGCGAACGGCCCTGCTACCTTTGCCGAGCTGGAGGCATACCTTCAGGCCGCCCATGATGCTACCGGAGAACCGCCGATGTACCTGTTCAACTACGATTTCTGGGTGATGGAGGCGCTGCTGCATTCCTATTCCGGGACTACAGTTGTTAACGCGGAAGAAACGGAATCAAATATCAACAGCGAAGGCGCGGTTAAGCTGATTACCTTCATTGAGGATCTGGAGTCCAAAGGACTGGTCAAGGTGCTGGGCGTTACTGATTCAGATGCTTTCTATGCCGCGATTGCCAAGCCGAGTACGGCACTTATCTTTGCCAGTATCGGCGGCTACAAAACGTTTGCAGGGATGGCACAGCAGAGCGGGCTTGAGCTGGGCGTGTCCATGATTCCAACAGGAGAAGACGGTAAGCGGGGTGTGCCGGTGGGCGGCTCCAATACGTACTTGGCTAATACCGGATCAGATCAGGAAAAAGCAGCTGCCTTCGAATTCATGAAATGGCTGTCCGATACCGAGCAGGCTGCTTATGCTTCTGCCAACACGGGCTACCTGCCAACCCGCCTGTCTTCACTGGACACGGACCTGATGAAAGAAACGATCGCGGCATTCCCCGGCTACCAGGTAGCTTCCGACCAGCTCGAATTCAGCAAAATGCGTCCAATGACCGGCGCATACCACGAGATCGAGGACCTGATGGGCGGCCGGATTAACGAGATCTGGCTGGAGAACCTGAACATCCAGGAGAGCCTGGATAAGCTGGCTGAGGAAGTGAATGTGATTTTGAATAGGTAGGTTGAGTGGGGTTTACAAGATGAATATAAGAGGGGAAAGCTTCTGCTGATTTTTGGCGGGGGCTTTTTTGTAAGTATATGCCTATTAGACACCGGGAAGCGTACGGTTAAGACAGCAAAATTGGATATATAAGAGATTGGGGACGGTCATAAAAATGTACTTGCACCAAAAATATTTATCATATGTCACTTAAAGGAGCACAGTAAATATGGCGAGGTATTAATACTATTTTTATTGTTGTAAAAAATAAAATCTAAAAAATATATATAATGGGAAAAAGTAATATATTAGTAACATTATTTTACAACAAAATACTATATACTACCATTATTAGACATTAGAGGGGGTGTTTATACTTCATTCGTCATAGCAGATTTTAGAGTTGAACGTATGTATTACTATTTGTGGTTGGTTAATTACCAATACCAAGGAGGAGATTAGAATGAAAGCAGGAAAAAGTATGAAGTACATTACTGTTGGCCTATCAGCGTTCATTTTACTATCATCTAATGTTGTAACGGTGAATGCCACTGAAATTTTCACCTCAGGTGTGCCAAAAATTGATTTGGAGACAATAAAATTTCAAATACCAACTTCTTTAGAACCTGGAGCAATATTGACCTATGATGTCGAGCAAGAGCCTACTATAACATATGATACAAGTGCAGTAGATCATGCTACTATTAAAAGTAAACCAAATCTTTTACAAGCAGAAGTTCCTGATATAGAAGGAAGAGCAGCTGAAGATGAGTTTTTCAAAACAGTGGCGGAATCTGTTAAGAATCTGCCAGTGACTGACCTAGGGTATGATCTTCCTGAACCATCCCCAGGAACTGTAGTTATTTATGGATCTGATGGACATATCAACCGTATTTATCAGGATGAGAATATTGGTTCGAAACAAGCTATTGTAGCAGCTGACATTCCAACGTCGACAGTTCCTTATCCAGGACGATTACCAGCTGGGACATACACATACGGTTCAGGACAAAAAGTAATTATTTCAGCAGGTGCAGTAACCGGCGAAGGAAGATTTACTGTTTTTCGTGCTGGTGTAGGGGGATCTGGGACAGTGGGATCAAGTAACAAAGTATTGGGAGCAGGAGATGTAGCAACCAAACGGCAGATTGATAATGCTGTCCATGGAACACCAATCACTGCTAGAGCACTGGATACCAATATTGTTAAAACGGTATATAAAAACGATATAGGCTCACTTCCTGATGCTGTACTTGACAACTATTTCTGGGGTTGGAATAATGTTCAGTTTGGTTATACTTACAGTGATATTCTATCATTTTCAGGTAGATATTATTATCAGTTTTAAAATGTCTGGACTATGCCTATGGTTTTGTCCCATAGGCATAGTTAATAGTAAAAACGGTTATGAAGGAGGAAGACAAATTGAAAAAAGAAGCAAAGCTTTTATTTTGTTTGATATGGATATCAATGCTACTCATTTCTTGCGATTCTCAGGACGCTTCAGTTACAATTACTAGCACACCGGGTTCCAGCCCACAGGTTGAATTCACAACAGCGCCCTATATAGCAGATTACATAACAATGACATATTCACAGTACGCAACAACGGATGATAACGGAGCCATTAAGACTCAAATTTTAAGCTATGAGCCGGATACTAAAGAAATGAAAAAGGTATTTGAATTTGACTACACAGCTCAATATCCGTTGGGCTTTTATGATAAGTCTAATGAAAGAGTGTATTACACCCAAAGGGTAGACACTGAAAAAGATTACGGTGACCAGATATTTGTCAGAGATTTAGCGGAGGGAACAAGCATTCAATTAACGGAAAGCTTATTTGCAGTTAACTACATGATTCCTTCGGGAAACCAGCTGTTCTTTGTGGCTAATGTGAAAGGGGAGCAGGCTATTCGATTAGGAGCTATTGATCTTAATACCAATGCGATGACGCTTTGGGGTGATGAGGATATGCTTGTAGAGGCGATAACCCTGGATCTTATGAATCAGAAAATCTATGTCTCTGCCTACTCGTTAGAACAAAGAAATTATAGTCAGACCCATCAAGACGGACCAGCAGGTCAGAACAATTTTAAAATGCCAACTTATACGGTTTATGAAACAGATTATGACCTGAAAGAGAAAACTAAGCTGTTTAGTAAAAATTACTGGATTCGTATGCTAATGAATACAGATGGACATGTTTATGCGTTTTGTGACAAGGAGTACAATAAGGGCCAAGACCCTTCTACAGTTGTGGATTATGACATTGCTATGAAAACAACGAATGAGACCAAGTGGGGGACTGTAAGGCTGCAAAGAGGGGAAGCCAATTACTCAAGTGACGGAAATAAAATATATGCGATAGCGATTGTTAAAAACAAGCGTGGTTTACATGAATACAATGTGCAAAGTAATACTTTTACTGCACTATTTACGCCTGAGGACGGGTTTATTAATAACATCCAGGTTGTGAGGGGAAATCACTAATACGTTTTTTTAGTACAACTTGAAGAGTGGACCAGGGGAAATCCCCTGATCCACTTTTTTGCCTACCTAAGGCTCAATTCCCCACACCAGCTGACCGCTCACATAACCGGTGACTTTATCATGGTTGGCGAACTGGGTGCCGGAGGCCTTGAAGGAGTAATCGTCGGCCTGATTGTAGTTGGACCAGTCGGTTTTGGAGAACCGGGTCTGGATTTCTGCGCTCTGACCGGGATTCAGCGTTCCTGCTGCACTCGTAAAGCCGATCTCCAGCGCATAATCCGCTCCGGCAACCGGGGTTGCCAGCTTCACAAAATTAGCGGTGACATTTGCGCTTCCGACACTGGCCCAGTCACTCCAGAAGCTCTGCGCTTTGTCACCGTCGATGGTGTAGTAATACCGGAGCTTCACGTCACTAAGCTGGATCGCGGAAGTTCCGTTGTTGATGACTTTAAATTTTGGTGAAATCCCGTTGGTGGAGGCACTGGTGTTGCCGTTGAAGGCCTGGATCGTCAGGTTTCCTGACGGTACGGTAACACTGCTGTCTGTCACATTTACAGTTAAAACGGCATTATTTCCAGAGTTAAAATGAAAGGTTATCACATGCTGGCCGACCGGCAGTGTGGCAAGATACGATTTTTTCAGAACAACAGCAGTGCTTGTTGCCGTATACTCCTGGCCGGAGGCAAGCGCAGCCGTTCCTTTGGTCACACTTGTCAGCAGATGCCCGTTCAAGGTAAGAGCTACGGAGACATCCTGCTGCAGGGCTGCTGCTTTGTCAAAGGCTGCAGTTACCGGCGAAATTGAAGCGTCCAGGCTCGGCCCCGGCGTTGTATCAATGATTTTTACCTTCAGGACAGGGTCTTGTCCCTGATTGAAGTCCAGCACAATGGAATGCTCGCCAACCGGCAGCTGGGCCAGGTACGCTTTTTTCAGAGTCAGCGTATTTCCGTTCAAGGTGTAATCCTGGGTTGCAGTCAAGGCGGCAGTGCCTGCCCGAAGAGCGGTCAGCGTATTGCCGTTAGGGTTCACGGTTATGGCTTTGTCACTCTGATTAGGCGTGTACTTGTCGAACTCGACGTTTGCTGGTGTGATGGATGCATTTGGAATGGGATTGTTCACACTCAGGTCAGGCAGCTCATCAAGGGTAATGACATAATGGCTCTGGTAGAGCGTTGTCAGGGTCGCCGGATAATTAAAAGCGGAACTCATGAGATGTTCGCCGTACCAAGGCAGGAAGTAGAGCCAGCCGGATTTTTCCTCGGTCAGGTTTTTTACACTCGGGATGGTGTCGTTTTCCGTCATCGCTACCATTTTGGTACCGCCGGTTAACCCGACCAGCTGATAAAAAATCGAAGTAATCGCATCCTCATTAGGCACGCCGGACAATCCGTCATAACGGTTGTAGATCGTATTGTATTTATCGTAGCCGACCAGATCGACCTGGGTCTTGCCCGGGTACCATGCCGGAGAAGTGCTGTATACATAGCTGTTGTAGGTCCAGATCAGGTTGTGCAGGCCGTACGTTTCGGTAAGTCTGGTGTAGAGCTGATTCCACAGCTGCTTGTAGACCCCGGCGCCAGCCGATGCCCACCAGAACCAGGCGCCTTCCCCGTTCAGCCCGCCGTTGCCCTCTGCCTCATGGTAAGGACGGAATAGGACAGGAACATTGTTATCCTGCAGAATCAGCAGTTGTTCCGCCAGATCATCGATAGCCGCCATCACATACTGATATTCCTTGGTGCCGGGAACGACTGCATTAGCTGTATTAAAATTGGTTTCTGTCGGCTTGTAGGTAGCTTTCTTCCAGTCTACGAATTCGCCGGCCTGATAGGCAGTGAAATCACGGGGCACGTTGATATGCCAGGAGGCGGTTGCGATCCCCCCGCGGTTATTGACCCAGTCGATCATCCGGCTCGTTGTTCCGTCCTCCCAGCCATACAGCGGATTGTAGTTCATAAAATCAAAGCCGCGGATGGCCGGGTATTTGCCGGTCAGATTGTGAATCCAGTCGAACTCAAGCTCGGCATTGCCGTCATTCCCGCCGCCGTAAATCTCCTGCTGGCCGGAGATAATATGATTACCGTAAACCTCTGTTAAATAGTTCATCAGCAGCTGTGTTTCCGGGGTGGCCTGGGGATCAGAGAGGACAGGCTGCACATCCAGAGGATCGAGATCAGCATAATCGACAGTGAAGGTATCGAAATAGGCGAAGCCCCAGCCTGCCTTGATCTGGAGGGTGTTGACACCCTGGTTCAGCTTGTGGAAGCCGAAATCGAAATCCTTCCAGGTGGTTGTGTAGGGCAGCATATACGAACCTTTGGTAACGCCGTTTACGTTTAAAGACTGCTGTCTGCCGTCAGCGCTGAGCTCCTGCATATACCGGGTACTGATGGAGTACATGCCGGTTTCCGGGACAGTGACTGAGAAGGTTAATGTGCCGGAGTTCTGCATCCAGACAAAGCCGCTTCCGGAGTAGCCGGGCTTGGGTGTTCCGTAAATCTGCGTAACTACCTGGAGGTCGGAGCTGAGCTGGGCATTTTCGCTTTCAATCGTGTACAGCGGGGCTTCTGCATGAGCGGGGGTAATCCTCACCATTCCAAGCAGCAGAGTAACTACGAGCATCATTGCGCCTGCTTTTTTGACTAAATCTTTCATCGTCATCTTCCTTTCCATAATGAAATAGGATGAATAACTTATAGTCTACTGATTCATGATGGCGCTTTCATAGTGAATATAGCATATGTAACAAAATATGTAAATATATGGTGTTGTGAAATATAATGACAGATTAGGGCCCTTGAGATGCTGTTTTGCCATGGTATAATACGGCTAGCCGGTTCGATGAATCCGATCAGCGTCCCGTTTTTTTTGGAATGGACAAACTATAAAAGCGCTATTGAGGCTACGTTCGGTACAGCAGGGATTCAGTAACGATAAAGAGAGGAATGAGGCTAGGACATGAAGCATCCTTTTCATTTAAAAGCGGTATGGAACGGCGGGCGTAACAGTGAGGGGCATATTGACGCAGGCGGGCTCAAAACAGTCATTTCGATTCCGCAGGAGATGGGCGGGCCGGGGACAGGTACGAATCCTGACGAGATGCTGCTGGGGGCAGCGGCCACCTGTTATCTGATTACGCTGGCGGCGATGCTGGAGCGTTCTGATATTACACCTCTGGAGCTGACACTGGAGTCCGAGGCGACCGTGGATGTGACGAACAACGTGTTCACGTACGAACGGATCACGCATAAGCCGCGCATTGTGCTTAGAGCAGATGTGACGGAGGCTGAGCTTGCGAAAACAGAACGGCTGGCGCATAAGGCCGAGCAGTCGTGCATGATTTCGCGGGCCGTGGCGGGAAATGTGACGATAGAGACAGTGCCTACTATTGTAACGGCAGAGCCGGAAGCGGTGTAAATGAAGCGGAATGAGCTGTCTGATGGAGCTCTTTGTTGATCAGAATACATTTAGGTGGAAATTCGCCATCTAATTCTCTGATAAATTCCGATATCAGGAAACTAATTGGAAAAACGCCACTTAATTTCGCCGGAATAGCCTTCAGAGAGGTGAATTGACCCAAATAGATGACCTTTTTCCAACTAAATGATGTAAATATCGAAAAGCACTGAAAATAAGTGACGAAAATCCAACTAGTTTAATGAGATCCCTAAAAAAGACGCCTGCATCAGGACAGATAAGTCCTGCGCCTGGCGTCTTTTTGCTGCGCACATAGTCAGCTCCGCGGCAGCCTGCTCCCATATCTTGCCCGCAGCTGCTGGAGCTTGTCGAGCTTCTTCAGGCTGCGGTCCTTGCTCAGCAGGCCGACGCCGAGAATCAGATTTTCGATAATGTAGGTGGGTCCGACCATCGAATGAAACTCCCACACCTCGCCCCGCCCGGCATACAGCACAATATCGGCATCCTGCGAACGGGGATAGACCAGCCTGTCGGTAATCAGGATAACGAAATAGCCCGCCTCCCGCGCATAGTCGAGGATAACATCCGTTTCGGGCAGCAGCTGGACGAAGCCGAAGACGAGCACGACATCCTTTTTGCCGGCATGCATCAGGGACTCCATCAGCTCATGGCCGCTGGGTGCCATCTTTTTCAGATTCAGCCCGTAGCGGGCCATCCGGTAAGACATCAGCTCAGCCAGACCGGCACAGGGGCCGGGGCTATAGATGTAAATATGTCTGGCAGCGGACAGGGCGGCTACAGCACGCTCCAGGTGGGCTTCGTTCAAATAGCGGTTCGTCTCCTGCAGGTGATGTGAGGCTACATCCAGCAGCATTTGCGGGAGGGAGCTGCCGCCGGTCCGCTGCATGGCATCGCGCATTTTTTCGGACGGGGTGGACTCGAAGCGGAAGCGCAGGCTATTCTTGAAGTCCTTGGCGTGGCGGTAGCCGGCGGCTTTCCAGAAACGGGAGACCGAGGCGATGCTGATACCCAGCTCGTCGGCCATTTCCTGCTCGGTCATGTAGAGGACGCGCAGCTCATTCTTTTGAATAAAATCGGCAATCACCCGCTGGTTCGGGGAAAAGGGACGGCGGTTCCAGTCCTTATACATAGGCAGTTGTCCTCCTGGAATGATGATGCTTCTCCACTATAGCCTGCCAGTGTGATGTAAATATTTTTACAGCGTTAAAAAACATGGAAAAAAGATTACACCCTCTTAACAAACGGGAAAAGCTGTGCTGACACGCTCTTTCTATACTTAAGTTAAATTCTTGAAGGGGGCCATTACGAAATGAGTACGTTAAAAACGCGCTACACGCTGACCCAATCCCAGAAAATGATGATCTTCGTGCTGTCCATGTCGCTCTACGGGTTGTCGAACATGTTCACGGAGCTGATTCCAAGTGTCCAGCTGGGGCCGATTGAGCTGTCGGTTGAGTATTTCGCCTTCATTCCGCTGACGCTGTGTATGCTGTTTCATCCACTGTATGCGGCGGTAGGGGCTGCGGTTGGCGAGGTGATCTTCGGTGAGCTGATGCTGGGGCAGTTCGGCGGGCTCGGTGAGCTGGAAAAGTTCATTACATTCTCACTCGCGATGTATATCGCCGGCCGGATGGTGTCCGATCCCAAAAACCGCAGGCAGGTCGGCATCGCGGCGATCAGCGGGGTGGCGATTCACCAGTTCTGCAGCTCGGTTATCGACATTGCCAAGGTGTGGGTCGGTGTGGAGGAGCTTGAGGCGGTGCAGGGGCTGGCGGAAAGTATCGTCATCATCGAAGGTGTCGGTTTTCTGAATGATGTGCTGTTCTCGGGCATTTTGTTCGCGCTGCTGCCGACGATGTATCTGGTACCCCGTCTGTACGGTAAAATCGAACCACTGCTCGGCATGAAGCCTCGCGAACGGAATATGCAGTATGCTTCCGGGAGCAAATCGTGGCTGTCGCCGAAGCTGCTGGGCGGCGCCGTTCTGCTGGCCCTGATTGCGATGGGGGCAGAGCTGCTGTCCGAGTCAGGCTGGAGCATCGGCGAATTCGAGCTGCCGGGGGCAGAGTCGCATGAAGGGCTGCTGATCTGGATCAGCATGCTGGCTGCCGCTGTGGTTGCAGCAGCTGTAATTGCGGTAGTCCTGCGGAAGGCTTCGCGCAGGCGGCAGGAAGCGGGGCAGCTGGATGGATAAGCCGCTGCTGGAACTAAGTAATGTGTCATTCACCTATCCCGGTGCGGAACAGCCGGTGCTGCAGGAGGTTTCGTTCACCCTGCAGCAGGGGGATTTCGTGGCGGTCATCGGCAGCAACGGCTCGGGCAAATCGACACTGTGCAAATGCTTCAACGGACTGATTCCGCATTATTATACGGGAGACTTTGAGGGGGAGCTTAAGCTGCTGGGTGAATCTGCAGAAGGAAAGCGGGTCAGCGAGCTGTCCCGGCATATCGGCTATGTGTATCAGGATTTCGAGAATCAGCTGGTCCGGCCGACGGTGCTTGATGATGTATGCTTCACACCGCTGAATTACGGGCTGGCCGATTACCGGGAGCGGGGGCAACGTGCGCTGGAGCTTACGGGCCTCAGCGGTCTGAGCCGCGAATTCATCTGGCAGCTCAGCGGCGGGCAAAAGCATCTGCTGGCCCTTGCCGGGGCCCTTGCAATGGACCCGGACATCCTGGTCATCGACGAGCCAGTGGCCCAGCTCGATCCGCAGCATGCACGGCAGATCTATGAGATCCTGCGCCGGCTGAATGAGCACCACGGCAAGACGATTGTGGTGATTGAGCATCACGCAGAGTTCATTGCGGAGTACTGCCGGTCGGTGGTGCTGATGGACGGCGGGCGGCTGCGCTGGCAGAAGCCGGTCCGTGAAGCGCTCACCTCGGTGGAGGAGCTGCTGGCCTTAGGGATCTATCCGCCCGATGTCACCCGGGCGGCCTGGCTGCTCCAGCCGGACCGGCAGGCGGCGGGGAATTATCCGCTCAGCTGTGAGGAGGGGCGGGCATGGTTTGGGCGGCGGACAGCTGCTGTGAATGCCGCTGATCCTGCTAATGCCTGGTCTTTCGCTGCCGCTTCTTCAGATGGTGCTCCGGCGGTTCCGACAGGCGCCGCAGCCCGTGCGGCAACGGAAGCCGCGGTCAATTTATCCGCTGCAGAGCCGATCGTCCGCATGGAGCAGATCCGGCTCTCATACCGGACGATACACAAGACGCTTCAGCCGGTGCTCAGCGGCGTTAATCTGGAGCTGTACGCCGGAGAGCGCGTAGCGCTGATCGGCAACAATGGAGCGGGCAAATCATCGCTGATGAAGCTGATTGCCGGCATCACTGTTCCGACCGGCGGTACAGTTCAGGTCAAGGATATTACCGTGAACGGATTGCCGCCGGAGCGGCTGTCGGACATCGTGTCCTATGTGTTCCAGAACCCCGAGGATATGTTCATCGACGATTCGGTGCGCGGGGAGATCGCTTATTATCTGAAAGCGAGAAAGCTCGCAGATATGGACGCAAGAGTGGAAGAGATGCTGCAGGCCTTCCGCCTGCAGGAGCTGGCCGAGCGGGATGCCCGGCTGCTCAGCGGCGGGCAGCAGCGCCGGGTGTCGCTGGCGATTGGCGCAGCCGTCCGTCCGGCAGTCATGCTGCTGGATGAGCCGACTGCCAATCTCGATATTTCGACCAAGCAGGAGATGACCCGGGTGCTTGAGGCGCTGCGCGGTCATGTCGAGACGGTTGTCATCGCTACGCATGACATGGCCCTAGTGGCCGAGTGGGCCAGCCGGATCATCGTGATGAGCGAAGGCCGGATTATAGCCGACGGCGATAAGGAGGCTATATTTTCAGACGGGCAGCTGCTGCGGCGCGCCGGGCTGGCCGAAACCCAGCTCATGGAAATGAGCCGGCTGCTGAACCTGCCGCAAATCTGCAGCAGCCTGAAAGAATTCACTGCTGCGGCGGGAGGGAGAAAGGGGGAGCTTGTACATGGTGGAAGCCGTTAAACGGGCGCTGGGCAAAATCTCTGTTGAGCACATCAAGCTGGAGCTGCTCGGCACCGCGTATAACAGCAGCAGCACGTTTCTGGGCAGGCTTGACCCGCGGATGCTGCTGATCTGGTACTTATTCTTTGCTATTACGCCGTGGTTCGTTTATAACCGCACCATCCTGCTCGGAATGTTTATCTTTATGGTAGTTACGACGGTATTGTCCAAGGTCAGTCCGTATATTGTATTTATCCTATGTCTCGGTTTGGTCAGCCAGATCGGCTGGATGTTCCTGCTGTCGCTGTTCTTCGGCGGAGGCGCCGAATCGCTGCTGCCGATGCTGACCCTGACGCTAAAGCTGTCGGTCATTTCACTGGCAAGCATCACGGTTTTTTCCAGCCTTGACCCTGAGCGCCTGAGTGACGGATTATCTGCTCTCGGCGTTCCGGATGCCTTTGCCTTTAGCCTGTCGTATGGCTACCGTATTCTGCCGACGCTGCTGGAGGAGTTCCACCAGATTCTGCTCTCGTTCAGGCTCAGGGGGCAGCGGCCGGCGAAGCACGGGTTTCTCTACCTGCGAACCGCCGCGTATTACCTGCGGATTCTCGTGCTGGTCTTCTATCCGCTGATGCTGAACACAGCCAAGCGTTCACGCACCACGGTTGAAGCGCTGGAGACCAGAGGCTACACCTATGCCGTCAATAACCCCAAGGTCAAAAAGCTGCGTCTGTCCTATCTGGCCATGCAGCGCAGGGACTGGCTGTTTGTTGCCTTCTCCGCTGTATATATCAGCCTGCTGTTCCCGCTGGGAGCTTCTTTTCCCAATCTGCTATATTAATCTGCTCTATTAACCCAGAAAACTAAGGAGTGTCATCCCTATATGAAAATAGATCTGCATACCCACGGCAAGCTATCGAAGAAATCCGCTTTCTCGGAAGAATACTTCCGTGAAATGGTCACGGAGGCGCTGGCGAACGGCCTGCAGGCGCTGGCACTGACAGAGCACTTCAACACCTCCAATTTCTTCGGGATGTACGAGACGCTGGACCGGATGTACCCGTACAACGGACATTATTACGAGGCTGACGGCCTGCGGATTTTTCCGGGCATGGAGGTCGATATTGCCGAGACCGGCCATATCCTGCTGATCGGACTAAAAGAGGACATTCTGGAAGCACGCTGCGCCCTTGAAGGCAATACACTTGAAAACTCCTTTATCCCGTTTCGCCAGCTGCTGGATTTGGCCGACGCACACGGTTTATGGAAAATCGGTGCCCACCCGTTCCGTACCTCAACGCCGCTGCATCATCTGGACCCGCAGCTGCTGACACGGCTGGACGCTTTTGACTTTAATGCCAAGGATATTTACATGCAGGGCGAGCAGCCGTACCGGGCACTGATTGAACCGTTTGCGGCGCGCTTAGGTATCCCGGTCATTGCCGGCAGCGACAGCCATCAATGCCTGCAGTACGGCAGCGTCGTGAACCGGCTGGAGCAGGACTGCTCAACCGTTGCGGAGCTTAAGACAGCTATACAGCAGGGCAGATATACCATTGAAGTGTCTCCGTGCCTGACCACGAAGGTCAAAGGCTCGGTCATGATGAAGAAGCTGCTCAAGCAGATGGCCGGAGAGGCTCCTTCGAGGGATGAAGCAGCGGCAGAGTCTTTTTTTGATAATGCATCGTTTCAGCATGAAACAGTCTGACGTTCATACACTTGTCGCCATACGTACTTTAGCTGCACTTTGTGCAGCTAAAGCTGGCGAAATCCTGGAGCAGTTATGTGGATGATTCGGGGGAAAACCGGCTTTTTTGTTGCACGAAATGCAGTTATATGAAGCATTCCTCCACGTAAGGCTCGTTTCTTTTTAAGCGTATGGTACATCAACAATTCATCATATTCCCACACACTCTAACCTCACCTAACTTTCACTCTGCGTAAAATAACCTCTGCCTCCAAATTCATATACTGGATAAATTGGATTAAATGGATGAAATTTATAATGAGTATTTAACGTTGAACACGTTAACAACGATCTTGCCGATTTGCTGTCATGACAGCCCCATCCCTGGTGAAAGTCCTTGTATCCCAATGAAGCTATGTGCTACAGAGCATAAATCTGCTGCATGAGCGCTTTTTATTTTATTCATATCATATATAGTTCCTTAGCCATGAACATTAACCAATCCTCCCGATTGTTAACGTGCTCAATCACAGGCCAAGCTTGGCAGAAAAGCGGAAAAACCTGCTGCACACGTTAAAAAAATCATGGAAACCCCTTTTTGAAAGCGCTATAATAAATATTAATGAGCAGAAATAAAAGGGGCAGCGCAATGAAAAAAGGGAGAATGTTCTACGGGATTTTCATTCCCATTCTGATCCTCGGGGTGGGACTGGTTGCCAGCTTCGGCAGCTATATTTATATCAGTACGATCCGGTCGGTGGTCGGGCAGTTCTCCAGCAGCAAGCAGAGCTATATCGAGCAGATCAAGAACAATCTGGAGCACAAAATCCAGAGCATTGAATATGCGTTCAATACGTTCAGCACGACGAGCTCTTTTCAGGAGCTGGTTACGAATCCGATTACGATCAAGGACTTTGAGGCTTACCGCAGTGTCAATTCGCAGCTGAACTATATTGCCTCCATGACGGCGGAGGGTACGGAATATTCGCTGATCAGTCTGGAGCAGAACTGGCAGATCATGAATGAGCGGCTGACCAGCCTGAGTGAAGCAGATGTGGAGCAGCTGCGTGAGCAGTATATCGACAACCAGAATCAGAGTTTATTTTGGGTCAAGACGGATAAGGGCATAAGGTTCGTGAATACACTGCCTGTGTTCTCCAGCAAAAAGCAGGCCATCGCCTTATCCGACATTTCCCGGTACACGCTGGATTCCATCATTAAGACGGACGAGAAGGCCCAGGTGTACATTCTGAATAAATCCGGTGAGCTGCTGTACGATTCCGGACAGAAGGAGACAAGCCTGACACTGGAGCAGCTGGAGGAGCTCAGCGGCATCGTTACTGCAGGTGAGGAGAACGGCAAGACTGAAATGGAGACGGGCGGACACCAGCCGCTCCAGCTGCTGTATTCCAAGTCCTCTTATAATAATTGGATTTACCTGACGGAGCTGGATCAGGATGAAATCGCCGGTACCCTCAAAATGACCAAATTCGGCCTGTACGCCCTCGGTCTGCTGAGCATCTTGCTGATTCTGGTTGTCGCTTATATTGTCGCTACTTATTTTACAAAACCCATTCAGCGGATCAAGCGCAGTTTAGCTGTGGTCCCGCCGGTGAACACCAAAAACGAGTTCGAATACATTATCCAGTCTATTGATACGATCCTTTCAGAGAAAGAATCGCTGGCCAGTCTGATTGAAGCGGAGATGCCGCAGCTGGAGACCCAGCTCATCCTCAACCTGTTCCGCAGCCGCGTCACAGCCGAGGAGCTGGAGAAGAATCTGCAGCGCTTCGGCTATCCGCCTAACGGAGCCCGTAAATATATTACGATGCTGATTCAGCTGGACAGCCTGGGCGAACAGGGGGCCTCGAACAAGGACGTGCTGCTG
Source organism: Paenibacillus typhae (assembly GCF_900099765.1). Classification (GTDB taxonomy): domain Bacteria; phylum Bacillota; class Bacilli; order Paenibacillales; family Paenibacillaceae; genus Paenibacillus_AQ; species Paenibacillus_AQ typhae. The sequence goes on along the minus strand of NZ_FNDX01000025.1, from coordinate 30,243 downwards.
CTGGCCATCAACAAGATGGTAGAGGAGATTATACCGAAGACGCAGCGGATGCTGCCGATTATCCTCAATGATGATACCCAGGCGACCATACTGTCTTTGCCTGAGCTGAGCGACCAGGAGCTGAACAAGGAGCTGCTGGAATATGCAACAGAGCTGCTGAGGGCAGTGCGCAATTATCTGAAGGTTCCGATCAGTATCGGATTCAGCATGTGCTACAGTGATCTGCTGGAGAGCAAGGAGGCCTGCGAGATGGGCAAGCAGGCGCTGCACCAGCGGCTGAATCTCGGCAAGGAATCGATTATCTTTTATGAGGATATTTATAAGGTTGTCTCCGGTCCGGTTCTGCTTCATTATCCGGCGGAGCTGGAGTCGCAGCTGTTCAACGGCATCCGGCTGGGGGACAGGGAGCAGGTAACAGAAGCCCTCTATCCGTTTCTGGCCCAGCTGATCGGCAAGAACAAGAGCACACTGAATTTTGAGGTTATGCTGGTGCGGCTGGTGAACAATCTGATTCAGCTGGAGCAGCATCTAGGCATTCAGGTTCTGCTGACCCAGGATAACAATAAGCTGTATCACCGGGTGCTGGACATCCGTAATCCCGAAGAGATTGAACACCTGCTGGTGCAGGAGGTCATCTACCCGATGACCACGGCCATGAAGGAGAAGACGAGCAAGCAGTTCCGCTGCCTGTCCGACAAGATTACCGCTATTGTCCATTCCGAGTTCGACCAGGAGCTGACGCTGGAGGGCATCGGCGAACGGCTGCATTACAATCCGAATTATCTCAGCAGTATTTTTAAAAAGGAATACGGTACCTCATTCAGTGAGTATCTGATGAATTACCGGCTGGAGATGGCCAAGAAATGGCTGTCGGAGACTGACATGACCATCCGTGAGATCGCCGAGCGGCTGCAGTACCATAATCCGCAGAACTTTATCCGTTCCTTCCGCAAGAAGGAGCAGGTTACACCGGGCACATACCGCAAGCTGCAGCAGGGTGCATAGCATAAGGGCATAATCTTAAAGTCACAGCAATAATCAGCATAACAGTTTTAGTAGGATCAGGTACAAAAAAACGGTATCGCCCTTAAAGGCGTTACCGTTTCTTTTTACTAGTATACAATTAACCCTTCACAGCCCCCATCAAGGCACCCTTGGTAAAATGCTTCTGCACGAACGGGTAAGCGATCAGCATCGGAACCGTAGCGACTACGATAACCGCCATTTTGATCGTCTGGGCAGGCGGGATAATATCAACCGAGGTGCCCTCAGCCTGCATCCCGCTGGAGACGATAACGATCTGGCGCAGCAGGACCTGAATCGGCCATTTTACCGAATCATTGATGTAGAGAATGGCATTCATGTAAGTGTTCCAGTAAGCAACAGCGTAGAACAACGATATGGTGGCGATGGACGGGAGGGCCAGCGGAAGCATGATTTTCAGGAAAATCCCGAAGTCATTGCTTCCGTCAATCTTGGCTGACTCCTCAAGGCTGTCCGGCAGCGCCTGGAAGAAGTTGCGCATGATGATCATATTGAAGGCGTTGATCGCCACCGGGAACACCAGGGACCAGTAGGAATTGATGAGGCCGACCGATTTTACAACCAGAAAGGTTGGGATCATGCCCCCGCTGAACAGCATGGAGAACACGACGATAAAGTTAATGGTGTTTCTGAGCGGCAGATATTTGCGGGACAGGCCGTAGGCCATCAGTGCTGTCAGAATCATGCTTACAATAGTACCGACAATAGTGACACCTACGGATACTGCGAGACCTTTGAAGATCGTCGGTGTGGACAGAATGTAGCGGTATGCATCCAGTGAAAAGGTGGTCGGGAACAGAATGAATTTCTTGGCAATCACTTCCTGGGTGGTCGCGAATGAGCTGGCGATAATGTTTACAAAAGGTAACAGACAAGCTAGTGCGATCAGAATCAGGATACCGGCATTTACGACCGTGAAGATCTGTCCGCCGAGTGATTCTTTTCTTCGTGAGCTGTGGTTCATTTCATATCCTCCTCGTATTCGGTTACCTTTCAACTGTAACAAGAGGGACAAATTACGTATATAATCCGGGCATGAGGTGTTGGGTCTACCGCCGGCATAAGCGCCTTGGCCAGCCTATAATCATTATCTTACCCTGTAATCATTACAGGAGGTCAAAAGGGCCTAAACGCCGCAGCCATAAGGGTTTGGACCACGCAGTCACATAATGATTATATACGTAATGTCGGAAATTCTTTAGTCTAGGGAGCGTAATCCCCGAATGACCAAAGGAGGCTGACAAGTGAAAGTTTCAAGCATCACCGCACCATCAAATCTGAATCTGGAAAAGAGGAAAGGCAGCGCGTTCCTGACCGCAGTAAAGAAATACAAGCTCTTATATCTGATGATCCTGCCCGGACTGGTGTACTTCATCATATTTAAGTATCTGCCAATGGGCGGGCTTGTGATCGCGTTTCAGAACTATCAGCCGTTCCTCGGAATCACGGGCAGCGAATGGGTAGGGTTCAAGCATTTCATCCGGCTATTCACGGAGCCAACCTTTATGATGCTGCTGCGCAACACGCTCATCCTGTTCGCGCTAAATATCGTGATTTTCTTTCCGTTGCCGATTATCGTCGCTTTAATGTTAAATGAACTTAAGAATCGTCATCTTAAAAACTGGATTCAGACCATTGTGTACATCCCCCACTTCATGTCATGGGTTATCATTGTCTCCATTACCTATGTATTCCTGACTGTAGACGGCGGGGTCATCAATGAAATGATCGCAAGCATGGGCTTCAAAAAAATCAGCTTCCTGACCTCGCCGGAATGGCTGCGTACGATCTATATCGGCCAGATCATCTGGAAAGAGCTCGGCTGGTCCACGATCATCTATCTGGCCGCTATTACTGTAGTAGACCCTCAGCTGTATGAAGCTGCGGAAATGGACGGCGCTGCCCGTCTGCGCAAAACCTGGCATGTGACACTGCCGGCCATCCGTCCAGTCATTATCACCCTGCTGATTCTCAAAATCGGCAGCACGCTGGATCTTGGCTTTGAACATATGTATCTGCTGCTCAACTCGCTCAACCGCGAAGTGGCCGAAATTTTTGACACCTACATCTATACGGCGGGCTTGAAGAACGGCCAGCTCAGCTTCAGTACCACGGTAGGCTTGTTCAAAGGCGTAGTCGGTCTGATTCTCGTAATGGCCTCCAACAAGCTGGCCAAAAAAATGGGCGAAGACGGCGTTTACTAAGGCAGTGCCAATTAATCTACTTTAAAGGAGAAGAATTATGAAAAAAAGATGGGTCAGTATGCTTGCCTGCGTTACCGTGCTTTCCACCTTACTGTCGGCGTGCGGAGGAGATAAAGAAGCAGAGAAAAACGCTGCCGTAGCTGATGAGAATACACCGCTGGAATTAACCTGGCTGAACATTCTGCACACGGCCTCTCCGCCGACCGATACAATCAAGAAGCTGCTTGAGGAATACACCAACACCAAAATCACCTTCAACTGGGTGCCTGACGCCTCCAAGGAGGAACGGATCACAACGGCTCTGGCCTCCGGTGAACTGGCTGATATCGTAACTTTGACCATGATGACCAACTCCTCGGTGCGGAGCTCGCTGAAATCCGGGCTGTTCTGGGATGTTGGCCCTTACCTTGATGATTACGACAATCTGGCCAAAATCGCTCCGGAAGTCCGTGCAGCGGCATCCATCGAAGGCGTATTGTACGGCGTACCGTTCCAGAAGAATCTGGCCCGCTCCGGTCTGATCATGCGCAAGGACTGGCTGGATAAGCTGGGCCTGCCGGTTCCGACTACGCTGGATGAAGTGTATGAGGTAGCGAGAGCTTTTACCGAGGATGATCCGGACGGCAACGGTGTTGACGATACAACGGGCTTCGGTGACCGTAACGATCTGCGCTACAGCAGCTTCAAAACACTGAGCTCCTACTTCGGCACACCAAATGGCTGGAAAGTGGATGAGAGCGGCAAGTTCACGCCGGAATTTGATACACAGGAATATATGGATACCTTGAACTTCTCCAAGAAGCTTTATGAAAACGGATACTTGGCCCAGGACTTTGCTGTTACAGCCAAAACCGACCAGCAGCAGCAGTTCGCCCAGGGTAAAACCGGGATTTACACCGGTATGGTCGACATCTCCAGTCTGAGAACACTGGCCCAGGATCTGCAGGAAGGTCTTGAACTCGTGCCGGTGAACAAAATCTCCAACGGTGACGGCGAGTATCACATCTGGTCCGAAGGCAGCGGCGTGGGCGGTCTGATGGCATTCCCGAAATCCGAGGTCAAAACCGAAGCCGAGCTCAAGAGACTGCTGCAGTTCATCAATGACCTGATCGATGAAGAAGCATTCATGCTGATGACCGGCGGTATTGAAGGCACACACTATGAATTTGATGAAAACGGCGCTTATAAAGTCCTTAATACCGAGCTCTGGCAGGCAGATGTACAGCCTTTCTCCTCCAGCAGACCAAGCGAAATCTCTTATACGCTGAAGGATGCCAATCCGGAGAAGCAGCTGGCCAACGAACTGATTCGTGAAAATGACCAATATGCCGTGTTTGACCCGACTGTGCCGCTTGATTCCGCAACCAACAACGAGCAGGGTACAGAGCTTGCGAAGATCATTACCGATGCCACTTTCAAGTACATTATGGGACAGGCGACTGAGGATGACTTCAAAAAAGCGGTTCAGACCTGGAAGGATTCCGGCGGAACCAAGATTACTGAAGAGTATGAAGCAGCTTACAAGCTGACTCAGAAGTAAGACTTTAAGACCTGCGTCAAGTTTGGCGAGCCCACCCGCACCGGGTGGGTTCGTTGTGCAGGATATACGGGATTTGAGGTGATACAGGATGAAGCATATGCTGGTCAGCAAGACGGGCGGAGGCGACTTCAGCTCTGTTCAGGCTGCGGTAGACAGCATACCGGAAGGTGCCGGGGACGTAACGGTCCTGCACATTGAAGCCGGGGTTTATTATGAGAAGCTGCGCATCAATAAACCGGATCTGCGGATTATCGGCAAAGGCGAGGTCAGACTCGTTTACGACGATTATGCGCGCAAGCCGGGCATTGAAGGAACGCCGATGGGCACCTTCGCCTCATGCAGTACTTATATTACCGGTGACAATATCACGGTTGAGAATGTTATTTTTGAAAATACAGCCGGCGGCAGCGGTGAGGTCGGTCAGGCTGTAGCGCTCTATGTAGATGCCGACAAGGTGTCATTCAGGAACTGCACCTTTCTTGCGGCCCAGGATACGCTGTATCTGGCCAAGCCGAAGGAAGAAAAGGTGAACCGGAGCGGGCGCAATTATTTTGAGCATTGCCGGATCGCCGGGGATATCGATTTTATTTTCGGCTCGGCAACGGCTTATTTTCATGAATGCGAAATTGTCAGCCTGAATCTTGGCAAGGAGATTAACGGCTATATTACTGCCGCCGCTACTCCTGAAGATAAGCAGACAGGCTTTGTGTTCCATAGATGCCGCCTGGTCAGCGATGCGGCCGAGGGCACTGTATACCTGGGAAGACCGTGGCGGGACTATGCGCGGACGGTGTTCCTCGATTGCTGGCTGGGCGCACATATCCGCCGTGAGGGCTGGAATGACTGGGATAAGGCCAGTGTATGGCATAGCGTGCATTACGGCGAGGCCGGTTCTGAGGGGCCGGGGGCACATGTGGACAAGCGGGTGGGCTGGTCTAAGCAGCTGCATGAGAGCGAGCTGGAGCGTTTTACGCCCGAGGCCGTTTTTGGCGGGGATATCGGCTGGATTCGCTGAAGGTTAGAGGGACTTTTTTTGACAATAAGAGGAGGATGCAAAGTGGGAGAGAAATGGGTTGTAAAGACGGCGGATACGCTGATGGAGCGTCTGCCGAGACTGTACGAGGATAAGGGTTACAACGGCAAATGGTCGTATGATTACGGTGTGGTGCTGAAGGGCTATGAGCTGCTGTGGAAGCAGAGTGGTGAACGCAAATATTTCAACTATATCGCAGACAATATGGACTATTTCATTCAGGAGGACGGCAGTATCCTCGGCTACCGCAAGGATGAATACAACATTGATCATATCAATAACGGCAAGCTGCTGTTTACGCTGTATGCAGAGACCGGACTTGAAAAATACAAGCTGGCGGCCGCTAACCTGCGCGATCAGCTGCAGACCCATCCCCGGACCTCGGAGGGCGCATTCTGGCATAAACAAATCTATCCGTACCAGATCTGGCTCGACGGCCTGTATATGGGGTCACCGTTCTATCTGGAGTATTTGCTGACTTTTGAGGGAGGGGCAAATTTGGATGATGTTACGAAGCAGTTTATCCTGTGCGAAAAGCATACCAAAGACCCGGTAACCGGACTGCTGTTCCATGCCTGGGACGAAAAGAAGGTTCAGCCATGGTGCAATCCGGAGACCGGCCTGTCCGAGAATTTCTGGGGCCGCTCGATGGGCTGGTATCTGATGGCCCTGGTCGATGTGCTGGAAATGCTGCCGGAAGATCATGCTGATTACGCTGAGCTGGTGCGTATTCTGCGGGATACCCTTGACGCGCTGAAGAACTATCAGGATGCCGAAGCAGGCGTGTGGTACCAGGTGGTAGATCTGGGGGAACGGAAAGGCAACTATCTGGAAGCATCGGCTTCCAGCATGATCGTATTTGCAATCGCCAAGGGAATCCGGTTGGGTGCTCTGGATAACAGCTGGACAGAGGTGCTGGACCGCGCTTACGCCGGGCTGATTGCCGAATTTGTGCTTGTAACCAAGGAAGGCCGGGTCAACCTGAACAAAAACTGCCAGGTAGCCGGACTCGGCGGTGCGGACAAACGTGACGGAACGTATGCGTATTACATCAGCGAGCCGATTATTACGAACGACCAGAAGGGGCTGGGGGCATTCCTGCAGGCTTGCGCGGAGTATGAGCAATTAAGAGCAGGCTCCGGCGTTTCCGGGCTGTCCGGACAAGGAGGTTCCCATGCTGCAGGTGTATAATATTGCCGATTACGGCGCACAGCGGGATAGCGGAATCCTTGCAACTTCTGCAATTCATGAAGCGATAGCAGCAGCAAGTGAAGCCGGGGGCGGGACTGTATATGTTCCGGCAGGGCGGTTTCTGAGCGGAGCTATTATCTTGAAAAGCAACATTGAGCTGCATCTAAGCCCCGGGGCCGTGCTGTCCTTCAGTACGGATCAGGCAGATTACCCGGTGGTGGAATCCAGATGGGAAGGCGTCCGGCAGCAGGTCTATGCCTCCTGCATCTACGGCAGCGACCTGGTCAACATCTCCATCACAGGCAGCGGAACGCTTGACGGCGACGGGGGACTATGGTGGGATGTGTTCCGTAACCGCCGCGGCGAGCTGGCGTATCCGCGTCCGAAGCTGATCAGCTTTGACCGCTGCAGCCGGGTAACGATCAAGGACGTTACGCTGCTCAATTCGCCAAGCTGGACAGTTAATCCGATTGAGTGCAGCAATGTCACTGTGGACAATGTGTCGATCATCAATCCGGCCGATTCCCCGAATACGGACGGGATCGATCCGGAGTCCTGTAACGGTGTGCGGATCAGCAACTGCAGCATTGATGTCGGGGACGACTGCATTGCGATCAAGGCGGGAACCGAGGATACGGCAGAGCGGATTCCGTGTGAAAATATTACGATCACGAACTGCACCATGGCCCACGGCCACGGCGCTGTCGTGCTCGGCAGCGAGATGAGCGGGGATATCCGCAATGTCGTCATCAGCAACTGTATCTTCAAGGAGACGGACCGCGGGATCCGGATGAAGTCGCGGCGCGGCCGGGGCGGAACAGTCGAAGATATCCGCATCTCCAACATTGTAATGGACCATGTGCTGTGTCCGTTTACGATGAATCTCTATTACTTCTGCGGCCCGCGCGGCAAGGAGAAATATGTCTGGGATAAAAATCCTTATCCCATTACGGAAGAGACGCCGTGCTTCCGCCGGGTTCATTTTGCCAACATTACTGCACGCAATGTTCATGCCGCTGCCGGATTCCTGTACGGGCTGGCTGAGCAGTATGTATCCGAAGTAACGTTCAGCAATGTTGACATTTCCATGGCTGAGAATGCGGTACCGGGCCATCCGGACATGATGACAGGCATGGAGAATATGAACAACCGCGGGTTCTACCTCGGCAATGTGCGGAATGTGAAGTTCCATCAGGTGACGGTCGAGAATCATGAGGGACCGGCCTTCTATATCGAGAACGGGGAAGAGGTCGAGCTGGTTAGCTGCCAGTCGCGGAACACACGCAAGCCGGAGCAGCTGGAAGAGCGGGTAACGCTTGAAGGGGCTGATCTGAATTTGAAGGGATAGGACGGTGCTTGAGATGAGTGATCAGAAAGTTCCTTTGGAATCACTGCTCGGCGATCTGCCGGAGCATGGTCCGGGACCGGTTGAAGCGGTGCTGCTGAAGCAGGAGATTCATGACGGCTTCCGGATGGAATCGCTGCTGCTTGAGCTGAATGGGGTAGAGAAGGTGCCGGCAACGCTCGTTAAGCCACTGGAAGGCGACGGGCCGTTCCCCCTGGTATTGTTCAACCATTCGCACGGCGGGAATTACACGAATGGCCGCAAGGAGCTGCTTAGCAGCAGCACCTATCTGCAGTCGCCTTCCTTCGCCAAGACGCTGACAGACATGGGCTATGCCGTCTGCTGCATAGACATGTGGGGTTTCAACGAGCGCGGCGGCAAGGCCGAGAGCGAGCTGGTGAAGGAAATGCTCTGGACGGGCAAAGTCCTGTGGGGCATGATGCTCTACGACAGCCGCCGGGCGCTGGACTATCTGTGCTGCCGTGAGGACATTGACGCTGAGCGGATCGGCACCATCGGCATGTCGATGGGGGGGCTGATGGCCTGGTGGCTGGCTGCGCTGGATGAGCGGGTCAAGGTAACGGTCGATATTTGCGGACAGGTGGAGGCTCAGACTTTGATCGACAAAAGAGGCCTGGATCATCACGGCTTCTACTCCTATGTTCCGGGGCTGCTAAAGCACTACACGACGCTTGAGATCCAGCAGCGGATCGTTCCGCGGGCGCGGATGAGCCTGAACGGACGCAGTGACCGGATGTGTCCGGCTGAGGGCGTAAGGCTGCTGGATGAGGGCCTGTCCGAAGCTTATGAGGCTGCGGGAAAACCGGAGCACTGGCAGAACATCACGGCAACAGGCGGGCATATGGAGACGCTGGAGATGCGGGTGGCCTGGCAGGCTTTTTTGGCGGAGCATTTGTAGGGTTTGGTTAGCGGCTCCTCTAAGGGAAATGATTGGCTGGTGTTATAAACCAGGCAAGGGACTGCAAAGTTTGGCTATAGCAATCAAGAAACTAGAAAGGTGGGTTAGCTGGCTTATGACTGCAATCATCCGTAATCCGATACTGCCGGGTTTTAACCCGGACCCTTGCATTCTGCGTGTCGGAGAAACCTATTATATTGCTGTTTCCTCGTTTGAATGGTTGCCGGGAGTACGGATTTACACATCCGGGAATCTCGCGGAGTGGGAGCACTGCACCGATATTCTTACCTCGCAGGTTGAGCTGCGCGGGAATCCGAAGAACTGCAGCATTTGGGCGCCGCAGCTGAGCTATCATGATAATCTGTTCTACCTGGTGTATACGGATGTCAAAAGCACCAAACGCCCGTTCAAGGACTGCCATAACTACCTGATGACGGCGCCATCCATTGAAGGTCCATGGTCAGAGCCGGTCTACCTGAACAGCAGCGGCTTCGATCCTTCCCTGTTCCATGACAGCGACGGCCGGAAATGGCTGCTCAATGCCCTGTGGGATTACCGCATTCTGGAGGGCAACAAATCCAGCGGCATTGTGATTCAAGAGTATGACGCTGCTGCGCAGCGGCTGACCGGCGAGCCGGCCAAGCTGTTTGACTGTACACCGCTGAAGAAGACGGAAGCGCCGCATATTTATAAGCAGAACGGCTATTACTACCTCATTACCGCCGAAGGGGGAACAGGCTCCGGCCATGCCGTTACAGTTGCCCGTTCCCGGGAGCTGGCCGGCCCCTATGAGGTAGACCCGCTCAACCCGATGCTCACCTCGCGCAACAACCCGGACCTGCCCTTGCAGTGTGCCGGACACGGCAGCCTGGTGCAGACGCCGGGCGGGGAGTGGTATATGGCCCATCTTTGCACCCGTCCGGTGGACGGCAAGTACGCCATACTGGGCCGAGAGACAGCGCTGCAGCAGGTGTACTGGGATGAAGCAGGCTGGCTGCGCCTTAGCGCAGGCGGCAATGAGCCGCAGCTTACGCTTCCTGCTCCAGAGGGCGTGACTGTAAGCGGGGCTGGCCGCTGGTCAGTATTCGAGGACCGCTTCGACGGCCCGAAGCTGAAGAAGAGATGGAACACCCTGCGGATTCTGGCGGACGACAGCTGGTGTTCATTTACAGCACGTCCCGGTTATCTCCGGCTTACTGCCGGTGAATCTGTACAGAGCCTGTTCAAGCATCATATTCTGGCGGTACGCCAGAGTGATATAAGCTTCCGCGCGGAAACGGCGCTGGAATATCAGCCGAAGAGCTATCTGCAGATGGCTGGCCTGCTGCTGTATCTGAACGAGGACAATTATCTGTACGCATATATCTCGCATGAGCAGGGCCAGGGCAGCGTACTTCGGCTGATGAAATGCGAAGCGGACAGCTTCACCTATGAGCCCGAGACGATTGCTTTTGACGGCCAGTCGCCGGTACAGCTGGCTGTGTCCGTTGAAGGGGCTGCGGGACAATTCTTTTACCGCCACAGTGATACGGAGGAGTGGACAGCCCTCTATGGACCGCAAGACCTCGGCTTCCTCTCCGGCGGCTTCACCGGTAACTTTGTGGGCATCGCTGCCCATGACATGAACCAGTTTGGCGGCAGCTATGCGGATTTCTCATATTTCCGCTATGAGGGCAGGGATTTGTAAGGGCAATCAGCCAGCATAGGCTGAAGGAGTAACAGCAGAAGGGTGGACGGCTCGCAGCCGCTCATCCTTTTTTTTGCTTTTTACCGGTGAGCGGAGTAATGTGATTATCTGAGATGCCGTTTGTACAATTTATGCTCAGGAGAGGCGGAGTGGATAATGAATACCAGAACACTGGGACGTGAAGGGCTCAAGGTATCGGCGCTTGGACTTGGCTGCATGGGAATGTCTGATTTCTACAGCGGGCGGGATGATCAGGAGTCGGTGCGGACGATTTACCGTGCGTTTGATTTGGGCATTAACTTTTTGGATACGGCGGATATGTATGGCGTCGGGCGGAATGAGGAGCTGGTAGGACAGGCGGTCAAAGGCCGCCGTAACGATGTCATTATCGCTACCAAGTTCGGCAATGTACGCAGCAGCGACGGAAGGATGCTTGGCATCAACGGCCGGCCGGAATATGTCAAAGCTGCATGCGATGCCAGCCTCCGCCGGCTGGGTATCGATCATATCGACCTGTACTACCAGCACCGGGTAGACCCGAATACGACTATTGAGGAGACGGTAGGCGCGATGGCTGATCTGGTTCAGGCGGGTAAAGTCCGTTTTCTCGGCTTGTCGGAGGCCGGCGCGGCTACCATTCAGCGTGCACATCAGGTACATCCGATTACAGCGCTCCAGACGGAATATTCACTGTGGAGCCGTGATGTGGAGGATGAGATCCTGCCGGTCTGCCGGGAGCTCGGCATTGGCTTTGTTCCGTACAGCCCGCTCGGCAGAGGCTTTCTTACCGGGCAGATCCGCACGTTTGAGGATTTGGCTGAGGATGACTACCGCCGCAATTCCCCGCGCTTTCAGGGCGAGAACTTCAACAGGAATCTTGAGCTTGTAGAGCGCATCAAGGAAATTGCTGCTGAACAGGACGTTCAGCCGTCACAGCTTGCATTGGCCTGGCTGCTCGCCCAGGGCGATGACATCGTGCCGATCCCCGGCACCAAACGGACAAAGTACCTGGAAGAGAACGCCGGTGCACTGGCGATCCGGCTAAGCGAAGGGGAGCTGGCGCGTATTAATGAGGCGGCACCCAAAGGCAGCGCGGCCGGAACGCGTTATCCGGAGCAGGGGATGAGAAGCGTAAGCCTGTAACGCAGCCGGAGGAGCCGGAGTAGTTCTAAAACGAATATGAGTAACCTAAAAAGATGATTCCGGTATTGCGGAGTCATCTTTTTTTGCCAAGAAATCATGTACATGTCTGGATAGTGCGAACTGGCGAACCGCTACGACTATCCCGATAGAAGGTCACGATAAAACTTATCTTAGTGGAAAAATGCCATCTAATTCCCCGCTAAACCCCGCTATCGAAAATCTAGTTGGAAAAACGCCACTTCATTCCGCCGAAATTGCCTTCAAGCCGGTAAATAGCCCGAAATAGATGGTGATTTTCCACCTAATCGTTGTGGAGGACGAGAAATACGGAAATTAAGTGGCGAAAATCCAACTGGATGATTGGAACTTGAAGTTGGATAAGTCTATTCCATAATTCTGCTTAACGTTGCTGCTATTTCTTCGTGACGGCGAAGCAAATTTTCAAGCTCCCATTTCTGCCTATGTGTTACTTCACTATAATTGAGGAGATGATTCATCATTTGTGCAGGATCGGTGCCAAGAAGATGCAGCCGTTCATTTTCCATTGACTGATACAGGGCCTTCTGATCATCTGTAAAACGGTTCAACAACCCTTCAGCATCGCTCAGCTTTATCTCCAGCAGAATGACTACAGCATTTTTGGTAATCAAACGATGTTTCGAGAGGATCTCAACAGCCAGCAAATCAGTATCTTCATAGATGTCCGATGCCTGTGCCAGTTTGAGTATAGAAGAGGATAGGGCTGATACTAATCCGCTGTCCCACTCATTCATTAAATAAGCCAGGATATTGTATATCCAGATGGAATCGTCCCGCAGTAAGAACACTGCCTCAATATGAGGGACAGTATGAACCTTATACTTTTGAAGCAGATCAGCAACAGCAGCTGCTATAGGCCAGTTTATATCCTGCACCCATTCCAAAAGCTCAGGGATCAGCGGTATCACCTGGGATTCCTCCAAGCAGGACAACCGTTCAACACTCTTGAAATCATATTTATCTGTCGGCAAATTAGTCAAGCAGGCTGCCCCGTTCCAGTAACCTATATTATTGTTCCGTCCGTCCCTTATCCTTCGGAGCCACCCGTGCCGGACGGCTGACCCAGTTGCTGCGGTTCATCGGCTTAACGGCGTCAATCCGCGGATTAACCGGCTCTTGGATATTTCCGTCAGGTGCCTCTGATCTTGCTGCGACTGCTTCCGGATGCTGCCGTTTTTGCAGACCCCCGCCGTTATGCTTGCCCCGGTTCCATACTCTGTTCTTGCTCACTTGCTACACTCCCTTTTTAGCTGATTTATACACCATATCATATCAGGAATAGGTTAGAAAGCACCGGACGGCGGGAAACCGCTGTATATTATCGTCAGTATTCAGGGTAATAAAGGAAATCGTACCAAATTGTAATTCTCAAGCATAAAACCGCAATTTTGACAAGTTATAAAATGTACTATTGATAATCCGGACTCCTGTCTATAATGATATAGAATTTGAAAGGAGAGCACCCTGATGGCCATCAAGATAATTACGGACAGCGGTTCCGATCTGCCCCTTGAGTATGTTGAGAAGTATAATGTGACTATTGTTCATCTGCCGGTTCATTTCGGGCATGATCTGATGCCTGAGCACACGGAGACCAAAGCCTTTTATGAAATGATGCGTGAGTCCAAGGAGCTGCCGACAACGGCCAGCCCAAGCCCGCAAAGCTTTCTCGAAGCATTCAAGGAGGTGGAGCCGGGCACGGATATCTTGGTCCTCTGTATGTCCTCCAACATCAGCAGCACTTATCAGACAGCCACGATTGCCAAGGAGATGTATGAGGAAGAAGGACATCCGAACGCGATCGAAGTTATAGATACCAAAAGATTTTCCGGAGGGCTGTCGCTTCTTGTGGCAACGGCGGCGCGTCTGTCACTCACCAGCAGCCTGGCCGAACTGAAGGAAAGCGTACTTAAGCAAGTTGAAGAAACAACAGCCTATTTCACGCTGGATACTTTAGAGAACGTTATAAAAGGCGGACGCTTGAACCGTTTGTCCGGCGCAGTAGCATCTGTACTTAACATCAAGCTGCTGCTGAAGATCAGCGATGAGGGCAGAGTTGAGGTAGTGGAGAAGACGCGCGGTTTGCCTAAAGCGCTGAATCTGCTGTTAAGCAAGCTCGACGAGAAGCAGTACGATTACGAGAAAGCAGCGATTGCTATTGTTCACAGCAACTGCGAGAAGCTGGCGCTGGAGATCAAAGCGCGTATTCTCGAAAAACACCCCTTCAAAGAGGTGGTATTCTCCAGCATGGGCCCGGTTATGGGGACATATGCCGGTGAAGGCGGGATTGGAGTGGCTTTTTAAGCTGCGGCTGGGTCTGCTCTGCATAGTGTTATAGCCCGTAGAACCGTACCTGGCCTGTGCCGGTGTGCGGTTTTTTGGCGTGGGCGGAAGCAGTCAATACCGGGATACGGCTGTGGGCCGGACAACGGGACGGATTCTCCAAAGACACCATCATATAGGCATCTGCATAGAATGGAGCAAATCCAATTACGGAGGTAGGATGCTATGTCGACATACAATGCCGGCCAGACGGCTACAGTGATCTATCAGGCTGATCCGGCGGTTGTGCAGCATTTACATGGGGTTCGCGAGACCCTGCATCATTCCTGTAAACCCTATTTAAATCATAAGGTGAAGGTTCAGACTCTCGACGGAATGACGCATGAAGGCATCATTGCCGGGATGGACAGCAAAAATATGTACCTGATGGTCACAGTCACGATGGACGCGCCGCGCGGATTCTATAACCCTTATTACAAGCCATACCCTGGGCTGGGTTATCCGTATCCGCCTTATCCGGGTCCTGTTAACAACAATGTCATTCTGCCGCTGGTGCTGTTCGAGCTGCTTGCTATCTCATTGATCTGAGTGCTGGTTTTGATATGAAAAAAAGGCATGATCCGCGTTGCTGCAGCGTTGCAGGATAACCGGTCATGTCTTTTTATGTTATGAAGAGCTACTCTGGTTGGTGCGGCTCGGCCAGTGTGATAAACTGGAAAGAACCGTAAACATAGGCTTAGTGTACCATTTTCCAAGCCGGTTTACAGATAAGGGTTTGCCAATCAAGGGAGGGATCGGAATGATTACATATCCAATGCTTAAACCGGGAGCGGTTATAGGTGTAACTGCTTCATCGTTTGGTGCGGACGAGCAGCATCGGGAGCTTTTTGACGAGGCTGTGGGGCGGATGAAGGAAAGAGGCTACCAGGTGAGTCTCGGACAGACGGTGTATAAGCATGACAAAGCAAGATCTGCTCCGGGCAGGGAGCGGGGGATGGAGTTCAACGGGATGATGCTGGATGAAACGATCGGTCTGATTATTCCGCCATGGGGCGGCGAGCTGCTGATTGAGATGCTGGAGTTTATTGATTTTGACCAGCTTAGACCAAAATGGGTGCTGGGATTCTCCGACATTAGCCTGCTCCTGCTTGCAATCACCTTGCGCACGGGCATAGCTACCGCACACGGCCCAAGTCTCGGTGATTTGCGCGGAGAGAAGACCGATGAGACGAGCATCATGTGGCAAGAGGTGCTCTCAACCCCGCCCGGCAGCAGCATTGTACAGCAATCCTCACATAAGCATCAGGGGGCAGGAGCAGGAACAGACAGCACGTCGCCTTACCTGTTTAACCTGAACACTCCAACCTTATGGAAGAGCGTATCGGGCCAGGATGTTTCACTAAAGGGCCGTCTGCTCGGCGGCTGTATTGACATTATCCGGCATATCATCGGAACGCCGTATGGCAATGTGCAGTACTTCAGCCGGCATTTTATCCAGGGGGAGCCGATTCTGTGGTATCTCGAAAGCTGTGAGCTGAATACGGCGGATCTCCGCAGATCACTTGTACATATGAAATATGCCGGCTGGTTTGACAATTGCTCGGGGATTCTGTTCGGGCGGAGCGGGGGCAATCAGCCCCTGTACGGGTATACCACAGAGGAAGTGTACCGGGATCTGGCAGAAGAGCTGCAGCTGCCGGTACTTTATGATCTGGATTTCGGTCATGTTCCGCCTCAGATGACGCTGGTAAACGGTGCTTACGCCGAGGTAGAGGTGACAGGGGGACGGGGCACATTGAAACAATATTTCCATGGATAGCCAATCAATTGTGTAGGCATCAAAAAAAGAGACAGCTGGTGGGCTGTCTCTTGTATACATTCTGCCTCAGGTATTCACAATTGCGGTTATTTCCTCATCCAGATCCAGCCGTACATCCTCGCGGTAAGCCCGGATACCGTACTCGCTGTGCAGATAGCGGAGAATCGCTTCAATCATGTTGGATTCGACCAGATACTGGCTGCGGCCCTGGATCCATACCTCTGCGGTATAGCCGGTGTCTTCCTCCCAGCTAAGCTCAACTTGAACCTCCTGAACCCGGACGCCCTTACGCTCAGCCATATGAAGGCAGATGGCGTTAATAATTTCATCCATACTGAGAACAGTTGTTGACATTAGTAGCGGCCGTCTCTTTCTTCAAGTCTGCGTCTTTCTCTTCTGCGGCGGAAGAAGGACATTACAAGCACCACAACAAGATAGATGGCAAGCATATTAACAAGGAAACCAAGGATGTTACCGAAAGCGCCCATTCCGGCAAACATGCTGCCGAAGAGGAAGCCGGCGAGTCCGCCGATCATCATACCCTTCATCAGTGAGCCGCCGCTGAAAAATCCGCGTTTTGCAGTACCGGCAGTACCCGCAGTTCCGGCTGTAGTACCAGTAGTGCTATCACTTTTTCTAACATTATCCGTAGTTGATTTCTTCGGAGTCGTGGTAAAGCCGCGGCTGCCGGATTTAAAACCTCCTCCGCGTCTCGCATCCGCAAAATCGGGAGCGGTTACAGCGAAGAACAGGGTAAAGGCCATTACGATCATCATTACGCGTTTCATGGATTTCATTTAGTACGAGTACCCTCCTAAGGTTGTCTCAAAATTTTGTGGTTCTGCCCGGTAATACGCAGTATGCCCAAGGAGGTTTCAATTTTAATTAAAAATCTTTTGGATTATTTTTTGGCCGCTTTTTGGACAAAAAAAGTGCGTGGACATCACGTCCACGCCAAAAACATTTTCAGAGAGTTGCCTTGTTCTCCACATACCCGTCCGAGACAAGCTCAAGCGCTCCGGTAGCCGGATCGATGATCATGCCGTGAATAGGTACGTTTGGGGGGAGTAAGGGATGGCGCTTAATAAGCTCCACAGTCTGAATTACCCCGTCCTTCACATTGTCAAACCCGCGCAGCCATTTGGTCAGCTTGATTCCCGAATTCTCAAGCGTCGACAGGACTTCATCGGATACGCCGCGTTCTTTGATGGAGTTGATCATTTTGTCCGCGTTCAGGGAAGCCATGCCGCACTCATAGTGTCCAACTACAATAACCTCTTCCGCATCCAGCTCATACAGCGCGACCATAACGCTTCGCATAACCGAACCGAAAGGCTGGGAGATGACGGCGCCGGCGTTTTTGATAACTTTGACATCACCGTTTTTGAAATTCATCGCTTTTGGCAAAAGCTCTACCAGCCGCGTATCCATACAAGTGATGACAAGCATTTTTTTATCCGGAAAGCGGCTGGTCAGATAGGCTTCGTATTCTTTTTCCTCCACAAATTTCTTGTTAAAATTCAAAATCTCCGATACGTGTGTCATGACCATGCTTCCTCCTAAAATTAATATTGTGTAATGTAGGCTTTACGTATGTACGTAAGGTCTATTCACCAGTTTGGTAATGAATGAACTATTTCAAATTTGAAGCTGAAAGCTCTGAAATGATTATAAGGATAATAAAACACGGACGTCAATAACCTGATGTGATTGCAGTTGCCGGCAGCGCTTCATTTTCGCATGTGACAGGCAAAGTTGCTTATCCCCAGCCAAAAAAGTATCATCAAGAAGAATAAGGAAAACAGAGAAGGCAGGTGGATGGAAATGGAACAGGCAGTTAAAGACAAATGGGAAGCTTTTCAGGAATTATTATCTAAAATCAGCAGCTATAATGAAGCCATCGGACTTCTTCACTGGGATTTGCAGACAGGTGCACCCCGTAAAGGGATAGAGGTCCGCTCCGGAACGATCGGGGTGCTCACGGGTGAACTGTTCCGGTTGGAGACGTCTGAGGAGATGGGCGAATTTACAGCCTTTTTCGGCACGCCGGAGGTAGCTTCACAGCTGAGCGAGGTCCAGAACAAAATCATCAAGGACTGCCGCAAGGAGTACGAGCGCAGCAAGAGCATTCCGTCCAAAAAATTCGAAGAATATGCCGCGCTCGCTGCCCATTCCCAGAGCATCTGGGAGGAGGCAAAGGCGAATGATGATTTTGCCTCCTTTGAACCGTTTTTAAGCAAAATTGTCGCTTTCAAGCAGGAGTTTATCGACTATTGGGGTGTAAAGGATACCCGGTATGATACGCTCCTCGATATGTATGAGCCGGATCTGACCGTTGCCAAAGTGGACGAGCTGTTCGACCGCCTGCGCAGCCGTCTTGTTCCGCTGGTGGAGGCAATCAGCGCTTCTCCAAATAAGCCGGACACGGAATTTCTGAGCCAAATCTATGCCAAGGAGCAGCAGGAAAAGTTCGGCCTGTTCGTTCTGGAGCAGATGGGTTATGACTTTGATGCAGGGCGTCTGGACGAGAGTGTGCATCCGTTCGCTACCGGGCTCAACCCGGGGGATGTGCGCATTACGACCAATTACCTGCTGGATAATGTGACAAGTGCAATTTTCAGCTCACTGCACGAAGGCGGGCATGCGCTCTATGAGCAGAATATCAGTAAGGAGCTGGTTGGAACTCCGTTGTCCGGGGGAACCTCCATGGGCATTCATGAATCCCAATCGAGACTGTGGGAAAATATGATCGGCCGCAGCCGCGCCTTCTGGCAGCGTTACTATGGCGATCTGCAGCAGCATTTCCCGGAACAGCTCACAGAGGTTGAAGTGGAGCAGTTCTACCGGGCGATCAACAGTGTAGCTAATTCCTTTATCCGGATTGAAGCGGATGAGCTGACCTATAACCTGCATATTATCATCCGCTATGAGATCGAGAAGCTGATCTTTAATGAAGGGCTGGAAGTCAAGGAGCTGCCTAAGACCTGGAATGCCAAATATCAGGAATATCTGGGCATTACTCCGCCTTCAGATGCGCTTGGTGTATTGCAGGATGTTCACTGGTCCGGCGGTGATTTCGGTTATTTTGCCTCCTACTCGCTGGGGAATATGTATGCTGCCCAAATCCTGAATACCCTCCGCAAAGAGCTGCCTGAATTCGACAGTCTGATTGCTGAAGGCAATCTTATTCCGGTTAAAGAATGGCTGACGGACAAAATCTACCGCTTCGGCAAGAGCCTGACTCCGGCTCAGATTATTGAACAGGTTACCGGTGAGCCGCTGAATCCCGATTATCTGGCCGATTATCTGGAAGCGAAGTATACGGAGCTTTATAAGCTGTAACCATATTCCGGCCTGTCTGTGCGCAGATAGGCTGGAATGAGCTCCGGGTTAACGGTATAATAGAAGGAAACCGCACACGGAAGGATTTTGTTATGGCCAATACGTATACCTACAGCCGCAGGGAAGAGGTCGCAAATGCCATTACACACGGTATCGGAACGGTACTGAGTGTTGCTGCACTTGTTCTGCTTGTTGTTTTTGCCAGCTTGAAGGGAACGGCCTGGCATGTTGTCAGCTTCTCGATCTACGGGACAACGATGCTGCTGCTGTATCTCAACTCTACACTGGTGCATAGTCTGCGGGAGGGCAAGGCGAAGGACCTGTTTGAATTCTTCGATCATTCCTCCATTTATCTGTTTATCGCCGGTACTTATACGCCATTCCTGCTCGTCGCGATCCGCGGACCGCTGGGCTGGAGCCTGTTCGGGATCGTCTGGGGAGTGGCACTGTTCGGTGTAGCGTTCAAGGCTTTCTTCGTCAAAAAATTCCTGTTCATGTCGACGATCTTCTACATTGCCATGGGCTGGCTGATCGTCATCGCCTGGAACCCGCTGTCTGCGGCTGTTGCCGGCGGCGGCATGGCGCTGCTGATGACTGGCGGAATCCTGTACACGCTGGGCACGATCTTTTATGTATGGAGAGGGTTCCCGTTTCACCATGCAGTCTGGCATGTTTTCGTGCTGGCCGGCAGTGTGACACACTTCTTCGCCGTACTGATTTATCTGCTGCCAATCCGTTAAAGAGCCGGAAAATAACAGGGAGATCCTGCATTTTGCACACAAAAAAAGATGACAAGCAAAAAAGCTTGACATCTTTCTTTGTTTTCGGTATCATAAGGGACGTTGTGAAGCTGTAAAGTGTTTTTCCTTGACGAAGGGAGTGCCCTTGATGAGTCAGGAGAATAGGCTCGAGAAGACGAACCGGATCAACCTGTTATTCGCATTCTATGAACGGCTGCTTACTGATAAACAGCAAACGTTTCTGAAATATTATTTCCACGATGATTTCTCCCTGGGAGAGATTGCCGCGGAATTTGAGATCAGCCGCCAGGCCGTGTATGAGCATATCAAGCGTGCCGAGCAGGTGCTGGAGAATTATGAAGAGAAGCTTGGCCTGCTGGCCAAGCATGACGACCGTAACCGGTATTTAGAAGAACTGCGCAGACTGCCTGATAATGGGATGCTGCCTGAGCAATATAAACAGCGGTTCACAGAGCTTGTGGATCGTTTGCAGAGGTTAGAGTAGCATGAAGGGAGCAAGCCGCATATGGCATTTGAAGGTTTAACCGGAAGATTGCAGAATGTGTTCAGCAAGCTGCGCGGCAAAGGGAAGGTATCCGAAGATGACGTAAACGAAGCCATGCGCGAAGTACGTCTGGCGCTTCTGGAAGCCGATGTTAACTTCAAAGTAGTCAAGGACTTCGTGTCCAAGGTGAAGGAGAAGTCCGTTGGCAAGGAAGTAATGGACAGCTTTACTCCCGGCATGGTGATCATCGACATCGTCAACAAGGAATTGACCGAGCTGATGGGCGGAAGCCAGTCCAAGCTGGCCAAGGCTAACAAGCCGCCGACCGTTATTATGATGGCGGGTCTGCAGGGGGCCGGTAAGACGACCACCTCAGGGAAGCTGGCCAAGCTCCTGCAGAAGGGCAATCACCGCCCGCTGCTCGTAGCAGGCGATATTTATCGCCCGGCAGCGATCAAGCAGCTGCAGATCCTGGGTGAGCAGATTAAAGTTCCGGTATTCGCACTCGGGGACCAAGTCAGTCCGGTAGAGATTGCGAGACAGGGTATCCAGCATGCGAAGGATAATAATCTGGATTACGTCATCATCGATACCGCAGGCCGACTGCATATTGATGAAGCGCTGATGGATGAGCTGAAGCAGATTCACAGTACAGTGAAGCCTGATGAAGTACTGCTTGTAGTCGATGCTATGACCGGTCAGGATGCCGTAAACGTAGCTGAGAGCTTCAACAAGCAGCTTGAGCTTACCGGCGTTGTGCTGACCAAGCTCGACGGCGACACCCGCGGCGGTGCCGCGCTGTCTGTCAAGGCTGTAACCGGCTGCCCGATCAAGTTCGCCGCTCTCGGCGAGAAGATCGACGCACTGGAGCCGTTCCATCCGGAACGGATGGCCTCCCGTATCCTGGGTATGGGCGACATGCTCTCCCTGATCGAGAAGGCTCAGGCCAACATCGATACCGAGAAAGCCAAGGAAATGGAACGTAAAATGCGCAATGCGGAATTTACGTTCGACGATTTCCTGGAGCAGATGGACCAGGTCAAGAAGCTTGGACCGATCGACCAGATTCTCGATATGCTCCCTGGCATGAACAAGGCCAAGGGTATGAAGGACCTGAAGGTGGACGACAAGCAGATGGGCCGTGTCGAGGCGATTGTTCATTCCATGACCAAAGCCGAGAAAGCCCAGCCTGAGATCATTAACCACAACCGCCGCAAGCGGATTGCCGCCGGCAGTGGAACGAACGTGGCCGAGGTCAACCGCCTCATCAAGCAGTTTGATGAAATGCGCAAGATGATGAAGCAGTTCTCCGGCATGATGGGTGGAATGAGCGGCAAGGGCGGTAAGAAAAACGCCATGAAGCAGCTCAAGAATCTTGGCGGCAAGGCCGGGATGAAGTTCCCGTTCCGTTGATCTTAAGGTTTTATCTAAGGTTTTGATCTTAACAGATCAGACATAGTACAACATCAGATGATCGAGCGGTTTTCGCTCTTAATCTTTTGCCCTTAATCTTTTAAGCAGTAGTTTGTGTTAAACCCGTCGCCCGGTACCGCCGTAGTCAAGCGGGTCCCGTAAGGGACGAAAAGCGATCCTTGCTCCCCCAGTCCAAGATTCCGCCAGTCTGAACGCCCACGCCAGTTGCACTTAAGCGGGTGTCCAGAGGGCAGAGCCCTTGGGGCCCTCCCTTGGAAGGGAGGGTTTGGGAGGGTTCGAAAAAAGGTTTACCCTAAACTCTTCCCAATATTTCGATACTTTTTTAAGGAGGTGAATTTCGTGGCAGTACGTATTCGTTTGAAGAGAATGGGTGCACATAAAGCGCCTTTCTACCGTGTAGTGGTTTCCGATTCCCGGTCCCCTCGTGACGGTCGTTTCATCGAGGAAATCGGTTACTATAACCCGGTTGAACAACCGGCAGTAGTTAAGATCGATGAGGAAAAAGCTCTTAAATGGCTTCAGACAGGTGCACAAGCATCTGATACCGTTCGCAACCTGCTTTCCAAAGCTGGTGTGCTGAAGAAGTTCCATGAGCTGAAGCAACAGAAATAATGACTGATTGCGAGGGTCCTCTATGGAAGAATTAGTTGGAGTAATTGCTAAGGCTTTAGTGGATCATCCGGAAGATGTAACGGTGCGGACTGTGGAGAAGGATCACCTGATTGTATATGAGCTCTCCGTACATCCTGATGATGTCGGCAAGGTCATCGGCAAGCAGGGCCGGATCGCCAAAGCGCTCCGCACAGTCGTTACATCAGCAGCAGTCAAGAGCGATAAACGCGTAACCGTGGATATTTTATCATAACTGATACGCACAAGGAGGGGCTAGGGATAGTATATCCCGGCTCCTTTTTGTTCAAATATAGAGAAGTGACCTTTAAAGGAGTGGATAGAATGGCAGAAGAATTAACCGTAGGCAGGCTGGTTAACACACACGGCATCCGCGGAGAGATCAAAATTTTGTCGCATACCGACTTTCCGGAAGTGCGGTTTGCACCCGGCTCAAAAATGCTGGTCATTCCGGCGGACGGCAGCCCGAAATTCGAGGTTATTGTGGAATCGGCCAGAGAACATAAGGGCATGTATATTGCCAAGCTCAAGGGCTACACGAACATCAACCAGATCGAGAAGTATAAAGGCAGCCTGCTGAAGGTTCCCGGCGATGATCTGGTCGAGCTTCCGGAGAATGAATATTACTTCCATCAGATCGTCGGCTGCGAAGTCTATACCGATCAGGAAGCGGACAAGCCGCTGGGCACGATTACAGATATTCTGCAGCCAGGCGCTAACGATGTCTGGGTAGTGAAGCCTGCCAAGGGGCAGGATATCCTGATCCCGGTTATCAATGATGTGGTGCTGGATGTGGATATTGCCGCCAAGAAGATTACCGTGCATCTGATGGAAGGGCTGCTGCCATGATGCGGATCGATGTGCTGACGCTTTTCCCGGAAATGTGTGAGGGCGTGTTCAGCACAAGCATTCTGGGCAAGGCACGCGACAAAGGCATCGTTTCCCTGAATGCGGTCAATTTCCGTGACTTCTCGGGCAACAAGCATAATACGGTGGATGATACGCCATACGGCGGAGGTGGGGGAATGGTGCTGAAGCCGGACCCGATCTTTGCAGCGGTGGAGCATGTGCTGGGCATTCCTCCGGTTACGTCAGAATCTGTACGGGCCGAAGAAGCAGCTGCAGCAGAAGCTGGCGGTGCAACAGGGGCAGTTCAGGCTGCCGAAGAACTGGCTGAAGCTTCTGAGGTTACTGCTGCGCCGGTTAAGCCGCGGATAATTCTCATGTGCCCGCAAGGGAAAATGTACAACCAGCAAATCGCCGAGGAGCTGGCCAAGGAGCAGCATCTGATCTTCATCTGCGGCCATTACGAGGGCTATGACGAACGGATCAGAGAACATCTGGTGACCGATGAGCTGTCCATCGGGGATTATGTGCTGACAGGGGGAGAACTGCCGGCGCTGACGGTTATTGATTCTGTGGTACGGCTGCAGCCGGGAGCGCTCGGTAATGAGACTTCGGCTATTACAGATTCATTTAGCACCGGACTGCTGGAGTATCCGCATTATACACGGCCTGCCGAATTCCGCGGCTGGAAGGTACCGGATATGCTGCTGAGCGGCCATCATGCCAATATTGAGCTGTGGCGGCGGGAGCAGGCGCTCAAGCGCACGCTGGAGCGCAGACCCGATTTGCTGGAGACGGCTGAGCTTACGGCGAAGGACAAGAAGACGCTGGAGGTACTGAAGCAGCAGCATCAAGGAAAGGCATAAGCATATTTTTGCAAAAGTAGTCATATCTAACGTCTGTTTAACGTATATTACGTTGAGGAGGCGTTTTTTGTTATGTCCAAACGGGTATATACATCTCAGCGGATCAGATTCAGACCTGCGAGAGCAGACACAGAAGCTTCACAATAAAATGCGAGCAAATGTGCGTTGCCATCCTTATTTTAGGGTAATAAATAGAGGTGCCGCAGTACACAACTCTTACAGCAGCAGTTTAACTATTGAAAGGAATGAACACTAGTGACTACGAATACGCATGAACCACTCAAGCCTGACGTGGACACTGTCCACAAGGAAGCGGAGCCGCTCCGCACCGTTAACGATATTATTGAGTTTTATACAAACCGTAAATCGAAATTCTCCATTTAAATAACCTGGTGACAGGTTGAATAGGGCAGGACGGGGTTTATCAAAAAAACTTTAAAGACGTACCCGGCGGGTGCAGCTTTAAAGTTTTTTTTGTTCTGGTTCGAGGATAACCACGAAAAACATAAAAAAGACCGTCCGAAGACGGTCTCTCTACCCGAGGCGCTTTGTAAAACTGTGATCCGTATCCCGCGCCACCAAGGCTAAGCTGATCAGCCGTTGGTCCGGGTAAGGGATACGTTCAGCATATCATGATAGATGTGAACGCACCTCCTTTCCTTGTGACAAGAGTATAGCACAGCCCAATCTGAAAATCTATAAAATTTAAACAATAATTTCAAATAATATTTTTGCAGAAAAAGAAAATTTTTCTTGAATGAAAACCCTCTCTGGAGTATATATAAATACAGGTGAAGAAAGTCGCCGGGGTATAGCGCAGTCTGGTAGCGCGCACCCTTGGGGTGGGTGAGGCCGCAGGTTCAAATCCTGTTACTCCGATAAAAAACCGCTTCTGCAGGATGATAAGTCCTGAGGAAGCGGTTTTTGGCGTTGTAAAATGTCCGGCTACTCTATTGTATGCCGGCTGCGTCTCAGCTGAATAATGCCGGTAACCAGTGAATAGGTTCCCACAACCAGCAAGGCAACAATGGCCCAGGTGTAATTCCGCACGCTATAAGTGAGGGACGCGAACATGATGAAGATGGCGATCCGGAGGACCCCTTCATTCATAAATTTTTTGCTTGCTGTGCTCATGATTCCTGCCTCCTCAAAGTCGTTATAATAGTAGATGTACAAGTCCGTAAGCGTTTTACTATTTGTAATAATTATAAACCTTTTCTGCAGAAAAGGACACACTTTGTTCACAAGTACTTTATTTCACAATAAATTCACTTTGTCGTGCGATTCTCAAAAAAAAGCTGCCTCCTACCGTATACCTGTACCCCTGCCGTTGCCGCAATATCACGTCCCTCATAAAATACAGCAAACGAAGGAGGAGGGATACTCTGGTGGAAGCTTATTACAATTGTCTGTACTGCAAAAACAAAAGGGTGCGTATCTTGACAACAGACGGAAAGAAGCATGAAGGCATCATCGTCGATGTTGACCGGAATAATGTGTATCTGAAAACAAAGGGTAACGGGCGGATGAAAACGTCGGCCTTTTATCCCGGAAGCTATTACGGCGGATATTACGGCTATGGCAGCGAGATTTTAACCCTGAGCCTGTTCACACTGCTGGCCATTGCGCTGATCTGACGTCAAAAAAGCGGACTTCCCGGTATACCCGGGACAGCCCGCTTTTTTAATACATAACGAATGAATGAACAGGTAACTGACTATACTGGCTACTGCTGAACAGAGATGGCTCCGATTTCCGTAGAGAGTGAGAGTATGGGCCCGCCCCCGTTGTAATCCTGCCTGCCGTCCGTTACTCCGTTAATGGCTCCAAGCTCGCTGTCAGCTTTAACCGTGCAGTTCAAACCGCCGGAGAGACTGGTTTTGATGGCACCGATTGTGCTGCTGGCTGTAAGGCTGCTGCCGCTGTCCATTCCCTCAAGGTCCAGTACAATGCTTCCCGTTTCGGATTGCACTTTGGATTTGCCGGTAATTACCGCATCCTTCAGGGTGATGGTACCGACATCACTGGTAATATCAAAGCCGCCTTCAAGGCCTGTTAGCTCTATGGAGCCGACGTTATTGGCAATATCATAGGCTGTGACCGTTTCAGGAACCTCAATTACATAATTGATGCTGAAATCGGAGTGGCCGTATTCTTTTTGTGCCCATGTCCAGAGGCTTTTGTCAGGATTCTCTTTGGGATGAGCGGAGACGGTCAGGCTGCCGCTTTTATTTTCGATTGAAACCTCGGCGTTGTCCAGAATTTTGCGGTCTGTATCCCGGGTAAGCGGATTATGCGCGATGAGGGTTGCGGATACAGTAAGGATGTCGCCCTTACCGGAAATAAGCTCAATCTTGCCCACGGCATTGTCCAGCTGGAGTCTGGTAGACCCGCCCGCTGTCAGCGAGGTGGTAAGCTCCTGCCTCAGGCTGTTCTCATTAATCTGTTCCGCCGCTTCTGCTGCAGTTTCCTTAACAGCGTCATGCATATCGTCTGCAGCCTCGGCAATCTCCCTGCCAAGATCCTCTGCAGCCACGCCGGCGTCCAGACTTAGTGATTCAAGAAACCCTGCGCTGCTGCTGCCGGATAAGCGCTCTTCGAGCTGCTGGTCAGCAGCTTCCTTGCCCGGAAGCTCACGGCAGCCGGCAAGCAGAACAAGCGAGAATACGGTAACGGCAGCGATAATAGCTGTGTTATGTTTTTTTCTCAATGGTAACCCTCCTAGTGTAATCTCTGATTTGCTTATGTATAGTCATAAGTATATATTATGGTAAATAATTGAAGAACGGGCCGCAGACGGGTTGCTCACTGGACTAAAGTCGGGGGGCAGTCAGACCAACTGTAACTCGGACTTTTTTTATGGTAAAATAGCTAAAAGATGAACTGTCAAGTGCAGCGGAGCCAGCCGGCAGGAAAATTGCCAACCATGCAGTCAGTAAAGGTTAAGGGAGCGGATGAGCAAATGGGATATGCAGCGGTTTTTGTGGTATTGCTTGTTATTGTTGCTGTTTCTTTCAGATCCCGGAGCCGCAGCAGCAAGCCGGAGAGCCCGAAGCAGGGCATGCCCAGCAATGTTATATCCATGGACAGACACCGCAAAGCTAAACAGAGTGCTGCCATACAGCCCTGTTCCTCGTGCCGGAAAAAGAACGGAAAGCTGATTTTTTATGCCCAGGATGACGGAAGCGTGGTCGGACTATGCAAAGACTGCAAGGTGAAAGCGAAGAAGCGGGATATGATGCCGCTATAACCTGAAAACTCGCTATTGCACAAGCCTATCTTTTATGATAATATTATTTCTGTTGTGTGGAATACGGTGGTCCGCTGCGGATAATGAGGGAGAGCTTGGGTCTCTCCGGAAGAGGCATGAACACCTGTACGGAAGGAGGAAGTCCTAAATGAATATCCTACAAGCTATTACACAAGAGCAACTTCGTAAAGATATCCCTAGTTTTCGTCCAGGTGATACTTTGAAGGTGCACGTAAAAGTTATCGAAGGAACTCGTGAACGGATCCAGTTGTTCGAAGGCGTTGTAATCAAACGTCGCGGCGGTGGAATCAGTGAGACTTTTACGGTTCGTAAAATCTCTTACGGTGTTGGTGTGGAAAGAACGTTCCCAATCAACTCGCCTAAGATCGAGAAAATTGAAGTGGCTCGTCGTGGTAAAGTTCGCCGTGCGAAACTGTACTATCTGCGTGAACTTCGCGGTAAAGCTGCAAGAATTAAAGAAATCCGTCGCTAGAATCAGCGGCAAAGAAAGGGGCTTGATTTCAAGCCCTTTTCTTTATTCTTACAGGCATCTCCGGCCCTTGTATACAAAGCCAGACTTGAACATAAATGCCTTAGGATCAGCTTCTTCCGAAAAGGCCTCCTGAAGGAGTATTCGTGGAGGCGTTTTTGGCAGAAGTTTTTTTTGTTGTATATTGGAGGTATGGTGAGAGTAGCATAAAGAGAGGACGGTGAACTATGCAGCAGGATTTACAGCAGGGACAAGGAGAAACGGTGGACCCGGGCGGGCAGCCACCCCAGAAGCAAAAAAATGAAGTGCTGGAATGGATCAAGGCGATAGCGATTGCACTGGTTCTGGTGGTCCTGATCAGATGGCTGTTGTTCAAGCCGTTTATTGTGGACGGGCCTTCGATGCAGCCGAATTTCCATACAGGTGAGCGGGTCATTGTGAATGAGATTTTATACGACATCCGTTCTCCGCAGCGCGGTGAGGTTATTGTATTCCATGTGCCTTCCGAAGGCAGAGATTTTATTAAACGCGTTATTGCGGTAGCCGGAGATACGGTAAAGGTTGAAGGGGATGTTGTTACTGTTAACGGCGAACCGGTGGACGAAACGTATATTCAGGAGGCCATTGACGCCAGACATGCCAATAACGCCCTTTATAATAACAAGGACTTCCCGAATGAAGAGGTTCCGGACGGTACTGTACCTGAGGGGCATGTGTTTGTAATGGGGGATAACCGTTCAGACAGTACAGACAGCCGGATGATCGGCTACGTGCCGCTTGGTGATATTGTCGGCCGTGCGGATCTGATATTCTGGCCGATTCAGGATATTTCGATTATTAACCACTAAATGATGCTGACAAAAGTCAAGAAGGAGGTGACGGCTATGGCCATTCAATGGTTTCCCGGTCATATGACGAAGGCAAGACGGCAAATTGAAGATAAGCTGAAGCTGATTGATGTTGCGATTGAGCTGCTCGATTCCCGTCTGCCGCTTTCCAGCCGCAATCCGATGATTGACGATATTTTACGGGATAAGCCAAGGCTGATTATTCTTAACAAAAGCGATTTGGCCGATCCTGAAGCGACACGTAAATGGCTGGCGTATTTCAGGGCTGAGGGGCATGTTGCCCATCCGGTGGATGCTTCCACAGGAACCGGCATAAAGGAAATTCCCGAACAGGTCAAGCTGCTGCTCAAAGAGAAGATTGACCGGCAGATTGCCAAGGGCATGAACCCGCGGGCGAACCGTGCGCTTATCGTCGGTATTCCGAATGTCGGCAAATCGACGCTGATCAACAAGATGGCGGGACGCAATATTGCCTTGACCGGCGACCGTCCGGGCGTGACCAAGGGCCAGCAATGGATTAAGACGGACGGCACCCTGGAGCTGCTTGATACGCCCGGGATTCTATGGCCCAAGTTTGAGGACCAGGAAGTTGGTTACCGCCTGGCTATCACAGGAGCGATTAAGGAAGAGGTTCTCAACGTTGAGGACATCGCCTATTATGCGGTAAAATATCTGATCAAGGATTACGGTTCCCGGTTCCAGGAGCGCTTTGGCATTGACAAGCTTCCTGAGGACACGGAAAATCCGGACGAGATTGTGGCCGTTATGGAAGCGGTCGGACGCAAGCGCGGCTGTCTGATCAGCGGAGGCCGTGTCGATCTGGAGAAGGCCTCCCGGACACTCCTGCACGAGCTGCGTGCCGGCAAGCTGGGGACGTTCACGCTGGAGACACCATAACAGGCAGGAACAAAAGTGATGAGAGCCATCCAATTCATTGGGTGGCTTTTTTGTGTTTGGGGCGTGCCCAGAGGCACGCATTATCTAGTTGGTGCAAGTCCAACCAAGAGAGGGGCCAAGCCACTCTTGTAGCTAGGATGCTTGCGCA
>NZ_FNDX01000012.1:88659-140444 GCF_900099765.1 Paenibacillus typhae | reverse complement strand
TGTCTGGGAGGACAGCAAGGATTGGGTCCGGAACAACCGGCTCAGCAAGTCAGGCAAGCAGTTGTATCGCAAACGAAAAGAAACCATTGAGCGAAGCTTCGCGGATGCTAAAGAGCTCCATGGGTTTCGCTATTGCCGGTTGCGCGGACTACCAAATGTCAGGGAACAAGCGCTGGTGACGGCAGCTGTGCAGAACATGAAGAAGATGGCGATCCACCTGGATCGCCGGGAAAAACGGGGTTAATCCCTTCATTTTCCCGTTTGCAGGTCGTTATTGAAATACAAAAGAAACCCATGTCATTTAAAGACCTGGGTTTCTCGACAATCTGAACTCATCCGCAGATGAGCTGCTTATAATGCAGTACCACTGCTTCCTTTGAAGCTGAAGCGCACCCGCAGCCAGGCCAAAATGTAGATCACACACAAGAAAATCCAGTAGCTGTTATCAAACAATCCGCCCCCCGTTACCGCTGACAGAACTGCATGATACACACAGGTAAATAAGAATAAAGACAAAAATAACAACGAAATCCCTTTATACGATGCAGGCTTCCGGATTCCCGCTTTTGAAAAAATATATAACACGGCCAGCACCAGCAGTAGAGTGAAAGGCACCCTGTAGCTGAAATCAGGAAATACGTCGTGCATGGTAACTACTGCTGCTATGAGCACAAAACATAACAAGATGTTAAGCACACTTTGTTTCATAATTTAGTCCTCCGCACCCAAGTAATTTTTTTCCATATATTCAAATAATAAAACGAAACCATTCTAATAGCAAATGTTTGCGAAAATGATGGTTCTTTACTCCAAATTTCTGTGAACAGAACCGCTGTGCCAATCCAAAAATAATAAAATATTGGTTTAAATCCGCAGAAGAAGATAGTCTCCTCACCTTCCATACATAATCCGGTTGCGAAGAGCGGACAATAAACCTGTCTCCCAAACCACCGAGAAGGAGTGTTTCGAATGCGCGAAGGTCTGATCCCCACCGTTCTTGGTACCGTAGTTTCCGCTTCCGGCGCAGCTTTTCTGGGAAGCAAGTATAAGCTGGCCGCAACAGGCGTACTTGGCTTTGGTCTGGCACACATCGTTCTGGGTGCCATCGACTTGATTGAGCACCGGTAAAAGGTTGGAAGATGCCGGCCCTGTACAGCATGTACAGGGCTGGCCCCTTTTCATCAAGCACCACAAATCACAGAAAATGCATGCACCAAAAAGGCCCTGCCGGAGGCGAGGACCTTATCAAACATAAGATTTAT
Source organism: Paenibacillus typhae (assembly GCF_900099765.1). Lineage (GTDB taxonomy): Bacteria > Bacillota > Bacilli > Paenibacillales > Paenibacillaceae > Paenibacillus_AQ > Paenibacillus_AQ typhae. The sequence goes on along the minus strand of NZ_FNDX01000012.1, from coordinate 139,182 downwards.
TTTACGGCTACATAGAACAGGCGCTGGGCGCTGTCATCTGCCGGAAGCCATTCAAAATCGGCATACAGCTGAACCTCGCTGAATCCCGCCTTACGGAGCTCCTCCGTCAGCCACTGCGGATCGTAGGCACGCTGCACATGACTTTCTTCAAACCGGCGGTACAGCCCGCTCCCCTCTTCCCGGGCGAAAATGGACAGATGATGTTCAATTTCCCGCCGCGGCACATCCAGCTCGCAGGTCCAGATGTAGGACACCGTAGGCTCATCCAGCACAAAAGGCTGTTCCTCCTCATAACGGACCAGCGTATTCGGATGATGCACATCGAACAGGAACGTCCCTCCTGGCTTGAGGCCGGCGTATGTCCGGGCGAGCACCGCCTGGATATCCTTTTCTTCCAGCACATAATTCAGGCAGTCACAGAAGGAAATGACGGAATCGACCGGCTCCGGCAGCTCCCATTCCGTCATGTCCTGCCTGATCCAGCGTACGCTTCCTTCACGCAGGAAACGGCGTCCCTGCGGATGCCGCTCCATCTTCTGCTGGGCCACCGACAGCATGTCAGAGGAAAGGTCAATTCCGGTCATGTGATATCCTGCTGCAGCCAGCGGAATCGTAATACTTCCCGTGCCGCAGCCGAGCTCAGCGACCGTCCGCGGCTTGCCGTATTTGACCCATGCCGCTTCCGCAAAAGCCAGCCAGTCGGGATACGGCATGTCCGCCATCAGTTCATCGTATACATATGCAAATTTCCCGTAGGAAGACAATGCGCACACCGCTTTCTATTCCTGATTCTGTTCCGGCGAGCTCTCTTCAGGCTTGGCCAGATAGGTCCAGTTCTCTTTTTGAGTAATCAGGCCTTCCTTCATCAGCTTACCCATCGCCCGTTTGAACGCGGACTTGCTGATGCCGAAGCGCTGTTTGATGATCTCCGGAGGCGTAGCATCCGAGTAGGGCATTGCACCGCCCGGGCGGGAGTGCAGGAATTCCAGCAGGGCTGCAGAATCCACATCCCGGCCGATCTCCTTGCGCTGGGTCATCGCCAGATTAACGCGGCCGTCCTCACGGATATGCGAGACACGTGCTTCAAACTGCTCACCCAGACGCAGCAGCCGGCTCCGTTCGGAGGAATGAACCATGCCGATTACGCCAAAGCCGAGCACTCCGCCGTCTACAAGCACGAACGTGCCCATCTGCAGCGGCTTGTATACTCTTGCTGTAACCGTCTGGCCTTTCCAGGATTCCGGTGCCGCAAAGGCCAGCGGAGCAAGCTCCTGCTCTCCGGCCAGCTTGGCACGAAGACGGCCCTGCTTGTCGTGCTCCATCAGCACAAATACCTTGTCGCCAATCTGCGGGCGGAGCTCGATCAGCTCAGGCAGCTCGCCGATTGGCAAGAGCAGCTGGCGGCCAAGCCCCATCTCCAGGAAGCAGCCCAGGCGCGGATGAATATCAGCCACTTCCAGCAGGGCCATCTCACCAAGCGTCAGAAACGGCTTTTTCATAGTAGCGGCAAGCCGGTCCTCCGTATCAAAGAAGATAAACACTTCTACTTTGGCACCGATCTTCGGCTTGCTGCCGACAAGCTCTGTATAATGCAGCATGACATCCTGGTCGCCTGCACCCAGGAAGTAACCGTATGGGGAAACCTCACGCAATACTTCCAGTGTAACTATCGTTCCTGCAATCAGACTCATACCGTCTCCACAACCTTGGCATCAGACCAGAGACGCTCGATATTGTAATACTCCCGTTCGTCACGGTGGAAGACATGCACGATAACATCCCCGAGATCCATCAGTACCCAGCGGGCGGCATCCATGCCTTCGATCCCGCGGATAACACCGCCGGCTTCGTGAACCACTTTGCGAACTTCAGTAGCAATCGCCTGCACCTGGGTGTCGGAGTTACCGTGACAGATGATGAAATAATCACTGATCGGCGATACGCTGCGCAGATCCAGAGCAACGACGTTCATCGCTTTCTTGTCTTCGACCGCTTTCAGGGCCAGCTCCAGCAGCTTGCTTGATTGTACACTCATATTTTTTCCTCCAGTATTCTTACTAAATCGTTACGTGCAAGCACGGTAAGCGGAAATACGACCCGGCGCTTCTGCAGCAGCAGGCTGATGGTCGAGTCAAAGCCGGCAATCAGCCCTTCCTCAAGGCTCATCATGGACTTCTTACGGATCTCGTCCACACCCGGGAAATCCCGGCCGGGCTCGATGTAATCCGCCAGGCAGACCACCTTCTCCAGCAGGCTCATCCCTTCGCGGCCTGAGGTATGGTACCGGATCGCCCCCAAAATCCCGGGATCGGTAATTTCATACTCATGCTCGGCGACAAAGGCCCCCACCTCGGCATGCCACAGCTGCTTGTCATACTGCAGCAGCTCAGCAGAAAGGCCGTTCTGAACAATGATGTCCTTCATACGCTCAACCGGCCAGTATTTGGCCACATCATGCAGAATAGCTGCCGTTTCGGCCCGCTGCGGATCAGCTCCGTACATTTCGGCAAGCTTGATGGAGGTCTCCATTACGCCCAGCGTATGCTGCCAGCGCTTGTCTGGCATCTGGGCGGAGACGGCCTCAATCAGCGCTTCGCGGCTGTAAGCCATACAATCCACTCCTTTGCACATATTCATACACCTGCTCAGGCACCATATAGCGGATTGAGCGGCCGCTCGCCGCCCTTGACCTGAGCGCCGTTGACGATACATCCACCTGCGGCATGTCCGCCAGCAGCACCTTGCCGGAGATGAAATCCGGCAGCGCAGCGAGATCCAGCGGTGTTCCGGGACGTCCCACACCGATGAAGGTCAGCAGTTCGACCAGCTCACGGATTCCATGCCATTTAGGCAAGTATTCAACCATATCCGCTCCGACAATGAAATAGAACTCATGCTGCGGATATTCCTGCCTGAGACTGCGTACGGTTTCAATAGTATAAGAGACGCCGCCGCGGACAATTTCCCAGTCGAGAATGCCGAACGCTTCATTCCCCTCCACTGCGCACTTTACCATAGCCAGACGGTCAGCACCGGAGGCACCGGCCTCGTGCTTGTGCGGGGGGATATGCGAGGGCATGAACCAGACCTCATCCAGCGAATACGAATCCCTGGCGGCTTCCGCCGCCAGCATATGGCCTATGTGAAGAGGATCAAAGGTTCCTCCCATGATTCCCACTTTCAAGAGGTGTACCTCCTCTTATCATCCGGATAAAAAGCTTTAGCGCGGCAGCTCGATCGTTTTGTTGTCGCGAGATTCCTTATACAGCACGATCGTTTTGCCGATCACCTGTACAAGCTCTGAACCGGACTGCTCTGCGAGGGCAGCGCCGATCTCTTTCGGATCATCGGCATTGTTGTTCAGCACGCTGATTTTCATCAGCTCGCGCTTTTCGATGGCTTCCTCGACATGACGGATCAGATGGTCGTTAACGCCGCCTTTACCGACCTGAAACACAGGATCGAGATGATGCGCCAAAGAACGGAGATAACGTTTTTGTTTACCAGTTAACATAAATGAACAAACCCCTTAATTAACAAATATTAAATATTATTACCCTGTTTAAGCATTTTCATGTCCGGCTCGCTGACCCCGAAGGCCTCAAGGAGGGTCTGCCGCATGATATCCACCGGTGCAGCCTCTCCCGTCCAATACTCCAGGGCATAAGCGCCCTGATAAATGAACATGCCCAGACCGCCGTGAATCGTGCAGCCAGCCTGCAGGCCCTCCTCAAGCAGCCGGGTACGCAGCGGATTGTAGATCAAGTCGCTGACCACCTGGCCTTTACGGAACAGGCCGGAAGCGACCGGTGTGTCGTTAGGATAAGGGAACATGCCTACGGAAGTGGTATTGATCACAATATCAGCATCTGGGATCATCCCGGCAATGTTCTCCATAGCCGCCCCGGTTACAATGCCTGCAGCCTGCCATGAGGCTGCGAGCTCCTGAGCCTTGTCCGCAGTACGGTTCGCAATGACGACGGAAGCCGGATTCTCCTGCAGCAGGGCGCTGATGATCCCTCTGGCAGCTCCGCCTGCTCCCAGCACCAGAATGTGCGCACCGGACAAGTCCGGGACAGCCTCGGCCTTCAGCGAACGTACGTAGCCGATACCATCGGTATTATAACCGGTGAGAACTCCGTTGTCGTTGACTATCGTGTTAACCGCACCGCCGGCAACTGCACTGGCATCCAGCTTGTCCAGATAGTCCATCACCGCAATTTTATGCGGTATCGTTACATTGACCCCGCGGAAGCCAAGCGTGCGGATGGCCTGCACCGCTTCGCCGAGCTGTCCCGGGGCAATGTGAAGCGGTACGTAAGCACCAGGTATGCCGAGAGCCTTCAGCGCTGCTGTATGCATCAGCGGCGATTTGGACTGGGCGATCGGATCGCCCATGACGCCTAGCAGCATGTCCGTATTTCTAATATAGCCGGTCATAGGCATGCCCCTCCTGAAAATGATTGATGCGCTTAAATCAATGAAGGGCGGGTAAGCACCTTCACACCGCGCGGAACATGCACAGCGACTACCGCGCCTTCCGTCCCGTTGACTTTAATCCAGCCGAGCCCGGAGATGAACAGGTCAGTTTGGCTGCCCCGGCCGATCCGGAATTCATGACGCTGCCACTGCGGCAGCTTGTCCATATCCGCTGCCGCCGGAGGCGTCAGCAGCTCTCCGCGGTGATCCTGATACAGCGAATCTGCCCGCTCCAGCTTCGTGCGATGAATCTTCAGCGTTGTACTGATATAGCAGGTGAAGGATTGGCGCGGTCCCTGGATGAAGTCGAACCGTCCCAGGCCGCCGAAGAACAGCGTCTGTCCTTCATTCAGCTGGTATACCGCAGGCTTGAGCGGATTCTCGGGCATTACCGCGCCCAGGTCACGCCGCTCCACCAGCTCACTGTAACGCCAAGGATATACAATCCCCGGTGTATCAATAATATAGTGGCCGTCATCGAGCGGAATCTTGACCATATCCAGCGTCGTGCCGGGATAACGTGAGGTAGTCAGCTCTTGCTCCAGATCACTGTAGTCCGAGATCAGGCGGTTGATCAGCGTGGATTTGCCCACATTGGTTGCACCGACCACGTAGATATCACGTTGTCCGCGAAGCTCACTTACCGTCTCAAGCAGACGCTCAAAGCCCTGATTGCGCTTGGCGCTGACAAGGACGATTTCTGCCGTCCGCAGGCCGTGTTCCTTGCAGCGCTGCTGCATCCAGTTGCGCAGCTTGTTCCAGTTCGTTACCTTAGGCAGCAGATCGCATTTGTTCACGGCGAGGATGACGGGGTTATTGCCGACAAACCGCTGAAGCCCCGAAATCAGGCTGCCTTCAAAATCAAACAGGTCCACGATGTGGATGACAAGCGCATTCTTTTCACCGACTCCGCTCAGCAGGTGCAGGAATTCATCCTGATCCACAGATACCGAAGAAGCTTCATTGTAATTCTTAATCCGGAAACAGCGCTGGCAAATGACCGGTTCCCGCTCAAAGGCAGACTCCGGAATATAACCCGGAAGCTCCTTATTCACGGTCTGCAGCTTAATACCACAGCCGCTGCATTTCACCGGGCGCTCCGTTTCATTGTGTTGACTCATTAACGTTTATCCTCCTCATGCCACAATCCTTGCTTACGCAGCCGTGTCAGCGCGATCTGCTCGACGCGGCGGTTAATTCTTGTTCCAAAGCCTTCATCCTTGACGGAGATCGGCAGCACCAATACTGTATACAGACCCAGGCGGTTGCCGCCCAGCACATCGGTAAGCATCTGATCACCGACCACAATGGTTTGTTCCGGCTGAAGCTCCATCAGCTTCATTGCCTTCAGAAACGGGGTATTGATCGGCTTGCGCGCCTGATGGACAAACTGGATATCCAGCGGCGTGGCAAAGCGGGACACCCGTTCCATATTGTTGTTGGATACAATGACCAGCTTGAAGCCCAGCTCCTTCACCTTTGCGAACCACAGCAGCAGCTCCGGAGTAGCCAGGGGTGCCTTGGCACCTACAAGCGTGTTATCCAGATCTGTAATAATGCCGCGGTAGCCCTGCCGGTGCAATTCTTCAAGGTTGATATCAAAAACGGTATTCACCCGCAGTTTCGGGACCAGCCTCTCAAACAATACGTTCACCTCAATTTTATACAAGTAGAAACGGCTGTGCCATCCTAAACAGGACGGTACCTGTTCCGTGAGATAGATAAGGATACAGCAGTGATGAAGCATACCCTCTCTTATCTTTCAAAAAATATATCACACTCTTTGCGCTTCGCAAATGAACCTGCCCCCGATTGCGTAGGGCACAGGCTATCTGCGTCCTTTAAGCATCCGCTGCAGCTGCAAAGCTTCAGTATACACGCTGCGCCAGTCTTTGTCTTCAATAATATCAGGGCTGTACTTGGCCTGCTCGAACAGCCTGAGCAATGAAGTAAAACTGTCCGCTGCCTGCGGGGTTTCCCGGCTCCAGCGGCCGACAGCCTCACGCAGCGTTTCATGCTCTTCCTTCAGCATGCCCTTTCTGCGGACATACCTTACCCATCGCTCAGTTTCGGCAACCACTTTCTGCACCGGCGTCAGCGGACGGCCATTGCGCAGCCGCTCCAGCAGGAAACGCAGGCTTAACCGGTGCTGCCACAGCTGATAGCCTGCCCAGAGCAGCAATACACCAGCAGCGGCAGCTACAATCCATGCTCCGACATGCAGATTGCTTCCGGAATCCGTCTGCGCCGGTGCCTGTACCGGCTCCACAGCTTCTTCCTCTTCCTGCTCCGGCTCTTCAGGAAGCTGTTCCTCGCTCTGGGTCAGCAGGGGAACGGTGAAGCCCGGGGTTGCTTCAACTGGAACCCAGCCGTAATCCCCGAAATACACCTCTGCCCAGGAATGGGCATCGGCATTTGTAATCGTATAATTGTTGTTGGCCGCACCCTGCATCATCAGATTGTCGGGCAGCTGCCCCTGCTCGCCGGGAGCATAGCCTTTGACCCAGCGGGCAGGAATATCAAGGGACCGGGCCATCGTTACAAGCGCCGTAGAGTAATAGTCACAGTAGCCTTCCATAATTTCAAACAGGAAGCTTTCCACCATGTCCCTGCTCTTTTTGCGTGAAAGGTCCGGCTGGTTGGTATATGGAAAGGTTACCTGTAAATATTGCTGCAGCAGCGCTACTTTCTCATAAGGAGTCTGTGCCCCCGCGGTAATTTCCTCGGCAAGGTCAATGACCCGCTGCGGAAAATTGTCCGGGAGCTGAAGATAGCGCTCATTGTCCTGTCCCTCATACAGCTGATCGTAGGTCTGCCGGCTCAGCTCCTGGACCGGAACAACCGGAACCTCGGAAGTCAGCACATACGTCTGCGGATAAGTCAGGACATCATCGGAGCCCCAGATCATCTCATTGTCCTGGCTCCGCCAAAACAATCCGTTGCTGGCCTCCTCACCGTCTATCGTATCCACACTTGAAATGGAATAAGCGCCGAAGAGCACCGGATAATCATTGTTGCCAAGCAGTCTGACCGTCTGCTGCAGCGGCTCTGTCTGTGTCTTCGGGGAAGCCTCCCGTTCCAGCTCCTCGCCTACCCGGGCGCGTATCAGCGGGCCCCTGTTCCACCGGTCATCATCACTCCAGCCTTTGCCGGAGTAGACAGCCCGTGATTCTCCCCTCATATAGGTGCGCTGGCTTGAGGTGACGGTCATTACGGGTGAGTAGTCGAAGCTGAAACCGCCGCCCAGATTATCGTCGTTCAGGCTGTAGCCGGAAGACGAGCTGCCGCTCCCGGTTCCGCCGCTGCCGGTCTCCGAAGTTCCGGAGGTTCCCGTGCCGGACGGGCTTCCGCCCCCGTTCCAGTCCTGCCAGGCCGTATAAGGATCGGTCAGTGTCGGCCGTACATCTGGCATATTCACCCCTGTCACAATGACCAGAGAGAAAATAATCGCCACATTGATCAGAACCTTGAACGGATACCGCAGCAGATAGGTCCAGCCGCGCGGATAATGCAGCTGGAAGCTGCGCAGATGCTGCGTAACAAGCCAGCCCATACCTGCTGCTACCGTCCAGGCTACTTCCTGCCAAAGGACAGAGGAAGTAAAGGAATCAAGCGCCGCAAAAGCAACGATGTTAGCGGTAAGAAACATCAGAATCCTTGTTTTGGACGAGACCCACCAGGAGGACAGCAGCAGCAGCACACCGGCCGCCAGGGCGAACCAGACGTAAGGCACCATGTCTGCCCCGGTATCCATAAGCCGGTCACGCAGCGTTACAGCCCATGGATCGGGAACATGGATGCCCTTGTTCAGGATCAGCCTGTACGTAATGTATAGAACAACCGCAGCCTCAAGCAGCAGTCTGAGCCCCCATTTGACAGGCAGAAGAATTTCAATGACGGCAACTGCCGCGAGCGACAGCAGCACGACCTCCGTAGTGGCCTGCAGCCAGAACGGTTCCGTGAAGGATACCCACTGCAGACCGATCAGCATCAGCCAGAGCAGGCTGAAGGAATGATGCCAGGAAGACTTGATTCCGTTCCACCAACGGCTCATACTGCAGGATCACCTCCGAGTACGGCAGGAAGCTCCTGCAGAGAATTAACGCTGTAGCCCGTTATTCCGCGTGACCTCAGCACATCGTTCCATTCCCTGCCGCTATGGTTTGCAGCCGGATTGCGAACCTGGATATGGGCCGGGGTCATCCCCCGGCTCTCTGCCCAGCGTATAATATCCAGCACGGGCTGGCCGCTTTGCGGACTGATCAGGACAAAATAGGCGCCTTTGGGAAACATCCGGTGGCTCTGCTCCAGCTTGGGCAGCAGCGGTCCGCGGCCTTCTGCATTGATATCGATCAGGTATTGAATCATTTTCTGGCGTTCTGCGCCGCTCTCTGCCGGAACAAACACCTTGGTTGTCCGGTCCAGACAGCACAGGCCGATGCCGATCCGGTCACGGATCCCGTAGCCGAGCAGCGAAGCCGTGACGGAAACGGCCAGCTCAAACTGGCTGGAGCTGCCGTAAGCGGCTGTACTGCCGTCAAGAACAAGGATGGTCTTGGGCACGGATTCATGCTCGAATTCCTTGGACTTCCACACGCCGGTCTTGGCGGTTGCATTCCAGTGGATCCGGGTTAGCCGGTCGCCGTATACATAGTCACGGACCCCGTTAATCTGCGTTGTCTCGCGCCTGGAATGCAGCAGGGAGGTCTGCAGCCCGGCCAGGCGGGATCTGCGTTCATACAGCTGCCAGCGGGGCACGAATACTGCGCGGGGGAGGACTCGGAACTGCCCTTCGGCCCGGAAGGTCCCCTTATGCTCCACCAGTCCGAAAATGTCTTCGGCCAGAATGTCGGTTTGCTCAAAGGTGTAGCTGCCGCGCTCCAGCGGCGGCGTCTGAAACTGCAGCTCCCCATGCCCCCTAAGGCTGGGGATCAGGCTCTCCTCAAATACCCATGACTCACCGTTATGCCGCTTCAGAATTTCTCTGACTACTACATAAGGCAGCGGTAAAAATCCCGGAATGCTCACCTGCAGCTTCACCCGCAGATAGCCGCCCGCATACAGCAGCTCAGGCTTATCCTGCTCCGAATACAGGCTGCGCGAGCCCTTGGCCCGCCGGACTCCGCCAACCGCGCTGACAACTAAATAAAGAATGAGGACCGAGACCATAATAAACAGCATAAAGGATGTTTTGCCGCCCTGAAACAGCACATAGAGGAGCGTAACAGCCCATATCGCGATTATGCCGGCGAATTTCCGCGGCTGGATTCCTGCAGCCACACCAGTCAGATAGCTCTTCATCGCTATTGCCTCATCGTAACGGGCACACGGATGCCCTGCAGCAGCTTCTGCAGCAGAGACTCCACGTTAACATTGTCCAGCCGCGATTCCGGACGCAGGATGATACGGTGCCCCAGGGCATAAGGCGTGAGGATCTTGACATCATCCGGCAGCACATAATCGCGCTCCTGGAGGAAAGCATACGCCTTGCAGGCCATCATGAAGGACAGCGAGGCACGTGGGCTTGCGCCCAGCAGCACCAACGGATGCTCACGGGTCTGGCGGACAATATCCAGCAGATATCCAAGGACCGGTTCACTCATGTACACCTCGCGGATCTCCTCCTGGATCGCCGCAATCTGCTCCATGCCCGTTACCGGTGTCAGCTTGTCCACAGGCTGGCCAGCCTGATGGCTTAGCAGCAGATTTTTCTCGGTTTCACTGTCCGGATACCCTAGGCTGATGCGAAGCATAAAACGGTCAAGCTGGGCTTCAGGCAGCGTATAGGTGCCTTCAAAATCAATCGGGTTCTGCGTGGCACAGAGCATAAACGGGTGCGGCAGCGGATAGGTTTCGCCGTCCACCGTTACATTCCGCTCCTCCATAACCTCAAGCAGCGCTGACTGCGTCTTCGTGGTTGCCCGGTTAATTTCATCGGCCAGCAGAATATTGGTCATAACCGGCCCGGGCCGGAAATAGAACATTTCATCGCGCGGATGGTAGACGGATACCCCGGTTATATCACTCGGCAGAATATCCGGATTGCACTGGATCCGCCGGTAATCACCCGACATGGACCGTGACAACGCCCGTATAAGCTGCGTTTTGCCGGTTCCGGGAACATCCTCAATCAGGACATGCCCACCGGCCAGAAGTGCTGTGAGCAGCAGTTCTATTTCAAATGATTTTCCGAGTATACAGGATTCCAGATTAGAGCGAACAGCCTTCATAATTTGCGTAGATTCTTGACGTACGGGCATATATGATTAGACCTCCTATGTCAGAATAAGCAGTAATATTTATATTTTACATGATTATAGGACCCAAAGTACATTATTGAAGACTTTGAAGTTGGCAGAGCCGGAACATATAGCCTGTTCTACAAATGAAAGAAGCGAATCCGCTAGTTTCTTGTAACAAATCACAAAAAATTCGAGAGAATTCTGCATGCCGCAAACAATAGCAAACAGGGCAGCCGCTCTCCCCGAAGGTTGAACAGCTGCCCTGCGCTGCTTGATCCTTGTATCCTGCTAAGCCTGTTTATGATCGCCAACAAGTTCGTTCAGGCTGACAATCAGGCTCTCCAGCTGCTTAAAGCTGCCCACCATGTTGTCTGTCATCGTGCGCTGCTCTTCTACTCCAGCAAGAATCTCCTCTGTCGCGGCGCTGGACTGCTCGGTTACGCTGGAGAACTCGGTTATTTCGTTTACAATTTTTTCAGAGAACTGCTTCATGCCGGCCGAGCTCTGCTCCACATCACCGGCCTGCTCCAGCACTTTATGGGCATTGAGCAGAATGGACTGGAACACCTCTTCTGTACGCTGCACCGACTCACTGCCGGTCAGCAATATACCGCGGCTTTGCTCAAATTGGGCAATCAGGGCATCCGTCTGCTGCTGCAGACCGGCGATAACGCCGCTGATTGAATCCGCTGTTTTACCGGAGTCTTCAGCCAGCTTCCGCACCTCACCGGCAACCACGGCAAAGCCACGTCCATGTTCGCCCGCGCGGGCTGCTTCGATGGAAGCATTAAGGGCAAGCAGATTCGTCTGCCTGGAAATCTGGGTTATCCCTTCAAGCATTTCATGGATTTCCTGGCTGCGCCGGCTGAATTCCAGCATCTGATTCGAGGTCTGCTCCATCATCTCTCTGAGCTCGGAGAACTGGCCTGCCAGCATAGAGACGTTTCCGCTGCCCTGCTCGCTGACCGCAGCCGTTTCCGCAGACAGCCTTTTCATTTCCTGTGAGTATCCGGCCACATCACGGATATGCCGGTCAGAGACCGAAATCGCCTCCGTAATTTCCCCGATGCTTCCGGCCTGATATTCAATCCCTTTGGAAACCTCCTGAAAACCGATAGCCACTTCGTTGGTCACGGCTCCGGCCATCTCTACCTCTACCTTAAATCTGCCCGTAAACTCATACAGGCCGTCCACTGCTGTCTTCACCCGTTCAAGCAGGAATTTCACCTGTTCGCCAGAGGCTTCAACCTGTTCCCTCTGCTGTTCGCTCTGGCGCTGGAGCTTCTCATTTAAATATGAAACAAAAAACAGTACACTGCTGATCAAAAGGTAGACGCCCAGGGCGCTAAAGAAGGTCAGCAGTTTACTGTCCGCATTTGCAACCTCCACCCCTGTAAGCAGCTGTACCAGAATACAAACAGCGCTTATACCTGAAGCGGCAGCGTAATACTTGTAATGCGGATAGAGAAGAAGCAGCGAGCAGAGCAATATTACTACCAGGCTGTTTAATGAGCCCAAGGTTAAATAAAAGGCCATTGCTGTAAGAACAGCTGTAATGATCCAAGGGATGACCAGCACCCCTTTACGCCGGCTGTTAAACAGAGTCAATCCGGCAGCAAGCGGAACAGCTACTGCACTTGTACCCCAAAGCTTGGGGGTCAGAAAGGCCAGAATAACTCCAATTACGGTTATAACCCAAAAAATAGCGATAATAATTTTGTTTCTCTTCCAAAACAATTCGACCTTCCGCTGATTCTGCAACTTGTGCACGTCCCCTGTCTTTATGTATATACCTAGCATCTAAGGTTATATATCGTCAATAATCGACATTTTTTTGATATGCTATTCCGGTTAAATGAAAAAAAAGACCGCTTTTCAGCGCGGCCTTTGTTTATACTCTGTTCACATTAACGAAAAAGGAGTTAGCCCTTTGGCCTTACAACGAGTGCGGCCAGGAACGAGAACACAATTGCCGAAGAAATCCCGGCACTCGTAACGTCAAATATCCCGGTTACTACACCGACCCAGCCATCACGCTCCAGCTCGGTTAACGCACCGTGCACCAGCGAGTTACCGAAGCTTGTAATCGGCACACTGGCACCGGCTCCCGCGAATTTTACCAGCGGATCATACAATCCGAATGCATCCGCCACCGCTCCCATTACTACGAGTGTACTCATCGTGTGGGCCGGCGTCAGTGCAAGCACATCGAACATCAGCTGCCCGATCACACATATGGCTCCGCCAACAAGAAAAGCCCAGAGATAGATCATTGTCCTTCACCTCCAATCTCAAGGGCTACAGCATGGGCTACGCATGGAATGCTCTCCCCCTGCTGATAGGACAGCGGGGACAGCAGCGCTCCGGTTGCCACGACAAGCACCCGTTTCAGCTCCCCTTTTCTCATCCGCTTCAGAATATGGCCGTATGTGACAACTGCGGAGCAGCCGCAGCCGCTTCCTCCGGCGATTACATATTTTTGCTTGTCCAGATTAAATATAAGCAGGCCGCAGTCGTCAAACGTAGTCTGTTCCATCGGGATGCCCTCTTCAGCCAGCAGCTCCTTGGCAATCGGCAGCCCTACCGATGCAAGATCACCGGTCACAATCAGGTCATAATGCCCCGGCGTAAGGCCCGTATCCCGGAAATGGGCGGTTATCGTATCCGCAGCTGCGGGGGCCATCGCGGTTCCCATATTGAACGGATCTGTCAGACCCAGATCCATAATCCGGCCGATCGTCGCTGAAACGACATGAACCTGTGTTCCCTGTGCGGTGCCGTCGTTGCGGCCGACTATCGCACAGCCGGAGCCGGTAATGGTATACTGGGCCGTCGGCGGCTTCTGTGAGCCGTATTCGGTCGGATAGCGGAACTGCTTCTCTACTGTACAGTTATGGCTTGAGGTTCCGGCGAGGGCATACTTGCCGCCGCCTGAATCAATGATCATCGAGGCAATCGCCAGACTCTCCATGGAAGTCGAACAGGCCCCGAAGACACCCAGGTAAGGAACGCCAAGCTTCCGTGCGGCAAACGAGCTGCTGATAATCTGGTTCATCAGGTCGCCGCCGACAAAGAACTCCAGCTGCTCCTGCTCAACCGCGGCATTCATCAGCGCGAGCTTGGAAGCTTTTTCAAACAGGGCGCGCTCTGCCTTCTCCCAGGTTTTCTCGCCCATTTCAAGTGAGTCGTAGATAAAATCAAAATCCGAGGCCAAGGGTCCTTCCCCTTCCTCCGGCCCTACTACCGCAGAAGAACCAAGGATGACAGGACGGGTGGTGAATTTCCAGGTCTGGCTTCCCAGCTGCTCCATAATTAGTGAGCACCTCCCCAGCCCATAACGGCATATACTACGCCCACCACAAAGGCAGCGACCACGCCAAAGACGATAACGGAGCCGGCGAGCTTGAACATATTACCGCCAACACCGAGCACAAGACCCTCAGCACGGTGTTCAAGTGCTGCCGAGCACATGCTGTTGGCAAAGCCGGTAACAGGTACTGCTGACCCTGCACCGCACCACTGGGCCAGTTTGTCGTACACGCCAAAGCTGGTAAGAATGACGGAAAGCAGAATCAGCACCGCTACCGTCGGGCTTGAGGCTTCCCGTGAGGTCATATCAAAGATCGCCATGAAGGCCTCCTGAATGGCTTGTCCCAATACGCAGATCAGACCGCCTGACAGAAAGGCGCGGACGCAGTTCTTGAACACCGGACGCGAAGGCACAAACGGCTTGGACAGTTTCTCGTAGTCCTTGGGAGTCATGGTGTCAAGCCGCAGCTTTACACCGCTTTTCTTTGTTTTTGCCGGCAAAATAGGACACCTCCTGAAATATGTGCGAAGGGAAGCCGCCACGTCAGTCTCATTGTCCGCTTCCCTCCGGTTCTTCTTCGCCTAGAAGTTTTTCCTTATTGTTCACCGTATTCCGCCTTGTTATGTCCTTGCATACTCAGGAAAAAAACAGCAGCACCACTATAAGCAGCATAAACAGAACCAATATCAGCACGATCTCGCTTTCGCGCGCGTCGCGGCGGCGGCGGTATCTCCGCTGAATGCCGCTCGTACGTGCCCTGGACGGAACCCTTCTTGGGGTAAAAGGCCTGGAACTGCTTCCTGCAACCCTCATTCTATCCGCTTCCTTTCCCGGCTCCTGCGTTCAGACCCGTTACAATATGTTATTCAGCCGCGCGGCCCCCGGTGTCCGCCCGGATCATCCGCGAAAGATAGACATTCGGGCCGGTGAAGTTCATACTATATAGGTTGAATCTGAACTCTTGAGATCGAGAAAAGGAGCGTTATCATATGAATCAGGAAACGATGGACATGTTCAAAACACTGACCGAATTCCCGGCAGCCCCGGGTTTCGAGCGTGAACTGCGCGCTTACGTCAAGAACGCTATGTCACCTTATACGGATGAATTTGTGCAGGACCGGCTCGGCAGCCTGTTCGGCGTGCTGCGCGGGGCCGAGAATGGCCCGAAAATTATGGTTGCCGGGCACTTTGATGAAGTCGGCTTTATAGTTACCGGCATAACTGCGAACGGGATGATCCGCTTCCAGCCGCTCGGCGGCTGGCTGGCTTCGGCGGTTGCCTCACAGCGGCTGCAGATCATTACACCTGAGCGTGTGCTTGACGGGGTTGTCGGCAGTACACCGATTCATTTACTTTCGCCTGAAGAGCGTACCAAGACCGGTGATATCAGCAAGATGTATCTTGATATCGGCGCAGACAGCAAGGAAGAAGCCGAAAGCTTTGGTGTAAGGCCCGGCCAGCAGATTCTCCCTGTCTGCCCGTTCACCCCGCTGGCCAACCCGAAGAAGATTATGGCCAAAGCCTGGGATAACCGCTACGGTGTCGGGCTGGCCCTTGAGCTGGTGAAGGCGCTGCATGGCAAGCAGCTGCCTAACACGGTCTACGCCGGTGCTACAGTACAGGAAGAAGCGG
This sequence comes from Paenibacillus typhae, assembly GCF_900099765.1. Lineage (GTDB taxonomy): Bacteria > Bacillota > Bacilli > Paenibacillales > Paenibacillaceae > Paenibacillus_AQ > Paenibacillus_AQ typhae. Next base: position 123,519 of record NZ_FNDX01000012.1, on the reverse strand, counting down.
GCCTGCGCGGCGCCCGTACGGCCGCTAACCTGCTTAACCCGGATATATTCTTCGGCCTGGACGCCAGTGCTGCTGCCGATATGACCGGCGACCGCCAGGCATTCGGACAGCTCGGACAGGGCGCGTTGCTGCGCATCTACGACCCGACGATGATCACCCACCGCGGGCTGATAGAATACGTACAGGATACAGCTGACACCCATAAGATCAAATACCAGTACTTTGTTTCCCAGGGCGGAACGGATGCCGGAGCGGTTCATACCAGCGGCATCGGTATACCGTCTGCAGTTATCGGCATCTGCTCCCGCTACATCCACACCGCCTCCTCCGTCATTCACAGCGACGATTACGAGGCTGCCAAGGAGCTGCTGATCAAGCTGGTGGAAGGACTAGACCGTACCACGCTGCAGACTATTCTGGAGAACAGCTAAATTACAGTAAAGCGGGGAGATGACATGCATCCTACTGAATTAATGGAATATGGTTTAGCCATAATCCTGTTTTTCGTCATTTTGCTTGCCTCTCTCTTGTTCCGGAAGTCCAGAAGAAAGTGGATTTATATCGCAGCAGGTTTATACGTTCTATTGTCCATCGGTTTCTTTATGTACCGTCCAGCCTATATTGATTCCCAGATCGCCCGCAAGGCGGTTACGCTAAATCAATATCTGGAACGGAAATACCCTGAGGAAACCTGGACCTTCTGGACGGTTCCGCACCGCGAGGATTCTTATGTATCCAGAAATCCTTATATTATTGAAGTAACATTTGCTAACGAGCCGGATGTACATTATGGTTTTCTGGTAAAAAGGGACTCCATCGAGCTGCAGAGTTATTGGTCTGAGCGTGATTCGATCGGGGAGCTCCGGCACTGGGAACCGGTTCAAAAGTAAGAAAGAGCAAGACCTTTCCGGTATCGGAAGGGTCTTGCTCTTTTTAATGCTGCTATAGTCTCAAAACCTCTTATTTCAGAGCTGCGTATTCTGCCATCACAGACTGATGAACGGCATGGTCAGCAGCCAGCCCGGTATATTTGGTCAGCGCAGCCTCCACGCCAAGCTCGGCGACAGCAGCCTGCAGCTCTACTGCTTCGGGATCATCTGCAGCCTGGAACAGCAGTGCACCGGCCATAGAACGGGTCAGCGCCTTGTAGCTCAAGCCGCGGTCATAAGCCTGCAGGGCAGGCGATACCAGACGGTCATTCGGTGACAGCTTGCGGATCGGCGAGCGGCCGACACGGGACACTTCATCGGTCAGGGCCGGATTGCGGAACCGCTCCAGAATTTTGTCGATATATTTGCTGTGCTCTGCGCTGTCAAAGCCATGCTTCTGCACCAGTACGGCACCTGTTTCTTCCAGCACTTCGCGGACCAGGGCAGTCAGATTCTCATCCGCCATTGCCTGCTGAATCGTTTCATAGCCGCGCAGGAAGCCGAGATATGCCGCGGAGCAGTGCCCGGTGTTAACCGTGAACAGCTTGCGCTCAATATAAGGCTCCAGGTTCTCCACATAATGTACGCCTTCAACCGGTGTATATCCAGGAAGCATCTGGGAAGCATCCACTACCCACTCGTAAAAAGGCTCTACCACAACCTTAAGAATGTCCTCATGCTGCTGAAGCGGTACAATCCGGTCTACTGCTGCGTTCGGGAACGCCACCGAGGCATCCGCCTTGGCACGGGCTGTATCATCCAGCTGCGCATAAACCAGCTCTTTGAGCTGGGCGCTGCCGCCGATGGCATTCTCGCAGGCAATCACATGGAGCGGCTTGTCGGAGACGGCAACCCGTCTCTTGATGCCTTCGGCCACCACACCCGCAATATGCTTCAAAATGGATACCCCGACAGCGGTAGTAACCAGATCCGCTTCAGCAATTGCAGCAGCCACTTCTTCAGCATGGGTAACACTGCTCAGCGCTGTAACCTTTTTAACGATAACCGTTTCCTGTCCTTCACTGGCCAGAGTTACCGGATATTCCCCGCGCTCCTTGAGCTGGGATACAAAAGCTTCATTTACATCAACAAAACAGACCTCATAGCCTGCCTGTGAAAGCAGCAGACCGATGAACCCTCTGCCGATATTGCCTGCACCGAAATGAACAGCCTTCATTATTCAAGGCCTCCTTCAAAGATCGCAATAACATCAGCAGGAGTAGGGGCATTCATTACACGCTCAATGGCATCGTCTTCCGTGAAGATCATCGCTACATTCGTCAGCACTTCCATATGTCCGTCCCCTGCAGCTGCAATCCCGATTACGACAAAGGCCGGCTCATCACCGCCGAAGTCAACGCCGTCCGGAAAACGGATCACGGAAAGACCGGTAGATTTGATAAAAGGTCTTGCTTCCTTGGTGCCATGCGGAATAGCCAGCCCGCCGCCCATATAGGTGGATACAACTTCTTCGCGCTCCAGCATCTTCGGCACGTATTCCTCTGTTACATGTCCTGCATCAACCAGCAGCTTGCCGGCCATGGTGATCGCTTCATATTTGTCTTTGGCGGCACCGTTCATAATAATCTTGTTTTCTGACAGTATACTCATATGGTTTCTCTCGCTTTCACATTTTATTTTCGAAGAAATGCAGCAGTTCTGACGACAGGTAGCTGCGGATTTCGGATTCTGTCCGCTCCTCCAGCAGCTTCACCAGCTCTGAATTCAGCAGCATGGCGCTGATCTCGCTCAGGACCTCCAGACTCTCCTTGGACAGTCTGCGCGGGGCAAGCATCAGCAGGATGACTCTTACCTCGGTGTTGCCTTCCAGCACAACCGGCTCTTGCAGACGATAAAGAGTCAGGGATGACATCAGAATGTGGCTGCTGCGGGTATGAAACAGCGCCAGTCCGGTATCCGGGATGACCTGGCTGGACATTCTTTCCCGTTCCAGCAGCCGCTCCAGCAGGATATCCGCATCCCCGACAACCCCGGTGCCCTTAAGCAAATCCAGCATTGCTGCAATTGTAGCCTGCAGAGGGATTCCTTCATTATCAAGCGGATAAAAGCGGAACCGCTCCAGCAGGCTGACCGTTTCATCCAGTATGCCTTTATAGCTTCTTAAGCGGTCCAGCGCATTGTCATCCCTTACGGAACGGTCGTTTTCACCGCCCGGAACGCTCTCCCGCTCCTGCAGCGTGATATTCTGAATATAGCTCAAAAGCTTCTCAATTTCATCCCCTGTCAAAAGAGGGCTGATCTTGATATATCGTTCCTTATCCAGCGGCAGATCAATGGTTGAAATAATCAGATCATAATCCACCTCGGGAAGGCGGGCTGCTTCATACCAGGAGATATTCCCGAGAATCTCAATCTGCGGCATTTCCTTGGCAAGCCGGGTAGCCAGCAGACGGGAGGAGCTTAGCCCGCTGGCACAGACCAGAATGGCCCGCACACTGCGCTTCAGCTGATTGAGCCTTTCAATGGAAGCGCCGAAATGCATAACCAGAAAGCCCACTTCCTCATCAGGAATCTCCAGATCCAGCTGCAGATCCTCCACTGCAGCCCTGACAATCTGGAACAGGTAATCATAATCCTTGCGGATCGGGCCGAGCAGCGGATTGCGGATACGTGTTCCCTCGCGCAGCCGTTTGAAGGCCGGATCCATATGCTCCAGCAGACCTTCCCTCAGGGAGCGGTCGCTCTGGAACGGCAGCCCTGTCCGCCTGACTACACTCTCGGTCAGCCTGTAGACGGTCTCCATCAGTTCCATATTGCTGTAGGCAATTCCGCCGGAGGGGAATGAATCCTGGGCCCGGTCAAACAGACCGGCGATATACAGTACCTCAGCCCGCGGAATATCTTCCTCAAGCGCCAGGCTGAGCTGCTCCACAAACTGCTCCGCACCGGAAATGTTGCGGTGGTCGGACATCCTGGGAAAGCCGGCGTCTCCGCCGTTTTCGATCCCCTGACCGATCGAGATCCGCCGGGTGGTGACGGCAAGGCCAAGCAGCATCTCCATGTATACTATTTCAGGAAGCTCAGCAGTCCACTGCCATTCCATATCCCACAGTGTACTTTCCACTTCCAGCAGATCGTTCTTCCCGACGGTCATAAGCAGGAGCCGGTAAACGGGGCTGCTGGCCTGCTGGGGAGTGTGTCCCACCAGGTCTGATAAATCCAGATGCTCTGCCGCCAGCCGGCCGATCGCCCTGCGCTTATCCACCTCGCTGCCGGTAATTTCAACCCCGTAGCCTCTCCTTCGGACCAGCTGAAGATTGAATTTACGCACCCATGGCTCCAGTTCATCCAGATCATAGCTCACGGTGGCCACAGTTACCTTCAGCCAATGGGCCAGCGTAAACAGCTTCACCGGATCTTCTGCCTCAAGCAGCGTACACAGCTCGTATATCTTGCGTTCCTCGCTTGAATACTCCGCCGGCTTCTCCTGGCGCAGGAACAGGCGAAGCTCTGCGAGGCCGTCCTCCGGCCCGCTCAGCTGTATGCCCTTACCCGACTTACGGATAAGATCCAGGCCAAAATCCGCAAGAAGCTGTTCAATGTCTTCCATCTCACGGTGAACGGTTCGAACACTCACCCCGATACCTTCGGCGATTTCGGCGGCTGTGATTTCTTCATTTACGCCCAGCAGCAGCCAGATGATCTGGCGCTGCCGGGCGGTAACCTTCCTCATAACCGTGTACCTCCGCCCTAAAATGGAGACAAACGCTGGCTCCCGGGGGCCAGCGTCTCCTTATTTAGCGTTATACGTCATTTCTAAACTGTATTCGATTATTTTAAACGCTCAACCAGTTCATCGTACTTCGGACTCTTGAGGAAGTTATCGATTGAAATATGCTCTGCATTAGGATTGCTTGCAATAGCACGGTCGGTCAGCGTTTTCTGGGTAATGACGATATCCGCATCCGCCGGAATTTCACTTACCGCCGAATTGACTACAGTAAGATTGACACCTGCGCTCTGCAGTTTCTTTCTCAGTACCGAAGCACCCATCGCACTGGAACCCATACCGGCATCACAAGCGAAGACGATTTTGCGTACATCTGCTTTGTTGCGGACATTGGCAGCAACGTTATTAGCAGCTGCAGTTGCAACAGTTGCAGAAGCTGCTGTACCGGCAGTCTTCATGTCTTTCATTTTTGCAGAAGCCGCTTCCAGATCCATTTCTTCCTCATCTGTTTTCTTCACTGTCTTCAAGAGCAGCGTTGCAAGGACAAAGGAAACCACAGTGGCTACGATTACACCCGCCAGCATCGGGAAGTATCCGCCCTTAGGCGTCATAGCGAAGTAAGCAAAGATACTGCCTGGTGACGGAGAAGCTACCAGACCTGCACCCAGCATCTGGAAAGTGAATGTACCAGATACACCGCCACCGATTACCGCAAGGATCAGACGCGGGTTCATCAGGATGTACGGGAAGTAAATTTCATGGATACCGCCAAGGAAGTGGATGATTACAGCACCCGGCGCAGAAGCTTTTGCAGAACCGCGTCCTACCAGCCAGTAGGCAAGCAGGATACCAAGCCCTGGTCCAGGGTTAGATTCAAGCATAAACAGAATGGATTTCCCAATTCTTTGGGACTCTTCAAGCGCAATCGGTCCCAGAACCCCGTGATTGATCGCATTGTTAAGGAACAGCACTTTTGCAGGCTCGATGATGATGTTGACGATCGGAAGCAAATTGTGATCAACCAGGAATTGCACGCCATTTGACAAGATGTTGGTAAGACCTTCAACCAGTGGCCCGATCCCTTTCAGCGCAGCAATAGACAGACCGCCGCCGATAATACCAAGTGAGAAGTTGTTAACCAGCATTTCAAAGCCGGCTTTGATTTTACCGTCAACGGCTTTGTCAAACTGTTTCAGAATCCAGCCGGCCAGCGGTCCAACGAGCATCGCTCCAAGGAACATTGGAATGGAGGAGCCGACGATAACCCCCATTGTAACGACAGCACCGATAACACCGCCCCGTTTGCCGTGTACCATGGTACCCCCGGTGTAACCGATCAGCAGCGGCAGCAGGTACTTGATCATTGGATCTACAAGAGCGGACAGGCTTTCATTTGGAAACCAGCCTGTTGGAATGAATAATGCCGTAATCAGACCCCAAGCGATAAAAGCGCCGATATTTGGCATAACCATACCGCTGAGCAAGCGGCCGAATTGTTGAACTTTCACCCTGGCTCCGCCGGGTGAAGGTTGTGTTGCTGGCGTAGTTGCCGATGTGGCCATATATAATGCCCCCCTATTGAATTAATATGGGACTTCCTACACTTAAGCTTTGTTGTAAGTCCATCCCCTATGCACACATCGTAAATCAAAGCGCTTTCTTTGTCACCAAATTGAAAATGCGGTTTCGTCATGAACGTTGTTGACAACATTTAAGAGCTGTTGCCACAGGCTTTTTCCGGGCCTTATGGCCTAACTTACAGAAAAAAACAGCGAAATCAACGGTATAGCTGTCCTACCTTCCGCTCATTTTGCAGCATCGTGCAAAATCAAAGACACTACTGCCCTGCGTTTTGCTCTATTCGCCTCATTGGGCGAAATCAAAGGCAATCCTTCTCACATTTTAATTAAAATTCAATATTCTATACCCTGGATGCCGGAGACCTACACAGCTTATTTCTCATGATCAATAAAAAAGCTGCCCGTTAAATCACGGGCAGCAGTCAAATCACGTCAAATCATGTCCAGCGGAACTCTCCACGCAGGCTGCGGAAAAGCCTCATCCAGCTGCCGCAATTCCTCATCGCTCAGCCTGATGGAGCCTGCCGCTGCGTTCTCCTCCACGTGCTTACGGGAGGCTGCCTTTGGTATGGCAATCACGTCCCCTTCGCGGATACTCCAGGCCAGCAGAATCTGCAGCGGTGTAACCTCATGCTTCGCGGCAATATGCCGGACCGCCATGTTCTCGGTCAGCCCCTTGCGCAGACTGCCGGCCTGGGCGAGCGGGGAATACGCCATTACCGGAATGTTGTGGCTCCGCTCCCAGGCCAGCAGCTCATGCTCGATGCCTCTTGAACCCAGATGATACAGCACCTGATTCACTGTGCAATTCTCCCCGCCGGGTATGCTGAGCAGCTCCCGCATATCCTCCGTATCGAGGTTGGACACACCCCAGCGCTTGATTTTGCCGGCTGCAACCAGCTGCTCCATACCTTCAACGGTCTCTTCCAGAGGAACATTGCCGCGCCAATGCAGCAGATACAGATCCAGGTGGTCCGTGCCGAGCCGCTTCAGGCTGCCTTCACAGCTCCGGACCAACTGATCCTTCCCGGCATTGTGCGGATAAACCTTGGACACCAGAAATACATCTCCTCGGATGCCCCGGATCGCTTCACCGACCAGCTCCTCGGAGCGTCCGTCCCCGTACATTTCAGCGGTATCGATCAGGTTCATTCCAAGCTCTACGCCAAGGCGCAGCGAGGCAATTTCCTCGGCCCGGCTTGCTGCATCCTCCCCCATAAACCAGGTGCCCTGCCCGATTCTCGGGACAGAAGCGCCGCCCTGAAGCTTGATCCGGTTGTGAATGCTGTTGTTCATATGCCGATGTCTCCTTAACAGATGGATTGTATACTTACTATACTTACCATGTTGCTCCGTTCGAAACATCGTACAGGTGTCCAAATCTTTAACATATTGCCGCTTAAGGTCAGCCGGCCAGCTTCAGCCCGACTGCTGCACCAAGGATCAGCACAATGCAGAGTATCCGCCGCATATCCCTTGATTCTCCATACAGCATCATGCCAAGAATGGCCCCGCCGGAAGCGCCGATCCCGGTCCACACTGCATAAGCAGTACCCATGGGAAGCGTCACCATCGCCAGGGATAACAGTGCAAAGCTGGCACCGAAGCCCGCCATCAGCAGAGCCAGTGTCCTCCAGTTGCGGTGCGTCTGCAGCCTGGCCATCATTCCCACACCGAGCATCTCGCACAGCCCGGCACCAATCAGCATGATCCAGTCCATTTTACGAGGCCTCCTTTATCTGCTTCTTCGCATTGTCCTTGGTAGCCAGCTTGAGTCCGATAACACCGGCCAGCAGCAGTACGATCAAGAGTACCTTGACCAGCTGAAACGGCTGCCCGAACCAGATCATATCCGCGAGGACAGTTCCGGCCGTTCCCAGTCCGACAAATACAGCATATACCGTCCCTGCCGGCAGTCTGCTGCTTGCAGAGATCAGAACATAAAAGCTGATAATAATAGCCAATACCGTAACGCCCCATTCCCATGGTGCCGCTGCATGCTTCAGTCCGATCACCCACACTACCTCAAAACAGGCGGCGCCTACGATTTTCAGCCATGCCTTACTGCTCTTGCTCATCTCTTTTCTCCTCCCGCTTTGCTGAGTTCTTAATCCAGACCTTCCGCCGGCAACATAAAAGCCCGGAAGGCCACCGTCATCACTGACGATACCTCCCGGGCTTTTATCCCTCCGTGTAGACACGGACTGGAATCCGTGACTTTTTCTCTCGGACCAGTCCGGCCGTTACCGGCCGCGGAACCCTAGAAAACCAATTCGATTAAGTTACATCGTATGTTAGCAAAATGGAGGCGGGAAAGCAACCCCTGTTCGTTAGCAATCATTAGGAGCTATAGCAGAGCGGCCCGTAATTCAGGTTAATGAAGTTCAGAACAATGGAAGTGCATAGCATTTTCTTCGGATTGTAAAGTGATTATTTTACATATTTATACAGTTATTAAGTGTATTATCGTAATTATGCTTCGGGCCACTTCCCTCCCAATTAAAGGGAAAAATCCCTTTATTCACTCTATTCCTCCCAAAAAGACGGTATCTATCCTACTTATCTAAACATCTCTACGCCAAAAAAAGACCCGCCCAAATGGGGCGAGGTCAATAAAACTACTGCCGGCTTTTTAGATAAACCCAAGCGGTTTATTCCTGTCCGGCCAGCGCGTTTAGCTCACGCAGATCATCGGCGAGATTCTCCTCGGTATACTTGCCTTGTCCGAAGTTGACCAGTGCGCGCAGCGGCATATATTTCATCATCGCGAGGAACATCTCCGGATTGTCCTCCATCGCACTCTCCAGACCGAAGATGCTGCTGTAGTGCTTCGCCTTGTCAGCGGTCAGCGGATTGGCCAGCAAATCCCCCACTGTAGTGTTACGGTGGTAGTTGGCTGCCGTCTTTGTAGTCGAGATAACTTCCAGCGGGGCGGTGAGACGGACGTCACGTGAAGAAGCAGCCACGGCAACCGTAAACTCCCCGCTCTCTACACGCCAGTCTCCCAGCTTCACATCATAATAGGCGAACGAACGCTTATCCAATGTAAATGTAACTTCCTGCGCTTCACCCGGCTGGAGCGCTATTTTGGTGAAGCCTTTCAGCTCCTGCAGCGGACGGATCACACTGCTCTCCACATCGCTGACATAGAGCTGTACGGTTTCTTTCCCGGCTACAGTTCCGGTGTTTTTCACGGTTACTGTAACCTCTACTGTCTCAGTATCCTGAACACTTCGTTTATTCAACAGCAGATTGCTATACTCAAAGCTGGTATAGCTCAGTCCGAAGCCGAACGGGAACAGCGGCTCGATCTCTTTTTTATCATAATAACGGTAGCCGACAAACAGCCCCTCCTTGTACTCTACTCTGTCCCCTTCCCCCGGGAAGTTCAGGAACGACGGGTTGTCGCTCAGCTTCTGCGGGAACGTCTCGGCCAGCTTGCCGCTTGGGCTTACGACACCAAAGAGAAGATCGGCGACTGCGCCGCCAAAGGCCTGTCCGCCCAGATATCCCTCCAGCACCGCTTTGGTTTTGGATAGCCAAGGCATTTCCACAGGGGACCCGTTGCTCAGCACAACGATAACTTTCCCCTGAACCTCGGCTACCGCATCAATCAGCGCCTTATGGCTGGCTGGAAGCGAAAGATGGCTGCGGTCATAGCCTTCCGACTCGTATCTGTCAGGCAGTCCGAGGAAAAGCACAGCAGCATCCGCCTGCCCCGCTATGTCCTGCGCCTCTTTCAGCAGATGCTCATTGACCTCATCGCTTTCAAGCTCATACCCCTGTGCATACAGGAAGCTGGCAGAAGCTCCGGCAACCGCCTGCATCTCGGCAAATGCATCATCCAGCTTTGTCGGATTCACATGCGAGCTGCCGCCGCCCTGATAGCGCGGTTTTTTGGCAAATTCGCCGATAATGGCGATCGTTCCGCTCTTCGCCAGCGGCAGAATGCCCCCTTCATTTCTCAGCAGCACCATACTCTCCCGCGCAACCTGACGTGCGAGTGCATGGTGACGCTCCTTATCGAACGAGGCGTTCTCCTTGCGGCTCTCCACACTTTTGAAAACAAAGGACAGCAGCCGTTCTACAGCCTTATCCAGCGTCTCCACCGGCAGCTCGCCGCTATTTACAGCGGCTACAATTTTGGCATCTCCGATCCCGTTGCTTGCAGGCATTTCCAGCTCCAACCCGGCCTGCAGCGCCTTCACCCGCTCATTCACCGCGCCCCAGTCGGATACTACAAAGCCTTCAAACCCCCATTCGTCGCGAAGCACCTTCGTCAACAGTTTTTCGCTCTCGGAAGCAAACTCACCGTTCACCTGATTGTAGGAGCACATTACGCTCCAGGGCTGACTCTGCTTGACAGTTCCTTCAAAGCTGGCCAAATAGATCTCACGCAGGGTCCGCTCATCAATGACGGCATCGATTGACATTCTGCGGTGCTCCTGATTGTTGGCGGCAAAATGCTTGAGCGACGTTCCGACGCCCTGGCTCTGTACACCACGGACATGACTTGCAGCCAGCTCTGAGGCCAAAAACGGGTCTTCTGAAAAATATTCAAAATTCCGACCGTTCAGCGGCGAACGCTTGATATTGTTCCCCGGACCGAGCAGCACAGCTACATTCTCCGCCTGGCACTCTGCTCCGAGCGCTTCACCAACCTGTGTAATTAAATCACGGTCCCAGGTAGAGGCAAGGCCTGCCGCCGAAGGAAAACAGGTTGCCGGCACACTGTTGTGCAGACCCAGATGATCCGCGCTTCCCTGCTGCTTCCGCAAGCCGTGCGGCCCGTCCGTTACCATCACGGAAGGAATCCCAAGCCGTTCAATCCCTTTTGTATTCCAGAAATCCAGCCCTGAGCAGAGCCCGGCCTTTTCTTCCAGCGTCATTTGTGCGATCAGATCGCGGATATGGGTCGTAGTCTTCGCTTTTGTCACTATGTCAGCCTCCCAAGTATGCGTTTTCTTGATCATTATTTTAACGAAATCCACTGTGCTTTTATGGTATTTTCATTTGTTTTGTGGTATTTTCTTTGGGATAAAGGAGGAGAACTTATGCTTGGACGTATAGAGGGTACGGGACGAATTTCCTATATCTGTAAGCTGATCTATGAGGCTTACCGTATTCCGGTATTCTGGCTGGATACCGGCGGCAGTGTACATCTGGCCCTGCCCGCGTCCTTTGAGTGCCGGACACCGCTTCAGGGAAGCGGGAGTCTGCTTGCTGAGGTTACGGACCACGCAGCCCAGCAGACCGGGGTGCAGGGCTGCGGCGTTTCATCTCTCCCGCAACTGTATACGACAGGTTTCCTGGAGCAGTTCATTCTGCTCAGGCTCCCTGACGGGCAGCCCAACTCCTCCGGAACAGTTATTATCGGGCCTGTTCTATCGGCACCCATTACCGGGGATAACGCGGCGGACCTGATGCGTGATTATAACCTTGCTCCAAGCCAGCAGGAGCGCTGGCTACAATATTACCGCAGCCTGCCGGTGCTAAGCCGGACGCGGTGGTACCACGCGGCTCTCCTGCTGCACACGCTGGTAACCGGCGAAGAACTGTCGGTTACCGACCTGCTGCTGGCTGCCCCGGTTCAGCAGTCAGCAGAATATGCCGGTGACGGGCCGGATCTTGACCTTTCTTACCGGCGGGAGAATGAGTGGCTGCATCATGACCCGATGCTGGAGCGCGAAATGTTCCGTTTTATTGCAGCCGGGGATAAGGAGGGGCTGCTGGCGAGCCAGGCGGCTTTTTCCGAAGAAAGATTCGGCCTGCTGTCCAAAAAAAGCCGGCTGCGCAGCAAAAAAAACCTGGCTGTCTCCTCCATCACCCTGGCGACCCGGGCAGCGATCGAGGGCGGTTTGTTCTGGGAGATTGCCTATACCCTCAGTGATTTTCACATCCAGCACATCGAGGAGCTAAATGATATTCCGGCTGTGGACCGCGCCCAGACTGCCGCACTGTGCGATTTCGCCGACCGGGTCCGTGATAACCGCAGATCGAAGCATTCCCGCATGTCTGCCCTGTGCCAGAATTATATTTTTAACCATTTGTACGAGGAAATTACACTGGGCAGGCTCGCGGAAATTGCCGGACTAAACCCTAGCTATCTGTCCCACCTGTTCAAGAAAGAAACCGGACTGGCCGTAAGCGACTATATTCAGCGCGAACGGATTGAGGAAGCCAAACGCCTGATGACGCTGCCGGGCATTACCTTGTCGGATATTGCTACCCGGCTGCACTTTAACGACCAGAGCTACTTCACCAAGGTATTTAAAAAATTCACCGGACTGACTCCCCGGCAGTTTCGGCAAGATCTGGAGAATTTTTTTTAGCCCGAACCGGGTCACACACATATTTTGAAAATTATGGTATGATCGCTTTAGAAGTCCTCTTTATTCACTTCCTAAAAAAGGAGCGGAATCAGGTTGGTTATAGGAATTATTTTTGCCGGCGTTTTTTTGATTATCATTGCTCAGGCTGCGGCACGTAATAATAGAAACAGAGGCAACGGCCGCGGGGGAAGCAGCAGCTCATCAGACCATTATTTCTTTACCGGAGCGGACCCTAACATGTTCACAAGTGATCTTCACCGTAATGATGATCCTGACAGCACCCAGAAGCATCACGGGCATCATAGCCATCACAATCCTAATCATCATGACCATCACCATGGCGGCAGCGGCTGGAGCAGCCATGACAGCGGCCACAGCAGTCACGGGGGATGGGACAGCGGAGGCCACAGCGGCGGTGATTCAGGCGGCGGGGGCGGCGATTCCGGTGGCGGCGGGGGCGGCGGGGACTGAGACAGACAGCATTAATAACCCGTCAGGCTGCGTGATTACACAGCCTGGCGGGTTTATTTTTCCCATGTTTTTATTTAATTAAGCCCCCGTGGAACAGACACTCGTAAATTTTCGTCTCTCCCGCGCGGATTTCTTCAGCACCGCTGAACCAGCTGAAATCCCCATCCACTCTGCAGACATAAGTAAAATGCCCACTGGTATAGAGCTCCGGTCCTCTGAACGGCAGCTCTGTCGTTACCTGTAGCAGTGCTTCTTTCAGAAAATCCCCGCTGAACCCGTCTCCTATAACACGTCCGGCATAATTCATTGCCCATAAGGGCTTGTCATCCTTCCAAAGGGCTTCTTCGCCCGCAAAGCTTTCAGCCCCCAGATAGGTATCTATATATTTCAGATTCCCGCATTCAAATGCCAGGTCATGGGAAGCCGGGCGGGACGGTGAGCGTTCAGGCCCCTTCCCGGCATAAGTTGCTTTCTTGGCCGCCAGTAAAAAATTTATAAGTTCCAACATATCTATCAGCTCCATAAAATTAGTAACCACCAGCCAATATTAGAACATATGTTCCTTTCCTGCTATGAGTTTTATCCCAAACCATACAAAAAGCCCCGCCATTCTGACTAGCAGAATTTGCGGGGCTTCGCCTTACTTATTCATCTTCTCCTGAACCTTCACTGCCGCGCATTTATACTGTAAACCGGAAGCGGCTGAACAGAACTTCACCCGTAAAGACAAGGAACACATCAGCTGTGCCGGCATCTATTTCTGCATCGGCAGTCAGAGTATTCCATTCCTGCTGTCCGCCCGCCGGTACCTCCAGCGTTGCGGCCAGCTTGCCTGCCGGACTGCCGGTTCTCACCTCTATGCTGCCGCCGCAGCTAGAGGATACCAATGCTTCAACTCCCGCCGCTCCTTCCGCAAGCTGCACGTTATGGAAGCCGATCCAGGCGCCGTCTTGTACCGGATGAACCGATGACCCGCCTGCTTTACACTCATCAAGGTAAACAGCTTCGTAATCGTCATAATTCTCCGCTTTTACCGGAAGATACAGATTACGGGCCGGCACCACCTCACCGTGTACTCTGATCTTCGCGGACAGCTTGATGTCGCCGGAGGAACGTCCAATCAGGATATTGTACTCTCCGTCCTCCACGCAGTACTGTTCCCGGGTTACATCCCAGAAGGACAGCTCAGAGACAGGAAGGGAAAAGGCAACCGTCTGCTTGTCTCCTGCCGCCAGTCTAACCTTCTTGAATCCCTTCAATTGCTTGAGCGGACGTTTGATCCGGGTTGACAGCGACTGCACATACAACTGGACAACCTCGTCTCCGTCCACTGCACCGGCGTTCTCCAGCTCTACCTCAAGGCTGATCGTACCGTCAAGCTCAAGCTCACCGGATTTAAGCACCAGTTCGTTGTAAGCTACCTGCGCATAGCTCAGGCCATGGCCGAACGGATACAGCGGCTCGCCGTCAAAGTACATATATGTTCTTTTGCCCTTGATAATATCGTAATCCATCAGCGGCGGAAGCTGGTCAACAGACCGGAACCAGGTCATATTCAGCTTGCCGGACGGGCTGTAGCCCCCGAACAGCACCTCGGCCACCGCATTGCCAAGCTCTTGTCCGCTGTGCGAGGTATACAGCACGGCCGGGATATGCTCGTCGATCCAGGTGGATGTAATCGGGTAGCTGCCGACGATAACTACGACCGTGTTCGGATTAGCTGCGTAGACTGCCTTTACCAGATTCTCCTGTTCTTCCGGCAGTACGATATCCGGTCTGTCTATTTCTTCCTTGCCGTTGAGCAGCGGATGGTTGCCGACGAATACAACCGCAACCTCTGCATCTTTAGCCGCTGCAACCGCAGCATCCACGCCGTTTACCACAATGTTTTTGCGGAAGGCGTGCGCTTTGGCCTCAGCAGCCTCTTGCTCCGCGGATTGAAGCGTACCGTCTGAAGCAACGGTTATCGGCTTGCCGTTCCATGTGTGCAGGCTGACCGTCCCGTCTTCCTCAGGTACAAGGTTCAGCGATTCCTTCACATACCAGCCGTAGATTTCGTCTGCGGAAGCCGTAAGGGTTCCGGCGTCGTTCAGTGTGACATACTGCCCGCGGCTTGTCGCTTCAAGCGTATTGGCGGTCCAGCCCCAGGCTGTATGGCGGAACAATTCCCCGCGCTCCGGAGCATCATACAGCACAGCCAGCCTGCCGTCTTCGCCGGTCATGCCGACAGCCTGCCCGCCGTCAGCCGAGGTCAGAATAATCCGGTCATCGCCGCTTTCAAAGGTCACCTGCTTGCCGGCCAGCTTTTTGGTCACACCCTGCAGTGGAGTCACTCCATAAGCCAAAGTGCCGGAATACCAGTCTCTGAAGGCTTCGTCCGCAAGCGGTCCGATTACGGCTACTTTGGAAAGCTCCTGCCGGTTCAGCGGAAGTGCGCCATTCTCATTCTTCAGCAGCACAATCGACTGCTTCGCCGCTTCCAGTGACAGCTCACTGTGCGCCTTGCTCAGAATGACGGAATCGTCTATCGCTGTATACGGATTCCCTTCCTCCGGATCAAACTCGCCAAGCCGGAAGCGGACGCGGAAGGTGTTGAACAGCGCACGGTCCAGATCCTCTTCGGTGAGCAGGCCCTCAGCCAGTGCCTCATGAATGACCTTGATCGTTTCCGCTGTTTCTTCGGTTACGCTGTCGATCCCGTTTTTGATCGATTCCGCCATCGACCGGGCAAACGATTCATAGTATTTATGATCTTTTACAATACCGAACAAATCTCCGGCGTCACTTACAATGAACCCGTCCATTTCCCACTCGCCCTTGACCACATCCATGACCGCAGGGTGTAAAATAACAGGCACACCATTAAGCGAATTGTAGGCGGTCATCATTGACTGCGCCCCGCCTTCCTTGAAGGCAGGCTTGAAGGCTTCCAGATAATATTCACGCAGATTGCGCGGGTCAATGCTGGACGAATCTACTCCGCGGTTAATCTCATTATTGTTGCCGAGAAAATGCTTCAGCGTTGCTACCGCTTTCAAGTACACCGGATGATCGCCCTGAATTCCTTTGACCAGGGCAGTACTTAGCTGACCGGTCAGTTCAGGGTCTTCCCCATAGGCTTCCTCTGTACGCCCCCAGCGCGGGTCGCGCTCCATATCCACCGTCGGCGCCCAGAGGGTCAGTCCGTTTACAGTCGGATTCTTTTTATAAAAAGCTCTTGCTTCATCGCCGATCGCCGAGCCGACTTGCTTCAGCAGCTCGGGATTCCAGGTGCAGGCCAGTCCGACAGGCTGCGGAAAAGAGGTGGCTTTGCCCAGCCAGGAAATGCCGTGCGCTCCTTCCGTACCGTGCTTATAGGCACCTATGCCCAAACGCTCAATCTCCGCCTGATATTGCGGAATCAAGCTTACTTTTTCATCCAAAGTCAATCGGGACAGCAGATCCTGCACACGTTCATTAAGCGGCAGTCCGGTCTGCTGGAAAGGATATGTCGCGGTTTCCATCCATAGTCACTCCTCAGCTCTTTATGATAACGGTTACATCCTATTTAATCATAAAAGATAACCGCTTTCATAAACACCTGAACAATTGACGGAAAAATCAGTGCAAAATTAGAGATTTCATTCCGTCTGGTTATGTGCTGGTTTTGTGCTCGGACGGGCTATGGCAGATTATTGCCGGACAGACACTGCTGGCCTTTTTCGTAGCGGTGATTTCGGCGGCCGCATCAGCTATATACAGGATCTTCTGCCAGATCTGCCCGGTTATGCTTTAACCCTATATACTAATGCGTCTACACTGGGCAGACTGTTCGGCAGTCTGGCAGGCGGGGCAGCGGCCCTGCTGCTCGGTTACCGTCACGCTTACTGGGGCTGTCTGCTGCTGCTCATTTCCGCTTTTGTGCTTATGATCCCGCAATCCACATCTTTTTCTGCTGGTTGATGATACTGCCCAAGTACGCAATTCCCTCAAGCCAGTGCTGAAAAAGCTTGCGTATAGAAATGAAGATATTCTGGAGGCCGGCTGCAACCAGTAGGCGGTTCAGCTGATCGCTTTATGACCGATGCCAAGCTGCATCTGCTCAGCGGGGAGCTTCTGGCCGGCAAGGATTCTTTGCAGAAGCCCATTGACGAGGGCGGGCTGGAGGATTTGCTGCGGGTGGGCGCTGCGGGATGATGAGACTAATGCAAAAAGCGGTAAGGCGCTCCTTCCGGACGATGCCTTACCGCTTTTGTATATCAGGAATGTTTAATCCGTTGTCTATATCTTCATATCCTTACCCGTATAATCCACAAACCTGAAATGGCCCTCAGGAGCCGTACGCTGCTCAATCAGATCAAGCACGCCCCTGGCACTTTGGCGCGGATCGGTCGGTGCCTGCTCTCCGCCCATATCGGTATGCATCCAGCCCGGGTGGACGCTGAGCACATGGACTCCGCGTTCCTGCAGATACACATGCAGCTGCTGGGAGAACATAGTGAGCGCCGTCTTGGAGATGCTGTACGGATAGTCTCCGGGATATGCATTGGTGATGCTGCCCGCTTCCGACGAGATATTAATAATGGACGGATCTGCTTCCGTAAGCAGCGGAAGGAAATGCTTGACCACACGGATAGGCCCGTACAAATTAATGTCCATTGTAGTGACCATGTCCTGCAGGTCTAGCGCTTCAACCTGTGTGTTGCGTGCAGTAAGCACAGCCGCGTTGTTGATGATGGCACCAAGCGTGCGGCCCTGCTCTTTAAGCTCAGCAGCCAGCGCTGCGATTCCCGCTTCATCCGTCACATCCAGCCTGGTGACGGTTAGCTTTTCCCCGTAATCTGCGGCAAGCTTAGACAATTCCTCCGCTTGCCCGTCCGGGTTGCGCACACCGGCAATAACCGAGTACCCCCGTTCCAGCGCCTCGGCAGTCAGGTCAAGGCCCAGTCCGCGGCCGGCACCGGTTATCAGAATATTTTCCATCCGTAAGTCCTCCTCTATGGGTTAACCATTATTATTTATCGTTCTCCAGCAGCTCCACAAGTACCTTCAATTCCTTAAAAGTATCCATATACGCATAACGTCCGCCGGTATACTCACCCTTCTGCTGCAGCGCAAACCCCTTGCCTTCAAGTAACATGATCTTCTCCTGCATACCCTCAATCACAAATGCAATATGATGCGGGCCTTCTCCGTGCTCATTCAGATAGTCGCGCCAGGTGCTCGGCTGGTGGTCAGGCTCAATCAGCTCCAGCTGCAGGGACCCCATGTCAAAAAAGGCCAGCTTCGCCCGCGCCTCCGTCTTGCTCCCGTTATACCGCGTCTGCGCAAGTTCAGCTGTATCCGTAACCACAATTTCCGGCTGCTCCAGCCCGAAAAATGCCGCATATGCCGCGCTTACCTTCTCCACATCATTCACCAGAATACCTATCTGAGTAACAAAATGATTACCTAGTAGTCCTGTCAACTGCCTCAGCCTCCCTTTTCATCTGACCAGTCTACCATAACGTCACTATGAAAGGGCTGTCAATATTAAGCAAAAATGATTCGGTTAATCACCCTTCCGGTTATTTAATCAAATGCTTAACTTTACACAAAGGAGTGAGGAATGATGGACCGTAGTAAGCGATCACGCCTGATGCAGCAGTTCATTTTTGTCGGGCCGACGTCATTGTTTTTCTTTGTTATTGTTCTGATTCCGTTCTTCCTGGGGCTGTATTATTCGTTTACCAGCTGGAACGGGATCTCGCGTCATGTCGAGTGGACCGGGCTGAGGAACTATTTACATATTTTCACCAAGGACCCTTCCTTCCTGAATTCGTTCTGGTTTACGGCCAAGTTCACTTTATTCGGTCTTGTGCTGACCAATCTTCTTGGCTTCGCGCTCGCTTACGTGCTGACCCGCAAGCTGTTCACCCGCAACCTGCTGCGGACCGTCTTTTTTGTGCCCCATGTCATCGGCGGACTGCTGCTCGGGTTCATCTGGCAGTTTATTTTTGTCAGAGGGTTTGCCTCGATCGGGGCAGCCACCGGCTGGCCGTTCTTTAATCTGCCTTGGCTCGGTACGGAAGGGACGGCGTTCTGGGCGATCGTTATTGTATTTGTCTGGCAAAATGCAGGCTATCTCATGGTCATCTACATTTCCGCAATCAACAACGTGCCGCAGAGCCTGATTGAAGCTTCCAGAGTGGACGGTGCCGGGCTGATGCAGACGCTGCGCCATGTAACCATTCCGCTGGTCATGCCGGCGGTTACGGTCTGCCTGTTCCTGTCGATCTCCTGGTCCTTCAAGCTGTTCGACCTGAACCTGTCGCTGACCAAGGGCGGTCCTTTCAAGGCTACCGAATCGGTAGCGCTCAATATTTATAATGAAGCCTACACGATCAGCCGGTTCGGAATGGGCTCGGCGAAGGCGATGGTTTTCTTCGTCATTGTAGCGGTTATCTCCCTGCTGCAGGTTAGGGCAACCAAGAAAAGAGAGGTGGAGCTGTAATGGAGACTGCCGCCAAAAAATATAAGATTCCCCTGCTGCTGACCGAGCTGCTGCTCATCCTGCTGGCACTGGTATTTCTTGTTCCGTTCTATTTCCTGCTGGCCAACTCGGTCAAAAGCTACAGTGCGATTCTGTCGGATTCCGCTGCACTGCCTACAGCATTCCAGTGGAGCAATTACGCCGAGGCCTGGAAAGCAACGGCTTTCCCGCATGCTTTTCTGAACTCCCTGGTCGTCACGGTAGCCAGTAATATTCTGCTGGCCTTCCTGTGCTCCATGTCCGCCTATAAAATGGTCCGCAATAACAGCCTGTACAACCGTATTCTTTATATCGCACTCGTGGCGGCTATGGTCATTCCTTTTCAGGCTATCATGATCCCGCTGGTACAGATTGTCAGCGGCCTTGGTGTGATGGATACGACCGCCGGCCTGATCCTCGCTTATCTGGGGTTCGGCGCCCCGATGACTGTGTTTCTGTTCCACGGCTTTGTAAAGTCGGTGCCGATTGACATTGAAGAAGCTTCGCGGGTGGACGGGAGCAGTCCTTACGGTACGTTTTTCCGGATTGTGCTGCCGCTTATGCAGCCGATCATTGTGACGGTCATCATTCTGAACACGCTGTGGATCTGGAATGATTACCTCATGCCTTCACTGATTCTGCAGAGCCCGGAGCTGCGGACAATTCCGATCGCGACTTACAGCTTCTTCGGACAATACACCAAGCAGTGGGATCTGGCGCTCCCGGGTCTCGTGCTCGGTATTACGCCGGTGGTTATCTTTTTCCTGCTGATGCAGAAGTATATTATTGAAGGCATTGCCCAGGGCTCTGTGAAGGGCTAACGTATGGTAACGTACTTTTCAGGCTGAGAGGATGAATCGATATGAACAAAAAACGCGGAATTCTCCTCGCATGCTCTCTGCTGCTGGCTGGACTTATCTCCGGCTGCGGACGCGGCAGCGGCAATGCGGATGGAATAAAAACGGTGCATATCTACCAGTTCAAGGTTGAAATCTCCGAGGCGCTGGCCTCGCTGAAAACGGAATTTGAAAAGGAACACCCGGATATCCGTCTTGAAATCCAGAGTGTCGGCGGCGGCAGCGACTACGGGGCCTCCCTGCGCGCCAAGTTCTCGTCCGGGGATGAGCCGGACATTTTCACCATCGGCGGCAATAATGAGCGTGACATGTGGCTGGAATATCTGGAGGATCTCAGCGGTGAAGCCTGGGCCAAGGATGTAAAGCCGCTTGCTGCGGAACAGATGACTGTTGATGGCAAGCTCTACGGCATGCCGATGAATCTGGAAGGCTATGGCTTTATTTATAATAAGGACTTGTTCCAGCAGGCCGGGATTACCGAAAAGCCGCTGACGCTCACCGCGCTGAGAGAGGCGGCCGAGAAGCTGCAGGCAGCGGGCATCACCCCTTTTGCCAACGGATATCAGGAGTGGTTCGTCCTCGGCAACCACAATGTGAACGTGGCTTTCGCCCAGCAGCCCGATCCTGAGGCATTTATCGCCGGGCTGACGGACGGCTCGAAGACCTTTGCCGGGGACCCGGTGTTCTCCCGGTGGATTGACCTGCTGGATCTGACGGTGGAGTACGGCAACAAGAATCCGCTCTCGACCGACTACAATACCCAGGTCACCATGGTCGCCAGCGGGGAAGCTGCGATGATGCAGCAGGGGAACTGGACCCAAGGCCAGATCGACGGCATTGATCCGGAGCTGAACCTTGGCATCCTGCCGATGCCTATCGACGATACGGCGGAAGACAACGACAAGCTGTATGTGGGCGTTCCAAGCAACTGGGTCGTCAACAAGTACTCTCCAGTCAAAGAGGAAGCCAAGCTATTTCTGGATTGGCTCGTCACCTCCGAGACCGGCAAAACCTACATCACCAAGGAGTTCCAGTTTATCCCTGCGCTCGACAGCATTGAAGGGACCGTAGAGGATCTGGGCTCCCTGGGTGCAGAGGTGCTGGAATATACAGATAAGGATCAGGCCCTGACCTGGAACTGGTCACGCCTGCCTAACGGGATGCCCCAGGAGCTGTCCAGCAGCATACAGGGTTATCTGGGCGGCAAGCTGACCAAGGAAGGCATGCTGGAGGAGTTTCAGGTGAATTGGGACAATCTCAGCGTGCAGTAACGTACACTTGAATGACCGCGGGATGCTCCAAACCGGATTCTGTTGTATTACATGCAATAGATTTCCGGATTTTCAGCCAAAAGTGCGTTTTGCACCAGATTCTGCTGTACAAAATGCAATAGAATGTGATTTTCTGCGAATTTAGCAACAGCCAGATATGTCACATAGGCCATTCTAAGCAATCAGAGCCGATGAATTGGCCAGCTAAACTAGCCAAAAGCCAAAGCCGCGCATCCCAGCGCGGCTTTGGCTTTATTTCTGATCGTGTTCCTTCGAAATCTTAACGGAATAATCCCCCATCTCACTCCAGCGGCGGCGGAGCATATGGGCGGCAGCCTTGGGCTGCCTTTGGCGGGTGAATATGCCCTTCTTGTTGCCGCCTACCCGGGTAATGCCCTGCTTGGTAGCGAAATCGGCAAATGCCCATACATGCTCGCCGATTACAAAATCAAGCCGGTCAAACACATTATGATACCGGGTAAGCAGCTCCTGCTGGTACTCCTCGGTGAACATCACCGGCGGGTCCTGGTGGAACCCGGCGATCGCGTCTGCCCCGTATTCACTCATGATGACCGGCTTGCCGAAGGTGCGGAACCAGCCCTTCAGCTCCCACTCCACCTGATGCTCCACCAGCTCCAGCGCCCCCGGGTCCTGATACCACGAATAGTAACGGTTCACACAGATGACGTCAAAAAACTGCGATACCCTGCACTTGTCCGGCAGCGGCCACTGCACAATCGTTATCGGGCGGTGCGGATCCAGCCTGCGTGCGGTGTCGGCCAATTGGCGGAAGTAAGGCACGGACTCCTCCTGAAAATTAGCCGCTTCATTGGCCAGACTCCACATGACGACGGACGGATGATTTTTGTCACGGGCAATAAGGGCTGTCAGCACCTCCAGATGATGGGCCAGTGTCTCATCGTTAGCCTTGTCCGGGGCGTACACCTTGTCGTTATAGTTGAAAAAGGTGAACCCCACCGCCGGAACCTCGCCGATAACGACAATCCCCTCCCGGTCAGCCAGATCGAGCAGCTCCTCGGCATACGGATAATGAGAGGTGCGGAAGGAGTTGGCATTTATCCAGCGGAGCAGGTTCATATCCTTCACATTGACAGTCTGATCCACTCCCTTGCCCCTGATGTCACTGTCCTCATGCTTCCCGAAGCCTTTGAAATAAAAGGGCTCCCCGTTGATCAGAAATCGGGTCCCTTCCACTTTAACCGTCCGTATCCCGATCTGCAGCTGGTAATGGTCTTCCCGTTCTCCGTCAGCTCCCCATACCTCAGCGTGAAAAGAATACAGATACGCCTGCAGCGGCTTCCACAGCCGGGCGTTCTCTACGCGCAGAGTGCCTGAGCTTCCTTTGCTTGTGGCTACCGTTATCCCGTCTTCATCCAGCAGCCGGACCCTGACCTCACCTTCAGGCCGTGAGGCTTCCACGGTATAATAAACGATCCCCGTTCCGGCCTGTACATCTGCTGTTGTTGTTATATCCTTAATGTAGCTCTGCGATGTCCGGTACAGCTTCACCGGCCGGTGCAGTCCGGCATAATTGAAGAAATCATGAAAATATTCCTGTACCCGGTAGCCCTCCGGGTGCTTCTCGTCATCAAACGTTTTGATCCGGCCCGGCGGCAGGGTCTGCCAGCTGAGCACATTGTTCACCACGATCGTTACGCGGTTCTCTTGACCATGTACAATCAGCTCCGTAATATCGGCCTCAAAAGGAAGAAAGCCCCCTTTATGCGCCGCCGCTTCTGCTCCGTTGACCCATACAACTGCATGATGGCAGGCGCCTCCAACCCAGAGCACGATCCGGTCCCCGGACCAGGAACGCGGTGCAATAAAGGTCTGCTCATACCACACATCCCCAATATGGTCCCGCAAGGCCGCATCCTGGGTGATGTCATTGTAGCTGGCGGGTACCGGCATAGGAATGGTGTCGTGAAGCGGTGCCTTGTACCACTCCTCCTCCCTGCCCTTGTTCTCCGGGTCCGGCTTGAAGCGCCAGATCCCCGACAGATCCTTGACCTCGCGCGTTAGCGTATCCTTTGGAAACAGCATGCTGCATTCACTCCAATCTTGTCTATTCCTGCTCTATTCATCCTTCCGGCACAAGCTGGACAGTGATCTCATATTCCCTGCCGTCTTCATAAGGAAGCTCTATACCGCTCCAGGCTTTGCCATCCACAAGCACAATCGTATTTCCCCGGCTGATCCGGTCAGGGTTCGTTACTTCAACCCGGTATACCGCGTTACGGAACCTTCGCTCCACCCGGTAACCGGACCATTCTGCCGGAATGCAGGGGTCAATGACTAGGCCGTCTGCCGTCGCCCGGATGCCAAGCGCATATTCCAGTGTGGTCCAGAGCATCCAGCCTACCGTACCTGTGGAGACATGATGGCTGGACTTGCCGTAGCCAGGCGAGCCGGCCAGACCGAAATAGTAATTCGGTACAAAAACCGGCACCTGCCCGTTACGCTCCGGCGGATTGTCCCTGTTCGTCGGCAGCGTCCGCCTGATCGTCTCCCAGGCTGCCGTACCCCGTCCGGCGATGCAGTCGGCGAATGCCTTGAACATGGAGGCATGACAATAGACAGAGCCGTTCTCTGTTGTACCTGCCAGCTTAAGGCTGATCCGCCCCCATTTCGGATTCCAGCCGCTGAACGGCGGCACAAGCAGCCGCGGCCCGAACGGGGTATCCAGACTGTCGATCGCCGCAAGGCATTTCGCAAGCCGCTCCCCATCCGCAATTCCGCTCATAACTGCCCAGGTCTGGGTGTTCAGGAACAGCTGTCCCTCCTCGTCCCGGGCTGTTCCAAACGGCTCGCCGTTATCATCGAATCCGGCGATGTACCATGCCCCGTCCCAGCAGCTGGTGTTCACCGCTTCCGCCAGCCGTACAGCCGCCGACCGGAGGCGCTCTGCACTTTCCGTATCACCAAGCCGTTCACAGAAAGGCAGAAGGGTCTGGATGCCATACACCAGTGCCATCGTGTTCCAGACCGATTCGCCCCGGCCCAGCCGGCCGGGACCGTTGATCGGATCATTCCAGTCGCCGTCACCCATCAGGCAAATGCCGTGTTCCCCGGTCGCACCCGCCATATAATCAGCAGCGAGCACCAGATGCTCATAAATGGAAGCGGTGTCATCCGAGTCCTTGAAGGCCACCTGCCGGTGCAGGAGCTCCGCATTTCCACTCTGATTCACCAGCGCAATCATGCAGATAATCAGCCAGACCGGGCCGTCTGTATGCTTCAGCAGACACAGATTTTTGGGCGGTGATCCGTCCGTCATGATCCACTGCTGGATAAACCCGCTCTTTTCCTGGCCTTCCAGCACAGAGATCATATACGCTGCGGCTCCCGCCGGATCAATCAGCGCATAGCCCAGGGCATCCTGCAGCTGGTTGCGGACCGGGCAGTAATTGGACATGCGGTTCGTGCGGGTCTGCATGACGATCTGTTTTTTGAGCCAGACATTCATGAAGGAATTAACGTTCTCGTCCGGAGTTTCTATCTGGAACGTACTGCATAGCTGCTCCCAATACGCCAAAACTTCCTTATGCAAAACATCAAAGCCTTTGGCAATCAGCTTGGCTCTATCTGCAGCAATCTCTTCAAGCGAATGACCGCAGCCGGCCACAAAACGGCTTACCGCCGCTTCTCCCGGCTGAAGGGTAATCCGCTGCTGCATTGCTCCCACCGGATGCTCCGCCTCCGCCCTCTGTCCCGAACAGCTTCCACTTTGCACAGCTGCCGGGAGCTCATAAATATCGTCTCCGCCAAAGAAGGTCCGCTGGCTGCAGTCATAGGAATCCACCTTCCGGTCAGAATAGACGTAGACAACGTTGGTATGATCGTCACAGCCCGCTTTTTGCTCATAGGTCACATGATAGGGAAAAGAATACGCAGACAGAATCTGTGTCTCTTCATCAAGATCACATTTGCTGCCCATAACGCCGCCGTTCTCCAGGGAATAAGCCGCGAACAGTGATAGCTCCCTCGGCTCTGCCCCTGTATTCCTCAGCGTCACCGTCCAGATTTCCTGCTGGCCTTCACGAGGGACAAACACATGCACTGACGTATCAATCCCATGGGTACTGGAACGGATTTCGCTGTCCGCCAGGCCATGAATGCACTCATAAGCATCCGGTTCACTCTTCAGCGGCTGATACAGCGGAGCCCAAGCCTGCCCTGTTCCGTGATCCTTCACATAAAAAAAGCGGTAGCCCCGCGTAATGGTACGGTGCCGGGGCGCAAAAGCAATGCTGTCCCCCTGTCCGGTCTGGGAAACCTCCATATAATAGGAATCGTTAAATAAATAGTTGAACCACCTTGCCGGTGTCCGGGGTGTCGTGATGACATACTGGCTGCCGCTATCCTTGAAAAACCCGTAGGGTCCGCTTCTGCTCAATTGCAATGCACACCTTTCCTGTTCTCTGTAGACCCCGGCGGCATTCTTCAGCTATTCCGTCAGATTATTCCGGTATTGGCCCGGTGTGATCCCCTCCATCTTACGGAAATAGCGGATAAAATTCGCCGGGTTGTTATATTTCAGCTTCATGGCAATTTCGGTAATCGTCAGGTCCGTTTCCTTGAGCCATCTTTTGGCTACGGTCATCCGGTAATGCGCCAGGTAGTCGGTGAAGCTGATACCGGTCTCCTGGCGGAATACCCGGCTTATATACTGCGGATGATAATTCAGCCTCGCAGAGCATTTTTCCAGCGTCAGATCGGTGTCAAAGGCTTCCGCAATCAGCTGCTTCACTTCTTCGGAAATGCTGGTGAACTGATTTCTCTGCCGTTCTTCAAGCAGCCCGGCAGCCGGCAGAACAAGCGTATCAATGAACCATGCTTCAATATCACGGGGACTGTGCATGCCGAGCAGCTCCTCGAACAGCGAGTCGCCGTCAGACTTAAGCTGATGATGCGAAATACCGGCATCCTGCAGCAGCCGGATGAGAGCCATCAGCAGCCGCACCAGCGACATCTGATACTCCTGATGATCATATTCCTCGCTTGCGAGCGCATTCATCATTAAGGATAGGGCTTCCGCCGCACGCTGCCGGTCGAGCGACTTGATTGCTCCGGTCAGCTCATCCTCCAGTGTTTTGGGATAGACGATCTCCTCCCGCCGGGCAGGCTGGACATCCTCAATAAACAGGATGACCTCCCCGCCCAATCTGGCCCGGTATTTCAGCGCATTCTCGCCTTCCTCATACCCGCGGCTCACCTCCGGCCATGCTGTACAGGAGCGGCTGATGCCGATGCTGGCCTGCAGCTGCAGATAGCTTTTTACGGAAGCCTGCACCTCAGCAGCTCTGGCATACACTGCTTCCTTAAAAGCCTCCTCCGACTGCGTCTTCGTACCAATCAGCATGACAACAGACTCCCGGATCACAATCGGCGGCAGCCGGTCCCCTCCGGGAACCACTTCAAGCGCGATATTGCTGACCGCGAACAGCAGCAGATCCCGGTCCTGCTCGGTAAAACGGCTGCTGTCCAGCCGGTCAATCTGCACAAGCAGCACCCGCATAAGTGTCCAGTCCCCGGTGTAAGCGTACCCGTAATCCGCCAGCCGTTCCTGAATCCCCTGGGATCTTGCTTCGCCCAGCAGCATTTTGCGGACCAGAAACTCAGCCAGCTGCTGCTGCTGTCCGGCCAGCTCAAACTTAAGCTTGCTCTGATCGGACAAAATGCCCTGAATCCGGTCGGAAATGGCAATGAATTCATCTTTTTTGGGCCGCGGCTCTTTGTCCGGCAGCAGGGACCGGTATATCGATCTCACCGGAGTGTACATCCGCCGCGAGCCGATCAGCGCTGTAAGTGCTGTCGCCGCAAGCACGCCGAGGCTGATCAGAATCGAGGTTCTTCCGATAGCTGCGGCCTGCTGCGTTACCGCCTGCGTCGGAACAACCGACACATAGGTCCATCCGTTGTAGGCTGACTTACGGAAGGATATAGATGCCTTGCTCTCTCCGGCCATGCCGCTGAAGACTCCGTTAGCCTCTGTTTGCGCTCTGACGGATTGAATGTAAGGCTCCTCTGACAGATCCTTGCCCAGCAGCGAGGAATCCGGGTGGGTTATCACCCGGCCGTCCTCATCCAGGATGAACACATCGCCCATGCCCGGATCGCTGTCAATCAGATCGCTGAGCTGCTGGGCGGACATTACTACCGCAATCAGGCCCCGCGGCCTGCTTGCGTTGATCGGCCATTTTTTCAAATTAATGACCGCATGATTCAGTTCGACCATCTCCTCCGCCCCCTGGATGCTGGCTGAATTGCCGCTGACCCACATCGAACCGTTAGGCATGCCGGAGAACGAATGGAGCTTCTCCTTCAGCCCCGGCTGATTGTAGGCGTCAAGGCCGGAATTGGTAATCAGCCAATCCTGCTCCAGACTGTACAGATACACATCCTTGATGCCCAGCTCGAACGTTTGGATTGAGGAGAGATGTTTATACAGCTCATGAATAATTTCCATATCATCTATATCAAGCTTTGTTGCAATCGCCTTGGTCACCGTCGGCAGACCGAGCAGCTGTGTCGTGGAAAAATCGATCATTTTCAGCGTCTGCTCCACCCGCAGCTGGCTCTGCCTGAGCACCTGGGAATTGCGTTCCTCGACCTGCTGCAGCACAGATTGGGAGGAGTAGTGATAGGAATACCAGCCTAAGATCAGCACCGGAAAAGCACCGATCAGTAAAGTTAGTATGATTAATTTCCGTAAATAGCTCGATATCCGCATGACTCACTACCCCCGCAATCGTTTGTTGCCTTTATTTTAGCATATGGGGATTTTCAAAAGGGCCCGTTCAGAAAGCTTGCGGCTATTGTCCGTTTGCCTGATTGTACGCCGCCGTATATTCCTCAATCACCTTCGCGCCGCCGTCCTGCTCCCATTTGGCTACAGCCGCATTCCAGCCGCTCTCGTCCAGATCGCCCATAATGAAGCGCACCCGGGCATCGTCAATGATTTTGCTGAGCTCTGAGCCGCGTTCGCTGTACGTATCAGAGATAAAAGGCTGGATCGGATTGACCACGGCGATTTCGGCATTCTTTTTCCACATTTCGTCACGCAGGTGCACCAGCGGTTTGCCGTAAGTCACCACCTTATCTCTTAACACTGCCAGCTGCGAGGAATCACCCATCCCGTATTCGGCCAGCATTTTCGGGTCTGTTGTCTTTACGTAGTTCCCGTTATCCAGCGTGAACTGGCGGCCTTCCAGCCCGTTGACCAGCATGTTCTGCATATCCTCGTCGGATACTTTGTCAAAAAAGTTCAGCACAGCCTTGAGGTCTGCTTCCGTCTTCACCGACGTCTTCGGAATCATGAAAATCCCGTATGAGCCCGACCCGCCCGGACTGCGGAGTCCTGCCGGACCCTCGAGCGCATTAACCATAGTAATTGCACCGGACGGCGTAACCTTCTGGACGCTTTCTTCAATGCCGTTGGCATCGTTCAGATTGGCAACCCATGCCCCGGCCTTGCCGGCATTGATCATCTGCTTCCCGTCTTTAACCACGGCAAAGTCCAGGTTGATCAGCTTTTCGTCGTACAGCTTCTTGTAGAACTTCATCGTCTCCAGAAAAGCGGGCGACAGATGTGCCGGGCTTGCCTTGCCGTCCTTGATTTCCCAGTCGGCCGGACCGCCCATCCAGGTCAGCATCGCCCGCCAGCCTGACGCAACCTGCTGCTCGGCGAGGCCGATCGTATCGGCTTTGCCGTTCTTGTCAGGGTCATTATTCACGAATGCCTTCAGCACTTCGTAGAATTCGTCAATCGTCTTGGGCTCCTGCAGCCCCAGATTATCCAGCCAGTCCTTGCGCAGCATCAGTCCGTCCCGGGCCAGATCCCGTGCGCGGTAAATTCCGTATATCTTACCGTCAATGGAGATGGCATTCAGGGCTACATCGTCCATCCGGCTCAGGTTCGGGTAATCCTTCAGGTAAGGCCCCAGCTCCCAGAACATCCCGGAGCGTGCTGAATTCACAATGTAGGGAAGCTTCTGGTCCAGCACAAGGACTGCACTCGGCAGCTCGCCTGATGCGACTGTTGCACTCAGCTTATCTGAGTAGGTGGTCGACGGCACCCAGGTGATACTGAGGTCCGTATTGGTCCGTTCCTCCAGCCGCTTATACAGCTCACCTTCCGGGTCCATCGGCTCCGGGTTGTAGCTGGTCAGCATCATGGACATTTTGAACGGCCCTTCGTCGGCGGGTGCGCCGCTGTCTCCGCCCTGTGCGTTTTCGGCTGCATTGTTATTGCCGCCGCAGGCGGACAATGTTCCCAGCACGAGCAGCGCCGAAATGGCGGTCATTGCTTTTCTTTTTAAACCTTGAGCCCCTTGGTTTGTTGTCATTGTTATGTTCCTTTCTTGACTGTGGTGTGTTATACCGGACCTAAATGCATTTAGTTGGAATTTCGCCACTTAAATGCTTCGGAATAGCCTGTGTGATGAGATTAGTTGGAATTAATCCGCTTACATTTCGGGTTTTGGGCATCCGGAAGGCATATCGGCCAAATTAGGTTGCCTTTTTCTACTTAAATCGCTTTGGACGGGTGAATTTTCTAAATTAGATGACCTTTTTCCACCTAATTAGAATCCGGAAGCCCGTGAGTG
This sequence comes from Paenibacillus typhae, assembly GCF_900099765.1. Classification (GTDB taxonomy): domain Bacteria; phylum Bacillota; class Bacilli; order Paenibacillales; family Paenibacillaceae; genus Paenibacillus_AQ; species Paenibacillus_AQ typhae. Next base: position 93,268 of record NZ_FNDX01000012.1, on the reverse strand, counting down.
ACTTCACGACATTTATGTCCCTTATTCTAAGAAAGTCCTGCGTCTCGCCAACAGACTTTCGGAGGCGGAGCTTCACGCTGGCACCCCGGCTCCTCAACCCTTAACCGATCCCAGCAGCGCACCCTTGGCAAAATGCTTCTGCAGGAACGGGTATACGATCAGGATCGGGACGGTGGAGATGACGATGACCGCCATTTTGACAGCCTGATCCGGCGGGATAAAGTTACTCTCAAGTGATGAGGTATCCCCGAGGCTGCCGCCCTGGGACAGCATGACGATCTGCCGCAGCAGCACCTGAATCGGCCACTTGGTCGAGTCGTTGATATACAGGATGGAGCTGAAATAAGTGTTCCAGTGACCTACGGCATAGAACAGGGAGAATGTAGCCAGCGCCGGCAGGGACAACGGAATGACGATCCGCAGCAGGATGCCGGGGTCGCTGGCACCGTCGATTTTGGCCGACTCCTCCAGGTCCGGCGGAAGCTGCTGAAAGAAGCTGCGGATAATGATCAGATTAAAGGCGCTGATCGCACCCGGCAGCAGCAGCGACCAGTACGTATCGAGCATGCCCAGCTCCTTGACGACCAGGAAGGTCGGGATCATCCCGCCGCTGAACAGCATCGTAAAGATGACCAGAAGCTGGATCGGCGAGCGGAAATCCATATCCCTGCGGGACAGCGGATACGCCATCAGGCAGGTCAAGGTAATATTGATCAGCGTACCGACAACGGTGATGAAAATAGTAACCCCTAGACTCCGCATCAAAGTGCTGGTCGAAAAGATATATTTGTACGCCTCCAGTGAGAACTCGGTCGGGAAGAGGATGAACCCTTTTTCCAGCAGCTCCCGCTGGGTGGCAAACGAGCCTGCAACGACATAGATGAACGGAATAATAGTGACCAGTGCGATTACTGCCAGAACGATGATGTTACAAATATCGAACAGCCGGCTGGCCCATGATGTTTCTTTTACCACAATTCTACCTCCTTTCTCCCTTTTTGCTTAGAGAATTCCTTCCTCGCCAAAACGTTTGGCTATAAAGTTGGAGCCGAACACCAGCACCAGGCCGACCACGGACTTGAACAACCCGACCGCCGTACTGTAGCTGTACTCTCCCTGCGATATCCCGGTGGTGTATACATAGGTATCGAACACTTCACCGACCTCGCGGTTGAGCGAGTTCAGCATCAGGAAGATTTGCTCAAACCCGGTATCGAGGAAATTCCCCAGCCGCAGGATCAGCAGAATAATAATGGTGGAGCGGATAGCCGGAAGCGTGATATGCCACAGCTGGCGCATGCGCCCAGCCCCGTCGATTTTGGCAGCCTCATAGAGCTGTGTATCCACTCCCGCCAGCGCCGCGAGGAAGATAATCGTACCCCACCCGGTTTCCTTCCACATCACTTCGCCCGTAATGAACGTCCGGAACCAGCCTGGACTGAGCAGAAACTGGATTTTTTCCCCGCCCATGGAGGCAATCGCCTCATTGACCAGACCGCCCTCGGTGGTGAAGAACAGATAGGCAATCGAAACGATGACGACCCAGGACATAAAGTGAGGGATGTAGACCATCGTCTGAATCCATTTTTTGTAGGCCTGCGACCGCAGCTCGTTCAGCATCAGCGCCAGAATGATCGGCAGCGGAAAGAAGAACAGGATATTGTAGGCGGCCAGAATGAACGTATTGCTCAGCAGCTTCCAGAACAGCGGGTCCCCGAAAAAACGGTTGAAATGCTTCAGCCCCACCCATTCACTGTCGACAAAGCCCAGAAAAGGCTGGTAATTCTTGAAGGCCAGCAGCAGGCCGTACATCGGCACATATTTGAAAATAATAAAGTACAGGAGCCCGGGCAGAAGCATGATATACAGCCATTTGTTGCGGACCATCCGTCTCAGCCTCTGCCTGCGGTACACATTTGTTATTGTCGGCTTCGAAGCCGCGATAGGATTTCCCATGTTCCTTCCCCATTTCCAGCATTGCTAAGGATTAATTGCCCGGGTACAGCACCTGATCCTTCAATGCGTTGAATTGCCCGGTTGAACGGTTATAGATCTGATACCAGCCGTTGTCATCCCATACCGAGAAGGCAAATCCCCCCAAGACCGCTTTACTCGCAATCTGCTGGTAGGAATCAAGCAGCGTATCGGTGATGACGCCCCGGTGCTCGTACCCGAATTCGCCCATATACACCGGAATGTCGTGCACGTCTGCGAACTCTCTTTTGACATCGTCCACCCGCTTCAGATGGTCTGCCAGATTCGGATAATACGAGTGGTAGGTGCCGATGACATAACGATCCGCTCCTTCACCCGGCAGGTCCAGCGGATTGCGGTACGTATCATACAGGCCCCATGCGCTGTTATAGTTGTATCCGCCAAAAATAAGATTGCGCTGAGCGTGCGGCTGCGTGCCGTTTACAGTGAAGCTGCGGATTGCCGCATACGCCCGTTTGTTCAGCTCGATGACACTCGCCTTGGCCGCGGCCCCGGTGTTCATGCTCAGATGCGGCTCATTGAACAGCTCGAACAGCAGCGTCTCCGGCGCATCCTTGAACAAATCGGCAATGCCGGTCCAGATCGTCTCCAGCCTTTGCATATTGCTCTCAAAAGCAGGCTCACCCTGCAGCGCGTTCATCGCCCATTCTTCATGATGCGTGTTGATAATGAGGATGATCGGCTGTTTGTTCTGGCTCTGCCGCACGGTATTCACATCGTTCAGGACATAATCCACCAGCTGTTTCACCGTAGCTACATTCGGAGCACTGGCTGAGAAATATCCCTGCTCATCTGCCGTCGAGGCATATTTCGTTCCCCGTCCGCCCCAGTTCACCGGAATCCGGATGTTCGTGTAGCCGGCAGCGATAAAAGCGTCCACCGTGCTCTTCACATCCTGATAGCTCTGGCTGTTCCAGTTCCCTTCGAACGTGTTGCCGAGATTGGTTCCCCTGCCCATCAGGGCCACCATCGGCTTCGCTTCTATAGACTGGAAGGCTACCGTTCCCGGCGTCCCCTCGGCACTTGCCGCGCCGCCGCTTATCAATAAGGAAAGGAGCAGGCTGGTGCACAGGAACCACGTCAGCGCTGTGTGTTTTTTTAGATTAGATACCATTTGATACAGCCTCCTTGAATTGGGATTTCACCTCATCGTACACAGGAAAGCGTATTCATTTCACAACCGCACAGAGAAACGGGTTGCTCTCTACATTACATCGGGCAGCAGCTGCTTGCTCTGCCACCAATATAGTTTAGCAGCGGAATTGCCGTCTATAGTCATCTTAGTACCAGTCTGAAACCCTTGCTGCTGCTGGCTTTGCGGTGCAGGACTGTTCATTTCAGGCCCTGCGGTTGTCATTTTGCCGGACAGTAAAGGGCACATTATTTTCCCGGTAAAAGCAAAAAGCCCCGCATCGCGGAGCCTGGAGTCGGTACATATACCTCGTACATATAGTTCAGTACATATAACTCAGTACATATAGACGGTCTGCATCAAACAGTTACTCTATACGCATCCACCGTGACCGTGGAGCCGTTAATGCTCAGTGTCCCGTTGTAATACCCTCGGTCGCCGCCCGGCTTACATTTATAATCGCCGGAACAGCCGGTAACGAAAAATTTGGTTTTGCTGAAGCCCGGATAAATATTGGTCAGCTTGCGGAAAAACTTATGGCCGTGATGGGTAAAAATAGCCAGTACCTTATCCCTCGCCTTATCCGGGATCGCCGCAAAAAATTTCGCCGTCTCCGCTGCGCTGAGCACATGGCTGGGTTCCACTGTAATCCCGCTGATCTGGAGCGGCCAGTGAAAGTCGATTATATAATAGTAGCGGTCGTCCAGGTTTTTGAGCAAATTAATGCTGTCGGCCGAAAAGCTTCCCAGCGCGCAATCCAGCCACACATACCGGACCAGCCCCTGGGTGCCGGGAAAATTCCTTCTCCCTGCTACCGCTCCCAGGTATTTGGTGAACAGCGGGCGGGTACTGGCTTCCCAGTTGCCTATAGAAGCTTTGTAGGGAATGCTGCCGAGTGTGGCAGTGACTATATTTTTAAAATCCCTGTAATACGCGTCCGCATCCTTCCCGTGATTTGCCCCGGCCTGTGCATTATCTCCGCCGAAAATGAAAAACCGTTTATTCCCGCCGCCCGCCGCCTTCGGCAGCAAGTCTTTGAATACAGCTGAGCTGTTCGCATAGCCCACATGGCTGTCGCCGACCACGGCAAAATCCACGGTGTAGGCCTTTGCCTTACGTTTTAATCCTCGTTTGTGTTGTTTGGATTGTTTGAGCTGTGGAGGGGAGCCGCTCAGCTTCTTCTTTAGGCCGGAGCTTAGCTTGGAGTATAACCGCGTTCTTGCGGATTGGGTGCGTCGCTTCCCCGCTGCCGAATGCCGTTTCATTTATACCACCTCTTCAATATGGAGATTGAATCTAGTAGCATGTATATTCGGCCGGCAGAGGAAGCTCTTGGACTGGACTGTATTATATAGTAGGAAAAGATTACGGCTTGACCGGGACAGGCCAGCTTTTGGCGCAAATAAGGGCATTTTTGCCTCTCCTTTCGGCGTCCGGCCGGCTTTCCGCCGAATCAGAGGCATTTTTGCCTCTCCTTTCGGC
>NZ_FNDX01000012.1:0-88249 GCF_900099765.1 Paenibacillus typhae | reverse complement strand
TTTCCGCCGAATCAGAGGCATTTTTGCCTCACTCTACCATATCCCGCTATCCATTATAGAAGGAATATATTCATAGCGGCACACCCTGCTGCTTCCATTCGCCGGTACAGGTCTTAGCTTTCCCTTTTCACACAGCCGGGTTAGGGATTTACGGACAGTGCGCGGATGAACCCCCAGCCCTTTTACCAGATCTGCAGGACGGATTAGTCCATCCCAACGTACCGCTATACGCATAATCTCTTTTTCCAGTCTGGTGTATTGATGCTCTAACCCCTCAGTATTTATCAGCAGACTTGGAGCCAGTAAGGACTTGAACAATGAGATTGTGAGATCCGGTGCTGATTCCAAATCATCATAGGGAACCGCAACTACCTGATAACCCGCTATCTGCAGATAAGTTTCGCGGTTGAGCTCCTGCCTGTACCTGGTCCGATCCATTTGCTGCACATGCGGGCCATAGCCTTTTACCTCTATAGCCATCTTGATCTGCCCCCGCTTCCACACAAAATCAACAAAGTACGGCCTTCCCCGCCAGTCCGCGACCTCATACTCAGGATGCAAGTCATCCATATGACCAAAAATCGGCCACCAAACCCGCTCAACAAACAACTTTTCTCCATGTCCGTGTCCACGCTCAAGGCGGTCCAGCCGCTCACCGTTCCTCCGTTTCTTATGAAAATCAACCCATTTCGAATGTTCCTCAGCAAATCCCATTACCCAATTCTCCTTTCCAACACAAAAAAGTCCCGCACCCCAATATGCTTGGAGTACGGGACGTTCTTCGTCCGTTTGGTTTGATTATAAATTTGCCGCTTCCAGCCGTCAAGGGTGATTATTTAGAGTAAAGGCAATATTCTGTATGGCCGGTAAGCAGGTTGGGGTTGGGGTTGGGGTTGGGGTTGGGGTTGGGGTTGGGGTTGGGGTTGGGGTTGGGGTTGGGGTTGGCTATTGGATTGGCTATTGGATTGGCTATTGGGTTGGCGTTGGTGTCAGCTTTGCATTGGATTTTGTGTTGGCGTCGGCGCGTTGGTGTTGGCGTCGGCGCGTTGGTGTTGGCGTTGGGCCCGGCGTTAGCGACAGGACAGCCTCAAAAAAACCGGACCATGAGATTTTCCAATCTTAAAGTCCGGCTATTAACTTAAAAGTCCTGCAAACTCAACTCCGCCGCAACAATCAGCCTTTTACCGCCGACCCCACTGTCATTGCCCGCTCCACCTGCTCACTAAGCAGCAGATAGACGAGCACCATCGGAACCGAAGCAATTGTCATGACCGCACCCATCGCTCCCCAATCTGTGCTGTACGAGCCTTGGAAAAAAAGCAGTCCCAGCGGCAGTGTCTTCATATTTTCATCCGAAATAAGAATGTAAGCCAGTGTGAACTCGTTCCAGTTATTCAGGAATTGGAAAATGGCAATCGTAGCAATCGCCGGCAGCGCCAGCGGCAGGATGACCTGGCCGAACAGCCGGTAAATACTCGCTCCGTCGATGCAGGCGGCCTCTTCTATTTCCCGGGGAATGCTCACCAGGAACCCGTAGAACACCATTGTTGAGAACGGAAGACCGATAGCAATGTAGGGGATGATAAGCGCCCCATAGGTATTTGTAAGGTGAAAATCACGCACCAGAATGGCCAAAGGAATCATAATAACCTGCAGCGGCATGAACATTCCGACAATCATATACGTTCTTACCGCCGAGCGGAACCTCCACTGCATCCGGGCTACGGCAAAAGCGAACATCAGCGCCAGCAGCAGAATGCACAGTGTAGATATAATGGAAACGATGAAGCTGTTCATAAAATAACGCGGAATATTAAACTGCGTCCAGGCATTAACATAGTTCTCAAACCGGAAATGGGTCGGGAACCCGAACGGATTGGTGACGAAGATCTCATCATTATTTTTCAGGGAATAGGAAATCATCCAGAACAGCGGGTACACCGATACGATAAAATACAGCCACAGCGGAATTTGCAGCAGAAAGCTGCCGATGGACCGGAATGTTGTTGTTTTTGAGTTCATGAGGTGCTCCTTTCCATTAGGCGTGCTGTCCGCGGTCGAATACTTTGTTGATTACAACCGTCGCCACGAGCGAGATCATCACGAGCAGAACCGATACAGCGCAGGCATAACCATAGTTACTCTCCATAAAAGCATACCGGTAAATCATAAAGGTCAGCGTATAGTTGGTCGTGCCCGGGCCGCCGTTGGTCATGATCAGCATCTGCACGAACGCTCCGATACCGGAAGTGATCGCGATGGTGAAGCAAAATTTGAACGTCTCGCGCATCAGCGGGAGGGTAACATGCCAGTGTGCCCGCCATTTACCGCAGCCGTCAATCGTAGCAGCCTCAAAGTAATCCTCAGGGACTGCTTTGACACCCGCGTATAACAGCGAGAACTGATAGCCCATGAACTGCCATGCGTTGACAAAAGCTATCGCAATAATCGACTGTGTCGGTGAAACCAGCCAATTTTGCTGATAAGGGATACCCAGCACATCGAACAGCTTGTTCACAAGCCCGTTCGTCGGGTCGTACATGGCGATCCACAGCTGGCAGACAACGGTAACCGACAGGACCACGGGGATAAAATACGCCGTTTTGAGCAGCTTGCGTCCGCGAACCCGCGGATTCGCGCACACAAGCGCCAGAATGGTCCCGAGTCCGATCTGAAACACAGCCAGTACCAGGGCAAACAAAGCCCCGTTCTTAAGCGAAGTTCCCAGCAGCGGATCATTGAACAGCTCGCGGTAATTCGCCAGGCCAGCAAAGGCAGCGGTACTCAGACCGTCCCAGTCATAAAAGCTGCGGAATACGGTCTGCAGTACCGGATAGATCAGGATAACACTGTATAATAACAGGGCAGGGAGCAGAAAGAGCGCCAATGCCGGTTTATTTCCCAAGTATTTATTCATGCGGATCGTTCCCTCCTTGTTCCGTTACAGCCTGACCCCGGGGCATGGGCCACAGGGTCGGGACTGCATAAGAATGACTAAATTACTGATTTTCTTTGCTAAGCGTCCGGTTCAGGTTGGCGATAAAATCCTCTGCGGTAAATCCGTCTACCAGCATATTCTGAGTGTTGTCGTTAACTGCGTTCTGGATCTGGGTGTTGCTCAGCAGCTTCGCATATTCTTTGGCATTTGGCAGCAGCTCATCAGCAATCCGCTGCATCATAACCGGCACATCGGACGCGATCGGCTTGTCGGTTTTAGGCGAAACGATCGGGCTGCCCAGCTGGGTATATTTATACTCGGCTGATTTGGCTGCCAGGAAGGCGGCTACTTTTACTGCGGTTTCCTTGTTCTTGCTTGCCGGAGATACCGCATAGCCCTGCGGGGATCCAGCTCCGGCGATGTTATATTTGGACGCCTCGTAGGTTGCTTCGTCCTTGGCCGGCCAGTACATCCAGTCTACCTGGTCACCGAGCTTCTCAGCCGAGCTGTAGATTTCCCATTGGCCGTTAACGAACATTCCCGCACGCCCCTGGTAGAACTGGGAGGACGCCTGGTCATAGTTGGTATTCGTTGCGTTGGCGTCGAACAATCCGGCCTGCTGCAGCTTTTCCATCTCCTCTGCTGCGCTTACGAACGCCTGCGGCAGCTCGGTCAGCCCCTGTTCATCCAATGCGCCAAAGCCGGCAGCATCCTCACGGGTTACGAGACCGTTGTAGAACGCGGAGGTAATCCATTTTTCCTTTGCAAAAATCGACATCGGCACATACCCCGCTGCCTTCAATTTACCGGCTGCAGCAGCCAGCTCATCGTAGGTCTTGATCGGAGTGGCAATGCCTACTTCATCAAAGATGGTTTTGTTGTAATAGATCACCTGGAACTCGATGCCGGTGTCGGGATAAGCGTACACATGCCCGTCCGGGGCAATCAGGCGCGATTCTACGCCCGGGTTCAGGCTGTTTTTGTACTCGGTGGTGGCTTCGTAATTATCCAGAACTTCTACATTTTGGGATTTGGCAAAAGTCTGCAGTGTCGCCCAGTCCGTGAAGTAAATATCAGGCATGTTGCCGGTTGCGGCATAGGTCTTCAGCTTCTGGTTACCGTCCTGAACCGCCGGATCCAGCTCGATCTCCACCTCCGGCATTTCCTTTTTCAGCTCAGCTACTGCGTAGTCAAACGGCCCCTTGGTGTCATCGTCAAAATGCTGGGCATATACCTTAAGTTTCACTGTGCCGCCCTCAGCAGGCGTATTGGCCGCTGTCCTGTCGTTGGAAGCTGCATTATTGCCTCCTCCGCAGGCTGAAAGCACCAGAGTCATGGAAAGCGTTATCATTAGTGCACTTAAGCCTTTGCGCTGATTATTCATTGTTGAATCCCCCTCGTGCGAGTATATGTCTTGAGGCTATGCTGTCCTTGCCACATTCACATTATAGCCCCGGACCCCGGCCGATCTTAAGGCACTAAACGGGCCTAACCCGTAAAAAACGGGACAAAAAAGAAAGTCACCCCTGTGAGGTGACGGTATGTATTGTTTGGGCTGGCTAGCCTGGATAACAAAAAGCTGTAATAATGCCTGCCATTCGTAATGGTTTCACCTACTATCACGCCGCTACTGTTGTAGACACTATATCGCCCCCACTAACTATCACTCCAACAATGCTGCCTACACTATCCTGCCCTTACTATCTGCTAACATTGCTTTTCGCACACTTTGGGCTTAAGTTTTCTTACTCATCTTGCAGAATAAGCGCTTTAATGGGAAAAATCCCTTTATTCCATTGGGTTCGCCGAGGATTCACTGAGTTCGATGGAGGTTCGAAATCAAAGGCATTTGTGCCTCTCATTTCGCCAACTGGCCCGCTTCAGGCGAAATCAAAGGCATTTGTGCCTCTCATTTCGCCAATTGGCCCGCTTTAGGCGAAATCAAAGGCACTTTTGCCTCTCATTTCGCCAACTGGCCCGCTCCAGGCGAAATCAAAGGCACTTTTGCCTCTCATTTCGCCAATTGGCCCGCTTTCGGAGGAATCAAAGGCACTTGTGCCTCTCATTTCGCCATTTTGCCCGCTTTCGGCGAAATCAAGGGCACTTGTGCCTCTCATTTCGCCATCTGGCCCGCTCCAGGCGAAATCAAGGGCACTTCTGCCTCTCATTTCGCCATCTGGCCCGCTTTCGGCGAAATCAAAGGCACTTGTGCCTCTCATTTCGCCAACTGGCCCGCTTTCGGCGAAATCAAAGGCATTTTTGCCTCTCATTTCGCCATCTTGCCCGCTTTCGGCGGAATCAAAGGCATTTGTGCCTCTAATCCTCTGGCATCAGGCACCACACCCACTTTGTCCATGGCACAGCTCCGGCCGATTCAGCGGTCTTGTTGCCTCCCGATTCCCATGCCCGCAACCTCCCCTGCCCGCTTGCCTGCCGTCCGGTCAGACAACTTACCCGCTGTTGTCGCCACCTGCCTGCCGCCTGCCAAACAACCCTCCGCTGCCACTGCCAGCCAACCCTACTACAGCCTGCCTATTCTCCAGCCTGACAGGCAGCCAGAACACCCGGCACAAACGCGGCTACTTCCGCACCAGCTGCTCATATTCGGTCGGCGTCACGCCGAAGCGCTTTTTGAAGCTTTTGCTGAAATAGTTAGGGTCTGCGTAGCCGACACTCTCGGAGATATCCGCCAACCGGCGGTTGCCTTCCAGCAGCAGGGCCCGTGCTTTTTTCATGCGGATATGGGTGATGTGGTCAACAATGGAGTGGCCGGATTCCTTGCGGAAGATACGGCGCAGGTAGCTGGAATCGACATAGACGCCGCCCGCCACCTGCTCGGCTGATAAGTCTGCATCCGCATAATGCTGCTCGATGTACCAGATAGCGGCGCTGAACAGGCTGGACGCCTTTGTCGGCTTCACATCCTCCGTCAGCTGGATCACCCTGCGGTACAGGGCGATCAGCCACTCCTCTGCCTCGTCCCAGGTGGCACAGACCTTCAGCCTGTCATACGGCGCCTTGTCCTCCCCGCTGTCCCACACCCGGCTGTACGCAAAGCCGCGTTCCCCCGCAAACGTTAAGGCCAGCGACAGCAGCCCCATCATCATCGCATCCGCATATTCATCTCCCCAGGTGCTGCTGCGTAGCCGGCCTACGGCTTTGCGCACCTCATCCAGCACGTCGGCATCCTTCATGCGCAGCCCAAGCACGATTGCGTCGCGTACCGCGCCGAGCTCCAGCGCCTCCTGTCCGGGATGGGCAGACGCAGACGCAGCCCTGGCGCCCTCCGCAGCCACCCGATCAATCTCGCGCCCGGCAGACAAGCGCGGCAGCTTCGGCCGGATGCGCTCCAGCATCTCGGTCATCTCCGCTTCGTTGAAGGGCTTGAGCAGATAATCCTGCACGCCGGTGCGTACCGCCTTCTGCACATACTCAAACTCATTGTGCCCCGAAATGAACACAATCACGATCCGCTCAAAGCGGTCCTTCAGCTTGACCGCCAGCTCAATGCCGTCCATAAACGGCATATTGATGTCCACCAGCGCCAGATGCGGCTGATGCTTCTCCGCTTCCGCCAAAGCCTCCTGCCCGTTCCTCGCTTCGCAGCATACCTGGAAGCCGTGGCGCTGCCAGTCCATTTTGAGCCTGAGAAAATCGCGGAACAACGGCTCATCATCAACAATCATCACCTTGTACATTGTGCACATCCCTCTTTTCGTTTCCAAGCAGCGGCAGCGACAGCTCCACCACTGTTCCTTCGCCCGCAGCGCTGCGCACCGTCAGCCCGTACTCCTCCCCGAAATACAGGCTCAGCCGCTGCCGCACGCTGTAAGTGCCGATCGACCGTGTCTCCTCCTCAGGAGAATGCCCGGACATGATCGCCTCAATCCGCTCTTCATTCATGCCCACCCCGTTGTCTGTTACCTGAACAACCACTTTCCCTCCGGCAACACCGGCCTGAATCCGGATGAAACCTTTGCTGCCTTTCTTTTTCAGCCCATGATAGATCGCATTCTCCACCAGCGGCTGCAGCGACAGCTTCGGAACCGGTGTGCCTGACAGCTCGGGTGGAATGTCGATTTCATAGCGGAATACGTCAGGGTAGCGGATCTGCATAATCGCCAGATAATCGTCGGTGATCTGGGCCTCTTTTTCCAGAATAATCAGCTCTCTGCCCTTGTTGAGCACCATCCGGTAAAAATCCGCCAGCGCCTTGGTCGTATCCCGCGCCTCCTCATTGCGGTCCAGCTCATTCAGCACGTAAATGGTATCCAGAGTGTTATATAAAAAATGCGGCTTGATCTGTGCGCTGATCAGCGCCAGCTCATACTCCCGCTTGCGGTTCTGCTCCTCCGTCACCGTGACCAGCAGCTCGCCGACCCGGCCGACCATAAAATTAAATGCCTCGGCAATCGTCCCGATCTCATCCTCTGTTCTAGCTGCGGCAACCGGCCGCAGATCACCGCTCACCACCTGCCGCATAGCCCGGGTCAGCCGCTCCAGCGGACCAGCTACCATCCGGGAGAGCAAATTGGCCCCGAACAGGGAAAAAATCAGGCAAAGTGCCCCGACCAGCGCAGTCAGCCGTACATTCTGCTGCACATCCGCCGTCAGCAGCTTCAGCGATACGACGTTGATCAGCTGCCAGTCCATCCTGCCGTAAGGGCTGACCGTAACCAGATTGCCCCCCTCCTGATAAGAAAAGCTCGCTTCCCCGGCCGAACCGCCGGCTTCTGCGATTTTGGCAGCCACTGCAGGCTCTGCCGGCTGTAACAGGCTGTCCTTATCGGCTGCAGCCACGATGCGCCCGCGCTCATCCACGAAGTAATAGGCTTTGGGTGCTTCCGGATCACTCGACTGCAAATAGGCTGACAGCTGCTCCTCCCTGATCATTAAAAAAAGAGTGCCCAGCGTCTCGCCGCTGTCGATATTTATGACCATTTTGCCAAGGGTCAGGACCGGAGCCGCCGGGTCAGGAGTCAGATAATTCCGCTGTTCCATCCCGAACCAGCGGGACACGCCGTAGCTGCCGGAAGCCTGTACCTTTTCCAGCAAACCGCTCGCGGCAATGCCTGCTTCCTCCCCGCCGGAAACATAGGACGGGTAGACTGTACCGTCTTTGCCGACAAAGACTGCCGCATCCACCTCCCGGAAAATGGACAGGTCTGTGGACAGCCGGCTCTGCATCAGATTGGCAAAACGCACCTCCTCCAGCGGAAGCCTCCGGGCAGCGGGATAGGATTCATACAGCCGGTTGATATTCGTGACCATAATATTGGCAGCAGTCTCTGCGCTGCGCAAAATATAATCTGTACGCGAGAGGATCAGCTGGGATTCGTCTGCAACATTGCGCGTCGTCCGCTCAATCAGCGAGCGGCTGAATAAATGGCTGGACAATACGCCCAGAATAAGCAAGGACAAGATCAGCAGGGGCAGAAAAATTGCAATCACCTTGCTTTTAAACCGGAGCCGTCCAAACCAATCACCGATAAATACTGGAATTCTCAAGCCAGTCCTCCTCCGCTCTCAAATGAATATTCAACATGGTAACATAATCTTTCAGGCTTTAGAAGCCGTCGGCTTAAGCAAACCAGTCTCTCCATTCTCGGCAAAAAGCGGGCTTGAAAGTTCACCGTCCGGGTGATAGGATAAAAGCGTAATCATCATTTAGTAAATTTATTAACTAAACATTAAAGGCGGGAGCAGCTTGGCAACGATAAAAGATATCGCCCGTGAAGCGGGAGTATCCGCAGCTACAGTATCGCGGGTGTTAAATAACGACCTGACTCTGGCTGTCAGCGAGGATACCCGGACCCGGATCTTTGCCGTCGCGGAGCAGCTTGACTACAAGCCTGCCCGGCTGAAGCAGCTGAAGAGGGACACCGAGCTCGGCGGCAAAACCGTCTCCCTCCTGCTCTGGTGCTCCCCCGAGGAAGAACGGGATGATCCGTATTACGGCTCCATCCGCCGCGGAGTGGAGCTGCGCTGTGAGGAGCTGGGCATCCGGCTCGGCCAGACGCTGCGCGGCCGGGCGCCGCAGCATCTGCTCCGGCCCGGCGACGGTCTTATCGTTGTCGGCGGCTTCGATCTCAAAGACATCGAAGGGCTGCATACCGATCCAGACACTATAGTGCTTGTTGACCAGTACCAGGAACGCTCTGACTATGATTCGGTGCGGACGCATTTCCGGCAGGCGATGGACCAGGCACTCGGTCATTTGTTTGCCCTCGGCCACAGGGATATTGCCTTTATCGGCGGGGGTGACAGCGGAGAACGCCGGGTTCATCATTTTGAGCGGATTATGCAGCAGCAGGGCTGTTTCGATCCTTCGCTGGTCCGCACCGGCAGCTGGAGCAGTGCCGACGGCTACCGGATGATGGACGAGCTGCTGGCGGGCACAAAGCGGCCGACTGCCTGCTTCGCGGCCAGCGACCCGCTCGCGGTCGGCGCTCTGCGCGCCCTGCATGAGCATGGAGTACTGGTGCCGCAGGAAATGGCCATCGTCGGCTTCGACGATATCGAGATGGCGGCTTATGTCCAGCCGCCGTTGACCACCATCCGCGCTTATCCCGAGCAGATGGGCAAGGCTGCCGTTCAGCTGCTTGCCGAACGGTTTGAGGGCCGCGAAGCACCGTCGCATACGATTATCGGCACAAAGCTGATCGTGCGCGGAACGTGCGGAGCGGTTGCAGATTAACTTACATTGACAAGGAGAGAATTAAGGTATGAGCATGAACATTTACGTTGACGAATCGCTTGGCCTGTTCCATCTTCAATCCAAAGGCACCAGCTATATTATCAGGCTCGTTGAAGGCTATCCTTCCCATGTATACTGGGGATCACGCCTCCGTCATGACAGCACCCTGACCGATGCGCTCCAGATCCGCGAGCGTTCATCGTTTTCCCCGAATCCGGTGCCGGGCAAACCGTCCCTTTCGCTGGATGCCCTGCCTCAGGAGTATCCGCAGTACGGCACAAGTGATTTCCGCCGTCCCGCTTACCAGGCCCAGCTTGCCGACGGCAGCCGGATCACAGAGCTGAAATATACCGGCTACACCATCACTTCCGGCAAGCCTTCGCTTGAAGGACTGCCTGCCGTATATGCTGAGAGCGAAGATGAAGCGCAGACACTGGAGCTTATCCTGAAGGACAGCTATGCCGGACTTACAGTGAAGCTGCTGTACACCGTGTTTGCTGACCACAACGCAATCGCCCGTTCTGTGCACTTCGAGCATAACGGTGATGCTCCGCTGCGGCTGGAGCAGGCGCTCAGCGCCTCGGTAGATTTCGCCGACTCCGCTTACGATACCCTGCACCTCAGCGGAGCCTGGGCAAGAGAACGTCATGTTCAGCGCCGTGCGCTTGTGCCGGGGGCAGCAGTAGCGCTGGAGAGCCGCCGCGGCTCAAGCAGCCACCAGCTGAACCCGTTCATGGCCCTGCTGCGCCACGGCGCGGATGAAGACCACGGCGATGTCTACGGCTTCAGCCTGGTCTACAGCGGCAGCTTTGCTGCGGTTGCCGAGGTGGAGCAGTTCGGGACAACCCGTGTGAACATCGGGATTAACCCGTTCGATTTCTCCTGGCTGCTGGAGCCGGGCCAGACCTTCCAGACGCCGGAAGCAGTACTGGTCTATTCCGGCGGAGGGCTCGGCGGTATGTCGCGCACCTATCACCGCTTGTACCGGACCCGTCTCTCCCGCGGCGTTCACCGTGACAAAGCCCGTCCGATCCTGGTCAACAACTGGGAAGCAACCTATTTCAACTTTGACGCCGACAAAATCACCGCCATCGCCAAAGAAGCCGGTCCGCTCGGCATCGAGCTGTTCGTGCTCGACGACGGCTGGTTCGGCAAGCGTGACAACGACAATAGCTCGCTCGGCGACTGGTTCGAACACAGCCGCAAGCTGCCCGGCGGTCTTGCTGACCTGGCCGGCCGCGTAAACGCAGAAGGCCTGCAGTTTGGCTTGTGGGTGGAGCCGGAGATGGTCTCGCCGGACAGCGAGCTGTACCGCAAGCACCCGGACTGGTGTCTGCATGCTGAAGGGCGCCGCCGTACCGAGGGGCGCAACCAGCTGATCCTTGATCTTTCACGTACGGAGGTCTGCGACTATCTGTATGAAACCTTGAGTGCGGTCTTCGCCAGCGCACCGATTGCGTATGTCAAGTGGGATATGAACCGCAATATGACCGAGATTGTCTCTGCTGCGGCAGCTCCTGAGCGGCAGAAGGAAACCGCCCACCGCTACATGCTCGGTCTCTACAATCTGATGGAGCGCCTGACCTCGCGCTTCCCTGATATTCTGTTCGAGAGCTGCTCCGGCGGCGGCGGCCGGTTCGATCCGGGCATGCTGTTCTATATGCCGCAGACCTGGACCAGTGACGACACCGATGCCATCGAGCGTCTGGCGATCCAGTACGGCACAAGCATTATATACCCGGCCAGCAGCATGGGCGCACATGTCTCCGCTGTACCGAACCATCAGGTAGAGCGCACAACCTCGCTTGCAATCCGCGGCGATGTGGCGATGAGCGGCAACTTTGGCTACGAGCTGGATCTGACTGCCTTCACCGAAGCAGAAAAGAATCTGGCTGCCAAGCAGATCGCCCAATACAAAGAGATCCGCACGCTTGTACAGCAAGGGGATATGTACCGACTGCTGAGCCCGTTCGAGGGCAGCGGCGATACCGCCTGGATGTTCGTCAGCGAAGATAAGACAGAAGCCTTCGTAGCGTACTTCCGTGTACTCGCCAAGCCTAATGCTCCAATTGCACGGCTTGCGCTCAAGGGGCTTGATCCTGAGCTGGATTATGTGCTTGAGACCGGCGCAGCCGACAATACGGACAGCCATGGCGCTGCGGATACAGCAGCAGCCGACAGTACAGCCCCGTTCCAGCCAGCCTTCGGCGGAACGCCTTACGGCGGCGACCGCCTGATGCGTATCGGACTCATTGTCTCCGATCTGCGCGGCGATTTCGCCAGCTGCACCTACCGTCTGCGGGCAGTACAACGTTAAGGCTTCCTGCAGCAGCCGGTCTTCTAATGCAGCCATAGCAGCACACAAGACAAGGGTATTCATCTCCGCCACGGGGATGGATACCCTTTCTCTTTTCTCCAATACAGCAGCCCCGGATTTCTCCCCATATCTGCTTAACAAACAGCCGTAATCTGTCGATATATATTCAGTTAAAATAATTAACATTATAGAGAAACAAAGGGGACATCCTGTATGAGACTGTTAAAAAACCTGGGTATTGCAAAAAAGCTTATGATTCTTATCCTGGTGAGTGCAGCTTCTCTGCTTACCATCGGAACAATCGGGCAGGTCTACACGAATATAATGGCCGATAAATCTGAAGTCATGTACGGGGAGAACCTTATTCCGCTCAAAACCGTCATGCAGATCCGGATCAACGCCAGAGCAAGCGATGCCTATACGCTTGAGCTGCTGACAACGAAAAATGCTGACCGAATTAAAGAATTAAATGAAGAAATTATTTCTGCATGGGCTGAAATTGATGACATGATCGGAGAGATTGAAGCGACACATCTCAGGGAAGCGGAGCGTCAGCTTATAGCCCGGTATCATGAGCAGGCAGCGGTACTGGAAGCTTCAAGACTCCAGGTCATTGAATTGGCCTCTCAGAATAAAAATGAGCTGGCCTATATAGTCTATACAGAAGAGGTGGAATCCCAGCGCAAGCTGGTTAATGATACGCTGAAAGCCCTGCAGCAATCCAAGGTTGAAGGAGCCGGGGAAATCAATTCACAGAATCAGAGCCGGGTCACCCGGATTACGATTATTGCCTCATCCGTCATGATGGCTACACTCCTGCTGCTCGTCTTCCTCGGCCTGCTGATCTCGCGCATGATTGTCCGGCCGGTCAAGGAGGTAAGAGGCCTGCTGCTGCAAGCCGAGCATGGTGACTTCACCGTGAAAAGCAGCTATGTCTCCAAGGACGAGATCGGCGGACTGTCCGCTTCCTTTAATGAAATGACTGCCAGACTGCAATCTATATTCAGTTCCGTTCAGGAATCCTCCCATTTTGTCGCCTCTACCTCCGAAGAGCTCAGTGCAAGCGCAGAACAGAACAGCCATGCAAGCGGGCATATCGCGGAGACGGTTCAGGAGCTTGTATCCGGTACCGAGAAACAAGCAGACATTGCCGAGGACACCTCGGCATCTATTTCAGACATGACCGGCTACACCCGGACCATTGCTGATCATACAGAACAAATGAAGCAGGATGCACTGCATGCCTCCAGGATGTCGCTGGAAGGCAATCAGGCTATTACTGAGGTTACCTCGCAGATGAATTCGATCTCCACGAACGTAACCAGCCTATTCGAAGCCGTTAACAGCCTTAATAGCCGCTCCGCTCAAATCGGGGAGATCATTAGTGTCATCTCCGGCATTTCAGCCCAGACCAATCTGCTCGCGCTGAATGCATCGATTGAAGCAGCCAGAGCCGGAGAGCATGGCAGAGGCTTCGCGGTCGTAGCCGGGGAAGTACGAAAGCTGGCCGAGCAATCGAACAAATCAACCGAGCAGGTTACACAGCTCATACATCTCATCCAGCAGGATACAGAAGCAACCCTGCATACGATGGATACCGCTTCAAAAGAAGTGCATGCCGGGCTGAACGTTGTAAATGATGCCGGCAGCTCCTTCCGGAAGATTGATGAGGCGGTTAGCCGGTTCGTTGACCAGATCGGGGACATTTCCGAGGCTCTGCAGAAGCTGGCCGGCGGTGCCGTGAACGTGAATACCTCTATTGAAGAGGTTAGCAGCGTGGCCAGGGATTCCGCTTCCCTCTCGCAGAACATCTCTGCAGCAACTGAAGAGCAGCTGGCTTCCATGCAGGAAATCTCGTCTTCAGCCCAGGCATTAGCCAGTCTGGCTGATGATCTCCAAAAGATCGTGAATCAATTCAAAATCTGAGACGGAAAAAGTATACCGTTCCGAACCAAACAGAAGGAGCCCCGCTGCGAGAGCGGAGCTCTTTCTTGTCATGCTGTCCTGCCCGGTGCTAGTCCAGCTCAACCGTCTGGTTGAGGTTAGAATGTTCAGTATCCTGATTGGTTATTCTTTTGAACATGTAACTCGCCT
Organism: Paenibacillus typhae; assembly: GCF_900099765.1. Lineage (GTDB taxonomy): Bacteria > Bacillota > Bacilli > Paenibacillales > Paenibacillaceae > Paenibacillus_AQ > Paenibacillus_AQ typhae. The sequence continues at coordinate 74,203 of NZ_FNDX01000012.1, read as the reverse complement.
TCTCGGCCAGATTGCCGCTCTTCCAGTACTCCGCCGCTTCGGCATGGACCTGGATCAAGATGACCTCCGGATCATCATAGCTGGTCTTCAAAAAGGCTTCATAGCCCGGGTTCCAGTATTCCTTCTTCTTGGCCACATCATTCACAATTTTCGCCACACCGCGGATCGAGACATAGGATTTATCGGCATATACCACATTCACCCGCGGATCGTGCAGGATCTCGTCAAACTTGCTGGTATCCTTTTTGGTCAGAAACCACAGGTCTCCGTCAAATTCAACCTCCTGCGTCTTCATCGGCCGGGACACGAGACCTTCAGGTGAAATCGTGGTGAACATCGCCGTATCAATGCCCTTGATCAGCTTGCGGACCGTCTCGACGGCCTCCTGGTAGCTATTGTTCAAAGTTGACATGCTTATCGCCTCATTTCTTCCGTGTTAGGTAATAGGTTGTCCAAAGACATACCATTTATTAACCAAAACACGCGGGCGTCTATCTGTGGGTAATTTTCCGCGAGACTAACCCTTACGGAAATACGGCAACCGGCTGAGCGCGCCCTCATTTTGCTCGTTATCGCAAAAGCCCCCGGGACAAGTCCCGGGGGCTTACATACGTACACTTTAGAATTTGATAATCCCCGACGTATGCAGAAGTACCAGGAATACAAGCACCGGAGCCACATAACGCAGGGTGAACAGCCAGATACGGAACCAGCGGGCATTCAGTCCGGCCGCATCAGCTGCACCTTTCCAGAAGTAGCCCGCAAAGATGGTAATCAGCAGGCCGCCCAGCGGCAGCATGATGTTGGAGGTAATGAAGTCCATCCAGTCAAACAGCGCTTTACCCCCGAATGTGAGCTCAGGGAACATCCCCAGCGACATGGCGGACGGAACACCGACCAGGAAGCAGACCAGCGACAGAATCCAGACCGCACGCGGCCGGCTCCAGTTCCAGCGCTCCATAGCGTAGGATACCGGAACTTCAAGCAGGGATACCGCCGATGTCAGAGCAGCAATCGCCAGCAGGATGAAGAACAGTCCGCCGAAGAAGGCGCCGAAAGGCATCGCCGAGAACGCTGCAGGCAGCGCGACAAAGATCAGCGAAGGCCCCTGGTCAGGAGCAATGCCGAACGAGAACGTGGTCGGGAAAATAATCAGGCCGGCAATGAACGCATAGAGCAGGTCGCCTGCACCGATAGCCAGTGTGGCAGTGCCGAGCGACTGGTTTTTGTCGACATATGATCCGTAAGTCAGCAAGATCCCCATCCCGAGTGACAGTGAGAAGAAGGCATGTCCCAGAGCGACCAGTGCGGATTCCGCTGTCAGCACCGAGAAGTCCGGTTTAAGGAAGAAGGATACGCCGGCAGATGAGCCAGGCAGTGTAACGGCACGGATCATCAGGACGATCAGCAGCACGACCAGACCGGGAATCAGCACTTTGTTGAATTTCTCGATCCCGCCGGATACGCCGAGAATAACGACAGCAGCCGTAATCAGCATGGCTACGCCCTGCCAGACAATCGGCATATAACCGGAGATAAACGAACCGAACTCGCCAGCGTAATCGGTATTGCTGAACAGCTGTCCGTTAAACGAAACCACCGCGTATTGCAATGTCCAGCCGGCAACGATGACGTAGAACGAGAGAATCAGAAAGGGTGCAATGACCTGCAGAATTCCGGCAGCCTTCCAGCCTTTGCCGCCTCCTGCCCGGATGAACGAGGTTGCGGCGCTTCCGCGTCCGCTGCGTCCGATCGCCAGCTCAGCCAGCAGAACCGGCAAGCCGATCAGCACGAGGCAGACAATAAAGAGCAGGAAGAAGGCTGCTCCCCCGTTTTCCCCTGTGATATAAGGAAACTTCCACATATTCCCCAGACCCACCGAGCTCCCGATGGCTGCAAGAATGAAGCCGCTGTTCGAGAAACGTTCTTTTTTCTCCGTCAGCAGGCTTTGTTGACCTTTTTGTTGATTCATGTACTGACCCCATTTTTAGTGTTTTATGCCCCATTATAGCTTATATAACGCATGTGTGTCATATATTTTTTTAATTCATTGCCGCGCTAAATTATGTCAGTGTAAATTAATTAAATGAATATTTTAAATCTTTTTTATAACATTTTTAGGTACAAAGGCCGATAAATGCTTTATATCTTTAATACATACCCTCGTTAAAGGAGGCAGGCGAGCATAACAGACTGGAAAATCGCTTCCAAACACTTAAACCAACATCAAGGGAGATGAACACACTGAAGACTAAATCATTATCGGCTAAGCTTTCTGTATTGTTCCTGGCTGCAGCAATGCTTATCAATCTTACCGGACTTACAGCTTATACTTCAGCAGCCGAAGCACCTGATCTACTGCATAAGGCCTATGTTACCAGCTTTAACACCGGTGTAGTGGATGTTGTCAATCTAGAAAACAATACAGTGGAAAAAGGAAAAATCAAGGTTGGAACCTATCCTAACAGTGCAGGATTCAGCCCCACTGGCACACAAATTTATGTTACAAACCGCGGAAGCTCAAATGTATCCGTTATTGACCCTGCTACTGACACTGTAATCAGCACGATTCCCGTGGGAGCAGACCCGCACGGCGTTGCTTTTAACGCCAGCGGAAGTAAAGCGTATGTTGCCAACCGCAGCAGCGGAACGATCAGTGTAATTGATACCGCAGCGCTGTCGGTGACCAATACAATTACTGTATCCAAGACGCCGACTGTCTTGGTCGTAGTAGGTAATAAGTTATTTATTGCCTCTTCAGACGATAACTCGGTTACGGTTGTAGATCTGGCCGAGGAAAAGATGGTATCCAGTATCGCTGTTCCTAACAATCCCTACGGACTCTCTGTTAACCCGGCAGGTACCAAGCTCTATACGGCAAATAAGGGAGGTAATTCAGTAACGATTATTAATGTTTCGGACTATTCGATCGAGACAACTATTACAGTCGGAAGTTCCCCTCATGCTACAGAATCATCTCCCGACGGCAGCCGCGTCTATGTGGCAAACGCCTCGTCCAATAATATGTCCGTTATCGACACTGCGACGAACACTGTAATCAAGACTATACCTGTTGGCGGCAACCCTTATGTTGTCGGTGCCTCTGCAGACGGCAAGCATGCTTATACCATTAACTACACCGGCAGCAGCATGTCTGTGATTGATACGGACACTCTGACTGTGACGGCTACGATTCCGCTCAGCAACGGGCCGTTTATGGTCGGTACGTTCATGGTTTCCACTGCTGCTGCCGCGAATCCGGCCGTACCTCAGGTGGCAGCCCCTGCAGCCAGCCCTGCAGCAGGCGCTGTTCCTTCCGGTACAGAAGTAACTTTAACAACAGCAACGGAAGCTGCGTCGATCTACTATACAACGGATGGCAGCGACCCTACTTCCGGCAGCCAGCTCTATACCGGACCGGTCGCCATAACGCAGGCGTTGACGCTGAAGGCAATTGCCGTTAAGGCAGACATGAAGGACAGTGAAATTTTGAGTCAGGACTACACACTGACTGCTCCGGAGAACAGCATTATTGAGCCCGACACAGCTGTCTTTGACAAACGTACCGGTGCGCAGGCTGATATAGCTGTAAACATGACGCTGAAGGGCAACACCCTGACAAACATTCAAAATGCGGGTACACCGCTGGCAGAGGGAACAGACTACACCGTTTCCGGTACTACCGTTACCCTCTCTGCTGCTTATCTGGCGAAGCAGCCGGTCGGAACACTGCAGCTCACCTTTATTTTCAGTGCCGGAGCACCGCAGGCGCTGACAGTAGCAGTGTCCGATACGACGCAGATTCCGGGCGCTCCGGTTCTGCAATCGGCTGTTCCCGGCAATGGACAGGTCCAATTGACCTGGGCTCCTGTTGAGGGCTCTGCCGCCTACAAGATCTATCAGAGTGTAAGCTCGGCAACCTACGGCGAGGAGCTGGCGACAGTCTCTTCTTCCGTATACACCTATACTGCTTCCGGCCTGACTAACGGCACAGCTTATTATTATGCAGTCCAGGCAGTCAACTCTGCCGGAGACAGCCCGGTATCCAACCAGGCAAGCGCAACACCAATTACAGTACCAGGCGCGCCGCTGGCAGCCAGTGCAGCAGCAGGTGACAAAACAGCTGTCATTTCGTTCACCACGCCGGCAGATAACGGAGGCAGTCCGGTTACAGGCTATGAGATCAGCTCGGCTGAGGGTGACATCAAGGTAAGCGCCGCTTCAAGCCCGGTAGTCATCACAGGACTGCAGAACGGAACCACTTATACGTTCACTGTAAAAGCCATTAATGCCGCAGGTACTGGTGCTGCAGCTACTACAAATGCCATAACTCCTGCCCCTGCTGTGATTACTGCTCCGGCTCCGACAGCAACCCCGGCGCCAGCTGCTACAGGCACAGCAGTGCTTGTCAACGGACAGCTGCAGACAATCGGACAGTCCACGGTTACACAGTCCGGCGGCCAGAAGGTTACCACGCTGACCCTTGATGAATCCAAGCTTCAGGAACAGCTGAATGCTGCAGGCAACGGTGCCGTAATTACACTGCCTTTCACGGAACCTTCCGATGTATTCGTAGGTGAGCTGAACGGGCAGATGGTCAATAGCCTGGAACAGAAGCAGGGTGTGATCAAAATCCAGACCCCGCAGGCCGGCTACACACTGCCTGCTGACCTTCTGCGGATAAGCAGTCTCTCGCAGCAGCTGGGGCAGACTTCGGCGCTGCAGCAGATTACACTGCAGATCCAGATTGCAGCACCGGCCGCAGCCCAGCTGCAAATCATTAATAGTGTTGCGACTTCAGGCAGCTTCACTCTGGCAGCCGCACCGCTGGAATTCACAATTACAGCATCAAGCGGCGGTAAAACAATCGATGTAAATACCTTCAACACCTACGTTGAAAGAAGCATCAAGCTGCCAAGCGGCACAGATGCAAGCAGAATCACAACCGCGCTTGTTATTGAACCTGACGGTTCCGTCCGTCATGTCCCGACCAAGGTCATTACTGAGGACGGCGGACAGGTTGCCCGGATCAACAGCTTGACCAACAGCACCTATGCTGTAGTGTATCACCCGGTTGCCTTTGCAGATGTGGCGGGCCACTGGTCACAGTCTGTAGTTAATGACCTTGCATCGCGTATGGTCTTGAACGGAACCGAGGACGGTGCATTCCATCCAGGCCAGAATATGACCCGCGCTGAATTCGCTGCAACGCTCGTAAGAGCGCTGGGACTCAGGCTGGAAAGCGGCACATCCTCCTTCACGGATGTCCACTCTTCCGCATGGTATAGCCAGGCTGTCCAGACGGCAGTAAGCCATAACCTGATTCAAGGCTTTGAAGATCAGACCTTCCGTCCGCTGGAGCAGATCACCCGTGAGCAGGCAATGACCATCATTGCCAAGGCTCTTGCCTATAGTCCTGCTGTACAGGCAGACGGAAGCCAGACCGCTGCACTCAGCTCCTTCAAAGATGCCGGACAGGTATCCGCCTGGGCAGCTGCAGGTGTCAGCGAAGCACTGAAATCCGGTATTGTTTCCGGCCGCAATGAGAGCACGCTGGCTCCAAAAGCCAATGTCACCCGTGCCGAGGTAGCCGCCTTGATCCACCGCTTCCTCGAAAAATCCGGTCTGATCTAAATCATCCATAGCAACACAAAAAACTCCCCGGTCCGGGGAGTTTTTTTGTTGCATTACATCATCTATTAAGATCCGATTACCAGCATTATTGCACTATCAATGTCTTCGTCTGCGTTCCGGAGAACGGCACCGGGATGTAGGCTACGCGCGAAACCTGAGTCAGCTTAATCTTATGCTCACCCGGCGTAAGCCCGCCTGGCTGTTCCACATACACAACGCCCTCTTGCCCGTATTCCCATTTGTAGCTGGTAACGGTCTTCATTTCTTCAAGTGTAAAATAAATCTCCCCGTCCGGAGAAAAGCGGATGCTCTCGCGGGGAACTTCCTGCCCGTCTACCTCAACCTGGATATCATGGACCATGGAAAGCGGAATGCCGCGGTAGTAGGTAATGCGTGTGCGCATTTTGTAGCCGGTGATTTCCCCGTCCTTTTTGACATTCTCAAGGCTATTATCTGTTAAGACATAGTTATCGAACATGTACTCTTCTCTCCTCTGCTTAGATATAGGAACGCAGCATGTCCTGCTGCTGTCTCACTTGAGCTACTGCATCAATCTCGGTTCCCGGAAGGGCAAACCGGCCGCCCTCATATTCGCTGGCAATATAACCCTCGTAGCCTTTTTCCTTGAGATAATCAATCAGTTCCTTATAAGGAATGGAGTATTCTGTGCCTTCCTCGGTCATTTCCCAGAACTTGCCGTGGAAGTGCTTCACATACGGCATATAAGGGTCCAGAACGGAGAAATCCTTGTTCTCGTATCCGCCCGCAAAGAGAATATATTCTCTGTCGATCCGGGAACGGACCATTTTTTCCAAATCTTCCGGCAGCTTGTTATGGGATAGCTCCAGAGGATCATCCCCGCTGGCAAAGATGTCATCGATATATTTTACAATCTCAGGATTCAAGCCCTGATCGAGGAAAAAGGCTGTGGATACGCGCGGATGTCTGCGGCAGAAAATCCCTGTATCCACGACCAGCCCCAGATAAGGCGAATTCAGCTTGAACATGATGTCGGTAAATTTCTTGGTCATCGCATTGTCAAAAGCCATTCCGGCATGCACTTCAAGCGCCATGATGACATTCAGCTCTTCGGCAAGCGGCAGGGCTTCCTCAATAATGTCGGCCGGGGTGGCGGAAACAAGGCGAACCATCGGGAAGCCGAGCTTGTGGGCTTGTACCAGCTCTTTTTTCAGGAAATCCAGGTTCTCTTTCTTGGTCAGCATGCGGTTATGATACAGGTTCGTATTGATAAAAATATCGTTGCAGACCGGAACGATTCCCGTTTTGTTCACCATTTCCTTCCAGGCCTTGATGCTCGCATCGTCGGTTTCCGGCGTGTTGTGGAACATCTGGTCCGTGATGACCTCTACCCCTTCCACACCAATCTCCGCCAGCTCCTGCAGACAGCCTTCCAGCGTCAATTTGCCGCGCACATATTCATCCTGGTAGCTGTACAAGCTTACCGCCCGTTTAATACTGGACATGTTTACCCCTCGTTTCTTTTATAATAATTATTGTTTTGTTTCTGGAAATCCCTGTCCTTACACCCACCACATCTCTGCAGCCGGCTCACGGATGAGCAGCGGCTTCAGTATTTCCACTGCTTTGGAGAATCCCTCTCCTACCGACATCAGGCCATCCTCATGTTCAATGCTGATGACATAATCATAGCCGACCAGCCGCATTGTGCTGATCAGATCCGCCCAGGTCTTGCTGTCATGGCCATAGCCGACAGAGCGGAAATTCCAGGCCCGGTCCAGCAGTGCCGTGTACGGCTGCATATCCGTAACCCCGTAACGGTTGACATTGACCGGGTCGATTACAGTATCCTTGGCATGGAAGTAATGCAGGGCGCCGGCCCGGCCGAGAATCTGAATCGCCTGCAGCGGGTCAATGCCCTGCCACCACATATGGCTTGGGTCCAGATTGGCACCGATCGCTTCGCCCGCTGCATCACGCAGCTTCAGCAGGGTAGCCGGTGTATGGACGGAGAAGCCGCCATGCATCTCCAGCGCAATCTTCAGCCCTTTGTCCTGTGCGTAGCGCCCGGTTTCCTTCCAGTAGGGAATAACCTTCTGCTCCCATTGCCAGGCCAGCAGCTCGCCGTATTCGTTTGGCCACGGCGCAACCGGCCAGTTGGGATACTTCGCCTCCTCGGAGTCACCGGGACAGCCGGAGAAACCGACTACAACCGGAACCTCCAGACGCTCGGCAAGGTCGAGTGTCTTCATGAACTCCTCATGGTACTGCCGGGCAACAGCCTTCTGCGGATGCAGCGGGTTGCCGTGACAGCTCAGTGCGCTGATGCTTAGCCCTCTGGATTCAAACTGCTGCTTGAAGGCCTTCAGCTTGCCGGCATCAGCCAGCAGCTCATCGGGCTTGCAGTGATGATTGCCGGGATAACCGCCGGTTCCCAGCTCCACGGCGTCCAGTCCTTTGGAAGCAATGATATCCAGCGCTTCTTCGAGGGGTAATTGCTGCAGAAGTACAGAAAATACTCCAAGTTTCATTGTTATTGCACCTTCCCTGTTTTGAAATGGATTAGAAGAATACCGGCTCTCCGGTCTCTGCTGATTTGTAGATCGCTTCAAGAATTTGTGTTACAACCAGGGCCTGCTCCGGTTTAACGAGCGGCTCTTTGTCGTTAATCAGTGCATCCAGCCACATCCGTGCCTCCACATCGTTCGCTCTGCGGCTCTCTCCGCTGAAGTAGGCTACACCGCCGCCGTCAGACGGGCCCGTTTCAACCAGCTGGCCGTGCTGTGCAGTGTTGAACACGACATATCCTTCATCCAGGAATGCTTTGCCGCGCATTTCCGCACCGGCTTTGGTTCCGCACAGCGTAACCTGGGCTTCCTTGCCGTCCAGTACGTTGAGCGCCCATGCGGCTTCCAGATAAATCGTTGCACCGTTCTCCATCTTGATGAAGCCGAATGCGGAGTCTTCCACTTCAAATGTCTCAGGGTCCCAAGGTCCGAACATATTGCCCATCGGGTTGTTACTCAGCTTCTGGTAAGTCGAGCCGACAACCATTTTTGGTTTGTAGTTGTTCATGTTCCACAGGGTCAGATCCAGCGCATGGGTACCGATATCAATCAGCGGACCGCCACCCTGTTTCGATTTGTCCGGGAACACACCCCAGGTCGGAACGGCTTTACGGCGTACAGCATGGGCTTTGGCAAAATAAATTTCACCAAGCTCATCATTTTCGCAGGCTTCATGCAGAGCCAGTGAATCAACGCGGCAGCGGTTCTGGTAGCCGATCGTCAGCTTTTTGCCGGTACGCTTGGCGGCATCCAGCATTTTCTGTGCTTCCTCGGTGCTAATGGCCATCGGCTTTTCACACAGTACATGCTTGCCTGCTTCCAGCGCATCAACCGTAATGTAGGAGTGGGACACATTTGGAGTCAGGACATGTACTACATCCAGCGTTTCGTCCTTCAGCAGTTCCTTGTAATCTGTGTATACGCTTGCATTTTCAATCCCGTATTGCTTGGCTGCCTTAGCGGCACGCTCCTCGACAATATCACAGAATGCTACCAGTTCTGCTTCTTCACTAAGAGCGGCAAGTGCCGGGAAATGCTTTTGATTGGCGATCCCGCCGCAGCCGATGAATCCGAATCTCAATTTTTTGCTCATGTTAGTTTCCTCCTGAATGAATTTCGTAAATACTTACCCAAGTTAAATTATTGTCTTTTCTTTAATCATTTACCACTAGTAAACTTCTTATTCTTACCTTATCACTTCATCATTTATTTGGCAAGCAGATATTTTCAGCTAACGGGAAACGCTTTCAATAAAAACAAAAAACATGCGCCACCCCCCGGCTGCTATTCAGGGATGCCGCATGCCGCGTACAATGTAGCAGTTTTATCTGACAGAAGCTGCCGGCTGACCCTTTTTCAAAACGACAGGAGCGCCTACAGCTGCACTTTGATAGAAAGCATCTACGATTTCAGCAAAATACAGGCCGTCTTCCGCCGGAGCAATCAGCGTACTGCCTCCATGCCGGATACTGTCAACAAAATGCCGGAACTCGTTCTTCAGCTGCAGCGTCGGGTTCAGCTTCAGCTTGGGGGTAATATCCAGACAGATATCCGAGCTTTCGCCGAACAGCTTCAGCTGGCCGTTAACAAGACTGGCTCCGCCCTTGGATCCCATCAGCTCCACGTAGAAGCGGTCCTCTTCAATATTGGAGGCCCAGCTGAAATCAAACGACAGGCTGGCCCCGTTGTCCAGTCCAAGGTAACCGGTTGCCGCATCCTCCACGTTGAACAGGCCGCCTTCAATCCCTTTGTAACCATTGCGGTTCCGCGCGGTTGTATGGACAAAGTTCTGGTGGATGCTGCCTGCCACATAGGAAACCTTGGGCAAGCCCATAAAGTACAGGGCCAGGTCCAGATAATGGGCGCCCAGATCAATCATGACCCCGCCGCCGGAACGGTCCTTATCGGTGAACCAGGTTCCTCTGCCCGGGATGCCGCTGCGGCGGATCCAGCCGGCTTTGGCATTGTAGATGTTGCCGAGGTTCCCGTCATCAATCCACTTTTTCAGGAAGACTGCTTCATTAAGGAACCGGTTGTTGAGGCCGATCATGACTTGTTTGCCATAGCGGTCACGGGCGGCGAGGATGCGCCGGGCTTCCTCACTGCTGATGCTGAGCGGCTTCTCACAGTGGACATGGGCGCCATGCGCCAGTGCAAATTCGGTAATTTCTGCATGAAGGAAATTTGGCGTTACAATGCTGACGATATCGGGACGTTCTTTGAGAAACATCTCCTTGTAGTCACTGTACACTCCGGGCACATTGTATTTCTCTGCCATTCGGGCCGCCTTGCCTGCATCAATATCACATATAGCTACAACCTCAACGTCCTCCAGGGCCAGATAGCCGTGGATATGCTTCTTCTCGGCATTGCCGCCTGCGCCTATCAGCGCGTATTTTAATTTATCTGTCAAAGTAATCACCTCGTAAAAGAACTATTATCTCAGTCTTCCAGCAGCAGCTTCTTGAAATACGCCGCTGAGAAATCAATGCCCTTGTCTGCCAGATGGTCCGGGAGCGCCGATTTGCGCGGTTCGATGCTGAGCCCGGCGTCATAACCAGCTGCCCGCAGTGTAGCGATGAACGAAGGCCAGTCGGTCTGGTCCATCCCGGCCGGCGGCTCATCCACCTTCTGTCCGTTCACAAGCAGTGAGCCCTTGAGGTGCACATGAGTGAACCGGTGCCCCCAGTCCAGCGTCTCCTGCAGATAGTCCCCACCGAAGAAGCGGGCATGTGAAGGATCAAATTTGATACCCAGCTCCGGCAGATGTCCATGAATGACCCTCCAGATATCCGGGGTATTTACAAAGTTTACTTTACGGCAGTTGTAGGAGGAGACAGCAACGTTCTTCGGCTTGGCATAGGCAATAAGCTCACTGAAAAAGGCGATCGCCGCCGTGCAGTTCTCATAGAGCGATAACTCCTCCACATAGTTGCAGCCCGCCACGAAGCTCGGGCAATTCAGCCGGGCCGCAGCATCAATCAGCTTGAAGCACCGCTCCAGCTCTTCACGGATAATCCCGCCCTGTTCATTGATCCGCAGCGACTTCCAGCGTCCGATTGAACCGACCTCCACACCATACTTGGAGGACCACTGCGCAATCTGCTCAATCTGGCTGCAAAATCCGTCAACATCGTCTCCCTCATTAATGGTAAACTCCAGAAAACTCAAGCCTCTGTTTTGGGCCTGAACAAAGCTATCCTCTTTGACAGGAGCAATAATTCCCAGCTTCATATACGCGCTTCCCTTCTGTAAACAGATCAATGATTAATTAACATTTAATGATTAACTATTAGTAACTCTTTAATGCTACTTTAGCAAAAATCCGCTGGTTTTGCAAGCGCAATTAAATACGGATTCCCGTATGGGAATCCGTATTTGCCGGTTATTTTTTCAGATAATGCAGCACAAACGCCTTTGAGGTCATGGCAAGCTCCTGTACGTTACTCCCATGCTCCTCCTGCAGCAGCTTCCCCCGGAAAGCCAGCCGCTGCATTAAACTGATAATCATCTCGAGTATAAAGAGGCTCGTACGCTCAAGCTGCAGACCGGAACGGATAGAACCATCCTGTACTCCTTGCTCAATGTATTGGTGTAGCACTTTGCCGACCGCCCCATCACTAACGGTTTCCTGATAGGACTCCTGCAAGGCTGCGCTTGGGTAATGGTCGCGGTAAGTATGATCAAAGAAGCCTATATATTTCAGGTAATCCGGATGGCTCTCCAGGAACATGATCCATGTATCCATATACCCTTCCACGCTCTTTATTCCGCTGCTGCGGGCGGAGGAGTGCTGCTCAATAAACATGCTGATTTCACCAAGTATTTTCTGCTGAACCGCAAATATCAGCCCGTCCATAGAGTCAAAGCACTTATAAAACGTAACCTTGCTCAGATTCGCCCGCTCACAGACATCCTTGAGTCCAACATTCATAAAATTCTGTTCAATCAGCAGGCTCAGGCCGGCCTGAATGAATTCTTCACGGTTCCGGCTCCTTACATCCTGATGCCATGTTGAAGCCATCCAGACTTCCCCCCTTCCGTTCTACACCCGAAAATGATCAATTCCACTTCTAAGCTCATCTGCACTTTCCTGCGTACGTCCCGCAGCCCCGGCTACTTCCCTGCTTTTCAGCAATATACCGCCTGCCTGCTCAGCAATTACCTGGGTATCTCGGGCAAATTGATTGTTAACCTGTGTAATCTCGCTGATACTTACAGTCATAGCATGAATTGCATCCCGCACTCCCTCCGCCGTTTCATTTAACTCACCAAGAAGCTGCTCAAAGAATGCCGCATCCCTGTAATACTGTTCACCACTCTGTACCAGCAGTTCATAATCCCCGATTACCGTCTGATCAAGGAAACGGATGGCTTCCTGTGAGCATAAAGTTAAGTTCCCGACCGACCGTACCACCATTTCGGTAACCTCCTGGATTTCTCCGGCTGATATGCCTGACTGCACTGCCAGCTTGCGGATTTCATCTGCTATCACAGCAAATCCCTTTCCTGATTCCCCGGTCCGTGCAGCCTCGATCCCGGCATTGAGTGCAAGAATATTCGTCTTTGATACAATACCGAGAATAGTCTGCACCAGCAGATTAATTTGGTGGACGGATTCAGATTGTGATATTGCAGTGTTCAGATTATATTTAAGGCTTTGCAGCAGAAACTCCGCCTGCGCCTTCGATTGTTCCGTCCCTTCCTTCAGCCCGGCAGCACGCTCATAGATGGAACGGGACTCCGCAGCTCCTTGCCTTGCACTTTTTGCCATTACCTGTACGGCCACTTCCGTTTCCAAGGCCATGAACTTCAACTCATCTGCAGCGGCAGCTGTTTCCTCGGTGCTGGCAGTCATCTCCTCCGTAATTCCGGTGACGGTCATAAGTTGCCCGTTCAGTTCGGTGATGCTGCCAAGAGTCGCTTCCGCATTGAGATTCAGCTGTTCCGACTCCTGCTTCACCGTAGAAATGGTTTTGCGGAGCGAGGCCTGCATCTGATTAATAGAACTCATCAGTACCCCGGTCTCGTCTCTTCTGTTCATATACCTTACAGAGACCTGCTCCTTCCAATCACCGGCAGCCATTCTGTTCAGGGAAGCGGCCCCCGCCTCGATTGGCCGGGTAACAGATTTTGCAAAGCCAAAAATAATGAGCGAGAACAGCAGGACAGCCGTCAGCATGACAGAGATCAGCCTGTTCTGCAATTCATCTACTTGTGCTGTATAGAGGCTCGATGGCCCATACGTGACAGCATACAGGTCTTGGGTCGTACTTTTCTCATAGGAGCTTATATACCGGACACCTTCGAGGGTAAAGGTTCCTGAAGCCGCCTTACTCGCCTTGAACCCGTTATAATAATCCAGCAGGTCGCCCTTCTGCTTGCTTAAATCAAGGCTCAAAGTATATGCCGGATCAGCGGCTGAAATAACAAGTCCTTGGCTGTCCACCAGCATCGTCTGCAACTCCTGATTACGATCCGTACGGTTTACTTTCGCTGCCAGCGTACTAAGATCAATAGAGGTAACAAGCAGCCCGGCCGATATCCCGTTCTCAGCCCCGGGTATAATTACCACGTTAGTTATTATAGGCCTGTTCGTTACCGGGGAAGGCTGGGCTACTTCCGGAAGTACAGATCCGTTATTGGCCTCCGCTTCCTTAAGCCAGATCTGCTCCGCTCCACCAACACTGCTACCGGCCGAACCGCCGCCAATGCCATCGACCTTAATCGTTCCATCCATTCCGACGATAAAAATATTCTCATACATCCCCGCAGAAGCCTGAACCACACTCTCCAGATATTGTGAAATCCGCTCTTCAGCCCGGACTGCAGCCGCTTTATCCAGATCTGTCCCGTTCATATAATCAACGATGTAAGGCTGTAAGGCAATACTTGCAGACTGTACTTTAATCTGTTCTATCGCCAGATCGATCTCATTGCGCTTCTCAGCAGCAACGGCCGACATAGAGCGGGTGCTCTCCGTATGTAACGCCTGCGAAACGGAAGCGTTTGCATACATAAGGGAAATAGTCATCGGAACAACCATGCATAAAATGGAAATCAGAAGGATTTTGATGAATAAGGAATGCCGTTTGCTTACTTTGGATTCGTTCATCGTACCGGGATCACTCCTATAAATGATATAAACCGGCTGACTCCGTTCATCCCGAAACCAGCCGGTTTACCTTACTATGGATAACTGGCTGTATGGCTCAGCCAAATATATGCAGGCCTGCCGCACCTACTACTCCCGCATTGTTGCCGAGAATAGCCGGAACGATATCCACATTCGCCTTCGCATTCTCCAGTGAATACTCACGGAAATAGCCCTCGATCCGCTCCAGCAGGAAGCTTCCGGCTTTGGCTACGCCGCCGCCGACAACAAACCGCTGCGGATTCACTACGACCGACAGCAGCGCCATCGATTTCCCCAGATAATCTGCGGCCCGGTCTACGATTCTAAGGGCAACCCGGTCACCGGCTTTAGCCTCATCCAGCACATCCTTGGCACTAATTTCACGGATATGGGCAAGCGAAGTCTGCTCCCCCCGGATAACCGCCTCTTTAGCCATATAGATAATGCCGGTAGCAGATGATACCGTTTCCAGGCAGCCTTTTTGGCCGCATCCGCAGATAATCGCCTCTGCTGCCGGAACAACATTCAAATGTCCGATTTCACCGCCCATTCCATTAAAGCCCTGACAGAGCGTATTCTTCACCACAATTCCTCCACCCACCCCGGTTCCAAGGGTATAGCACACGACATTGGCAATCCCTGCTGCAGCGCCGCTCCATACTTCACCCAAAGCTGCCGCATTGGCATCATTGTCGATCCGCACCTCTTTACCCAGTCTCGCTTCCAGAATCTCTTTTACCGGTACATCCTTCCAGCCCAGATTAGGAGAAGCCTTTACCAGCCCGGCTGATATATCCAGAAATCCTGGAATACCCGCGCCGACCCCCGCGATTTGCTCCCAGGCGCAGCCTTCACGGGTTACCAGCTCCCTCACGTACAGCTCTATATTTTGCATTACCCCTTCAGCCCGTTTTTCCGCTTCAGTCGGTCCCTCGTAAACCGCCAGCAGGGAACCCTGTTCATCACAGAGGCCAACCTTCACTGAAGTTCCGCCCAGATCTATTCCAATATACAGCTTCTTTTCTTTGCCCATCCTATATTCCCCCAAGTATAATATACTTATTATTAATCATTTACTAATAGTATATTATATTGTTCAGAAAAGGCAACAAAAAAACCTCCGGCGCGAACCGGAGGTTTTTTTGTTGGAAAATTCAATCCTCATTGCTCAAATCCAGACCGTTCGATCCAATCACCTTTTTATACCAGTAAAAGGATTTTTTCGGTATCCGTTTGAGCGTTCCGTCTCCATAATCATCCTTGTCCACATAGATCAGACCGTAACGCTTGCGCATCGTACCGCCGGACAAGCTTACCAGGTCAAGGGCACTCCACGGTGTATAGGCGATAACCTCTACTCCGTCAGCAATGGACTCTCCAATCTGTTCAATATGCTTCTGAAGATAATCTATGCGGTAGTTATCAATTATCTTTCCGTCCTGCACTGTATCTACCGTTCCCATTCCATTTTCAACAATCATAATTGGAATCTGATAACGGTAGTAGACGTTGTTGAGCACCCACCTTAAACCAAGTGGATCAATTTGCCAGCCAAACTCTGTCGCTTTGAGATGAGGATTCTTCATACCATAGATCAGATTACCGGCGGTAAACTCCTGGCTTTCATCCGTCCCGATACAATTGGTCATATAGTAGCTCATAGCGTAAAAATCCACGGTACCGCTCTTTAGCGTCTCTGTATCTTCAGGCAGCATTTCAATATGTAGCCCTTTTTCAGCGAAATACCGGGTGGCAAAGCCAGGGTAAGATCCTCTGACCTGAACGTCTCCGCACAGCATATTTTTAATTTGATCATCCTGTTGAGCAAGACGGATATCTTCCGGGCGGCAGGTTAACGGATAATTGCACATATAGGCAATCATACAGCCGATTTTGTTGTTGCTGTCTATTTGATGGCCGAGTGCTACCGCTTTGGCACTGGCAACGAATTGATGATGAAGCGCCTGTAGTCTGAGCTGTTCCGTATTATCCTCCGATTTGTAAGACATATTCATCGCTCCGGCCGTAATAACCCCAAATGGCACTAACAAACAGTTGATTTCATTAAAAGTAATCCAGTACTTCACCTTGCCTTTATAACGTTTGAACAAAGTATCACAGTAATGAAGATAGAAATCAATCATCCTTCGGTCCGACCAGCCGCCATAATGATCCGCCAGATGCAGCGGTGCATCATAATGCAGGATGGTGACGATAGGCTCGATTCCATATTTGGCTAATTCAGCAAAGACATTATCATAGAACTGCAACCCTTCTTCATTCGGCGTCCGTTCATCGCCTTCCGGAAAAATCCGGCTCCATGAGATCGACATCCGATATGATTTCAGGCCCATCTGTCCCATCAGCGCGATATCTTCCTTATATTGATGATAGAAATCGCTTCCCGTGTGACCCGGGTAATAAACATCCTTCATAACTTTGACAGTCTGGTGCCGGTGCACACTTCCGTCGACGCTTCCGCCAAGTATGTCCATGATGCTGGGGCCTCTTCCGCCTTCGTTCCAGCCGCCTTCTACCTGGCCTGCCGAAGTCGCTGCGCCCCACAAAAAGTTCTCCGGGAATCTATTGTTCATTTTTTCTCTCCTATCTCTCTGTAAGTCTCTTAATCAGGCGCTCAGCACTACATCACCAAAGTTCACATTGCCAAGCTGCGATTTGATTTCGGCATAGCGATCAGAGTTTGTAATCACCACAGATGTTGTCGGATCAAATCCGAAATCTAATATTTTCTCCAAGTCAAACGTCATTAGAAGTTCTCCCTTTTTCACTTCATCTCCAACCTGGACATGCAACTCAAAGGGGTCTCCCTTAAGCTTTACAGTATCTATCCCTACATGAATGAGAACTTCCGTACCACTTCCGCTGACCAGTGCGATAGCATGTTTAGAATTGCTGATGACTGCCACGGTTGCATCAAATGGAGCTACTACTTTTCCTTCCGCCGGAATAATGGCGATGCCTTTTCCCATGGATTCAGAAGCAAAAGCCTGGTCCTTGACCTCTGTCATAGGAATGGCTTCCCCCTTCAGCGGGCTTGCAACAATCTCCAGATTCATCCCGGACAGTTCCGTTTCACCTCCTGCAGCTTTGCCGGAAGCAGCCCAAGCTTCATCTGACGGGTCTTTGAATCCAAGCACCCAAGTAAGAGTAAAGGTAACTGCAAAGGCAACGATTACAGAGAGAACTACCCACAGAAGTGCATCAAATCCATCATCGCCAATAAAGATAGGCAGGGAAAGAACATTCGGGCTAACAAAGGAATAAGCAGTGACGCCCATCAAACCGGCAAAAGCGCCTGAAATCGCAGAACCGATTAGTACCGCTATAAAAGGCCGCTTCAGCCGCAGATTTACTCCGTAAAGCGCCGGTTCTGTAATTCCGAACAATGCAGCGACACCTGCTGAAAGGCCTGTGCCTTTCATTTTGATATTCCTAGATTTAAGTGCTACTGCGAAGGCAGCTCCTGCTTGGGCAATATTGACCATCAAACCGCTTACAATCAATACAGGATCAAATCCGTTGGTTGCAAACATTGTAACGATCAGCGGAATCAGGGCATTGTGCATACCGGTTAGGACGAGAAATGGGAAGATCAGAGCATTGATGCTGACTGCGATCCATCCCCATGTATTCATTACATCCAGCAGTTTGGCAAAATAATCACCGGCAATAGTACCAAGCGGACCAAATACAATCAGCATGACAGGGGCTACAATCAGAATGATCAGCATTGGCTTCAGAAAAACTTTTACGATAGACGGACTGAAGCGGTCTGCGAGCGGTTCAACATATGACATCAGCCATACTGCCAATATAATGGGAACAGCTTGAGCACTGTAGCTGACTAACTGCAGCGGGATGCCGATAAAGCTTGTTGAAGTTACCCCGTCTGCAGCCAGAGCAGTCAGATTCGGATGAAGCAGTATGCCTGCCATAACCATCGCCGCAAACAGGTCTGTGTTGAATTTTTTGGCTGCAGTATAAGCTACGAAGAACGGCAGAAAGTAATAAACGGCGTCGCCCATAATATTAAGTATCTGATAAGTCGAACTATCTGCAGTCAGCACCCCGGCGTTCATCAGAATAGAGCAGAGCACCTTAATCATCCCTGAGCCGGCAATAACAGGAATTACGGGCACGAAACAGCTGATTAATACATCAATAATCCGGTTAAACACATTTTTTTCAGCTCTTCCTGAAGTCTGTTCCGTCTTAAAGACAGCTCCCTCTGCCTCTTCTGACCGGGAGACGGCCATAAATTCTTTGTACAGCTGTTCTACCTTAGGCCCAATAATAATCTGATATTGCCCTCCCTGATTGACTGTACCATTCACATCAGGTAAGTTTTTAATTCCCTGATCATCTACCTTGGACATATCTTTAACAGATAGCCGCAGCCGGGTGACACAATGGGAAGCGGATTCAATATTTCCGTTTCCGCCAAGATATCTGAGTATTTCTTTTGCTGTCGTTCTGTGATCCACTAGTATCATCTCCTAAGCTGGAATACGTTCTTGCCTGCATTTATGATAGCGTTTTATTTTCCGCTGCTATACTCGTTAAATATCCTCTTCAGTGCAAATATTTAATGGTTTACTGCAGGTAGGAATACGCATCTTAATTATCCGCTGCGGATAATTAAGCCGGAATCACCAAAAAAGACGCTTAGAGCAAGCGTCTCGAGAATTCAATATTGATAAGTGATGCGAATGCTCTGAATCTCATTTCTGCTTAATACCGTCTCCAGCTCAAGTGTACCGTCAATGACCTCTATCTCATAAATCTTCATTCTCGGAATAGAGATCTGCCTGAGGTATTCTATCTCACTATTACTTAATTCATTCCCTCCGTTAAGCCTGATCCACTCCTGCCGGATGTTCCCGTAGGTTTCGTTGACCGCACGGATTTTAATTTTGTAGAACCCGTTTTTGACATCTGTTATCCTGTAACGTAGAGCCCGCGGGGCTTCCTCTTCAAAAATTCCCGTGTAAGCTACTGTTCCATCCGCGGCAGACTCCTGCCCGAAATAATATTGATGGTTCAAAGAACCGATATTATGACAGACTATAAAAAAATTATCTATGCCATTACTCGTGATCAGGCTGTGTGAATCCTTTGCTAAATAATAGCTGCTCTGCCCTATGTTAAGAAAAGCATAAGCATAATAGGAAGGCTTCTTCAGTCCCTGTCTGCTGAGCAGCCCAGGGCTTCCATAAAGCAATGAAGGCATGTCCGCAGACCGCGATAAGGAGTCCAAAGCGTACCAGTATCCCATGCCGTGAAGAAGACCGTAGCAGTCAATAATATTTTTCATGAGGTGGGCGGCCTTGTAGCAGCTGTCATTAATAACATTTAGGCGCGACATACTGCAGTCCCAGTTCGAAATTTGAACATCCTTAAGCCCGCAGCCGATATCCTGCAGGATTTTCCGTACCATTTTGACCCTGTTCTGAATATATTCCGCATCCAGAAGCTTCCTGACCGCCTGTTCACCCTCCACCTCTTCATAAGATTGGATCTCCGAATAAAGCGTCAAAAAATCTGGGGGATACGGCTGTTGAAACCATTGCTTCAGAAAACAGGTAATATGCTCAGCACTGTAGTGTATGGGAAGCCCTGCGCCTCCAGCTCTGAAATCAGCCGAGTAAGCCTGCAAACTCTTTTTGATTGCGTTAAATAAACGGTAGTAGAAAGCGGCACTGATAGACTCATTATCCGGAGTATAAATCAGCTCAAAATACCAGTCCTGAACCTGCTTCAATCCGTAACGGTTAATCAGATGGGACAAGAGAGACTGGAACAGGGTGATGAACGCCGCTGTTTTGCCCTCATCATCAAGTGAGCTGTCGATCCCCAGATTCGGAAGATCAGTTACAGGATCAAAAACAAGATACGGCTTAATCTTCATTTCCATGAACGAATCAAAAATACGCTCTAAATTGAAAAAGTTAATGCTCCTGTGAGCGGAACTGCCAAGGATTCTCAATTCCCCCGAAAAAACATTCGAAATTCGCCCATATTCAAAGCCTAAGTCATTCTTCAGCGCTCTAATCTGTTCCTGCAGATTAAAGTTCCTTAGCGTGGCTGCCTCATTAAGATTAATTACTTTGGTCCAATATTTGAAGAAAGGCACTTTCCCGGTTAAAGCTGCACTTAGGACAGAAACATCTGGTTGTTCGGCATCCGGGTCAGCAACTGTTTTCTCAAGAATTCCCTTCAAATATTCCTTCAGGCCGGAAGCCGCGTGTAATGCCTGCCTGCTGTTAGATAACACATGCTTCTGGCGGTACTCATGCGGTGTCGTGCTGTATTTTTCCCTGAACCATTTATTGAATGAGCTGACATTCGGAAATCCGTTGTTCATGGCTATAGAGGTGACCGAAAGGCCGGAGCCAAGTAAATCATCCATGGCATGATTCAGCCGGATATGATTTAAGTACTTATAGAAATTCACCCCAAACTGTTCCTTGAAGTGCTTGGAGACATAAGGCGGAGAAAGATACAGAAAGTCGGCCAGATCCTTGAGACTGATATTCCGGCTGTAGTTCGCCTGAATGTAGTCTTCCATTTCATTTCTGCGGTTATTACTTTGCCTCGATCCCTCATCCTTTTTGCTATAGGTGACTGAGAAGTGCCTGGACAGACAGTCAATTAATTTCAGCTGGCCCATCTGTTCTTCCAGACCGCTGCTTCCCGGATCGCCGGCAGTTCTCAATATATCCTTAACCAGTTGTTGAAGAGTTGCGTATTCCTGTTTATCCTCTATTGAAGAGTTGCATAAATAAAATACTTTGCCTGCATTGAGCAGACTGAGTATCCTCTGATAATTCAAATGAATGGTTACATAGAATACATCTTGATTACTGTGAAAAGCATGCTGATGCTGCGAATTCACAATCATCATCTGGTCCACGGATAACTTGAATTCTTCACCGTCAACCTTCACTCTGAGTGAACCCTTCAATATATATAGAAGTTCAATATCGGCATGCCGATGATTACAAACATTCTTCTGATCGCTAAGCTCATACGTCAACAACGGACTAGCACTTCCGGTGGACATCTGCGCCTAGTTCGCCTTTACATAATTAAGAATGACCTCTTTAAACGTTTTTGTCAGCTCTTCGACCTCGGTTCCATGCTCCTGCTCGAGAATTCTGCCCCGGAAGGCCAGCTTCTGCATCAGGCTGATATTTGTGACAAAGACAAAATGTGTCGTCAGATTCGCATCCAGATTGCTTCTCAGTGTACCATCCTCAATTCCGCGGGCAATCCCATTGTACAGCATCTTCCCCAGCACATTTTCATGCACCAGATTGCTGTATGCTTCCTGAAGCTCTGTGGTCGGATAATGATCGCTGTAGGTATGATCGAAGAAGCCGATGAATTTCACCTTGTCTGATTGCTCTGTTAACAGCTCCACCCAGAGGTTCAAATATCTTTCAACCAGCTCTGCGCCGCTGGTCTCCACGTTCATCCGTTCTTCAAAATACTCCGTAATTTCCTCCATGATTCTATGCTGGATTGCAAAAATCATCTCATCAATGGAGGCAAAGCATTTATAAAAGGTCACCTTGCTGATATTGGCCCGGCTGCAGACCTCTTTAAGCCCGACCTTTGTAAAATTTTGTTCAATAAGCACCTCAAGACCGGCTGAAATCAGCTCCTCCCGGCTTCGGTTGCGGACATCCTGATGCCAAGTCATTTCCATTTTTTCCACCCCGTTTTCTCAATGTGTTAATCATTTATCACAGTTAAACCATATACCCGTATAATAACATATTTATCTTTTGATAAACAACTTATCACTTTAATCCACAGAAGTTAGAATTAAGCGCTTGCATTTTCTCGGCTTTAAAGAATATAATATTTATATAAATTAACTAATTGTTAATCATTAATAAATAGTTAATCAAAACATTTAAGGAGTTGAATCTTTTAATGAGTACTGTAGCAACGAAACCAAAACGGGGGGTATCCCTCTACAGCTATTCCAGTGAATTTGGCGTATCCATGTCTTTAGAGGATATGTTCGCTGAAATGCAGGATATTGGCGGGTACGGTCTGGAGATCCTTGCTAATTCGCATATCGAAGGTTATCCGAATCCAAGCAGTGAATGGCTAGACAATTGGGACCGGCTGATCAAAAAGTATAATATTGTTCCGGTTGAATATGGCCATTGGGTGGACTCCCGTTTGTATGAAGGCAGAGAGCTCTCCGTAGAAGAATCTCTGGAAATGCTGATCAGGGATTTCAAGCTGGCAAACCGGCTGGGCTTCAGAATTCTCCGTACCAAGCTGGGCGTTATTGATGAAATCCTCTCCCCGGTGAAGAACTGGAAAGAGATTATTGAAGCCGCGCTTCCTTATGCCGAGCAATACGATGTCATTATGTGCCCGGAAATCCATGCCCCTACCCTACTGGACTCGGAAATCGTGAAGGAATATGTTGAGCTGATAAAACGTACGGGCACCAAGCATTTCGGACTCAACGTAGACTTTGGCGTATTTGAAACTCAGGCATTGCCGGCTGACCATTGGGGACCTAATGACTTT
This sequence comes from Paenibacillus typhae, assembly GCF_900099765.1. Lineage (GTDB taxonomy): Bacteria > Bacillota > Bacilli > Paenibacillales > Paenibacillaceae > Paenibacillus_AQ > Paenibacillus_AQ typhae. Next base: position 51,310 of record NZ_FNDX01000012.1, on the reverse strand, counting down.
GTAATGCCTCCGAGTGAGCATAGCCGGGTTGAGGATATTATACCGGTTTTGCCTTATGTCTACTGCTGTCATGCCAAATTCGTTAAAGTAACCGATAAACTCGAAGAAATGACCATTCCTTACGAAAAAATCGTTAACACACTTGTGGAGCATAACTGGAACGGCTACATGCTGAGCGAATACGAAGGTCCGAACAAGGATGTACTGGGCACCGCCCCCTACCAGGTAAGACTGCATCATGCCATGATGAAAAAAATTCTCGGGGAATAAGAAGGGAGATTAGCGCAATGTTTGAAAAGGAATGCATCCAGTCCAGAGGCTTCAAAAATGTCACCGGTGCTGACGGCAAGATTACAGGCTTTCAGATCACCATCCGTTCACACTACTATCGCGGAGTCTGGCTCTCCCAGCTGCGCCCGGCCACCATCACGGCAGACGGTGAAACCTTCACCGGCGGACAGATTACCTGGACGATTAACGGAGTAACCTATACTCAGGCAGAAATGGCTGCAATCGGGGACGTACACTGGGGAGTCCTGGAACCGGCTGTCCTTACAGTCAGCAAAGAAGGCGGATTAAGCTCCGGCCCGCATGACATCGAATTAAGCTATACTTACAGCTGCTCTTATTTCCCTCCATTTTTGGATACTGTGCTTGGCTCCAAGCCGCAGAAAAGAACGCTTGTACTAGTTTAGCAGTCAGAATCAGCGGCCAAACAAAGCACCTGCAGGAAGGAGTCTGCGCATAGGCAGGTTTACTCCAGCAGGTGTATTTTTGTTAGAGCCGAAAGTTATTTTTCTGTATAAGAGTGCAAAGGTCCGTGTCCGATTCATTAAGAACCGGACACGGACCTTTTAGTGTGGACAGGTTACAGCTTCAGCTGTTGCAGCTATGCATTCGCGTTACGCTGCTCCAGCTCACGGACAATCTGCGGATGAAGCTTATCCAGCTTGTAGAACATAACAATGATGATTTGAAGAACGCTGAGCACAATCGGAATGGCAAAGAACAAAATTTTGATTGAATTTTCAACAGCAGGCGTCACTTCCGCCGCATGATAACCGGCAATAGCCAGGCTGAAGCTGACAACGGCCCCACCGATTGCCATCCCCACTTTGGTAGAAAAGCTATACCCTGCGTAGAGCGTTCCTTCGGATCTTTTGTTGAACTTCCACTCATTATAATCCACGGAATCGGCCGTCATGCCGAAGACAGAGCCCGAGGTAATCGCACCGCAGATATTGGCGATGAACCACATGGCGATGAGCATAGTATTATTGCCGATGAAGAAGTACATGATTACAAGTCCGATGCTGTACAGTGAAAGGCTGATAATATTGCTCGTTCTGTGCTTGAAGCGCTTGAGCACCATCGGAGTAAAGAAGGAGGACACCGCTACAGCTACATACATCAACGGCAGCAGAACTGAAATCATAGCCGGATTGTGCAGTACATTGATACAGAAGAATATGGTGATGGCTACGGTAGAGCCCAGTTTAATGAACAGCATTAAGGCGAACAAAACTGTGGTAATCCAGGGACCGTTGCGGAAAGCGCTTTTATAAGTGCGGATCAGCTCTCCTTTTTCCCGCTGCTTGCTGCTGGACGGCGGCAGCACATAACGCTCCTGGCAGTTTTTATATACAATCATAAACAGGATCAGACCGAGTACGGCAAAGAGAACCGAAGTAAGCAGGTATCCCTGGCGCTCACTGCCTCCGCCGAAGAACACTACCAGCGGTGTTGTGCATGCGGTTACAAAAATATTTCCAAGCGCCATACCGCCCATTCTGAAGCTGGACAGTACAGATTTTTCATCGGTATTCCGGGTCATCAACGGCATCAAGGCACCGTAAGGAATATTTACGATGGAATAAAGGAGTCCAAGTACGAGATAAGTAACAAGGGCATAGACGATTTTCCAGGTATTTGATACATCAGGGCTATAAAAGGTGAGTACCAGCATAACGGAGAGCGGAACAATCCCGAATAAAATATACGGCTTGGTCTGGCCCCACTTAGTATGCGTACGGTCAACAAATCCCCCGATTACCGGGTCAATTACCGCATCAAAAATCCGGGCAACGAGCATTATAGTCCCGGTTGCCGCCACAGGAATCAAGGCCACATCTGTATAAAAATATAGCAGGAAGCTGCCGATAATCCCCCACATCAGATTGGAGGCAAAGTCACCCAGACCGTAGCTGAATTTCTCCAGAATTCCCAGTTTTGCAGGCTTTGAACCGCCCGTGACCGCATTTACATTTTCGCCGGTTACCACATTAGTCGACATACACCAACGCTCCTTTGGATATAATTCATCAATGTAAACCCTTACAATTTCAATTTTGGCTAAAATCCTTTGACGTTCCTCCCGCAGCAGCTCCGGATTTTATTGGACAGCCTGTCTGAAGACCGCCTTTCTCATTCTTGCAGGGCATTCAGACAGGTCATGTAAGAGCTTGAAATCCCTTTGTTGCAATGCTTACAGGAATACAGGTTCACCTGTTTCCGCAGATTTATAAATCGCTTCAAGAATCTGGGTTACAACAAAGGCCTGCTCCGGCTTAACAAGCGGCTCCTTGTCATTCAAAAGCGCATCCAGCCACATCCGGGCTTCCACATCATTGGCTCTGCGGCTCTCTCCGCTAAAGTAAGCCACGCCGCCGCCATCCGACGGAGCTGTCTCAACCAGCTGTCCATGCTGGGCGGTGTTGAATACCACATAACCTTCATCCAGGAACGCTTTTCCGCGCATCTCTGCCCCAGCCTTGGTTCCGCACAGGGTAACCTGCGCTTCCTTGGCATCCAGCACATTTAGCGCCCAGGCCGCCTCGAGATAGATTGTGGCGCCGTTTTCCATTTTGATAAAACCGAATGCGGAATCCTCAACCTCAAAGGTCTCCGGATCCCAGGCACCGAACATATTGCCCATCGGGTTATCCTTAAGCTTCTGATATGTAGATCCTACTACCATTTTCGGCTTATAGTTGTTCATATTCCATAGGGTCAGATCCAGCGCATGCGTACCGATATCAATCAGCGGACCGCCGCCCTGCTTCGATTTATCCGGGAATACCCCCCAGGTCGGAACCGCTTTGCGGCGTACAGCATGGGCTTTGGCAAAATAAATTTCACCAAGCTCATCCTTTTCGCAGGCTTCATGCAGGGCCAGTGAGTCGGTGCGGCAGCGGTTCTGGTAACCGATCGTCAGCTTTTTCCCTGTCCGCTTGGCGGCATCCAGCATCTTCTGCGCCTCTTCCGCGTTAATAGCCATCGGTTTCTCACACATAACATGCTTTCCGGCTTCCAGTGCATCCACAGTGATATAGGAGTGGGAAACATTCGGGGTAAGCACATGAACCACATCTAACGTTTCATCCTTCAGCAGCTCTTTATAATCCGTGTATACGCTTGCATTTTCAGCACCAAAAGTCTTCGCCGCCTGTTCGGCACGTTCAGGAACAATATCACAAAATGCTGCAAGCTCCACCTGATCCGATAGTGCGCTTAGGGCCGGAAAGTGCTTCTGATTAGCAATACCGCCGCAGCCAATAAAACCAAATCTCAGTTTTTTCATAAAAATAAGACCTCCATTTAAAATTTACCAATGTTTAATAATTTATTTTTATTTAATGATTCACAATAAGTAAATCATCTTAGATTGAGATTATCAGAATCCCTTCGGTATTGTCAACTTGTTTTATTTTGTAATATTTGTAGGTCCGGATCCAATGAGCGCCGTTCTGATGTAATTGCGCAGTATATACTATAAGTACATAAAAAAAGACAAGCCGCCGGCTTGTCCCTTTAATAACTTTTCCTATATATCAACCTGTCTGCGAATCCTCAGCATCTCACATGCCGGCGCTTAAACCCCAGCTTCTGCCCTTTTTCCATCGCCTTCTCAATATTCGCATAGGCATGAATGTGCTTGCTCTTCCCTTTGCCGTCCCCAACTTCTACCGGCCCTACCTCCTTGGCTGTTGCAACAGCCTGCTCATGAAGCGGTACATAAGATATGCTCACTGTGTAAAGAAAGTTATTCATGGAATATTTGGTCCGTTCGGGCGCATCGTGAATCGTATTCTTCACCAGCTCCAGCATGCCGGCCAGCTTGTCCGCATCAAATTCCGCGTCCTTCCGGTTGCCGAGCAGCCAGCAGTAACAGCTCCAGCCCGCCGACATCCGCAGGTCCTCACCGCTGGCAATCCATTTATCAGCCACCTGCTGGGCAATATCCGCCTCCGCCAGCGTCACCGCCACCACAAAATCGGACAGCATATAGAAGTAGGCATCATCCATCCACCGGTCATAATCAGCTTCGGTCATGCCATTCGGATCGGCAATGATTCCGGCAAAATACATGGCGTCATAGTTACCTGTAGCATACAGCTGCTCGGCCAGCTCCTGATTAATCCCGGTCTGCTTGAAAATCGGCTTCATCGCGCCGGTCGCCACTCCGAACAGCGGCTCCTGTGCACCGTTCGAGCAGTACATTTTCTTCGTGCGTTCCTTGCCGAGGGCTTCGAGCTCCTGCATTACCGTTTCTGCATTCATCCATAACACGTCCTTAGCTTTAGATATTGAAAGTGTACTTCACAGCCGTCCTGGCGGCAAGTGAGGCTGTTAGGGGAGCAGCCGGTTATCAGTTGCGCTTGTAGGGTGCCGGGTGCGCTTGTCGGGTGTCGGGTGCGCTTGTCGGGTGTCGGGTGCGGTTATCGGGTGTCGGGTGCGCTTGTCGGGTGAATTTCGTAGGGGGTGGTCTCCACGATTAGTTGGATTTTCGCCACCTAATTCCGTCATACTCCAGGATTTTTGATATTTAGTTGAAAAATCGCCATTTAAATTCAACCAGAAAGCCCCTTTAGAGCAAAAACGGCAAGATTAAGTTGCCTTTTTCCACCTAATTATCTTTTCCCGGTAAATTGTCCGGAAATAGTTGGCAATTTTCCACTTAGTTCATTCATTTAGCTCCTGAAGAATCATCCAGCACTCCCAGTACTCTCAGTACTCTCAGTACTCACAGCCCTCTCGGCACTCTCAGTCCTCCAGCTGCACACGGATTACAATGTCCTGGTCGTGATTGCCGAACCCGGCTCCATACAGTGTCAGTCCGCCGACATGGGCGGCCTGCTCGTCGACCGCAAAGCGCAGCGTCCAGAACGGCTCCTGCAGCCGGACGTCATGCACAGTCACCTCCGACATCCGCTCCCCGTCGATCCAGGTGCCTGAAGCGTCAATGCGGATCGTCTTGAGCAGCCCGTACTGGTTCACATTGCGGTGCCACCAGGATGGCGTGTATTTGCCGCGGGCGGCCCGGCCGAAGTCGGCCGGGCTGGTCCAGGTGCCGAGCGGGATGCCGTTGAAGGTGAAGCTGATATCCGACGGCCAGTCATCCTTCAGGCCCGGCGCCTCCGAGGCCAGCTCCGCCGAAATTTCAAGCGCTTCGACCTTCTGGCCGGGGAGCAGATAATTCGGCGTTTTATACTCCACATACCCTTTGCCGAACCACAGGATTGCCGCATTCACCCGCTCGGGGTCGTAAAAGTAACGCGGATCATCCCACACTCCGATCTCCATCTCACGGGTGCCCAGCCCGCAGGTCGGATGCACCTCAAAGGAGGTATAGTGGCCGACGGCAATGCTCTGCTCCCTGATTCTCGCACTGCGGTATGCCGACGGCAGTTCGACCTCGATGTGCTTTTCCTTTAGAAAACACAGCTTGTGCGTCCCTCCGTTCAGCCGTACTCTGCGGCTTCCCAGCAGCCCGGCCTGCTCCAGCTTGCGGATATGCATCGTAACAATCGACGGGCTGAGCTCCAGCCTCGAGGCAATCTCCTTCATGTTCATCTCCTGCCCGGCAAGCAGGCTCATAATCCGCCATCTCACCTCGCTTGCCAGCGCTTCATACAGCGGCAGGTATTTCGGTTCCCCGTTTGCCCTGATCATTGGTGTCATCCATCCTCTGCAACTGAATTCATATATATATTAATTTAATTGATTTAATATTTCTGATCAACCTCAAGGCATTGCAAGATTACTGGCGATATTGTTTAATTTCATTAGTCAGCGCTCATCCCAGATTCATATATATAAGAATTCATAAACGAGGTGGATATTATGATATACAACAATCCGGTCATCAAAGGCTTTTATCCCGACCCCAGCGTCTGCCGGGCAGGAGATACCTATTATCTCGTCTGCAGCTCCTTTCAATTTTTCCCCGGCGTTCCGCTGTTTGAGAGCAAGGATCTGATCAACTGGACGCAAATCGGCCACTGCCTGACCCGGAACAGCCAGGTTCAGCTTGGCGAAGCAGGCAGCTCCGGCGGGGTATTCGCCCCTACGATCCGCTACAACGACGGACGGTTCTATATGACGACTACCAATGATTCGCTGCGCCAGAACTTTTATGTATGGACTGACGATATTTACGGGGAATGGTCGGAGCCGATCTTTGTTGATCAGGGCGGGATCGATCCGGATCTGTATTTTGAAGACGGCCGGGCTTACTTTATGAGCAACGGCCAGGACGACAACGGTGTTGGCGGAGTTGTCCAATGTGAGATTGATATCGCTACCGGACAGAAGCTCTCCCCGAGCCGGACGATCTGGCAGGGTACCGGCGGACGGTATCTGGAAAGTCCGCATATGTACCTTATCAACGGTCGGTATTATCTTATGGCGGCCGAAGGCGGCACCGAGTATGGCCACATGGTCATTTATGCCCGGAGTGAGCAGCTGTCCGGCCCGTTCGAGTCCTATTCGCACAATCCGGTACTGACCAACCGCAATCTGGGCGGCTACGAGCTGCAGGGTGTCGGACACGGTGACCTTATCCAGGACCCTGAGGGCAGTTGGTGGATGCTGCATCTGGGCTTCCGCCAGACCGGCCGCTGGCTGACCTTCCATCACCTGGGACGCGAGGTGTTCCTTACCCCGGCCACTTTTGATGAGGAGGGCTGGTTTACCGCAGGGCACAACGGCACTACACTGAGCAGCTTCGAAACAGACCGTTTTCCTGAAAGCACAGTCCAGGAGGACAAGAAACGCTATACCTTCGGCAACACAAACTGGAACCTCGACTGGTGTTATCTGCGTCACCCGGCGACGGAGAATTACAAGCTGGAGCCTGAAAAGGCAACGTTAACGGGCACCGGGGTTACTTTGGATGTTCCTGCTTCTCCGAGCTTTATCGGTATTCGGCAGAGAGACTTCGACGCGGTCATTTCCTGCAAGGTGAAGCTTACGGGAAGCGGCGAGGCCGGTCTTACATTATACATGGATGAGCTGCACCACTATGATCTGGCGGTTGTCCAAGATCAGGACGGCTGCCGGGTGATTGAGCGGCTGAATATCGGGGATGTCAAATCAGTTGAGCATACCGTTGCCCTAAATGACCAGCAGGAAGCGACGCTGCTTATCAAATCCGCATCTGAACGCTACAGCTTCTTCCTTCAACAGGCGGACGGTTCAGAGCTGCCGCTTGGCACAGCACATACCAAATACCTCTCCTCCGAGGTGGCTGGCGGCTTCACCGGCGTGCTGATCGGACTGTATGCCTGCGGTGAGGGTGCGACCGCTGAATTTACGGAGTTTGCTTGCGAATATAAGTAGAATAATGCGTCGCGTGGTATAGAGAAAGCCCCGCCTGCAGCCTCATGCTGACTGGCGGGGCTTCTTTTAATATGGTCGTTTTTTTCTAACAGACAGAGTGCTCCGTTACCCGATAACATCCCTGATATGCACGAGACTCGTCTTACTTAAATCAAGGAACTCATTTTGCGCCAGGGCAATGAGCGGGCGGGTCGGATAGTTCGAATTAGTCAGCACAATGGTGCCCGTCCGCCCATCCGACAGATGGACCTCGCAGCCAACCTGGCTGGCCAGCAGCGAATCGAGAAACGTCATGCCTATATAAGAGTCAAAGCGGTTATGTATGATACCTTCATGAATATTGTTGATGACTTCAAAAAATTCAACCGCAGGCCGGTGCGGCCGGTCGGAAATCATGGCCATGTAGATGTCTGCCAGGGTAACGATTTTGCTCAGCCGGTCGATCTGGTCCCCTTTGATCCCGTGGGGATAGCCGCTGCCGTCTTCCCGCTCATGATGCTGCAGGGCGACCAGGGCAATACGGGGATCAACACCCGAATTGGACAGCAGCTCATACCCGAGAACCGTATGCTGCTTCATAATCTCGAACTCATGCTTGTCCAGCCTGCCCGGTTTGGCGATCAGCGAGGACGGCAGCCTGACTAGACCGATATCATAGACACAGGCGGCGGTTGCCAGCAGCTCCATTTCTTCATCATCCAGTCCAAGCCGCCGGCCAAGAGATGTAGCGATAACCGCAACCCCTATGCTCTGCTTGTAGCGGTAATCCTCCTGCTCCTTAAGCTCCGAGAACACCTGGAACAAATTGAACCGCTTCGCAGTATCTTTAATGAAAGGAAGAATCTTCTCCTCTACATCGTCAATCGGAACGATCCCGTTGGCCCGCACTAGCCGGTCTATTTCCTGCAGATGCTTCTCCGTGCGCTTGGCCAGTCTGCGTGATTCAATGCTTGAAGGGCGAAGCCTTGCTTCTGCTGCAGTATCCGCTGCTTCCGGACGCTTCTGCCCGTCCTCCCCGGTCTCTTCGACAGCCTCCTCCACAATCCTGAGCTTGATTCTGAAATTCGCCAGCTTGTCGATGTGATTCTGATGCAGAACGGTATCCTTCGAGATTAACAGGATTCCGTCCGTGCTGTAGATATTGCTGTCCAGCTTTTTTCCGATAAAAATATCATATGCCTCAAGCGACATTTATGGACTCGCCCCCGCCTTCCTTCCCTTAATTGCACAGACGTGCCGGATCGCGATGATCATCCATCTGATAGATAGTATTCTAAGCCTTGTTCGGGCAGGTTCAAAGCATTTATTATCGTTGTTTCCGGAAAATGAATCCTAAGTATGAGCTGTTGAACAGTCGGGCCGCCGTAAGTGCATTTAGGACTAATATAAACCCTTTTTTTCTTGGGTCATTGGAAGGATTGCTGTAGGGGAACGGATGCACTCATTTGCACGCTTCTGCACACAAAATCTTCGGATACACAAGCCGCAACAGCTGTGGGCTTTTATATTATTTTCATTTGCAGCAATATAATTTTTAAGCGTTATCATTTTGAAAATATAATTTTTTAGCTTAAATCTATGAAAAAGCTTCCGATTTTAATTAAAATACTATATTATAGTTTTCTATATGTATATTAAAAGTGTTTTATGTATATTAATTCGTCACACGCAATGTGAATATTACATATTCATGGGAGATTTGCCGTACGAATCCATAGGAGGGATGCATAAATCTGCATAAGCAGAATCTACTGCCGTCCGGGCAGCAATCTATCATACAAGACACTGGGAGGTATATGATGACTAAGAAATTTTTATCCTTATTAATCGCGTTAACTCTGACCCTATCCGGAATTATTCCGTCAGCGTATGCCGGAGCAGCCGTTACCGAGGCCCAGCCTCAGGTTCAATCCGCAACGGTATCTGAACAAGTCTATCAGACAGCCCAGGCCACCGCGCAAGCTACTGTATCCGAAGAAGTCTACCAGGCCTCGATGACCGAAGCCAGAACCATGCCGGTTACGCTGACCCTGCCTGAAGGCGTTACAGCAGACCAGCTTAGCTGGACCTTCGGCAGAACTGCGGAAGAGATGAAGCCGCTGGCCGAATGGAAGAAATGGAATAATGATCGAAATGTGAGAGCCTATACGGGAGATCCTTTTGTAAAAGTATCCTATGAGCCTGCTGCAGCTTCTACGGTAACCGCTCTGGTATATTTCGATATGCCTTACGGCGTTAACCTGGCCACAAGCGGCATCCGGACCGAATATGTGAAGCTTGCAGGGGTATACAACCTGACTGCAAAAACGCCTGCCGGTGATGTGCTGGTAGAGCAGCAGGTGGATCTGAACCCGTATGATACCTATCATACATATGATGAGATCAAGCCGGCGATTGACAGAATCACCGCTGACAGCAACAACAAATACGGCCGTTATGTGGAGTACCAGCAGATTGGAACGTCCACACAGGGACGGGCCATCCACTTCTCCATCGTCGCCAAAGACAAAGCGTCCGTAGACCAATATCTGAACGAAACGCTGCCGCTGATGAACAACGACCCTGCCAAGCTGCAGGAAATGATCCGGAGCGGCCAGCTTCAGGATTATAAAGTGCCGATCTGGCTGAACAACATCCACGCGGATGAAGCCAACGGTGTTGACGTTATTATCAAGTTCCTGGAAACCCTGATGACAGAAAAAATTGTCAGCTATGATACAACGGATGACAATGGCAATGTAATTCCGGTAGCCCTTGATATCGACAAGGCGCTGGACAATGTGATTTTCCTGCTTGATTATGTAGAGAATCCGGACGGCCGTGCGCTGAACACACGTGCGACTTCCACCCTGCTAGACCCGAACCGTGACAACTCTTACCAGACACAACCTGAAACTCAGGCGGTTACGGCACAGATTGCCAAATGGACTCCGCTGAGCTTTCTGGATATGCACGGGTTCGTGAGCGGCTTCCTGATTGAGCCTTGTACGCCGCCGCATGACCCGAACATTGAATATGATCTGGTTATGGATAACATGGTTAAACAGGCTAAGGCAATGGGTAATGCTGGTGTTGCCAACACCAAATATGACGTATACCACATTCCTTATCTGGAAGCAAAAGAATTAGCAAAAAATCCGAAGTATCCTGATCCGTACGGCAATGCAACCGGCTGGGACGATGCCTCCCCGGCATACACTGCTGTATATGCGATGCACCAGGGTGCGCTTGGACACACCATCGAAGTGCCTGAGCTGAATGAAGACTCTCTGGATGCCTTCTACTATGCAACACTGGCGGCTACCAGCTATGTACAGGACAACAAGAAAGAACTGTTCCTGAACCAGCTCGAAATCTTCAAACGCGGCATCAACAATGAAGATAACAAAAACGTTGATGAATTTCTGGTAAATGCCAAGTACGAATCAATCGGCCGTGAGCGCGAAACCGAAACAGCAAACTTTTTCCCTGAGTACTATGTACTTCCTGTAGCCAAGCACCTGCAGAAAAACGCGCTGGAAACGTACAAAATGGTGCAATACCTGCTCCGTAACGGTGTAAAAGTGGAACAGACCACTGCAGCGGTAACGGTAGACGGCAACACTTATCCAGCCGGAACTTATGTTGTGAACATGCATCAGGCTAAACGGGGTTATGCCAACCTTGTCCTGTATGATGGACTGGATGTATCCGACTTCGACGCCATGTATTCCGATACCGTACAGAACTTCGCAGATATGCGCGGATTTGACCGTTACATCAGCCGCAGCGCTGGAGCCTTCACCGGCAAAACTGCGCAAGTCAGCAGCATCGTAATTCCGGTAACGAACCTGGATCAGTATCCGTTCTCGCAAAATTATGTAATCCGCAACAGCAACAATGATGCAATCAAAGCGGTTAACGAGCTGCTCGCGAACAAAAAAGCGGTAACGCTGCTCGAAAACGGCGGTGCCGGCTATGAAATAGGCAGCTTCCTGGTATCCAGATCAAATCTGCGGACCGTAGCCTCCAAATACCTGCTGGACATTGTGCCGTTCTATTCAGGCGACAAAACAGGCAAGCTGCTGAAGCCGGCTAATGTAGCCATTGCCGGAGCGCCTTCCTTCATCCTGTCCGACCTGGGCTTCAAGGTTACTTCTGACACAGTTGCAGCGGACGTGCTGGTTAACTCCGGTACGAACCTGATCGCCAGCGGTAAACCGTTTATCGGTTATGGCCGTCCTATGCTGAGCACAATTAAGTCTCTGAATGTCCTTCCGGGTCTTAACTACGCTAACCCGGTCAACAAAGCAAAGAATGCCGCAGCGCATGAAGGCTTGTTCAAAGCAACCATTTCACAGGATAGCCTGATTACTGCTCCTTATGAAGAAAGTGAATACCTGTACACTGTATCTGCAGCCTATATCACAGCTGTTCCGGAAGGCGCTGAAATCCTGGCGAAATACGGAACCAGTGATGACTTCTTCAAAGCCGGCTGGTGGCCGAACAATGATGCTGCCAAAGATCAGGTACTGGCTCTGGATTACCAGACGGACAGCATTCATGTAACCTTGTTCGCCAACGATCTGCTGAATAAATATCACCCGCAGAACCAATTCAGATTGCTGGCTAATGCCATCTACGCTTCGTCTCCGGCAGCTACAGAAGCTGACGGCATGGACCCAGGCGTACTGGAATCCGAGCCTGTAACGGGGGGACCAGCTCCAGCTGCAACTCCGGCACCGACTGCAACACCAGCTCCAACGGCAACACCACAGCCGACAGCAACACCTGCTCCGGCTGGCAGCTTCACAGATCTGGGTAAGGTAACCTGGGCTGCATCTGCAATTGAAGAATTAAGCGCTAAAGGCATTATTAACGGCGTAGGCAACGGCAGCTTCGCACCGCTCAAGGAAGTTACCCGTGCCGAATTCATCACGATGATCGTCCGTGCTTTCGCTCTGCCGCTTGAGAATGCATCGGCTGACTTCACTGATGTGGCAGCAACCAACTGGGCATACAGCTACGTTGCCGCCGGTGTCAGCAATGGTCTGGTGAATGGCGTAGGCAACGGCAAATTCGAGCCTAACCGTTCCATTACCCGTGAAGAGATGGCTATCATTGCTGCCAATGCCCTGACGAAGTTCAAAGGTAAATCGGTAAGCAATGCCGATGCTGCCCTTGCAGGCTTCAAGGACAAAGCAAACATCGCTTCCTACGGTAAAGACGCTGTAGCGCTGCTTACCCAGGAAGGAATTGTGAAAGGGATGACCGCCGACACCTTTGCGCCAAAAGGCATTGCCAACCGCGCTCAGGCTGCTGTCATCATCAGCAACATCCTCAATCTGCAATAATCCGTTTATAAAAGCTTACAAAAGGATGCCCCACGGCCGTTACGGCTGAGGGGCATCCTTGTTTTAATTTATATAGTTGGATTTTAGCTACTTAATTCTTGTATTCCTCGGAGTATACGGCCATTAGGTGGAAAAGAGACATCTATTTCGGGCTACTTATCGCAATAGGGGCATTTAGAGCGAATTTAGGTGGCGTTTTTCCAATTAGATTCCCGATAACCAGGTTTAGCGTAAAATTAGATGCCGAATTTCTACTTATTCCGGATTAACCCCCTCCCCGACAAATCTGTACCCGTAAATTTGACAGATAATCTGAACGGAAACGAAATGAACCGTATCATACCGGTGAGTTCCCCCGGTATGATACGGTTCATTCGTTTATTTAGAGCTCCAGTTCTTTGCCGTCCGGTACCGGCAGGCCGAATACCGGCAGACCCTGCTCATCCCACCCTACCGGCTGGACACGGGCATGACGGTTTGGATCAAACAGGGGATCGCCTGTAATCTCCTTATAGTTTCTGGCATGATAGACGATCAGCTCCTGCGATCCGTCAGCCGATACCGTAAAGCTGTTATGCCCGGGACCATACTGGCCGGTCTCCTCGCTTGAAGTGAAGACGGGAACCGGGGATTTGGTCCAAGAGCCGGCATCCAGCAAATCACTGTCAGCTGCTGCCGTCAGCATTCCCATGCAGTAATTATGGTTGGTGGCGCTGGCAGAATAGGTCAGGAAGATCCTTCCGTTCTTTTTCAGAATCGCCGCCCCTTCATTGACCCTGTAGCCGATTACTTCCCAGTCATACTCCGGCCGGGTAAGTACCGTCTGTCCGCCTTCCAGCGTCCACGGGTTGGCCATCTTCGAGATGAACAGGCTGGAATTGCCCTGGACCGACGGGTCCTCCTGGGCCCACACCAGATACCGCGCTCCCGCATGCTCAAAGGTTGTAGCATCCAGCGAGAAGGTATCCCAGGCGGTATAAATCCGGCCCTTCTCTTCCCAGCTTCCCGTAAGCGGATTGTCCGATCCGTTCTCCAATACATACAGACGCTGTGCAAAAGGCGCATCGTCGCTGCCTGCGGAGAAATACACATACCATTTGCCGCCGATAAAATGGATCTCAGGCGCCCACACATAACCGCTCATAATGCCGGTAACATGCTTGGTCCAAATGACAACCGGCTCGCTGCCGGCAAGCCCGCCCAGCGTCTGTGCTCTCCGCAGCTCAATCCGGTCATACTCGGGGACTGAAGCGGTGAAATAATAATAGCCGTCACTATGGCGGTAGATGCAGGGATCTGCCCGCTGCAGGACTAACGGATTGGTAAGGGTCTCTTTCATATCTGGCAACCTCCTGGTTTTATCTGAATTCATAATGGACCTTTGCATCCTGCTTCTAAAGCTTCACCGGCTGCATCAGCCCGTTCCCGCCAAAGCTTAACGGATCTATGCAGGTTTCCCGGTGGATTCCCTTATAGTCGTTGAACCGGGTCAGCGGTGTAACAAACCGGTGATAGGCGATCCAGTACTTTCCGGTATCCTTGTCCATCATAATGGAGTGATGGGCGGTGCCGAGCATATCCTTGTCCTTGTTTTTGCTTAGAACCGTATACTGATAAGTTACCGGCCCGTACAGCTGCTCCGCCGTTCCATAGTTCACATGATAATCTTCGCTGCCTGTATCGTCACAGGACCAGGTGAAATGATACAGCCCGTCCCGTTTGAGCACGGTGACTGCTTCACGGAAGTCATGCAGCCCTTCCAGATTGCGCATGGTGTCTTCAACCACCGTAATCATATCTGCGCCCAGCTCAACAATCGCCGCATGACTGTTTCCGAACAAAAGATATACCTTGCCGTCATCCTCGGCATAAATGGACGGGTCAATCGCCTGCCCCATGACGATTCCCAGCCGCTGCAGCTGCCCCATGGTAATGAGCGGCTCCGGCTGTGCAGTGAACGGTCCGGCAGGAGCATCGGCGACCGCTACACCGATCGCACTCTCACCGTCCGGTTTTTTGCCGCAGAAATAATAGAAATAGCGGCCGTCCTTGCTGGCGATGCACGGAGCCCAGGCGCTGCTGACTGCCCACGGCACATCATCGGTTGCCAGATCCAGAATGACGCCTTCGTCCTTCCACAGCTTCAGATCATCCGAAGAGAAGACATGGAACTGCGTTCCCGACCAGCCGGTAAAGCCGTCTGTTGTCGGATACAGATAGTAACGCTCACCGAACTTGGCCAGATCCGGGTCAGCGAATTGCCCCGGCAGCACCTGATGGCCGTCTCCGAAGGCCTGCAGCAGCAGGCTGGACTCTTCAAAGGTGATCGGCAGCACGCCGCCATGGCGCTTTTTGTTTCTGCCGAGGTCAAACTCATTGTCTTCCAGCACCCGGAACTCGCCGCTGCCGAGGTCAGAGGTTAGAAGCGGCAGATAGCCCTTCCCCTCCGCATAGCGGTCCACGATCAGGCACCACTCCTCACGCCCGTTCAGCTTGAAGATTTCCGGTCCTTCCACGCCCATAATGGCTTCCAGAACAGGAGCGTCTACATAGTGGAAGGCATCCTTATCCAGCGATACGCCTTCCTCTACCCGGATATTCTTCGTTGTCTCATCCTTGGAATAGCGGTAATACTTGCCGCCTGCCTCAATAATTGTAGTATCAATAATATGGTTGTCGCGTTCAATATATTTCTCCGCCGGCCTGAAGGTACGGAAGTCCTTCGTGCGCGAGCTGTAGATTTTGTGCTTCCGGGCGCTTTCCTGCGGCTCCTGTGTAGCGGAAGCCCAGAATACCAGAAATTCATCCGCAGCCTGGTCATAGATGGCTTCCGGAGCCCACACGCAGCCGGCTCCTTCCACCCCGACAGTAACCGGCCAAGGCTCTGACCAGTTCACAAGGTCGGCGGATTCCCAGACGATAATATCACGGCTTCCCTCCTCAACTGCCGCACCCCAGCCCTTGCCGCTGGCAATGCGCAGATCGGTGGCGACCAGATAGAATTTCCCTTCCTTGGGCGAACGGACGATAAAGGGATCTCTGGCCCCCTTTTCCCCCAGCTCTGAACGCAGCACCGGCAGGCCTCCATTCAGATCCTTCCAGTGCAGGCCGTTCTCGCTGTAAGAGAAATAGACCTGTTCCCCATCAGGCTGCTCCCCGATAAAATGAACTAACAGATAACCGGAATACGTTGGTTTCGATTCTGACAAGATGAACCCTCCCTGCGGGATTAATAGATAATGTAATGGCGAAAAGCGGGCCTTTCGTTTGGCTTAAGCCTTCTGTACTCTGAACACAGTAACCGAATGTGCCGGGAACTCATAATCAAAGCTGCCTCCTTCAAAGGCAATCGTCCGGCTGGACGGGCTGACCTTCAGCGGCTCGGCAAAGCTGTTCTCCGCATCCAGCTCCACTCCCGACAGCTCATGGACCTCAGCCTGGTAAGAAGCTGCGGCCAATTCCTGCAGTTCGACTGTAACCGGAAGCGGAGTGTCCAGCACGTTGACCGCCTTGACGATCACATCACCGGTTGCCTCCTCCACACTTGCCGTATAATACAGCGGCTGAATGTCCGGCACACGGTCTTCCGCCGAGTTGATAACAGCCCCGTTTATCGAAGCCGTAATCACGCGGCCGCTGACATGCAGCTCCAGCTCATAATCGGTATCATTCTCTACGGTGAACAGGCTCTGGGTCAGGCAGGAGCCACGCCCGTTAACGACCGCACTCAGCGTGCTGTCCTGGTTCTGCCAACCGCCAAGCTCCCAGTTCAGCCGGTTCTTGATATCCTGCATGCCGAAGAAGATCAGGAAGGCGCGGACGCCGCCTGTTTTGCGGGCAGTCAATCTGAGCGTATAATCACTCCAGTCCGTTTCCCCCAGCAGGAAGGAACGCTGCTCTTCCTCCTTGCTCACAGTGCCTTCCGTATCATTAAGCTCCACATTCGCTTCGATCATCTTCTGCTCACCTGTAAGATTGTTGGTCAGCGTAATGTTGCTGTACGTAACGGCAGATTTCTCGGCAGCCAGGACAATGCTGCCCTTCACCGGCTCCTGAACAGGCTCCGGCTTCTCCGGAAGATTCTCGGCAGCGATTCTCAGGACCCGGTCCCCCTGATGGTTCATAAACAGCTTCTGTACATAATAATTCGGCGTACCGAACACCTCATGGTTATTGAACCAGATCATATCCGGCTTCCAGTTAACATAGTCGACATTGCATAGCATCGGCGCGTAGCAGGCCAGGCCGACAGCATGGGCATTTCGCTCCAGCCGGGTCATGAACGCAGCTTCTACTAGAGCGTTATAGTAGGTATTGCCCCATGAAGCATATTCACCCAGGAACACCTTGGGCTCATCACCCTTGAAACTGTCATACCGGTCCATGTTGGCCAGGAACCACTCCGGGGACTGGTAGTAATGCTCGTCAACCAGATCCGAGCCGTGTTCTCTTGCCGAGGCCCAGCCCCGCTCATATTCGCCGCCGGCAGCAAACGGACCGCTGCTGTTGATTACCTGAATATGAGGATACCGCTCCTTGATCGCCTTATGGAAATACGGATACCGCTCAAAGAACGGCTCGCCGACCTCCTCGTTGCCGATCGCGATGTATTCCAGCCCGAAGGGCTCGGGATGGCCGAGCGAGCTGCGGATTCCGCCCCACTCCGTCGTTGCATCGCCTGTGGCGAATTCAATCAGGTCCAGTGCATCCTGAATCCACGGTCCGAGCTCGTCAAGGGGAACGATCCGCTTGTGGTGGGGATCATAGCCGCCCGGCAGAACAGGAATGGCTTTGGCCCCGATGTCTTCGCAAAACTGGAAGTATTCATAGTAGCCCAGACCCAGCGTCTGATTGTACTGCCAGTTATTCCGTCTCGCCGGGCGTGCAGCAAGCTCCCCGATAGTATTCTTCCAGCGGTACATCGAATTCCGGTCATCCGGGTTCAGCGACCCGTCATGAACAAGGCAGCCGCCGGGGAAACGCATAAATTTCGGCTTCATATCCGCCAGCAGCACGGCAATATCCTCCCGCAGCCCGTTGCGGCGGCCGAGATAGGTCTTCTGTGGGAACAACGATACCAGATCAACCTCAAGACTGCCCTGCCCGCCAGTCAAAATGACCAGCCTGCAGGCATTGTCGGTGCAGCCGGCCGTGAGAACGGCTTCATATTTCTGCCACTGATAAGACTCTACGGTCAGCTCAGCTGAGGCACATACCGCCCCTTTGCTGTCTTCAATGAGGACACGTACCGGTGTGCTGAAGCTGTCACTGCGCCGTGCATAGAGCGAGAACAGGTAATGCTCACCTTCCTTTACCGGAATACCTGTATTGAAGCCGGTATTGGACAGGCCCACACCCTCCCCAGGCTCGATTATCTCAATTACCGCATAGTGCGGGTTTTTGGGATGGAACGGGGATTCGCTCGCGATGCTCAGCTCCGCACGCCCGCCGCCGCGCTCTGCCTTTTCCCAGGCTGTCAAAGCGTGGTAGGAGGGATGATCAATGGGATCAAATTCAAACGAGCGGTTCTGGACCAGCTCCGCATACAATCCCCCGTCGGCGGCATGGTTGAGATCTTCAAAGAAAATGCCGAACAAATCACCCAGCGGGGCTCCCATTTGTTGCGCATACACCTTCAGCTTGGTCTGTTTATCCATTGGTTTGGGTCCTCTCTGCATAAACTTATTTAGTTAATATATTTATTAATATATTTATAATTATAAAAATATTATAGGCAGATGATCTGGAAGGAGTCAATCCATTATTGCTGAATCATAGGAATAAATATCATTATACTGAATCAGAACCCGATATTTAATTAATAAATATATTAACTTAATTTTAAATCTACATATAGAACCATTCCCGCCGGTCGCCTCCTTTCTGCTTCACCTATAACAAAAAGACCCGCCTCCCGGCAGGTCCCCTTCTGCATTCTTATACTCACGCGGCTTATGATGCATCCCCCTATAGACAGGCAGCACACTCGCTGACCAGCGGCAGGCTGACCTTCACACTCGTACCCACGTTTAATTCGGAATTCACCTGGATCTGTCCGCCGTACATTTCGATTAATTGTTTGCAGATGGACAACCCGATACCGGTTCCTTTTTGCTTCGTGGTAAAAAACGGATCAAAGATCCGGTTTAGCCTGTCCTTCGATATACCAGACCCGTTATCGGCAAACACCAGGATAATTTCGTCCGTCTCATCGTGCGTTGTAATGGTAACGTCAATTCGGCCGCTGCAGGCTGTGAAGGCATCGATGCTGTTCTTCAAAATATTCAGAAAGACCTGCTCCAGCTGCGAGGCGCTTCCCAGCGTGCATACCTGTTCTGCAGAATAGTCCAAATTAATAACTATGTTATCATTGAAAATAAGCGGATTCACGATATTCACAACCCGGTGTATAACTTCAATTACATTAAAAATTTCACCCTCTCTTTGCAGGCTGTCACCCTTACGGGAGAGCACAAGAAAATCCGTGACCAGTTTGTTTAGGTTGTCAATCTCCTTAATCGTAATATCCAGATAGGTTCTTAATTCTGCAGCCTGGATCTCGGGTTCATTTAGCCGGTTGCGGATAAGCTGGGCGAAGCCCTTAATAGAAGCCAGCGGATTGCGGATTTCATGTGCCATTCCTGCCGCCATCTGTCCCATTACTGCTATTTTTTGCTCATGCAGGGTGTCAATTTCCTCATTTTTGTTAGACAAATAGCCTTGGGCGAAGCCGGTAAACCGGACCCAATTGCATTCCATCAGACGGCCGTTAAAAAACAGCCGGTTCACGGAGTTATCGACCTTCTCCTCGATAATCCCGAACATGATGTTCTGGGCTGTCAGATTCAGATCCTTGCTGAGTTCCAGCATCATATCAAAGTGCTCGCCGATGATGTCGGCAAGGAAGATCCCCTGCTGGACACCCTCCCTGTGTAAATTATCCAGAAATTGTCTATATTCATCGGCGTTCATGTGCAAGGCCTCTATTATATGTAATAAAATCATAGTAAAGCTAGAATCCAGCAGCTCCTTATTCGTTTCAATAAACGAGGCAAAACCGCTATTCTTCCCCCTTATGGACTGATAATGACAGTCCAGAATAACCGGGACCGATAACGTTAATGATGCGCGCAAATCAACTTCACTGTATGCCATTACTGTCCTCCCTTTACATTAGCAGCTATATATATTCAAAAGAGCCCCCTAAACGCTTTGCCTATATAAATATTCTCTATCTGAACTGTACGCTGACCCGCCCCTTTTGTAAATAATGGATTACGGAAAGTCCCGGAACCCCGGGATACCTATCAAATAATGGCTGAATTCCGGCAATGCATGCTAAAATCATCTGAGAGAATTCAGGATGTCCACTGCTTACGGAACGGAGAGTATGAATGTGAACAATCAGCAATTAACCCGCATGTATTTGGAGAATCTGGAGGTACACGTAACGGCCGCAGGATACAATCAGGTGTGGACTGACTGGCGGGAGCTGGATTACACACCCGACTACAACAAGTTTTACCTGATATGTGAAGGGGAGGGCTGGCTGAAAATCGGCGATGCCGAGTTCAGTCCGCAGCCCGGGGAATGGTTCCTGATGCCGCAGGGCGTCAAGCAGTCCTTTTCTTATACCTCCGGGCTCCGGTACACGAAGTACTGGTGCCATTTTACCGCGCGGATCGGAGAACGCAATCTGTTTGATCTGCTGCAGACGCCGCTTTGGATCGACACGGAGCAGGACAGCGGGCCAATTGAGCTTTTCCGTGAACTGCTGAAGCACCACAAGGATTCTGCTCTCACCGGTCCGCTGCTCGTCAAATCCGCCATGCTAAAGCTTATAGCCCACTACCTGGAACGGAGTGCTGTAACCCCGCAAGGCCTCAGGCCGGCAGCGGTATCTGAGCCGCTTCAGCAGGTCATCTCGCATATTCAGCGCTGCTATCACCGGAATCTGACCATAGAAGAGCTGGCTGAGCTGGCGCACCTGCAGCCTAATTACTTTATCCGTGTGTTCAAACGGCAGTTCGGGACCTCCCCGATTCAATATATCAATAAAAAAAGACTCGAGGAAGCCAAGCTGCTGCTTGCAACGACGAATCTTCTGCTGTCGGAAATCGGCGACAGGGTAGGCATACCCGACATCTCCTATTTATCCAGAACCTTCAAGGCGTTTACCGGCTTCTCGCCCTCAGCCTACCGGCTGGCCTTCAGCCCGGAACAGCTGCCGGTAAACGCCAAAAAACCTCAGCAATGAGGTTTTTTGGGTTGAATAGACTATTCCTGTACGGTGAGGATATACCGCTTGCCGGCTTCAACCGGAAACTCGGCAATCCCATCCTTTACCGTAACATTTCCCACTCCGGTTCCGGCTTCGCTGATCTGAATCTGCTGACCGGCCAGTACCCGGCAGGTTTGTGTGCGGGAAGCTGTAACAACTGCCCCCGACAAGCTTCCGTTGCTCCAGTCTATATCCACTTCATAGCCCCCTCTGGCCCGCAGTCCTTTCACGTATCCTTCCGGCCAGGAGTCCGGCAGCGCCGGCAGCAGCTCAAGGAATCCCTGATGGGACTGCAGCAGCATCTCGGCAATGCCTGAAGTGGCGGCAAAATTGCCGTCAATCTGAAACGGCGGATGAGCGTCGAACAAATTGGCGTATACACCGCCCTCAGCGGCCCGTTGACGCACCGTCTCATTTTCCCTGACAAGGGTGAGCAGGTTAGAAATCAGCCGCTCCGCCCGGTTGCCGTCCTTGAAGCGGGCCCACAGGCTGATTTTCCAGCCCAGGCTCCAGCCTGTTCCGCCGTCTCCCCGGATCTCCAGCGAGGTTCTGGCTGCCCGGAACAGCTCAGGCGCTGACTGCTCCGAGATCAGCCGGCCCGGATATACACCAACCAGATGGGAGACGTGGCGGTGATGAATGTCCTCCTCCGGATAATCCTCAGACCATTCCTGCAGCCTGCCCTGCCGGTCAACGCGCAGAGGCAGCATGCGCTCCTTCGCACGCGCCAGGGTCCCGGCGAATTCCTCATCCGTCTGCAGGAGTTCCGCTGATTCCATACAGTTGCTGAACAGTTCGGCAATCAGTGACAAATCCATCGTTGCGGCTGCACTGACTGCATGCAGGCCGCCTCCGGCAGCGAATTTATGCTCCGGTGAGGTGGAAGGTGACGTTATCAGCTCTCCAGCCTCATTCTCAATCAGCCAGTCCAGGCAGAACAGCGCCGCATCCTTCATCACCGGATACGCGGTCTCACGCAGAAAATCCGTATCTCCGCTGAAAAGATAATGCTCCCATACATGCTGGGTCAGCCAGACCGCGCCCATAGGCCAGAACGCCCACACCGGATCACCGTCACCGTAAGCGCCTGCCGGGCCCGTCTGGGCCCACAGGTCGGAATTGTGATGGGCAACCCAGCCTCTGGCGCCGTAGTTAACCTCGGCAGTCTTCCGGCCGTTGACCGCCAGAGCGCCGATATAATCAATGAACGGCTCATGCAGCTCGGGCAGATTGCACACCTCGGCCGGCCAGTAGTTCATTTCGGCATTGATGTTCAGCGTATAGTTGGAGCTCCACGGAGCACGGGTCTCCTGGTTCCAGATCCCCTGCAGGTTCGCTGGCTGGGTTCCCGGCCGGGAGCTGGCGATAAGCAGATATCTGCCGTAATGAAACAGCAGCTCCACCAGCCCCGGATCACTGCTTCCGTATTCGGCGATCCGCTGGTCTGTCGGCAGATCAGCAGGAGCTTTGCTTGGCCCGAGATGCAGCTTCACTCTGTCAAAAAGCGGGCGGTGATCCTGCAGATGATCCTGCAGAACCGCAGCGTATTCCCTGCTGCCGGCCGCCTGAATAATCCGGGCGGTCACCTCTCCGGGAATACGCTCCGGGCTGCTTGCCCTGAGCAGCGGATCGAAGCTTGTCGCTGCGCTGAAGTACAGCGTGGCCGAGGTCGCCCCGCTGATATGCAGCCCTTCTACTCCTGCATGCAGGCTTCCGCCCTCATGTATGACGGCAAGCCTTCCCTGGAATTGCAGCCCCCGGGAGGCTCCGGAATCCCCGTAACGGACCGGCTCGGCAGACGCATAATAATTCGGGTCCACATGCTCGGGAGCATGGCCGGAGATAGTGAACTGCTCCTGCTCCAGCCGGATGCTGTGGCGGAGCGGGCTGTCCAGCCTGGCAAGGAAGCTCAGAGCGCCTTCCCTGCTGGCCGTCAGCCTGACGGCTATGACCTGATCAGGATGTGAGGCAAACACCTCGCGCGCGTACTGCACACCTCCGATCCCGTATTGTACGCTGACCACGCCGGCTGAAAGATCCAGCTTCCGGCTGTAGCTTCCCCGCTCTACGGATTGCCCGTGCTCCATCGTAATATTCAGGTCCCCCAGCGGCAGGTAGGACTGTGTATAAGGTCCCATCATTTGCTTGCTGAGCTGATCCGCCTCCCCATAGCGGCCCTGTGCAATCAGGGATCTTATCTCCGGCAATACTTCCCTGGCTCCCGGGTTGTTCCATTCGCGGGGATAACCTGACCAGAGGGTATCTTCGTTTAAAGCAATCCGTTCCCGTTCAATCCCGCCAAATACCATAGCCCCGAGATTGCCGTTTCCTGCAGGCAGCGCCTCTGTCCAATAGACAGCAGGCGCAGAAAATTGTATATTCACTAGTCAGAACCTCCATTTATCCGGTTGATGATGCTGCTCCTTCCTTCTAATCCTAGCAACCCCGGGCAGCCGGATGAATGTCCGATCCTATCTTTCTTTTGGAGAAAACTATCATTCAATCAGAAAAATGCGTGAAGCCGAACATCCAGATCAGCACACCGAGAATCATCATGGCTATGCCGGCGATTCTGGATAAAATCAGCGGAACGCCTTTTGTATACTTTTTTGTCTCCACTTTATTAGGTGTGGTAATGTTCACGGTCACTTTGCTCTGCACAAGATACAGAAGCCCAAGAATAAACAGCGCCAAGCCTGCCAGCACCCTAAGGATCAGCATTGTGTAACCCCCTCGTTCATTGTCATCACTGCCCATACTGTTCATTACCCTCTAAGCTTGTTATTATGAATCAAAATACTCAAAAGGGGACTTAGATGATGAAGCTGATCATTCTGTTCGGGCCGCAGGCCTCCGGCAAAATGACTATCGGTCATGAGCTGGAAAAGATCACAGAGCTGAAGCTGTTCCACAACCATATGACGATTGAGCTGCTGGTGCCTTTTTTCGGCTTCAGCCCGGAAATGTGGAGGCTCGTCGACAAATTCCGCCAGGACATATTCGAGACGGCAGCCGGCAGCGAACTGTATGGTATGATTTTCACCTACGTATGGGCCTTTGATCTCCAGAACGACTGGGATTACATCGAATCCGTCTGCAGGATAATCGAAGACCGGGGCGGTGAAGTATACCTGGTTGAGCTTGAGACCGCACTTGAGGAGCGGCTGGAACGGAACAAAACACCGCACCGGCTTGAGCATAAGCCCACCAAACGGGATGTCGCCCGCTCCGAGCAGAACCTGCTGCAGACGATGGAACAGCACCGGCTGAATTCTCATGAGGGGGAAATTACCAGGGAGCGTTACTTAAGAATCAACAATACGAGCCTGTCTGCCGCTGAGGTCGCACAGAGAATTAAAGAGAGCTTTCAGCTGTAGTGTTAGACGTGAAGAGGAGAATCGGAAATGAATAACGGATTGGTCAACGCTATAATCGCTTATATCATGTGGGGAATTCTCCCGCTGTATTGGAAATTATTTAATGATGTGCCGGCAGGCGAGATTCTGTCACACCGGGTAGTCTGGTCGTTCGTCTTCATGGCTGTTCTTGTCGCCGTCCAGCGCCGCTGGGGTGACATCAGGCGGATTGCGGCCAGCCGCTCACAGCTGTTACCGCTCACAGCCAGCGGACTGCTGATTGCTGTGAATTGGCTCATCTTTATCTGGGCGGTGAATAACGGGCATGTCGTCGAGACCAGTCTCGGTTATTATTTGAACCCGCTGTTAAATGTGCTGCTTGCAGTCGTCTTCCTTCATGAAAAGCCAAACCGCGGCCAATGGCTCGCGATTGCCATCGCCAGCGCCGCAGTGCTTATTATCGCCATCAACTATGGACGTTTCCCGTGGATCGCGATCTCGCTGGCCGTGTCTTTCGGCCTGTACGGCCTAGCTAAAAAGAAAACCATGCAGGATGCTTCTGTGGGCCTGCTGTCTGAGACAGCCGTAGTTTTGCCCGTCGCGCTCGGCTACTGGATCTATTTGGCGATTACAGGAGCGTCTACAGCCTGGTCGCTGTCCCTGTCAATGTTTGCCGGGTTGCTTCTCTCCGGCGCGGTAACAGCCCTGCCGCTGCTCTTTTTTGCCCGGGCAGCTGCCCGGATGTCACTGTCCGCGCTGGGCTTTGTACAATACATCGGGCCGACCATTATGCTGTTATTGAGCATATTTGTGTTTAAGGAAACGGTCTCGCCTGTTCTGCTCCTCGGCTTCGCACTTATCTGGACAGCGCTTGTCGTATACGCCGCCTCCTCGGTCCGCAGCACAAAGCTTGCCAAGGCAAATTAATCGTCCCCGTTAACCCTATTAAAAAGCGGCAGTCTAAAGACACTATATTCCCGTCTTTAGCCGCCGCTTTTTTTTTTGCAATAATAGGGTTAAGCTATCGTGAACCGGTAACTCCCCGATCCTATAGTCAGCTTCCGGCCGCCGGCGTTCTCTTCTGCGGATAGAACCCCGCTTACATGATCCAGCGCTTCCCCGCTCTCCATAATTTTTCCCTGCTGCCCGGGCGGCAGTATGAGCTCAGCCGAAGTATTGGCCGGGACCGTTATCTTCAGCGCAAGTGAACCATCCGGCTGTCTGCTCCATGCGGACTGGATTCGGCCGTATACAGAGCTGTAGGATGCTTCCGCCCAAGTGAGCTGACCGCCCGGCTGCGGCTGGATGCGGATTTTTTTGTAGCCCGGCTCGATAAGCTCGATCCCCCCGGCAATACGGTAGAGCCAGTCCCCGACAGCGCCGTAAGCGTAATGGTTGTAAGAGTTCATATTGTCGCTCCAGAAGGAGCCGTCCGGCTTGATTCCATCCCAGTGCTCCCAGATCGTCGTCGCCCCCTGAAGGACGGAATACAGCCAGGAAGGGTATTCCTTCTGCAGCACCAGCTCATAGGCCAGGCCATTGTACCCGAAGCGGGACAGGACCAGGCACAGATACGGCGTCCCCACAAAGCCGGTCGTCAGATGGGTTCCGTTTTCTTTTACATGATCAGCTAGCATCGCGGCCGCACGGGGACGGTCCTTTTCCTCCAAAAGATCGAACATCAGTGCAACGGCATAAGCCGTTTGTGTCGGTGAGGCCAACCGGCCGCTTGGCGTTACGAATTCCTCACGGAAAGAGCGAATGATATTGCTGTGCAGCCGGCGGTATTTCTCAGCCTCCTCCTGCTGTCCGGTTACCTCTGCGGTTTTGGATAAAAGCTCTGTTGAATAGGCGAAAAAGGCGGTGGCGATCAGATCCTTCGGCGTTGCCCCGATATAGCTGTTCTCCTTGGCATCCAGACCCAGCCAGTCGCCGAAGTGATGGCCGGTATTCCACAGAAACTCATGCTCGCCCTGGGCCCGGATGTATTCCACCCAAGCCTTCATGCTCGGATACTGCTGCTGCAGGATGCGGACGTCCCCATAGCACTGGTAAAGTGTCCACGGACAAATGACGGCGGCATCCCCCCAGGCCGAAGAGCCATAACCTGCTGTGGGGATGTCAGGAATGACATGCGGCACTCTTCCGTCCGCCTCCTGGTCCGCAGCGAGATCCTTTAACCATTTTTCAAAAAAAGGCACCACATTCATATTAAAGGCCGCCGTACGGATGAACACCTGCGCATCCCCCGTCCAGCCCAGTCTTTCGTCACGCTGCGGGCAGTCGGTCGGCACATCTAGGAAATTCCCCTTCTGGCCCCATAGAATGTTATGCTGCAGCCGGTTCACCAGCTCATCCGAGCAGCTGAAGCTGCCGGTCTGCTCCAGATCGGAATGGATCACACAGCCGGTGAACTGGTCCAGCAGCTGATCGTGCGGCACACCCGTCACTTGGACATAACGGAAGCCCTGGAATGTAAAATGCGGCTCAAATGTCTCCGGATCTCCGCCCCGGCAAATATAAGTCACGGTCTGCCTGGCGGAGCGCAGGTTACCGGTATAAAAATTACCGTCCCGGTCCAGCACCTCGGCATGCTGCAGCGTGACCTCTGTACCGGCTTCAGCCTTCACTGTAAATCTGACCCAGCCGACCATATTCTGGCCCATATCCAGCACAGCTGCGCCTGCCGGTGTAGTTATGACCGCAATAGGCTTAATGGTATCAACAATCCGGGCCGGCTCGTTCTCCTGTGCTACCAGCAGCGGAGGCGGAGCATCCGTGAGTACCGCTTGCTTCCAATGGTGGTCCGCGAAGCCGGGAGAAGCCCATCCATCCGGCTCAAGCCGCGCATCATAGGTTTCGCCGTGATACAGCTCTGACATCAGCAGCGGTCCGGTTGAAGTGCGCCAGCTGCCGTCTGTGACAATGATTTGTTCCGTGCCATCGGCTAACGTAATATGCAGCTGAACGAGTAACGCACGCTGTTTGCCGTAATGGTCTTTGCTTCCGTCCCAGGCCAAATAGCCTTTATACCAGCCGTTGCCTACGATACAGCCAAGTGTATTTCCGCCCGCCGTGAGCATCCGGGTCACATCATAGGTCTGGTACTGCAGCCGTTTGTTGTAGCTCGTCCAGCCGGGGTTAAACAGCGTATCATCCGCCGGGGAACCGTTTACATACAAGCGGTACAGGCCGAGTGAGGTCGCGTAGATCCGTGCTGAGACGACCCCTGCGGGAAGCGCAAATTCTGTGCGGAAATAATCACACGGGTCTTCGCTGTTCTCAGCGAGCTGCCCTGGAACGGGTGCGGTTATCCAGCTCGCCTGCCAGTTTTGCGTTGAAAGCAATGCGGTTTCCCAGTATGCCGGTTCGCTCCAGGCTGAGGCGTAATCCCGGGAGTCCCATACCCGTACCCTGAAAAAATATCGCGTGCGCGGCCGCAGGGTCTGGCCCCGGTATTCAATGTGCACACTGGAATCAGATACGACCTTTCCGGTATCCCACACGAGCTCTGCTTCTGCTTCAAAAGACGGATCATAGCCTGCCTGAATCTGATAGGCGGATTGGATGAAGCCTCTTGTCTGCGCCTGGATCTGCCAGCTGAGCCGGGGGATAAGATCATCCATTCCCAAGGGATTCCTTCTGTAATTCACCATCAGGTTCAACACTTTACACTGGGTCATTTATGCCGCTCCTTTAAATAAGATGTAGTCCTAAAGCCCGTCACGGTCTCCTGCTTCCCTCCGTTTCCGGCATTTCTACGTCTATTGTATGGGGCAGATTGATTGGATAAGGGGGCTATTCCGGACATTGTTATAGGCGAATCTGGACATTCACGGCCTGATTGCTTAGGATGAAGTCAGTACGTTAATCAACGTTGCAGAGGAGTAATCCGTATGACCGTCAGACGCAGCAGCTTCGTGATGTCGGGCCAGTCATTTTTTGGACCGGATATTCCCGTCTATGTCAACCGTGCCTACGAAAATTTCGAGCTGCATGAGCACTCTCATGAGTTTGTCGAAATTACGTATGTCAGTGAAGGCTCAGGGGTTCACTACATTGACGATGAGGCACTGCCGGTGGAGCATGGAACACTGTTCTTTATTCCCGTCGGGCGCAGCCACGTGTTCCGGCCCAGAACAACCAAGAAGGACCGGCCGCTGATCGTATATAACTGCCTGTTTCCGGTGGACTATTTGGCCGGGCTCCGGGGAGCTTTTCCGCAGGCTGCGGATATTTGTGATTATTTCACAGATGAGCATATGCCCTGGTTCTCCATAAAAGACAATACCGGAGCCTGCCATTCACAGTTCCAGGAGCTGTACAGCGAGTTCTCGGCCAGGCCGCCGGGGTATTTGGCCGTTATAGCCGCGCTCATCGTGCGGCTGCTGACCGGCCTGTACCGACAGCAGCTGCAGACAGGCACAGCTATAGGGGCGAGACCGCAATGGATGGCGGTCGAAGAAGCCATCGCCTGCATGAAAAGCCATTATGCCGGCAGACTGACGCTCGGTGGGCTTGCCGCCGCAGCCAACCTCAGTGAGCGGCAGTTCAGCCGGCTCTTCCGGCAGCAGACCGGCATGAGCTTCACCGGCTACCTGCACAATATCCGCATGGATGCCGCCTGCCGTCTGCTTGCGGACACCACCCTCAGCGTCGCCGAGACCGCTGCAGCCGTCGGCTATGCCGATCTGAAATTTTTCCACCAGCTGTTCAGGCGGAAGATCGGCATGGCCCCCCGGCAGTACCGGCTTAGCGTGCGGACGGTGAGTAATTAGGGCCAGGGGCGGGCTGTTCCAGGCACGGGGCCGGGCAGCTTTTGTGTGGAGAATAATGGAGGAAGGGGATTTTTCCCTCTATTGGCGGGCACGGGACGGGGTTATGGCTCTTTAGTGGGATTTTTCCCTTTATTGGCTGGCACGGGACGGTGGTATGGCTCATTTAGTGGGATTTTCCCCTTTATTGGCGGACTCCGACCGTGGTTGCGGCTCATGGGGCAGGGTTTGGGGCGGGTTTTAGCGCAGTTTATAGCCTACACAAACAGCAGCCTGCCCGCAGACAAGTTGCTGTGTCAGGTCCATCGCTTTGATATAGAACATAATGTTAGTTTAACAGTCAAACTCGTCCTCTATTCTTCCTAAACACTTCCGGCTAACTCCTACCGTCCCCGCTCTTCCGAAACACTTCCAGCTATTAACTACAGCTCTATGACAGCACACGTTTGGGTTGATGATGCTGGGCCGGGGCAGCAGGTATTGGTTAGTAAAAGATCCACCAGCTATCCCCCGCTATCACAGTATCACAGGGCCCAAACCAAGCCTAATCCTTGCTCTACCGCCGCTTCTGCAGCAAGCCCAACCAATGCCCTTCTAGCTAATGTCTTATTATTGACCTCACACGATCCGGTTCATTACCGCCGCAGCTGCTTCTTCCGAGATAAGATGCCGGCTAAGCGGCTCGAATCCCGCTTCACGGATTCCCCGGGCAACCAGCCTCGCGATCTCAACAGCTCCTGCTTCCGTGAAATGGGTGTTGTCCTCGGCGCCCTCAGGCAGGTTAGCGTATTGACCCGGCTCTGCCCACAAAAACACCTGCTTGGTGCGCTCTTCCCCCAGCTCTTCGAAATAAGCTCTGCTCAAAGATGCCAGGTCGATGAATGGCACCTCCTCCCGCAAGGCAAGCTGCCGCATAGCTTGAATGTAATCCCCGTGTGTATTCCGGATACTCCCGTCTGCATCGAAGAACCGCCGGTGCATCGGGGATACCAGCACAGGATAGGCCTCTTTTTCCCTCGCAAGATCGATATACTGCTGCAGATAGTGCGGATAGGTAGTAAAAGGCCCGGCTCCGTCCTCTGTTTCCTTTTCGTCATTATGGGCAAACTGAATCAGCAGAAAATCACCTTTGCGCAGCTGCTTTGCAATTCGGGTCAAGCGGTCCTCCTGAATAAAGCTCCTGGCACTTCTCCCGGAACAGGCGTGATTTGCGATGGCTAGACCGTCGTTCAGAAACAGTCCAAGCATCTGCCCCCAACCGGAATACGGGTACTTCGACGAGGCCTGATCTGTAACAGTAGAGTCTCCGGCGAGGAAAAGGGTTGGAATATCTGCAGCCCGCCTGATCTCAACCTGCTCCATTACAGAGCCGGCTCCACAGGCAAGCATTAGCTGGCCGTTATTAACATGAACCGCAAAGGAAGCCGTCACCTGCCTTGGAACCCCGGCATTTTGCTGCAGCAGCCTGAGATGTCCCACACCTTCCCGCAGGGCAGTTATACTCTCCTGAGCCTCTATGCTTATTCCTACAGCAGCATGGTAATTGCCATTCGGCACATCCATCAGCAGTGTGGGCACAGCCGGCGAATAATAATCCCCCGGCCAGGAGTCCCGCAAATCCTCGTTTCCGGACAGTCCCGGCGCAGCAGCATAACCGCTTCCGCGGCCCATATCGTATGTAACACCGGCATTCGGTACGTAAGTGAAGCTAAATTCCATTTTTATCCACACTCCCATTTATAATGAATCCAATTGTCTCATTTTAACAGGAACGGCTCCTTTTGAAACCTCCTTCCCGTATTAACCGTAACTTTTACAAACAGGTTCCAAATCGTGATTATTGGGCAAACTGAGGTATCAAACCTGAGTAGAAGATGAGTTTAACGGGTATTAGTCCAATAAATCGAAGCTTATGCGCCAGACAAAAGACACCGCACTGCAGAGAGGAGAAATCATTAGTGGAGTATTACCGCAAAAGTGTATCAGACGGCTTGCAGGAGCAGCAAAGCTCGGCAAAAGGGCTCACCTTAGCTGAGGTCCAAAGGCGGCTGGAACAGGATGGCTACAATGAAATCAAGGGACGGGACAGAGACCCGATATGGAAGCTTTTCCTGGAAAATTTCAAAGACCCGATGGTGGTCGTGCTGCTGATCGCAGCTGCCGTCCAGATTTTTATGGGACATGTCATGGAATCGCTTATTATTTTCCTCGTCCTGATCCTCAATGCCGTAATCAGTGTCATTCAGACCCGTAAAGCGGAAAGCTCTCTGGCTGCCCTGCAGCAGATGTCGGCACCTGAAGCT
Organism: Paenibacillus typhae; assembly: GCF_900099765.1. Lineage (GTDB taxonomy): Bacteria > Bacillota > Bacilli > Paenibacillales > Paenibacillaceae > Paenibacillus_AQ > Paenibacillus_AQ typhae. The sequence goes on along the minus strand of NZ_FNDX01000012.1, from coordinate 19,642 downwards.
AAAGTGCTGCGCGACGGCGCACCACGGACCGTTCCGGCCCGTGAGCTTGTCCGCGGTGATATCGTTATTCTCGAGGCCGGGGATTTCGTCCCTGCCGACGGCCGGATCATCGAATCCGGAAGCCTTAAGATCAATGAAGGTATGCTGACCGGGGAATCCGAGGCTGTTGAAAAGCATACCAACATCATTGACCAGGAGGCCCCGCTCGGTGACCGCCGCAATATGGCGTTCAGCGGTTCCCTGGTGGTATACGGGCGCGGTGTTTTTCTCGTAACAGGTACTGCCCTGACCACTGAAATCGGTAAAATCGCCGAGCTGCTGGAAAACGCAGAAGCCAAACAGACGCCGCTGCAGCGCAAGCTCGAAGCCTTCAGTAAACAGCTAGGAATTGCTATTCTGATACTGTCGGTCATTATCTTCGGTATTCAGGCCGGCCGTGTATGGCTGTCGGATACTAACGTTGATACTACGGAAGCCATATTCAACGCTCTGATGTTTGCTGTTGCGGTAGCGGTAGCTGCTATTCCTGAAGCACTCTCCTCCATCGTGACGATTGTCTTGTCTGTAGGCACGAACAAGATGGCCAAGCAGAATGCGATTATCCGCAAGCTGCCGGCTGTTGAGGCGCTCGGCTCGGCCGGCGTCATCTGTACGGACAAAACCGGTACCCTCACCCAGAATAAAATGACGGTCGTCGATTATTATCTGCCCGAGGGACAGAAGGACCAGTTCGAGCTTGAGCATCATGAATGGTCACCGGAAGCCCGCAGGCTGCTGCATATTGCAGTTCTGTGTAACGACTCCAATATTAATGAAGAAGGCAAGGAGCTGGGCGACCCGACAGAGGTTGCGCTGATCGCCTTCAGTAATAGCCTTGATAAGAATTACCAGGAAATCCGCGATAACTTCCCCCGGGAAGCAGAGCTCCCGTTTGACTCCGAACGTAAGCTGATGAGTACCCTTCATACGTTTGGCGGACAGAAGAAAATGATTACCAAAGGCGGACCGGATGTGCTCTTTAGCGTATGTTCGCATGTGCTGATCGATGAAAAGGAAGTACCGTTTACAGAGGAGCTGCGTGAACGGTTCATTAAAGTAAATGAGGATTTCTCCAACAGGGCGCTGCGTGTTCTGGCGTATGCCTACAAAACGGTACCGAATTCCACTACGCAAATTACACTTGAGGATGAAAAGAACCTGGTGCTCGTAGGATTAACTGCGATGATTGACCCTCCGCGTGAAGCGGTCTACAGCGCCATCGCCGAATCCAAAAACGCCGGTATCCGCACGATCATGATTACCGGCGACCACAAAACCACTGCCCAGGCAATCGGCCGCGACATTGGACTGATGAGCAAAACGGATATTGCCATCACCGGCCAGGAACTGGATGCCATGTCCGATGCAGAGCTCGACAGCAAGCTGGAGCAGATCGGCGTATACGCCCGCGTCTCTCCGGAGAACAAAATCCGGATTGTCCGCGCATGGCAGCGTAAAGGTAAAATTACAGCCATGACCGGCGACGGCGTAAATGATGCCCCTGCGTTGAAGCAGGCGGATATCGGCGTTGCTATGGGCAGCGGGACCGATGTCGCCAAGGACGCAGCTGCGATGATTCTCACCGATGATAACTTCGTGTCGATTGTTAACGCAGTCTCTGTAGGCCGGACAGTGTTCGATAATATCAAAAAAGCGATCGCCTATCTGTTCTCGGGTAACCTGGGGGCGATTATTGCCATCCTGTTCGCCCTGATCTTCGACTGGATTAACCCGTTCACAGCGATTCAGCTGCTGTTCATCAACCTGGCTAATGACTCCCTTCCTGCGATTGCCCTGGGTATGGAAAAAGCTGAGCCGAATGTGATGAGCAGAAGGCCGAGAGAGCTTAATGAAGGTATCTTCTCCGGCGGCCTGATGCAGGCAATCATTACCCGCGGTGTGCTTATCGGAGCAGCGGTTATCGTCTCCCTGTACCTGGGTCTTCAGCATTCCGATGAAATGGGTGTAGCGATGGCGTTCACCACGCTCATTCTGTCCCGTACGCTTCAGACCTTTGCCGCCCGCTCCAATACTCAGACCTCGATTGAAGCCGGCTTCTTCAGCAACAAATATGTGATTGGGGCCGTCCTGGTCTGCTTCGCCTTCTATGCTGTTGCAGTACTGCCGGGAATCAGACAAATCTTCTCCATTCCGGATACGTTCGGGATGTCCCACTGGCTGACGGCAACAGGCCTGGCTGTCGGCTCCGTTATCCTGATGGAGCTGACCAAGCTGATCCGCAGAGCCTTCGGCTCCAAGACAGCGGAAAGTGCCAGGGCGTAATACACAGAAAGATTAAAACAGCGCTGCTCCTGCTTGCGGGAGCGGCGCTGTTTTTTGCATATGCGTGTGATACAGTTACAAGTGAATATTATTTTAATGAGGAGGCCAGCCTAGCTATGGATATGTCTAAAGGCACCTACGGCTTCCGGTTCGCCGAAGATAAAGAGCTCAGCCTATGCGTGCTCTACGCCGCCGGCAGTGATTCGATCACTACCCCGACCTACCGCTGGGACGGACTGGAACGGACCGATGGCCCGCTTCTACTGTTCCAGTACACGCTCTCCGGAGAGGGTGTGTTTGAATCCGGGAGCCGGACCCACCGGGTCACGGCCGGACAGGCTTTTCTGGCAGAGATTCCCGGACCCCACCGTTATTATTATGACCCGGAGGCATCAGAGCCGTGGGAGTTCCTGTTCCTGCTGTTCCGCCCCGCGCTGATTCTGCCCCACTGGCGCAAATTTTTGCGTGAAGCCGGGGAGGTTCCCCGTCTGCCAGCAGACTCTGCACCCGTCCGGCTGCTGAAGCTGATTGTCGCCGATGCGGCGGCAGGCCGGATCTCCGATCCGCTGATCGCCTCCTCCTCCATCTACCAGTTCATGACGGAGCTGGCCAGAATGCAGGTAACCAGCATGCAGGACAAAGACAACTGGTCTGATAACGTAAGGCGGGCAGCTGAATACATAGAGCAGCACTATGCGCAAATGATCAGTATCGACCAGTTGTCCGAGCATGTGGCGTTATCCAAATACCATCTGATCCGCCGTTTCTCGGCCAGCACCGGACTGACTCCCGGCGCTTACCTGACCCGGGTCCGCACCGAAAAGGCCATGGAGCTGCTCCGGGGAACCGGGCTCAGCATTGAAGCTATTGCGGGACAGATCGGTTATTCCAGCGGAAGCTATTTCATCAAGGCGTTCCGGGGGCTGACCGGGCTGACGCCGGGCGAATTCCGCAGCGGAGGCGAGAGTCTGACCTACCGCAGGCTGTTCTTTGATTGACCGTAAACCGCAATATAGTGCTATTCGGCTTGCAAGATTACTATAGATATTGCGAATCTCCTACCTTATGATGATCTTAACAAGAGCAATAATCCATCAGCAAAGGAGATTTACAATGACACATAAGCTTGCAGCACCTACTCCGCCGCTCGGCTGGAACAGCTGGGACTGCTACGGCGCAGCCGTAACGGAAGCCGAAATCCGCGGCAACGCAGAATATATGGCGGAGCATCTTAAAGACTACGGCTGGAACTACATCACGGTTGATATCCAGTGGTATGAGCCTTACGCCAACTCCTCCCAATACCGGCCGTTTGTTCCGCTGGTCATGGACGAATATTCACGGCTGATGCCTGCCGAGAACCGCTTCCCTTCGGCGGCTGACGGCCAGGGCTTTAAGCCGCTTGCCGATTACGTACACAGCCTCGGGCTGAAATTCGGCATTCATATTATGCGCGGCATTCCGCGGCAGGCTGCCCATGCCGGTACGGCGCTGCTTGGCACAACCGCTACAGCCCGCGACATCGCCCATACCAACTCCATCTGTCCATGGAACACGGATATGTATGGAGTGGATGCCTCCAAGGAAGGCGCGCAGGCTTATTATGATTCGCTCTTCCAGCTGTACGCACAATGGGGCATCGATCTGGTCAAGGTGGATGACATCGCAGCCTCCCGGCTGTACGATACCCATCAGCCGGAGATTGCCCTGATCTCCAAGGCCATCGAGCGCAGCGGCAGGCCGATGGTGCTAAGCCTGTCACCGGGCCCGGCTCCGGTGGAATACGCCGACTTCTTCGTAGAGCACGCCAACATGTGGCGCGTTACGGATGACTTCTGGGATCTGTGGCCGCTGCTGCTGGACATGTTCGACCGCTGCCGCAAATGGCAGGGCGTACCCGGGGCCGGCAGCTGGCCGGACTGCGATATGCTGCCGCTCGGCCATATCGGCATCCGCTCCGTGGACGGCGGCGGCGCAGACCGCTGGACCCGGTTCACGCGTGACGAGCAGCTGACGATGATGTCGCTCTGGAGCATTTTCCGCTCGCCGCTCATCTTTGGCGGCGAGCTGCGCGACAATGACGAGTGGACGCTGTCATTGCTCACCAACCGCGAAGTGCTGCGCATCCAGCAGGAGAGCTATGGCGCAAGAGAGGCGCTCTGCAGGGGCGAGCTCATCGTCTGGACTGCCGAACATAATGACGGCACCCGTTATGCCGCCGTATTCAACACCGGTGAGAGCCCGCTGCAGGTGGAGCTGGACCTTGAAGAGATCGGCCTGAGTGCAGCAGCCGGTACGGAGCTGTGGAGCGGTGAAGCGGCTGAGCTTGCCGCAGGTACACTGCAGACAACCGTACCGCCGCATGGCGTGAGATTGTATAGCTTTGCATAAAAAAGGGGTATCCCGCAAGCCGTCAACCGGCGGCCCGGGATACCCCTTTTTTTGACGCAAAAAGTTACACTACATTAATGATCAGCTGTTATTGAACCGATGCAGCCGCTGCTGTAGCATTTACCGCTGTGTTCACAGCCTCACCCCAGGTCCCCTGATCTACGCTGCCCCCGGAGCTGTCCATTACAAGCTGCAGGCTGCCGCCGCTGGCTGTAATTTCGCCGATCCGGCTCCACGGCTGGTCCATATTGTCCTGCAGCAGTCCGGGACGGAAGTCATCCATCGACACGTCAATCGGCTTCCGCTGGATTTCAATATGCCCGTTTCCTGAGTGCAGATCAGTCCCGCTATCCTCTGCCCAGAAGGCGGCGTAATCCAGCATACTGTTCTTGGCCTGCTTGTATGGAATATCGGGTTTTACCGTGGCATAGGCCCAGTTATCCCACTGCCGGCCAACCTTGTAACCCCGGGAAAAGCCGTTATCGTCCATAATTGGCAACGGCACGGATGAATCCCCGTCTATATAAACTAGCCGGGTCTGGAACGCATACTCCTCATAATGTGACTCCGTATAAACACCATGGTTGGTCCAGCCAAGCACGGGATAGGTTATCCGCTTGTAGACAGCGGCTGTGTCCCTGAGCGCAGCCGTCAGGCTGCTGTTCTCGCCGGTGAGATATTTCGCGTAGGCCGGTGTTCCAAAGGAAATGACTACAAACGAGACCGCCCACAGCAGCAGGAACGTTCCGGCCGGCCAGAACTTCCCGCTGAATGGAGTCGCCGCCTTCTCCGGCGGAGCCACAATTCCGATGCCGCAGGTGCTGTCTGTGCAGCCGCCCTCCCGTTTGCGTTTGGCTGCCACCTTGCCATAAATGGCTGCCGCTATACCATGGAACGGCGGCAGGCCAAGCAGCAGACCGGCCGGATAAGCCCAGCCCATCGACCGCAGAACCGCAGCGTAGGTATCCACTCCTTTATGCAGCTTCTCTCCCTTTTCCACAGCATAAATGTCATGCAGCAGATCCTCCTCCGGAATATCAGCCAGCAGCTTTTCCTCAGCTGCAAAATCCTGCAGCGCCTTCCACTCAATTGCTTTGCGGAAATCCAGTGCCGAGAGAATCCCTACCGTCTGGCGGCACAGCGGGCAGAGCCGGTCATAATAGACCGTCAGCCGTTTATGCTTCGCTGCAATCCACCGGTCATACAGCTTACGGTAGGCACTCTCCGGAATAATGGCCAGATGAATCGTAATCACGAGCAGGCTCATTACCGGAATCGGGAAGACAATCAGCACCCCGGCATGCAAGAGTATTCCGGCAAGACTCATCCATACCCGGAGCGGCCTGAACCACACCAGGAAGATATACACGCCTTCATAGAGAAGCAGAGAATAGCCAAGGATGCGCACCAGCCATTCATGATCAATCAGCCAGGAGACATCATAGTAAGTCGTAAAGGGCAGGGAGGCAGGAGCCCATAAGCCCAGCCCCGAAAGATACATATCCGAAGAAAGCTTATAGAACATTGAATCCAGATAGAACAGTCCGATCAGCAGAATCAGGAATGCGGTATGAATAAATCTGGCTTGGGGCCGTGGCAGCTTCCGGACGCGGACTCTGGCCTGGCGGCGGCGTTCCATTAGACTTTCTACCGACACGCACGCTGACACAGGCATGAACATCAGCAGAAATGCCCCTGTCAGAAACAGCGAATCCACCTGCCAGTTGTTCGCTTCATTCACTACAACAAAGCCCAGCAGATACACGCTGATCACATAGTTGACAATGGCAGCGGGGCGGGTCAGGTATCCGATGAACAACAGGACCAGCGCTATTATCCATAACACAAACAATGTGGTCAGGAAGGGCGGCACGGTTGCAGCCAGGCTGTCTTTTTGAAAAATCAGATCCCTGAGCGTCATCATCTGCAGCAATTCAAGTATTAATACAAGCGAGAACCCGATCCGGAACAATGCCAGCGGAAAAGCCGGCTCCATCCGGTCATACAGCTTCTCTTTGATCTTATTCAACATCGCATAGCCCCCTTGCACCTGTCTTTGGTTTTACTCAATCATTAACCGATTACCCGCCCGGCAAACAGCTAGAACTACAGCCGCAGCCGGCTGTAACGGACTCAGATGACCTTATTTAGGCAAAATCCCGCGCACTTGACCTGGCTAACGGACACCAGCGCTCTTATTTTGCGGAAATGGCCTGCCCGGCCTTCATTTTATGGATATTAAGAGCATCCCGGTCCGTTAACCCGCCTGAATGCCCTCTATAATGAAAATAAGGTCACCTCTATCCGTTAGCGCCTGCTCCTATCCTCCAACAGTCCTTCCGCCGTCATCACTGCTATCCGCCAACCTATCCGCTGCCTGCTCAACTGCGTAATATCTGTTACCTGCCATCTAGCTGCCTGCTTTCACTATTTAAACGGATGTTAATCTACCTGACTACACCACTTCCCCCAAAACAAAAAACCTTGAAGGCGAACGCCGTTCAAGGTTTATCTTCCAACAGGACTACAACTAATCAGAGCAGCCCGCCGCTGCCGGTGTACAATTGGCTGTTTAGCGCAGTGTATGCTTTTACGGGTTATCACGGCAGACTCCCTTCACGGCAGATATAGATTATCCCGGCAGCCTGATCCGGATCAGCTCGGCAAAATATTCCGCACCCCGCTTCAAGATCCGGTCGTTAAAATCATAGCCGGAGCTATGCAGCGGAATATTGCCCGAACCTTCAGCATCGTCGCCATTGCCGATAAATGCAAAGCAGCCCGGAATATGCTGCAGAAAAACGCCAAAGTCCTCGGAGATCATCATCGTCCGCACATTCCGGTCAACACAGTTATCACCGGCGACGTTACGCGCTGCTTTTACAGCCCATTCGACGCACTCCGCCCGGTTAACAGTAGGTGCAAACTCATGGGTATATTCAAACGTGCATTCCGCCCCGTTCATTCCGCAGATGGCCGTGCTGATCGTCCGCATCCGTTCCTCCAGCAGCAGCTGCACCTCAGGCGTATAGCTCCGGGTATCTCCTTTGATTTCAACGCGGGTCGGGATCGCATTGCGGATTCCGTCTGTATGGAGCTCCGTGCAGGAGATCACAGCAGGCACACCCGGCTCGAGATTACGCGAGATGATGGTCTGCAGAGCGATAATGATTTCAGAGGCAATAACCAGCGGGTCCTTGCTCGTATGCGGACGTGCCGCATGCGCACCCTGACCCTTGATCCTGATCACAAAATTGTCCTCACTGGCCATTATACCGCCGCTGCGGGTAGCAAATGAACCTGCCGGCATACCGGGCATATTATGCAGGCCATAGATTTCATCTACCGGAAAACGTTCGAGCAGCCCGTCCCGGAGCATGGCCAGCGCCCCTTTTCCCGGCTCCTCGGCAGGCTGAAAGATAAAACGGACCGTGCCGTTAAAATGTTGACGCTGAGTTAACAGCCTGGCTGCACCCATTACCATTGCCATATGGCCATCATGACCGCAGGCGTGCATCTTGCCGGGATTCAGTGAAGAATAAGCGTGCTGTGCTTCTTCAGTCAGGTTAAGAGCATCCATATCGGCACGGATGCCGATAACCCCTGGCCCGTTCCCCGCTGTCAGACTGGCTATAACTCCTGTCCCGCCGATGCCTCTATGTACCTCCAGGCCCATTTCCGTCAGCACAGCGGCGATATAATTGGAGGTGTCCTTCTCCTCAAACGCAGTTTCGGGGCGCCTGTGCAGATCATGTCTCCAGGCGGTAAGCTGCTGCTCAAAGTCTGATACATCCGTATTCATCGCCGCAGCCTCATCTATATCCCTGTCCTTATCCATGTTTCTCCCCTTCCCGCCAGCCCGAAAAAACGCCATTCCAGACAATATCCCTGTAGCTATCAGGATCGGTATCACCCTCTGTGCTAATCAGAAGTATTTTGGCGTCCTGGTCAAGCTTTAGCCTTTCAGCCAGCTCATGCTGATCTCCGCGTGCCAGAATTGAGCTTAATACGCCCAGCCCGACTGCCCCGGATTCGCCCGAGATCACTTTGGGGTCACCTTCCAGGGGATTACCGAGGATTCTCATTCCTCTCGCGGCGGTATAATCCGGACAGGATATGTACAAATCCGCATAGTCACGCAAAAGCGGCCACGCCACCGTGCTCGGTTCCCCGCAGGCCAGTCCTGCCATGATTGTAGGCATTTCCCCTTCTACAGCATGCGGTTTGCCGTCACCTGCCGCCGCTGACCTGTAAATGCAGGCCGCCTCCTCCGGCTCAACAATGACGGTTACCGGCCTGTCTGCACCAAACTGCATCAGCAGATAACCAAGCATGCTTGCTGCAAAAGACCCTACCCCTGCCTGCAAAAACACATGCGTCGGAGCCTCCTCCCCTTCCGCCCTGATCTGTTCCAGCGCCTCGTCGATCAGCGTGCAGTAGCCCTGCATAATCCAGACGGGAATTTGTTCATAACCTTCCCAGGCACTGTCCTGCACCAGTGTGCCGTTATTCTCAGCGGCATAGGTGCCCGCCCATCTTACCGCATCGTCATAGTTCAAATTAGTGATCGAGGCGTCCGCGCCTTCTTTTATGATATTGTTAAGCCGGGTTTCCGAGGAGCCTCCAGGCATGAACACAACCGATTTCTGGCCCAGCTGCTGTGCCGTCCAGGCAATGCCTCTGCCATGATTTCCGTCTGTCGCCGTTACAAAAGTGAGCCCGCCAAGCTGCGCTCTAACCTCATCCGTGTTCAGTTCACCGAAAGTCAGCTGCGCCGTTTCCCTACCAAGCTTTTCCGCCAGAACCCTTCCGGCTGCGTAGGAGCCTCCGAGTACCTTAAATGCATTAAGTCCAAACCGGAAGGACTCGTCTTTAACCCAGATTTTATTTACTCCGAGTTTCCCGGCCAGCTTATTCAGACTTTGCAGCGGCGTTACCTCATATTGCGGAAAGCTCTGGTGGAACGCCCTCACCCTTTTTACCGTCTCCCTGTCTAAAAAAGCGACTGTATCCTCCTCCACCTCCTGCTTCCGGGCCTGCTCATTAACCACATATTTCAGTTCACCAGCTTTATTCACCTGCATCCCTCCCTACAAAAATATGGTCCTTATTCTATATTGATGAATCCGGCTTGCATGATTCCAACTTATGCTGATGATTGCAGTCTTCAAATTGATATGTGATATATTACATGTTAATTAGATCTTCTCCTTACTGTCAATCGAAAATTGTATGTGATATATTACTCCTGTGTGTATTTGTCATGAAGGAGGTTTTTTATTGCTGCCGCAAGATACAGCCAAGGTCAAACGCTCATCCATCCGTGAGCAGGTGTACCTTCAGATACAGGAATGGATTATTAACGGGGTGCTGAAGCCGGGCGACAAGCTCAAGGACCAGGAGTTGGCGGAAGCCCTGGGAGCAAGCCGGACTCCGATTCGTGAGGCACTGCTCCGGCTCGAAGAAGAAGGCATGATTCAGAGCAAGGCCAACAGCTGGACCCAGGTCGCACCCGTGGATGTTAATCAGGCTTATCGTTTATATCCGATGATCATCTCACTGGAAAAACTGGCTGTCTCCTTCGCCAAGGACCATATCAATTCTGCGCATATCCGGGAAATGGAACAATATAATGAGCAGCTGGAGCAAGCGCTGAACACCCGGAATGCACTGGAAGCCCAGCGTCTGGATACGTTATTTCATCAGGTGCTGATCAGCCTGTCGGCTAATGAGGAGCTGATCAGCGTACTGGACGGGCTCAAAAAAAAGCTGCGCCGCTATGAATTAACCTACTTCAACGGCTTCACTGGTGCCGGGCAGTCGGTTGAAGAGCATCAGCAGATTATCAGCGCCCTGCGGACAGGTGATTTCACGGCTGCGGCAGCGGGCATTGAACGGAACTGGCAGGAAAGCTTCAAGCGCCGGCTCGGCGGGCAGGGATTGGACGCATAAGCCGCATATTTTCGCGTAACGATCAGAACGGTAAAGGGGATATCATGGAATCCAATACAACAGAACCAATTCAAGAGGACAACTACCAAGTCTTAGCCTTGTTAAGCCAGTATTTAAATAACAAGCCGGATTACATCAGCAAAGAAGATATAGATGAGATAACCGGGCTCGGCGTGTCTGCGGAGTATGCATTCGGTGTTCTTTTTGCGGGTGCGCTGGGGCTGGATATTGTGGATAATGCTGAGGATACGGAGCTGTACAACCAATACTTCAGCAAAATGCTGCACAGGCTCGATGTCCAGGAATATTACGCTAATCCCTACCTCAGGAACATTACAATACCTGCGGTCACGATCGGCAGCAGTGAATTGAAATATGAACAGTACAAGCCTTATGAGGCTTTTGTCTGCAATGATATCATGACCACGCCTGAAGGACGGCTGATACCGCAGATCGGCTTTTTTGAGACGGAATTCCGTTTTCCGGCGGTGCTAGAGAATAACCGGATCTGGATGACGATTACTCCGAATGAGATCGAGACGATGAAGGAAGCTGTCGCAGGAGCGGCCGGCAATGTGCTTACGTACGGGCTCGGGATGGGGTATTACGCCTACATGGTGTCGGAAAAAGAAGACGTGCAAAGTGTAACGATTGTGGACAGCAACGGGGATGTGATCAGGCTGTTCAGCCAGTATATTCTGCCCCAGTTCGGTAACGCGCACAAGGTCAAGGTTATTCAGGCAGATGCTTTTGAATATGCACAGCAGCAAATGTCCCAAGGCCAATACGACTTTGTGTTCACCGACCTGTGGCATGACGTTTCAGACGGCCTGGACATGTACCTGCGGATGAAGACATACGAGAGCCTGAGCCCGGCTTCACGGTTTATGTATTGGATTGAGCAGTCGATTATGTGCTACTTGTAAAAAGAGGATACTTGTTGCGAGGGATGCAGCTGGCGCGGAGAACGGGACCCAGCGGACGGGCCGCGGGGCGTTTGGTTTAAAGGGAACAATCCCTTTATTCACTCTCACTCCACCTGATTTTGGCTAAATTATCCACAATCAGCCCATCCCCGATTCTCACTAAATCAAGGAGTCTTGGCTGTCGTCCCCTCTGTTCCAGGCGAGCAGGGGCAGCCTTTTCCTTCACAGTAAGCGACTAGCTTGTCATAAAAAAGCGCCCAGCCCGCAGACGGACTGAACGCTTTTTACACATAAAACAATACTGCTTATTTTTCAAGGAATCCGGTAGATGGATTTGTGATGAAGAAGCCTTCCTGCGGCACGTAGAAGTATTGAATCCATACCCCGTCCAGCAGCGGCTCACGTGTATCCAGCAATACCTCGATATCCTTATCAGTTGCCACAATTTCATCATGCTCAGTCGGTGTATCCAGGGTCACATCATAGTGGCCGTGGTCCCCGTGATTCTGAGTAATCACTACGCGGATCTTTTTGCCTTCCGCTTCCGGAGTGTTCAGCATCTCTTTCAGGACTTTAGCGGCATTACGGTTAATTTTACATTTCATCCTCTGGCGACCTCTATTCTTCATAATTTGCAGTAAGAAATCCATTATAACATATTATAAGGTACTATATATAATTTAGTATAGTCCGCTTGAACATGAACATTACTTACCTCCCCCGGGATGGAAATTTGCTGTTTAGTTCCTCCGGCACGGGTTATTTATAATGTAGCACTTTATGAATACACAGGGAGGCATACATTCATGGCGAAGGAACTGGCACTGCATGAAAAGCTGGATGATCTGGCGATTGCCACTGACATGCTGTTATCAGCCAAAACGGCAGTATGCACCTACGCGATTGCCCTTACAGAAACCGCTACTCCCAAAGTACACAAGGCAACGAACAGGTGGATCATGATTTGAAAAAAGCTGAAACAGCGCTTGAGCTGTCCAAATAACCGCCAGGTAAGTTCACACCGTTTCCGGCAGCCCGGTTAGATCCGGGTTTTTTTTGACGGCAATTATAAGACTCCGGCTTATTCCTTTTTGATAAAGGTAACAATGAACACCATACAACATCGACTTACAGGGAGGAACCAGGATGATATCCAATGAACAAGCTATAAGCTGTGCGAATCTAACTACAAATATTCATTTGGAGAGTCTGCATCATGTTCCACACAGCAATTGGGCCTACCCTTATGACAAGGATACCTTTCATTTACGCGTCCGGACCAAGAAGCGGAATGTGGAACGGGTCTATGCACTGACCGGAGATAAATATGACTGGGAAACCTACAATCGTGAATATGAGCTGCGCAAAATTGGAACCGACCGGCTCTTCGATTACTGGCAGACGACCGTAAAGCCGGACCACCGCAGGTTCTCTTATGCGTTCCGCTTCCATTCCGGTGAAGAAAGGGTATGGATGACGGAGAACGGGATTCACACCCAGGATCCCGGAGCGCCGAACGGCTTCTATGACTGGCCGTATATCCATGAGATTGATATCTTCCAGGCGCCGGAATGGGCAAAGTCAGCGGTGTTCTATCAGATCATGCCTGAACGTTTTGCGAACGGAGATACAAGCAATGATCCCGATGACGTTGCGCCATGGGGGGATAAGCCTACCAGGGAGAATTTTTTTGGCGGAGATCTGCAGGGGATTATCGACCATCTGGACTACCTGGAGGATTTAGGCATTACGGCTATTTATCTCACTCCGATCTTTGAGGCGCCTACGAATCACAAGTATGACACCACCGATTATATGAAGGTTGACCCTCATTTCGGTGATAAGGAGCTGCTCAAAAAACTGGTCGAAGAAGCTCACTCCAAAGGGATCAGGATTGTTCTTGATGCCGTGTTTAACCATATCGGATCCAATTCGCCCCAGTTCAAGGATGTTATCGAAAAAGGGGAGCATTCCAAATATGCAGACTGGTTCCACATTAATGAATTCCCGGTCCAGGTCAAAGACGACAAGCCCAATTACGATGCCTTCGGGTTCTTCGCCGAGATGCCCAAGCTGAATACGGCCAATCCGGAAACGCGCGAATATTTGCTGAATATTGCCGAATACTGGCTCAAGGAGCTTGGGATGGACGGCTGGCGGCTGGATGTCGCCAATGAAATTGACCATCGTTTCTGGAAGGAATTCCGCGCGCGCATCAAAGCGATTAATCCGGATGCCTATATTATCGGGGAGAACTGGAATGATTCCCTGCGCTGGCTGCACGGCGACCAGTTTGATTCGGTAATGAACTATCCGTTGTCTGACCGGCTGATTGAATTTATGAAAAGCGACGATATGGACGCACAGACCTTCTCGGAATATATCAGCAGTCTGCTGATGCGTTATCCGCAGCAGGCCAATGAAGTGCTGTTCAATCTGCTGGCCAGCCATGATACCGCGCGGCTGCTTACCCAGCTCGGAGGCGACAAAAGAAAGCTCAAGCTAACAGTTGCCTTCCTGCTCACCTTTACCGGAACTCCGTGTATCTATTATGGAGATGAAATCGGACTGGAAGGTGAAAATGACCCGGATTGCCGGAAATGCATGATTTGGGAGGAAGATAGGCAGGACCGCGAGCTGCATCAAACCTACAAGCAGCTGATCAGGCTCCGCAAGGAGCATCCGGTTCTCCGAACAGGAGAATTCGGGTTCCTGCAGAGCAATCCTCAGGAGCGTCCGCTGATTTATGAACGTTATAATGATGAGGAGCATTGTACCGTCTGGATGAATCCGTCCGGAGAGCCGGCTGCCTTGGCCCAGAAGCTTGAGGGCAGCTGGAAGGATGCATTGACCGGAGAATCTGCCAAAGCGGATAATGGCGAGATCAGGCTTGAGCTCCCACCCTTCAGCTTCAGGATTTTGATTAAAGAATAAGACATAAAAATAATTCTGCAATTTCAGTACATTTCCGGGCATGCTATTTGTTGTTCCATATTTAACTTTAACGACAAAGGAGCATAATCATGACAGGAATTTTAGGCGGTAATCCCAAAGACGAGCCGATGCATTACGGTGAGATTTTTAGTGTATGGTCAGCCTCGACAGTAGCCAAAGGCGCATTATCCTGTTATCGGGCATACATGTATCACGCCGGTGATCAAGATCTGAAGAAGATTTTAGGGGCTATGATTGATCAGGCGGAGCTGGAAATCAGCGAATTGGACTCACTATTGGCTGAACAGGGCCTTGCTTCTGCACCGGCTATGCCGCTGCGCCCTGAAGCCAAGCTGGAGGACATCCCGGTTGGTGCAAGATTTACGGATCCTGAGATTGCAGCCAAGCTTGCTGCAGACAGTGCAGCCGGATTGGTTGCCTGCAGCCAGGCCATGGGAATATCTATCCGTGAGGATGTCGGCGCCCTGTTCGGCAAATATCACCTCACCAAAGCAGCGCTTGGGCTGAAGGTGCTTCACTTAACCAAGAAAAACGGCTGGCTGATCCCTCCGCCGCTTCAGGTGAAAAGACCCGAGGCTGTCAAGGCGTAACACTTGAAACGCTCGGGGTCAACTGGGGAAGCTGTTCCCGGTTCCGGTTATGCCGGAAATGCCGAGCGAGCATAGTCCGGGACTTCAGGATATGTTCAACTGATTATTGAAGAGGCCTGCGGTTTCCGCAGGCCTCTCTTCTTGTCAGGCACCCGTCCGGCTGTAACGGGGTTTCGTCCGAGGTTAACTGCTATTCCCAATTCATAAGCTCTTTAATATGGGCAGCCAGTTTATCAGCCGCTTTACGATGGGTAACCGGAGAAGGGTGAAGGTCAGACCCATAACCGTCTGCCGCCTGCTGCACTTCAAACTTCATCGCGGAAATATTCTTGTCCCCGGTTTCAGCAGAATAGCGGCTAACCGCCTGCTCCACATAAGGATACAGCCTGTCTCCCATGATTCCCAGCGTACACAAGATATGTGTATGGGGATTACAGCGTCTGACTGTTTTCAGAAATCCGGTATATTCCCGGGCATACTCGGCTTGCAGGCCGGGGTTATCCTTGGTATAAGAATCATCATTTGTACCCAGATTAATAACGATCAGGTCGGGTACAAACCGGTTGAAATCCCAGGGAAGCTGCTGGGGAAAAAGCGTATTATTAAATCTGCCCTCGGATTTCCCCACCTTCTCGTAGTAATCCGGTAGCAGATGTGTGGTCAGCTTCTGGTTATTTTCCGTGTAGCCTGTGATAATCCCGTATCCGCTGAAGGATACCATGCTGTAGTCTGCCTGAAGCCTCCGGGCGGTCAGATACGCATAAGCCTTGGTAACATCTTCAGTAGCTGTGGTAAAAGGGTGCGTTCCGTCCTCATCATCCACACCATAGCCGCAGGTAATGGAATCGCCGATAAATTCGATCTTATGTACTCTGGCCGGTGCCGGCTCAATGCCTCCCACAGCATCGACTTTAATGGCCTTAATCCCTGCGGTCGACATTGCCGCCTCGGACAGCTTGATGACGGTCACCGTAAATTCCTGCTCTGTATCGCTTTCAAACACCGTATACGTTACAATCGGCTGATTAATCTGGTCATCGATCACCCGCACGCCGTTTACACAGATAGCAATCCGGGCCAGGTTATTGCCGGTCGAGGCGATGGCATCCCCCTGCAGCGTAATTTCCGCTTTGCGGCCGTAAAAGGTGAACTCAACACCGCTGCCGGAGAGGGCCAGCCACAGCACATCATTATAATAATGTGTCCGTCCGATAATTGTTACATTTTCCTCCGTTGCTCTAAATACCTGGATTGTTCCCGCCATACCTGCAACTACCTTCCTTCTTGTCTTCTATACACGCATACATGCAGTAGTAATGTACCCCCAAAGCCGGTTCTTTGGCAATAGCTTAGAATAACAGCAAATTCCCGCCCAAATATGAAATGCCGATGATTATTCTGTACCGGTTTGCGCAGAAGCTCTTTGTTAAGTTCGTACTGCCGGGCTTAATCAATGAACCTACCGCGCCAGCCCCCTCGTAAACGTCCGCACACTCTCCGTAATGAAATCCTCCAGTTTAAGGCCAGGGAAATCTTCACCAGCCGTCAGATGGTTAAGGAATACACCGTAATTCATAGAGATGAAAGAATAGGCCTGCAGCTCCGCGTTGGTCTCGATCAGCTTGCCCTGTGCGGTCATCTCTGTAAAATAACGGGTAAGAATTTCAATGAATTGCTTCGGGTGCCTGATCGTGCGCTCACGAAAGCCCGGCAGATGATCTGCCTCTTTTACACTGATCATGATCATTTTGCGGTTGCGGTTCATGATCTCATGGTAGGTCCGGCTGATTAGCAGCAGGTCTGTCTCCAGCTCCCACACCAGCTTTTCATTAAACAGTCTGGTCATCTCCTCCGCATAATGAAACCGGTCAAAGGCTGCCTCAAGCAGGTTTTGCTTGCTTCCGAAATGGCGGAACAGCGTCTTCTCACTCAACCCGGCGGCCGCGGCGATCTCCTGGGTTGTTACTCCCTTATAGCCTTTGCTTGCCATCAGATCAATCGCGGCCAGGAGTAATTTATCACCGGTATTCTTGACAGCGTTGCTTCCTTCACTCATTTTTTCCACCTCATGATTATAGTCTGGCCGTTCCCGCCCGTTCAGCTGGGTCCTTTTTTGAGCCGCGCCCGAATTGTACAAAATACAAAGTAGCCATGACAGCCACCAGCAACGCCAGTATCAAAAAGATATTACTGTATACATAAGCGGCGCCATTCCGGGAAATCGGATTAAGCCGGACTGTTGTTGTGCCGAAATCCAGAATTTTGCCTATCGCCGCCGTAGATACCGCTGCTGCAATAAAGTTTAACATGGAAAACAGGCCCATGCCGATCCCGATTTGTTCCTTGGACAGCGTGCGGGAAATGGTGTTTGATAAGGCGATCTGCATAAAGGATTGGCCCAGCACAGTGAAAATTAATGAGACGGCAATAAAGACCGGTGCCATACCCGCAACTGATGACAGGCAGATAAAGCCAAAGATCAGCAGGACTGCCGCTGTGGTCAAAAGAAACGGATTGCCTTTTTCATCAGCCAGCTTCCCGCCCTTTCGTCCCATGTATGCCGTTATGAGCGCCGAGGGCAGCATGATCAACCCGATTACAGCCGGTGACAGCTCGTTTAACTGCGCCAGGAGCTGGGGCGTAATGAACGGTGTGCTGAAGCTGATCGCTGTCAAAACAAAGGCAATAGCCAGACCTGATGTATACGCCTTGTTCCGGAAAACAAGCGGATCAATAAACGGATGCGCCGCATAGCGGACGCGCAGGATGAAGAGCATCAGCAGTATTAGCCCGCTGACAGCGTATCCCAAGCCTCCATTCGTTAAGGCAAGCAGTAAGGCAGCTACAGTTCCTGCCAGCAGAATACCGCCGGTAAAATCAATTTTGCTGTCGCTGCCTTTTTCATCGCCCAGGTATTTACGGTAGAAAGGCAAGGTGAACAGGGCAAGCAGCGGAATGACGAAAAGCACCTGCCAGCTCCACACCGTTGACACAAACCCGGCAATAATCGGGCCGAGTGCGGAGCCAAGCGCTACCCCGATGGCGGAAGTGCCCAGGGCACGCCCGCGCTTTTCCGGTGAAAAATAACGGATCGGGATGATCATCGCCAGCGCCGGAATGACGGATGCCCCGACGGCCTGGAGCAAACGCGCCACAATCATCATCCAGTACTGGGTAGAAACGATTCCGAATACGGAGCCCGCTGCTAAAAAGATCAGGCCAAACGTCAGCAGTTTCTTCAGGCTGTATTTGTCCGTCAGCTTGCCGAAGGTAACCGTGCCGATTGCGTATACAATCAGATATCCCGATACCATCCAGCTTACCTGCGACGGAGACAGCTGAAATTGCCTGCTGATCACCGGAAGCACCACATTAAACATCGTTCCGTTCATCACCGAGATGATCAGTGTAAATACAAGAATTCGCATAAGCCGCTCGCCGTTATTGGAGGGTATGCTGCTGTTTGTCTGCATTGAAGGGCCTCTTTTCTATAAAATATGCCTGCCGTTCCCGGCCCGACTGACCGTCAGTACTGACTGACATTTAAGCAGATCATATCCCACAACCGGTTGTTTGTCAAAAATTTATTTCCCCGTGCTTAACACATCCGTCATTAAATCCTCTATTGTATAGAGCCCATTTGGCTGCGCAGCAATGAATTTTGCCGCCATCAGAATTCCATTGGTCAAATCTCTGCGGGATTCTAATTGATGGGATAGCTCGGTGGTTTCGCCTAATACATTATAGAGCGTAACGTAATGTTCTCCGATGATATCGCCTTCTCTTATACTTGATATTTCAACGTCAATCTTTTAATCAGCTGCCCGTATTTCCTCGTGAATTTTCAGCGCTGTTCCGCTTGGGGCATCCAGCTATTATATTGGCCGGAATTGCTGTTTATAAAAGCATCTCTCATCGTAACATCAATGATGACATCCGCTTCGCTCACATTATTGAAGTTATCGGTAATTTCGACATTTGTTTTCTTATACTCGGAAATCAGAGAAACACTGCGCCCAACATGCTGATTCCCTTCTCTTGTTACGGCATTACTGAGCAGAAAGCCATTATTATGTTCTATCTCGTTAAGAATGTCTGATGAAAATCTTCCTGTGGCACCTACCAATGCAATATTAACAATATCCATGCGGACCCTCCTGATACGGTTTCAAGTGATTACGGTTCGGCCCCTTAATTATGGAGTCATTCTCTTAAATTCTCTGTTTCTCGCAGTTTCTTAAAGTGAAATCTTTACTTCCTCCAATTGGCCTGCTTTCCACGCTGCATGGTATTGGTTGGGGCTCAATCGTTTTAAACTGCCATGAAACCGTCGCTCGTTGTAAAAACGAATATACTCGGTAACGCTCTCGTACGCTTCTTCAAAGGTTTCAAAGTACATTTTACTGTATACATCTCGCTCTAAAATGCTGTGGAAAGACTCAATATATGCGTTCATATTCGGCGTTTTGGGCGGAATTCGTTCATGAATAAGCGGCGCCTTTTCGT
>NZ_FNDX01000079.1 GCF_900099765.1 Paenibacillus typhae | reverse complement strand
CATTATCTTTCAAACCATGCCGTTCCCTCTACGCCGGAGGGTTCTTCGCTGTTGTACCAAGTTCTTTACAGCTTCCATGGCCTTCGTCCAGTTTAGCGAGACTCGGCTCCCTCTTTTCCCCTTTGCAGGGCCTTTTTGACGACGCGGCAGGATTCACTTGATGTTGCGGCCTGGGTTGTTGCTCGCCCGGTCTCTGACCGGTACTTTTGTCGATGCGCTTTTACACACAGATTTCGCCATGCGCAAGCATCCTAGCTACAAGAGTGGCTTGGCCCCTCTCTTGGTTGGACTTGCACCAACTAGATAATGCGTGCCTCTGGGCACGCCTAACACAAAAAAAGAGTGCCCCGGGCAGCAAACCGCCGCCGGAGCACTCTTAGTAAGTTGTTACTCATAACCTCTATAAAACTAACTTTTATTCGATATGTAAGATCAGCTTGCTTATAAGGTCGTTCATTCATATGTGTATACGTGCGCTCATCGGTACGTTCATGTCATGCGACTAAGTGGATTTTTGCCATCTATTTTTCAACTATGCAGCCTTTTTGGAATATTAGTTGGAAAAACGCCACCTAAACGATCCCAATTCACTCCATACGGCCGATACTCCCCGATTTAAGTAGCATTATTCCACTTAGTTACCGTAAAGTCCGATAAATCAGGAATTTAAGTGGCAAAAATCCAATTAGTTTCTTTGGACAGCCCACTTTCCGCCAAATCAAAGGTTTCCATAAAAAAAGACACCCAGACGGCCCGGCCGTCCAAATGTCCAAGATATACAATGCTTTTCTCTTATGCTAATAGGGCATGTCATCCTTGTCGGTGAGACAGTCCGTATACTCATTCAGCAGCGCATCCAGCTTAACGGATTGGCGGAGGACTCTGAGATCCTGCACTCCATACTCAAGAGCCAGCCGGTTCAGCTCCTGTCTTGCCTGCTCGATTCGGTCCCTGTGTTCGTCATTTTCCATAGCGGCCCCCTTACTCAGTTGAGGCTGTAAGCCATTGTTAATCTTTTACTTAAGTTCCAAACACATTGTATTCGATTATGAACCACGGGTCAATTGCCCAAAGTCCCATTCTTACGCCCCATTAATTCTGCAGCAATACGCACAATGCCGCCCAGCATAACGACGGCCATCATATCAAAGCTCACATTAAACAGGAACAGATGCTTGCCGATATCCGCCCGGCCGTCACCGAGAATCGGCACCAGGAAAGAGAATAGCCCGATCAGACCCAGCAGCATGAGCAGCTCTCCGGCAACCCGTTCACGGAGCTCCCTGGCACGGAAATAATAGAACAATACTCCTGCATAATAGACCAGATAAAAGAGGCCCAGGAACCAGAGCGAATCCGGCAGATGCCTGTTTTTGAACTCACTCCACCCGCTGTATGTATAGGCCACTGCCCCTGCGGGCTTACCCAGACTTTTCTCATAGCTTCCAAGATAATAGGGACGGATGGACATGCTGTTCTGTGCCGCATACTCCATATTATCTATCAGCCGCGAGGGGTGTTTTAAATAGAAGAAAAGGACATCCTTATGCGAGATCCGGTCATAGAAATCCGGCGTCAGCGAAGGATCATCCTGCTTGATCGCCGTATCCCCCTGAAAATAGTTTGTTCCCGCCAGCACCTCAAGCCGCTCCGGCAGCCCGAGATCGCGCAGATCGCCGCGCACATCCGGGGACTCATTCAGAATTCCGAAGAATACCGTCTGGTACAGATTAATATGCTTCAGCTCCTTGGGAGCCGTCACGTACAGAATGACCGATACAACCGCTACCGCTACAGCAAACCGCCTGGCCAGCTTCCCGAAGCCCCCTTCTCTCTGAAGGGAACCGAGACGCCAAAAAATCAGCATAAACGCAAGGCCCACCGGCGCGTTCTGGATTTTGGAGCAGACAAGAAACAGCACAGCAACGAAGAACAGCGTCAGCCCCCGGCGGGTCGGATGGTCCTGCATCGTCAGCCTCAGCCCGAGGACAAAGGTCAGCAGCATAAACACCATCGACACCGGCTCGCCGAACAGCGAGTTGAAATAGGCCAGATACCCGATATCATAAAAAACAAACAGCATCCCGGCCCCGAGCAACAGTCCCATAACAGCGGAGTGCTTGGCCCCGAGCTTCACGGTCAGCCAGGTCGCGGCAAGCAGCAGCACGGCATAGACCGCCCCGAGCACCCGGATATCAAAATAACTGCCGTGAACCAGCCCGGCCAGAAGCCGGGGGATAAGCACCAGCAGGATCTGCGAGGACGGATAAAAGCCCCTGAACAAGTTGTCGTAAGCAAACTGCGAGTGGCTATAGCTGAAAAAGCGGTCGGCATAGCTCTCCGCAGCATTATAATAGTTCAGGCCGATCGTATTCATCATGCGCAAAAAATCGCCATTATCGGCCACCCCGACAAACGGCTGCAAAAACAGCAGATACAGAATCAGTCCGCCTCCGGCCAGGGTGACCAGAACCTGCGGCTTTAATACTCTTTTCATAGCTCCTCCTAGCGCTGCGGCAGCAGCTTCACATATTCATCGGACAGGCCCAGCAGCTGCAGAATATAGTTATAATCTCCCTCATATTGGCTGTAGTCCGCTACAGGCTGGAGGGTATCCAGCGAGACGGCGGTACCGTCAGCGAAGCTTTTACCCGGAACAAACATAATCTCATCGTTAAAAAAAGAGCCGGAAGGCATGTAGTACCTCATCCCGATCACATTGCGCTCTATATTAAGCAGGTCATGCCCAAAGGCCGTAAAGCCTTCCGCTTTCAGATCGAGCCCCAGCAGATTGGCTACGGTCGGGAGAATATCGAGCTGTCCTCCGGTGCGCTCTATTTCCTGCCCCCCGGTCATGCCCGGTACATGCACAATCAGTGGAATATTGAACCGGCTGATCCTTGAATCATACGGGATGCCCAGCGCTTCCTCGACCTGCTCGGGCGGCACATCCTGCGGCTGCAGGCCGAAATGGTCACCGTAAAGCACCAGCACCGTATTGTCCCACAGCCCCTGCTGCTTCAGCCCATCAATTAACGTGCCCACCGCATAGTCCGTGTAGTTGATTGCTGTCAGATAATCGCCCAGCATGGTGCCTTCCAGCGAATCCGGCATAGTGATCCTCCGGAAGCTGTCCGGAACCTTGAACGGATGGTGGCTGGAAGCCGTCACAAGCTGCGCATAGAACGGCGTTCCCTGCCGGTTCAGCTCCGCCAGCTTATCTACAGCGGTAATATACAGCTGCTCGTCCGAGGCGCCGAACGAATTAAAATGGTCGTTGACGAAATCGCCCTTGTCGTAATACCCGTTAAAGCCCAATGCCGGATACAGCTCATTGCGGTTCCAGAAGCCTATCTTATTCACGTGGAAGGTGTACGCCTCATAGCCCTTGCTCCGCAGCAGCCGCGGCAGGCTCGGCAGCTCACGGTCAGCGAAGCCGGTGGACATCGCAAGCGTGCCGATCGGATAGATCGATGTATTGCTCATAAACTCGGCATCCGACGTGTTGCCCGGGCCAATCTGCTGATAGACCTGCGGGAAATAAAAGCCCTCTCCCGCCAGGCTGTTCAGCACCGGCGTCAGCTCTTGTCCGTCCAGTGACTGATGCAGCGGAAAGTTCTGGAACGCCTCCAGCTGGATGACGATCACATTTTTACCCTTTTGCGAGCCAAAATAGTCCGGAACCGTTCCGGCTGGCTTGCTGCTGTAGGGATAGGACGCTTCAAGATTGTTTATTTTGGCAACCGTTTCATTAATATCGCCCGTGCCGATCAGCCCGTTATCCTCCTGCGCTTTGAGTGCTGCTACCAGCTCATAGTTCAGGAACCCCGCGCTTTCCGCCTGCACCAGCTCGTTGGTGATGCTGCGTGCGGCATGTACGGAGTATGCCGAGAGTAACCCCCCGCCGATAATGGCCACCAGAATGACAACAAGCTGGATTCTCGAGGAAGCCGGGCGTGTACCGCCGCTGTAGCTCCGGCTCTGATAAGCCGGCCCCCGCTGCCATCTGCGTATTCCCGCAAGGGTGGCCACTATTACAAGATCAGCGAAGAACAGGTAATCCACCGGCTGGATCGTCGATTCCACACTTTCTTTAACCTGGAATACCTGGTTCAGCTCATAAAAAGCCAGATAAGTCGGGACCGACCCGAAATGGTTAAAATACACACTGGCCGCAAACAGCAGCAGCGACAGGATGACATTGAAGCTCCAGTAGGCTCCTGTCTTCATCCGCCGCGGCAGCAGCACAGTCAGAACCCCCATAATCAGCAGCACCGGCGCAAGGTCCATGGCAATCCATTCCCAGGCGATCCGTTCAAAAAACAGTACCCGCAGCAGCAGCAGCTTCAGCCAGACCAGTCCTGCTACCACATAGAACTGCAGCGGCAGCAGCCTGTTATTTTGCTTGTTCATAGAGATCCCTCTTACTTCCATACTATATTTCTGTTAACTAAATTCCACTTTTTTGTAAAAGTTCAGATTTATCTAGTATAGCAATTGTTATTTAGTTACGCAAAATAACCCCACAAAGTGGAGCCTTTACACGAAAGCTGATCAAGTCCTTTGCGGGGACCCCGAGAAATACTTTAATAGAAAAAAGAGACACAGCCTGCTGCAGGCCTGCGTCTCTTCCATTGCCAGAATATATTTCTTCATTATTATAGTGTGTTGCTTGCTCTCTTTATACTGAAGCTGTACATGACGCCATCCATGTTATAAGCTGCTTCAATGGTTGGCCCGCCGCTATGGCTCTCAAAAGTGATCACACCCGGCCTTGGTTCGTTTTTAATCAGCGTGTAATCCTCCTTCAGCTTAACTCCGTACAGTCTGTCCGCGATAACTGCAGCTGTGCTCTGGAGGATAGCGTTGTCCTTGCTGAGCAGCAGCTCATCCCGTTCCTCGTCAGTCCGGGAGTCACCCAGATCCGCAAGGTTCAGTGCATAGTCAGCTACATCCAGAACAGCCGAGGTTGCATAATCAAAGGTTACAAAGGTATCTCCGCCCCGGCCGTCTCCATAATATAAAGATATTTCATCGCCTGCACCTTCTGCGGTGGTACGGATAACTCTGGTTAACTGATCTTCCAAGCTGCTGGATCTAAGCATTCCGAGCGCTTCCAGTCCGGCTTGTTTAAGCTCCTCAATGACCTCGTTCTGATCCATCTCGAAATAAGCACGCTCGTAAGCTCCGTTCGTAAAATTAATGGCAGCATCCGCAGCGGTAATGACGTTTTGAACCTGTACGCTATGATCCGGTGAGCGCCCGTAGTCCACATAACGCGTAGACCCGGTAACGGAGAATTCTCCTGTGTAGCCCAGCTCCTGCAGCTTCTCTCTGGCATCACTGATAAGCTTGCTGTCGATTGCTTCCGCTCCAAATGCTGCATTCATCGTGTATGCGTCCGCTTCCCCTGTCTCCGCATTAAGCCTGAGCATCGCATAGGCTTTGCTGTATTCACTGTATACAAGTTGTACGCGTCCTGTACGCTGCTCATGCTCCAGCTTTTCGAAGGGGATTTTCCGGCCAAGCTGCTTTAGGATCAGCTGCTCTGCAATCTTTTTTAGCGCTTCATCTGTAAGCTCAGCCTTGTCCTCCACAGGCAGGGTAACACCTGCGGGAGTCTCTGCTCCAGATGGGCCAAGCTTCAAGTAAAGAGTTGCGGCTCCAGCCAGCAGCAGCAGGATGACGGCAGCCATAACCGCCAGCCTTGGCATGCGCCGGGAGCGGGGACGGGCCGGTTCGGATTCTGTCCGCAGCCTCCGCATCACCTGCTCGGCAGAGGAATCGGTAAACCTGGCATCCTGAAACGGCCCCTTACGGGCCTGCTCATACCACTGCGGCTCACGTTCATCCATCATTGTAACCCCCTTATTTTATCCTGGACTTTGCGGCGTGCCCGGTGCAGCCGCGATTTGACGGTTCCCGGCGGCAGACCGGTCAGTCCGGCAATTTCATTAATGGACAGCTCTGCCTTGAGGTCCAGCACCAGCACCTCGCGCAGCTTATCCGGCAGCTTCATAATAATGCTCCAGATGTCCTTCGTCTGCTGATTCCCCATGTATTCCATCTCCGCCGAGCGTGTTGTGCCGAGCAGCCGTCCGGCTTCCGCTTGTGCTCCCTGCTGCTTCGGGCCTGCGGGCGTCAGACTCTGTACCTCGCCGCCCCATAGTCCGGTGCGGAAAAACCGCGACTTCCGGTATGAGAACACGGTGTTCCGCGCAATCGTCAGCAGCCAGCCCTTCAGGCTGGCCGTTCCCCTGTACGTACCGATCCGGTAGAAGCATTTCACAAATACCTCCTGCGCGAGATCATCTGCCTGTTCGGTATTTTGGGTCAGGTAATAGATATAATTCCAGATATCATTGCCGTACAGGCTCATAATCTGCCGCAGCTGTTCTTCATCCATGGCTTCGGCAAGCTTGAGCTTATGCTCCAGCCCATTCTTCAGCCCATTCTTTTGCTCAGCCCTCTCCTCATCATTCAAACCAGCCTGCAGCTCACCCTTGAATTTACTCTTCAGTCCATTTAGTTCCAAGCGCTTCACCTCACTTCATATGACCCTGTTAATACGGGAAAGGTTCCCTTTATTTTCTATTCTGGCTACCTTTTGCTTCCCTCACCCTTGCTTAATTGCACTCCATACACTTAAAATGCCACTTTTTCAGCCCAATGCCCGTTTAAGTGTATTCCGGAGTCAATTTCATAATTCAGTTTGTTGAGTAGCAAGACTGGGCCAAAATTTTTGAGATCGTTTTTAAAAAAAATCAGGCTACTTTCTGGAAACTGTTTAACTGCTTGTTCAACTTGTCTAGCGCAAACTTACTCAAATTGTAGGCCAGTGTACTGAGCTGGAAATCCACACCTGCCCGGACACCGCGATGACGTGTACGTTTCATGCCAAAATACTCTTTGAGGTACGCAAAAACTCGTTCCACGGCCGTTCGCTTGTTGTACAGTTTCGTAAAGCTCTCGCTACCTCTTGCGGGGTAGG
>NZ_FNDX01000045.1 GCF_900099765.1 Paenibacillus typhae | reverse complement strand
ATTATCCGGTATTAGCTACCGTTTCCGATAGTTATCCCAGGCTAAGGGGCAGGTTGCCTACGTGTTACTCACCCGTCCGCCGCTAAGCTTATCCCGAAGGATAAACTCCGCTCGACTTGCATGTATTAGGCACGCCGCCAGCGTTCGTCCTGAGCCAGGATCAAACTCTCCAATAAGGTTTTTCCGGGCGGTCACTCCACTTGAATCACTTCATGGAAATAACCATCCGAAAACTATCGAAAAGAGCGATTCGCTCATTTTGAAACATCTGACGAGAATTTACATTCTCAAGATGAATTTCTAAAGCGTACAAGACGCTGTGAAAATCATCAGTTTTGGAATCACCGAAGTGAACTCCGATACTCACTCGTTGTTCAGTTTTCAAAGATCAAGCTCGTTGTCGCTGTCGATATTCTCGTCATCAGCAACTCTTATACTATATCACATCCGGTTGTTCGTTGCAAGCTCTTTTTTTAATTTCTTTTTTCGAGCTTGGCATCGATGCTTTTCAGCATTTCTTGGCCGGAATAAGAATATACCATGTACAGAATTAGAATGCAAGCTTTTTTTCAAAAAATGCGCTCTATTAATAATGTAGGCACTATCGGAGCTAATAGAGTTACAAGAGTAACTAAACTTAATAAAAAAATGGATTAACCTATGTTAACCCAATAAGATGTATTTCATATTAATCATTCATTTCAACCAACGCTTTAATCACCTTAGACTCCGGCTTGAGCCAGCTGTCAAATTGGTTGATCATATCTTCGAAATTTGAACGGTGTGTTATATAACGTTCTATATCAACGTATCCGGCCGAGATTGCCCTCCGTACAAAATCGAAGTCCTCCATGGTGGCATTGCGGCTGCCCATCAGGCTCATCTCGTGACTATGGAAGTCGGGGTCATTAAAGGTGATGTCGCTTTTGACCAGACCGACATATACAAGCGCTCCGCCGTGCGCAACCAGATTGAATGCATTCGTCATGGATTTGGCATTACCTGTTGCATCAATAACAAAGGCGGCTCCTGATTCCCCGGTAATAGCAGCAAGCTGCTCCTGCGGCGGCTGCAGTGCATTCACTATATGTTCTACATGCGCCCATTTGCGGCAGAATTCCAGCCTTTCTTCATTAACATCCATGGCGATGACCTTGGCGCCTGCGTACCGGGCAAGTGCCATAACGCCCAGGCCAATCGGGCCTGCTCCAATAACAAGAACAGTGTCCCCCGCTGTCAAACCGGAGCGCCGGATAGCATGGGCTCCAATCGCCAGCGGCTCCAGCATTGCAGCTTGATCTAGCGTAAGACCTTCTGTCTTGATTAAATGACCAAGCGGAACAGAGACCCGCTCACGCATTCCTCCATCTATATGGACACCGAACACCTTCATATTTTTGCAGCAGTTTGTTTTTCCGCCTAGACAAGCCGAACACTCACCGCAGTGCATGTAGGGCACAATACTGACCTGATCGCCTGCATGCAGCCCTGCCTCATTCTCTCCTACCGCTTCGATAACGCCGGCAAGCTCATGACCGAGTACCCGCGGGTAGCTAAAAAAAGGCTGATTGCCCTGATAGGCATGCAGGTCTGTTCCGCAGATTCCAATCCGACGAATTCGGACGATGGCCGTTCCCTTTTCCAGTAAAGGCTCCTTTAAATCTTCATGCCAGACAAATTTCCCGATTTCCTCACAGACAATGCCTTTCATTATACTGTTCCGCCTCCTTTGGCCGGTTCCAGATGTTCATTGTATTCGGGACGGCCGCTAACCCATGATTCATTGTGAACGGGCTTCAGTATATCCAGTACTTCCTGCAGCAGCTCTGTGTCCATCTTTTCATCAGTCCAGGCGGCATTATTGATAATATTGGCCGGAGTAGCTGTACTGACCAGTGTAGTCGGAATCTCTTCATGACTGGTAGAGTACTGAACAGCGAGCTTGGCGATATCCGTACCTCTTGAGGCACAATGTTCGGCTGCTTGTTTACATACTGCTTTTAGCCTGCTTCCCGCAGGATGCCAATCTGCTGTCTCACGTGTGCTCAGAAGCCCCATAGATAGCGGTGAGGCATTGACCAATCCGGTCCCTTTTGCCTGAAGCAGCGGCAGCAATTCCAAGAGTGATGTATCGTTGAGCGAATAATGGCAGTAGGACAGAATCGCATCCACTTCTATTTGCGGAAGCAGCTTTTCAAACAGCTGTAAAGGCAGGCCGCTGATCCCGCTGAAACGGATTTTGCCCTGCTCCTTCAGCTTAACCATCGCCGGTAAGGCTTCTTCTATAAGAATAGCAGCCGGTACGAATTCAATATCATGCAGGAAAAGAATATCCAGATAGTCCGTATGCAGCCGCTTTAGGCTCTCTTCCACACTGCTGAAGATACGTTTTGCGGAAAAATCAAAGGCCGCTTCACCGTAGCGCCCGGCTTTGGAGGATAGCAGGAACTTGTCACGCTGCAGCTCCTGAACCGCCTTTCCAAGTACCGTTTCTGCTTTGGTCAGACCGTAATAGGGTGAAACATCAATATAATTAATGCCGGCATCAATGGCAGCATGTACAGTCTTGATACTCTGCCGGTCATCCGTTTCACGAAACACCGATCCCAGCGAAGAAGCGCCAAAGCTTAGCACTGACACATCCAGCCCGGTATTCCCTAATGTACGATATTTCATTACAAGTACCCCCGTTCAGCAGATTCATAGTTTATAAAACGCTTTCGCATTTTCACCAAATAAACGCCCGCGCTCATATTCTCCCCAGGCTTCAGGCAGAGAGCCGGCCAGAATGTCCATAACCTCAGAATAGTCTGCCGCCAAAAGACATACCGGCCAATCACTGCCGAACATCACCCGCTGCGGACCGAAGAGGTCTGCTACTGTGCGGATATAGGGAAGAAAGTCTTCTTTGCGCCACTGGTTATGATCGCCTTCTGTTACCATTCCGGATAATTTGCAGTACATTTGAGGATATCGGGCAAATTCAGCCATGAACTGCTTCCATGGTTCCATCTCCTTATCCCTGATCGGCGGCTTGCCAATATGATCAATAACGCCACGCAGATCAGGAACTTGTTGAAGCAGCTTTAATACAGCGTCCATCTGGCCGGAAACCAGAAGTAGATCTACGGGCACGCTATCTTCTGCATATCTGCGAAGCGCTTCCACAAATCCGGGCTCTAATATCCGGTAAGCATCCGGCATATCTTGAATCATAATCCGGAAACCCTTGAATTTCGGATGCTGCCTGAACTTTTCATAGATCCGGCGGTGGTCCGGGTCGAAAAGATCCAGCCAGCCTACTACCCCAAGCACAGACGGCGATTGCTCAGCGATGGATAAAATAAACTCCGTCTCCTCAACCGTCGGAGCTGCCTGAACAATAATACTCCCCTCAAAGCCGTGTGTTTGAAGCAGCGGTGCCAGATCGACCGGCATGAAATCCCGGTACAGGACCGGCAGCTCCGGTGTAATCCAGCCGTAATCTCCCCGTGCGATTTCCCAGTAGTGCTGATGAGCGTCAATACGCATCCTGCTGCACACCTCTTCTGCATTCATAATGTAATGCTCCTCTTCAATGAACATTGTATACTAAGAGAATCAAGTATTTAATGCTCTAAACATGCATTTTTATAACCTATTTTGATATCCGTCATTGCATTACAACATCCTTTAAAAGGAGTGTTCTGAGTGAAGCCTATCCGTAAACCCTTTTTTGGCGACCCTCTGTTTCCCTTTGAGCTTGCATACAAAACGGTAAAAAGACAAATGAACGAGCTCCCGGATCATCTGCATGACCGGTATGAGCTAGTCTATATCCATCAGGGTAAAGGGGTATTCTTTATTGATAATGCCTGGTTTGAAAAAAAGCAGGGTGACCTGTTCATCATACCGGGGAACACGATCCATCACTCTCTGCCCCATAACGAACATCCCATTGTATCCTCAGCCCTCTATTTTGCGCCTACTCTGCTTGCGATGGAGCCGATGGACGATTCGTACAACAGCTTATTATGCTTTGATTTTGCCAGACATAAAGGGATATACCAGATTGAGCTGCAGGAACCTCTGAGATCTGTTACAGAAATGGCGCTCGGCCAAATCCATCAGGAGCTGAAAGAACAAAGGTTGGGCTACCATGAAGCCGTTAAGCTTCTCTCATGCCAGCTTTTACTGCAAATTAACCGGTATGTCCAGTCTATCCGCAAACGCAATGCCTCAATCGAAACCGGCGTAGGCCCTTCCTGGATGAAGGAGGTGCTGCGTGACATCGACGAGCATCCCGAACGGGAAGCTTCCCTTGCCCGGCTCGCAGAAAAGGCAAATGTATCGGCGCCTCATTTCTCACGCGTGTTCCGCCAATTGACCACTATGAATGTTACCCAATATGTAAACGCCAAACGGATTATCCGTGCCAAGGAGCTCCTGATCCGCTCAGATCACAAGATCGCCGATATTTCAGAACAATGCGGATACGAAACGCCAACTCATTTCTACCGGATGTTCAAAGCTTTGACAGGAGTAACGCCTCACAAATACAGACAGAGCCAGCTGGATATATAAAAGGAGGTTCCCCAATATGAATATATTGATCCTTGGTGCCACCGGACGGGTTGGGAGCCACATCGTTACCCATGCTCTTCAGGATGGACATCATGTGACCGTATTAGTCCGCACTCCGAAGAAGATTCAACAGTCTAACCAAAACTTAAAGATCATACAAGGTAACGTTCTTAATAAAGAAGATATCACCCGTGCAGTGCACGGAAACAATGTAGTGATTAGTGCACTAAATACAGATGGTACAACAACTCTTTCAGACAGTATGCCTTTAATCATCGAGGCGATGTATAACGAGGGTATACAACGTATCATCACCGTAGGAACTGCCGGTATTCTGCAAAGTGAACATTCCCCCCATCTTCTGCGCTATCAGTCAAGCGAATCCAAACGCAGGTCAACCCGCGCAGCTGAAGAACATCATCAGGTATATGATTTGCTAAAACAATCGGCACTTAGCTGGACTATCGTATGCCCTACTGCTTTGCAGAATGGGGAAGGGTTAAGGAACTATCGTGTGAGGCAAAATATTCTGCCTGAAGGCGGTAGGGAAATATCTGTGCAGGATACAGCGGAATTTACTTATAGTCAAATACAAGCCACTAATTTTATTAACTCACGTGCAGGCCTTGCCTACTGATTCCCGTATGTATTTGTCCGGCCCAAACGCCGAGATAGCAGGAGCTTCGAAACAAACCAAAGGGCAGCGAAGATTTACCCATCTCCACTGCCCTTTGGTCTTTTAATTAAATTGCCAGCAGCTCAAGCTCAGATTTCCGTATTGATAGCTCCGGTGAAGAAGCTTGGCATTACGGCCGGCATCGCCAGTACCCATAGCCAGCAGCAGCGGGATGAAATGCTCGTTGGTGGGAACGGCCTCCCTGGCATAGGGGGCCAACTCGCGGTATTGAAACAAGGCTTCGGTATCCCATGTCTCCAACTTATCCTGAATCCAGCTGTCAAACTGTTCAGCCCACCCGTCAATTCCCTCGGAGGCCCAGTTCAATCCTCTTAAATTATGCACGGTTCCTCCGCTTCCGATAATGAGCACATCCTGCTCACGAAGCTCAGACAGTGCCTTGCCGATCTCATACTGCTGTTCATTAGACAAATGACGGTTTACGGATAGCGCTACGACCGGGATATCTGCATCCGGATAGAGCAGCTTTAGAACTGCCCATGCCCCGTGATCCAGACCTCTCACCTCGTTCCGGACACTCTCAATGCCATACCTGGTGAACAAATGTTGGATTTGATCCGCCAGCGCCCGGTCACTCTGTGCCGGATAAGTCATCTGGTACAGCTCATCCTGAAATCCGCCAAAATCATAAATCGTTTCATACGCCTTAGCAGCGCCAACCGTCTGGACTGCTTCTTCCCAATGCGCGGAGAAGAGAACAATCGCTTTCGGCTGTGGCGTGTTGTCTTTAAACTGCTTCAGCAGCTTCGTATAGTCATTATCCTCAAGTACGATTGAGGGTGCACCGTGTGCAAAGAAATAGGACGGTATCATCTGTTCCACTCCTTATTTAAATTAAATTGGCATCTTTCTTAATCCACTCTAGCAAATCATGCTGATTCTCTTCAGACACACCATGATCGGTCGGATACAATTTGAAAGTTACGCGCTCCGTTTGTTCTTGTAGATAGGCGGCTGTCTCGTGCCCGATCCGGACCGGAAACACAGAATCATATTCCCCGTGCGAGGCAAATATAGAGACACCCTTAATCCCGCGAAGCGGGTACTCTGTTTTCACAAAATCAGGAATATATCCGTTGAGCGCTACTATCCCCTTTAATTGTGATCCCATTGTAAGAGCAAGTGTCATGGACAGGATGGCCCCCTGGCTGAACCCGAGCAAATAACGTCTGTCCGGATCAACCGGATACTTCTCTGTAGCATAATGAACGAAAGATTCAAGATCTTTTACCGATTGGTCAAACATCTCCCGGATCGGATTCCCCAGGCTTTTCAAATCGTAATACTGATATCCGGTACCGAGCGGCAGATTACCGCGAATGCCAATGATGATGAAATCCTCAGCCAGCGGAGCAACCAGACCATACATATTGCGTTCATTCGACCCTTTGCCGTGAAGAGTAAAAATTACCGGATACTTCTTGTCCTGCTCCAGATTAGCCGGTAAGTGAACATCATACTGATATGCAGAAAACATTCTCGACTCCTCCTTGCTGTTCGCTATCTGCTGCTTCGTCCAATAAATATTAGTAATAAAAATATATTTTCTATATGAGTAATTTAACGTGCTTCACATTGACTTGTCAACACGAAAATTGATAATATAAATTTAAGTTTTGTATTACAAATATCCCAAGGGTGTGATCAGATGGATATTGGCTCGACGATCCGGGCAATCCGGAAGCGTAAAAATATAACGATTGCCCAAATATGCGAATTGACCGGCCTATCCCAAGGCTTTATGAGCCAGGTTGAAACGAATAAAACCTCGCCATCTATTTCAACATTGGAAAATATAGCCCAGGCGCTAAAAGTCCCGCTGGCCTATTTGCTTCTTAAGAAAGAAGAACGAATGCACATTGTTCGTAAGGACGAACGGACCATTACCACCAGCGGACCGGAAAACCTGAAAGTGGAACACTTGAGCTCTACGAAGAACGTACGTATGAGCATTGTAGAGATCCCTCCCGGTGCCATGACCGGCGAGGCGCCGCATGCACACGAAGGGCAGGAAGTGCATGTAGTCATTAAAGGGAGGATATATGCAGAGCAAGGAGAGGATGGAGCCGAGTTTACGGAAGGTGATTCCTTTAGCTGGAATGCCTGCACCCCCCATCTGGTAAAAAATATTGGAGAAGACACAGCCATCGTGCTGATCTCCATCTATACCGAGAATGAGAACGCACAAGACTTAATCTAAGACAAAAGCCCGTACACGAGCCATTAGGCCGGGTACGGGCTTTTGTGAATATTTTCAGCTAAGAATCCTTTATACCATTCAGCATTGCTAGAAGGTAGGGGCAGGAGACTCGGCTATTTTCATACGTAATAAGCTGTAAGGCTTCTGCCGCAAGTCATTTCCATAATGAAATCTTGACTGCCGGTGTAATTGGTTCACGATGAAATACAAGCATTGATCTGGACCAATAGAAAAAGTATCCGGCCATAAAATTCTCGGATCATGTGCGATGGTTTCCATTACTCCAGTCGGCAATATCTTTCGAATACTATTGTTTTCATAGTCTCCAGCGTACACGTTCCCTTTTGCATCGGTGATCATGCCATCTGAAGCGCCTTTTTCTCCCCAATACTTCACGTAATCCTGTAGAGTCATATCCGGTATGGTCCGGTCTCTTAAAGCTTCCGTTGAAATCGAGTACAGATGACGGCTGGAGAGCGGGCAGAAATACAATATCTTGCCATCCGGAGAAATGGCTATACCATCGGATGCCAATCTAAAGGGTGAAGTAGACCCGTCTTTGTTTCGATTCATCAGGATTTTACCTTCAACTTTTGGTATGAAAAAGAGATCGGGCGAAGTGGAATTTGCCCCGTTTAACCGTCTCCAGGCATAACCAGTTTCTAAATCAACGACAATAATGGCTCCAGGTCCTCGGGAAGACGAATCCGTGATATATGCATAACCTGCTTTACCAACACGAAAATCAAATCGGACATCATTCAGATAGGTGGTCGGCAATACAACATCTTCTGTAAATGTATATATACTTCTTATGGTGTTTGAATTTAAATCTACAGCGACTAACTTCGCCCCTCCTTTGATAGGCTCTGAGAAATTAGGAGCTCCTGTATCCAGTACCCAAAGCGTACCCTTTCCATCGGCAACGACACTTTGGACACTAATGAATGACGTTGTGATGTTCGATGGGCTTACCGCATTGGCTTCTAAGCTAGGGTAAGGCTGTAATGTACCTTGAACGATTTCAGCCACCGTAAATTTAACGTCATCTCCCCACTTTGGAAAGCAAATGAAAATACGCCCGGTCTCAGAAACAGTAACACCTGTAGGCATGGCCCCGTTAAATAAAAAAACCGACTCAAATTCACCAAAATATTTTTCACCCGGTAACATCACTTGGTTAAAGTCCTCCTCAACTGTTCGAACTGCTATCCCTTATTTATATGACCGAACAGGGTTCAATTGCCCGGATAAAAAAATAATTTTACAGCCTGAAAAAGCCTTCAAAACCACTGCTAAAGTGGAATTGAAGGCTCTCTGTAAAAGCTGCCAGCGTTTTATTGTTGGTCCGGCAGACGTAATGCGTTTGCTGAAGTCTGCGCTTGGTCTAAAAATTCCTCTGCCTGGGTCAATTGCTGCCGGGCCGTCTCCAGAGCTTGTGAATTTGTTGCCGCATTAGATTCACTTATCGAGCTTATCGCCTGATTTAATGCCGTTTGCACCTCAGAGACCGCGTTAGATGCATGCTGCTCCAGCGTATTGCCGCCCGAGTTAAGTGCACCTTCTGCCGGTTTTTTTGCATTTTCAGTGGCTAGATCAACTTTCTTTCCATTGGGCAAGATGAGTCCCCCTTCCGTGAGCAAAGATGAATAACTTAAACACAAATCAGTATGCGGTTTGGATTATGTTTATATTCTTACAACCGGCATGGGAAAATCCGGCCCCCGGCTACTTTTATTAGTATAAGATCCGATGAAGTCGGAGAATTTAACGGTGAAGTTAAAAGGAGGGAATCGTTCTCAATGAATACGCCAACGCTAGCGCCGCACGAATCAATGGAACTACATGAAGCATTAAACTTTAAAACGCTCTGTCTCGCAAAGTCAAAACTTATGCAAGGCTTGGTCTTTGACCAGGAGCTAAAAGCGTTAATGCAGAAAGACGTAATTCAATCCATCCAACAGATCGCTGAGCTTCAAACAATCTATGCAAGAGCTCCTTTCCAAGCGCCTGTTCCGAATAGCCCGACACCTATCACTCATTAAAGGGGAGCGCCAATGAATACCGATTATTTAGACCCGATTAATTCATTAAACATGCCGGAAATGGCAGATACGACTTTTGCCATGGACTTCCTTCTTCGTGCCAAGGAAGGTGTACGTAACTTGTCCATCGCCCTGACGGAAACGGCTTCTCCCGAAGTAAGAGCGCTGCTGCGCAATCATCTTATGCAGGGGATCGCACTGCATCAGGAAATCTCGGAGCTTATGATCCGCAAAAAATGGTTCCATCCTTATGAGCTGAACGAACAGTACCAGCTCGACCAGCTTTCAGCGAAAAATACGGTGATGATCGGGCAGATGAATTTGTTCCCGGGTGATACGTCGCGTAAAGGGATGTTTGATCGAACTCCAGATGAACATATTGGGGGACATGAAGCATGAAGGCTGTAACATATCAAGGAATTAAAAATGTCGTTGTCAAAGAAGTACCCGATGCTAAGATTGAGAAACCGGACGATATGATTGTAAAGATCACCAGTACCGCCATTTGCGGTTCAGACCTCCACCTGATTCACGGGATGATCCCTAACCTTCAGGAGAATTACGTCATCGGGCATGAACCGATGGGGATTGTAGAAGAAGTAGGCCCTGGCGTGACAAAGGTAAAGAAAGGCGATCGTGTGATCATTCCGTTCAACATTGCATGCGGAGAATGCTTTTTTTGTAAAAATCAGCTTGAAAGCCAATGTGACAACTCTAACGAACACGGGGATATGGGCGCATATTTCGGCTACTCCGGAACAACAGG
Organism: Paenibacillus typhae; assembly: GCF_900099765.1. Taxonomy (GTDB): domain Bacteria; phylum Bacillota; class Bacilli; order Paenibacillales; family Paenibacillaceae; genus Paenibacillus_AQ; species Paenibacillus_AQ typhae. The sequence continues at coordinate 39,734 of NZ_FNDX01000045.1, read as the reverse complement.
CGGATACCCTGGCGGGCAAGCCGAGTATTTACGGGTCCCGTTCGCCAACTTTACCCACTTCAAGATCCCTGAAAACTGCGAACAACCGGACGAAAAGCTAAGCTTGATCGCCGATGCCATGACTACGGCATTCTGGAGCGTCGATAACGCCGGCGTCAAGAATGGAGATACGGTCATCGTGCTCGGCTGCGGTCCGGTCGGACTTCTGGCCCAGAAATTCTGCTGGCTTAAAGGGGCTAAGCGTGTTATAGCCGTCGACTATGTCGATTACCGCTTACAGCATGCGAAGCGAACGAACAACGTCGAAATTGTAAACTTCGAACAGGATAAGAATATCGGTAACACTCTCAAGGAAATGACCAAAGGCGGCGCCGATGTCGTGATTGATGCGGTAGGTATGGACGGTAAGATGAGTGATCTCGAATTTCTGGCCAGCGGTTTGAAGCTGCAGGGCGGCACCATGAGCGCATTTATCATTGCATCCCAGGCTGTCCGCAAAGGCGGCACCATCCAGGTCACCGGGGTATATGGCGGACGCTATAACGGGTTTCCCCTCGGCGATATCATGCAGCGCAACGTGAATATCCGCTCCGGACAAGCCCCGGTCATTCACTATATGCCGTATATGTATGAGTTGGTTACTTCGGGCAAAGTAGACCCTGGAGACATTGTTACGCACGTCATTCCGCTCAGCGAAGCCAAGCGCGGCTATGAAGTGTTCGATACCAAAACCGATGATTGCATCAAAGTAATCTTAAAGCCTTGAATATGGCAAATACCCGGGAGGCAATTCCAATGAAGAATTCCAATTACGCTTTGCATGAGATACTGGAGGTTCATGAAATGGCTGCGTTCAAGGCGGTTTGCTTAACGAAATCTACGACCATGCAAGCTCTGGTAACCGACCCGGAGCTCATGCAAATTTTGCAGCAAGATGCGACATTATCACAGCAGCAGCTTCAGGAACTCGGTGGAGTTTTATCTAAAGTGACTGTATAGGAGATAAAAAAATGAACCCAATATTAGAACACATGACCGGTCTTCATACGCTGACCGATGACGTGATCGCAATGGATCTTTTGATGAACGCCAAGAGCGGAGTCAGAAACTACGCCATGGCTGTGACTGAATGTGCCACCCCCGAAATCAGGGATATATTGATGAAACAACTCGGCGAGGCTATTAATTCACATGAAAAGATAACAGACTATATGATGCAGCGGGGCCTTTACCACCCCTACCATATTCCGGAGCAAATTCAGCTTGATCTGAAAAATATTCAGACCGCTACGAACATTCCGTCCTGACGCCAAACTCGCCCAAAAAACGCGCAAACCACCATGGTTCAGGCGCGTTTTTGACTTTAGCCGATTACAACGTAACGGTTCTTTGTATCGCTCATGAGGATTCCTCCTCATTTATCCGGAATCGACCAGAGGAATTGAACTTGATACGCAGACCGATTATGAGATTATGAACGAATCACTGAAGTCTGGCTTAAGAATTAGAAGCAATTTATCAAGCGGTCGAGGGATATATCTACTTTTATAACTACCAACGTTTTCAGGCGAAATTGAATCAGAGCGCACCGATTAAGTATCGGCACGCGCTGGCTGCGCAGCTTTTCTCACATGTCTACTTGAGGGGATAATACCAGTCCTCCAGCTTTTTTAATATTATTTCGCTCTTGCCTCAAGGGCCTCCAGCATATGCTGCAGCCGCACACTTGTCTCTGTTGAAGCTGTGTAAATCATCACCTTAAGATCCGGGTTGCCTGGAGGCTGCAGGGTCACATGCTCGAACTCCATCTCGCCGATCTGGGGATCGTATCTCCGTTTGTGGCGGTCTGCAACGGCCTGAACCTCATGAAGCGCCCAGGTCTCCCGAAAGAGCCGGCTGTTCTGCATGAACTCTTGGAGGAGCTCCTTAAACCTCGCATCATCAGGGAAGCGTGCGTAATCCGCACGAAACTGGGCAATCAGGACTTTGGCACCGTACTCCCAATCCTCTATGCTTGACCCCAGCTCTGTAAAAAGATACCTGATCCAGTTAATGCACTCCGGCCCCGTATCCGCATATGAAGGTAAACGGAACACAAGCTCAGCCGCCTGGTTCCACATCAGTAAATCCCAATATCTTCCCAGTATAAATACCGGATTCGGACCAAGTGCCTGTATCATCCGTTCAATGCCCACAGGAATATGCTGATCCGCTTCCCGATCCTGTAGTACCGGTCTGGCAAGAAGATGCAGATGCTGGCGTTCATCCTCTGTCAGCCGCAGGGCTCTGGCTATGTTATTAAGTACATCCTCCGACGGATTGACGCCACGGCCTTGCTCCAGGGAGGTGTACCATGAGGTTCCGATATAGGCAAGCTGGGCCACTTCTTCCCTCCGCAGCCCTTGAATCCGCCGCCGCCCATAGGATACCAACCCCACATCTTCTGGGGTAAGGCGCTCCCGGCGCGAACGCAAAAATTCACCCAATGATGTTTTGGGCAAAACATTTTCCATGGAATCTCCTCCTTATCCTGACACTCCCAATGATACGATAACGGCAGGAAGGATGCTATTCGCGCAGCCCATTATACTGATCCTATTACATCAAATATCAACATGCTGGGAGGATCTTAGAATGAATCTTTTTGTTACCGGAGCAACAGGTAAGGTAGGAAGCCGTCTGGTTCCGCGCCTGCTCCAGCGCGGCCATCAGGTTACGCTGCTGGTCAGGGATGCTGCCAGGGTGGAGGAGCTTCGCCGGCAAGGGGCTGAATGTGTCGACGGTGACCTTCTGCAGCCGGAAAGTTACCTTGAGGCGCTACGGGGTAACGACGTTGTGGTGCACTTGGCCGCCCAATTCCGGGGCGTGGATGAGCAGACCACCAGAACAGCCAATATTGACGGCGCTGTAGCCTTGGCCCGTGCGGCGCTGGATGCGGATGTGCCAAGGTTCGTATTCGCAAGCACCAACCATGTCTACGGACCGGGAGAACATCCGCGGCCCAGCCGGGAGGAGGATGAGCTCCGGCCCGCTTTTGCCTATCCGCAGAGCAAGGCGGAAGCTGAAGCAGCACTGCTTGCTCTCCATCGTGAACAGGGCTTAGATCTGCGTATTGTACGGTTTCCCTTCATCTATGGTGAGTGTGACCCCCATATCGCGGAGGTTCTGCCCTACTTCAGCCAATGGAATCCGGCCAGACGCATTCATATGGCCCATCATGCGGATATCAGCCAGGCGCTGATGCTCGCCGCCTTCACACCGGGAATCGATGGACGAATCTATAATGTGGCTGATGATGCGCCGATCTCCGTGGCCGAGATGCTTCAGCTTCATCAGGTCGAGCCCTCGCCGGAAGCCCTGCAGCAGCAGTATGATCCATGGGATATGATTGTCGATACTTCGCGGATCAGAGACGAGCTGCATTACCGGCCGATCTATCCGTCTTTCTATACGGCAAGAGACGCAGGAGCTTTATGAGGGCACTTGCATAAGCATCGGCCGCCGGGGATCAATAATAGAGTGCTCGATATTCTGATGCAGAAATCGAACGATTCCACAACTTCCCGCAGAATCGATGGGGGTTAGCCTTAAGCCCTGTCACTGGCTCATTGCGGTCAACCAGATGATCAATGTTGTCAGTAATCATACGTATCGAAGCGATGTTTACAAGTATTCATCCTTTCTTCAATAGCTACATGTCCAATCATAAACAAACGCTACTGACAACGTTATATCAGTAGCGTTTCTATCTGTAGCTTTAGCCTATTCTCAGGGCGATATTCCCCAGCTGAGTGCCTTTGCCATTTTATAAACTTCCTCCGTTGGAGGCGATAACCTCCTTGTACCAATGGAAGCTCTTCTTCTTGATTCTGCGCAGGGTGCCGTTCCCCTCATTATCTTTATCTACATAGATGTAACCGTACCGCTTCTTCATCTCACCTGTAGAGGCACTTACAATATCAATCGGTCCCCAGCTCAGGAAGCCCAGCAGTTCAACGCCGTCTTCAATGGCTTTTCCCGCCTCAATCATATGGTCCCGTAAATAGGAGATCCGGTAATCATCCAGGATGCTCTGATCTTCTCCAACAATATCTACAGCTCCGAATCCGTTTTCGACAATGAAAAGTGGCTTCTGATAGCGGTCGTAGAGCTGGTTCAGCGTGAATCTCAGGCCCGCGGGATCAATCTGCCAGCCCCAGTCCGACGCCTCCAGATAAGGATTCTTGACACCCATAGCCAGGTTGCCCGATACCATCTCCAGTTCACTAGGATTGGCACTGGCACAGCGGCTCTTATAATAGCTGAAGCTGATGTAATCGACGGTATGCTGCTTCAGCAGTTGTTCATCCTCTGCCGTCAGATCCAGCTCGATGTCATACTCCTTGAACCATCGTTTCACGTAAGAAGGGTAGTATCCTCTTGCCATAACATCCGTGAAGAAGTAGACTTGTCTGTCCATTTCCATGGCTGTGAGAATATCATCCGGATGGCAGGTATGCGGGTAATACGGCCCTGCGGCGATCATACAGCCCATCTGCGAGCCCGGTATAATCTCATGGCAGGCCTTCGCCGCCAGGGCGCTGGCTACATGCTGGTAATGCGCCATCTGATAGATGATCTGCTTCTTATTTTCGCCTTCCTGAATGACCGCTCCTCCGCCGACGAAGGGAATGTGGAGCAGGACATTGATCTCGTTGAAGGCAATCCAATATTTCACTTTTTCCTTGTAGCGCTTGAATACGGCAATCGCATATCTTTCAAAGAACGCTATCAGTTTGCGGTTTCTCCATCCGCCGTAATCCTTAACCAGTCCAAGCGGCATCTCATAATGGGAAAGCGTCACAACCGGCTCAATATTATACTTCCGCATACAATCGAATACTTGATCGTAGTACTGTAAACCAGCTTCATTAGGAGTCTCTTCGTCCCCATTAGGGAATATTCTTGTCCAGGCAATGGAGGTACGAAGCGCTTTGAAGCCCATCTCAGCGAATAAAGCGATATCCTCCTCATATCTGTGATAGAAATCAATCGCCTCATGGTAAGGATTCTTCTTATCGGGATGCTCATATGGCGGGTTAAAGATCCCGTTGGCCAGAATGTCAGCAATCGATAACCCTTTACCATTCTCCTGATAGGCCCCTTCCGCCTGATTAGCCGAAATCGCGCCACCCCATAAGAAGCCTTCCGGGAATTGGATGTCTGTCTGTTTCATTCTATAATCTTCCCTTCTGATGTTTTATACATTAAGTTTCAATAGAGTATCCTTTTCCTTGACGGTGGTCTGGCTGACAGCGGTAATACCTGCGTAGTCGCTGGTATTAGAAATAATTACCGGAGTAATAATATCGAAGCCCTCCTGAGTAATGCTGTCCATATCGAATTCAAGAATCAGATCGCCGACACTTACCCGCTCACCTTGATTAACATGAAGAGTGAAGTGTTTACCGCCCAGCTTGACCGTGTCAATCCCGACGTGAATCAGAACCTCTGCCCCATCGTCGCTGGTAAGGAGGACCGCATGTTTCTTTTTGAAAGCCACCGACAACACACCATTAATTGGAGAGACAACACGACCCTCGCTAGGCAGGATTGCAATCCCTTTCCCCATCGTCTCCTGCGAAAAGGCGGGATCGCTGACTTCGCTCAAGCTTTTAACTTCGCCTTCAATGGGAGCATAGATTTCTTCGTTTTGCAGCTTTTTGGCAGATTGAGGTTCATTAGCGGGCGGACTGGAAAGATCTGCATTGTTCTCTTCCGCTGCCTCTTCTTTAACATCCTTGAAGCCCAGAACATAAGCGACAACAGCAGCAACGACAAAGCTGACACACACCGCCAGAACCATCAGCGAAAATTTATGTCCGATATACAGCGGCAAGGACGGCAAGCCGACTTTACCCAGCGCATAGGCTGCCACTTGGAAGATACTTAAGATGAATGCACCTGCCGCACTACCGATCACCCCGGCAATAAACGGCTTTTTCAATTTGAGGTTCACACCATAAATAGCCGGCTCAGAAATACCCATCAGCGCACTAATAGTTGAGGCTCCAGACAAGGACTTCATACTGTTATTCTTGGTTCTCAGGAATACTGCGAATACAGCACCTGCCTGCGCGATATTAGCAACGGTCATAATCGGCATAATATAGTCGAAGCCGTTCTGGGCAATCGCCTGAAAGACAAGCGGAATAAGGCCGTAATGCAGTCCGGTGATGACCATCAGCGAGAATGTGGCTCCAAGCAGAGTGCCCGCGATTACACCGAAATGCTCATAGAAATACATGTAGCCATCGGCAATGGCATTACCCGCATAAATTCCTAATGGGCCAATCACGATTAATGCGATAGGTGCCACAATTAACAGGATCAGCATCGGTTCCAGGATGGTCTTCAGTACATTCGGTACAATTTTACGGACAAAACGTTCTACATAAGACATGATCCATACGGTAGCAATAATAGGAATGACAGACGAAGAATAGGATACCAGCTTGACCGGGAGCCCCAGGAAGCTCATCGACGTTATACCGTCGGCCATAAATTTGGCAAAGTTAGGATGTAGCAGCACGCCCCCTATAACAACAGCCAGATACGGATTGACATTGAATTTCTTGGCAGAGCTGAAGGCGAGCAGCATCGGCAGGAAATAGAATACGGCATCTGAAATAATATTCAGAATTTTGTAGAGATCCGTATTCGCCGCTGTGGCATTAAACATGACGATTACAGCCAGCAGCGCCTTGATCATCCCTGCACCCGCTATAGCCGGAACAAGAGGATTAAATATCCCGGGTAATATATCTGCAAAAAACTTGCCAATCGAGCCCTTGATGCCGAGCTTCTGCCCTCTATTGTTACCTTGATGTTCAGCGTTCTCCCTGGTAGAGCCAGCATTGTTTTTGGCAATCTTGCTTAACTCCCCATACACCTTGGACACATCGTTTCCGATAATCACCTGAAATTGCCCGCCGTTAATGTTAACATCCATAACTCCAGGCAGCTCCTTTAGCTTCGCCCGGTCTGCCGCCCCATTATCCCGCAGATTGAAACGAAGTCTGGTCATACAATGGGTATAATCCTGTATGTTGTCTTCCCCGCCTACTAACCTCAGTATTTCTTTTGCCAGCTTTTGTTGATCCATGGTACTGCTCACTCCTCTTCATTTATAAGAAAAACCTAAACCGGTGAAAGAATACCCCCTGACATCATTGGGGTAGTCCATTACCAGTTTAGGTTTTGCCTGCCTCGCAGTAGCAACCCCAAACAAGGGTTATTTTAGATGTACGACTCTTTCAATATGAATCGTTAAATACATGACTTCTTCATTGGTTAGCGTGCAATTGTACGTTTTTCGGATATAGTCTTGAATCTTCTGTCCACACAAGAAGGAGTCCTTATACTGCTGTCTGACCATCTCATATAACTCACTGTCGGTATTCTCGATATGCGTTCCATTTAATATTCTTCGGGCGAAGAATTTGAGATGGGTGATGAACCTGTAATAGGTTAGCGACTCTTCTGCATAGTCGATTTTGAAGTGATATTTCACGATATTGAGAATTTCATGCACAATCTTCGTGATTTTGACTACATTTGGAATCTCTTCATTCATATGCGCATTCACCAGATGAAGCGCAATATGAGCGGCCTCGTCCTCCGGGAACATAATTCCCAGCTTCTCATGGATGAGCAGCAGCGCTTTCTCTCCAATTGCGAACTCATCCTTGTAGAATTTCTTGACCTCCCACAGCAACACATTCTTGATATGATGTCCCTGCCTGAATCGTTCGATCGCAGAATGAATATGGTCTGTCAGACTAACATAGATGCTTTCATGCAATCGCTTCCCCAGATTCATTTTAGCTATCGTGATAATGTTCTCCGATATTTCCATGTGCTCAAGAGGGATTTCAGACAGAAGCGTCTTCATTTGTTCCGATATACTCTCATTATCCATGAAGATTTTCTCAATTTTAGCTTCTTCGATCAGATCTCCTGCTTTCTTCTTAAACGCAATCCCCCTGCCTATTACCACCACTTCTTTATTCTGGTCATTCACAGTTATGATGGCATTATTATTCAACACCTTTGCAATTCTCATAATAACCACCTTTATCAGAAAATAAAAAAAGGCAAGACCACAAACTTCACCATATAAATATGGCTCTGTTAATGGTATTGCCTACATACGTAGTAACAATCCACGATATCTATTTAATTTAATTATGAACCGATTATATCATGGATTTTTTGGTTCAACAAGACTTTCTTGCAACCCTTTTCATGGGAAATGTTGCCCTCTCTAAACTCAATTTGACGCCGAAATTACGCATTCACCTTGCCTAGGGCGAATATCTTAAAGGGAAAGTACATTTTTTAAAAAATGAGGCGATTCACTTGGGATACTTTGTTACTGTGGAACCGGGCGTAAGAGTATTTATAGAGGACATCAATCCGACGGGAAATAAAACGATACTTTTTATTCATGGATGGCCGCTAAACCATAACCAGTTCGAATATCAATTCAATTTCCTTCCTAAGCTCGGATATCGTTGTATCGGAATGGACTGGAGAGGATACGGGAATTCGGATAAACCATTTGCCGGGTACAATTTCGACAGATTAGCGGATGATGTCCGCATGGTCATCGAGGCGTTACAGTTAAGAAACATAACACTTGCAGGACACTCTACCGGAGGCGCGATATCGATTCGTTATATGGCCCGTCACAAAGAGTATGGGGTATCTAAACTCGTCCTGATCGACGCTGCCTCTCCATCTAGCGTTCCGAAAGAATTTACAAATAAAATTATCGAAGATACAAATCATGACCGGCCGCAAATGCTGCAGGACCAAACGGGAAATTTTTTCTTTCAGTATATTTCCGTACCGAAATCTGATTGGTTCGTTTCAATGGGATTACAAGCCGCGAATTGGGCAACTTCCGCCATTATGGCCACGCTTAGAGATGAAAATGTCTACAACGATCTCGGTCAGATCAATGTACCCACATTAATTATTCACGGAATTCATGATAAGGTCGTTCCGTATACCAAAGCTGAGGAAACAAATAAGCTGATCAAAAATTCGCAGCTGGTTCCGTTCCATTACAGCGGTCATTGCGCTTTTTTGGAGGAGCGCGATAGATTCAACCAATTATTATCTTCTTTTGCATAACGACCCGGATTAGCCGGATCATCGCTCCCGTAATCTACATTCCAAACGGTGACAAGATGAATTACAACTCACAACACGGGCATTATTTATTTGTTAAAACCCCGCTGCCGCATCCCCTCAAACAACAAAATCGTCGCTGCCATCGCCGCATTCAGTGACTCGGCCCGGCCGGCCATCGGAATGATGATGCTCTTGTCTACGAGCGCTGCCGTCTGCGGTGAGATCCCCTTGCCTTCGCTGCCGATCAGCAGCCACTGGCTGCCGCGGAAGTCGTGCGTGTAGCAGGAGTCTTCGCCGGTCAGCGAGGTGCTGACCAGAAGGGCTCCGCGCTCACGCGCCTGCGGCAGAACAGCGCCCAGATCTCCCTCCACTACCGGGAGATGGAACATCGAGCCCATCGTGGAGCGGATGGTCTTGGGGTTATACAGGTCGGCGCAGCCCTGGCCGAGGATAACCCCGTCCGCGCCGGCGGCGTCCGCGCTGCGGATGATCGTGCCCACGTTGCCCGGGTCCTGGACGCCGTCCAGCACAACAACCAGACTGTCCGGCTTCGCCAGGATCGTCTCCACTCCCTGCTGCTCTTTGCGGACAACCGCAAACACAGGCTGCGGGGTGTTCGTGCTGCTGCACTTGGCAATGACGGCCGCCGAAACGCCGATGACCTCCATGCCCTGTACGGCCTGCAGATGCTCCCGCAGCTCCGACGGCATTCCCTTGTCCAAATCGTAGGCGAGAATCTCTACCTCGGCTTCCGCCAGCAGCGCCTCCTGCACCAGATGGATGCCCTCTACAATATATTTACCGGTCTTGTCGCGGTGCTTCTTCTCCTGCAGTCCGGCCCATTCCTTAACCCGCGTATTTTGCGGAGATAATATTTCCATGAGGTCATGTCCTTTCGTACTTCGTTAATGATACGCCATCTCCAGCCTGGTCAGGTTATCCTTATGCCCGACGATAACCAGCACATCGCCGTCTGCGAGCCGGTCCTCGGCTCTGGGAGTGATGTTCATTTCATCGCCCCGGCGGATCGCCATGACATTGCAGCCGTATTTGGCGCGGATGTCCAGCTCCAGCAGGTTTTTGCCGAGCATCTGCTTCGGCACCTTCATATCCAGGATACTGTAATCCGGGGACAGCTCGATATAGTCAAGAATGTTCGGCGAGGCCAGATGATGCGCAACCCTTAGGCCCATGTCCCGTTCCGGATAGATGATTTTGTCTGCGCCAATCTTGCTAAGCACCTTGCCGTGCAGCTCATTTCTGGCTTTGACCAGAATGGCCGGCACACCCAGATCCTTCAGGATCAGCGTGGTCAGGATGCTGGCCTGAATATCTTCGCCGATCGCTACAACTACAACGTCGAAGTTGCGGATACCCAGCGCACGCAGCGCTTCCTCATCTGTGGAATCTGCGGATACGGCATGGGTTACAATACCGGATATCTCCTGGGTCCGCTGTTCGTCGGTATCGATTGCAAGCACATCGTACCCCATGCCGCTTAGCGCCTTGGCTACACTTGAGCCGAAGCGCCCCATCCCGATAATCGCGTATTGTTTTTTGGCCATGTCCGTGTACCTCCTGCAGCATTTTTCATCTCACACAGTATAGCATATGGGCGGCCAAACTTGAATTTTCACTGCCGCCGCAGGGCACATTAGTACAGGGCATTTTGGAGGAGGCAGATTCTGTTCCGGATGCCTGTTCCACTTTTCCCCCAAACAATGAAAAAGGAGGTGCACCATGCCGGTAACCATTGATTTACGCCAGGCGATTCTTCATAAAGTGCACGGCCAGTCTGAGGAAGACCTGCGCCACATGATCGAAGGCTCTGTAGACGGGCCGGAAGCGGCGCTTCCCGGACTTGGTGTTGTATTTGAAATGGTCTGGAAAGACATCGGCAAGGCCAAGCAGGATCATGTCATCGGTCTTTTGCACCGGCATCTGGAGGAGATCACCCCCGGATCGGTTACCACCGAGCAGAGCTAGACAGCCAAAAACCTCCGCATCCCGGCCGTGCATCGCACAGTTAGAGGCGGAGGTTTTTATTTAATAAGCTATCCGTACAGTCCGGTCAGGCTCATCCGGCCATTCCCGCTGTGCTTTAGGGAGCCGTCTCCAGGAACTTGGCAGTCGGATTCTTCTCCATCGCCGTACGCATCGCGTATTCATTTTCGAATAACACGACATAATTGCCCTTCTTATCGGTTACCAGCGTAGAATTAATGCGGAATTTGCCCGGGTCCGGCTTGTTGTCATCAACAATCCAGCGTGCGAACTGGTAGCTCATCCGCTGCAGCTGCACATCCACGCCATATTCGCCCTTCATCCGGTATTCGAACACTTCGAACTGCAGCTGTCCGACTACGCCAAGAATAATATCGTCAAAATTGACCGTGCGGAATACCTGGATCATCCCTTCTTCCGTCAGCTGGTCAATCCCTTTTTGAAATTGCTTCGATTTGAGTGCATTTTTGATGCTCACTTTGGAGAAAATCTCCGGTGAGAACGTCGGCAACTCATCGAACTCCATCTCTCCCGCCTGGCTCAGCGTATCGCCGATCCGGAAAATCCCCGGGTCAAACAGACCGATAATGTCGCCCGGATACGCCTCTTCGACAATATCACGGTCCTGGGCCAGGAACTGCTGGGGCTGGGACAGCTTGATGTCTTTGCCCGCCCGGACATGCTTCACGCTCATGCCGCGCTCGAACTTGCCGGATACAATCCGCAGGAACGCGATACGGTCACGGTGCGCCGGGTTCATGTTGGCCTGGATTTTGAAGACATAGCCGGTGAATTTCTCATTCGTCGGTTCAATTGAGCCAACAGTACTGCGGCGCGGCTCCGGCTTCGGCGCCAGCTCCAGGAAATTGTCAAGGAACGTCTGCACCCCGAAGTTATTGATCGCACTGCCGAAGAAGACCGGAGTCAGCTCCCCGCGCAGTACTTTTTCATAATCAAAGGCGTCACCCGCGACATCCAGCAGCTCCAGGTCCTGGCACAGCTGGTCATGCAGATATTCTCCGGCCATCTCACGGATGATCGGATCGTGGTAGTCCTCCACCTTCTGGACCTTGATCACCGAATGATCGTCGCCCTGGAACAGCTCCACCTGATTCTTCATCCGGTCGTACACGCCGCACAGCTCGCGGCCGCTGCCGATCGGCCAGTTCATCGGTACGGAGCGGATGCCCAGTACGTTCTCCAGCTCCTCCATCAGATCGAACGGGCTCTGGCCTTCACGGTCAAGCTTGTTGATAAAGGTAAAGATCGGAATACCTCGCTTGGCGCAGACCTGGAACAGCTTGATCGTCTGTGCCTCGACCCCTTTTGCCACGTCAATCAGCATGACTGCACTGTCCGCCGCTGTCAGGGTACGATAGGTATCTTCACTGAAATCCTGGTGACCCGGAGTGTCCAGAATGTTCACCCGGTGGCCCGAGTAGTCAAACTGCATGACGGAAGACGTTACCGAGATTCCGCGCTGCTTCTCTATTTCCATCCAGTCACTTGTCGCATGCTTGCTTGCTTTGCGGGCTTTAACCGTTCCCGCCAGCCGGATCGCGCCGCCGAACAGCAGCAGCTTTTCCGTCAATGTTGTTTTACCCGCATCCGGGTGGGAAATGATCGCAAACGTTCTCCGTTTGTCCACTTCCTGTTGCAGTTTCTGATCCGGTGCCTTATCCATTGCACATATCCCTTCATATATAAATTCATGCTTGATCGCCATTCTTTTTCCGTTTCCAGAAAGCATCCTTTAAAGTATATCAAAATTGGGCAGACTTTATCTACAAAAAAGCGGCGGAAGTGAAACAAGTTGTACAAATTTGCCGTTTCCCGCGCATCCCTTAACCGGCTGCCGTTTTCGCTTCTGCGCGGGCCGTGTCTGCCATGACAATCTTTCTGTTAAAAATGAGCAAAACCGCCACGGACAAGATCAGGCTCAGCGCACCCATTATCCAGATAACAGTATAGCCCAGCCGTTCGGCAGCCAGACCAAGCAGCAGGGTAATGGCGAAGCCGGCAAGCGATTTGAGGGCGGATAACCCTGAGGTGAACGTTGCTCTTTTGCCACGGGGAATGAAATCCTGGACCCATGCACTGAATAAGGAGGACTCCAGACCAAGCCCGAATTCATATAAAACCAGCCCCGCGAAAAACACAGCCGGATGGGCAAACAGCCCCGCAAGCAGCAGCCCCGCAGCCGACAGCAGCAGACCGCCGGAAATGATCCGCACCGCCCGCACCTTCCGTTTCGCCAGAAAAGAGCTGCAGAACGAAGACAGGCTGATCACAGCCATGAACAAAACCAGCAATCCCCCTAAATAGCCCGCGGGCAGCCCGAGCTCATTCACACCATACACCTGCCAGCTCAGCAGGAAGGCAAGCAATGCGGCATGGCTGAGGATGCTTTTGAACAGAATAAAGCGCATCAGCTTGTTTCCGGCAAATTCAGCCGTGGTCACATAGACCTCTTTAAACACACTGTCCTGCGTCCGAACGCCGTAATTGTCGCTGAACCTCAGCCACGCGTAAACACCAATTCCCGCTGCCGCCGCACCCGCTACAGCAACCGGAAGGTAGAGATGAATATTGCTGGTGAATGACGCCAAAAGTGCCCCCACAACCGCAAAAGCAGACACATATCCGTTCAGGCGCGGCAGTGCGATATTTTTATAGTCCGGCATGCCCAGATCCTCAAGCTTATCCAGATACCAGGCCTGCGGCGAGCCGGAAATCAGTGCAACTCCCAGCGACATTACAACCGCAGAAACGATGAACGCCGCCAGATTACCGGCAAAAGCAAATACAGTCAATCCCGCCCCCCATATTATAAAACCGGTGGCCGTCAGCTTTTTCCGCCCGTACAGGTCAGACAGATTGCCGCTGGGATAATCAAATACCGCGAGGGACAGCGAGGACACCGCGAATACAATACTGATCTGCAGCGGATCAATTCCCCTCATACTCATCAGCACAATATATACCGCCCCGTACAGCTTATCAGCCAGATTATAGCCGCATAGCAGGGTCCCCAGAAAAAAGCTGTACTGCTTATGAGCTTGCCGTGTCCTATTCATTATCGAACGCCCCATTCCTGCCAAGGATGTTGTAGGCCTTCTGGTGGCTGATGCACTTTCCCCGTGTTGCTTCTCTCTACATGTAATGGGATTATATAGCAAATGCGCAGAATCGAAATCCTTTTTTTGTAACTTTCACGCAAAATACAAAAACAGCGCTCCCCCGTCACCGGGGAACCGCTGTTATGTAATTAATAAAGCTGGTACTAGCTGTTCACACGCCATACCACATTATCTTCATCCTGTCCGTTCACCGGCCACCAGTGGAAGCCTTCCTGAGCCAGCAGCTGGTCTGCTTCTACCGGGCCCCATGAGCCTGCAGGGTAGGATGCCAGATCATTGCTTTCTTCCTTCCAGGCCTGTGCAATCCGGTCAACGAAGGACCAGGCCGACGATACTTCATCCCAACGGGTAAAATAGGTCGAATCGCCGCGTGCCGCATCATGCAGCAGACGCTCGTAAGCCTCCGGCGAGTTGATGCCGACCATGCAGCTCTGGCAGAAGTCCATGGCGAGCGGCTGAATTTCCGACTCCGAGCCCGGCTTCTTGGCGTTAATCTTCACGTAGATGCCTTCCATCGGATTGACGCGGATAACGAGCAGGTTCGGCTCAAGCTTATGCTTTTGACCCAGGTATACATTGGTCGGCATACCCTTGAACTCCACCACCACTTCCGTTGTCTTCACGGGCAGACGTTTGCCTGTACGGATGTAGAATGGAACGCCCGCCCAGCGGAAGTTGTCTACAAAAACACGCGCTGCAAAATACGTCTCCGTATTGGACTCAGGATCTACCTTATCCTCCTGGCGGTAAGCCGGCAGGCTCTTGCCTTTGTAGAGGCCCTGAGTGTACTGCCCGCGCACCACATTCTCGCGCACTTCCTCCGAGGAAGAGTACGGACGCAGCGAACGGAGCACCTTTACCTTCTCGTCTCGGATATCCTCAGCCAGCAGACGGCTTGGCGGCTCCATCGCAATCATCGTCAGCAGCTGCAAAATATGGTTCTGCCCCATATCGCGCAGTGCTCCGGCATGATCATAGTACCCGCCGCGTTCTTCAACCCCGACCGTTTCGCCAAGGGTAATCTGAATGTTGGCAATATGCTTGTTGTTCCACAGCGGTTCAAAGAATGCATTAGCAAAACGGATAACCTCAATGTTCTGCACCATTTCCTTGCCCAGATAGTGGTCAATCCGGTAGATCTCTTCTTCCTTGAAGACCTGGCGGATCTGCTCATTCAGCTGCTCTGCGGATTCCAGATTGTAGCCGAACGGTTTCTCGATAACCAGACGGTTCCAGCCGGCACCCTGCAGCATTCCGCCTGCCTTGAGGTTGAACGAGACGCTGCCGAACAGCTCGGGAGCCAGAGCCAGATAGAACATCCGGTTGCCCGGGATCTGGAACTTCTGCTCCAGCAGCTCTGTCTGCGCACTCAGCTCACGGAAGCCGTCGACATTGTTAATATCCAGTGATTTATATTCGAAATGCTGTACAAAATCATTCCATTCCGCAGCATCGGCTACCTGATAACGGCAGAATTCACGGATGGATTCCTTCACATCCTCCCGGAATTCCTCCTGGGTACGGGGACGCCGAGCCACGCCAATTACCGCAAAATCATGAGTCAGCTTGCCTTCGCGGTACAAGCTGTATATCGCAGGGAACAGCTTCCGCCGGGCCAGATCTCCGGTTGCCCCAAAAATAAAGAATACAGCACCGGGTGTATGCAGTTCATCAAGGGTTTGATTTTCAGCCATGGCTCCTCATCTCTCTGTATGTAATATAGTTAGTTGACAATCATTCTCATCGTGCCGTAGCACGGCGTGATGTCATTTTATCATATTCACCGTAAGGATGCTATCACATTCCTGACAGTTTTTCTCGGGATTTCGCAATTTTCCATTAAACTTTCTTATCCTTTTTCATACCGAAGCTTATAGTCTGCTGCCGGAGCAACAGCTGCTGCTACACTTACATATTATACCTTCCGGCAAAAAGCTCCGCAAACGCGGAGCCCGGTTTTGCGGAGCATTCTGTAGGATATGCTGAATTACGGCGGATTATGACGAGGCTTGTGCAAAGCTCCATCCATTAATATTCAATTGTAATGAGCGGCAGCCCGATTGTCACGCGGTTACTGTTGTTATTACTGTTCTGGTGTACGGCCGCCTGGAGAGCTATTCTATTATCTCCGCTGTTCACGTATCTCTGGGCGCCTTGAATGCTGTAGGAACGGCTATACGTCGCAACGTCTTCGTAGCTTTCTGCTGCTTCTAATCCGCCCAGCCGCTTAGTAATTGCCCCCTCCGCCCGCTCAAGCGCCTCGCGGGGAGATTCATGCACCAATGATGTGCCCTGCAGTGAAGCATTCCATTCTGGAGTAATGCCAGCGGCCAGCATCTGTGCTCCTGCGTCTGCTGCCGCAGTCTGAACCGCTTCTGCCTGCAGCAGATCCTTCGTCTCCACTGTCACGATTACATAGCTTACATCCTGGCCCAGCTCACTCCAGAACAATGAAACCGTACTGGTTGAATCAAGCGCACGTGAGGCTCTGTAGGTTACATGGCCATCTTCTTCGGCTGCCTCCAGCTTGCCTAGTCCGAGCAGCCCGGCCAGCTGGGCTGCCGGTGCGGCAGAATCTGCGGCTTCAATAGGGGACATAGCTTGGGCCGCAGTAACGGCATCTGCATGATCTTCAGCGTTAGCGGCATCCGCATTCGTCATGGCTTGCGCTGCAGCAGTGGCTGCTGCATGATCTGCGGCGTCAGTGGCATCCGCAGCTTTACCGCGGTACTCCCCCTGCCATTTAACAACCAGCCTGAGCGGAGAACCATCTGCTGTTATTTCCCGGCCGGCTGTGGCCAGGAGATTCAGGGAGCGGGTCAGCTGCTCCGGGCTGGATGCAGAGAGCGCAGTGTCTGCTGCAGATTCATCTGCAGCAGTGCGGCCGGCCCCGCTTGCGAATCCTGCCAGCGGCAGCACCAGCAGGCTGAGACCAATCATGACCAGCGTTAGCTTCCCCATCCCTTGTTCATGTTTCCCCAGCCGCATTCCGCATCTCCCTCTCTCATCCGATCTATTAATCTACTAGAAAGGATAGCCTGATTCAGGAGAAGATATACATGCATGCTAGAAACTCCGCTAAAGTCCAAAACTTACAGGGTATTAGGATTTAGTGTGCACACAACAGGCTCCGGACCTGAACTTGAACCGTGAGTATTGCAATGTGCCTATTATCCGTCGCAAGAGCGAATACGCCTCAATGCACAAAAGCCAACATAGAGGGAATAATCCCTTTATGTTGGCTCTACTAACCTTCGATGAACTTATTAGAGGGAATAATCCCCTTAATTCGGCTATTTCAAGCTTAGATAGGCTAATTTAGTGGGATAAATCCCTTTATACTACGAAAAGCAGCCTGGTTAGGCTGAAATCAAAGGCATTTTTGCCCTTCATTTCACCCCTTTAGCCACCAAGCCTGAAAGGGTGAGGTTAGCCTGTAGTTGAGAGCCAAAGTTACTCCGCCAGCCCGTTCTTATAGGCGTAAATAGCCGCCTGGGTCCGGTCCTCGACGCCCAGCTTGGCAAAAATGTTGGTAACGTGGAACTTTACCGTCTTGATCCCGATGATCAGCTGGTCGGCAATATCCTGGTTGGATTTGCCCTGGGCCAGCAGCTTCAATACCTCCATCTCGCGTTCGGTAAGCTCCTTGTAAGCCGGAGCCTCCGCTTTGGCATTGTTGCGGAAACGGTTCATCATTTTGGATGCGACCTGGGACTCCAGTACGGATTGTCCTCTGGCTGCAGCACGGATGGCATCCGCTACTTCGCTGGCCCGCGAGGTCTTCAGCAGATAGCTGAACGCTCCGGCTTCAATGACAGGATACATCTTCTCATCGTCCAGATAGCTGGTCAGCACGATAACCTTGCAGTCCGGATACAGCTTGAGCAGCCTCTTGGTTGTCTCAATGCCGTCCATACCCTCCATTACCAGATCCATCAGCACTACATCCGGATTGTATTCCTGGGCCAGCCGGATGCCTTCCTCACCGCTGCCGGCTTCACCGACCACCTCAATACCGTCTTCCGTACCAAGCACTGCGGCAAGTCCGATCCGCACCATTTCATGATCATCCACCAGCAGAACCTTGATTTCTTCTGTTTCCATGGTTGCCCTTGCCTCCTTATTCATTGACCAGCGGTACAGTAATTTCAATCCGCATCCCTTTGCCGGGCGCTGTAATAAACTGTATGGAGCCGCCGGTTTCTGCAATCCGCTCCTGCATATTCGACAGACCGTAAGAGGTCAGCTTGCTGTCATCAATCTCAAAGCCTATACCATCATCCCTCAGCGTCAGTCTTACAGCGTCACCGCGCCGGTGCAGCCGGATCTCCATCTTCTCTGCCTTGGCGTGGCGCAGGGTGTTCGAGATGGCTTCCTGGACAATGCGGAAGAGGTGGTTCTCAACCCCCTTCAGCAGCTGTACATCCGGGTCCATCTCAAAAATAATCTCCATCGGCACCTTGATCTGCAGCTCTTTGATCAGCTCCTGCAGCCCCTGCTCAAGTCCCTTACCGTCCAGATATACCGGCCTCAGATGCAGCAGCAGCGCGCGCATCTCCGACTGGGCTACCGCAGCCATCTCCTCTATCAGGGCAATCTGCCGCTGGGCCTTGTCAAAATCCTTCTCCAGCGTCCGGCCCACAGCCGTCGCCGTCATCGAAATGGCGAACAGCTGCTGGGACACGGCATCATGCAGCTCGCGGGCCAGGCGCTGCCGCTCTTCGATAATCGCCGACACCCGCGCCTGCTCGGCCAGCTTCGCATTGTTGGTCGACAGCCGCTGAAGGGTGTTCACCTGGTTCTCCCACTTGCCGCTGATCCGGCCAAGCTGCTCGCCGAGCCTGCCCAGCTCATCGCTGCCGAGCACCGGCATCGCCGGGGTGAGGTTGCCCTTCTCCCAGGCAACCAGCGTTCCCCGCAGCCGTTCCAGCCTGCGCTTGAAGCGGAAGCTCTGAAAGAAGCCAAAGCCGACTCCGAAGACCACCGGCAGCAGGATGAGCGTCACAGTGGTGCGGATTCCAATCTCCCAATTCTCGAAAGGCTTCAAATAACCATATGTATACATAATGTACAAGAAAACCAGCAGCATGACAAAGGAGAATAAAGCCCCTTCACCCATGCTGCGCGTCACCATGCTGCTGTTCTTTTTATCCACGTGCAGGAGCCTCCCTCTCTTAATACATACCACGCAGCGGTCAGGATTTGGTTAGATCCAGATCACCCATCAGATAGGAAATGCTGAACTTTACCTTATTAGAGCTGGTATCATAGTTGGCAGACTTCCAGTTCAGCCGGTTCATCATCCCCGTATCGCGGTGGCTGCCGAACTCGATCGAGCCGAACAGCACAAAGGCTTCAATCTCTACGCCATAGTCATCGGACAGATGGATATCCATATCCCCGAATATTCCCTGAAACAGCATGATGGTTTCCTTATCCTCAGCGATCGCCAGTGAAAGATCAACATCAGCCTCGCCAAGGACATGCCATGCACTCAGGCTGCGCATCACCCAGGGCGACAGATCCCAGTCAAAACGGGAGGAGAAGCTCTGCTTCTGCATGAACGCTTTGCCCTGCTGCAGCCGTTTCGATTTGACATAGAACACGCCAAGCGAAATCAGGCAGATGCCCAGCACCAGCAGCAGATGATCCAGCAGCAGCAGTACTGCGCCGATTCCCAGCAGCTTGTAGCCCTGCTTGACTTTGCCTGAGGTTGTGCGGTAAATCCCCAGCAGCAGGAACAGGAGCGCGACAACGGAGAAAAATCCGATCCATTTGCCAAATATCATCAAGCAGCCCACGCCAATCAGTCCGATGGCAATCAAACGGTTCCGTTTATCCATAGCGCACCTCCTAAAAGTTTTGCGGAGCAAAACTGTCTTCGTAAGCATTTGCCAAGTTTTGCGGAGCAAAACTTACTTCGTAAACCTAAACTATATAAATAATAGAGGAATCAGATCCCTCTGCTTTATTTTCAACGTTAAAATACCTATAATCCGCAAATAATGATTCGTTATATCGTATCCCGCTACAAAAGCCATACCGGTATGGTGACCCATACCGTATGGCTTTTACCTTGTTCAGCATATCATATCCGCCTGCCTTTTAGGAACAGGGATTAGTCTTCTTTTTTATCCAGGGACGGTGAAGCTGGAGGATTCAATTTGCTCTTCAAAGCGGCAAGCTGCTCTTCCACTTTGAGCTGTTTCTCAGCGTCAACCGGTTTGTTGTACAAGCCGGAGGAAGGGCTGTAAGGGGCACGCATAACATCGGCTTCAGCTTCAAGCTGCATGATCTTTTCTTCCATGCGGTGGAAGCCGAGGGACGCGCTGCCGCTTTCAATGGAGTGCACGCTGCTGATCTGCGACATCTGCTTCTTGGCCTTGGCCATTTGAGCGCGGGATACCAGCTCGTTGCGCTTGTTGCGCAGCTTGTAGAACTCATCCTTCATGTCATGCAGCTGCTGTACCAGTTCTTTGGCCTGCACTTCTGCCTGGGCGTGAAGATCACCGTATTCAGTCTGCTTCTGGTCGAAATAGATTTTCTCTTCCAGCAGCTTGCGGGCAACCTCTTCCTGCCCGTTCTTCAGAGCCAGCTCAGCCTGGGCACCGCGCTGTCCGGACATTTTGGCGGCTTCCTCAACACGCTGCTTCATGCGGCGCTCGTTGGCCATCTGCTTGGCAACAGTAACCTCTGCTTCGTGGATTTCAGCCTCCATATCGCGCAGGTACTGGTTCAGCATTACGATCGGGTCCTCTACTTTATCCAGCAGGTCGTTTACCGACGCTTTTGTCATATCCTTAATCCGTTGAAATACTCCCATGTTTTACACTTCTCCCTTCTCGTATTTAGCAAGTTTTTGTTTCAGCTCTTCGACTTCTTTCTGCAGTGCCTTCTTCTCGATATCCTTCATCATCGCATCCAGGCCGGAATCCTGGCCGGGATAACTACTCGCTTTGTTATAACTCGGATTCGGGTTGTAGCCGGGCTGTCCGCCAGGTCCGCCGTAGCCGCCCTGTGCATGCGGGCCCTGCGGTCCGCTACCATATCCGGGACCGCCGTAATGGCCGCCATAAGGTCCGCCGGGTGCTCCCGGTCCGGGACCGAACGGATTATACTGCGTCGGCTCCTTCGGAATGATCAGTGCTGCGATGAAATAGACAAGTATGGTCGCGCCTCCGGTAAAGGGAATGCTGACGAGCAGCAGAATCCGGAACAGGGTAGAATCAATGCCGAGTGTCTCGGACAAGCCTCCAGCCAGCCCTGTCATTACCTTGTCGCGGGTTGAACGATACAACCGGGTCATAGCACTACTCCTTTCCGCCATTGTTAAGCTTCTCCTTGAGCTTAGCCATTTCTCTTTCCAATACAGTTGCTACGGTCTCGCCGGCCTGCACTGCGTATTCCTGGCCCATGCGGCGCAGATCCCGCAGACTCTTCGCTTCCAGCTCCCAGTCGTTCATCCGGTCTTCAAGCCGTCCGAACATCTTGGGAACATCGCTGCCGTTACCGTATGCAGCCGCCCGCTGGTTCATGCGCTGCTGCAGTCTCAGCGACTCCATGCGTGCCGCATAGTACTGGCGCTTGTTATACACCGTCTGGTATTCGACCTTCAGTTCATTCAGCTGGCTTTCCAGCTCATACAGCGATCCCTGGCTCTGTTCCAGCAGCCCGCTGTACTGCTCCAGCTTTTCCTCGTGGATAATTTTCTCCTGCAAAGCCATCTTTGCCAGATTGTCTTCACCGGCCTTGAGTGCAAGCAGCGCCTGCTCCTCACGTTTGTTTCTCATGGCCGTTGCCTGATTCACCTGCACCTGCAGCTGTTTCGTATGTGCAGCATACTGCTGGTACAGCCGTTCTGCTTCAGCGATCTCCTCACGGGTTGAGTGCAAGAACTGATCAATCAGCTTCACCGGGTCCTGGCTTTGTTCCAGTCGTTCATTTAGATTAGCTACGGTAATATCCCTCATGCGCCGAAAAACACTCATGATTTCCTGTTCCCTCCCTGCTTCTTATTAAGTAATCTTGTGTAGCCTGTATTCTTAGTATGTTCTACCGCTTCTGCCCTTCAGCACCGAGATGCCCCAGACAACCAGCGCAACCCCGAGCAGTGGTCCAATGATCCAGGAAAGCTTCGAGATCAAAGCCATAACACCGATGAACAATACGATCCAGCCGATAATTTTGCGTCCGCTTTTAATTCCATAGTATCCGAGAGCTACCAGCAGTACCGGGAACAGGATTCCGAAAACTCCGTGAATCAGTTGGGGCAGTACCCCTAGCAGCATAACCGCTCCGATCACAATCAGGGCAATAGCAAGTCCGTTACCTTTTCTATTCTGCATTTTTTCTCACCGCCTTTCGTTGACCTCGTTCTTATAGCTTTATTCTAGGGTAATCTGCAGACTTTCAAAACAGACCGCGGACGGTTTTATGAACTGGACCTTAGTCGGGGAGGGCACCGGACTGGAGACTGCCGGTCCACTCTTATGTGATTAATCCCGCTTGCGTGATCCTATGCCGCTGTACATAATATTGAAGTAAAGCCTGCCCTTTCCTTTTCGTACATAAAGCAAATACGACCCATCTAAAGGAGCAATGCCCTTGAAAACCTTACTGATCGTCGAAGACGACCGCAGCCTGAACAAAGGCATCGCCCTCTCCCTAACCCAGAACGGCCTCCGGATTGAGCAGGCCTATACACTGGCTATGGCTGAGCAGATTGTTGCCGAAACCCGGATCGATCTGATCCTGCTGGATATTAATCTGCCTGACGGAAGCGGGCTGGACTATTGCGAGCGGCTGCGGAGAACCTCACAGGTCCCGGTTATTTTTCTGACCGCCAACGACATGGAGCCGGATATCGTCACCGGTTTTGCCCTCGGGGGAGACGATTATATAACGAAACCGTTCAGCCTGATGGTGCTGCGGGCCAGAGTGTTGGCTGTGCTCAAACGGACTGCCCCGCAGCCTGACGAGGTGCTTACGTTCGGTCCGCTGAGCCTTGATTTCGGGAAACTGGAATTCTACAAACATAAGGAACCGCTGGCCTTCAGCAAAACGGAGCTCAAGCTGCTGAACATCCTGGTCTCGAACCCCGGCAACGTTTTGAGCAGAGAGCAGTTAATCGATAAAATCTGGTCACAGGATGCAGAGTTTGTTGATGAGAATGCCCTGACTGTGGCCGTAAAGCGGCTGCGCTCCAAAATTGAGGATGACCCAGCCTCGCCGCAATACATCAAAACCGTCTACGGTCTGGGGTACATGTGGACAGAAAGGCCGCATCTATGATCACTAGCAGTAATATCCGGGGTAACAGACGGCTCTTTTCTATTTTCTCAGCGTTATTTCTGCTTCTACTAATAGGCTACACTGCAACCGTTCTCTATCTCACAGGGTTCAGTCTGGTGCTTCTGCAGCTCAGCCTGGTTTTCCTGATTGCTGTGCTCGGTACGGGAGCTCTATATAACCGTATGCTGCAGCGGCAGATTACAGGCTTCATGGATACGTTGGATGAGATGGTAGACCGGGCGATTCACGGACATGAGCGGCTGACCCTTTTTGACGAGACCCGGCTGTCCTCCCTTGAACATAAGCTACTGCGCTATATTGAAATGGGCAAGGCAAACGAGCAACACCTCGCAGCCGAAAAAAACATGATCAAGGAGCTGATCTCCGACATCTCCCATCAGACCAAGACACCTCTTGCAAGCATCCTACTCTACAGCCAGCTGGTTGCCGAAACACCAGACCTGAGCCCGGACACCCGGCAGCTGCTGCAGCAGATCGAAGCCCAGTCGGAAAAGCTGGAATGGCTGATTACCTCGCTGATCAAATTATCCAGGCTGGAGACGGGCATGATCCATCTGCAAAGTGAAGTAAGGCCGGTTACCGCAACCATTACCAGCGCCCTCTCGCACCTGTATACACGCGCCGGCAATAAGAACATCCGTATTACCATAGACTGCGACCCGCTTGCCTCAGCCCGCCACGATTACAAATGGACCAGTGAAGCGCTCTTCAACCTGGTGGAGAATGCAGTGAAATATACGGAGCTAGGCGGCAGTATCCGGATTACAGCGGAGGGCAATGAAATGTTCACCAGGATTGAGGTTGCTGATACAGGAATCGGAATTCCTGAGGGTGAGCTGGAGCATATTTTCAAACGCTTCTATAGAGGGCATAATGCCGGGGAGTATGAGGGGATCGGGATCGGACTTTTTTTGGCGCAAAAAATCATCAGTATCCAGGGCGGCTACATCACAGCAGCATCGCAGCCAGGTCAAGGAAGCAGGCTTACCATGTACCTCCCCCAGCTCTGAATGTGTCAATTCCGTCAGATTTCAGACACTGTCCGGTTAGAAAGGTCTGCTATCTTAGAGGACAACCACGAAAGATGGAGGAGATACGCAAATGCCTATTTTAAGCACCTTAAATCTGAAGAAATATTACGGCAAAGATCCGCAGACTACGGTAAAAGCACTGGATGATATATCACTGACGGTAGAAAAAGGTGAATTTGTCGCCATTGTCGGCACCAGCGGCAGCGGAAAAAGCACTCTGCTGCATATGCTGGGCGGTCTGGACCGGCCTACGGAAGGCAAGGTGACTGTGGACGGGAACGAGCTTTTTGCGATGAGCGATGAGAAGCTGACGATCTTCCGGCGCCGTTCGGTCGGATTTGTCTTCCAGAGCTATAACCTGGTGCCGATCCTGAATGTACTCGAAAATATTACGCTTCCCATCGAGCTCGACGGCGGCAGAATCGACCGGACGTATCTGGATGAGGTCATTCAGGCGCTGGGCCTGCAGTCCAAAATTCATTCCCTCCCTTCTAATCTCTCTGGCGGACAGCAGCAACGGGTCGCTATAGCCAGAGCACTCGCTACCAAGCCGTCGATTATTCTGGCGGACGAGCCGACAGGCAATCTCGACAGCAAAACAAGCCAGGAAGTACTGATCCTGCTAAAGCAGATGAGCGAAAAGTTCAACCAGACCATCGTTATGATTACGCACAACGAATCCATCGCCCAGACGGCTGACCGGATTATCCGCATCGAGGACGGGCACATTGTATCCGGAAACGCAGCACCGGCCGGAGCTAAGACACTATGATTGCCAACAATAACCGCAAGATTGTTAGCCGTCTCTCCATCAAAAGCCTGCGGGTAAGTCCGCTGCGCAACCTGGCTGTCATCTGCGCTGTCGTGCTGACGACACTGCTGATTACGTCGATTTTCACGATGGCGCTGAACCTTAACAAGTCGATGGAATTAACGATGATGAAGACGGTCGGGACAGATTTTCACGGCAGCTTCAAACGGGTGAGCCCTGAGCAGATAGAGATATTAAAGCAGCACCCAAGCGTTAAGGAATACGGTGTTACGCTGCACGCCGGGCTTTTGCGAAACGAGGTGTTCCGGGACAGTCCGGTAGAGGTTAAACGGGTTGATGAGGCTTCCGCCAGACATGGTTTTATTCATTTTATTGAAGGCAGATTGCCGGAAGCTGAAAATGAGGTTGTGCTGAGCACCTGGGTGCTGGATAAGCTCGGTATAAAACATGCAGTTGGTGAGCGGGTACAGCTGGACATTGATATTACTGAGCGTGTTCTTAAGCAGGATTTTATCGTGTCAGGCTATTATGAAGCGGATAAGAATCTGGCGATCGCAGGGCTAGCCTTCGTTTCCGACGCATGGGTGCAGCAAAACCTATCAGGGATCGATCCGGCAGAGTCCGAAGCCAGCGGCTCTTACGTAAACACCGCAGAGATGAGCGTAATGTTCAAAAACGCAGTCGATATTGAAAAAAAGCTGGATAAAGTGCTCGCTGATACAGGTATAGATAGGCCCACTGGAGTCAACTGGGCTTATACGACCTCTTCCCTATCCGACAACCTTATTGAATTTGTGCCTTATGTAGCTGTCATCTTCATTATTATGCTGAGCGGGTATCTGCTGATTTATAATATTTTTTACATATCGGTTGTGCGTGATGTGAGGTTTTACGGTCTGCTAAAAGCGATCGGGTCGACACCAAGGCAGCTCAAACGGATGATCAGAATACAATCACAGGTTTTGTATCTGATCGGGCTGCCCTTCGGCCTCGCTGCAGGCTATGTAATCGGACGGCTGCTTACGCCGATGCTGAACACCTTTTCCAGTGAGCCTATGGAAGCCGCTTATTCCGCCAGCCCGTGGATTTTCATCGGAGCCGCCCTGTTCGCCTATCTGACGGTATGGGTTGCCGCCGGGAAGCCTGGCCGGATGGCTGCGCGGATTGCGCCTGTCGAAGCGGTCAGGTATACGGGAGTACAGGAAAAACGGCGGATGAACAAACGCTCGAAGCGCGGAGGCCGGCTGCATGTCATGGCCTTCACGAACCTGTTCCGCAGCAAAAAGAAGCTCACCCTCATGCTGACCTCCCTTTCCTTGAGCATTGTGCTATTCAGTATTATTTTCACGGTGATAGGTTCGCTTGATGTGAATAAGTATCTTAGCACGTTTCTTTCCGGGGATGTGGTGATCCGCAATGAGAAGATTGAAACCTATGAAGGTGAGCGCCCGGGTGATCCTTATAAGCTGTCGGAAGCATTCAGCAGTGAATTGGCGCAGATTGACGGCGTGGAGAGTGTGGAGAAGGTTTACTACTATTATGACATTCATGATATGGATGAGAAAATACGTGCTGTATTGCAGCCTTTGTCAGAGACAGAGCCGCCGGAGCCTTATCTTACAAGCCTGCTGGAGAGAAACTCCGTTTATCTGGGATTGTACGGCATCGATCCCGGGTGGTATGACCTGGTGCAGAAGGATGTGATTGATGGTCATTTCGACCCGCAGAAATTCGCTTCCGGGGACTATGTGCTGGTGGCTCAATCGCTCATGTGGGAGGAAGATACTTATACCTCTTACTATCATCCTGGTGACATTATGGAGTTCAAAAATCTGGGCAGAAGCTATGAGGTTATGGCTGTGATGAATTACGACGCGCTCTATGCTGCGACGACCCAGTCTTTCTCAACGTACGGGTTTAATGCATTCTTCCCGTCATCCGAATTGACCAGAGAGCTGCCTCCGGAGACCAAACGGCCATGGGCGCTGTCTGCAACCCTTCACATTGACCCCGACAAGCTGGACAGTGCAACTGAGGCTGCCAAATCTCTGGCCGCTTCCAGTGATGAGCTGGTGGTTAAATCGCGAGAGGATTACCGGCAGGAGCTGGACGGATTTATCCGGGTTTTTCAGATTATCGGCTACGGCCTGAGCTTCGTTATTGCGCTGATTGGTGTCCTTAATTATATCAATACAGTCGTTACGGGCGTTATTATGCGGAGGAATGAATTCGCCCTGCTGGAGAGCATCGGCATGACCAAACGCCAGCTCAAAAAAATGCTGATCTATGAGGGGATGTACAATGTCCTTCTGACCACAGCTATTACCTCAACCCTTGGTGTCTTTCTCACTTATAACATTGCCAAGAGCATTGCGGGCAACACGGCTTTTACCGTATTCCGCATGAGCTGGCTGCCCTTTGTGCTGGTCATCCCGGTGCTGGCTGTCATTGCTTACACGGTAACCTTGAGCTCTTATAGGATGCTGAGTAAAGATACGCTGATTGAACGGCTGCGGCAGGGGGAATAGCGGAAACAATGGAACAGGCAGATCCGTATGATTACGGGTCTGCCTGCTGTTATTTGGTGATTTTCCGGCATATTCAGCCGCCAAGGTTAGACGGTTTGGTCATTCGGCCATCATCTGCAATGCGCTCTTATTGACGGTATCAGGATGCCGTGACTCAGTACCGCTCCGCACCCGGTCCGCCGAACATCTCCCCGTTCTTCAGGCCGTCGACAAACTGCTGCAGCCAGCGGTAATACTCCGCTGCATGACGCAGCTTCTCCAGGTCCCGGCTGCAGGACAGCTTCTCCTCTTCAGGCGTATCTCCCGCCTGCATCAAATCCTCAAGCTGCGGAATCACCGCCCCCATCGCCTCCTGCATCACATCAATCTCCCGCTGCAGCTTCAGGGTGAAGAAGTTCCGGAACGCCTGAAAAAAATCCGTCTCCGCCACATACAAGTCCTTCCGCTCCCGCTTCTCTTCAAGCTTGGTTACCATCTGTGAGGACATCAGGGAACGCACACCGTAGCTCATATTGCTTTTACTCATATTCATTACCTGCTTCATTTCCTCCAGCGTCATCGGCTTGTCCTCAAAGAACATAATCCCGTACAGCTGCCCGAAGGAATAATTCGCCCCGTACAAATCCATCGTCTGCGCAATCGCATCTATCACTCTGCGCAACAGCTGCTCCCGTGGAGATAGCTGCCCGTTGTCTTCGCCAAATGCGGCCTGCTTCATTTGCTGCACCCTCACTCTTCGTAGTCTTGTTAACTCCGCATTACATAAAGCAGGAACAAGCCCGCATTATTGCAACAAATTTTACACAATTTCCGAGTCTGCTTTACTTCCGGTTGACCACGCGCTTACTTGTCCAGTGTACAATTTTTTTTGAACAGAGATAGTATTCACCTGCATTATACCGCAAAACAAAGCTGACGGAATGGGGTATCGGAACGAAAATGACACGAAATAAGTTAATAAGCGGTTTAAAGCCCGTACTCTTTACGCTGCCGGCGATGATACCCTTTGTGCTGTTCTGGCTGGCACCGCTGATCTATGTGCTGTATCTCAGCTTTACAGAATGGGATTTCATGAGTCCAACCAAAACCTTTGTCGGGCTGCAGAATTATACCGACCTCTTTGCCAATCCGGCCTTTTACAAAGCGCTGCGGGTCACCGTACTGTTCTGCATCGGCAGTGTGCTGCCGGTTATCGCGATCGGCCTGGGACTGGCCCTTCTCATGAACCGTAAGCTGAAAGGCTCCGGCTTCTATCAGGCACTGCTCTTCTCGCCATGGGTTACGCCGACTGTCGCTGTCTCCATCGTCTGGTCCTGGATCTACGAGCCTGAAGTCGGGCTGGCCAATACGGTGCTGGATTTTCTCGGACTTGAGCCGCTCGGCTGGCTTCAGGACCCGAAGTGGGCATTGGCCGGAGTCCTGCTCGTAACGGTCTGGAAATCAGCGGGCTGGGCGATGATCTTCTACCTCGTAGCCCTGCGGAATGTTCCCTCTGATCTGCTGGAGGCAGGCGAGCTTGACGGGGCCGGGGCTGTGCAAAAGTTCATCCGGATTACGCTGCCGATGATCTCACCGACCACGCTGTTTCTGTTCGTGGTGCAGATGGTTCAGGCGCTGCAGGCCTACGATCAGATTAACGTACTGACACAAGGCGGTCCGTCCGGTTCAACCCGTACGCTGCTGTACCTGTATTATCAGTCTGCCTTTGAGTCCTTCCAGATCGGCGAGGCTTCCAGTGTGGCTGTAGTACTGGTGTTCATCTGTATGCTGCTGTCGGTGCTGTCGCTCAGCATCAGCAGACGGACGACGCACTATCAATAAACCGTTATATAAGGAGGTCTTTCCACTTGCGCACGAGTATGCTCTCACGGCTGGGCGGACCGGCCCGCCATGCTTTTTTCGCCGTACTGGCGCTGGTGATGGCCTTCCCCTTTTACTGGATGGTCACCAGCGCCCTGAAAACCAATGATGAAATCTGGGCCTCCCCGCCGACGCTCTGGCCTGCGGCTCCGCTCTGGGGTAACTTTGCCGCGGCCTGGAATGAAGCGCCGTTCGCCAGATATATGGGCAACAGCATTCTGGTCGCCGGAAGCATCGTCGTCCTGCAGATTTTTAATTCCGGCATGATGGCTTATGCGCTGACCCATATGAAATTCCGCCTGAAGGGTGTTTTTTCCGGAGTCATCCTGTTCGGTTACATGGTGCCTGCTACGGCAGTCTACCTGCCCAGCTATCTTGTGCTGTCCGAGCTGAATTTGCTCAACACCTATGGGGGCCTGATTCTCTCCAACTGCGTCAGCGTCTTTGCGATCTTTCTGATCCGGCAGGCCTTCCTGCAGGTATCCCACGAGCTGGTCGAGGCCGGCGAGGTGGACGGGGCATCGCATATGCGGATTCTGTGGACAGTGCTGGTGCCGGTGACCCGGTCCTCTTTTGCCGTAATGGCACTGATCACCTTCATTGATCATTACAACAATTATTTCTGGCCGATGCTGATCACCAAGGACCCTGCCCTGCAGCTGGTCTCAGCCGGACTGCGCAGCTTCTTCGTGGAAGGAGGTGCTTACGGATTGAAATGGCCGCTAATCATGGCCGCCAGCGCCTTCACCATCGCCCCCCTGCTGCTTGTCTTTGTGCTGGCACAAAAAACCATTATGCAAAGTGTCAACATGACGGCAGGCTCCAGTAAAGGCTAAAATACTACTTTTATTAAAGAGGAGAATGATGATGAACGTATCGTTGAAAAGATTGTCGGCACTGTCCGTGATTGCCGGAATGACTGTCCTTACCGCTTGTGGCGCAAACGGCGCCGCCGATCAGGTTACAGAGGCAAGCGGCGCATCGTCAGCTCCATCCGCAGCAGCTCCTGCTGCCCAAAGCGAACCGGTCACAATTGAGTTCTGGTATGGCCTTGGCGGCAAGCTCGGCGAAAATATGGAAGCACTCATTCAGAAATTCAACGCCTCCCAGCAGGAGGTTATCGTTAAAGGCATCGTGCAGGCAGACTATACCGAAACCCAGCAGAAGCTCCAGGCTGCGATTGCTACCGGAACGGTTCCGGCAGCCGTGCTGTCCTCCAATGTGGACTGGGCGCGCAAGGGCTATTTCGCTGAGCTGGACGAGCTGATTGCGGCACAGCCTGATTTCAAGCCGGAGGATTTCATCCAGACCTTCCTGAACCAGGGCAAGGTGGACGGCAAGCAATATTTCCTGCCGATGTACGGCACAACGCAGGTGATGTACTACCGTCAGGATGCTTTTGAGAAGAGCGGCATTGATGCCAGCCAGATCAAAACCTGGGAGGATCTCGCTGCAGCAGCCGAGAAAATGACGGTTAAAGAAGGCGGTAAAACAAGCGTCTACGGCTGGGAGCCGATGTGGGGCTCAGGCAATATGATCGATGCGGTGCTGAGCAAGGGTGGCAGCATTTTGAGCGAAGACGGCAAAACCGTTACCATCGACTCCCAAGAGTGGATCGAAACGTGGGATCTGTTCCGCAAATGGATTCATGAAGACCAGATCATGCGCATTCATTCCGGCGGACAGGGCTGGGAGTACTGGTACAAAACGATTGATGACGTAATGAAAGGCCAGGCGGCCGGCTATACCGGCTCCAGCGGTGACCAGGGCGATCTGGACTTCAGCATTGTAGCGGCAATGGAACAGCCGGGCTGGGCCGGAGTCGGCGAAGGCAAGCCGGTAGCTGAAGCTATTCAAGCCGGTATCCCCGCCAAGGCAAGCGATGAAGAGAAGCAGGCCGCACTGAAATGGCTGGCTTATTTCACCAACTCCGAGAATACCGCATTCTGGTCGATCAACACCGGATACATTGCGGTCCGCCAGTCTGCACTGGAAGATCCGGCGTTCCTCTCGTTCAGCGAGACCAACCCGCAGATCAAAATCCCGCTGCAGCAGGCCTCCCATGCCTCCGCTCCTTTCCAGGACCCTACGGGCGGCAAAATCAATGATGCACTGAAAATCGCTGCGGACAAGGTGCAGATCGAGAACATCCCTGCTGCCGAAGCACTCAAAGAAGCTCAGGCGACTGCACAAGCGGCGCTGGATAAGGTGAAGTAATTGCCGGGCAGAACGGACTAGCTTCATCCGGTGATTAATCCCGTAAATATACTACGATATGAATCATAAATGACGTGAAATTACAATAAAGGAGGCCGCAGCCATGCCTGAGCTGGTTACCCCGCAGGGGAATTACGACATATCCGCAATCCTGTTTGATAAGGACGGCACCCTGCTCGACTTCGTCTCCCTATGGGGAAGCTGGAGTGAATGCCTGCTTACGCATTTTATCCGGCAGCTGAAGCTGCGCGGCCTTACCTTTCCTGAGACGTACCTGAACAACCTGCTGGGCACAGTCCACAACAGCGAGGGCCGGATCACAGGCTACGACCGCAATGGCCCGCTCGCCATGGGCACGATGAATGACCTGTACGCGATCCTTGGCTGGCAGGGCTATCTGCTCGGCCTCTCCTGGGCGGAGTCGATGGAGCTGGTGGAAGCCTGCCGCCGGGAAGCGGACGCCATGCTGGAGCATAGCCGCCCCGTCCTTCCGCTGCCCGGCCTGCTCCGCTTCCTGGAAGAGTGCTATGCACAGGGCATAGCACTGGCCGTAGTGACGGCAGATGATACCGAAGCCGCGGAGAGGCATCTCCGCTGGCTCGGCATACGCCATTATTTCTCGGCCGTAATCGGCACCGATCAGGTGGAGCGCGGCAAGCCGTTCCCGGACATGTCCCTGCTGGCCTGCAGGCAGCTTGGGGTGCAGCCTTCCGCTGCCGCCGTAATCGGGGACACGAACGGCGATATGCGCATGGCCAAGGCGGCGGGCGCAGCTGTTGCGGTATCCATTGCACCGGACGCCGGAGCTGCTGTGCCGGGGGATTCTTCAGCTAAAGCACTGCTTGATCATTTGCTGCCAGATGCTGATGCCGTTGTGCAGTCTTATGAGGAGCTGGCTTTTCAATAAGTAAGAAATCATACTCAAGGAGGCGAGTTTTTGCAGACGGAGACCAAGTTAACGGGCGGAGAAACGCCGCTGCTCACCTTTCAGATTATTACCGATACCCATGTCACCGCTGACCCTGCCCATGAGTATAACCGGAACTTTGAGCGTGCCCTGCAGGATCTGGCCGTCCATGCCCGGGGCAGCAGCGGGATCATGCATATCGGCGATATTACCGACCACGGCTTCCCGGAGGAATATACCGAGGTACAGCGGATTCTCGGCCAGTACCGGACGGTCCTGCCGGAAATCCGTTATACGCTGGGCAATCACGATGTCGGCATCGGCCACTGGCAGCCGCAATTGGCGGAGGCCTGTCTGGGCGACTGGGAGTCACGTCTCGGAATGTACACCTCCCGCATGGGTTCCCCGGGGCCCTATCACGATCACTGGATCGGCGGGTATCATTTTATTTTCCTGGGAACCGAGAAAGGATTGCCGATCTTCTGCAGCCTGTCGGAAGAACAGCTCCAGTGGCTGGAGCGGAAGCTTGGCGAGCGGCCTGACGGCGGATCGGCTGCAGCGGATCAGCCCGTCTTTCTATTCCTGCATCAGCCGCTGATGAATACTGTAGCCGGCTCTCTTGAAGAACAGGAATGGTACGGCGTTACGCAAGACAAAGAGCTGCGGGCTATTCTCGACAGATTCCCGCAGACTCTGCTGTTTACCGGTCATACCCACTGGGAACTGGAATCGGAGCATACGATGTTCCCGGGTAACGGGGAGACGGCCGCGATGTTTAATGCAGCCTCGGTTGCGTATCTGTGGAACAATGAGGATGTCCACCTGGACGGCAGCCAGGGGTATTATATTGAAGTGTACAGCGATAAGGTGCTGGTGCGCGGGCGCGATTTTACCACTGGAACGTGGATTGAATCAGCATGCTTCGAGGTTCCTGTGCTGCTGAAAACTAGGGGCTAATGTCAGCCGCTTACAACGACATGACTAGAGAATTTCAAAAAAGCAGCGGTCACTCCTTGATGGAGGAACCGCTGCTTAGCGTTTTATCTTGTAACACCCGGCTTAATATAGAACAGCCGCAGCTTCCGGAGTAAACGGCTTAATCTCGTTCAGCCTGCCTTCATGCACCTTCCTCGCCCATGCCGGATCACCGAGCAGCGCACGGCCTACGGCCACCAGATCAAATTCCTGCTGCTCCAGCCGGTTCATTAGCTCCTGATAACCGGGTACGCCGGCCTCCCCGTCATCTGCCATACCGACGGAGCCGACAGCAATCGTCGTCTTGCCGCTGAGCTTCTTCACCCAGCCGGCGAGGCTGAGCTCTGATCCGGCAAACCCCGGCTCGTTGAAGCGGCGGGTTGAGACGTGGAAAATGTCCACTCCCGCTTCAACCAATACGTTCAGGAACTGCTCCAACTGTTCCGGTGTATCCCACAGCTTCGCAGTGTAGTCCGCCATTTTCCACTGGGACAGCCGCATCGAAACCGGATAATCCGGCCCGACCGCAGCGCGTACGGCCCGCACAACTTCCGCCGCAAATGTGGTACGCTGCAGATAATCACCGCCGTAACGGTCCGTGCGCCGGTTTGTTTTTGCCCAGAAGAACTGATCAATCAGAAAACCGTGTGCCCCGTGAAGCTCGATTCCGTCAAAGCCGATCCGCTGCGCATTCGCCGCTGCGTCCGCATAAGCCTGAATGACCTCGGCAATATCCTGTTCAGTCATCGGCTCGCCAGCCTGATTGCCTTCAAGATCCAGTCCTGAGGGCCCCAGTGATTTCGCCTGCGGATTAGGCCCGGTGCCTTCGGGGCGGATCATGCCCATATGCACCAGCTGCGGGAAGATAGTGCCCCCCGCTTCGTGCACCTGCCGCACCACGCTGCTCCAGCCTGCCAAAGCCGCCTCACCGGACATATCCGGCAATCTGGATTCACTCGCCGCTGCCGGATGGCCGATGACCGCCCCCTCTGTAATCACAAGTCCGACTTCATTCTCGGCGCGGCGGCTATAGTATGCAGCTACATCCTCTCCCGGCACACCCTGCGGGGAAAAGGCCCGCGCCATCGGTGACATGACAATCCGGTTAGGTATGGTTAATTGCTGAACCTTATAGGGCTCAAACAAGGCTTCCAGTGATTGTGTCTGCTGCTCATTACTCAATTGTAACGCCTCCCTGATATTCCGGGTATTCACCCGGACTGTTGTCCCAGCCGTTCACGGCGGGATATGTAGGCTAGCTTATCAAGCAGACGCTCCCCCTACAACCAACAATCACGCCGGATTGTTGCTTAAGCGAAGCCCCCGGACAATTGTCGGAGAAAAAGAAACATTTGTTGTCACACGGGCGCATGACTATAATAAGAAGAATCTTTTTACACCAGAAAGGAGTGATCAGCAATGGCTAATATGCTATCCCCTAACCCGAACGATCCGCGTGTGATCCGGACACGGCAGCTGATTCTGGACGCCTTCCTCCGGCTGCTGAATACCAAGGACTTCAACCAGATTACGATCAGTGATATTACCGGTAACGCAACTATTAACAGGGCTACGTTTTATGCCCATTTTGCCGATAAATACGCGCTGCTTGAAGCCATGCTGTCCAGTGCTTTCACAACTCTGGTCGTTCAAAAGCTTGATACCGAAGCCACGTTAACGGACCAGACTCTTCTGGAGCTTATCGGAGCCCTGTGTGCTTACCACGAATCAAGCCAGCATTGCGTCAAGAAGTATGATTCCGTAGCACTGCTGATTGAAGAAAATATTAAGCTCCAGCTCGAACAGCTCATCCTCAGTCTGCTCAGCAAAACGACAAGCACACCTGCCCAGCCAAAAGCATTAGCCTCCGCCGCAACCCTGCTGAGCTGGTCTATCTATGGTGTAACCTACCGCTGGAATCAGGATGGACGGACTGAAGCGCCCGCGGAGCTGGCCAAGCGTGTAAGCCCGTTCATTATCGGGGGAGTCTCTCACCTGCATAGTATCACTTAAATAATCCGCTGATTAAGTGCCTTTGCGGGGACCCTGAATATAAAAAAAGAGGCGCCCCGGTGATCGTGCACAGGGACAACCTCTTTCATTACATGTTATTTAAAAGCCGGCAGAGCGATCTCTGCATAATTATCTTCCAGGAACTTCTTCACTTCCGGACCGCTGATCCGTTTCGCCAGCTTCTGGATGGCATCGGAATCCTGATTGTCTTCACGGGCTACGAGAGTGATTGTAAATTCGGAATCCTCACGCTCGGTAATCAGCGCATCCTTCTTCGGGGTCAGGCCAAGCGGACTGGCATAAGCCGGAGTCATTGCCACCAGGTCGCCGTCATCCATCATCCGGGCCAGCATCAGCAGATCGACTTCCTCGAACTTGAAGTTCTTCGGATTCTCCGTAATATCCGCCTGGGTTGCTGTGATGCCTACTCCATCCTTCAGCTTGATCAGACCGGCGTCGGCAAACATCTGCAGCGAACGTCCGATATTCGACGGGTCATTGGCCATTACCAGCTTCGCGCCTTCCGGCAGCTCTTCAATGGATTTGTACTTTTTGGAATAGCCGCCGTAGATTGCATCATACACAGGCTGTACCGGAACGAGGTTCGAGCCCTTGCTGTCATTGAACTGCGTCATGTAAGGCACATGCTGGAAGAAGTTTGCGTCCACTTCCTTGTTCGCCAGCGCCTCGTTCGGCTGTACATTGTCGGACAATACAACGATCTCCATGTCCACCCCGTCCTCCAGCAGCAGCGGTTTTACAATGTCAAGAATATCTGTCATCGGGGGAATCAGTGTCGCTACCTTGATTTTTACGGGTTCTGTAGCTGCTGCTGTTGCGGCAGGCGCTTCCGTAGCTTTTGCGGCATTTTGAGCATTGTTAGTGTTGTTACCGCAGCCTGCGGCAATCAGGACGAACAGCATCAGCATCGCAATCATGGACTTTTTCATTGTTTTTCAATAACCCCCGGTGTTTATATTTTGGATTTCAAAATAGTACAGCCTGCACATTCCGACTTCAGTCTTTCCTTAAATCAGCGCTTATCCAGCAGTCTTGCCACAGTGCTTCCAGTGAACTGGATCAGCTGCACGAGCACAATCATAACGACGATGGCGTAGACCATCACTTCTGTCTCAAACCGCTGGTACCCGTAACGGATGGCAAAATCGCCGACGCCTCCGCCGCCAACCACACCCATCACCGTTGAAAACGAAATAAAGCTGATCGTCGAGGCCGTAAGGCCGAGCACCAGTCCCGACCGCGCTTCTACATACAGGAACTTGAAAATCAGCTCCAGCTTCGATGCCCCCATGGACAAGGCAGCCTCAATCGTTCCTCTGGGAACCTCAAGCAGGGACTGCTCCACCAGACGCGCATAGTAGGCAATGGCGACCACGGACAGAGGCACCGTCGAGGCCAATGTTCCGATAGAGGTTCCGACCAGGAAGCGTGTCACCGGAATGAGCGCCACCACCAGCAGCAGGAACGGAAAGGAGCGGACCACGTTAACGATGCTGTTCAGCGTCAGCGACAGGCTCCGGTTCTCATAAAGCTGGCCCTTGCGGCAAAAATACAGCACCGTACCCAGCGGAAGCCCGACCAGCAAGGCTGCCAGAATCGATATCCCGACCATGACAAAGGTTTCGCCGATCGACTGCCACATCAGATCCTGGTATTTCAGCATGCTTTCCCACATTATCGCCCACCTGCCTTGCCGGTAATCTGCTCGCGGTAGGAGCCGGAATGCCCCGAAGGCGGAAGGAACCCGTTCTCCTCGCGGGAGAAGGCATCCACGATTCTTCCGTCCTGCATGACGGATACCTCAGTGCAGATGCTGCGCACCACATCCAGCTCATGGGTGACAATCACGATCGTTACACCGAGCACGGCGTTAATATGCTTCAGCACCCCGAGGATATCCGCCGTCGTGACCGGGTCCAGTGCAGAGGTCGGCTCGTCGCACAGCAGCAGCTGCGGGCTGTTCGCAAGGGCGCGGGCAATCGCCACCCGCTGGCGTTGCCCCCCGCTGAGCCGGGCCGGATACTGTTCTGCTTTGTCAGTCAGGCCGACAAAATCGAGCACCTCGGCGACCCGCTTCCGGCGTTCTCCCTTCGGCACACGGGCCAGCTCGAGCGGAATCTCCACATTGCGGCTGACAGTAGCATTGGCGACAAGGTTAAAATGCTGAAAGATCATCCCGATCTTCTGCCGCTCCCGGCGCAGCTCTGTCTCTGTTAATGCTGTCAGCTCCTTGCCGCCTGCTGTTACAGTGCCCTTATCAGGTCGCTCCAGCAGATTCATCAGGCGCAGCAGCGTCGATTTGCCGGCTCCGCTGGCCCCGATAATGCCGTGGATCGAAGCCGGTTTTACTGTAAGCGATACATCCCTGACCGCGTGGTGACTGCCTTCCTTCAGTTCGAAGCTCTTACTTACTCCGCTCAGCGCTAAAATCGTATTCCGCCCCTCTCCGGACCTGCTGATAATAAAGCTTGTTCCCCCGTAAAGTGTACTACAACTATTTTAAAACTGTTTTATTAAAAATCTCTTTAAATAATAAGGCATAACCTTCACTGTGTCATCATTTATTTTTAAAATGATATATCAGACCTATGGAAGGATTCCCTTCCTCTAAGGATGTGCGGCTGAAGTTAAAATTATCCTGCTGCTGTATAAGCTAAATGGAGACATAAAATAAGGGGGTTGGGCGGAAATCCATGGCTCTATCTAACATATCCAACTGGCCGTTCAAGCAGTGTTCATGATTGAGTTACATTAGCAGCCCTTATTCCAGTTATAGTTGAGTTAAAGTCAGGAGGATCAGTAACATGAATAAAAATATCATTAAAGCAGTAATTATTTTAGTTATAGGGGTAGTTATAATCGGAGGAATAACAGTATACAGCCTGCCAAAAAATGAAATCAATCGCTACATAACCGAATTTCAATCAAAGAAAAGTAATTTGAAAATGTATCCTGATAACATAGCTGAGTTTCTAAATTTTGAAGAGCAAAATGGTTTACCCGCTCCCTTAGTTAAGCAAAAAGTCATTAACCGTTCTCTAAATAAGGTAGAAATTTTAACGGGCTTTGAAATAATGATTTATAATTCCAATAATGAGCTTGCACATGTGTATTCTGGTGAATTATTATTTTTACTCAATCGTGACAAATGGAATTGGGAAATCAATGCCGTTAAAGTTATTCGTGGGATGCAGGAAAGGAGGTAATTGTATATTTGCAAGAAAAAGATAAGAGGCTACGCCAACAAGGCGTGGTTTTATGTCATGGCAGGGGGCTTATTGACTACTCCATTTAGATTGCAGTCCGGAAGCACGGCTACTTATCGAGTAGGAGGCTACCCATTGACTGAGTAGCCGACCTCTCACACCACCGTACGTACCGTTCGGTATACGGCGGTTCAATCGCATTAGTGCAATTTACGTAATTGCTCGTACTGTGCTGGGAAGTCATAATATTCCGCCAGTGCGAGCTTTTCGTTTGTTATGGAACGAGACAGTACAGGGCTTCCGGCGATACGCCAATAGCCAAGTCGGGAATTTCCCCACTGGTGGGCCTGCCACTCCGGTATCCCTAGCTTGTGTAGGTTTTGCACCTTTGTTTTGGGCTTCTTCCATTGCTTCCAGATGTACATTCGCAGGCGTCTTCGCAGCCATTCGCTCCAACCTTGCAGTATCCGTTTCATGTCCGCCACATAGTAGTAGCCCATCCATCCCCGAATGTATATCTTCACTTTCTCCATGACTTGGCGCACATTCCTGCCCTGACTGCGGCTCG
>NZ_FNDX01000046.1 GCF_900099765.1 Paenibacillus typhae | reverse complement strand
AGCAGCGAGTAGATCATGGCAGGAATGTTTAGCTCCTGCGGCCGACCACGGTGGTTCTTTTTCCGAAGGACGTGCAGGACCGGAGCCAGATCTAAGTGTTCAAAGATTTGGCAGTATTTATTTTCTGGGCGCATCAGGAGCAATTCCTCAAAGGAAAATAGCTCTTCTTGTCGAATTGAATAGATAGGGATTACCTCTTTTCTTTCTCGGGTGTCGGTTTGGTCGCCTATAACTTCGAGAATTTGGGGAGGTACTCCTTTTTCTATGCTCAAAAAATCCAAGCGCAGCAAGGGTTTTGGATTATGAAATTGTCTCCAAAGTGCAGCTATTCCAGAAAACAGAGCGTTTCTCCTCCATATAGCTGTAGAAAGTACACTTATTTAGTTTGACGGACAAAATGTGCTGGGCCGAATGCGTTGTATTGGTGGATCAGCGTTGGCAGGCCGGCATTAGCGGCTCAGTATCAGTGGCGGGGCATCAGTAACTCAGCATCGAGAACTCACTATTAGCACCTCAACATTAGCTACTCAACTTCAATAGCTCAGCACCCAACTCACTATAGATAACTCGGCCATCAGGAGCTCACTATCA
The DNA here is from genome assembly GCF_900099765.1 of Paenibacillus typhae. Lineage (GTDB taxonomy): Bacteria > Bacillota > Bacilli > Paenibacillales > Paenibacillaceae > Paenibacillus_AQ > Paenibacillus_AQ typhae. Next base: position 47,985 of record NZ_FNDX01000046.1, on the reverse strand, counting down.
GCGACTCAACTTCAGGAGCTCAGCATCAGCAACTCAACTTCAGCTGCTACACTGGCAGATCAGCATTAAAGCTCAGCATGTTCACTCCAGCATTAACACAAGCGACGCCGCTGGACCATTACAAAGCAGCATGTGCCTAACAACGAGCATGGAACCTCTATCCTGCTATAGTTACTGTATTGCAAGAAGGGGCATCCCATCTGGGACGCCCCTCCTTTATCGCTTCGCCCTAATCAACGGCAGCGCCTTATCCTCACGTTTCACGCGGCAGAGCGGGAGCATCTCTTCTCCCTCCTCACCCAGCGGAACGCCAGCAACTGCCACCTCATGCTTCACCAGCGGAACGCCAGCAGCGGCTCCCTCACACTTCCCCCAGCGGGAACAACAACGGCACTACCTTGCCCGCAACGACATCGATCAGCCCGAAATCCGTAATCTTCAGCGCCGGGCTGACCGGCAGTGAATGCGTACTGATGGACATGATCGGGTTGTAGTGGTTGTAGCCCAGCGACTCCATCGCTGTGCGCAGGCCCAGCACCCGCTCCGCCGTCTCGGCGAGCGGCGCCTCGGTCAGGATGCCACCGACCGGCAGCGCCAGCAGGGCCAGCACTACGCCGTCACAGACGACGCAGAAGCCGCCCTGCTCGGCAATGACCGTGTTCGCGGCGAGCGCCATGTCCTCGGCGTTGTGTCCGACAACGAGCAGGTTGTGGTTGTCGTGCGAATACGTCGTCGCGATCGCACCGCGTTTGATCGTGTCGCCGCCGATCAGGCCGTAGGAGCGGCCGCCGGTTTTGCCGTACCGCTCAAAGGTAGCGATCAGGCCGCAGCCGGTGTCCTGCCATTGCAGCAGGCCGTTCTTCACTTCGGCCTCCACATGCTTTTCTTCGGTAAACGTGGACACGTTGTTGACCGTCATCACACGGGCGCCGTAGCGGCCGTCAGGCAGCTCCGGGCGCACCGCGAAGTCACCGGCGCTAAGCGGCGCGAGCTGCACGCTCCGGTAGAAATGCGCCGGGAAGCGCGGCGCAGGTGCAGGCTGTGCCTGCGGCCGGCTGCGGTCCCAGACCTGCGCGCCGCGCTTGTACACCGCCTCAATCGTGAAGCTGCTGAGGTCGGACAGCAGCAGGTAGTCGGCGGTTTTGTTCGGCGCGATCACGCCGCGGTCGTCCAGCTTCATCCGCCGGGCCGGCGTGTAGGTGGCCGCATAGACAGCGGCCTCTGGTGCCATACCCATAGCGATGGCCTTGCGGACGAGATGATCCAGATGGCCGGTCGCCGCCAGCGAGTCGGTCATTACATCGTCGGTCACGAAGCAGAAATGCTCGCTCACCGGATGCTGGATCAGGTAGTCGACAACCTCCGGGGTCATCGACTTCTCCTGAATCTCGATGAACATCCCGGCGGCAATCCGCGCGGTCAGACCCTCGATGCTCTGATGGGTGTGATCGGAATCGATCCCGGCAAAGATCAGCTGGTGCAGGTCGAGGTCCAGCAGCTTTGGCGTATGCCCCTCGATAACCAGACCGGGGTACTTGCTGCGGACGTGCTGGAGAATCTGGTTGCTTTTGCAATCGGGATCACGAATCACATCGACGAAATTCATCACCTCGCCCAGGCAGATCATCTGCTCCGTCGCCATCAGCTCATCAATATCGGCAATTTCAATCGAGCCGCCCGTCGTTTCCAGCGGAGTCGCCGGCACCGAGCTCGGAATCGCGTAGAACATATCCACCAGGCAGTCCTGGCTGGCCCGGATCATCTCATGCACACCTTCAACGCCGAACACATTGGCCATCTCATGCGGCTCGGGAACAATCGTCGTCACCCCATGCTGCAGAATACCGTAGGAGAACGTCTCCGGTGTAATCATCGTACTCTCAATATGCAGGTGGATATCGATCAGCCCGGGCACCAGATACTGCCCCTCAGCCTCAATTATCTCTCTAGCTGCGAACGTTTCCGCACCAAGCTGGCCGACATAGAGAAAACGCCCGTCTTTTACAGCAACATTCGCCGTCTCGAACCGTTTATAGTAACTGTTGTACACTTTAGCGTTCAAAATAAGTTGATCTGTAATCATCATGTCTGCTCCTTATGAAGCGCTACTGCACCAGCACCAGCTTCTCTTTTGGAAAATAAACCGTAACCCGCTGTCCCTGCACGAATGGCTGCTCCATCTCCTGATTCACCGTGAACACACCCAGCTCCGTCTCCACCTGATACTGGTAGCTGCGGCCGAGGTATGTGCTGATCTGCACCGTTCCCGGCAAAATGTTACTGGCCGTGCCCGGCTCCGGACTGGCTGCAAACAGCTGCAAATCATCAGGACGGATCGCCCCGAGCAATCCTGTGTTACCGAGGCCCTCCGGCCGTTTGGCAGCCTGGAACTTCAGCGCCCCTCTGCTAAGTTCAATATCTGAACCCGTATCATTCCGTCCGTCAAAAGCGATAAAGTTCCCGAACCCGATAAACCGGGCCACGAACTCGCTCGCCGGATATTTGAAGATGGCTGACGGCTTGTCGAGCTGCTCGATTTTGCCATTGTTCATGACCGCCACCTGGTCGGAGATCGAGAAGCATTCCTCCTGGTCATGCGAGACATAGACGGTCGTGATGCCCAGCTCCTGCTGGATGCGGCGGATTTCCACACGCATGTTCACCCGCAGGTTGGCGTCGAGGTTACTCAGCGGTTCGTCGAACAGCAGCAGATCCGGCTCAATGACGAGCGCCCGGGCAATTGCCACCCGCTGACGCTGTCCGCCGGACAGGGCTGCCGGAAGTCTTTTCTCAAAGCCGCCCAGACTGACAATCTCCAGCATCCGGGTTACCCGCTTCTTCACTTCCGCCTCCTTCAGCTTGCGCAGCCGCAGGCCGAACGCCACGTTATCAAACACCGACAGATGCGGGAATAACGCATAGCTCTGGAACACGAAGCCGAAATTACGCTTTTCGACCGGAACCTTGGTGTAATCCTTGCCGCCGAACATAAAAGCTCCCGCTTCCGCATTCAGAAACCCGGCGATGAGGCGCAGGGTCGTTGTTTTGCCGCAGCCGCTGGGGCCGAGCAGGGAAAGCAGTTGCCCTTTTGCCAGCGACAGATTGAAATCCTCCAGTATCAGACGGTTGTCATAAGCAACCGATACCTGCTCAAGACTTAAAAGTGACATTGCGTTATGCCTCCGTTATCCTTTAATAGGCTATCTTTTGGTAAAATAAGCGAATCCCATCAGCCGCTCGATGACGAACATCAGCGCTGCCGTCAGCACCATCAGAATGACGGAGATTGCGGCAATCGTAGGATCGAAGTAATTTTGCACATAGGTCAGCATTTGAATCGGCAGGGTACTGATCCCCGGACCGGTCATGAAGACGGAAATATCCACGTTGTTGAACGACTCCAGAAAAGCGATCAGAATCGCCGCCAGAATCCCCGAGCGGATGTTGGGCAGTACGATTTTGAAAAACGTGTACAGCCTCGAAGCTCCCAGGCTCTGCGCCGCCTCCTCCACCGCGAAATCGAAATTCTCCAGACTTGAAGCAATAACCCGGATAATAAACGGCAGCATAATCACTGTATGTCCTATCAGCAAACCGGCCACAATCGGCAGCCCGTAGACGACTATCAGGTAGCGCAGCAGCGTGAAGCCCAGCACAATCCCCGGAATCAGCACCGGTGACAGGAAAATCGCATTCAGCGTATCCCGCCCGCGGAACCGGTAACGGCTCAGCGCATAGGCCGCAGGCACACCCAGCAGGAGCGCCAGCAGATTGCCGAGCAGCGAGATGATAATCGAGGTTTTGAAGGTGTCCATAAAGGCGCTGACCTCAAAAATATTCCTGTACCATTTCAGCGAAAAGCCCTCAGGGGGGAATTTCAGGACCGTGCCCGGCTCAAAGGAAGTAATCGAGATGATTACGAGCGGACCCAGCAAAAATATAAAGACCAGCAGTGTGTACAAGGACAGCGCGCGGTTGCCTTCCTTCATGTTCTCACCCCTTCGGATTCAGGCGGTTAGCCCAGGCATTCATCAGCCCGACCACCACAAATGTAATGACAATCATAATGACCGCGATGACCGAGGCCGCCTGCCAGTCGTTCAGCGTCATGGCGTTCTGGTACAGGAAGGTGGAGACCACCCGTTCCTTACCGCCGAGCAGCGCAGGCGTTGTATACGCCGTAAGGCTGCCGACAAAGACGAGAATGCCGCCGATAATCAGGCCCGGCACCGTCAGCGGGAAGGTGATTTTGCGGAATGCGGCAAACGGGGAAGCCCCCAGACTGCGCGCCGCGCGCACCAGCTCGTGATCCAGATTCTCCATCACGCCGAGAAGGGTGATAATGATCAGCGGCAGGAACAGATGCACAAGTCCGATCATCATCGCCGTCGGCGTATAGAGAATGTCGAGCGGCTTATCGATCAGCCCTATGTTGACCAGGAAGGAGTTGATCAGCCCTTTTTTGCCGAGGATAATCATCCAGCTAAACGAACGAACCACAGGGCTCGTCAGCAGCGGAAAAATCGACAGTGCCAGCAGAATGCTTTTTTTGCGGGCGCTTGCCCGTGAGATATAATAAGCCGCCGGATAGCCGAGCAGCATGCAGACCAGCGTTGTCACCACACTCACCCGGAGCGTAGTCAGCAGGATGCGGTTAAAGTAACCGTCCCGGAAAAAATGCAGATACCCTTCCAGCGTCAGCTTCCCGTCCTGTACAAAAGTCGAGGCAACCGTCAGCGTAATCGGGACCAGCATGAAGGCCGCCAGAAATAATAGGCCCGGCAGCAGCAGGTACAGTGCTTTTTTGTTCATTCTATTGACTCCCGTCCTTCTTCTGCTATTGATTCAGGCTGTTAAAGCTATTGCTGTTCAAACTGTTAATGAAGCATTCCAGAAAAGCAGGTGCGTCCACCTCCAGGCAGACACCGGCGTTCGCCGGCCGTCCCAGCCGGTTCTGGAAATCGCAGACGGTCTGGCCGTCGCAAAGGTCACTTCTTGTCTCAACATCCACATAATAATCACGCACAGTAACGAACGAGCGGTTCAGCGCTACGCCTACCGCCAGCGGATCATGCAGCGCACAGGCCTGTACACCGTTCCGTTCCCAATAACGCTTACGGTAATCCGCCGTACTCTTCTCCACATAATCGCGGATCACCGGATTCTGCAGCCTCGCTATATCATCTGCGCTTAGCAGCGCCTTGCGGGTCACATCCAGCCCGACCAGCGTCAGCCTGGGAAAACCGGCTGCCAGCACCAGCTTGGCCGCCTCCGGATCGACGTACATGTTGTATTCGGCCGTCGGCGTAATGTTGCCGAAGCCCTGCACCACGCCGCCCATCACAATCACCTCGGCGGCATGCTCCGTCAGCTCCGGGCATTTGTGCAGCGCACGTGCCAGGTTGGTCAGCGGTGCGGTCATAATCAGTGTGACCTCACCGGGCTGCGCCAGCACCTGGCGGATGATGAAATCCTCCGCCCGCTCCGCTTCAGGCTGCTTCGTTACCGTCATGCCGGTAAGCGCGCCGCCAATTCCGTCCGAGCCGTGTACACGGTGCTCGAACACGCTATCCCGGACCAGCGGCTTATCCGCCCCGCGGCAGACCGGAATCTGCCCGGACACGCCGAGCAGCTCCAGAATCTTGCAGGTGTTCAGGGTCGCCTGATCCAGTGAGACATTGCCGCTGACCGTGGTGATTCCGAGAATATCGAGTTCTCCGCTCGTTACAGCCAGCATAATGGCCAGCGCATCGTCCACTCCAGTATCTACATCCAGAATGACCTTCTTACGTGCTGTCATCCTTAGCCGCCGATCTCACGGTTGAAACGGTCGGTCCACTCGGTAATGTGCTGGTTCACGAACGACATATCCAGCTTGCGCAGCTGGCCGATAACATCCGCTCCGTAAGTCACGCCCACCGCCTCTTCAGGTGTCAGCATTACGTTCATGTTAACCGGAGAATCCACTTTTGCTTTGGCGGATGCCGCCTGTACTTCTTCACTCAGCTGCCAGTTAATGAATTCCTCAGCCAGCTCTTTATTGTCACTGCCTTTAACTACGTTAACGGTGTTCATTACGGCATATGCGCCTTCGGAAGGTGCCACAAATTTGGCATCAGGCACAGCCGCCTGCAGATCCTTGAAATACATTTCCATGATCGGGCCGCCGGCGATTTCCTCCTGGCCGAACATGTTTACATACTCCGAGGTCTGGCCGTAGTATTTCACAACATTGCTGTCCAGCTCTTTCAGCTTCGTGAACGCTGTATCTTCATTGAAGTCTGCGTTGCCTGCAGCAAGGGATGCCGCGTCAACGATCATCGGGCCTGCTGTAGCGGTAATCGCCGGCATCGCCAGGTTTTTATCAAACTTGGTCCACAGATCGCTCCATGCGGTTACTTCCCCTGAGGTCAGAGCCGGATTGTAGGCAATACCTAAACGTCCGATCGTGTACGCAGGACCATACTCTGCGCCAAGGGGCGCTTTTGCGATATCATAAATATTCTGGAGGTTCGGGATTTTGCTGCTGTCGATCGTATCGAACAGCCCTTCGTTAATAGCCTGCTGAGCATAATAATCAGACAGATAGACTACGTCCACGTCGGAGCTGCCCTGACGGATTTTGTTCAGCCGCTCGGCGTTGTTGCCGATTTCCACGACGATTTTGACGTTATGCTCTTTCTCAAACGGAGCGTAGACCGATTCCTTGAAGAAGTCTTCCGAGAAGCCCCAGGTGGAGATAACCAGTTCTGTCGGCTCTCCGGAAGCTGTATTTTGTGTTGCTGCATTGTCAGTGCCTGTGTTGTTGGTGGTCGCCGCATTGTTTGCGCCGCAAGCCGCCAGCATTGAAGTCAGGGCCAGTGCAAGGCCGGTTGTCATGATCTTTTTCATTAGTAAATAACCTCCCAGAAATGTTTGTATGGTCTATTTTTTCAATAAAAAAAGAAAAGCATTCTTGTAGGAACAAGAACACTTTTCTTTGTGTAAACAAAGTCAAGAGCTACCCGTTATAGAAGGACGGTCTTCGCTTAAGATAGATCAAAAGCAAAAATCCGCAGATATTAAGATGAAGCTGTTATTCTCCGGCCAGTATCATATTCGTAAAAGCCCACTGGGTCGGTGCATCGTAATCTCTGAGCAGAACCTCAATCGTCAGGCCCATCTCTTCTTCAAGCCTTTCCTTAAAACGCTTCTTAAACAGCAGCGACATCCGGAAGTCCACTTCCTGCTTAAGCTCCGGCGCCTCCCCTTCCAGGGCGGTCGACCGTGGAGACCTGCGGTGCTTGGCGTGAAAGGTAATGACCCGCTGATCGACAGTTACGCGAAGCAAGGTCGTCCCGAAACCAAACAATTCCTTGGAGATCTCATTGTAGATCTGGCACATCTTTTTCTTCTGCTCGCTGTTTTCCAGTTCTGCCATGAAACCACCTTTGAAAACCAGAATATCGTACAATCACATCGAGATTAATTGTTATTATACATAGTTAAAGTATTTTCGGCAACAAAAAAACTAAAACTAACATGAAAGTAACGCTAAACACGAACATTTACCGTTATGCACATAGGGAATGATCAGGAAGAGGCAGCGGTGTGCTCATACAGTACGCCGGTGATTCAAGGGCATTTTTGCCTTTGATTCCGCCATCTCGCCCGCGTCCGCTGAAATCAGAGGCATTTTTGCCCTTCACTTTTATTATTCCCAAGACAAATAAAAAAAGCCAGGTTTCCCTGGCTCATTCATACTATTCATTTAATTAATCACGTTGTTTAATTAAACCTGTTAATCCTGTACCTTCAAGTGGAAGCAGCCGCTCACATAGTCACGCTGGATGTCCGGCAGCGCCAGCCCGGCTTGCATCAGCCGGTCACCGCCGAAGACTTCACCGCTATCCAGCACCGTATAGTCGAGGTCCGGGTTCAGGCCGCGGACTTTCAGCGTCCGGCGTGCCGGATATGGCACCGCCATTACGCGGAAGTAATACACCAGCGCCTCGCGCTGATCATCGGAAACAAACATCCACGCCGTTTCGTTACCTTCGAATGGACTCTGCAGGCGGTACAGGTTCCCTTGCTGCACGAGGCTGCGGATTTCCTTGTAATTCGCAACCTGCTGCTTCACCAGTTCCTTTTCCTCGTAGGTGAACTTCGTCAGGTCAAGCTCGTAGCCGAAGTTACCGGACATGGCGACATCCCCGCGGAACGACAGCGGTGTAACCCGGCCGACCTGGTGATTCGGCACCGCCGAGACATGCGCACCCATTGCGCTTATCGGATACACCAGGCTGGTGCCGTACTGAATCTTCAGGCGCTCCGCTGCGTCGGTGTCGTCGCTGGTCCAGGTCTGCGGCATGTAGTAGAGCATACCCGGGTCGAACCGGCCGCCCCCGCTGGAGCAGCTTTCAAACAGAATATGCGGGAAATCACCCGTAAGGCGGTCGATCAGCTCGTACAGCCCCAGCACATATCGGTGGGCAGTTTCACCCTGCCGCTCAACTGGCAGCTCAGCAGAACCAATCTCCGTCAGGTTACGGTTCATATCCCATTTCACATAAGCGATAGGCACGCTGGAGAAAATTTTGCTGAGTGCATTATACACATAATCCCTTACCTCAGCACGCGTAAGATCAAGCACCAGCTGCCAGCGCGCTTCGGTGCGCCGGCGTCCGTGCACATGCAGACACCAGTCCGGATGTGCACGGTACAGATCGCTGTCCGGGGAGATCATCTCCGGCTCAACCCACAGGCCGAACTGCATGCCCAGGTCATTGACCCGCTTCGCCACGTCGGCCAGTCCGCCGGGCAGCTTGCGCAGATCCTCGGTCCAGTCACCGAGGGAAGAATTGTCGGCATCACGCTTGCCGAACCAGCCGTCATCGAGCACGAACAGCTCGATGCCCAGCTTCGAGCCTTCAGCAGCAATATCCACCAGTTTATCAGCATTGAAGTTGAAGTAGGTCGCTTCCCAGTTGTTCACCAGGATTGGGCGTTCCTTATCACGGAACGTTCCCCGCACCAGACGTGTGCGGTACAGGCGGTGATAGGTCCGCGACATGCCGCCGAGGCCTTCAGCAGAGTAGACCATTACCGCTTCCGGTGTCTGGAAGCTTTCTCCGGGAGCCAGCCGCCAGGAAAAATCAAACGGATTCAGCCCGATGCCCAGCCGGGTATGGCTGAACGCGTCCACTTCGGCTTCAATGGCAAAGCCGCCGCTGTAGACCAGCGAGAAGCCATATACTTCTCCATGGTGCTCGTCGGTTCCAGGCTTGGCCAGCGCAGCGAACGGATTGTGCTGATGGCTGCTCATGCCGCGGCGGGACTGCAGTGCCGTCGTACCCTGCTCCAGCCGTCTTCGGGTCAGATTTCCTTCCCGCGACCAGCCGCCGGACAGATAGATCAGATCGAATTGGCCGTCTTCCGGGAAATCAACGGAAGCGCTCAGCGCGCGCAGCAGATCCAGCGGGGCCTGCCCGTCATTGACCAGCTCCACCGAGCGGGCAATAACATCCGTGTCACGGTACACGGTATACCGCAGGATTACATTCAGCGAGGCATAATCATCGCGCAGCGTAATCTCCAGCGTATCCGCTTCATCCGGGGACTCCACATATACAGACGGAAGTCCGGCAAGCTGCGGCTTGCCTGCCAGCACCCGGTATCCGGTATATTGCAGCTCTGTAATCCGCGTGCCGTCCTGCAGCTTGACCTGGTAAGCCGGCACCCGGTAATCTCCTGTGCCGTACTGCGGATATTCCTGCGGAAGCCGGTCAAGCGCAGTGCCCACACCCAGATGCGGCAGTCCGTCCAAATTGCCGTCATGGCGCAGCTTCTTGCCCCAGTATACGTGTATCGGATAGTTATTATATAGGCCGATAATATAGCTCATGCCCTTACTCTGCAGATGAAAGATCCCCTTGTCTTCCTGTACCCAAATCGCCATTTTACGGCTCCTTCTCCCTAAAAGTTAGGTGTATTTTGTTCCACTCCGCCAATTTGTCCGCGCCTGGTGAATGTAGTGGGAAATAGAGGGATTCTTCCCTCTATTCCGGCCTTGGTGGCCCACTTCAGCCTCATTTAGTGGGATTTTCCCCTTTGATCTGAGCCTGGCAGCGCCCTTCAGCCCCGATTAGAGGGATTTTTCCCTTTGATCTGACCCTGGCGGCTCCCTTCGGCCCCAATCAGAGGGATTTTTCCCTCTATTTCGGCCCGGATGGCCCCCATCAGCCCCAGTTAGAGGGATTATTCCCTCTATTTCGGCCCCGGCGGCACCCTTCAGCCCCAGTTAGAGGGATTTTTCCCTCTATTTTGGCCCTGGCGGCCCTCTTCAGCCTCATTTAGAGGGATTTTTCCCTCTATTTCAGTCCAGGCGGCCCTCTTCAGCCCCAATTAGAGGGATTTTCCCCTCTAATCCGGCCATGGTGGCCCCCATCAGCCCCAGTTAGAGGGATTTTCCCCTCTAACTCAATACTTTGCGCAAGCAGACTTCCAACTTGCGCATCATCATGGCTATGCGCCCGCTTTACTTCACATAATCCGCCATTGAGCGGACTTCCAGCCCTTGCGGAACAGCAGGAGTGAAGTCCGGCGCACCAGCACCAGCTTTCGCCCCATTCATTACTCCGGCACCAGTAGCACCCGCTTTCGCCCCATTCATTACTCCGGCACCAGTAGCCGCAGCTTCCACTCCAGCTCTAGCCCCGTCATTTCCACCGGCTTCCAACCGGGCACTTGCCGCAGCCTCAGCACTTCCTCCAGCCGTTACCCCGCCACGCCGCAGGAACTGCACCGTCTTCTCCTCCCCCGGAAGCAGGTCGAAGAAGTTGTCGGAGAAGATGCCCTCCTGCTCCGCCGTCAGGTACACGCCTCTGGCCAGCACGTCGCTGCTGACCGTGAAGCTCAGGCCGCCGCTGCCCGGCACCTCTGCTACTGTCAGAGCTGGCCGTGCCAGCTTTAGCTCCTTGGCCTCAGCAAAGTAGTGCTCCTTGCGCTCAAGCAGCGTACCGTCCGCCGCCTCCAGAGCAGCTACCAGCACCACCTGCTCCAGCGAACTTCCCCCTAGCAGCTCCGCCACCGGCACAGTGAATACCACCGCTGACGAATCAGCGGCCAGCTGCACAGGCTGCTTCCACTCCTTCAGCACCGCTCCGCTGAAGTCATGCAGCCGGACTACCAGCTCTGCGGCCAGCGCTTCCCGCAGGTCAGACACTGCATGAACCTGCAGTTTCTCACCGTCCATCGCCTCCACAGAGAGCAGGACATCCTTGAAGCTCCGGCGCGCTGTATACTGCAGCGCCTTCCAGCGGCCGTAGTAGTCCATACCTGCCCAGGAAGCCACCGGCCAGCAGTCATTCATCTGCCAGTACAGGGTGCCCATACAGTAAGGCTTGTTCCGGCGGTGGCTCTCAATGGCCATCCGCATGGCCTCTGCCTGAAGAATCTGGCTCATGTACAGGAACGAGCGGAAATCCTTCGGCTCCGGCAGATAGATGTCCATATATTCCTTGATGATCTGATTGCCCCGGCCGTTCTTCTGGTGGGCCAGCATGACTTCCGACTCCAGCTCCATGTCCTTTTCTTCCGCATAGGTCAGTACCGATTTCAGCTCAGGGAAGGACTGGAAGCCGTATTCGCTCATGAAGCGGCCAACCTTTACATTGTAGTTCTCGAACGGCTCAATACCGTGCCACACACCCCAGTAATGAACGTCCCCGTCGCCTGCAATCCGTACAGCGTGCTGGTCGATATCATTCGTGAGCTCACGGAGCGGAGAGGACGGCCAGTATTCCATACCCGGATGATGAGCCGCTACCGCCTCCGGCAGAATCCGGTGAAAAATCTCTTCATAAGCAGTCCACAGCGTCGCACGGATTTCGGCACTCAGCTTCTCCTTCCAGCCCCAGCCCTTATTCTCCTCGAATTGCGCCCAGGCAGAGTCAATCTCGTTATTGCCGCACCAGAGAGCAATACATGGATGATTGCGCAGCCGTTTCACATTATAAGCCGCTTCTTTTTGCACATTCAGAAGGAACGCCCCGTCTCCCGGGTACATGCTGCAGGCAAACATAAAATCCTGCCACACCAGCAAGCCGTATTCGTCACACAGCCGGTAAAAATCCTCTTCCTCATAAAAGCCGCCGCCCCACACCCGCAGCATATTCATATTCGACGCTGCCGCTGATGCGATCTCATGGCGGTAGCGTTCTTCCGTTACTTCCGTAATGAAGCTGTCGTTCGGGATATGGTTCGCCCCCTTGGCGAATACCGGCACACCGTTCAGCTCAAACTTGAATGAGGCGCCCTTCGCATCCGGTTTGCGGATCAGCTTGATCTCGCGCAGACCGGTCTTCACTTCAGCACCAGCCACGGCCGCCCCGTTCTCCAGCAGCTCTGCCCGGAACGATGTTAACTCCGGCGCTCCCAGCCCGTTGCACCACCACAGGCGCGGCTGATTAATCTCCAGTTCAAGCTCCACTGTGCCCTTACCCGGTTCCAATGTAACTTCCCGCGTCCACTCCTGCCCTTCAGCAGTAATCCGCAGCGTTCCCGCCCATGTTTCCGGCGTATCCACTTCCACTATGGCTGTCACGCGTGCCGACGCCTGTTTAACCTCATCCTGCCGGATGTACACATCAGCAATCACAGCAGCATCCCTTCCTGAAAGCACCGCTTCACGCCAGATGCCGCTGGTCAGAAAGCGCGGGCCCCAGTCCCAGCCGTAATGATAAGGCGCTTTGCGGGCAAACACGCTGATCCGCTGCTCCTGCAGCCCGCCCAGCTCAGACTGGTCATTCGGTGCCGGCAGGTCATAGCCGAGATGCTCCAGCTTCGGCAGGTCCTCTTTTACAGCGGAGCGGAATTTCACCAGGATTTCATTTTCTCCGGCCCGCAGCAGCCCTTTGACATCCACCGTCCACGCCAGGAACATATTATCTGCAGAAAGCGCATGCACATTATTCACGTAGACATCAGCATAAGTATCCAGTCCGGCAAAATTAAGCTCGGTAACCGTCAGGCTCTGCCAATCCTCATCCAGCTGCAAGATCGTTCTGTACTCCCAGTCCTTTTTGTCGATCCACTGCAGCTCGTGCTCATTCTTTCCATAAAAGGGCTGCGGAATCAGCCCGTTGCGCAGCAGGTCCGTATGCACCGTTCCCGGCACAACTGCCGGAAACCATTTTTCCTCACCGCAGGCCCTGAATTCCCAATTTGTTAAAGCAAGCTGTTTGTGCGTCATGAGTCCTCCTAAAAGTTTTGTTAGCCTATGCCCTCTATACTTGCTTCGTACAAAACTCGCTCCGAAAGCATACGCTAAAAGTTTTGTGAGCCTATGCCCTCTATACTCGCTTCGTACAAAACTCGCTTCGAAAGCATACACTTAATTTTTGTGAGCATACACTCTAATCCCGTTAATCAATAAATAATGGCGTTTTCAGAATCTCGTACGATAACCATTGTATTTTGTTATTATATTGTTAGCAACAACCTAATTATAATCCTAGAAAGAAAACAAATAAAGACAATAAATAATAAATCAATACATTTCTCAGGCCAGAAAATCACGCTATAATATCCATGTAAACGCTAACAATAAAACGAAAAGGGGACAAAGCAATGAGAAACAAGTTATTTTCGTTATCTTTTGTTATTATTATGATTCTTTCTCTATCCCTGACAGGCTGCGGTTCAAACAACAATAACAACAATGCCGCTACAGCTACAGACGAACCCGCAGCGACTGCTGCTCCTGCCGACAACGGCGGAAATGCAGCAGCGACCACTGAACCGGCAGCCCCAAGCGGCGCAGACATCAGCGGCAAAATCACCTTCCTGACCAACAGAACCGACATGATCGGCAAAGAGTATGACGAATATGTCAAGCGCTTTAATGAAAAGTATCCGAATATCAAGGTTGAATTTGAAGCCTCACAGACCGACTACAACCAGCAGGCAAAAGTCAGAATGGCCAGCGGCGAGCTTCCTGACGTTATGTTCATCCCGACCATCCCTAACTCGGACCTGCCGAAATATTTTGCACCGCTTGACGATCTCGGCCTGACGGACCAGATTACCTTTAAAGATTTCAAATCCTATGAAGGCCAGCTGTACGGTATCACCACCGGTAACTCCACTACAGGAATTGTCTACAATAAAAAAGCGTTCGCCGATGCCGGCATCACCGAAATTCCCAAGACCTGGGATGAATTCCTCGCTGCCTGCGAAAAGCTGAAAGCAGCCGGCGTTGTGCCGCTCGCTTCCAACTTTAAAGACAAATGGCCGCTGAACGACTGGGTATACTCCGTTCCCCGCATTATCGACGGCGACCCTAATTTCCCGAACGAAAAGCTGACCTCCGATACTCCTTTTACCATGGACAACGGCTACGGCAAATCGCTGAGCCTGCTTAGAGAGCTGAATGAGAAGGGCTATCTGGAAAAAGACATCAACTCCACCAACTGGGAACAATCGAAGAAAGACATCGCATCCGGCAAATTCGCCATGTACTATCTGGGCAACTGGGTTATCAACCAGGTTATCGGCGCAGGCACAACTTCGGACAATGTAGGCTTCTTCCCGCTTCCTTATGACAATTCAGGCACGATCACTGCACCGCTGAGCCCTGACTTCTTCTATGCAGTAGCCAAGAACAGCAAAAATGTAGACGCTGCCAAGGCATTTGTCAAATGGATGATCGAAGAATCCGGTTATGAGGATTTTGCCGGCTTCATCTCTCCGCTTAAGGGCAAAGAATCCAACCTGACTCAGCTGAAGGAATTCCAGGCTACCGGCGTAGTCCTGCAGGAAGGCACTGTGGATGACGCCAAGGTTACTGAAATCACCAACAAAGCACAGCTCGACCTGCCGGCTATGGCTCAGGAATTCGTTCTGGCCAAAGATCCGCAAACCGTCTTCGACAAATGGAACAAAGCATGGGCCAAAGCCAAAAAAGACCTCGGCTATTGATCCTGTAGACACGCAGCAGCTTAGCTGCGCATAAACTTCGGCGCAAAATGGATTATGCCTTCTCCGGGTAATCCATTTTGTCTTCATACCCATGAAACGCTTTTACGGAAAGAAGGTTGAAGACATGTTCGGCACATTATCCTATAACAAACAAAAGATGATTATCATCATTTCCTTTCTGACCATTCCGCTGCTGCTTCTGGCAACGTTCACCTACTACCCTGCCCTTAAGCTGGTCTATTACAGCTTCACCAACTGGGACGGCTACAGCCCGGAGAAACCTTGGGTCGGCCTGGACAATTACCGCGAGGTGTTCGGCAATCCGGATATTTTCAAGGTGTTCACGCATAACTTTGCCTACTTCGTCATGGGGATTGTCCAGAATATCGTCGCCATCTACTTCGCTGTCGTACTGAGCAGCAGGCTGCGCGGCAAAAATGCCTTCCGCATTATGCTCTTCCTGCCTTATATTATGAACGGCGTCGCGGTGGCTTTTATGTTCGGCTATGTTTTTGATACGACCAACGGCTCCCTGAACCTGTTCCTGAACAGCATTGGACTGACCGGACTCAGCCAGACCAGCTGGCTCGGTACCGAAGGGCTGGTTAACTACTCGCTTGCTTCCACCGGCTTCTGGCGGTTTATGGGCTATAACATGGTCATCTACATCGCTTCTTTGCAGGCTATTCCGAAGGATATTTATGAAGCGGCCAAAATAGACGGTGCGGGCTCTTTTCAGACACTATGGAGAATTACCCTGCCTAACATGAAGCCGGTCATCCAGCTCAACCTGTTCCTGACCGTTACCGGCGCGCTCGAAGTATTCGATCTGCCGTTCGTCCTGACGAAAGGCGGCCCTGCCGGCGCCAGTGAGACTTATGTGCAGAAGGTCGTCGATACGGCATTTGCTTTTAATAACTACGGACTGGCTTCGGCGATGAGCATCATCCTGCTCTTCTTTGTCGTCATTGTGCTGCTGGTGCAGCAGCTGGTGCTTAGCCGGGGAGGAGACAAATAATATGACCCGCAGCAAATTCCGCACTGTTGATTTTCTCAAATACGTTACGCTCCTGATCGGGGTGTTTGTCGTCCTTTTCCCGCCTTACGTGGTGATCGTCAATGCCTTCAAATCTACGGATGAATTCAACACCAGCAGCTCGATGGCTCTTCCGAAAAGCTTCCTGAACTTCGACAACTTCATCGCCGTGTTCCAGCGCGGGGGTCTGCTCAGCGGCTTCGGCAACGTGCTGGTCATCATCATCATTACATTGACCCTGAACATTCTGTTTGGCACAATGGTGGCATACGTGCTGGGCCGCTTCAATTTCAGACTGAAACCGCTTGTATTCGGAGCTTATCTGGTCGCCACCATCATTCCGAGCATCACTACCCAGGTCGCCACCTTCGGTATTATCAAAAGCCTGGGACTCTACAACACGCTCGGCGCTCCCATTGTTCTGTACATCGGTGCTGACGTGATCCAGATCATTCTGTATCTGCAGTTTATCCGTAACATTCCGTTTGATCTAGACGAGAGTGCTATGGTAGAAGGCGCTTCCCTGTTCAAAATCTACCGTTCGATCATCTTCCCGCTCCTCACTCCGGCGACAGCAACGCTGGTGATTCTGAAGACGATCAGCATCTACAATGACATGTACATCCCTTACCTTTATATGCCCAAACAAAGCCTTGGCGTAGTGACCACGATCCTGATGCGGTTCCAGGGGGTCAACTCGGGCGAATGGAATCTGATCTGTGCGGCGATTCTGCTGATTTTGCTGCCGACAGTCATTCTGTACTTCTTCCTGCAGCGTTATATTTTTGAAGGAGTCACCAGCGGCGCGGTAAAATAGGGGTGTACGGAAAGGAACAACTTCAGTGGTTTCCTATATCCTGAGCATTCCCCGCAGACTCTGGCTGTTCCTGGCCAACCTGCCGATGGAGCGCAAGCTGATTGTCGTATTCATCTTTGTGCTTTCCCTTCCGATCACCTATGTCAGCTACCTGTCCTCGCGCTCTACCTTCAATTCGGTGCTGCAGAGCTCCACGAAGAGTGCCGGGCAGATGGCGGGCAATGCTTCGGATACCATCGACAGATATATCGCCGACCTGAAAAGATACACCGCATTGCCGCTATACAATACCGATGTGCAATTTTATCTGGAGCAGCAGAACACCGACTGGGAAAAGAATACCAGCATGTCGATGTTCCTGAGCTATTTGATCCATACCAAAGAAGAAATGACTGCCGTATACCTGGTGGATAAATACGGCTATGTATTCTATGACCGGGCTCCCGGAATTAATGAGCTGTTCCCGTCAGAACGGATGGCACAGTGGCGCAGCCTGACGGAAGAAGCCGGGGTAGCCCCCGTTGTGCAGGGCCGTCATACCCTCCGGGTGAACTCCGGCGAGCACCGGGAAGTGTTCAGCGTGATGCGCACAGTCTCCTCGGTCAGCATGCTGAAGCCGATCGGGATGATTGTATTCGATATCGACATCAAGCTGTTCAAGGGCATCGCCGATCCGGTAAACGCCGTCACCCAGGGCAACACAATCATTGTTGATGAGCATGGCGGGCTGGTCTATGGCGGTATTTCTGCTGAGTCAGCCGGTTCTGCCCATGCAGACAGCCCGGACCGGGAGCAGCAGGATATCGCTCTGCTGCTGGAGAAGACAGGCGCGCCGGAAGGCCATTTTCAGATCAGGCTGGAGGAGCAGGATTATCTGGCCGTATACACCGTATCGCAGAAAACCGGATGGACAACGATGGTCACAATCCCGCTTGAACGTATCCTGACTCCGGTGCAGAAAACCCGCAACACGCTGATTTTGACTACACTGGCGATTGTCGCCATTGCTCTGGTGGTAGCCACCTTTATTTCCCATGCGCTGACCAAGCCGCTGAAATCGCTGGTCCGCCTGATGAAGCAGGTGCAGCATGGCAATCTGGATGTCTGGCTGTCACCCAAATATAATGATGAGATCGGAATGATCGGCAGCCACTTCAACCGGATGATTATCCGGGTCAAGGATCTGATCCAGGAAGTGTCGCTGACGGAGAAACGCAAGCAGAAGGCCGATATGCGTGCCTTGCAGAACCAGATTAACCCGCATTTTATTTACAATACGCTGGAGTCCATCCGCATGCTGGCAGAGAGCAGCGAAGATCCGCGTGTAGCAGAGCTGACCTACTTGCTCGGACTGCAGATGCGCTACGGCATCGTTCGCAGCGAGGAAATGGTAACGGTCCGCCATGAGCTGGATCATGTACGCAATTATCTCAACCTGCTGCATATCCGCTTTCCGGATAAGTTCAGGCTGCAGATGAATGTTCCGGAGGCGTTTCTGCCGCTTCCCCTGCTTAAGCTGGTGTTTCAGCCTGTAGTCGAAAATGCGGTATTCCACGGCCTGGAGGCAAAAGAAGGTCCGGGTACCCTCCTGATTACCGCCTGGAGCGAGGATGGGAAAACGGTATTTTGCGTTGAGGATGACGGTGTCGGCATGGACGGGGAAACGCTGCGGCTGTTGAACAGCAACCTGCTGAACAGCACCGACAGCGAAAAGTTTGGCATCGGGCTGCGCAATGTCAATGAGCGGCTGCGCCTGCATTACGGCAGCGCTTGCGGCCTGCAGGTCTTTAGCGAGCCGGGCCGCGGCACCCGTGTCATCATCCGGATTGACACTCTTGCTGATACACGCGATACGGAATGATAGGGCAGTATAGCCAGGAAAGGGGGAAGCCGCATTGCTGCGTATAGTAATCGTAGATGACGAGGTTCTGATCCGTGAAGGCCTGGCCCGGATGATCAGTAAAGAGAGCAGTACCTTCTGTGTCGTTGGTACCTATGCGGACGGCAAGCAGCTGCTGGATGAGCTGCCCTCCCTGCAGGTGGATGCCGTCATTACCGACATCCGCATGCCGCAGATTGATGGCCTGGAGCTGATCAAACGGCTGAAAGTCAGCCACCCGCAGATCCGTACGCTGCTGATGAGCGGGTTCACGGAATTTAATTATGCCCGGGAGGCGATCCGCAGCTCAGCTGTGGATTACCTGCTGAAGCCGATTAACAAGGAGCAGCTCTTTGAGGTGCTCTATTCGCTTGAGCAGGAACGGAAGCAGCAGCAGGACAAAGAAAACCGCCAGCGCGCCGGCCTGCTCCTCTCCCTGCTGCAGATCCAAGAGCCTGCGGCTGCGCTGATAGGCGGCATTCTCCTGCCCCTTCCCTATTTCACAGTCACTGTAGTGAAAGGCGGCCGTCTGGAAGGCGCTATCGCCTATGCCGACCGCCTTCGGGCAGATCAGAGGATTATCTCTGATCTGCTCGAGGTTCATAAAGGGCTGCTGGCCTGGGTCCGCTATTCCCCGGAGCCGCTCACGCCTGCAGAGCGCCGGGAACCGGCCGGCGGGATCGGAGCGGCCTGCCCGCAGCAGCGGCTGCACCTTGGAGTCAGCCGCTCTTATGACGATCCGGCCCGGCTGCGCACCGCTTATCTCGAGGCCAAGCTGGCCTGTGATGCAGGAATCTATAACCCGCAGCCGCTGCATTATGCTACTATTGAAGAGTTGAAGCCTGCCGGTCACATGGCCTCTGCAGATCCCTTTCTCCCGGTCCGGGGGCCGCTCATTCATGAGCTGCAGATTCTGAATATTTCCGGGGTCCGGGAATGGGTTCACCGGCTGTTCTGCGCCTTCGAGGCTGAGCAGGCCGATCCGGAGCTGATCATCCGCTGCCTGCAGCAGGTGGAGGAAACGGTACGCAATGAGCTGAAGGAATTTGAAGAGACTCACCGGCAGCAGAGCCGTCCGAGGCTGGAGGAAAGTGTGAGAGCGTGCATGAGTCTTGGCGAGATCGAGAAACTGTTCACCTCCACATTAACTGCTGTACTGGAGGATATCCGCACCCGCCGGCTGGAGCTGTCCGGGACGGCCGTTGAAACCGTAAAACGCTGGATCGCCGCCAACTATAAGCAGCACGCCGATCTGAACATGCTTGCCGGAATGGTATTTCTGACACCCAGCTACTTAAGCAAGCTGTTCAAGCAGGAGACGGGTCTGACCCTGACCGACTATGTGATCGAAATCCGTATCCGGACGGCCAAGCTGCTGCTGAAGAATGCCCCGGATCTGAAGGTGCACGAGATCGGCACCGAGGTCGGCTATCCCGATCCCGCCTATTTCAACAAGCTGTTCAAAAAAACCGTCGGCGTCACGCCGAATGAATACAAACGAATTTCTCACGTGTAAGGAGTCCTTGATTTGCACCCACAGCATGACGACAATGAAATTCAGGTATATGAAACTACTGAGCTATATGGTGAAAAAGGGCGCTTCCGCGTCCTCCAGTTCTCCGGCGATGCCATCCAGGGCGCGCTTGACCTGGAGCAGCCGAAGCGGGTTGTGTTCGAATACCCGCGGGCGATGATTCATTTGATGGAATACAACAGGCCGTTGTTTCAGGATGTGTTCTTGATCGGGCACGGGATCGGCACGATTGCCGGGTATTTTGCAGAGAAGCGCTTCAAGGTAGCCGAGGTGAATGAGGAGGTTGTCCGCTACAGCAGGTCCCATTTCGGCTACACGCAGGACAATGTCCTGATCGGCGACGGCCGGAGCCTGCTTGAAGCGGAGCGGGACGGCCAGTATGATTACATTCTGCTGGATGCCTTCACCGCTGCCGGTACGCCGCAGCATCTGATCTCCAGCGGATTTTTCGGTCTTACCCGCTCCAAGCTCCATTCCGGCGGCTCCATCCTCATGAACCTGATGGGCAAAAGCGAAAACGACCGGCTGATGGGCGCCGTCCACACGACGCTCAGCGAACACTACCCTTATGTTGAAGCCTTCGCCCTGCCGGCCGAAGGCGCTGCCGATGTCCGCAACATCCTGCTGATGGGCAGCGGCCGCCCGGTCCGCTACCAGGCCCGCCAGCTGGCCGGCTTCGTCCCGGTCACCCTCGGCCAGGGGCATGTGATCCGGGATTGAGGCGTTTACGTTCCTGTAATCACTGTCACTGTATCTCCAGGCAGATCAGACATACATCATCCAGCTCGATCTGCTTGTCTGCTTTTCCTGAAGCAAGCACTGTATCCATAACCATGGAGATCGGCTTATCTTTTGTTTCTCTCATTACTTCCGACAACAGATCCAGCTGCTTTTTCAATAATCGTCCTGGGCTTTCTATTAAGCCATCTGTATAGAGCAGCAGTCTGACTGGGCCCTTGAACAGAATCGTTTGTTTCTCCGCCTTCAGCACCGGAATCAGACCGATAGGAAGACAAGAGGACTTAAGCTCCGATATTTTCCCGTTTCCGTCCATCAATATCCCGCTTGGATGCCCCGCATTTATATATTCGATCGTTCTATTCTTTAGATCCACTAATAAATAAATGGCAGTGAAATAAAAGTTTGCGGCAGGCACAGCCCCTTTAAAAAGCTTATTCATATGATTATTAAGTTCGGTGATTACTTCTTCAGGACTAAGATTGGCCTGAATGATCCCTCTAAGCAGCGAACGGGTAGACATACAAATAAGTGCTGATGACACTCCATGTCCCATTACATCCATGATCAATATGCCATACCGGTGTTCTTCTATACGGTACCAGGCATACATATCTCCTCCAAGGCTCTTGGAGGGAATATAGCGGGCATCTATAGAAAACGCCGGAGTGTAGATAGGAGGGCTGAGAACACTCTTCTGCACCTCTCGCGCCAAGTCCAAATCGGTCTGGATATTTTTCTCAACCAGCTTTTTATGGGTAATGTCCAGTACTACGCCGTTTACTGTAGTCTTCCTGTTCCTTTCATCATAAGAAGAAAACAACCGGCTCTCTACCCAGCGCATTTCACCACTTGAGTGGATGACCCGGTATTCCAGAGAGGTATCAACCGGAATCTTTTTTGAGGCGGCGCTGATTCTGTTATTCACCAAAGCTTTATCCCCATCATAAATTTGTGCTGCCCATAAACCAGGATATTCATAGTATTCCTCGGGTGAATACCCGAATATCTTCTCGCAGGCGGGTGAAATGGTTAGTAATTTATTCTCATCTGCATCATAAGACCATAAAATAATGTCGATACTTCCAAAAATATTATTCAGCTGAGTTTGGGCATCAGCCAGTCTACGCTGCATCCTTTCAAATTCTGTGATATCTTTGGCAAAACCGATGACTCCCTTAATTTCTCCGTCAGCCTTAAGGGGGACACTGGATAAATCAAAGGTAAGATATTCACCGTCTTTACGCCGCATTTGTAATTTTCTTGATGTAGAACGAAGGCTTCCCCTGATGATATCCGCAAAGGTCTGCTGAACTAACCTCCTGTCTTCAGGACGGAACAGGCTTGAAAACAAGGTGTTTTGAATTTCTGCTTCTGTATATCCGAGAAGCTCCAGCAGATTCGGGCTTGCAGTGTTCAGTGAACCATCCAGATTGACCACATAGATGCCTGCGTTGTTATACAAAAATAATGATTTATAGCGCTGTTCACTTTCCTGAAGCTTCCGCGTGTTATCAATTTCTTGTCTATGCATAATATAAAGAGGCAGCAAAATAACGCATTGAGTAAATAGATCAACAACAAACTCATAAGCAAACTTTTTATCAACAAAGATCAGATTATAACAGTCTAGTAACAAGAGAATAAGGAGGATTAGTTGAAACCTGTATCTCTGATGCCATTTCCCCAAGATGTTAAGGGAGGTATTGTTCATGTCACTCTCCTTCCTCTTCGCATTAAGAGTGTGACATAGGCTCCAGAGGGGATTAGTTTTACTTCATCCATAATTCCTTTAATAAGGACAAGTCCCCTCCCCCTTGACCCCGTTTTAACGGGAGAGAGCGGATCATTATGCAGCTCATAGGCCTCTCCGCTTTGGCAAATGGTTATCTCCATAACGTCCGATTGTACCAGCCAGGTTATTTTGAACATACAATTTCCTGCAGGACAGCCATGCTCGAATGCATTCATGCAGGCCTCTTCCGTTACGAGCTGCAGCAAAATGGAATCATGCTCGGAAAAGCCTGCCCTGGCTGCAATTGTCCTGGTGATTTCCATAGCTAGTGCAATGTCATCGGCTCTATAAATAACTAAAATTTGACTGTATATCCCCTCAGAGAGTCCATTCATCACTCTTCACCTTTACAATAAGCATACGCTTCGTTTATATCCGGGAAAATCTTCATCAGGGTACGGAAATGAACGATTTCAAATATTTCGCTTACAGTGGCTTGCACTCCACCGATCAGGATCTCCTTATTGGCTCTTCCTGCACTGAGCACGGCGTCTGCAATTACACCCAGCGCAGCGCTGTTCAAATAGGAGACTTCCGTAAGGTTTAATATCAGTTTGGTCTTCTGCGAATCTGACAAGCTCAGAAGAGCTTTGCGGAAATCATCTACATTCTTCAGCGTTACATCTGACTTCCAATTCAGCTGCTCCACTTTATCCTTCAAGGAATTCTCCATGCCTCATCCAACCTCTTTCCGTTTAGGTTCAAGTTTCAGCGCCTTCTCTAAATTCAATAAATGGATAAACTGTTGGTTTTCCTTATAAATGGCTTCAAGCAGTTCCGAATTTATTAGCAAGTGCTCCGGTGCCGGCTCCAAATGAGCCTGTGAAAGGAGACATACCTTTGAAACCGCATCCACCAGCAATCCGATCTCATGGCCTGACACTTCACAGATCAGAATACGGGAGCTGGATGAGCATCCGTTGTCAAGCATCCCCAATCTGGATTTGAGATCATATAGCGGAAATAGTAATCCTCTCAAATTAATCATACCCAGGACATGGGACGAAGCCGCAGCCAGCATATGAATCTCCTGGACGGGGACAATTTCTTTTATTTTACGGACGGGAATGGCAAAATCCATTTCTGCCAGACTAAAGGTTATATACTTTTCACTTTGTGAATCCATGATTTCGCTGTCATTCGCTTTAGGCAGGTGAGTTTCATAATGCGAGCCTGCCTCACGGATAATGTAGCGTACATCCAGTATATGTGCGACATTACCATCTCCCAGAATGGTAGCTCCCGCAAGATAGGGGACATTCCCGATATAGTGCCCCAATGATTTAATTACAATCTCCTGGTTTCCGATCGTTTGGTCTACAACCAGACAGACCCGCTGATCCGCCAAGCCAATAATTACAACATACAGTGGATTCTGATCATGATCTCCCTCTGTCTGCACCTGCAGCTTGCGGTGCATACGGACCAGCGGAAGCACCTGATTGCGGAATTTACACACTTCTCTCCCTTGCACCGTAAAAATATCCTCAGTTCTCAGTCTGAATATTTCAATTACATTTATTAAAGGAACTGCATATGTGCTTGTTCCAAGCTTAATGAGCAGAGAGCGGATGATTGCCAGCGTCAACGGAACCTTGATGGTAAAGACGGTTCCTTCATTAGGCGTCGTCGCAATATCGATAACTCCGTTTAATTTCTCAATGTGTGATTTTACAATATCCATCCCCACCCCGCGTCCGGACAAATCTGTGACTGTCTGGGCAGTGGATACGCCGGAACGGAAAATTAGAAGTACCAGCTCCTTTTCAGTCATTTGTTCAATCTCAGCAGCTGTCACAAACCCTTTGCGAAGCGCCGTTTCCTTAACCTTCCCGACATCAATCCCCCGGCCATCATCCGCAACCGTAATGATAATCATATTTCCCTGATGGCTGGCCCGGAGTACAATTGTTCCTTTGCGCGGCTTGCCCATAGCAGAACGTTCCTCGGGCAGTTCTAGCCCATGATCAGCAGAATTACGTAGAATATGAATCAGCGGATCACTAATTTCTTCAATTAAGGTACGGTCGAGCTCGGTTTCTTTACCCTCAATGTGGAGCTCAATTTCTTTATTTGATTTTTGCGCAAGATCACGCATCATCCGCGGAAAGCGGCCAAATAAATGTTCTATCGGTATCATCCGGGTTTTCATCATGCCTTCCTGGAGATCTGACACTACTGTGTTCAAATGGCCCGCGATATCATTCAGGTCATTAATATCACTATTATTTCTGAACTGCTCGCTTAATCTGGAACGGATGCTGTGGAGTCTTGTATTGTCAATGATCAGCTCCCCTACTAAATTCAGCAAATTCTCCAGACGCTCCACATCAACACGGACCGTTCGGGATACCTGCATCTTACTCTCCGGTAACACCGTTATCGCCTTTGCTTTATCCCTTATATTGTCTTTGTTTCTTTCGATCTCTGGAATCTCTTTCCCTTCTACAAAGGTATCCAGATTCAAATTTGTAATATATTCGATATGAATAGAGTCTATCTGGGAGATCTGCTTCAGACTCTGAATAATGTCGTGCTCTACTTGTTT
This sequence comes from Paenibacillus typhae, assembly GCF_900099765.1. GTDB lineage: Bacteria > Bacillota > Bacilli > Paenibacillales > Paenibacillaceae > Paenibacillus_AQ > Paenibacillus_AQ typhae. The sequence goes on along the minus strand of NZ_FNDX01000046.1, from coordinate 22,680 downwards.
GGTTATCAGAATGTAGACTACAGTACCCGAAAATAAATTATCCTTTTCTATGAGTTCCAGCTCCGGGTAGCACACAGCAATCTCACCATGCTCTGTCAGATTAATTTCAACAAGCTTGGCCCGGACATATTTCATCGACTCTTCTTCAGCCAAATGGACATGTATGGCCATAACTTCATATCCATCTGTCAAGGCCGCTGCAATCTTTCCCCTCTGGGTACTATTGAAAACGATATGCAGAGCGGGTGCCTGTGGTTTGGTTACCTGTTCAACCGGGTGGGGAACGGCCGAATTCTTGATTGCTTCCAGCCGGTTCATCAGAACAGAAACATCCTCCTCCTCCATCACACCAGTTAAGATAGAGCACCGGAGCTGCTTAATAAAATCTACGCATTCAAACAAAATATTCAGTAAAGTACTTTCCACTTCCAGCTGTCCTCCCCGGATCAGCTCAAATACGTTTTCCATTTGATGTGTCAGCCTATTGAGCTGCTTAAAGCCCATTACCGCCGAAGATCCCTTTAAGGTATGGGCCGCCCGGAATATTTTCTGTATGGTATCCCCGTGACAACCTGCATTTTCCAGTAATAGCAAGGACTCATCCAAACACTGCAGCTGCTCGTCCATCTCATCCAAAAAAACACCCAGATACTCTGAATTATAAAAGTCATTCATTCTTTATCGCGCCCCCCCCCCCATATTGTTCCCCCCTTCACCCAATAGACGCTGAATGTTCAGAATACTGATCATCCCGTCAGCAACTTGTCCGATCCCCTCCATATATTCGCTTCCCATAGTCTCGTTATCATCGAGAGGAGGCTCAATCTCCTCAAAAGAGGTTACCTTCTCCACCGCGTCAACGATAATTCCTATAGCCTCCTGCTGGTATCGCACCACTATGATGCGTGACTGAGCATGTATAGGGGTGTCAGGTATACCAATTCTCCTGCACATACTGATCACCGGCACAATTCTGCCGCGCAAATTAATGACCCCGCGAATGAATGGTCTACTGTTAGGCACTGCTGTAATATGCTGTAATTTAATAATTTCATCTATATCGCGAATGTTTATAGCGTGCCGTTCGTTTCCCAGACGGGATATAATGTATTGTTCAGACCCTCCAGCCGGCATATGTTCTCCTCCTATAACTTGAAAGCCGATACAGAACTGTTCAACTCATCGGCTAGTCCTGCAAGCATTTGTGAGGAGGAGGCCGTTTCCTGGGCAGCGGCTGCCGATTCCTCGCTTCCTGCGGCTACGGCTTCAATAGAGAAGAGTACCTCACTCGTTTGAGCCGCCTGTTCCTCGCAAGCTGCAGCGATGCTAGTGATTTGCTGGGTGGTTTCGTTGACGCGGTAGACAATCCCTTTAATCAGTCCCTCGGTACGCTCTGACAGTGCGCTTACCTTACTGACAGCCTGTACACTCAGGACGGTGTTCTTCTGCATCCCCCGGATAATATGGGCAATTTGTTTCGTGGCTTCGCTGCTGCGCTCTGCCAGCTTGCGTACTTCATCAGCTACAACTGCAAATCCTCTGCCCTGCTCTCCTGCACGCGCCGCTTCAATCGCCGCGTTTAAGGCAAGCAGATTCGTTTGTTCAGCGATTTCATTAATAACTTCGATAATTTCACCGATTTTTTGCGAGTCTTGTTCAAGCAGTTCCATCTTTTGAGATAAGTCATTCATACCCTGACTGGATTCCCTTACGGCATCGCTGCCTTCTTCAGCACCCTGGCGGGTTTGAATGGACAGCTCTGAAACCACCTCGGCATTTTTGGCGACCTCATCAATTCCTCTGACCAGATCCTGTATAAGCTGATTCATGTTTTGAGCTGCCTGGGCCTGCGACTGGCTCCCGGTAGCGATCTGTTCGGTAGTTGCCGATATTTGCTGGGAGGAAGCAGCCACGCTCTGGGCGGATTCCACTGCCCCACCAATTAGTTTTCTTAAGCTGGCCGTCATATCATTCACAGCCGTGGCGAGTCTGCCAAATTCGTCCCGATTCTTAATGTTTACCTGCTCTCTCAGATCGCCACCGGCCATCTTAATCATTAAGGAGAGGATATTGGATACTGGCCCGACAATTCCCTGTGAGATAATTAAGGCTAGTCCAATGGCAATCACTGTAGCGAGGACCCCAAAGATGAGGATCGTAGTTCTGCCTGAGGTGTAACTGTCTACCGTAATTTCTATTTTGGTGTTTGCACTGTTCACCAGATCTTCAACTGCAAGATCAGCAGTGTCCAGCGCCTGCTGCAAACCAGGGAGGGCATCCAGTAACAGTTGATACCCCTTGATATTATCATTTGCCATTCCCGCTTCGATTACATCCGGTACGAACGCGTTATAGTTATCGATACCCTGCTTAATCTTCTCCAATGTCGATCTTTGCTCGGCATTCAGTTGAAGTTTATCGTATGCTTTGATACTCGCTGTGAGTTTGTCCTGGTCTTCCTTGATTGCCGACTGAATTCCGCTAAATTCAGAACTGCGAGTTTCCAGAATAATCTTCATTAAGTCGCCCCGCAGCTTATAGAGATCCGCACGGATATTCTCCATGTTGACTAATCCCGGCAGGTTATAGTCGCGCATTTCTTCAGAGTTACTGTTCATCTGTCCCATTTTCACAATCGATAAACCGCCGATGAACAGAAGCAATGCGACAATAGCCAAAAAGCTGCCCAATAATTTCACACGGATATTGAATTTCAATGTAAACACTCCTTTTGTAAAGTAATCCCTTTTATGAATTTAAATGCGTTTTCGGATTATAGCCTCAAACAAGTTATTGTGAAATATTTCTCTTAAATTATCGTATTTTAAGGTCTTTGTGCCTATCCCCGCTAATTCCCGTTTATTACTAAAAGCTTCCTATAGCTCACATAGCTCATATAGGAACTGATTCCTATAGTTGAACTTTCCCGTAGCCGAAACGGAACAAAAAAAGAACAACAGCGATTCTCCAGTTACGGGAAAATCGCTGCTGTTCTCATTTATTGTGGCAGTAAGAATAAAGAGCACTATCCCCTCCACTTAAAAATCTACTTTGGAGACTGCCTCTTCGGGGCAGGTTCTGGTGAGGGACCTTGATACATTTGGGAGATGGCTTGAACACGGCCGCTGACTCCAAGTTTTTCATAAATCTTAGTAATGTGATTTTTAACAGTATGCGCACTGATAAACAGCTTTTCGGCGATTTCCTTATTGTTTAATCCATGCATAACGTGGGCTAATATCTCTTCTTCTCTGGCCGTCAGTTGAACCCTGATTTCCAGCCGGGGCTCCCTTGCCCCCGGTGCCAGGGAGCTCAGATAAAGTTCAGCGGGCCGCAATATGGACTCTTTGACGGGAACCGGAAGAGTTACCTTCCAATCCCTTCCCCCTTTCTCCAAGTACCAAACCATGATAAGCAAGACTGTACCCAAAAACTCATAGGGCTCTATACCCGTTCTCTCCTTGTCGCTCCGTCCCTCCCTGCAGGACTGATATTGACGCAATACAATAACAAGAGGGGTCTCACCGAAATATTTGGTTAGCAGTGCAGGATCATATTCAGTAAGAACACTAGCATTGCCTATCAGTTCTACCTCATCATTTGGACGGTTCAATTCCCGGAGAAATCCAACCGTTAGCTCTTTGGCTTTGGCACTCTTGTTGTAGGCTTCAGGATTCCAGATTAGCAGATTATCATGGAGAAGATTAAATATAGCTGTCTGGGTTAAGGGAACGGTGACCGTCTCCAATTGCATTTTAGTTATGACCAGGAAATGGATGGCATTTAAAAACATAGTGCTTTCCTTCATCTTCCGTTCATTCTCAAAATGTACAGCTATTACACCCAAAAGTCTATGCTCCAAAGCTATAGGGAATTCCAGCAGGCTCCTGCCCTCCCATTGCCTCTTTATAGGTCTGCGAAGCATGGCAACACCAGGCCTGTCATCCGCAAAATAAGTTGCCTCCACATTGGCGGCGTATGCTGAATAACCATCTGCCTGGTCTTTAAAAGGGGTATATATGTCCATCCCTCCGCCCCTTTGTTGATATAGCAGAAGGCACAGAAAGGTACTGTCAATTTGTTGATGTATGGATTTCACCAGTATTTGCAGAAAGGTGTCCAGCTCCTTGATCACCACAGCATCCTGAGCCAGCTCCTGAAAGATCCCGATCCGTATCCGCCGCCGCTCAGTTATGATCTCATTATTCAAGGCATACAGTGCAGAAGATATCTGATTAGCTACCAGCATCCCCATATCCGCAAGTTGTTCAGAAATCTCCGGCAGTATTGAACTCCCGCCAAACAGGACCCCGAATAACTGATTATCATATTTGATCGGGTAGCAGATGATTACCTTTGGTTTTATTCCCCTCATCGTGAAGAAAGAGGCTCTGGGATCCCGGTCTGACTTCTCCCAATACCCCATTTGTTTGGTAAGCCCCACCTGACCGAGGTAACCTTCTCCCGGATAAAATGAAGCTCCAAGCATTGCATTGTCTTCGTTCAAACCCACCGTTTCGGTAACACGGAATAGCTCCCCGTCTAAATCATTAGCGGCATAACCTGTAAATTCAAGTCCCATCACACGGTTAAAAATAGTTAGTACACCCTGGAGCCATGTTGGACTGGTAGAATCCATCAAACGGACAAGATTCATCAATTGCAGTTTATACGCATAATGATCCTCATCCTGTTCCCGCTCCAGAACCATCCCCATAATCTCGGCCAATTCTTCCATCTGATTAAGAATGCGTTTAATGTGTTCTGCCGTAAAGACACGCGCACCACAAAGAAAGCGCTCCCATAATTTATGTTCCTCAAGTGGTTTGGATTGATACACCATGCCCTCAACCCATTCTTTAGTGTTTTCATCTACCAGGATCCCCGCAAGAATAAAATAAGGCCTAAATTGCTTGGTTACTACAGGAGCAATCAGGAGTTTGAATCCTGAAGAGGTTTCATATACAATCGGCTTTTGTATGTCCTTAACTTTTGTTAGAATATTAGGTATTGCATTCTTCAGGCTATTGCCTGCGAACTTTAACACATCACCAAATTCTTCAGATAATCCAGAAGGCTGCGTTAAGCGATCATCCTCTTGATTTGTTACTACCATCATCAATCCGCAAATAGAAGAGTATGCATTTTGTAAAGACTGCAAATAGACAGCCGCTTTTTTCTTCATTCCATCAACCTCTCTCCCCGGCTAATAAATTTCGTTCTATTGAGGCCATATTCCTGCTTTTTGCGCGTTTTTTTACATATGAAGATAAAGATCACGCAAGGCTTCCTTTCATATGCGTAATCATACAATATCCGGATTCATGAATTCCATTATTCAGCCTCGCCCTTTACCATAGACTTCCCGCCTGCATCGGGAACCGGATGAATACGAGCTCGTCCCCATCATTCAGTACCAGAGGCTCCTGCAGCCGCTGACATGCTTCCCCACGTACAAACACCTTATACAGCCCGTCCTCAAATCCCAGCAGCGCAGCTTCCAACGCTTTCCCCAGCTCAGGCAGATTGTCGTTATAGACCGTTCCGAAGCCGGTTTTACCGCTGCCCCGCTGATTGTTAATGGCACCACCCGTCAAAAAGTGAATCAGCTCGCCGCGCCCCTGCTTATCAGTAAGTTCCTTCATCTGTGTAGCCACAACGGCAGTAATCAGTTCCTCCAGGTTGCCCGGAGTCTGAGCAAGAATCAATTCACGGCGTCCCAGCACCGGCTTGCGTTTGCCTCCACTTTTCACAGTTACATACAGCCGCATGAAGTATTCCCCCTCCTCCGTCTATAACGTTCCGCTCTAATAAACAGAGCATCCCAAATTATTACCCATTTTACACCATTAATTCCCAGAAATCCTAAGAAACCGAAAGAATGCTCCAGCTGCTCAAAATTCTCCTGCAAAGATGTACTTCCCCCTGCCTCCATGACTCTAGGAGCAAACCGCTAGCCCCTTTTTTTGCCTGCACGGCGGGGGTTCCACGCGGTTCTCCCTTTTATCTGCATTTTTTGCTAAAATAGAAAGGTCGGCGCATTCTTTTCTTTACAAGCGCCAGTCAATGAAAACGGAGGCATCACCTGTGGATTATATTATTCTGGACATCGAATTCAACGGCCGCAAATTTGCCAGCGAGCATCCTATGGAGGTCATTGAGATTGGAGCCGTCCGGTTAGACGCTTCCCTGCAGTTTAAGGATGAGTTCACGGCCTTAATCAAGCCTATATATTTCTCTACCCTCAATTCGTTCATTAAGAAAAAAACCGGCATCCCGCAGGAGGACATCGACGTCGCCTCCCGGTTCCCCAAAGTCATCACCGCTTTCCGGAGCTGGCTTGATCAGAGTCCTGACGGTGTGCTGCTGCTGACCTGGGGCGGCGAGGACATGAAGCGGATCATCCAGGACGTGCGTATGCACAAAATGGACGAGTCCTACTGGATGGAGGCCACTTATTTTGATCTGCTGAAAGGGCTGCTGCGCGCCCGCGGACTTACCAACGATATCAGCGTAGAAGGTGCGATGGCGCTGCTCGGCCTTGAGCCTTCCGGCTCCGCCCACCGGGCTCTCGACGATGCGCGGATGACGGCGGAAATTTTCCGTGCGGTATTTGAAGAGCTGGACTTCTCACGGTCCCAGCATTTTGTGGATACCTTCTCCAACGCCAGAGAACGCAAAACGGTCAAAATCGCCATCAAAGCGATGACCGCCCAAAAAATCGTTCCTACCTGGGAGCTGGTAGCCGAGCATTACTTCAAGGGCGAGGGCGCTTTGGCTGATCCGCGGAAGGTCGCGGAGCTGCAGGCGTACTTTACAGCCCAGCTCGGCAAAAAATAATAAGGCTATCTGCGGCTGCGGCAATTTTCCATAAGGGCTTCCTGTGGGAGATTGCCGCTTTTTGTATGACTGCTTTGCTCTCCGGTTACGCTAAAATTAGCGTTTGACATTGCCGTAACGTCAAGGTGTAGAGTTGTTTTTGTAAGCAGGAGCTTACAGACGTAAGGCACGATCATCCGGTGAATGAACCAAGGAGGTGGCGTACATGGAATATACCGTGCAGAAGCTGGGGGCGCTGGCGGGCATCAGTCCGCGGACATTGCGGTATTACGATGAATTTGGTCTTCTCAAGCCGGCGAGAATCAATTCCTCGGGATACCGCATTTACGGCCAGGCGGAGGTCAATCTACTGCAGCAGATTCTTTTTTACCGCGAGCTTGGCCTTACACTGGAGGCAATCCGGGACATCGTGACCTCCCCGTCCTTTGACGGCGCCCGGGCCTTGCGGGAACACCATGAGCAGCTGCTTCAGCGGCGGAAACAGCTGGATGAGCTGATCGCAAACGTCGAGCAGACACTGGCCCAGTCCGAAGGGAGAATAACCATGAGCAATGAAGAGAAATTTGCAGGCTTTAAGCAGAAGCTGATTGAGGATAACGAGCAGCAATACGGACAGGAGATCCGCGGGAAATACGGTGAGGAGGCCGTCGAGAAGTCGAACTCCAGGCTGAGAAATATGACGGAGGAGCAGTATGCCGCCTGCCGGCAGCTGGAGGAGGACATCTTTGCCGCACTTGAGCAGGCGATGGAGGAAGGCGATTCAGCAAGTGAGCTGGCGCAAAAGGCTGCCGACCTGCACCGCCAGTGGCTCGGCTTCTCCTGGGATACCTATACGAAGGAAGCCCATGCCGGATTGGCGCAAATGTATGTCGATGATGAGCGCTTCACCGCTTATTACGACAAGCGCCGTCCCGGTATGGCCGCCTTTCTGCGGGATGCCGTGCATGTCTATACGGGAGCGAAGCAGTAGGATTACTGTAGAGCGGACGCAGTCAAGTTATATAAAAAAGCACATGAAAAAGGCAGCCGGTTTCCGGCTGCCTCTCTTTCTGATTTTAATCATCATAACCATCGTTATCGTCATCATCGGAATCTACATCCGTGTACAGTACCTTGCCTGTATAGGCATCAACGCCGACTTCCGTCGATGTCCGTCCGTTTCTGATTTCCACCTCATAGACAGCCGTTCCGTCATCCCGGTCAAGGTCTACATCCGTTACCTTTCCCGCGACTTTGGCTGTTGCCGCCTCTGCCGCCTTGGCTGCAGTGATCAGCGCCGCACCTGATGCTGCGGATGAGGACGTATAGTGATCATCATCGTCATTGTTGTCGGTTTCTTTGCGCACACTCAGAACTTTACCGGTATAAGCATCGACTCTTACATCGATCTCCTGGTTTTTCTGCTGAATATCGATGTCGTAATAAGTACCGCTTAGCTTCTTCTCCAGATCAATGCTCTCCACCTGACCCGGTGCCGCCTTCAGGGCAATCTCTTCCGCTTTGGCCACACCGATCAGCGTTTTGCTCTGAGTCTGCTGGACCGCTGATGCCGCTTCTGCTGTTCCGCTCCGGATTTCATTGATGCCGTAAGTCCCCCCGAGAATGATCGCCGCTGCTGCTACACTGCTGAGTAATTGTTTCTTCATCTTTTTCCCCCTCCTGGTTTTAATCTGGCCTGCTCATGTATTTAATATAAGGCTTCAACATGAGAGGACAGCGGCAGCAAGATTAGAAATCGATGAGAAAACACTTCATTTCTTGCTCATTCATGATCATCATCCGGCTCTTCCCAGGTAACCGAACGGATATTACCCGATATCGCATCAACCTGTACTACCGCCTCGCGGTCATCAGGCGTTGAAATCTCCACCAGGTAAAAGGCCCCGTCTTCATTGATTCCGGTATCCACGTCATCTGCCTCCCCCGGTACCTCCTGCAAGGCCAGCTTTACAGCCTCGGCCTCGGACACTACCCGCTGCGGCGGGGATGTTGAGGGCGCGGGAGGAGTTGCCGAAGCTGCTCCTGCCGGCGGTGAGGCTGAGACCACTGGAGCTCCTGAAGCATCGGGACTTGGCTGGACTTCCGGCGTAGGTCCAGGCGCAGGAACCGCCTGCAGCAGCACAATGGATATGATCTCGCCGGTAGCACCGTCCAGCTTAACCTCGTACAGTCCCTGAGCTGTCTGCAGCTTGGCTGCGTAATTGCCGGCTCGCTCGCTTAGCTGCTGGATCGTCCCAGGGTACTCCTCCAGCAGTGCCTGCTCTGCAGCCTCCCTGCTGAGCAGCGGGCCTGTTTCTTTCCGGAAAAACCATAGGCAGGCTATTGCCAGCAGGAGGACGGCAGCGGCGATCAGTATTGTTTTGTATGGAATGTTCAGGTGTATTCTCGGTCTGCTCATGTTCTTCCCCTGCTCTCAGCGGCAATCCGGATGGTGACCGAGGTCCCCCGGCCGGGTGTACTGTCCATGGACAGCTCCGCACCGATTGCCCCGGCTATCTCGGCAGCGAGCGACAGGCCGAGGCCTGCCCCGCCGCCCTGACGGCTTCTTGCCGTATCCACCCGGTAAAAGCGGTCAAATATTCTGGGCAGCTCGTCCGGAGAGATACCGATCCCGCGGTCGGTAATGACGATAATGCTCTCGCGGCCGGCAGCCTCAAGACTGATGGTGATAGCTTCATCACTGTATTTACGGGCATTATCCAGAAAAATAAACAGCAGCTGCCGCAGCTTGGCTTCATCAGTGTATCCCTGGACTGTCCCCTGCGAGCGGACAAGAACATCCCTTCCATACGCTTTGTAAAAAGCTTTGGCCGAAGCCCGGGCCAGCTCCCCCAGATCCATAAGCTTCATGGAGAGTACCCACTGCTCCTGATGCTTTGCCAGCAGCAGCAGCTGCTCTGTCAGCTCCTTCATCCGGACTGCCTCGGAATGGATCGCCTCGACCGATTCATTGAACAGCTCCGGATGAGCGAGTCCTCTGCGCTTCAACAGACTGGCATAGCTCTCGATGACAGTAAGCGGTGTGCGCAGCTCATGCGAGGCATCGGACACAAACTTCTCCTGCTTGAGATAATTGCTCTCCAGAAGGGCAATCATCCCGTTGAAGGTATGTCCCATCTCCACCAGTTCATCCTTGGCATCATCCTGCAGCGTCAGCCGCCGGAATTTCCCGCTGTCCTTGATCTCCCGCATCGTGGCGGTCATCAGGACAATCGGCCGCATAATCAGCCCGGACAGCAGCCGGCTGGAGAGCAGCAGCGGAATCAGCGCAAATGCAGTCGCTCCGGCAAGCACAATCCTGAGCACCCTTAGCGTACTCATCGTGCTCTCCAGACTTTTCGTCATCTGCACATTCATTACCGTCCCGTCGATCCAGATGACCGGAACGGATACGAAGGCATAGGAACGCCCGTCCAAGCTGAGCATACGGGTCTGCCTCTCCTGATGGTACGCAGGCTTCAGCCGGCTAAGCTCCTGTTCCGAGGCCGAGGTTACAGGCGCCGGTCCGCCCCCGCCTTCGGCCAGCAGCCGGAGCATTCCCTCAACCGGGACATAAGCGCGGAGAAGCTCGGCCGGAGGCACCTCCCCGGCGGCCCTGCGCATATCGGCGGCGATTTTGGCTGTCTCTGCCCCGGCCTGCTCCAGCTCATTCTCGGTCAGCAGCCGGCTGAACACCGCATAGATAAACAGATTCATAATGATCAGAAGCACGGCGAACAGCACGTTGGAATAAAGGTAGATTTTGCTGCGCAGCTTCATGGATTATCCTTCAGCACATAACCGATGCCCCGTACCGTATGGATAAGCTCACTCCCGTTATCCAGGGCAATCTTTTTACGGACATAGCGGATATAGACATCCACCACATTGGTGTCACCGTAATAATCATAGCCCCAGACGGCGGACATGATCTGCTCCCTGTTCAGTACCTGGCGCTTGTTCTTCAGCAGGTATACGAGCAGGTCGAACTCCCGCGGAGTCAGCTCAATGCTCCGGCCTGCGCGGATCACCTCACGGGTGGCCTCGTTCAGCTCCAGATCCTCTGCCCGCAGCCAGGAGTCCGGCTCCCTGTCTGTTTCCGCTGTCCTGCGGCTTGCCGCCAGTCTAAGTGCAGCCCGTACACGTGCCAGCACCTCCTCGATCTGGAAAGGCTTTGTAATATAATCGTTTGCGCCCAGGTCAAGCCCGGAGACCTTATCTTCAACCGAGCTTTTGGCGGTCAGCAGCAGAACTGGAGTATGGGCATCACTGGCCCGGATGCGCCGCAGCAGCTCAATTCCGCTGAAGCCGGGCAGCATCACATCCAGAAGCAAGAGCCCGGGCTGCTGCTCCTGGTACATTTCAAGCCCGCCGGGGCCGCTGCCGGCGATGGATACCTGATACCCCTCGCATTCCAGCTCAATCTGCAGCAGGCGGGCGATTTTCTCCTCATCCTCAACAACCAGAATGGATTCCGTCATGGGCATTTCTGCCTCCTTTTCCGGCGTAAGCCGATTTCGATGTCTTCCTCCATCTCCTTGTAGTACTGAATTTTGCCAGCAATCTTCTCCAGATTCTCGCCGAGCTTAAGCATCTGCTGCTCAACCCTGAGCTGGTGGGCTTCCAGCATAAGCCTGCGCTCATGCACAGTAGAAGGTCCTTGGCTGCGCAGACTGGAATATCGCTTCATCTCGCGGATCGGAATATCCAGCTCCCGCAGGATCACCAGAAATTGTACCCATGATACATCTGCCTCTGAATAAACACGGTATCCCTGTTCACTCCGCGCCACGCCCTCCAGCATTCCTTCTTTCTCGTAATAACGCAAAGTATGTGCGGAGAGTCCCGTTAAGCGGGACATTTCCTGAATCGTAAGCAGCTTGTCCATGGCTGCATTTTACCACAACAAATAAACAGTTGCATTAGAGCGCGCTCTAAACTGTACGCTTGGATCAGAAACAATAATTCACTCAAATGGAGGGCTAACTTATGACTGTCGAACGATACGAACGCGGATGGGAGAAGCTGATGGAGGTGGATGGCACCGGGGGAGCCAAAGTCATTGAATCGCTGAAGACATCTCTCCCGATCTGGGGCAATTCATTATCGAGTTTGCCTTTGGCGATATTTACACCCGCGAAGGGCTGGATTTGCGGCAGCGCCAGCTTATCACGATCTCCTCGCTCACCGCTCTGGGCGGCTGCGAGCCACAGCTTAACGTTCACATCAATGCCGCGCTTAATGTAGGACTCACTCCCGAGCAAATCGTGGAAGCCATCCTGCTCTGCGCGCCCTATTCCGGATTTCCGCGTGTGCTGAATGCAACCTTTGTGGCTAAAGACGTCTTTCATTCACGGGGAATAACGGTGCAGGATCAGCATAAAGACAGCTCCAACTGACGGAGCTGTCTATAATCAGCTGATTTCTTCAATGCCCGCGGATCATAGACTGCGGTGCAGCAGCTCCAGCACACTGCGCAGCTCGGTTACCGCCACCTGGCCCGGAGCGGAGGGCTTGTGCGCTGCACCAAAGGTCAGCGCCGAGCCGAAGATTTCCCCGGCCAGGCGGCTTATTACCCCTTCCCCGGCCATGGACATTGTAATAATCGGACGGTCCGCATATTGCTCCTGCATCCTATTGGTTGCCGCCAGCAGCGTCAGCACATCCCCCGGACTCCCCGGCATAACGGCAATCTTCGGCAGATCGCCGCCCAGCTCCTGCGCCCTGCACAGCCGGGATACAATCTCCTCTTCGGACGGCGTTCCCTGAAAATCATGATTGGACAGGATTACGAATACTCCGCTAGCGTGCGCAGCCGCAATCAAATCACGAACGGTATTCTCCTCGTTGAACAGCTCCACATCAATAATATCGACCAGGCCGCTCTGGGCGGCAGCCTTATTCAGCTGAATATAATAGTCCGTGGAAATCTCCTTCTCTCCGCCCTCTCTGGCGCTGCGGAAGGTGAAGATCAGCGGAAGGTCCGGCAGAATGGCCTGAATCCGCTCCAGTGCTGCTATAACCGCCGTGATATCTTCCACTTCAGCAAAGAAATCGCTCCGCCACTCCACTACATCCGGCGCGAGAGCCCTCAGCGCCCCGGCCTCTTTTTCCAGCTCAGCCAGGGTCCCGCTAACCAGCGGTACACAGATTTTAGGCATTCCCTCGCCTAGCGTTACCTCTTTAACCGTTACAGTGCCGCTCACCATGCTCAGCTCCTTATGTATCTGAATATGCTTATTAACCTTAGGGTCTAGCCGACTCCTTGAGGAACTGTTCAACCTCCGCCAGCTGCGGCAGGGATGGAATTGCCCCCTGCTTGCCTACCGCCAGAGCCCCGACCGCATTGGCGAAACGGACGGCCTCGGTAAGCGTCTTTCCGGAGGTCAGCTGATAGGCCAGCGCCCCGTTAAAAGAATCCCCCGCAGCTACCGTGTCGACAGCTTGCACAGGAAACCCCGGAATGTGCCGGCTTCCGGCATGATTCACAATCAGTGCCCCTTTGGAGCCGAGCGTGACGATAATATTCTCTACACCTTTTTGCAGCAGAAGCCGTGCGGCCTGCTCGGCATCCGCGATGCTGTTCACGGCCATTCCCGCCAGGATGCCCGCCTCCGTTTCATTGGGGGTCAGATAAGCCACATGCTGCAGCAATTCATCAGTAAGCACGCGGGCCGGGGCCGGGTTCAGAATTACCGGAATGCCATGGCTATGAGCCATAGACGCTGCCTGTTCACACATGGAGAGGTCTGTTTCCAGCTGCATCACCACCATTTCCGCCTGGCGGATAACCGGTTCCAGCGCTGCGATATCCTCCCGGCCCATTTCGAGATTCGCCCCGGGCACCACGATAATCCGGTTCTCTCCTTCCTCGTCCACCACGATGGAAGCCACACCTGTAGCCTGTGTCTCACTCTGCCCAATATAATCAGTATGGACCCCCTCTTGCCGCATTACCTCAAGCAGCTCACGGCCGAATCCATCCTTGCCCACTCTGCCGATCATCGTCACTTCTGCGCCCAGACGGGCTGCGGCTGCCGCCTGATTCGCCCCTTTTCCCCCGGGAGATAAGGCAAAGGCTTGTCCAAACAAGGTCTCTCCGGCCTCAGGAGCCCGGCTTGTGCGCACCACCATATCCATATTCAGACTGCCGATTATTACGATTCCCAATTTTTTCACCATCCTTAATAGTTACTTTCTATCTTACTCGGATTTCCCCGGTTTAATCAAACATCAAAAGACACGACAGGATCTGCCGTGCCTTAGCGAATTTACAATGTATATTATTTTCCCGTTGGCCAGTCTCTACCGCAAAACCCTACTCTTCGTAGATGACTACAGATTGGGATACCGGCTCCCATTTAACGGTAGCTTTCAAGGCTTCACTGACAAAGCGGGCTGGCACCACGGTAGTGCCCTTAACGATTGCAGGTGTTACCTGGAGAATGACCTCCTGACCGTTGACATACGCAGTCTTCTTATCGATAAACAGCTTCACGGTAGTGCCTTCCCGGGTCATGGTGACAGAACGTTCCTTCGCATTCCAGATCACCTCGGCCTGCAGGGCCTCCGCAATCGCTTTGAACGGTACTAATGTATTTCCTGCTTTGAGAACCGGAGCAACCTCTGTGGCGGATTCTTCGCCGTTAACATACAGCTTGATCCCTTTTTGACCGGTTTGTGCATAGAGCTCGCCAAGCTTTCTGTACGAGTTGAGATTCTTGACATTGGCCAGAATAGCTTCCTTCTGTACATACACAGCATCCGTTACACTTCCCTGCTGCTTCAGCATTTCCGCCAATGCTGTCAGCGCGGCATCCTTATCCTGAATGGCTTCCAGCTCAGCTTTCATTTGCGGTGTCAGCTCCGTGTTATATTTAGTCAGCAAGAGTCCCGCAATAACAGCCCCTGCCGGCTTGTCCTTCACGTTTTCGATCGCATTCAGAAGCCCCTTATATCCATTGTGGCCCTTGTTTCCATATGTATCATAAGTGACCGAAGTAACGCTTTCCTTACCCTTTTCATTGCCTTTGTCATTGCCTTTGTCATTGCCCTTCTCTTTGTCCTTTTCTTTCGCATTGCCAGATGTAGGGTTCGCTGCAGGTGCAGCTGCTTCTTTATTGCTGTTACCGTTACCGTTGCCGTTACCCTTTCCGTTACCGTTTTCAGATTTTGCCAGCGCTGCTCCCGACATCATGCTTACCGCCAAAACACAGCTTGCCAGAATACTTAGGATTTTTTTCATGTGCTCAGTTCCCCCTATGTTGTGTTATGCTTCATCCTTTATTTCGGCCGCCATCCTCCGTCTGATAAACAAAAATGAAGATTTGGGAAGTTCAGCTCAGTCCCGAAACTGCCATACTCCCTCGGCACTAGCCAAGGATACCTACTGCGTGCATAATTTCAGCCTGCTACATTTGTGCCCTTTTTCCAGGCAAAATTGTTTTTCAAACTTCGCTGTGCTTTTTTTCAGCAAATGTGCTAGAATAAGTGTGCAATCGCTTCCAGGGAAGTTTTTGCCGTTTTGAGCAAACGTTTGCACCTTAGATGTAGCCTGCAGCAGCACCTGATTATAATCCAATTCGTATTTAGGAGGCTTATCAAGTGAACCAGAACAAATTACCGTCTGTCGCTTATTTCAGCATGGAGTATGGCCTGCATTCCGACTTCAAAATGTACGCCGGCGGCTTAGGCATTCTTGCTGGAGATTACATCAAAGGTGCAAAGGACATCGGTGCCCCCATCATCCCGATCGGGCTGAAATGGAAGCAGGGCTATACCGACCAGAAGATTGATGCGAACGGCAATCCCTATGACTCCTACCACAATTATGTTTATGATTTTCTTGAAGATACAGGCGTTAAGGTCACCGTAAAGGTGAGAAAAGTGGATGTGGTCTGCAAAGTCTGGAAAACAGACAAGTTCGGCAATAACCCCCTCTATCTGCTCGATACGGACATTCCGGAGAACGGTGACGCCTGGATTACCGGCCAGCTGTACGGCTGGTTCGGCGAAGAACGGATTGCCCAGGAGATTGTGCTCGGGATTGGCGGGGTAAAAGCAATGCGTGCGCTGGAAATTCCAATCGACGTCTATCATTTTAATGAAGGCCATGCGGCCCTTGCTGCCATCGAGCTGATCCGCGAGAAGATGTCCGGAGGCAGCACCTTTGAGGAAGCCTGGAAGGCTACGCGCGAAGAGGTGGTATTTACTACCCATACTCCGATAAAAGAGGGCAACGAAACCCACCCGCTGGACCGTCTCGAGTACATGGGCGCTTTTAACGGCCTGACGCGAGCACAGATGGAGCGGATCGGCGGCGAGCCGTTCAATATGACCGTGGCCGGCCTGCGTCTGTCCCGCATCTCCAATGGTGTGGCCCAGCTGCATGCGGATACAGCCAACAAAATGTGGAAGGAAGTCGCCGGCAGATCGGAAATCATCGGCATCACTAATGCAATTCACACACCTACCTGGGTGGACGAACGGATCACACGCACCTACGAGGAAGGCGGCGACCTGTGGGCTGCGCACAAGGAGATCAAGAACGAGCTGATCGGCTTCATTGAAGAGCGCTCCGGTATCGCCCTGAATCCTGAGAACCTGCTGATCGGCTTCTCCCGCCGGGCTGCTCCATACAAGCGCAGTGACCTGATTTTTTCCCAGCCTGATATCATTGAGCCTTACCTGCAGGACGGCAAAATCCAGATCGTCTTCTCCGGCAAAGCCCATCCGCTGGATGACAATGGCAAAAAAATCGTCAGCAACCTCGTCGCCATGATGAAAAAGTATCCGAAGAGCGTAGTCTTCCTGGAAAACTACGATATGACCATCGGCGCACAGCTGACCCGCGGCTCCGACATCTGGCTCAACAATCCGCGCCGTCCGCTGGAAGCCAGCGGCACCTCCGGCATGAAGGCTGCGATGAACGGCGTGCTGAACTGCTCCATTCTCGACGGCTGGTGGCCGGAAGCCTGCATCGACGGCGAGAACGGCTGGCAGATCGGTGAAGGCTTCGAGACAACGGATTTTGCCGTGCTCGACAAGCATGACAGCGACGCGCTGTACGATACCCTGCTGAACCGCGTACTGCCAACCTTCTACGAAAACCGTGAGAAATGGGTGGAAATGATGCGCAAGAGTATCGAAACCACCCGCACCGAGTTCGCAACCAAACGGATGCTGGATGAGTATTACAGCAAAATGTACATCAAGGAGTAGCCTGTCAGCTTCTCCTCTACTCCACGATATTGGAATAACATCAAGCCTCTGTCTGCTTCTCGCGGATGGGGGCTTTTTTTGAGGATTAGACTAGGAAAATAAAGTTTTTATACGTCAGTTTGCAGGCCCATAATTGGCCAGACTTAACTTAACTGCGAACCGCTAGCCTGTTTTGAGTTTTACAACCATATTCTTCATGTTTAAAATTATCATTAACAAAGACGAGGGGTCAATTGAAAACCTGAAGAAGGTCAAACAGCAATGAAAGGGGTTTAACAATGAAGATTCTCATCGTTGGCTATTTTAACGAGATCTCAAAATCAAATATAGCAAGATACTTTCCGCAAGAATGGAATGTTGTAATTGTCCCGCCCGGAGAAGAAATGCTGCATCATATTAAAGATTGTCAGGTTATCATTCCCGAGCATATTAAAGTGGATCACCGCCTGCTTTCTATCGCAAAAAATTTAAAACTGGTACAGACGGGTGCAGGATTTGATAACGTAGATGTCCCAGCCTGCACTGAGCTCGGTATTTGGGTGGCCAATGCTGCAGGAGTGAATGCACAGGCAGTGGCTGAGCACGTCATGGCACTGATATTGTCATATTATAAAAACATACCGTTTCTTGATACCTTCATGAAAAACAGGATGAATGAAAATCAACTGAACTATACAGGGAGTGAATTAGAGGGCAAAACGGTTGGGATTATCGGTTTGGGTGCTATCGGAAAAAAAGTAGCGGCATTTTGCAGTGTTTTTGATATGAATGTGCTGGCTTATGCGAGAAATCCCGCTGTACAATCTGATTCTTTTGTGAAAATGAGTGATTTCGATACGCTTGTAAGCACATCGGACATAGTCAGTGTACACTTACCCTTGAATCAGCAGACTAAGCAGCTGATCAACAAAACGACATTCAAGAAAATGAAGAACACCGCTCTTTTTATCAATACAGCCCGCGGCGGGATAGTCAACGAAAGAGACTTGATTGATGCATTAAAAAACGGCGATATTTCTGGCGCATGCCTGGATGTCTTTGAATCTGAACCGCTTCCTATCGACAGTGAGCTGCGGAATCTGGGTAATGTGATACTCACTCCCCATACAGCAGGAATGCCCGATGGTCGAAAATTTCATAAAAAACGGTATGATTTCTTTGTAAGCAATATAAAACGTGTAGAAAATGGTGAAGAGCCTGAAAGCAGGCTCAATCAGTTGTTATAATGGCGAGGGGAGCACGGAAGCGCTGCAGACGGGCCAGCTGTTGCAGCGCGGCGCTCTCTTGATGCCCATTCTAATACATACTGTTTATTACCTGACCCATTTTCGTTACCGAAAACCGCGTAAATCAGCCTCCCTCATCATCTCCACTTTTTCCTCCGGCACCTTAACTAATCTTATCCAATACCTTAACTGTCAGATCGTAACAGCTTATACCCGTTCTACTTTCCGCATATTGTTAATTATAATAATTATAAAAAAGGATTGATTTCTTTAAAATTTTTGTTAATATAGAACTTATACTAATTCTAAATTCAAATCCTATACCGAGGTGATTGTATTCATGAGTCAAAGCAACAACAAACTAACCACAAGCTGGGGCGCCCCCGTCGGAGACAACCAGAATTCAATGACAGCAGGCTCACGAGGACCTACTTTGCTGCAGGACGTTCATCTGCTGGAGAAGCTGGCCCATTTTAACAGAGAGCGTGTTCCTGAACGGGTTGTCCATGCCAAGGGAGCGGGTGCTCATGGATACTTTGAGGTTACACAGGATTTGTCCCAATATACCAAGGCCGCCTTTTTGTCTGAAGTAGGCAAGCGTACGCCTATGTTCATCCGCTTCTCGACTGTAGCCGGTGAGCTCGGTTCTGCTGATACGGTCCGTGATCCGCGCGGTTTTGCCGTTAAATTTTATACAGAGGAAGGCAATTATGATCTTGTCGGCAACAATACGCCGGTCTTCTTCATCCGCGATGCCATTAAGTTCCCGGACTTCATTCATACGCAGAAGCGTCATCCGCAGACTCACCTGAAAAATCCGAACGCGGTGTGGGATTTCTGGTCTCTGTCGCCTGAATCACTGCATCAGGTTACTATCCTGATGTCCGACCGCGGCATTCCCGCAACGCTCCGTCATATGCACGGGTTCGGAAGCCATACCTTTAAGTGGGTTAATGCTGAGGGCAAGGCTGTGTGGGTGAAATATCATTTTAAAACAGAGCAGGGTGTCAAAAATCTGGATGTCAAACTGGCGGCACAGCTGGCGGGTGAGAATCCGGATTACCATACAGAGGACTTGTTTAATGCGATTGACAAAGGGGATTTCCCGGCATGGAGACTGTGTGTGCAGATTATGCCAGAGGAGGATGCGGATACGTACCGGTTCGATCCTTTTGACGTAACCAAGGTCTGGTCACAGAAGGATTACCCGCTGATCGAGGTTGGCCGGATGGTGCTGAACCGTAACCCGGAGAACTATTTTGCGGAGGTTGAGCAGGCTACCTTCTCCCCGGGGTCGTTCGTGCCCGGCATTGAAGCCTCCCCTGACAAAATGCTGCAGGGCCGCCTGTTCGCTTACGCCGATGCCCACCGTTACCGGGTAGGGGCTAATCACAATCAGCTGCCGATTAACCGTCCTGTGGCCGAGGTGAACAACAACCAGCGTGACGGTGCCATGAACTCGACCCGCAACGGCGGCGGTTCCGTCTACTATGAACCCAACAGCTTTGGCGGAGCCAAGGAATCTCCGCAGGATAAGCCGGCCCCGTTCCAGGTTTCCGGCCAGGCCGACAGTGTCGCTTACGATCATAATGATCATTACACCCAAGCCGGTGACCTGTACCGTCTGCTGAGTGAAGAGGAGCGTGCCCGCCTTGTGGAGAACATCGTTGGCGCCATGACACCGGTAGAATACGATGAGATCAAAATCCGTCAGATCGGCCATTTCTACAAGGCTGATCCTGAATTCGGGCAGCGTGTTGCTGCCGGACTCGGATTGCCTGCTTGGGCGGATGCCGCCCAGGCTGAGTAATCCATTTTCATAAAATAATACGTTATGCTGTGGCACAACTTCCCGTACTCTATTTGCTTCGGGCAGTTGTGCTTTTTTTCTACTGATACATCTTGATCCACCGCTCCAGCTTCAGCTTCATTTCCAGTCTGGCCGATGCCGGCTCCAGAATCTCCGCCTCCGGGCCATACTGCAGAATCCATTTCATGAATTCCTTGGCGTTATTGACGGTCACCTCAAACAGCAGGCTGCCGTCCTTCTGATCGCTCATCCGCGGATGCACGAACAGCTCCTCCTCTCTGATATATCGTGCCACATCAGGGGAAAAGCGTACCTTAAACCTGATATTTTTGCTGCCGCGGTCAATGGACCATGTGTTTTTGAGATAATGCTTGATGTTGAAGCTGCTTTTGTCAAAGGTGATACCCGTAGCCTCAACCTGCTGAAACCGGCTAATGCGGAAGGTGCGGATATCCTGCTTCAGATGACAATACCCGATCAGATAAAAGCGCTGGTCCCGCGGAATCAGATAATAAGGATCGATTTCACGTTCAGTTGTGGTATTACGCGCCTGTGAGTGATAGACCGTCCGGATGCTCTGCTGCTCCAGGATAGCTCCTATAATCGGCTGGAGAAAATTACGGCTTTCCTTACGATACGCAGGCGTCCCCATCTGGATGATATTTGCAATATTTTCAAGCACACCGTTTAGTTTAGATTTCTCCTTGAGATGTGTTCCCATCACTTTATCATAGGCGGTATGGAAGCCCGGAGGGACTTTGTCTTCATGCAGCACCGAAGGCAGGAGTGAAAAAGCAAGGGCTTCCTGTTCGGAGAAATCAAGCGGATATTGAAAAAACGTCCCCAGAAACCTGTACCCCGTGCCCCTGCCTTCATTCGCAACCGGTGCAAAATGGCTGATGACATCCAGATCCCTATAAATCGTCCTGATGTTCACATCGCATCGGAACGCTAAATCTGCTGCTGTAATGCCTGGGTTAGATTGAATGGCGTTGATGATTTTAAAAATCCTTATTACTTTGTCTGTCATTGCTGTGCTCCTTGATTACCTGTAGTAGTGAGGATAATTTTGTAAGTATACCATAACAGACTTAGGCCCCTGTCAGCTGTCATTTAACACACTTCTGGACGGCAAAAAAACACCCCTGCAGATTACAGGCGTGTTGTTGGTGAGCAATAAGAAACAAGAGCTGCGGATAATCCACAGCCCTTGCTCTGTTTCGTAAGCGGGTGATGGGAATCGAACCCACGCTATTAGCTTGGAAGGCTAAAGTTCTACCATTGAACTACACCCGCAAAATATAGAATCGGGATGACACGATTTGAACATGCGACCCCCTGGTCCCAAACCAGGTGCTCTACCAAGCTGAGCTACATCCCGTAATACAGTGGTTCGTGTTGCCTGTAAAAATAAATGGCGCGCCCTAAGAGATTCGAACTCCTGACCTTTTGATTCGTAGTCAAACGCTCTATCCAGCTGAGCTAAGGGCGCACAATCTATATGGAGCGGACGACGGGAATCGAACCCGCGACCCTCGCCTTGGCAAGGCGATGCTCTACCGCTGAGCCACGTCCGCATAAACATGGTGCGCGTGAAGGGACTTGAACCCCCACGTCGTGAAACGCCAGATCCTAAGTCTGGTGCGTCTGCCATTCCGCCACACGCGCACGCTTTGTAAGGAATGGTGAGCCATGAAGGACTCGAACCTTCGACACCCTGATTAAAAGTCAGGTGCTCTACCAACTGAGCTAATGGCTCTCAAACATTAAAGTAAAATGGCTGGGGATATAGGATTTGAACCTATGCATGACGGAGTCAAAGTCCGTTGCCTTACCGCTTGGCTAATCCCCAACAATAATAATTAGCAAATGCTACGGAATCGGATGGGTACTCTATACTTCGAGATATAGGATGCTCAATTCCTATTACCTTCATACCAATTAAATCAATGGCGGAACCGACGGGATTCGAACCCGCGATCTCCTGCGTGACAGGCAGGCATGTTAGGCCAACTACACCACGGTTCCAGGATAAAGATTTTGGGGTCCCCGAAAAGTAATCGGAATATGCTACAAAGCATTTCTTCACTTTTTGGGGATGTATTGCGGGGGCAGGATTTGAACCTGCGGCCTTCGGGTTATGAGCCCGACGAGCTACCGGGCTGCTCCACCCCGCGTCAGTAATAATTATTAATTCCACATAAGAGAATTTATGGTGGAGGCTGAGGGGATCGAACCCCCGACCCTCTGCTTGTAAGGCAGATGCTCTCCCAGCTGAGCTAAGCCTCCATCTTATGACCCGTAGGGGATTCGAACCCCTGTTACCTCCGTGAAAGGGAGGTGTCTTAACCCCTTGACCAACGGGCCATGCTACTATCAATGCTGTTCTACGAACCACTGAGGGTTCTCATCCCTATACAGGGAGGTAACG
Source organism: Paenibacillus typhae (assembly GCF_900099765.1). Classification (GTDB taxonomy): domain Bacteria; phylum Bacillota; class Bacilli; order Paenibacillales; family Paenibacillaceae; genus Paenibacillus_AQ; species Paenibacillus_AQ typhae. The sequence continues at coordinate 173 of NZ_FNDX01000046.1, read as the reverse complement.
CTACGGAGAGAGAGGGATTCGAACCCTCGAGACGCTTGTGGCGCCTACACGATTTCCAATCGTGCTCCTTCGGCCAAACTCGGACACCTCTCCAGATGGCTCCCCGAACAGGACTCGAACCTGTGACAACTCGATTAACAGTCGAGTGCTCTACCAACTGAGCTATCAGGGAA
>NZ_FNDX01000078.1 GCF_900099765.1 Paenibacillus typhae | reverse complement strand
TGACTTCTCACAGCAAGCTTTACTCCGTCGTTCGGATTTTTTTTTCCCTACTTGACGTCTGTGAGACCTCCCCGGGTAAGAGCGATAACTTTCCCCTCATCTATCTGCCACATTTACATCCTGGAATTCGGGCAGTATTGGACTTTGCTTTGTAGTGCAAGCTCGTCCGTCCCAGCATGCCTTCTATGTGATTTCTGTTCGTCAGACCGAGGGTTTGCCTCCGGCTTCCTTCAGATTCCGCCTCGCGGCGGACACCCTTGCCCTTGGCTAACAGTTCCTACTGCCAAGCCTGTAGCGGACTTTCACCGCCAAGTTATCGCCCATGCCGGGCGCACACAAAAAACGCCAGATCTCCATTGCCGGAGATCTGGCGTTTTTATTGTGTAAGCTATGCGGTGGCTGTGCGTACCTTAACTATTGTACCGGCTATGCCTCATTTTACCCGTGTGCTCCAGTTGCCCTGAGCCCAGTTAATAGGGCTGCTCTCCGGGTTGACTGCCTGCGCTCCAGTCGTCTGGTTATGCTCAGCCCCGCTGTTCAGTACTCCTGTTTCCCCCACGTTTGGCGGTATAACAATACTGCAAAGGAACAAGGATAACTAAGCCAGTAGTAATTCTAACGGACCGTATTGCTCTTATTCAGCCCAAATTCGCCTGTTTACCGCGCTAACGGACTCAGATGCTCTTATATGCCGAAAAGACCCCGTAATTTCAGATTACGGGGGCCAATAACGTCATCTGAGTCCGTTAGAATCCATAGTTACTGGATAGAGACATGATAACGTCCCTGGTGTCCGTTAGCCGGATCCGACTGGCTCAGAACCACCATACTCAGCATTCCCAGACCGATTTCAGCAATCCGAGGAGCTTCAGTCCCCCTGCAGGCTCAGTAACTTCCGCGGATTAAGCAATCAAATGCTGCAGGAGCCGTCGTCGCAGCCTTCTGCATCCGGAGCCTGGGATTTGGGCTGGCCGACAACCTGGAGGACAGGTTTGCTCTGCTCCTCCGCCCAGACGGTGTCGAGCACCTCTGTAAATACCGGGCCGGGCTGTGCACCGGAAACGGCATATTTATTATTGAAGACAAAGAACGGTACGCCGGTCACATTCAGCTGCCGGGCCGCATCAATATCCTGGTCCACCTCGGCAGTATAGGCATCGCTGTTCAGGACTGCGGATACCTCATCAGCATCAAGGCCCACTTCGGCAGCCAGCGAGGCCAGGACATCATGCTTGCCGATATTCACCGAATCGGTGAAGTACGCTTTTAGCAGACGTTCGGTCAGTTCTTTGTCTTTGCCTTTGGTAGCGGCATAATGACTAAGGCGGTGTCCGTCAAAGGTATTTGTAGGCACCAGCGTGTCAAAGTTAAACTGCAGTCCGACGCCCTGCGCCTGCTCGGCCAGCTGTGCATTCATCGCTTTAGCCTTGTCTCGGGTCATTCCATACTTGGATGCAAGCATCTCATGAATGTCTCTGCTTTCATCCGTCCGTGCTGTCGGGTCGAGCTGGAAGCTGCGGAATACAACCTCCACCTTGTCGCGGTCCGGGAATTGGCTCAGCGCGTGCTCCAGCCGTCTTTTGCCGATGTAGCAGAAGGGGCAGGCATAATCAGACCATACATCTATTCTCATTGTAGGTACCTCCTAATAGTGTGCATGCTTAGTTAATGTACCCATAGGCATCCGGCCTGTTGCGTACACCATGATTTCAATAACAAATAATATGTCACTTACTATTATATAGTTGTAAACCGAAAAACACAAACCAATTCTGCGGCCTTCGCCATGCACCGGGTTAATCATTATCAAAGGAGCGTGAGCTTATGCAGGAATGGTCTTTGCTTGACTGGGTCACCCGTTTGCTGGGAATCCTCTTTTTTATTCGCGGTACCCGCTATACCCGGGGTACTACGGTGGAATATCACAACGGCTATGGAGGAAAAAGCACAGCTTCAGATCATACGAACCCCAGGCTCAGGAATATCGTGCGCGTGGCCGGAGTGGCCGGCATCATCCTTGGTCTGCTAATGCTTATTTATGGCGGGAGCGTGCTGGATCAGCTTTTTCCTTTTTTCTGAGCCCTCTATGAGCCCTCTATGAGCCCTCTATGAGCCCTCTATGAGCCCTCTATGAGCCCTCTATGTTAGTCCACACCTGTAAATTTCAGAAAATCCGTAAAAAAGTACACGAAAGTGGTATATACGGCCTTCCCCGAGGGAATGTACACTTGGATTAACAAGATTATCCGGAAGCATTTATAAATCCAAGTATGATGGACGGCTCAGGGCGTCCCGGAAGGAGCAGCAGCATGCATGATGTATCCATAGTTATTCCCACGCGCAACCGGGTCAGCGATCTTACGCTGTGCATTGAATCCATCGGCAGGCAGACCGAGCTGGAGGATGTCTCCATTGAGCTGCTGATTGTCGATGACGGCGAGATCGGGGACAGTACACTTTCGTATTTCCGCAAGGTTCTGGCCCAGATGCCCAATGCCGAGCTTCATTATTACCGGAAAACTAAGCCCGGCGTCTGGCTCTCCCGCTATGAAGCGCTCGGGCTGATCGACGGCGAGATTGTGCTGAGCTTCGACGATGATGCCGAGCTGGACGACCCGCTCTATATCCGCCGGATGCTCGATACCTATGCATCCGATCCATCCATTGTCGGCGTCGGCGGCATCGCCAAGGGCTTATCCAGCAGTGTATCCGGGAAGCTGCTTGGCAGGCTGACCTGTCAGATGTCCGGCTCGCCGGGCAGACTGTCGGCCAGTACCCTTGCAGGCTCGCTGCTGCTCTGGGGGGAGACGGAGAATATTTTTGAGACCGACTTTTTCCACGGCTGCAATATGTCGTTCAAGCGGGAAGCCCTGAAGGACATGAAGCCCTATCCATGGATGACCAGCTATGCCGTGGCCGATGACATTTACATGTGCCATCTGGCCAGCAAATACGGCAAGCTTGTGATCAATCCCGAGATGAAGATCACCCATCATGAGTCGCCAAGCTCGCGCGACAAAGCCGGGCGTGTAGCCCGGGCCACGGCAGTGAATCATTACTATCTGCTTAATCTGCGCAAAGCGCCGGCCAAAAATTACGCCGCCCTCCTCTGGACGCTTACTTATCTGACCGGCAAGTCCACGCTGAAGCGCAATTTCAACGCCGTATCCGGCTATGCCAGCGGCATTTGGTTTGTCCTGAATCCACGAAAGAACAAATACAGGGAATACATGCTGGATTAGCAGCTGCTCTGCATGGGCACCGGCTCCTCACCGGCAATACACCGCACAGATTAGCGGCAGCCCCGCCGCAATGCATGCACTGCAAGGAACAAGGGAGCTTTACATACCTCAGCGCTAAAGAGTCATCCACGCTACACTGCTTGCCTTGAAGAGGTAAGCCTGCTGAACGGCTCCTCCCCCACAGCTGCGCTGCCTGCAGCCATCCATCGCCCCGCCATGCAAAAACTCCCGCACCGCCTTCACCAGGCGTGCGGGAGTTTCTCATTTCATTTAAGCTGTCAGCTCTTGAGCCGGCGCTTTCGTCCGTTTGCCGTTCTGGCGCAGGAAATAGAAGAACGTCAGGCACAGGAACAGAACGGCATAGCTCAGCAGATATACGATCTGCTCGCGCATCAGGGCGTAATCGCCGCTGGCGATGATTGCTTTGTAGCCGACGATGCTGTGGGTCATCGGCAGCCACGGATTAACCTTCTGCATCCACTGCGGAAGCAGCTCCAGCGGGAAGGTCCCGGCACTGGAGGTAAGCTGGAAGATCATCAGCACGATCGCCAGGAAGCGGCCCGGATTATCCAGCCAGGTCACCAGCGCCTGGACAATCATGGTAAAGGTGAAGCTGACGATCAGGGTAAACAGATAGAACAGCGGCACACTCTGCACCTCCAGCTTCAAGCCGTACAGGAGAACCGCATCGGCAAGCAGTGACTGCAGCACACTTACCATCACGAACATCAGCGTACGGCTGGCGAACCGGCCCATCGGCGAAGCATCCGGCACACTCGATTCCCGCAGGGAGAATACCGTTGTGAACACGAGAGCCCCCATAAAGAGTGCAAGCGACAAGAAATAAGGGGCGATGCCCAGCCCGTAGTGATCCAGCTTGCGGTCGGTATTCTCAACCAGCTTGACCGGCTCGGCGAACATGCTGACCGTATCATCGCCGGAATTGACGCTTGCCGTTTCGGCGGCTGCGTCATTCAGCTTCTGGGCCAGCTCACCGCTGCCGCTGGCCAGCTTGCCGCTGCCGTCCTGCAGCTCACCGGCACCGTCCGTCAGCTTGCCGGCGCCTTCGGACAGTCCTTCTACGCCTCCGGCCAGCTTAGTCAGCCCTTCAGTCAGCTGCGAGGCACCCTGCTTCAGGGCCACCGCACCGTCAGCCAGCCTGCTGCTGCCGGAGGTCGCATCATTCAGCTTGTCGCCGAATGTGCCGAGGCCGGTGACCAGCTGCGTTCCGCCGCTGCTCAGGGCCGCAGCACCGTCGTACAGCTGCTGCTGCGCTTCCGTCAGCTGCGTGCTGCCCGCCAGCAGCTGCTCCTGGCCGCTGTGCAGCTGCACGCTGCCGTCGGCCACCTGCTTGCTCGCAGCCAGCAGCTGCTGGAACTGCTCGCTGTCCTGCAGCTCCGGCGTCGCTGCGAGCATCTGCTCAAGCCCCGCCGCCACCTGCTGTGCACCGGCGGCCAGCTGGCCGCTCGCCGCCTCGGAGGCGGTCAGCCCTGCGGTCAGCTTGCTGCTGCCGTCCTTGGCGCTCTCAAGCCCGGCGGCCAGCTGCGAAGCCCCGCTCTGTGACTTCTCCGCACCTGCCTGCAGCTGCTTCTCCGCCTTGGAGAGCTGGCTAAGGCCGCTGGCCAGGTCGGCAGTCCCGGCGGTCAGCGTGCCTGTGCCTTCATTCAGGCTGCCGGCCCCTTTATAGAGCAGCTTCAGTCCGCTCTGCAGCTCTGTTGTGCCGCTGGACAGCTTGTTCAGGTTGGTCTTCAGAGTGGACAGACCGTCTGTCAGCTTGTCTGCGCCTTCCTGCAGCTCGCTTGCCCCGCTGCCGGCGTCTCCAAGCCCGGCAGCAATCGTATCCACCTGTTCATACATGCTGCGGGTATAAGCTTCGGTAATTTGGGCGGACAGCTTCGACTTCAGCTTGTTCATTGCACTGTTCCCGATCTGTCCGGCGACAAAGTTATAATCGCTGTTCGGCTCAAAAATAATCTCCGACTGCACCGGCTTCTCCTGCGTCAGGGTAGTCGCATTTTGCGAGAAATCGGCCGGAATGGTAATCGTCATATAATAGCGGTTGTGCGCCATACCGTCTTCAGCTTCGGCTGCATTAACAAATTGCCAGTTGAAATCGGTGTTTGTTTTTAACTCGTCCACAAAATCATTGCCGACATCCATCGTCTTGCCCTCGTACTGCGCCCCCTTATCCAGGTTGACTACAGCAACAGGAAGCTTGCCTGTATTGCCGTAAGGGTCCCAGGAGCCTTCAACGAGGAATCCGCTGTACAGCATCGGCAGTGCCGATACACCAAGCAGCGTAATCAGCAGCATCGGTTTCCCGAGCAGGATTTTCAAATCTTTCCAGAATACATTAATGGCTCTCACAGGGTTCACCCTCAATCTTTTATTTGTAAATGCATGAAAACTTTCATACTCATTCATTATGGCTGGAAAAAAATAGCCCTTCACAGGCTAGGAGGTTCAACTTTACTTGAGAATACCGTTTGAAATAAACAGCATCATATGCTCCTTGATCCGGGTCTCATCCAGCGGTTCATGGGCTTTGTTCCATTCCGTTGTCAGCGCCAGGTATAAGCGAAGAATCATGAAAGCAGCCACACTGGAGTCGCAGGGCTTGACTTCATCTCTGGTGATCGCCGTTTCAATCTGCTGCCGCAGAAAATCCAGCGCATAATCCTCCATCCGCTTCACCCCTTCCAGCGCCTGCACCGTACCGATGTCACGCACCTCCTGGGCCAGCTTCACGAACAGCTCATGATCGGAGCGGAACTCGAGGATCGAATCGAGCAAATTAAACAGCTTATGCGTAAAAGTGTCCTCCTCGGCGGCAATCCGGTTCATGACCGAGGTTAACTCCTGGGTGGCCTTGTCTAGAATTTCCTCAAACAGCTCTTCCTTGGTCTTGAAGAACGTATAGATGGTGCCTTTGCCGACGTTGGCAATCTTGGATACCTGCTCCATCGTGGTCGCCTTATAACCGAACTGCACAAAGGACTTGGTTGCCGCCTGAAGAATTAACGCTTTGCGGTCGATAGACATGACTTGGACTCCCTTCCTTCTGGAAAAACACCGAAATTGACTAAATCCACTTTTCGGTCATTCGGTCAATATGTAATTTACCATGTCTGCAGGAAGAAGACAACACCTTATTTAAAATTTATTTATTCCTCATCTTTTATATCCAACTGTGTATCAATTAGCCTGTGCGATGTTATCCGTAAAATGTCATGAAATTAGTATCCATTGCCATTCTTTCTGGGGTATGATAAGAAGGATGTGATCTAGAAACTACATTATGGATGGTGGAATATGTTTAAAAACAAAAAATTACTGCTTATTCTGGCCGGTCTGGTCATTATTGCAGCTATCGTCATCTGGCTTGTGGTCGGCGGCAAAGGGGATGACAGCGGAAATACCGCTGCAACCGAAACCCCGGGAGGCGCAACCGTAACCGAAGAAGGCGGCACCAAAGCGCTGGCGCAGACTTTTTATATCTATGATACCGTTGTAAACATCAAGATATTCGGCAACGATGCTACCCAGCAGAATATGGATGATATCCAGAGCATGCTGGAGCGTATGGATACCCAGTTCAGCCGGACCAAGGAGGACGGGGAATTGTATGCCGTGAACCAGGCTGCGGGCAAGGAAGCAGTAGCTGTATCGGACGAAACCATTGATATTGTTAAGCAATCCATTAAATATGCTGAAGATATGGACGGGCTGTATGAGCCGACGATCGGGCCGCTGGTGGACCTGTGGGCGATCGGGGAAGGCGGCGAGCGTGTGCCTGAACAGGCAGACATTGATGCAGCCAAGAGCCTGATCAACTATAAGGATATTATCGTCGATGAATCAGCCAAGACCATCAAGCTCGCCAGAGAAGGTATGGTGCTGGACATGGGCGGTATCGGTAAAGGCTACGCCGCTGACCGGATTGCCGATTATCTGAAGGAGCAGGGCCTGGACAGCGCGATGATCAACCTTGGAGGCAGCAGCATTATCGCCCTTGGCAACAAGCCTAACGGTTCCCAGTGGAATATCGGTCTGCAGGACCCGGACCAGAGCCGCGGCACCCAGCTTGGCACGATCAAAATCTCTGATGAGGTTATTGACGCTTCCGGGGTATACGAGCGTTACTTCATTCAGGACGGTGTCCGTTATCACCACATTCTGGACCCGCGTACCGGCTTCCCGTCCCAGAACGGGCTGAAGAGCATTACCATTATGAGTCCGAACGCAACAGATGCGGATGCCCTGTCCACCGGTGTATTCCTGATGGGTCTGGAAGACGGCCTGAAGTATCTGGAATCCCTGCCGGAAGAAGTTGAAGCCTTCTTTATCACCGAAGACAACAAGATTTATGCAACATCCGGTATCCGTGACAGACTGCAGCTGACCGATCCGACGTATACTTTTGCAGACTAACTTTATATGCTAGAGTGAAGGGCTGGATTTAAACCAGCCCCTCCTCATCAAACCGTACGTGAGGTTTTCCCTCATACGGCTTTCCGATGTTTGTCATTCATGGGCATGCAGATCACAATAGCGTTCTTAGTCCATACATCTTGGCAATATACTTTACTTCAGGTAATGAACTCATCCATCTTCTGCGTTGTCTCTTCTTCGCGTACCACCGGGTTAATCTCTGCAGAATATACCAATCCAGCTTGGCTAATCTCTTTTGGCTGTAGTTCGTGTAGTAATAATTTCTCCATCCCTGAATCTTTGGATTGAGCCATTCCACTTGTTCCGCGAACGATTTAGAGCGCATACTCGG
>NZ_FNDX01000024.1 GCF_900099765.1 Paenibacillus typhae | reverse complement strand
AAGACGAAGTGAACCGTCTGTGGGAAGGGAGTCCGAGGGGCTCATAGTACCAAAGAACCTAAGGACAACATAACCTTAGGGAGGGAAGGAGCCCTGCTTTGTTTATGCTTTTGGAGGAGGTACGAGTGAGTGAATGCCAACCGGCTAACGACACCTAAGGAAAAAGTTCAAGAACTCCAAGAAAAGCTAGGTCATGCGGCCAAGGAGAACAACAAGCGTAAATTCCATGCATTGTATGACAAGATCTATCGGTGGGATGTACTGTGCGAGGCATGGAAACGAGTGAAAGCCAATAAAGGAGCTGCAGGAGTAGATGCCGTGACGCTAGCAGACATTGAGGAACAAGGAGAAATATCGTTTCTCAAGGCCTGTGAGCAAGAGCTTAAAGAAGGCAACTACCATCCGCAACCTGTACGTAGACACTATATTCCGAAGAAGGATGGCAAGCAAAGGCCATTAGGTATACCCACTGTGCGGGATCGAGTCATACAGATGGCAACCAAATTAGTGATTGAGCCCATCTTTGAAGCAGACTTTGGGGAGGTATCCTTCGGATTTCGCCCGAAACGAAGTGCTAAAGGAGCGTTAGAACGTATTCGTAAAGCCTGCAACCGTAAGGGGAATTGGGTAGTCGACGTCGATATCCAAGGCTACTTCGACAATATTAATCAAGAGAAGCTAATGAAATTGGTACGGATGCGAATCAATGACAGGCGGATATTGAAATTAATACAAAAGTGGTTAAGTGCAGGAGTTTTGGAAGAAGGAACGGTAAGACGCTCGGATTTAGGGACACCGCAAGGAGGAGTGATTTCACCGCTCCTTGCGAATATCTATTTAAATTACTTCGACCAACTCTGGGAGAAACACGGAAAAGGAGTAGGTGAGCTCACGAGGTATGCAGACGACTTTGTGGTGGTTTGCAAAACTAAAAAGGACGCAGAACATGCGTATAAGCTTATATGTACGATTATGGAACGTCTGGAGTTGACCCTACACCCGACCAAAACCCGAATTGTAGGATTGTGGACTGGAGACGAAGGATTCGATTTCTTAGGCATGCACCACCGGAAAACCAAAGCAGAAACATCCCAAGGTAAGGTGTACTACACCACACAGCAGTGGCTAACACAGAAGGCAGAGGAACGTATTCGTGAGGTGGTCAAAGAAAGATTGGGGCCGCCGAGCATGCGCTCAAGAACGTTTGAAGAACATGTAGAATGGCTCAATCCCAAGATTCAAGGATGGAGAAATTATTACTACACGAACTATAGCCAAAAGAAATTAGCAAAACTAGACTGGTATATTTTAGGGCGGTTAACACGGTGGTATGCCAAGAAGAGACAACGTAGAAGATGGAAGGGCTCACTATCTGAGGTTAAATATATCGCCTTACAGCATGGACTCAAAACGCTATTGTAATCCGCACGCCCATGAATGACGAACATCGGAAAGCCGTATGAGGGAAAACCTCACGTACGGTTTGATGAGGAGGGGCTGAATTTGTTCAGCCCTTTACTCTAGTATGAAAAATGTGGAAGAGAAACATATAATATAAAAACTTCTCAGGATATTTCTCTGTAAACCTAAGCAATTCGCCCTAATTAGCCGATATAGATGGTGAACGCTTACATACATCCTCTATTCTAGCTGGCAGGTGATGGTATGGGGAATTCCGGACAGAAGAACAGAGAGAAACCAGAAGGGGAGAAGGGTCAAAGTGAGAGAGAACAAACAAAAATCAGGCAAAGAACAGAAAATAAAACCAGGTCTTGCAGAGGACAACAAGGTACCTGGTAAAAGCAAGAGCAAAATAAAGATGCCGGAATTGAGCTTTAAAGGGGTAATGAACGGCTCACTCCATCAAGTAAAGAGGGTAAATCCGGTTAAATCGGTAGGCGTCAAGCTGTTTCTGATTTTTCTGTCAGCGATTGTAGTTGTTGTACTCCTTCTCGGTCTATTGTCTTATAACAAAGCCAAAACGACGATTAAAGATAATGTGTCAGAGGCGAACAGGCAGACTATTCTGCAGACATCGGACAAGCTGGATATTATGCTCAACCAGTACGAGAATCTTGCGCTTCAATTATATTTTGATACCAAAATGCAAAGCGATCTGACCGAACTTATCTCCGCTGAGTCTAATTATGATAAATTTGTCGCCACGGATTCAATCAGCAAGAAGCTGTCCAGCCAGACGACCACAGACTCTAATATTGTGGCGATTTCACTGATTCCGACTGAACCGGAAGAAAGTGTTATCTCAAGCGGCAATTCCAGTCTGAAGATGGACGGAATCAGAGATCAGGACTGGTTCAAGACAGTGGTCGAACGCACTAAAGAATACACCGCGTACTATTCCAAAGATGGCGAGTCGCTGCAGAATTACTGGTTCTCAACGGCCGTGCAAGGAAACGGCGGCAAGAATGTCGCAATGGTAAGATCACTGAAAACAATGGGATCCGGCTCAGGTTTTGTCATGATGCTGGAGCTGAAAAACACACTGCTTGAGGATGCCTTCAAAAGTGTGTCACTGGGCGACGGATCGCGAATTCAGCTGGTTGATTCGGAGGGCATTGTAGTTGCATCTTCCGTTCAGGCTGATGACGGAAAAGCTTCGGAATTCAGCTTCATTAAGGACAGCAAGGATGCGACGAACAGCCGGGAGGCCAAGGACGGTAATGGCCAAGATGTGCTGGCCGTATTCGGAACACTGACCAAAGCAGACTGGAAGCTGAGCGGAGTCATTCCGACAGGTGAACTGGTAAAAGCCGCTAAGCCGATTCTGTTTACCACCTATATGGCCGCGCTTGTTGCAGCTCTGCTTGCTGTAGTGCTGGGCTTCTGGATGGTGCGGATGATCGCCCGGCCTCTGGCCCGTCTTAAGGATCTGATGGTCGAAGGATCCAAAGGCGATCTCAGTGTCCGTACCGAATATGCATCCAAGGATGAGATCGGCCAGTTGTCCGCATCGTTTAATGTGATGATGGAGCGGATCACCGAACTGGTGGCCCAGACCACGGATACAGCACGTGAAGTGCTGGAGACTGCCGGCGAGCTTGGCGATGCCTCCCGCAAAACGGCTGTTTCGGCCAAGGAAATTGCTGCAGCCACGGAAGAGATTGCCGGAGGTGCCGGCAGTCTTGCACTGGAAGCAGAGCGCGGGAATGAGCTGACCGATCTGATCGGTACACAGATGCAGAGCGTCATTGCCGCAAACGCAGCGATGGACGAGGCTGCGCACACGGTCGGTGAAGCCAGCGGACATGGGGCGAAGCAGCTAGGGGAGCTGCTGGAGAAGACCGGCCTGATCGGCGAGAAGACCAGTGCCCTGGTGACCCGTGTTAACAATCTCAAGGATACGGTATACTCGGTTGTTAAAGTGCTGGACGTGATGAAGAATATAACCCAGCAGACTAATATATTGTCCTTGAACGCTACTATTGAAGCGGCAAGAGCAGGTGAAGCGGGCCGCGGATTTATGGTGGTTGCAGGCGAAGTCCGGCAGCTGGCCGATCAGTCCAAGCAGTCCATTGCCCTTGTGGCCGGCATCATTGATAATATCGTTACTGAAATGAACGGAACGGTGGAGGAGCTGTCCGAAGTGGCGCCGCTCTTCAAAGAGCAGATGACCTCAGTCAAAAGCACCAGCGATATCTTTGTATCCGTGCAGGGGCAAATGGAGGATTTCATCGCCAGCCTGGAGTCCGTTACCAGTGCGATCGGCAGTCTCAGCCACTCGCAGGGTGTGCTGTCTGATGCAATGGGCAACGTAAGTGCAGTAGCACAGCAATCCTCGGCTACTTCAGAGGAAGTGGCGTCACTAAGCAGCGAGCAGCAGAATGTGAGCGATCAGCTCGTATCCCTGTCCGGCAAGCTTGAGGTGGCCTCGAACCAGCTGAAAGACAAGCTGTCCATGTTCACTATTTAAAATTGGCCGGCAGTCAGCTGGTCTTCATATTGCAGAGTCAGGCCGGTTCTTCCTCAGCGGAGAGTCGGCCTGTTCATTTGTGAGGGGCTTTTCCTTGTGTATCCCGAAAAGGACAAGTATAATTATTTTGTTAGGTAAATGTTATGATAACGGAATTATTACTTGGAGGAATATAAGTGGCTAAAAAGATAACGATGCAAAAAATCGCCGACCACCTCGGGGTCTCTAAATTTGTCGTTTCCAAGTCCCTGTCCGGCAAAGAGGGCGTCAATGAAACGACCCGGGAACGGGTGATTCAGGCTGCTTCACAGCTGGGCTATTTTACGCAGAAGAACGCCTATATGCAAAATGCAAAACGCTCCACCCAAACGTCTGCCGGTGACCGTAATAAACAGTCGGTCCTGGTGCTGATGCCCAATATCCGTTCGCAGACACAGGATTCGCTGTACTGGGGTAAAATTGTTGACGGGATCGCCCTCGCTTTGGATGAGCAGGGACTGGGTATGGTAATCGTCTCCGAGCACCGCGCAGACAACTTTGTGAATATCCTGAATCCCGGCGGCCTGCTTGGCCTGGTCGGTGTAGGCACGATCTCAACCTCGCTGCTGCTGGAGGTGCACCGGATCGGTCTGCCCATGGTGCTTATAGACCATGAAGATCCGCTTATTCCAAGCGATACCGTATTTGCGAACAATATGGATTCCATGTCCAGGCTGACCAATCATCTGCTGGGAATCGGCCATACGCACCAGCATTTTATCGGTCCGATCCGTTATTCACGCAGCTTCAGGGACCGCTGGATCGGGTTCCGCAGTTCGCTGGAGGAGGGCGGGCTGCAGCCCCAGTCCGGTGATGACGAGCTGCTGCTGCAGGAAGGAATGGACTCGATCATCTTGCATGAAGAACTCAAGCAGTGGCTGCTAAAGCGCAGAAAAGCAAACAATATGCCGACCGCGCTGCTGTGCGGCAATGATTTTATTGCGCTCACTGTCTGCAATGTGCTCCGGGAGGAGGGCTTGTCCGTGCCGGGGGATATTTCCGTTACCGGCTTTGACAATATTGATGATGCCGCCAGAGGCATTCCGCCGCTCACCACGGTCCATGTGCCCAAAGAAGCGATGGGCCGGGCTGCCGTAGAGAAGCTGCTGAGCCGGATTAACAGCCCGTCTTCGCCGCTGGAGAAGATACTGATCGCTGCCGACATCGTCCACCGGGATTCGGTGGCTGAGCCGCGCAGCTGAGCGAAGGTCAGACTGAAGCCGGATACGCTGTCCACTAATAAAAAAAATCGAAACTGGAGTGAACATCGATATGAGTTATGATGTACATATTACCCGGGCGGAACACTGGACGGAAAGCGGCAGCAACCCGATTTCACTGGAGGAGGCGAAAGCCTTTTTTGCCGGTCAGGAGGACTTTGAGTATAGCAGCGGTCTTTCGGTGCAAGGTCCGTTTGGAACGCTGGCGATTGGCGGAGACTTTTTTAACTGGCTGGCGGAAGAGGACGAACAAATCCCTTTTAAATATACAGATGGACGGATTACAGTAGCGGGTGCCGATGATTTTGTAATAGAGAGAATGAGCGGGGTTGCTGCCGGATTAGGCGCTAAAGTACAGGGAGATGAGGGGGAGGTTTATTAGTTTCGGCAAAAGTATTGTATGCTGCCGGGCGGATCAACCGTTTTCAAGCGATAACAAAAGGCGGGTGCCGGCAGGAACAATTAAGTTCTGCCGGCACCCGTCTTTTTGCTGTAGAGCGGATAAGTTATAGCTGCAGATTACGGTCGATCAATGCGATGCGCTGCTGAACGCAGGCGTAGGAGCGGAGCGGATCTTCCGGTGTGTTCAGCACATAGTCGAGCATCTGGCCGACTGTGGTGGTTGCGACATGCACGCGGGTGTCTGAGGAGGCGTAGTAGATATAGATATCCCCGTTGTCACGGGCGATTACGCCGTTGCAGAACACCACGTTAGAGACATCCCCGACGCGTTCTTCCCCGTCCGGTGCGATGAAGTGGCCTCCCGGAGCATGGGTGACCATGTTCGGCTCATTCAGGTCGGACAGGAAGACATAGAGCACATAGCGCAGGCCGGCAGCGGTATTGCGCACGCCGTGGGCGATATGAAGCCAGCCGCGCGGCGTTTTGATTGGAGCCGGGCCCTGGCCGTTCTTCACTTCCTTAACCGTATGATAATAGCGCTGGTCGATGATGGTTTCGCTGCCGATTACCGCATTCTCAATGGTGTCAGACAAGCCCCAGCCGATGCCGCCGCCGGAACCGGCATCGATGAAGCCGTCCTGCGGACGGGTGTAGAAGGCATACTTGCCGTCTACAAACTCTGGATGCAGCACGACATTGCGCTGCTGGGCGGAGCCGGTTTTCAGGTCGGCCAGGCGCTCCCAGCTCTTCAGGTCTCTGGTGCGCGCGATCCCGCACTGTGCCACGGCGCTGGACAGGTCGCCATGCGGGGCATCCGGGTCTTTGCGCTCGGTGCAGAACAGGCCATAGATCCAGCCGTCCTCATGCTTGGTAAGGCGCATGTCGTAGACGTTGACGTCAGGCTCTTCCGTCTCAGGCAGGACGAACGGATGATCCCAGAACCGGAAGCCGTCCACTCCGCTGTCACTCTCGGCGACGGCGAAAAACGATTTGCGGTCGTTGCCTTCAACACGGGCGATAAGGTAGAATTTACCGTCCAGCTCGATTGCCCCGGGATTAAACACGCCGTTAACGCCAATCCGTTCGGCGAAGTAGGGGTTAGTCTCCGGGTTAAAATCATAACGCCAGATCAGCGGAGCGTGCTCTGCAGTCAGCAGAGGGTAGCGGTAGCGGTCATAAATCCCGTTGCCGTAGGGCAGCTTTTCATTGGTCCGGGTGATCAGCGCCTCATAGCGCTGGGTCAGCTGTGCTTTGCGTTCTTCGAATAATGCTGTCATTAATGAGTCTCCTTTACAGCGGCCTGCAGTCTTCCGATCATCTCAAAGCAGGCTCTGCCGTTATGATAGGGGCATTTCCAGGCACTGACCTTGGGAGCGTGGGCGACTGGCTGCCGATGCTCATCTACTGCCCAGTACCATTCACCATGCTCGTGGTCAACAATATAACGGTCGATGAACGTCCACACTGCTGCAGAGGCATCCAGGAACCGTGTATCCTGTGTCAGCTGATAAGCGTTATAGAACCCTACCATGGCTTCCGCCTGCGGCCACCAGTCTTTTTCTTCGTTTAGCAGGCCGTTCTTGTCGGCCTCATTCCAGATGCCGCCGTCCTTGTCTATACCTTCGGCCAGCACGGCTTCAGCCATAGTTACAGCAACCTTGCGTACACGTTCCAGCAGCGCTTCATCCCCCAGCACCTCTGCCGCTTCCACCAGCAGCCAGCTGCCTTCAATATCGTGGCCGTAGGACGTAATATCCGATTTGACATGCCACTCTTCATCCATGAACAAGTGAAAATGCTGGCCCTGATCATCAATAATGTGGACAAGCATCGTGTCAATCAGCTCGGCCAGCTTCACCCGCAGCTCCTCTGACTTCCACACCCGATAGAGGCCCGTATAGCCTTCAAGGACATGGAGGTGGGTATTCATTGATTTCTTCTCATTCATATCCTTATCGCTGAGCGACAGTTCATCTGTAACCTCCCATTCGCGGGACAAGGCTTCGATATATCCTTTATAAAGAGAATCATAGCTGTACTTCTCCAAAACCCGGAATAACTCTACTGCGTGATTCAGTGCTTCCTCATTGCCGGTGGCATGATAGAATTCAGCCAAAGCATAGATGGCAAAAGCCTGCCCATATACCTGCTTCTTGGACTGGGAAGGAGCACCCGAAGCGTCCACCATCCAGTACAGCCCGCCGTATTCCTTATCCAGAAAATGCTCCAGCAGGTAACGGTAGGCCCGTTCAGCCATACCCAGGTATTCAGCTGACCCATAGGTCCGGTAAGCCGTCGCAAAGGTCCAGAGAATCCGCGCATTAAGCACCAGGCTCTTCTCGGCTCCGGGAATCACCTTCATTTGATTGTCGATCTTCCCGACGAAACCGCCATGCTCCTCATCCAGTGTGTGCTTCATCCAGAAGCTGAGGATATTGTTCTGCAGCTCGTTTGTGAGGGCATCCAGCCACGCTTCAGTTGCTATTTTCATTTTGATTCGTTCACTCCTGATTATTTATTATTTTGGAGGTGAAAAATTCCTTGATAACCGGAGCAGCCGCCTTGCCGTACATACAGTAATCATCACTCTCTGCTGCCTCCTCCGGTGGGTAAAGCTCAGCCGGCCAGTCCCAGAGCATGAAGCCCTGCACCCAGCTGCGGCACCCGCTTGCACCGAACATCGCCCTGTAGAAGCGGAGCTGCTCCTCCTGATCCGGTACGCCCGGCAGTGACCAGTCATTGGGAATCGCTGCGCTTCCGCTGCGGCTCGGACAGCCGGCTTCCATAAAGAAAAAAGGCTTGCCGTACGCTTTTACCACCACTTCAATTCTGTCCAGCTGCTCTTCCCAGTCTGTTTCAGGATAATAACCGCTGGACGAGATGACATCGAGCGCATCCCACCAGGTCACATTGTCCTCCTGATACTTGTCGCAATTGTAGGTCAGTACACCGGTGTATACCCTGCGGACTTCCGCAATCAGTGTGCGCCATTCGGCTTCACGCCGGTCCGTCTGCACCATTTCACAGCCGATGCAGAACATTTCACAGCCGGTTTCCTCGGCAATCGCAGCATAATGCAGGATAAAGGCGGTATAAGAGCGGAACCAGTCTGACCACTTGGGCTCACAGGGAACATCCTTGTCGAAGAAATTGATATGTGCCCGCCATGTCCCGTCAGCGCAGTTGACAATCGGTTTCAGGCAGACCTTTAAGTCCAGTGACTTGGCCTTGCGGATTGCCCAGAGCACTTCATCATCAGTGACCGTCGGTGCCTCCTGGTAAGGGATAGCTGTGGACTGGGCAGTAGCCTGAAAAGCGCTGAAGGTGATTGCCGTCCAGTTGGCTCCCGTAACCGATTTCATAAGTCCCATTGAGGCCCCGGCAGCCTCTGTTGCCCACGTTCCCCGTTTGCCCATGAAACCCCAGGTAACGCCTCCGACATATTCATTCAGCCGTGACATTTGCAACCCCCGCTTTGCTAATGATAATGGAATATAACAAAATTAATTTTGTTATTATTATTTAGTTAAAAGCAAATAACAAAATCAACACAGTTTAGTTATAACCCTTTTCGGGAGCGATTTCAAGAGGGGAAAGGGATGAAACGAGGCGGGGAATCCGTTCTTTTTAAGAAATCTTCGACAGGAATCGCCTAATGGAACAAAATCACAGCAAATGTAAGCTTAATCGTTTATGATTAATTGCGGTTATGTGCAAAAGATAATAATGATTCGGCGGTGGTTTTTTGTGAGCAAATCAAAAACAGGCAGCAGTGGATTCACCCGGCTGCTTCCATCCAGATCGCTGGGAACGCGGTTATTCCTGGTGTTTTTCATCACCACTATGGGAATAGTGCTGTCACTTGGCTATACCTCGTACTCCGTAGCTAAGCATACGATTGAAACTAATGCTCTGGCAGCTAACGAACAGACTGTTCAGCAGACGGCTGAGAAGCTGGATGTTATTCTGCTGCGTTTTGAGGACAGGCTGGGCGAGCTGTTTTACAACGGTGCGATTATGCAGGCTGTCCAGTCTGGAACGGCGTCATCCGGCAATGGGACGCGGGAGGCAGCGGCTGCAAGAATTCAGGCCGTTTTGGATAAGTGGCTCATTGCTGCCGGTAATATGCAGGCTGTATATCTTGTTCCGTTGGATGAGCGCCTGCCGGTTGTTGCTTCAGGAGCGTCTGACAACACATTTGTTGAAGGAATTCGAAGCAGTGACTGGTTCAGCCAGCTGCAAAAGCAGCCCCAGGGTGTATGGATTACACAGGCTGTGAAGCAGGGGGAGAATGCGGGGGTTTTTCATTTTGCCAAATCGGTTAGCGGTAGCTCCGGGAATGCAGGCTATATTGCAGTTTGTGATATCAAGACCGCCGATATTGAGAACCAGCTAAGCAAGGTCAGCTTGGGCGCGGATTCCTACATCCAGCTGCTGACAAGCAAAGATGAGCTTATTGCCACCTCACAGCATCAGGAAGCGGATTCTTATCTGCGCCTGGGCGGAACACTGTTTAATGGCCTGAGCCAGGCATCAGGCTCGCTGCCGACCAAGGATGAGCAGGGCAAATCCATTCTGGCGGTGTACGGCACACTGGCAAGCTCAGGATGGAGGGTTCTGGGCGTAGTCCCGGCGGACAATTTGACCAGGGAAGCAGGGCGTATCCTGAATACCACATACATTGCTGTCGCAGCCGCCGGCATTATTGCAGCTTTAATCGGATTCTGGATGATGCGGATGGTCTCGGGACCGCTGAACCGGTTGAAAACGCTGATGTTCCAGGGAGCGGAGGGGGATCTCAGGGTTAGAACCCAAGTAACGTCAAGGGACGAAATCGGCCAGCTCTCCGGCTCCTTTAATATGATGATGGAGCGGATTAACGAGCTTGTAGTACATACGAATGAAACCGCCCGTGAAGTGCTTGAGACGGCAGACGCTCTGGGCGAGGCGTCACGCAAGACGGCGATGGCGGCCCGGGATATCGCTTCCGCAACGGAGGAGATTGCCGGCGGGGCCGGCAGCCTGGCGCTTGAAGCCGACCGGGGCAATGAAATGACGGAGCGGATATCCGGCCAGACAGCCCTGGTTATCACTGCAGCACAGGAAATGAGCAGCACGGCACACAGTGTCGGGCAATCGAGCCGTGAGGGAGTTGCCAGGCTGCAGGAGCTCCTGGACAGAACCGGGAGCACCGGCAGAATGACCGGTACCCTGGTGGAGAAGGTGAACGAGCTGCAGGAGACGGCATCCTCGGTCATCAAGGTGCTGGATGTCATGCAGAATATCACGCAGCAGACGAATATTCTGTCGCTGAATGCGACTATCGAAGCAGCGCGTGCAGGCGAGGCGGGCAGCGGCTTCATGGTGGTAGCGGATGAAATCCGCCAGCTTGCCGACCAGTCCAAGCGCTCGATTGCCCTGGTCGCGGAAACTACAGACACGATTATTAAGGATATTAATGAGACGGTGAACGCCTTGTCTCAAGTAGCCCCGCTCTTTACGGAGCAGATGGCCTCAGTCCGGGATACAAGTGAAATTTTCGTATCGGTACAGGAGCGGATGAACCAGTTCATAGCGAGCCTTGATTCTGTCTCGGATTCCATCGCCGGGTTAAGCCAGTCTCAAAGAGGGCTGTCAGAGACGATCGGGAATGTCAGCTCGTTTGCCGAGGAATCCTCTGCGGCCTCCGAGGAGGTTGCTTCACTCAGCGGCGAACAGCAGAATGTGAGTGATTATCTGGTCGAGCTTTCAGGTAAGCTGGAGAAGGCTTCTCTCATGCTCAGGGAGCGGCTGTCCAGGTTCAGCGTATAGAATGACTATTATCAGCCGTACTGTCCACCCGGATAGTACGGTTTTTTGATTTTGCTGATGCAGGGTTATGTAATTTATCCGGAAGGTGGGCATAATAGGTGCAGAAGTCCTGACCGGCTAAGGTACAGGCGGCACGCGGGAGGAATAACCTTGCATAAACACAGCAATAAGCGAATTGTCTGGAGCCTGCTCATTTTGTCGGCTCTAGTTGGAGTTCTGATAATCAGACTTGCCTGGGTGCAGCTTGTGCTGAAGAACAGGAACGTGCCGGGTGCAGCATATACAATGGCCCAAATGGCCGAAATTCAAAGTGAGCGGGAGATGGTGCTAGACAGCGGGAGGGGGCGGCTCTATGACCGCAGCGGCAAGCCGCTTGCCGGTGAGACGGTGTGGACGGCAGCTTTTTTCCCGCAGGAGGAGCGGACGGCAGCGGCAGATGGACATAAGCTGCAGCGGCTTGCCACTGTGCTCGGAGTGACGTACGGCGAGCTGGAGAGCCGGATCAGCGGCCTGAAGGAGCCGTTGATCTGGCCATCGGCCGGAAGCCGGAAGCCTTTGGCGCTGACCCCGGATCAGGCGGAGCAGGTAGAGAAGCTTGAGCTTAGCTACGTCCGTGCGCTGCCGTTTGCCCGCAGATATGACGGAGCTGCATCCGGACGTCAGTGGCTGGGGTATCTGTCTGAGCTGTCACCTGCGGCCGCGAAGCAGTCCCCGACCGGACTGCGGGTTCCGCTTGGCGGGACAGACGGGCTTGAGAAGACGCTGGAGCCGTTGCTGCAGGGAGTCGGACATACGGAAGTCTATGCGCAGGTGGATGCCCGCGGCAACAAGCTTCCCGGCAGCGTACTGAAAGTCAGAACACCGGGGAATCCGTATTACCCGCTCTCTGTATATACCACTATTGATAAAGAGCTGCAGGAAGGGATAGAAAAGCTGGCTGTGGAGGCCGGGATGAAGGAAGGGGCGGTGGTTGTGCTGGACTCCAGGTCAGGGGACATTGAAGCCATGGTTTCGCTGCCTTTATATGACCCGGATCATATCTCGCCCGAAGGGGGCGAATGGAACAACCGGGCCCTGCAGGCGGCTATCCCCGGCTCGGTCTTCAAGATTGTCACGGCCGCCGCAGCCCTCGAAGCCGGCCTGACCTCGCCGGAGGAACGCTTCTTCTGCTCCGGCGAATTCGGCAGATATCACCTGTCCTGCCCGCACGGCAAAAAACACGGCTCCCTCACGCTGGCGCAAGGGTTCGCCGTGTCCTGCAATACCGTATTCGCTACGCTGGCCGAGCGGCTCAGCGGCGCTCAGCTCCAGGCCGCAGCGCTTGCGCTCGGCCTGGGCAGAGACATCGGCTGGCAGGCTGCGGACACGCTGGGCCAGCCGGTGCTCCGGCCGCTGGCTGGCGAGCAGCCGGGCCGGATCTTCAGCACCCTGGTTCCGGACGACGCCGGGGCCAGGGTGCAGACCGCCATTGGCCAGCGGGATGTAACCATGACGCCGCTGCAGGCGGCGAATCTGGTAGTCACGCTGCTGCATGGCGGGGAAGTGCGGGCGCCGCGCATTCTGCAGCGCGTCGCCTTCCGGAACGGGCAGACGCTGCAGGAGCTGCCCGCCCATCTGGCGCCGGCCGCCGCAGGCGCCATCTCCCGCGGGACCTCCCAGGCGCTGCTGTCATGGATGCGCCTGGTCGTTACGGAGGGAACCGGCAAAAGGCTGCGCAGCACGCAGTGGCCGGTCGCCGGCAAATCCGGAACGGCCCAGACAATGGTGAAAGGGGTGCCGCGTAACAACCAGTGGTTTATCGGCTACGGGCCGGCAGACCATCCCCGGTATGCCGTCTCCGTTGCCGTGGAGAACGTGGACCCTGACAGTGAACATACCGCTACCCGGCTGTTCGGTCAGATTTTTGATTTGCTGTCGGCATCTTCCGGAGCCTGAGGCTCAGCGACGGAGTCACCGGACACCGTGCCGCCGGCAGTGGACGGGCCGGATGCGGCAAACGGCGATACGATGAACTCTTCCTGCGGGAGGTAGATCCAGCGCTGCAGATAGCCCTGCTGGATCAGCTCCTTGATCAGAATGAGCAGAATCGGCGACAGGATCAGTCCGGCAACCCCGAAGGCCGACATAGAGAAGATGACAAAGGACAGCATCAGGAAAGCGGAGGAGACCCCGATGGAATTACCGGTAATTTTGGGCTCCAGCAGCTGTCTTACAATCAGTACAACGGCGAGCAGTACAATCAGTCCGATGGCAAGGGAAGTATTGCCGACGATGAACAGGTAGATGATCCAGGGAATCAGGATGGTGGATACACCCAGCAGCGGCAGCACGTCGAATACGGCGCAGATCAGTGCCATTGTCAGCACATTGCCGGTACCCAGAGTGAGCAGCCCGGCCAGTACAATAACGAAGGTGATGCCGATCAGGATCAGCTGTGCCTTGAGATAAGAACCAATGGCCTTAAAAACATTCCCCTGGACAAAGGCGTAGGCGGTCTTGAATGTTTTAGGCATTTTGTCATGGGCAATTTTGCGCCAGTCCTTGATCTCCATGCTGAGGAAAAAGGCCAGAATAATCGCAATGCCGAAATTTCCCATAAAGGAAGAGAAGGAGCCAAGCGCTCCGATCATATATTTAAGGAAAACAACCAGCCAGTCAGACAGGACATTGGTGGCATCTGTGAAGTAGCCGTTGAGTTTGTCGGTCAGATCGGCCGGCAGGGCATCAATCTGCTGCTGGAGATATGTAGTGGCCTCGGTGAAATGCAGCTGAATAATTGCGGTGTACCTCGGCAGGCTATCCTGAAAGTGCAGCGCCTGGGTAGCGATAAGCAAGCCGGCACCAAACAGGATTCCAAGCAGAATGACCAGAAACAGCAGCACCGAGATGGCTGAGGCAAAGGGCTTACCCATGCCTTTGCGGTTAAGAAAGCGGGCCAGCGGCTCAATCAGCAGGAAAACAAAAAACGACAGAAATACAGGGGCGGCGAGCTGGTACAGCTTGCTGAAGGCGAGCATAACGAGATACACCGTCAGCACGACCAGCCCGATGTCAAAGAACGTTCGCCAATATTTTTTGTACAGCGGCAGCATAGATTAACACGACTCCTTTTCCATTACACGGATTTAGCTGATTTTACGTTGCTCCATGACATTGGTTTCTTTTTAGAGAAAATGACAAATTTATCTTGCATTCATTGTACACGATTTTAATAAAAATGCGTCTTTTTCTTTGTGACCTGTGTTAAAATAGGGGGTAACGTTTTTTTTTCGGAATCTGTCCGAGGTAGCTGTCACCCAACTTGGCCGTACCCGTAAGGCGAGCCAAAGTCAACTCTGGAAAAGCGGGGAATATACATGCAGACTTTGCTGCTCTGGTTATTTTACATCTCTACCTTCTATGCTTTCATTCCCGGAATGATCAGCAGAATTTTCGGCTACCGCGTCTTTCGCAAAGGAATCGGGCGCAGTGAATTTGCCCTTACCTTTGATGACGGGCCGGACCCGTACTATACACCGCTGCTGCTGGATCTTTTGAAACGGTATGAGGCCAAGGCAACCTTCTTTGTCGTCGGCTCACACGCCGAGCAGAATCCGGAGATTATTAAGCGTATCCATGATGAGGGTCATCTCATCGGCATTCATAATTATGTGCACAAAACCAACTGGCTGATGCGGCCGGCAACCGTCAAGCAGCAGATCAAGCGCACAGATGACATTATTTACAGTCTTACCGGTGTACGCAGCACGTACTACCGGCCGCCGTGGGGCATTGTCAACCTGTTCGATTTCTCCAAGCGCCGTCAGGTGCAGATCGTATTATGGTCTGCAATGTTCGGGGACTGGAAGGAAAAGCTTGGGGCAGAACGCCTGACCAGCAAGCTGCTTAACAAGCTGGGTCCCGGTGAGGTAATGCTTCTGCATGATTGCGGTACGACCCTCGGCGCCGATCCGAAAGCGCCGGAGCATATGCTGGTTGCCCTCGAAAGGATGCTGGATGAGGCCCGCCGCCGGAACCTGCGCAGCATCCGGATCGACGAGATGATCCGGCAGGTGCAGACCTCCCCGGTCTCGCAGCTATCCTACGGCAAACGGCTGGTCGTCGGCCTGTGGCTAATCTGGGAGCAGTGCTTCCAGTTCATGTTCCGGATCAAGACCATTGCACCCGCTGACCCGTTCCTGCATTACCGGCTGCGCAAGTACCAGGGCGAAACGGTGCTGATGGATAACGGGGAACACCTGGTCAAAGGGGACCCGATCATCGAGCTGCACATCGACAACAGACAGCTGTTTGAGCTCGGCGTGCACTCCCGGTCCTCTGCGCAGCTGGCCATCCGGATGATCCGCCGCATGGAAAAGGATCTGCCGGTGCTTGCAGAGCGGATTGCCGCAGATGTGGATCTGGCAGAGGCCAAGGCGCTGTACGGGGTAAGCATGCTCAACCGCGGGCCCGAGAAGTTCGGCTTTATGGTGCTGGATCTGCCGGACGGCTGGTTTGCCCGTTCGACCAAGTTTTATCTGAGCATCCTGCTCAGTGTTATTCACCCGGCTGGCGGCGCTCGGCTCAAGGAGCGCAGTGAGGTGCTTGTGCCGAAGATGATGCTGATGCCGGTCTCGGAGCTGCTGGATAAGATGAACCAGCAGCGGCCGCAGAAGCAGGTTAAGGCGCGTGAACGGGTAAGGGAAGAGGAGCTTGCCCTGGAAGCGGAGCTTCCGGGAGCGACGGTTGTACATTAAGCTGATCAGCGGGTAGATTCATTAATTAGTCAGCTGAGTGAGCATAGTCTAGTCAGCAATCGCTGGCTTTATTAGCAATAGGAGTAACCAGGCCATTATTAACGTAATAAAATGTACAGGACAGGGGCTTTTGAAGCCCCTGTCCTTTTTGTTATCTGTTACGCGGCCTGCAAGCCGTGCTCTTATTTTCGTCTAATAATAAATATAGATTGGCCGATTACCCGCCTGCTTGTAAGCATAGCTGCACTTTATACAATTAAAAACGGGCGTATCCGGGTGCATTGGCCATATAAATGTACTATGTGCAGCTATTTCAGCCAGAATCGCTCCAAAGCGGCTTTAAATGGCCGTTTAGTTGCACAGAATACAGCTATATGAACATTTCCGTCAAAAACAGGTCTTTTAACTGTACAAAATACAGTTATTCGTTTGGCGGAGACGCTGCCTGCAAATGCAGGTGTCATTCATTTCGTCCAAGGGAACCCCGGACGCACTTGTAGCAGAGGACCGATGCAGAGGCCTGGACACACAAAAAGGTCCCGGACGTCTCACACGTCCGGGACCAGAATAAAAAGCAATTAAATCTTCAGCACGCCGCCTTTGCTTGCGTTGGTAACGAGCGCGGAATAGCGGGCCAGATAGCCTTTCTTGACCTTAGGCTCAAAGCCCTTCCAGCCGGAGCGGCGGGTGGCCAGCGTTTCCTCATCAACCAGCAGCTCAATCTTGCGGTTGATCAGATCCAGCTCGATGATGTCGCCGTCTTCAACGAACGCGATCGGTCCGCCTTCAGCAGCTTCCGGCGAGATGTGGCCGATGCTGATGCCGCGGGATGCGCCGGAGAAACGTCCGTCGGTGATCAGGCCGACTTTGGCGCCGAGGCCCATGCCGACGATCTGGGAGGTAGGGGCAAGCATTTCCGGCATGCCCGGTCCGCCCTTCGGACCTTCATAACGGATAACTACGACATGGCCTTCTTTAACCTTGCCGTTAGCGATGCCTTCCAGTGCCGTTTCCTGGGAATCAAAGCAGATCGCCGGTCCTTTGTGGTAGCCGCCTACAGAAGCGTCAACTGCACCGACCTTGATGATCGAGCCTTCCGGTGCCAGGTTGCCGTAGAGTACCGCGAGACCGCCTACTTCGGAGTATGGATTGTCCAGCTTATGAATAACGCTGGTATCCAGAATTTCGTGGCCGCGGACATTCTCGGCAATGGTTTTGCCGGTAACGGTCATGCAGTCGCCGAAGAGAGCACCCGGCTTCTTGAGCAGCTCGTTCAGCACGGCGCTTACGCCGCCTGCACGGTCAACATCCTCGATGAAGATGTCGGAGGCAGGAGCCAGCTTGGCCAGATAAGGTACACGGTTAGCCACTTCGTTGATGCGCTCCAGCGGATAATCGATCTCGGCTTCCTGGGCCAGAGCCAGTGTGTGAAGCACTGTGTTTGTCGAGCCGCCCATCGCCATATCAAGAGCAAAGGCGTTATCCAGTGATTCCTTGGTTACGATATCACGCGGCTTCAGATCCAGCTTGATCAGCTCCATCAGCTGGGTAGCAGATTTGCGTACGAAATCTCTGCGTTCTTCGGCTACGGCAAGGATGGTGCCGTTACCCGGAAGGGCAAGACCCATTGCTTCAGCCAGACAGTTCATGGAGTTCGCGGTGAACATACCGGAACAGGAGCCGCAGGTCGGACAGCCGTATTGTTCAAGCTCAAGCAGCTCAGCATCGTTGATCTTGCCGACCTGATGCGCGCCTACGCCTTCGAATACGGAGGTCAGGGAGAGCTTTTTGCCCTTGCTGTCTACGCCGGCCTTCATCGGTCCGCCGCTGACAAAGATGGTCGGAATGTTGACGCGCAGGGCGCCCATCATCATGCCGGGGGTAATTTTATCACAGTTGGGAATGCAGACCATGCCATCGAACCAGTGCGCGGAAACAACGGTTTCCAGTGCATCAGCGATGATCTCACGGCTTGGCAGCGAATAGCGCATACCGATGTGGCCCATGGCGATTCCGTCGTCTACGCCGATCGTATTGAATTCAAAAGGAACGCCGCCGGCCTCGCGGATCGCGTCCTTGACGATTTTGCCGAATTCCTGCAGATGAACATGACCAGGTACAATATCAATGTAGGAGTTGCAGACCGCGATGAACGGTTTGCCGAAATCCTCCTCTTTAACTCCGGCTGCACGCAGGAGACTGCGGTGCGGAGCGCGGTCGAAGCCTTTTTTAATCATGTCTGAACGCATTTTCTTGGCTGCCATATTAACATTCCCTCCCAAAATTTGTTGAACGGATATAGTGTCGCATTAACGCATTGCAATCCCGAAAGCTGCGTGTCTGCGGATTATAGAAATAACGGGGTCCAGCTTCATCTTGCAGAAGGAGGGCGGAGCCGTTTCTATAAAAAATAATGCCGTATTAACAGGGCCAGACTGTCCTGCTTCAGCAGGCAGCGTGCCAGTGTTATTAGTGAGTCTATCATAAAAGGCCTGTTTTTTCTACCGGACAATGTGAAGTTTGTCGGCTGATGTGCGGCTATAGACAAGTTAAGAGGGGCTGAGTAAGATGGACATAACTTTGAACAGGGAGGTGCTGGAGAGAGAGGATTATTATTCTAAATTTCTGAAAGCGCATTATCCGATTGAGAGTGAAATTGTATTGGGAGGGATAAGATGACTGAGAGTAAGACATTTCATAATCCGGTTGTGGAAAAGGCGGCTGATCCCTGGGTGCTCAAGCATACCGACGGCTGTTACTATTTCATGTCTACGAAAGGCAATTGTCTGGAGCTTACACGGTCTGAGACGTTGACGGGGCTGGCTTCGGGCCATAAAAAAACAATCTGGTCACCGCAGCCCGGCGGCCGCTACAGCTATAACCTCTGGGCTCCGGAAATCCACCGGCTGGACAACAACTGGTACATCTACTACACGGCAAATGACGGGGGCGGAGACGAATCGCGCCGGATTTGTGTGCTGGAGAACATAGCCGCTGATCCTCTGGAGGGTGAGTGGAGCTGGAAGGGGGCGCTGCAGACGCCGGTGCCCGGATTGGACGGGACGGTTATGACACTGCGGAACCAGCTGTATTTCCTGTACGCAGGCTATGGGCATTTTCCCGAGTATGGATCGGCGGTATACATCATGCGGATGGATAATCCCTGGACGGTGACAGGAGAGCAGCAGCTCCTGACCGCGCCAACGCTGAAATGGGAGCAGCAGGGCGGCATGGCGATTAATGAAGGTCCGGTGATCCTGCAGCGGAACGGCCGGGTGTTTCTCATTTATTCGGCCAGTACAACCTGGTCAGAGGATTATTCACTAGGCATGCTGACAATGAATGAAGCGGATGATCCGCTGGAACCGCAGTCCTGGGAGAAATCCATGATGCCTGTCTTCTGCAAAAGTGTGGAGAATGGAATCTATGCGACTGGCCACAACAGCTTCACCAGGTCCCCTGATGATCTTGAGGACTGGATTGTGTATCATGCGCTTCCTGCCCCCGGTGCAGACGCTTCACTGCGTGCCACCCGTATCCAGAAGTTCGGCTGGCACCCTGACGGTACACCTGATTTTGGAATTCCGCTGAGCGACAGCCAGGCCATTGATGTTCCGGCAGGAGAATAAGAAACAGGTTATATAAAACATAACTTTCGGCTTCTGCATGCCTTTTGTTACAATAATATTGTAACAAAAGGTTTTTTCTTTGTGATCCTTTATTTGAAATCTCAAGCGGTTTTATTCTGCGGTTAATCGACAAAAAACCGAGAAACGTCTTAGTTTATAAGGGTTTATTTGATTAACTTATTTATTGCTTAAAAATATTGCCTGCTTAGATCCATGAAATAAACTAACGATAAATATGTTTGAAAGCGTTGACATTTAGCCTTTTCGTGCTTATAATCCGATTAAAGATACAATAATTATGTATCTAATGATTGGTTTGTAGTTAATTAATTACAGCAAAAGGGGAATATTCAGCTGTGGCAGAGGAGCGGGTACTGACTTCGGATTCGTTTAAGGTAAGGCGCAAATCATTTAATAGCGGGGGGTTAAGTATGAAGAACAATACAAAGCGCTTGGTTAGCCTGTTATTTGTATTAATACTGATTATTTCGACTGTAACGGCGTGCAGCGGCAACAATGCAAAGGACGATACTGCGGAGATGGACCCGGGCACTAATAATGCAAATGTAACCCAGGAGAAGAACGATGTGGCCTTTACGGATATCAGCGGTGACATCCGCGGGAATACGGCGCCTACGCAGGAGCAAATCGATGAAGTGAACGCTACCCTGAATGATACTTACCTCGGCGATAATTACGATGAAGTGATTCCAAGTGATTACTCCGCTTATCCCGTAAAGGGCGATGTGGTCCTCGATGTATGGATGCCTGCGAACTCCAACATTCCGGATATGAACAATCATGCCGTCCAGAAGCAGGTGGAGAAATTAACAGGGATCAAAGTGAATTTCATTACACCGCCGATCGGCCAGGAGGCAGATGCCTTCACGCTGATGATCTCCTCCGGTGATCTTCCAGACATCATCATTGAGCCGGGACGTTACCCGGGCGGGCTTGAAGCAGGTGTCAATGACGGCGCTTACCTGGATCTAACCGATCTGATGGAGAAGAATGCCCCCAACTATACACAGTGGCGTAACTCTGATGAAACCCGTCGGAAAACGACGGTGACCGACGAAGGCAGGCTGCTCGGCTTTTACGGGATCGCCCCTTATTCAGAATGGACCTGGTTCGGGATGCTGATCAAGCAGGAGGCGCTGGACAAAACAGGGCTGGCTGTTCCTAACACAATCGATGAATGGCACACCTTCCTGACCAAGGCAAAGGAAGTCGGCTATAAGGCGCCGCTCAACTACGGCTCGACTTACGGCCAGATTTTTACCGGCATCATTAACGGAGCTTACGGGGTATGGGACTGGACCTTCCTGGACGGGAACGGCAAAGTGGCCTGGGGGCCGGCGCAGCCGAAAGCGAAGGAGTATCTCGCAACCATGCAGCAGTGGAACAAGGAAGGCCTGTTGAATCCGGACTGGGCGACAGCGGACTTTAACCAGAGAATGGCCAGTGCGATTTCCGGTGATACCGCGGTGATGATGGATTCTCCGGATACGATGTGGAGCTATTGGAAGGAGCAGAGCGGCATTGATTTTGTCGGGGCGCTGAATCCGGTGTTGAATACAGGGGATAAATCGGCAACCACCTATAAAAATTTCAAAAGAACGGGGACAGAAGCGGCGATCACCACCCAAGCTGACAATGTGGAAGCAGCAATGGCCTGGCTTGATTTCAGCTACAGCAAAAAAGGCTGGGAAATGATTAACTTCGGCGAATATGGAACGGTGCATCTGATCGACGACAGTGGCATGCCGTATTATCCCGAAAACAGCTATATATACAAGGACCCTGAGGGCCAGCCTGTATCGACCACGCTCTGGAAATACCGGATGCACACTTGGCCGAATATCCGTGACGAGCATCATGCCAATCCGCTGATCACCGCCAAGGGGAGCTATTCCGGGGAGATCCGCAAGTACTGGACGGAGAACATGGATACCAGCATGGCGGTACCGCCGCTTACCTTTACCAAAGAAGAAGCCTCACGGGAAGCTGAGCTTGGGAACCAGCTGTCGACGCTGCGCGGAGAATATTTTGCCAAGATCATCATGGGCGAGCTGCCGGTTGATGCTTACGACAAATTTTTGAAAGAAGCGCAAAGTATGGGACTGGATGAATTCCTGAGTATCCATCAGGCAGCCTTGGATCGATATAACAAACGATAGGTGGTTGTTTTATGGAGATTGTACGGAACAAGAACGGTGGTGCTCCTGTTCCTGCGGCCGCTAAGCCTAAGAAGACCGGACGCATCATCAAGAAGGATCTGAAAAAGAACTGGTTCGTCTACCTGCTGGCCGTTCCGGTAGTGGCCTGGTTTCTGATCTTCTGCTACGGGCCGATGTGGGGCGTTCTGATCGCCTTCAAGGATTTCAAGCCGCTGCTGGGGTTTAACGCGAGTGAGTGGGTCGGGCTCAAGCACTTTGCTGATTTTTTCGGGGGACCGTACTTCTGGCGGGTCGTTAAAAATACGCTTATGCTCAACGTCTGGGGAATTGTGTTCGGTTTTACCGCACCGATTATTCTGGCTCTCCTGCTCAATGAAATCCGGGCTGAGAAGTTCAAGAAAACCGTGCAGACAATCACCTATATGCCGCATTTTATCTCACTGGTGGTCGTCTGCGGGATCATTCATATCTTCGCTGCAGACGAAGGAATCGTCACACAAATTCTGCAGCTTATTACCGGAAAAGAGTACTCGTCGCTGCTCGGCTATTCCTCATTCTTCCGTCCGATCTATACATTCTCCGGCATCTGGCAGAGCATCGGCTGGGACAGCATCATTTATCTGGCGGCGATGAGCTCAATTGATACTTCTCTATACGAAGCAGCCGAAATCGACGGAGTGGGAAGGATCAAAAAAATGTGGCATATTACGCTGCCGCAGATCAGTCCGGTCATCATCATTCTTTTTATTTTTGCCATTGGCGGGCTGATGTCATCCGGTTACGAGAAAATTATCCTGCTCTACAATCCGTTGATCTATGATACGGCGGATGTCATTGCCTCCTACGTGTACCGCCGGGGGTTAAGAGAGGCCAGTCTGAGCTATTCCACGGCTGTGGGTCTGGTCAGCTCGATTGTGAATTTCGGCCTGCTCTGGATGACCAATACCCTTGCCAAACGCAGATCCGAGACCAGCTTATGGTAAGAAAAGAGGGACAGCCATGAATGATAATCCGCAGCCTATAGTGAAAAAAAGCAGGAAATACCGTTCACCGGGCGACCGGCTCTTCGATATCACGCTGTATATCCTGCTGACGGCCCTGACTCTGGTGTGCTTTTATCCGATTCTGCATATCTTGTTCGCCTCGGTCAGCAACCCGGGAGAGCTGATCGCCCATAAAGGAATTCTGCTCAAACCGCTCGGCTTCACCTTGGACGGCTATAAGCTGGTGTTCAAGGATAACAGCCTGATCAACGGATATAAAAACACGATTATCTATGTGGGGGTAGGCACCCTGGTCAACATGATTATGACCATCCTGGGAGCTTATGTGTTATCGAGAAGAGACTTGTATTTCAAAAACTTCATCATGATCCTGATTACGATCACGATGTTCTTCGGCGGCGGGCTGATTCCGTGGTTCTTATTAATGAAGGATATCGGCCTGTACAACAATCTGTGGGCGATGATTCTGCCGACGGCGCTGAGTACCTGGAACATTATTATCCTGCGGACCAGCTTCCAGGCTATTCCGCAGGAGCTGGAAGAAGCGGCAACGATTGACGGCGCGAGCCAGGCTAATATTCTGATCAATGTGATTCTGCCGCTGTCCAAGGCTACGCTGGCTGTTATTTTTCTGTACTATCTGGTCGGGAACTGGAATTCCTGGTTCAATGCGATGGTGCTGCTCAAAGACAGGCAGCTCTTTCCGCTACAGCTGTTAATGAAGGAAATTCTGGTTGCCAATGACTCTACTGCAACCTCCATCGGCAGTGCGGGAGGTGTAGTCATCGACAGTGCCGGCAGCCAGACGGCCTTCCGCGAGCTGGTTAAATATTGTGCGATTGTCGTATCCACCTTGCCGATTCTGATGGTTTATCCGTTCCTGCAGAAGTATTTTGTCAAAGGCGTCTATGTCGGCTCCATTAAGGGTTAACAGCAACAGAGAGAAAAAATTAAGCAATAGGAGTGAAGTACACCATGTTGATTGAAGCAGGCAATACCTTAATTTCCCGTCCTGAATATCCGCGGCCGGAGTTCAGGCGCAAAGAGTGGCTAAGCCTGAACGGAGCATGGGACTTTGGCTTTGATGATGAACGTGCCGGTGAAGAAGAGCAATGGTATAGGAAAGACACGCCTGCGCTGTCTGTGCGGACGATTCAAGTGCCCTTTGCCTTCCAGAGCAAGCTGAGCGGCATTGAAGATCCTGGGTTTCATGATGTGGTGTGGTACAGAAGAAGCTTTGAGGTTCCTGAGGCCTGGAGCGGCAAACGGATCATCCTGCATTTCGGGGCCGTTGATTATCTGGCCAAGGTCTGGGTGAACGGACAGCTGGCAGTCATGCATGAAGGCGGACATACACCGTTCCAGGCGGACATTACCCCGCTGCTGGTTCAGGGCAGCAACAGGATTGTAGTGCGGGCGGAGGACTTCAGCCGCGATGTAACGCTGCCGCGGGGCAAGCAATACTGGCTGGAGCAGTCTGCTTCGATCTTCTATACCCGTACAACCGGCATCTGGCAGAGTGTCTGGCTTGAGCCGGTGCCGGCGGTGCATATGCACAAAATAATGATGACCCCGGATATTGACCGTAACGAAATCCGCATCCGTACGTTCGTTGACGGCTTTAAGGCTGATGCTGCGCTGAAGCTCCGCATCAAGGTTACATACGGCGGGGAATGGATTGCTGAAGATCAATACCATGTAGGACACTCTGAGCAGCTGCGGACGATCGGACTGGGTGATTTTGCCGAGCATGGTCTGGGACGGCTGTGGAGCCCTGAACACCCCAACCTGTACGATATTGAGTATCAGCTTGTCCGGGGGGAAGAGGTAATCGATGAGGTCGCTGCCTATTTCGGCATGCGCAAGGTATCGGTTGAGGACGGGAGGCTGTGCCTGAATAACCGTCCGTACTATCAGCGTCTGGTTCTGGATCAGGGGTATTTCCCTGACGGGATTCTGACCGCACCTTCAGACGAAGCTTTGAAGCGCGATGTTGAGCTTGCCAAGGAAATGGGCTTCAATGGTGTGCGCAAACACCAGAAGACGGAAGATCCGCGTTTCCTGTACTGGTGCGACAAGCTGGGCCTGCTGGTATGGAGCGAGGCAGCCAATGCCTATGAGTATTCCGAGGCGTATGTCCGCCGGTTCACCAAGGAATGGCAGGAAATTATCGAGCGTGATTATAACCATCCGAGCATTGTAACCTGGGTTCCGCTGAATGAAAGCTGGGGGGTTCCCAATGTGCAGATCGATAAGCGCCAGCAGCAGCACGGTCTGGCCATGTATCATTTGACCAAATCGCTGGATGAAATGAGGCCCGTTGTATATAACGACGGCTGGGAGCATATGACGACAGACCTTATAACGATCCATGACTATGAGAGCCGTCAGGAGGTGTTGGAGCAGCGGTATGCTACGGTTGATTCTGCTGTGAATTCCATGCCGGCTAACCGCAAAATTTTTGTGGGCGGCGCTTCCTATCAGGGCCAGCCGATTCTCATTTCGGAGTTCGGCGGCATTGCCTTTAAAAAAAGCGAATGGGAGGGCTGGGGCTATTCCGGAGCCGAGAATGAGGAGGATTTTCTGATCCGGCTCAAGGCAGTCGTTGAGCCGATGTTCTCCTCACCGGTGATTCAAGGCTTTTGTTATACCCAGCTGACCGATGTCGAGCAGGAAATCAATGGTTTGCTCACCTATGACCGCAAGCCGAAGGCGCCGCTTGCGGAGATTCGTAAGATCATGACCGGCAAATAAAAACCAATTCCATTCAAAGGAGTTATACAATGTCACATTTATCTGCTCTTCCCCGCCCTGAATATCCCCGCCCCCAGTGGGTCAGACCGGAGTGGATCAATCTGAACGGCCGGTGGCAGTTTGAAATTGACCATGGCAAAAGCGGCAGAGAACGCGGATTACAAGGCAGCAGCCATGACCTGTCCGGGCAGATCACCGTTCCCTTCTGTCCGGAAAGCAAGCTGTCCGGTGTGGAATACACAGATTTTATGGCAGCCGTCTGGTATAAACGTGAGTTCACCCTGCCGGAAGACTGGAGTGACGGCCGGACGCTGCTCCATTTTGGCGCTGTCGATTATAAAGCAGAGGTATGGGTGAACGGAGTATCTGTAGGCAGTCACCGTGGCGGTTACACTCCGTTCAGCTTCGATATTACTGCCCTTATTGTTCCAGGCATTAATCTGATTACTGTGAATGCAGAGGACGACGTCCGCTCGGGCCGTCAGCCGCGCGGCAAACAGTCGGAGCTGTTTCATTCGCACGGCTGTGATTATACGCGTACCACCGGAATCTGGCAGACGGTCTGGCTTGAGCATGTGGCCGACAAGCATTTATCGGATATGAAAATCATACCTGACCCGGACAACGCCTGTGTACATCTTGAGGTTAACATCAGCGGAAATGCTGCGGGTGGCCGGGTCAGCGCTGCCGCACAGTTTGCCGGCGCGGCAGCCGGGGTGGCCAGTGCCCTCGTATCGGGACCGTCCGTCAGACTGACGCTTCCGCTCTCTGAGGTTCACTTATGGGAGCCCGGTAATGCGAAGCTCTACGAGCTGAAGCTGTCGCTGCAGTACGAAGGGCAGGAGTGTGATGCGGTTGATTCCTATTTCGGCCTGAGAACGGTCCGCCTGGACGGAATGGCCTTCCGGATCAACGGTAAATCGGTCTTCCAGCGTCTGGTTCTGGATCAGGGCTTCTACCCTGACGGAATCTATACTGCTCCAAGCGATGAAGATTTGCGCAGGGATATTGAAATTTCCCTGGGACTCGGCTTCAACGGTGCCAGGCTGCATGAAAAGATGTTCGAGCCGCGGTTCCTGTACTGGGCTGACCGGCTCGGTTATCTTGTCTGGGGCGAGCATGCGAACTGGGGGCTTAATATTACCACCGCAGAAGCGGTATCACAGTTCCTGCCCGAGTGGCTTGAAGGAATGCAGCGGGATTTCAATCATCCTGCACTGATCGGCTGGTGCCCGTTCAACGAGACGTGGGACCGGGATGGAGTCAAGCAGCATAATGACGTCCTGCAGCTCGTATATGAGGTATCGAAACAGATGGACCCTACGCGTCCGGTAATTGATACCAGCGGTAACTTCCATGTGGTAACGGATATATTTGATCTGCATGACTATGACCAGAATCCGGAGACGTTCCGGGCCAGATACGAGCCGATGAAGGACGGCGGCGAGGTATTTAATACCTTCCCTGACCGGCAGACCTATGCAGGCCAGCCCTATTTCATCAGCGAGTACGGCGGAATCTGGTGGAACCCGCAGCAGCTGGATGAGAAGTCCTGGGGGTACGGCGACCGTCCGGCGTCAGAGGAGGCGTTCCTTGCGCGTTACGCCGGATTAACCGATGTGCTGCTGGACCACCCGATGATGTTCGGCTTCTGCTACACCCAGTTGTACGACGTAGAGCAGGAAGTGAACGGGCTGTATACCTATGACAGGCAGCCGAAATTTGCTCCTGAGGTCATCCGCCGGATCAACGGGCGCAAAGCGGCAATCGAAGACTAGCCGGAACTCCAGTAACTAATCACCCGAAAGGAGTGTGACTGGTTATGAAAGTGAAGGCCCGGTACATCTGGCTGCCTGCTGTTAGTGTGCTGGCCATAGGTGTACTGCTCGTTTTAACAATGGGAAAGGTGGGTCATAAGGTGTCCAGTCATAATGATTTTTATAATGTAATCATGCAGGACGGGGCCGACCCGTGGGTCTACAAGCATACAGACGGCTTCTATTATTTCACCAAAACAACCGGAGGCAATGTGACCCTCTGGAAGTCGGCGCAGCTTACAACCATTGATGCAGGACAAGTCAAGGTTATCAATACCGGAGGCAGCAATATTTGGGCGCCTGAGCTGCATTATCTGAACGGGGCCTGGTATATCTACTACGCGATGGACGATGGTGACAATGTAAATCACCGGATGCATGTGATGGAGAGTACTGCAGCTGATCCGCTGGAGGGAATCTGGCAATACAAAGGCCAGATCACAGATCCCTCCGATAAGTGGGCGATTGACGGTACTGTATTGCAGGCGGGTGAGGAATTGTATTTTATCTGGTCCGGCTGGGAAGGTGATGTGAACGTGCGGCAGAATCTCTACATCGCCCACATGAGCAATCCGTGGAGCATCGATTCTGAACGGGTGGAGATTGCCAGGCCAACATACAGCTGGGAGACAAACCATTCTCCGTACGTGAATGAAGGGCCGCAGGTGATTATACATGGGAACATCATCAGTCTGGTCTATTCGGCCAGCGGAAGCTGGACTGACGATTATTGCCTGGGGCTGATCACGGCGGACATTTCCGCTGACCTGCTGAATCCGGCATCCTGGAACAAGCGCAGCCAGCCGCTCTTTAGCTCAGGGAACGGGCTGTACGGGCCGGGCCATCATTCGTTTACGAAGTCGCCCGACGGCCGGGAGGACTGGATCATGTATCATGTTGCCAAATACAGCGGTGCCGGATGGAACCGCGAGGTACGGATGCAGCCGTTTCGCTGGAACGCAGACAATACACCAGCCTTCGGCATTCCGGCTGATCCCGATCTTCCGTTAACTCTGCCTTCGGGGGAAGCGGAACATCAGCGTTATGAAGGTGAAGAAGCCGCTTTTGGCGGCGCAGCTTATGCATCTTCCAGCCCGAATGGTTCGGGTGGAATGAAGGCAGGACATATTGATACGCCGGAGAGCTATGTGGAATTTTCAGTTAATGCGGAAGAAGCGGGACAATATATCCTTCTGGCCCGGACCGCTAACGGCACGGCAGGCGGCGGCTGGTCCCATTTACTGCTCAGTGTGAATTCAGGCGCGTCCAGCCATTTCAATATCACTAACAAAGGCTGGGAGAACTGGGGGCTGTCCACAGCCCGCATTCAGCTGAATGCAGGAACCAATATCCTCCGCTTCACGAAGGGTGACGGCTACGGGGAGATTGACTTTATTGATATCAAGCCGGCGGATTAGATACAAAAACACAGCTGAACCGAGGGTGGCTTCCGGATTTCCGGGAGCCATTTGTGAATAAACAGGGTGCTCACAGTAATTGTTTTTCAAAAGGTTAGGAAGTACTATAAATATATCTAATCAGGATATAAGGAGAGCTGAACCTGTGCTGGAACTTAGCTTTGACGACCCGGAAAGGCTGGTCACGGTAACCCATGCCTTATCAACGCGCTCCAGGGTTGATATTCTCCGGCTCTTGAACACCAGAAACCTAAATATTATTGAAATTGCGGACAAGCTGAAGCTCCCGGTCTCAACAGTAGCCAGCAATATCAAAGTCCTGGAGGCCGCCGGGCTGATTCATACGGAGCTGCTTCCCGCATCCCGTGGCGCAATGAAGGTGTGCAGCAGGAACTACGATGATGTTCATATTGCCCTCAATGCGAAAAAGACAACGGGTGGCGGTGCAGAATATGTGTATGAGATGGAGATGCCGGTCGGCCATTATAGTGATTGTGAGGTATCACCGACCTGCGGCATGGCGAACAGTGAGGGCCTTATAATCAAGGAAGATGAGCCGGCCAGCTTCTATCATCCCAAGCATGTTAACGCCCAGCTGATCTGGCTGCGCCGGGGATTTCTGGAGTATCTGATGCCCATGGATCTTCCTGCCGGGGCGCAGATCCAGAGCCTTGAGCTGTCGATGGAGATGTGCTCGGAAGCACCAAATTATGACCAGGATTGGCCGTCCAATATATCGGTGTGGGTCAACGGTACAGAGATCGGCATGTGGACCAGTCCCGGTGATTTCGGTGACCGGCGCGGCAGGCTGAATCCTAACTGGTGGTGGGATGGCTCCACACAATACGGCTTCCTGAAGTCCTGGCGGGTGGACCACGAGAAGACTACACTTGATATGGAAAAGGTATCAGAGACCACCCTAAAGGATCTTCAGCTGGAAGGGAACCCCAAGCTGCGGCTGCGGATTGGAATCAGACCTGATGCGGTTCATCAGGGCGGGCTGAACCTGTTTGGCCGCCAGTTCGGCGACTATGACCAGCACATTATGATGAAGGTCAGGTATACACTGGCTCAGGAAGATGAGGTTCTGGCCTGAAAAACGCAAACGCCCTGCTTCACGAGTGATAACCACTCCGGAGCAGGGCGTTTGCGTTTAATTGCAGGAAAGCTCAGGGTGTGCGCCGCAGCGCAGCACGCTGCAGGGTAATCATCCAGCCCACCGGCGGTTCAACCAGCGGATGCAGCCACCGCTTGACTGCCGGCTGGGCCAGCAGCACCGTGCAGAGAACGGCTGCGAGCAGCAGCAGAAGGGCTCCTGCGGTATTCCCGAGATAGCTGTAAATTCCGGAGACTGCAGCTAGCCGTACAATGAAGCCGTGCAGCAGAAAGACATACAGGGTGCGGCGGCCCCAGTCGGTCATCCGGCTCACACCGTAGGGCACGAGCCCGAGAAAAGCAAGGGATGCGGCAATCTGCACCGCGTACAGCGCCAGCCGGTATACACCTGCATACCATTCGCCAGCGCCAAGCTGCATGTAGGTCATATTGCCGTACAGCCAGCCGAGCGGAAGCTCGGGACTTGACGCAGCCAGAACGGCCAGGAACAGCACCGAGGCAGCGGCTGCGGCTGTTTTGATAGATTTGCGGTACAGCCTGGTGAAGGCACCGAAAGAGAAATGATAGCCGATTACGAAATAAGGCAGATAGACAAAGGTGCGGCTGATGCTGAACCAGACCCCGTCAACCTGCAGATAGCCGACAGCCACGCCGGCCGTTACAGCAAAAGCGATTTGTGCAGGTGCGGACCATTTGCCCATTCCGAGCATCAAGAGACGCCAGCAGGCATGGCTGGCCAGAAACCACAGGAGGAGATAGGGTGCGAATACGGAATGATGAATGCCGTCTACCTGAAAAAGGGAAACATCCAGTGCTGAATAGAGGGTCTGAAATATCAGGTATTGCATGCCGATCTGCAGGAGTACCTTGCGGCCCGCGCCTCCGGTAAGGCTTTTTCTGGCAAAATACCCGGTTACCAGCACGAACAACGGCATATGAAAGCTGAAAATCCACATATATAGCCCGTGCATTCCGCTCATTCTGCTGATTAACGGTTCGATTGCATTACCGGCAAATACGGTGACGATAAGCATGAAGCGCAGGTTAAGAAAAAAGGTTTCTCCGCGCGCCTCCAGCGTATTCTCCCTCTCCATGGTTTAACCCCCAAAAGTTGCACAATGCAAAAGTTTTTAATTTAATTTTAAAATACATCTTTTTGGAGCTCATTATTGTGAATTCAATCACAATGGAAAGCGCTATCAGGGGCGGTATTTGTGGCGATATGTTGAAGGTTGTTTGATTTCTTTGATTCCTCTATAATTTTTTGTATGCAGTACTCGGGAGTGAATCTATATGAAGAAAATAATAAACAGACGCAGGGCTCTCCTATCACTTGCAGTCCTTCTGGTAGTTGCCGGATTGCTGATGTGGAATTACCTGACACCGTATGAGCCGGAGCAGAATGCCGAAACGGCAATGCTCTCCGCCGGAGGGGTCACTGTAGAACAGAATGACGGCTGGATTTCCTTTGAGCCGGCGGTCGCAAGCGGTACTGCCGTTATTTTTTATCCGGGTGCGCTTGTGGAAGCGGAGGCTTACGCGCCTCTGGCCAAACGAATTGCCACCGCAGGGCACCCGTTCTACATAGCCAGGATGCCTTTGAATCTGGCCATTATTAAGGGAGATGCGGCAGAGGAGATTATCAGCGGGCATCCGGAGCAGTCTTTCGTGATCGGCGGCCACTCGCTGGGCGGCGTTATGGCATCGCGATATGCGGCAGAGCATGCGGATCAGCTCGAGGGGGTCTTTTACCTCGCCTCGTACCCGGATGAGAAGGGCGGCCTGAAGGACACGACACTGTCTGTCTTGTCCGTGCTTGGTACGGCAGATACGGTGGTCGACAGGGAGAAATACAATGAAGGCCGCAGCTACCTGCCCGGCAATACCGTTTATCTGTCAATTGAGGGCGGAAATCACGC
This sequence comes from Paenibacillus typhae, assembly GCF_900099765.1. Lineage (GTDB taxonomy): Bacteria > Bacillota > Bacilli > Paenibacillales > Paenibacillaceae > Paenibacillus_AQ > Paenibacillus_AQ typhae. The sequence goes on along the minus strand of NZ_FNDX01000024.1, from coordinate 56,263 downwards.
CCAGTTTGGAAGCTATGGCCCGCAGAAGGGGGACGGGGAAGCTTCCATCACGGAAGAAGAGCAGCAGAGCCGCACCGCGCGGGCCATGCTGGACTGGCTGGGCAACCTGCGCTGATGTATAAGCAACGAGAGGAGGCGGATGATGCCGCAGCTGCATGTTAATCATCTGGCTGTACCCTGCCAGTGTATATTATTTGACAAGGACGGAACTCTGCTGGACCTGCTCGCGACATGGGGAGCCTGGGCAGAGCTGGTATTGCAGGAGCTGGACAACCAGCTGGCGCTTATAGGGGGGGGCAGCCGCCTGCCGGATCTGTCCCGTGTACTCGGGACCCGCCACGGCGCTGATGGCAGACTGACCGGCTATGACCCGGCCGGGCCGCTGGCGATGGCGACCGCCGAAGAGACAACAGGCATACTGGCCTGGCATCTCTACGGGGCCGGCGTTCCCTGGAATGAAGCGCTGGCCCGGGTTAACGCCATCGTTAAGGAGGCGATGAACACGCTGCGTGCCCGCCGTACCGCTGTACCTTTGCCGGGGCTGCTGCTGTTTCTGCAGCAGTGTTCAGCCGCTCAGCTGAAGCTGGGCGTTGTTACCTCGGACGGAGACCGCACAACCGGCGAGCAGCTGGAATGGATGGGTATCGCAGGTTTTTTTCAGACGGTGGTGACAAGAGACCGTGTACGTCAGGGCAAGCCGGCGCCCGAAATGGCGGAGACGGCTTGCCGTGAACTGGGGGTTCTGCCGGAGAACACCGTGATTATAGGTGACAGCAACGCCGATATGCAGCTCGGTAAAGGGGCCGGCCTGCGGCTGTCCGTCGGAATCTCGCCGGATGGAGCCGCAGGCCATCTGCTGGATGCAGATGTCATTATTACAGGCTATCATCAGCTTCGCATTACGGGTTGAATTCTGTTTGGAGAAAGGATGCGTGCGCAGCGTATGGATCAAGTGCAGACACTGGTTTCCTGGATTAAGAACAGCGGGAATATTGTATTTTTCGGCGGGGCCGGAACCTCTACGGAAAGCGGGATTCCCGATTTCCGCTCTGCGGCCGGGCTGTATCAGAATGAGCATAACTCCCCTTATCCGCCTGAGGTAATGCTCAGCCGCCGGTTTTTTATGTCCTCTCCGGACATTTTTTTTGATTTTTACCGCAGCAAAATGCTTCACCCGGAGGCTGCCCCGAACGGCGCCCATCTGCTGCTTGCCGAGCTAGAAGGCCAGGGCAAGCTGAAGGCGGTCATTACGCAGAATATCGACGGCCTGCATCAGAAGGCCGGGAGCCGTGCCGTATTTGAGCTTCACGGCTCGGTTCACCGCAACCACTGTATGGGCTGCGGCCGCTTCTATTCCCTGGAGTCCGTTACAGGCTCGGCGGAAAGGGTGCCTCGCTGTGAAGCTTGCGGCGGCATCATCAAGCCGGATGTGGTGCTGTATGAAGAAGAGCTGGATCATGATGTGCTGATCGGATCTGTTGCAGCAATCGCTGCTGCCGACCTGCTGATTATCGGAGGCACCTCGCTGACAGTACAGCCGGCAGCGAGCCTAGTTACCTATTTCCACGGGCGCCATACCGTTCTGCTGAACGGGGAGCCGACTCCTTATGACCACCGGGCAGATCTGATTATTACCGATCGGATCGGGGAGGTTATGGGAAGGGTAATGGAGCAGCTGTGAACCGCAATTCCGTGAGCGGCAGATTATAACGTCACCGCCAGGTTTAAATTAGGGTAGATAACCCATAGAGGTTAGCGAGAGGCAGGGATCAGCAATGGTATATGTGGCTAGCGAAGAACGGTATGAAGGAATGCATTACAACCGCTCGGGCAGGTCAGGCCTTAAGCTGCCGGCAATATCGCTGGGGCTGTGGCATAACTTTGGCGGAATCAATACCTATGAGAACGGCCGGGAAATGATTACCCGCTCGTTTGATCTCGGCATTACCCATTTTGACCTGGCGAATAATTACGGTCCGCCCCCGGGCTCGGCAGAGGAGCTGTTCGGCAAAGTGCTCAGCCGTGATCTTTCCGCTTACCGCGATGAAATGATCATTTCCACCAAGGCGGGATATTATATGTGGCCGGGGCCGTATGGTGACTGGGGCTCGCGGAAATACATGCTTGCCAGTCTGGATCAGAGCCTGAAGCGGCTCGGGCTCGACTATGTTGATATCTTCTACTCCCACCGCCCGGACCCGGAGACCCCGCTGGAAGAAACAATGGAGCGCTGGACTATGCCGTCCGCTCAGGTAAGGCGCTTTACATCGGATTATCCAACTATACAGCGGAACAGACGCTTGAGGCGATCCGTATTCTGAAGGAGCTGGGTACGCCGCTGCTGATACACCAGCCGCGCTATTCCATGCTGGACCGCTGGATTGAAGGCGAGCTGCAGCAGGTGCTTGAAGACAATGGAGTTGGCACGATCGCCTTCACTCCGCTGGCGCAGGGCCTGCTGACGAGCAAATACCTTAACGGCATCCCCTCGGATTCACGGGCAGCCGGCCCGTCTGCGGCGCTGGATGAGAGCGGGATCACGCCTGAGGTGCAGCGCAAGATCCGCGCTCTTAACCAGCTGGCTGTCACGCGCGGCCAGAGCCTGGCACAGCTTGCACTCCAGTGGACCCTGCGGGAGGGCAAGGTGACCTCGGCACTGATCGGGGCCAGCCGGATCAGCCAGATTGAGGAGAACATCGCCTGCCTGTCCCACCCGGCCTTCTCTAGCGAGGAGCTGGACCGGATTGACACAATCCTGAAGACTGAGAGTGAGGTTTGAGGAGCCAGCCGGTGGAGTTGGTGCGTTCTTTCAAAGTTCAGCTGATAAGCTGGGAGCCCGGTACTTAGTTGGATTTTCGCCACCTAATTTGGCTGTTCACAAGCATTTCTAATAATTAGGTGGAAAATCGTATCTTATTTTAGGCCGAAACTGCCGTTTGGGGCGAAAAGTGTATCTTTAAGCTGCAATTTTCCAACTAGATTCTTCGCAGCAGTAGTTATCCCGGAATTAGCTGGCGATTTTCCACTTAGTTTGATTAGCGAAAGCCTTGTTGAATCACTCCTGTGAAATTTATAAGCTTCGTAAGTCCAAAAAGATCCATCATCAGCTAAACGGCGCAGAATACAATGAAGCATGTGCAGAACATATGCAGAAGTTGAAATGCAGTACAGCCATATAGTTATGTAGAGTGCTGTTTAGATACAGCTGAGGAACCCCGACAGCCCGTTTCCAGAAAGGATACGGGCTGTCGGTTTACATAAAGATGAAGCTGGCAGAAAAGCCTAAGAGCAGCCAGCTTATGCCGGACCCCGCCGGGGAGGAACTTCGTCTACTTCTCCCCGGGTCTGGCTGTTGCCAGTCGGTAGGCAGTAGGGGACTGGGCGCAGAACCGCTTGAACTGGCGGGAGAAATAGAGCGCATCGGTCAGTCCTACCGAAGCGGCTACCTGCTCGACGGACAGCTCGGGGCGTTCGCGCAGCAGCTGGCGTGATTTCTCAATACGCAGCTTGAGCAGGTAAGTGACCGGCGAAAGGCCGGTCTCCTGCTTGAAAATCCGTGACAGGTAAGCCCGGTTGTACCCCAGGCTGCCGCACATTTGTTCAATGGATACCGGGTGGGCATATTGGGAAGCCATATAATGAATCATCTGCTTCACGGTGCGCTTGACCTGAGATTCCGCGCCCGGCAGCCGTGATGCGGAGAGATGCCGTTCGGCGGCTTCTCCGATGACAAGGTACAGGTAGCCGAGGGAAGTGAGATGTGCGCTTTCTTTATTGGCATAGAAAGCCTGCATCATCCCGGCAAGCGCCGTGGGGAATACGGTTCCTTCTGCGGTCTGAAGCACCGGCTGCTGCGGCGCGAAGCCTGCCTGAAGCACAAGGGCATCGGCATCAGCCCCGGTAAAAGCCGCCCAGCGGTACCGCCAGGGCTGCTGCCGGTCCGAGACATAGCTGACGAGCTGGCCGGGGTGGATCAGGAAGCAGTCGCCCGGGCCCAGCGAATATTTACGGTGCTCGGTAGTGAACTGGCCATAGCCGGATTCAATGAAGTGAAGCAGATAATAATCGTAGATTTTGGGTCCTGCCTGATGGACCGGCAGGGTCTGGCTCTCGCCGGCAAACAGCACATGCAGATTCTGCTTATCGTAATATACGGGGTTTGATCCTACGGAATAGGTATGTTCCACGCTGACAGATCCTTTCCTTGAGTTAACGCTGTCAATGCCCTGCGCGCAGGGAGGCGGCTTCAGAACCTGAAGCCTAGCCTGATCAAAGTATAACGCGCAAAGTCACATTTATCCATACATTACACACATGATTGCATTATCAGGGCAAGTCTGATTTTATTATAATGTAACCATAAAGGACGCAAGCAACAGAACCTAAGACCAAAGAGTGAAACCAGCGAAAGGATGGAGTGGCATTAATGAGCATACAGGAACTTAACAGTAAATTTATCGAGCAATACGGGGAGAGCACGGAGGAGGCGCGCGTATTCTACGCTCCGGGCCGTGTGAATCTGATCGGTGAGCATCTGGACTACAATGGCGGTTATGTGTTCCCGGCAGCACTGGATTTCGGAACAACCCTGATCGTGCGTCCGCGCAGCGACAGCAAGGTGCAGTTCGCTTCCACGAACTTCCCTTACACAGCTTCCATTGACTACAGTGAAATCGGCAAAGCCAAAACCGGCGAATGGGTTGACTACCCTGTCGGCGTTCTGGTTGAGCTGGCCAAGAAGAACCTTCCGCTCTCCGGCGGCTACGATCTGCTGTTCCACGGTGAAATCCCGAACGGCTCCGGCCTTTCATCCTCCGCTTCCATCGAAGTAGTTACAGGCTATGCCTTCCTGTCCCTGCTGGGCGGAGATACCGACACGGTTGAAATTGCACTCCTGTCCCAGCGTGCCGAGAACCAGTACGTCGGCGTCAACTCGGGGATTATGGACCAGTTCGCAGTAGCTAACGGCAAGCGTGATCATGCGATCCTCCTGATGTGTGACACACTGGAATACAGCCTGGTTCCATTTGCAACCGGAGCCTACAAGCTGGTAATCGGCAATACGAACAAAAAGAGAGGTCTGGTAGACTCCAAATATAACGAGCGCCGCAGCCAATGTGAAGAAGCGCTGGCGATCCTGAAGCAGGAAGTGCCTTCCCTGTCGTATCTGGCAGAGATGAAGCCTGAGCAGTTCGAGCTTCATCAGCACAAAATCGCCGACGAGACTGTACGGCGCCGGGCCCGCCACGTTGTGGAAGAAAACCAGCGTGTGCTTGACTCTGTAGAAGTGCTGAAGAACAATGATCTGAAGCAGTTCGGGCTGTTCATGAACGACTCCCACGTGTCGCTGCGCGACCTGTACGAAGTAAGCTGCGAAGAGCTGGATGTCATGGTGGAGGAAGCACAGCGCATTCCAGGTACACTGGGCTCCCGGATGACGGGTGCGGGCTTTGGCGGATGTACAGTATCACTGGTTCATGAAGACGATGTAGAACGCTTCATCCGCGAGGTAGGCGAAGCTTATAAAGCAAGAACGGGCCTGACCGGCGAATTTTATGTATGCGGCATCGGCAATGGTGTAGAAGAACTGGAAGGAGTGAAGTAAGATGGCAATTTTAGTAACAGGCGGAGCAGGGTATATCGGGTCACACACGGTAGCGGAGCTGCTGGACCGGGGCGAAGAGGTTGTAGTCATTGACAACCTGCTGACAGGGCACCGCGAGGCGCTGCTGGGCGGCAAGCTGTATGAAGGCGATCTGCGTGACAAAGAGCTGATGGCGAAGCTTTTCTCTGAGAATAATATTGAAGCGGTTATCCACTTCGCAGCCAGCTCCCTTGTCGGCGAGAGCATGAAAGACCCTGTTAAATACTACGACAATAACGTGTACGGAACGCAGTGTCTTCTGGAAGCCATGCAGCATGCCGGTGTAGACAAAATCGTCTTCTCCTCCACAGCGGCAACCTACGGCGAACCTGAGAAGGTGCCGATTGAAGAAAGCGACCGCACCGAGCCGGCGAATGTCTACGGTGAAACCAAGCTGACCATGGAGCGCATGATGGCCTGGTTCGACAAAGTGCTGGGCATCAAGTATGTGGCCCTCCGCTACTTCAACGCAGCCGGCGCACATGCCAGCGGCAAGATCGGTGAAGACCACCGTCCGGAGAGCCATCTCGTTCCGCTGGTGCTGCAGACCGCGCTTGGACAGCGCGAGAGCATCGCAGTGTTCGGCGATGACTACCCGACAGAAGACGGAACCTGCGTGCGTGACTATATCCATGTCAGCGATCTGGCTGACGCGCATATCCGCGCGGTAACCTACCTGCGCAGCGGCAGTGCCAGCAATGTGTTCAACCTCGGCAACGGACTTGGCTTTTCGGTGAAGCAGGTCATTGAATCGGCCCGCAAGGTGACCGGCAGGGACATCCCGGTTGTCATCCAGGAACGCCGCGCCGGTGACCCTGCAGTGCTGGTGGCTTCCTCGGCCAAAGCCCGCTCGGTGCTTGGCTGGAATCCGCAGAAGGCAGACATTGAAGAAATTATCCAGAGTGCCTGGAACTGGCATTCCGCCAATCCGCAGGGCTACGGAGAATAATACAGACAAGAGGCTACACCTGAATAAGGAGAATGGAGAGTTAACATGTCTAACGATAATACTGCCGCTCCCGCCGCAGAGAAGGCGCTGTATGCCATCGAACAGCTTGTCCTGTTCGCACAGCACCAGCAGCTGATCCAGCCGGCGGATGTGGATTACAGCCGCAACGAGCTGCTGGACCAGTTCGGCTTCAGCGAGCCATATGCCGGAGCATTCAGCGAAGCTCCGCTGGAAAGTCCGCAGGCTCCGCTTGATGCACTGATTGACTACGGCTTCTCGATTGGCCTCATTCCGGAGAACACCGACACGTACCGCGATCTGCTGGATGCCAAGATCATGGGTCTGCTGATGGCCCGGCCGTCGGAGGTCAATGCCGAATTCAAGAGCCTTGCCGCCGAGCAGGGGATCGCAGCGGCTACTGACCGCTTCTACAAGCTCAGTATTGATTCCAACTATATCCGGATGGACCGCGTCGCCAAGAATGTCTACTGGCTGCAGGATTCGCCGTACGGGGATATCGAGATGACGATCAACCTGTCCAAGCCGGAGAAAAGTCCGAAGGAAATCGCGATGGCCCGGCTGCTGCCGCCGCCGGTCTATCCGAAATGCCAGCTCTGCCGCGAGAATGTCGGCTATGCCGGCCGGGTCAACCACCCGCCGCGCCAGAACCTGCGCATTATTCCGCTTGAGCTGAACAAGGAAAAATGGTTCTTCCAGTACTCTCCTTATGTGTACTATAACGAGCACTGCATCGTTTTTCATCACGATCATGTGCCGATGAAGCTGACGAAGGATACGCTGAAGCGGCTGCTGTCTTTTGTAGAGTCGTTCCCGCATTATTTCATCGGCTCCAATGCCGATCTGCCGATTGTCGGAGGGTCCATCCTGACCCACGACCATTTCCAGGGCGGACGGCATACATTCCCGATCCAGAAAGCGCCCAAGGAGGACAGCTACACTCATCCTGCTTATCCCGGCGTGAGCCTGAGCATCGTGAAATGGCCGATGTCCGTGCTGCGTCTTGGCGGCAATGATCCGGCCGTACTGCTCGAATGCGGAAACGCGCTGTACGAGGCCTGGAAGGGCTACAGCGATCCTGAAGCCGATGTACTGGCATTCAGCGACGTTGAAGGTGTGCAGACACCGCACAACACGGTTACACCGATCGTGCGCCGGTCCGAAGACGGCGGCTTCGAGATGGATCTGGTGCTGCGCAACAACCGGACCAGCGAGGAGTATCCGGAAGGGATTTTCCACCCGCACCGCGAAATGCACCATATCAAGAAGGAGAATATCGGCCTGATTGAGGTTATGGGTCTGGCGATTCTTCCGGGACGCCTGAAGGAAGAGCTTGACGCTGTGGCCGGTATCCTGGCCGGAGATCAGGCGCTGCTTGAGGCGGTCAAGACTGAGGAAGGGCATGCGCTGGCGCTGCACGCCTTCTGGATTGACGAGCTGGTGGAACGTTTCGGCACGGATCTTGCCCGTGAAGAAGCAGTCAAAACCGTCCAGAACGAGGTGGGCATCAAGTTCACGCATATTCTGGAGCATGCCGGAGTATACAAACGGACACCGGAAGGGCAGACGGCTTTCCGCCGGTTCGTCCAGAGCTTTGGTGCACAATAAATACAAGCATACCGGAATGTCCCGGCCTCTGATGGCGCGGGGCATTTCTTTATCCTGTACCGGAAGGGAAATGATTCCAGTTCCGATTTGAATGCGGACCGCCGGAGGTCTATAATATAATCCTGCATCCTATATTTGAATTCAATTTATGGAGGTTAAGACATATGCGCAAGTTTGATTTTTATAATCCGACCAAACTGATTTTTGGACAAGGTACGCTGCCGGCACTGCGGACGGAAGTGCCGAAATACGGCAAGAATGTTCTGCTTATGTACGGGGGCGGCAGCATCAAGCGCAGCGGTCTTTATGATAATGTGCTCGCCGAGCTGAGTGCAGCCGGTGCTGTTGTTACAGAGCTGGCCGGTGTAGAGCCTAATCCGCGCCTGTCGACTGTACATAAAGGTGTGGAGCTGTGCCGCGAGCATAACATTGAGCTTATTCTTGCTGTGGGCGGCGGAAGTGTGCTGGACTGCGCCAAGGCTGTAGCTGTAGGGGCCAAGTATGACGGGGATATGTGGGATTTCGTGGAGCGCAAGGCGGCTCCGCAGGGTGCCCTTCCGCTGGGTACAGTGCTGACTATGGCAGCAACGGGCTCGGAAATGAACAACGGCTCGGTAATCACCAACGAAGTTACCAAGGAAAAAATGGGCTGGGGCAGCGTTCACGCCTATCCGGCATTCTCTATTCTTGATCCGGTGAACACCTTCTCCCTGCCGCGCGACCAGACAGTATACGGGATCGTAGACATCATGTCCCATACCCTTGAGCATTACTTCCACACCGATACCAATACGCCGCTGCAGGACGGCTTCTGCGAAGCGCTGCTGCGCACTGTCATCGAAGCAGCGCCGAAGCTGATCGAAGATCTGGAGAATTATGAGCTGCGTGAGACGATTATGTATTGTGGTACAATGGCGCTGAACGGCATGGTCAGCATGGGCTTCGCCGGGGACTGGGCCACACACAATATTGAGCATGCTGTATCCGCCGTTTATGACATCCCGCATGGCGGCGGTCTGGCGATCCTGTTCCCGCAGTGGATGAAGTATAACCTCAGCACCAACCCTGCACGCTTCCGCCAGCTTGCGGTGAATGTATTTGGAGTGGATGCTTCCGGCAAAACCGACGAGGAAGCCGGCCTTGAGGGCATTGAAGCACTCCGCAGCTTCTGGGATTCCATCGGCGCTCCGAAGACGCTCGGCGATTACGACATCGACGACAGTGAAATCGGCAGCATGGCCGACAAGGCGGTCCGCTTCGGGCCGTTCGGCAACTTCCGCAAGCTGGACCGTGAGGATGTTGTAGAAATTTACAAGATGTCACTGTAAGGGACAGTCTTAGTTCTCTTGCATCTGTCAATGAACAGGGGTGTCTCCCGGCCGTATCCATGGCCGGGGGACACCCCTTGTTTAAAATATAAGAATATATATGTTCTACGCTATCAATAATCCTTATATTTCTCGCAGAAACGGTTGCCGCCTTCCTGAAGGACGGCGAAGCCGTTTCTACTTGTTGCGGCTGCATCGTTACCAGATGTCTTCGGCATCCGCCGGCAACGCTCTGACCTGATGCAGGTAAGCCGTCATATTCCTGTCCTCATGATCACGATAGGTATAGGACAGCTTCGCTGCCACATCTGCGGCTAGTGTCCGGAACAGCTCACAGGCAGTAAATACAGCATCCCAAAAATGGCCGGGATTGCCGTCAGAATACGTCTGTTTATACATTTTCCAGTACTCCGGCGGAAGCAGGCGTTTGAAGTATTTGCCCATTTTACCGGTGGAAATGCCAAAATCATGCCGGGTACCGATCCACCAGGAGATCATGGTATCCAGCTCATTCCTTACATAATGCTCGAACATGTGCTTGGCATAGGGCAGTTCGTCGCGCCAGAGCCCTTTGGCCACATTTTGCAGACACCACCAGAATTCATTACAGGAACCCAGGTAACGCGCTTCCGATGGTTTTTTCACCCAGTAATCCATATCAGTTGGCGCCTCAGCGGGAGGCAGAAAGCCGTCCTTGTCCATGAGAGGAATAGTGAGCTTGTCAGCAAGGTATTCGTCCGCTACAGCATCTCTGGAGAGTAGGGTAAGATCGATCCGGTTACCGTCACGGAAAAGCATCAGGTAAGCGTATCTGCGGCTGACATCGATTACACTGCCGGGAAACCAGTCATTTTGGTCCGGCTCCTGCATAATGAGCAGCTCACCGAATCTGCCGGTCCAGTCCCTATCCTTCAGAAAAGATTCCGTCTCTGTTACCACGTATACAATATCGTAATCCTGAAAAATATCCTTCGGCGCATTCACGTTTGTTCTCGAACCGTTCATATAGACCGCCCGGATACGCTCATCCGCAGCTGCGGTTTCCAGAATCAGACTCATCATTTCCTGCTGATTTCTCATCGCCATTTCCCCGCCTTTATTGTAAAAAAGTTCCGATTAACGGTTTTATAAAAATATAAGAATTTATATGTTTTACGTTATCAATATTCCTTATATTTCTCGCAGAAACGGTTGCCGCCTTCCCATAAGGACGGCAATTCCGTTTCTACTTAGTGTATCATAGAGACAGGGCGTATGACATTAGGGGCACGCTTACATGAGCCATTAATGAGATAAAAATCCAAGTTTGTGAAACCAAGGACGTGGTTTGTGCGTTTATACTGGTATGACAGTCCGTAACTACAAGACGGGAGGAGAAAATTATGCAAACGCTATACTTGGGCTGTTTGGCGCTGGGCGTAATTTTTGCGGTGGTTAGTGTGCTGGTGGGGGATTTGATCGGGAATGCCCTGGACGGGGTGTTTGATCTCGTTTCCTTTGATTTTCTGAATCCTACGGTACTTGCAGGCGGCATCACCGTCTTCGGAGGGGCAGGCGTTCTGCTGACACGCTACAGCGGGCTGGAAGACGGCGCAATTCTTGCCTTGTCCCTGCTGATAGCAGCCTTTATGGCGGTGCTCCTGTTCCTCGCAGTTATCAAGCCTATGGATAAAAGTGAAGTGTCTACGGGCTTCTCGATGCAGGATCTGCCCGGAAGAATCGGAGAAATTACCGTTCCGGTTCCAGCGACAGGCTACGGCGAGGTGATGGTAAGATTTGGTGCAGGCAACAGCCTGCATACGGCAGCGAGCTTTGAACAGCTCTCCCTGCCTGCCGGCAGCAAGGTGGTAGTGATTGAAGTAAGGGAAGGCGTCGCACTGGTATCTGAATTTGAAGAGAGAAAAGGAGCGGATGTGTAATGTTCGGTGTACCTGATTATTTGTTTATTCCTGCAGTAGTTGTAGCTGTACTCTTCGTTCTGGGGATTGCATTCTGGGCACGCTATAAGACAGTCGGACCGGATGAAGGGATGATCGTTACCGGTTCATTCCTCGGCAAAAACCACATTTCCGATGACGGCTCCGGCCGCAAGATCAAGATTGTACGCGGTGGCGGAGCGTTTATCCTGCCTGTGTTCCAGAAGGCCGAGTTCATGTCATTGCTCTCCCACAAGCTTGATGTAACAACGCCTGAAGTGTATACCGAGCAAGGCGTTCCGGTTATTGCGGACGGTGTGGCGATTATCAAGGTCGGCAGCTCGACCGAGGATGTGGCGACGGCCGCCGAGCAGTTCATGGGCAAGCCGATTGAAGCACTCAAGAGTGAGGCCCAGGAAGTGCTGGAGGGCCATCTACGGGCCATTCTCGGCTCGATGACCGTTGAAGAGGTATACCGTAACCGTGACCGGTTTGCCCAGGAGGTACAAGGGGTTGCAGCGCGCGATCTGAAGAAAATGGGGCTGCAGATCGTTTCATTCACGATCAAGGATGTGCGTGACAAGCACGGATACCTGGAAGCACTCGGGAAACCGCGGATTGCGGCAGTTAAGCGCGATGCGGAAATTGCCGAAGCCGAAGCGATGCGGGATGCGCGGATTCAGAAGGCCAATGCCGAGGAGCAGGGGCAGAAGGCGGAGCTGCTGCGCGACACGAACATTGCCGAAGCCTCCAAGGACAATCAACTGAAGGTCGCGGCCTTTAAGCGCGATCAGGATACCGCAAAGGCGGAAGCCGACCAGGCATACCACATTCAGGAGGCCCGGGCCAAGCAGACAGTGGTTGAGGAGCAGATGAAGGTTGAGCTGGTCCGCAAGGAGCGCGAAATCGACCTGCAGGCCAAAGAGATTCAGGTCCGCGAGAAGCAGTATGATGCCGAAGTGAAGAAGAAGGCCGAAGCTGACCGCTACGCTGTAGAGCAGGCGGCAGAAGCGGATAAGGCCAGACGGATGCGTGAAGCGGACGCCCTGCAGTACAGCATCGAGAAGCAGGCGCAGGCAACCTCGGAGCAGAAGCGGCTTGAAGGCCAGGCAATGGCTGATGCCGAGCTGGCCAAAGGTAAAGCGGAAGCCGAGGTTATCCGGGCGCGGGGTCTTGCCGAAGCGGAAGCCAAGGAGAAGCTGGCTGAGGCGTTCCAGAAGTTCGGCGAGGCGGCGGTGCTCGACATCATCGTCAAGATGCTGCCTGAGCTGGCCGGCAAGGTTGCCGAGCCAATCGCTTCCATCGACAAGCTTACTGTTGTCGATACAGGCAATGGCGAAGGGGCGGCCCGGGTCAGCAATTATGTAACCCAGCTGATGTCCACCGCTCCGGAAATGCTCAAGAGCGTCTCCGGCATTGATGTGGAGGCGCTGATCAAGGGGTTGACCCAGAAAGCCGTTCCGGCATCCGGAGGAAGCGCGGTTCAAGTGGTGCCGAGTAGCCCGGCAGCAGCCAAGGAGCATAACGAGTAGACTGCACAGGCTCAGCCTGTGAAGGGATCATATTAAGACTGTGCGAGCTTTTCAGGCATGACAGCATTCAGGATCAGCACGTCTCTAATTCGGGAAGACGTGCTGATCTTTTTTATATCAGGATATTAATAGTAACCGGGACCGACTGGGGGGAATGGAATGGAGCTCATACTGGACAACATCAGGAAATGCTACAACGATAAACAAGTGCTGAAGGGCGTCGATTTCACTTTTGAAAAGGGGAAAATATACGGCCTCCTGGGCCGTAACGGGGCAGGCAAAACCTCACTGTTCAACTGTCTGAGCGGGGAGGTCCGGATGGACAGCGGCGGGGCCTTCCTTAGGAGGAATGAGGTCAGTCTGCCGCTCACCGACAACGAGATCGGATATGTCTTCTCCCTGCCGATTCTCCCGGAGTTTCTGACCGGTTATGAGTTTGTGAAATTCTATATGGACATCAACCGGGATAAAATACAGCCCGGACGGACAGCCGAGGATTATTTTAATATTATTTCTTTCGAGGAAGAGGACCGCCACCGGCTGATTAAAGGCTATTCCCACGGGATGAAGAACAAAATCCAGATGCTGTGCTTTATTATCACCCGGCCGCCGCTGATTCTGCTGGACGAGCCGTTGACCTCGTTCGATGTCGTTGTGGCGCTCGAGATCAAGAAGCTGCTGCGGGAGATGAAGCAGGATCATATTATTATTTTCTCTACTCATATTCTGCAGCTTGCCGCAGACCTGTGTGACGAGCTGGTCATTCTGAACAACGGTATCCTTCAGGAAATCCCGGCAGACCTGCTGCGCAGCCCGGAATTTGAGGAGAAGATTATTGCGCTGCTGAAGGACGGGAACAGCCATGCTTAGCACACTCAATACGATTATGGACATCCGGGGTGTATCCGGCGCCAACCGGATCATGTACTATTTCATGAGAATTCCCTGGCTGGGCACCCTGATGAAAGATAACGTCTATTCCAACCGGACGCTTAAAAAGTCTTTCACGATCGCAGCGCTTATCCTGCGGATTCTGTATGGCTTTCTGACTAAATTTGCTTATCTGGGTCTGATTATCTATCTGCCGGTATCACTTGCCGGCGGTGATCTGCCGCAGCCGCAGCAATACAATTTATATCTGCACATCCTGCTTCTGCTGAGTTTTGGGGTCAGCGCGGTGTCAAACGCAGTGATTCTGGAGCCAAAGCGGGACAAATATATCTGTGTCAAGCTGATGCGCATGCCTGCCGATAAGTACATGCATGCCGTGATGGGACTCAGGGTAGTGAGCTTTTTTATTTATTTTGTACCGGCGATGATGGTATTTGCAGGTATCTACGGTGCTCCGCTCTGGCACGGACTTGTGCTGGCACTGCTGCTGACGCTTTGGCGTACAGCCGCTGAAGCGGTGCATCTGCGAATATTTGACCGCAAGGAGATTGTGGTAATCAAACAGAACATGCTGGTCTGGTCAATAGTCGGAGTTGGGTATCTGCTTGCTTTCCTGCCGCTCTACACGGGCGGTGTCCTGCAAAATATGGATGAGGTGCTGTTGAGTCTGCCTGCGGTTCTGGCAGCGCTGATTGCCGGAGTGATCGGAGCCGTTTATTTAGTCAAATACCCTAGGTACCGGAGTGCGGTAGATGCCGTAACCAAAATAGATGACCCGCTGCTGGATATGGGACGGATGATGAAAGAGGCTAATCTGAAGCAGGTTGAAACCAAGGAAAAGGATTTCCCGGCTGAGCAGCTGCGCCCGGAGCAGTTCGCCGGAAAGAGCGGTTATGCTTACTTGAATGCGATTTTCTTTTCCCGGCACAGGCGGTTTCTGGTGCAGCCGATTCAGCGCCGGCTAATGATCATTGGCGTGCTTTTTGCCGCAGGACTGCTGCTGCAGCTGGCCGCTCCCGAGCTGTCTTCCCGGCTGGTCAGTTATCTGGTCAGGGCTTTGCCTGTATTTGTCATCGTGATGAATTTTACGTCCATCGGAGAGCTGGTCTGCAAAGCGATGTTCTTCAATTGTGACCTTAGTCTGCTGCGCTACGGTTTTTACCGTGACCGCTCCGCTATTCTGAGTAATTTCCGCGTCCGGCTGCTCCGGATCAGCGGTCTTAATCTGATTCCGGCTGCGGCGATCTGCGTAGCAGTGAATCTGCTGATTTTCCTGTCCGCTGAAAGCTGGAGTGCGGCGGATTCGCTCATTTACAGCGCGACTGTGCTGGGCCTCTCTCTTTTTTTCTCCGTCCACCATTTGTTTATGTATTATATCTTTCAGCCCTACAGTACCGAATTAAATGTGAAAAATCCTTTTTTCAGCATAGTCAACAGCATCATTATGGGGGTGGCAGTAATCAGTATGCAGTTTAAGGGCGCCCCCGGGCAATTTGCGATACTGGTGCTTCTGGCTGCAGCTGTTTATATGCTCACTGCGCTTCTCCTGGTCTACAAATATTCATACAAAACCTTCCGGGTCAAATAAATGCCGCTTCCGGGACGCTTCTATTAACCTCATGTTGATGTTATGATGGTACCTCAAGTATAATTTACGCATGCTGCTATGACAGACGGCTGCTTTGTAAGCAACAGGTATTCAGAATTAAAAGAGGTGTCGGAATTGGGCAGCATTACTGTAGCCAAGGTACTCAATAACAATGTTATTATTGCCCAGCACCCCCAGTATGCCGAGGTAGTTGTAATCGGCAAAGGGATCGGGTATAACCGCAAAAGCCGTGACCAGATCACTCTGTCCTCTGTAGAGAAGATGTTTATTCTCCGCAATCAGGAGGAGCAGGAACAATATAAGCAGTTGGTCCCCCAGGTGGACGAGAAACTGATAGAGGTTGTACAGGAGATTGTTCTGCATATTATGCAGAGCAGCAACCAGCCCCTGAACGAGCATATTCATATTGCCCTGACCGACCATATTTCCTTTGCCATCCGGCGCAATGAACAGAATATCGCCATTCATAACCCTTTTCTGTATGAGACAAAAGAGATCTATCCGGAAGAATACAGGCTGGCCGAATATGCGGTTAAACGGATTAATGAGACGATGGCCGTCACGCTTCCTCCGGATGAGATCGGTTTCGTGGCGCTGCATATCGTGAGTGCGCTCAGCAACAGGCATATTTCCGAGGTGCGGGAGCATTCTCTGCTGATCGGAGATCTGGTGGCGATTGTGGAGGATAATCTGGATTACCGGATTCCGCGGGATTCGCTGGATTATTCGCGTCTGGTTACCCATCTGCGCTTCGTACTGGAACGGCTGCGCCGCGGGGAAACGGTTCGGGAGACATCTTCTCTGGATAATCTGATGAAACGGGAATATCCGGAGATGTATTCGCTGTCCTGGAAGCTGACCAAGATTATCGAGCAGCGGGTCCGCATTCCTGTCTATCCGGCGGAGGTCAGCTATTTAACGATCCATCTGCAGCGTCTTGCCCAGAAAAAAGAGGATGAGGCGGATATGGAGCAGCAACGGTAACCTTGGCCTTGAAGCTTTTGCAATTTATAAGTGGATGCATAAAAATTGCGCTTGCTTTCTTTTATTATCGGTGCTAAACTAATCCCTGTTAAGAAAGACCAACAGAATACCAACGTGTAACTGATACGATCAGGCATGAGTGATTTACAGTATTTTTGGTTGTAATCCCCTAACTCGGGGTAATCTAACTTTAGCGTTAGATGACAACCTATATGCTGTATTGCTCGTGCCTTTTTTGGCATTTTGTCTGGTGAGAAAATTATATTAAGGAAGTGAACCTATGTTCAAGAAGTTGTTTGGCGTTTTACAGAGGGTCGGTAAAGCGCTTATGCTTCCTGTAGCGATCCTGCCTGCGGCAGGTCTGCTGCTCGGGATCGGCAACATGCTTGTTAATCCTGATTTCCTTCAATACGTTCCGGCTTTGGAGAACGATGTTGTTCAAGCCATCGCCAATGTATTAATGAACTCTGGACAGATTGTCTTCAGTAACCTGTCGCTTCTGTTCGCTGTAGGGGTAGCCATCGGGCTGGCCGGCGGCGAAGGGGTAGCCGGGCTTGCAGCTATTATCGGTTTCCTCGTCATGAATGTGACTATGGGAACCGTGCTCGGGATCAATGAGTGGGTGCTGAGCAAGCAGGACTTTGCGTATGCCAGTGTTTTGGGGATTCCAACACTGCAGACTGGTGTGTTCGGCGGGATACTCGTCGGAATACTCGCGGCGTCCATGTATAAGCGGTTCTTCCGTATAGAGCTGCCATCTTATCTGGGCTTTTTTGCAGGTAAGCGGTTTGTGCCGATCATGACGGCTGTAACCTCGCTGATCCTCGGTCTTGTACTGACGATCATCTGGCCGCCGATCCAGCACGGCCTGAATTACGTATCACAGAGCATGATCAATACGAATCTGACGCTGTCAGCCTTCATCTTCGGGGTGATCGAGCGTTCCCTGATTCCGTTCGGTCTGCATCACATCTTCTACTCGCCGTTCTGGTATGAATTTGGCAGCTATATTGATAAAGCGGGTGATCTGGTCCGCGGAGACCAGCGGATCTTCATGCAGCAGCTGCGTGACGGTGTGGAATTCACAGCAGGTACCTTCACTACTGGTAAATATCCGTTTATGATGTTCGGACTGCCGGCTGCAGCGCTGGCGATTTATCATGAATCAAGACCTGAGAACAGAAAGATTGTCGGAAGCTTGATGGTATCCGCAGCGCTCACGTCCTTCCTGACAGGGATTACCGAGCCGCTTGAATTCTCGTTCCTGTTCGTAGCACCACTGCTGTTTGCGGTACATGCGGTATTCGCAGGCCTTTCCTTTATGACCATGCACATCCTGAATGTCAAAATCGGGATGACCTTCTCCGGCGGGTTCATCGACTATGTCCTGTTTGGGATTATACCGAACCGTACTGCCTGGTGGCTGGTAATACCTGTAGGTCTGGTAATTGCGGTAATCTACTACTTCGGATTCCGTTTCGTCATCCGTAAGTTCAATCTTAGAACCCCGGGCCGTGAAGAGCCTTCCGACGAGACAGAAGAAATAAGCGGAGAAGCTGTTTCAACAAGCGGAGACGATCTGCCGCGCAACATTCTGGCGGCACTGGGCGGTAAAGAGAACATTGCTCACCTGGATGCATGTATTACGCGTCTGCGGGTTGAGGTTAAAGATAAGGCAGGCGTGGACAAAAACCGCCTGAAGAAGCTGGGGGCTTCCGGTGTGCTTGAAGTCGGAAATAACGTCCAGGCGATCTTCGGAACACGCTCCGATACCATCAAATCCCAGATTCAGGATGTGATGAACGGCAGAACCCCTGCCGCGGCACCGGTTGCTCCGCAGCCTGAGCTTGAACAGCAGGCCGGAGAAGAGGGGAACGCGATCGTCCCTGAGGATATCGTATCGCCGGTTAACGGCGAGCTGATGGATATCACCCAGGTGCCGGATGCGGTCTTCTCGCAGAAGATGACAGGTGACGGCTTCGCCTTCCTGTCCGCTGACGGTAAAATTGCTTCACCTGTCTACGGTAAGGTATTCAATGTATTCCCGAGCAAGCATGCGATCGGCATTATGTCGGACGGCGGCAAGGAAGTGCTTGTACACATCGGGGTTAATACAGTGAAACTGAAGGGCCAGGGCTTTACAGTGCTTGTTGAGGAAGGCGATCTGGTTGCAGCCGGACAGCCGATTATGGAAGTGGATCTGGAGTACGTGAAAGCCAATGCGCCTTCCGTCATTTCACCAGTCATCTTCTCCAATCTGCCGGAAGGTTCAACAGTAACCCTGAAGAAGCCTGGCAAGGTTACCATTGGCGACAAGGACATCATCACCATCCAGTAAAATGTGCAATGGCGCAGCGCATCCATTATAATTTAGTGGAGGCGCTGCCCTCACATATAGATAAGCAACATACAACCATACCAAATAAACAGAAAGCGAGTTGGATTATTATGCAAAAAACTTTCAAAATTGTTGACGAAGATGGAATTCACGCACGTCCAGCAACTGCACTGGTAAATACAGCTACTAAATTCAAAGGCACTGAAGCATTTGCAGAAGCAAAAGGCAAAAAAGTAACCCTGAAGTCGATCCTTGGCGTATTGTCCCTGGGTCTTGAAGCAGGCGACACACTGACCCTGATCACTGAAGGCGGCGAAGAAGCCGAAGCGCTGAGCGCACTGCAGGATGTAATGATCAAAGAAGGGCTGGGAGAAATTAATGAGTAAAATTTCAGGAATCGCGGCTTCAGCAGGTATTGCCGTAGCCCGTGCATTTATCCTGGAACATCCGGACTATACCATTACCAAGACTTCAGTAAGTGATGTGGAAGCCGAGCTGGCCAAGCTGCAGGCCGCCCTGGATAAATCCAAGGGTGAGCTGCAGGCCATCAAGGAGCGCACGCTTGCAGAGCTGGGCGAGAAGAAAGCTGAGATTTTTGAATCCCACCTGCTGATTCTTGAAGATCCTGAGCTGATCAGCCCGGTAATGGACAAAATCCGTGAAGAAGCGGTTAATGCAGACTATGCGCTAAATGAAGTTGCTTCACAATTTGTATCGATGTTCGAAAATATGAAGAGTGCTTACCTCCAAGAACGTGCTGCCGACATGCGCGATGTAACCAAGCGCGTGCTGAACCACCTGCTGGGCATTCACTATATCAGCCCTGCTGAGATCAGTGAAGAAGTTATCGTTATCGCACAGGATCTGACACCTTCGGATACTGCGCAGCTGAACCGTAATTTTGTTAAAGGCTTCACTACCAATATCGGCGGACGTACTTCGCACTCGGCGATTATGGCCCGTTCCCTGGAAATTCCGGCGGTTGTCGGCACCAAAAATGTGCTGTCGCTGGTTAAAGCAGGCGATCTGGTTATCGTTGACGGATTGAGCGGCGATGTGCTGATCAACCCTAGCGAGGCTGAAGTGGCTGAGTACAAGACGAAGCAGGAAGCATACGACCTGCAAATCGCTGAGTGGAAAAAGCTCCGCGATGAAGCGACCGTATCTGCTGACGGCAAGCATGTCGAACTGGCTGCCAACATTGGTACGCCTAATGATGTTGCCGGTGTGATTGAAAACGGCGGCGAGGGTGTAGGCCTGTACCGTACCGAATTCCTTTACATGGGCCGCGACAAGCTGCCTTCCGAGGAAGTACAGTACAATGCGTACCGCACCGTGCTTGAGAATATGAACGGCAAGCCGGTCGTTGTCCGCACGCTTGATATCGGCGGCGACAAGGAGCTGCCTTACCTGGATCTGCCGAAGGAAATGAATCCGTTCCTCGGATTCCGGGCAATCCGCCTCTGTCTGGACCGTCAGGATATTTTCCGCACACAGCTGCGCGCCCTGCTCAGAGCAAGCGCACACGGTGACCTGCGGATCATGTTCCCGATGATCGCTACCCTTGGCGAATTCCGTGCAGCCCGTGACCTCCTGCTTGAGGAGAAAGCGAAGCTGCGTGAAGAAGGCAAGGAAGTGTCCGACAACATCCAGCTTGGTATTATGGTAGAGATTCCTTCTACTGCGGTGCTGGCTGACCAGTTCGCGAAGGAAGTTGATTTCTTCAGTATCGGAACAAATGACCTTATTCAATATACAATGGCTGCCGACCGTATGAATGAGCAGGTATCCTACCTGTATCAGCCGTATAATCCGGCAATCCTGCGTCTGGTCAAAATCGTGATCGACGCAGCACATGCTGAAGGCAAATGGACCGGCATGTGCGGCGAAATGGCCGGGGATTCTACTGCGATTCCGCTTCTGCTCGGCCTGGGTCTTGATGAATTCAGCATGAGCGCCACTTCCATCCTGCCTGCACGCAGCCAGATTTCCAAGCTGTCCGCTGCAGAAATGAAGGAAATGGCTGCTAAGGCGCTGCAGCTCGGCACGGCCGAGGAAGTAGCTGCACTTGTGCAGAGCAGCGTGAAGTAATTTTTCAGCTTAAGCAAGCTCCGTTTTGGCAAGTTCACTTTTCCAACTACTTTATGCCGGTCTCCTGACAAGGGGGCCGGTTTTTTTGCTGTTCCATAAAGAAGAAAGTCCGCAAGCCCGGAACAGCAGCAAGGAACAGCACTCCTTATACTAAAAGCACATTCCTTAGGAAAAGGCGGAACTCATGTGCGAAAATTACAGGCTTCTCAAATGTATCTGCTGCTCGTATTCACTATGGCATTTGCTAGCAGCACTATATTTACCACCTACAGCATTTATTATGTGACTGAACTCGGGCTCCGCCCGTTTGAGCTGCTGCTGATTGGAACAGTGCTGGAAATCACGGTGCTTGTCTTTGAGGGAATTACCGGTGCGGTAGCCGATTTATACAGCCGCAGACTGTCGGTGATCATAGGCGTGACGGTCATGGGCTGCGGCTTCCTGCTGGAGGGAAGCATTGTCTGGTTTACGGGCCTGGGGGCTGACGTGCCGGCCGTTGCATGGGTAATGGTGGCGCAGCTGCTGTTCGGGATCGGCTGGACCTTTGTCAGCGGCGCGGACACCGCCTGGATTATGGATGAGCTGGGGGAGGGAAAAGCCGGGACCCTTTTTATGCAGGCGGAAAAGGCTTCTCTTGCCGCCTCCCTTCTCGGTGCCGGAGCCAGTGTGGGGTTATCGCTTGCAGAACCCAACCTGCCCTACATCGCTGGAGGTTTAATATATCTCTTGCTGGGGCTTGTCCTGTTCCTCCTGATGAAGGAAACAGGCTTTGTCAGGGGGGAGCGGGAAGCAGAAGCTGCTCCGCTCAAGGCATGGGCGCGTACCTGGCACAGCGGTGCTGCAGTCCTGTTCAAAACTCCGGTGCTGCTCCTGCTGGCAGTAGTAACCCTGTTCAGCGGTGCCGCCTCCGAAGGCTATGACCGGTTATGGCAAATTCACTTAATAGAAGGAATCGGGTTTCCGGACAGTATAATCCCCATGGCAGTGTGGTTCGGAATCATCAGCGCCTCTTCTGCGCTGCTGTCAATACCTGCCGTGCATATGGCTGAACGCAGGATGGATATGCAGAAGGAGAAGGTGCTTACTGCAGCCTTACTGGTGCTGACGCTGGTTCGCATCGGGGCTATCCTGCTGCTTGCACTCGCACCGGGCTTTTATGCGGCAGTGGCTGCAGTACTGCTTCTTGCGGTGGCAGGCGCAGTTCATGAGCCGGTATACAAGACCTGGCTGAACCTTAGACTGGAGAGCAGGACACGGGCAACCGTATTGTCTCTGATCAGCCAGTCTGACGCGCTTGGACAGACAGCCGGCGGACCGGCAGTCGGTTATATCGGCAGCAGGTTCTCTATCAGAGCTTCATTGCTGGCAGCTGCTGCATTGCTGTTTCCGGTCGCCGTTTTGTTCACCAGAGTACAGCGCAAGCACAAGCAGAGCGGGCCAGTATCTGCTGAATCAGACAGATAACAGCATTTTACTGTAGCAGTGTGGCGGATTATGGACTATACTTCCGTTAGATTGGCCTCTTTGCTTTTTATCTTAAATAAATGCCATAAATTGTCGATATATGTTGTGTAGGCAGCAGAATAGGCTGCTGGACCCAAACCTGTGAACATAGTGTTACATATACTATTTTGAGCCAAGTTATTAGCTTGAACTCAGGAATCAGGCACCGCTACACCCCGCTTGCAAATCAGTGCAAGTATGATTTTAAAATGATGTGGTAATAGTTGGAATTAAGTAAGGTGATCCGTTCACCGGTAAAATCCATGGTGGGCATTAGGATGGTGAGGATGTTATGAACAGTAACTATATGAATACAGAGACAGTGCTCGAAACCTATGCAGGCAGTGATCTTGGCCTGACCTATACCGCAGCGTACAGCCAGTTTAAGGTGTGGGCTCCAACGGCGTTTACCCTTTCACTCGTATTATACGAGACTGGAGGAAACGGAACCGGATCTCCGGCGATATTCAGCAGGGACAGCGGACGGATTGTTCCGATGCAGCGCGGGGATGGCGGCGTCTGGCAGGTACAGGTTACCGGGGATATGAAGGGCAAGTATTATATGTACCGTACGATCTTTGAGGATGGAACGATCAATGAAGCCGCGGACCCTTATGCAACCGCTGTTTCGGCCAACGGGCTGCGTTCGGCAATTGTGGACCTGCGTGATACGGATCCGGAAGGCTGGAGCGGGGATAAGTCACCCCAGCTCGCCCATCCGGCGGATGCTGTCATCTATGAGCTGCATGTACGCGATTTCTCGGCTCATGCAAGCTCGGGTATAATGAATAAGGGCAAGTTCAAGGCTTTTACCGAAACCGGTCTGCGTGATGATGCCGGAAATCCGCTGGGCATTGACCATCTGGCTGAACTTGGCATAACGCATGTCCATCTGCTGCCGGTCTTTGATTACCAGACGGTTGATGAGCTGAATGGTGCAGGAGAAGGGCCGCATCCGGATTATTATACAGAATATAACTGGGGCTACGACCCTCAGCATTACAATGTGCCGGAAGGCTCTTACAGCACGAATCCAAGCGATCCCGGCACGCGTATCCGCGAATGCAAGGAAATGGTGCAGGCGCTGCACAGCAAAGGCATTGCGGTAATTATGGATGTGGTCTACAACCATACGTATGCGTTCGAGAAGGGGCCTTTTGAACCGCTGGTGCCGGATTACTTCTACCGCCGGGATTACCTGGGACGGTTATCCAACGGTTCGGGCGTCGGCAATGAGCTTGCCACCGAGCGGCCGATGGTCCGCAAATTTATCAAGGATTCCTTGGCCTATTGGGCCTCTGAATATCATATCGACGGCTTCCGCTTCGATCTGATGGGGCTGATGGACAGTGTGACGATCAGGGAGATTACCGAGGAGCTGCGGCTTAATATTAATCCGAATCTGCTGATTTACGGAGAGCCCTGGACAGGCGGAGATTCCCCTCTGGCTGCCAAGACGCTCAAAGGCGTGCAGCGCGGTAAAGGCTATGCGGTATTCAATGATAACTTCCGCTCGGCAATCAAGGGTGACAGTGACGGCTGGGGCAGAGGATTCGTAACCGGCGAGTACGGCAAGGAGGGGGCAATAGCCTCCGGAATCAAAGGTGCGATTCATGATTTTACCGATTCACCGGTTGAGACTGTCAATTATGTGACTGCCCATGATAATCTTAACCTCTGGGATAAAATACTGGCCTCCCAGGGTCTGAAGCAGGCAGCCGGACTGCCGGAGCTGGAGAACGGAAGGCTGAAATACGGGGGAGATCTGGAAGCGGCTGTCGGTGCGGCCAATCCGTATTTTGCAGTCGATCCTCAGAATATTCTCCGTAATGAGACGGTACGGCGCTCGCTGCTGGCTAACGGCCTGATCCTTACCTCTCAGGGTATACCATTCCTTCATGCCGGCGATGAAATGCTGCGCAGCAAATACGGCGATCATAACAGCTACCGCAGCCCGGATGTCATTAATGCGATCCGCTGGGACCGGAAGCAGGCATTTATGCCGGTGTTCCAGTATTACAAGGGCCTGATAGAGCTGCGCCGCAAGCACCCCGCTTTCCGTCTGCACGGGCGGCAGGAAATCGAACGGTCCCTGGAATTCCTTCGCTGCGACAGCGGTGTAGTGTCTTATATGCTGAAGGATAATGCGGGCGGCGATGTCTGGAACAATATCGTCGTTATCTTCAATGCCAATACGGAAAGTATTACGCAGAGCCTGCCTAATACCGGCGGCTGCTGGAACATTGTGGTGGATCACAGCTATGCCGGAACGGAAGCCTTCCGGATTGCCGATAACCAGGAGGTTCAGGTTGAAGGCCTGTCGATGATGGTGCTCTACGACAGCTATGGGGAGCCTGCCCCAAGGTCCAAAATTATTGAAGTCCACTATGACCGCCCTGACGGCGATTACCGGGGCTGGAACCTGTGGGTCTGGGGTACAGGCATACAGGACGGCCAGTGTGATTTCCGGCAGATGGAGAACGGGCGGGCTGTAGCCAGGATTGAAGCTGAAATGGGCGTGCAGTCCGTCGGCTATATACTCAGACTGAATGACTGGGAAGAAAAATCGGCGGACGGCGACCGGTTCATTGACTGCTCCGGCACCGAAAAGCTGATCAAGGTGCTGGTGCGGGAACGCCGGCCGGCCAGCCTCGGCAATGCGCAAGACCCAGTGCAGCTAAGCAGCTGAAAGACCGGTTTAAGGAGCCGGTGCAGTTTTAATCAGATATGTCCCCAAAAGGCGTCCCTTTGCCGTTTCCGGCTTGAGGGACGCCTTTTTTTGCATACGCTGGTGCTCTATTTAGTCTGATCTGACACTTCCTCGTCGATCAGCTCATTGTATAGGCTGGCTTCGTTGCCGCCACGATTTTTGGAGCGGTACATCGCCAGATCGGCTGCGCGGAGCAGCTCGTTAATGCTGGAGCCATGCTGCGGATACAAGGCTACACCGATGCTGGCTGAAGTGTGGAAGCTGGACCCGTTGTTCACAGACCATGTCTTGTTGAATAACTGCAGCAGCCTCTGCAGGATTTCATCCAGCATTTCGGGACTGGTGAACCTGTGCAGCACCACGGCAAACTCATCGCCGCCGATACGGAAGGCCTGGCCGGTCCCCTTGACGGTCTGCTGCAGCTCCCGGGACAACAGCTGCAGGAACTCATCGCCGGCCAGATGGCCCAGGGTATCGTTCAGCTGCTTGAACCGGTCACAATCGAGCAGTGCCAGCGCAATTTCCTGTCTGCGTTCCTCCGGCTGGGTGATCAGGTTTTCCATATACATCTTGAAATGCGCCCGGTTCGGGATCGCCGTCAGGTGATCGTAGAAGGCCAGCTTGTGCAGCCGTTCCTCATATTGCTTGCGCTGCGTAATTTCCCTGGAGATCAGCATGAACTGGGCCGGGAAAACCTTGCTCCCGCTGATTGGCGATACCTTTGTCTCCAGCCATACCCAGTGCCCTTCCGCAGAACGCATGCGCAGCTCGGAGATGCGGGGGCTGCCCTGTACAGCGCTCTTCAGCTTTGCCCAGGATATCTCCGCCTCGCGGATGTAGTTGGTGAGCGGAGAGCCTTTCTCCGGAACATAACCAAGCACGCCGGCATGTGAAGGCGAAGCATACAGGATCAGGCCGTTGGGATCGGTCAGAATAATGAAATCCGACATTGTTTCACCGATCAGCTGATACAGCGATTTTTCTTCCAGCATCTGGTTCTGCAGCGAAATCAGCTTGCGGCAGAGATAGATAATGACGAGGATAAGGAGGAACAGGAACAGGGAGTATACGGCAAAGAGAGCGCTCTTTTTCTCCCGGAATTCCAGGGTAATCTGCTGGGCGTAATTGCCGATCAGGTTTTCTGCCTCGTCCAGGCTGCTGCGCGTCTCCGTTAACTGGGTATTAATAAGAGTGGCGGAATAGCTGTCCGGGTTCCAGTCACTTTGTACCCGCCGGGAAATGAGATCACGGCCTGTGGCCTTCCAGGTCTCCAGGGAACTCTCGAAGCTTGCAAGCTTTCCCTTTAAATCACTAAGCAAAAGCTCGCTTTGCTTCATGCCGCTGTACGGATTGTCCAGGTTGTTAATATTATAGCTGGCCATAGTAAGACGTTGCCGGATCTGCGAGTTGTTGTCTTCAAAATCCTGGGCGAACAGGCTGCGCTGCTCACTTGTAATATTTGGGCTCATTGCCGCCTGAAGGGAGACTGCACCCTGATAAAGGTCGCGGTCAGCGTTCAGAATCAGCTCCGAATTCTGGTATACGTCACTGTACAGTGAATCTGAAAGCCTATTCATTGTAGCATTCAAGTACAACAGGGAAGCAGTACTGATAACGACCAGAAGCACCGGGATAGCGGCAAATACAATAATCAATCTGCGTGTGTTGTTATTCTTGGATAAACCTGCCACTGTCATCCTCTCCCCGCATCAAACTTAAAAACTCATTGCTGTGTACAGAAAACATGCGGTGCTGTTCCACTGCGGAGCTAGGCCCTTCAGGGACTGAGGAGGGGTCATTCAAAAGTCTCAGGAAAGCATAGTTTCCGTACGATTAAGGATTCTTCTCATCCGTCTGATTGCCCGCTTAAACTGCCAAACGGGGCGGAATGTCTGCAGGCAGCATATGTATCACGTTAACGTCTTACAACCGGAAATATGCGGAATTCCGGAGTTTCCGGAACTGCACACAACCGGCAAAGGGGAACGTATAAACAAATCTTACAACAAATTTTAAAATTATGTATTGAACCCTACAGACTATTTCTATTCCGGCCCTTGAATCCTATTACCCATCTTTTCTGTAAACGATACTCCTTAAGGCAGATAAAAAAATCCGCAAAGCCAGATTCAGGGCTTTACGGATTGTGTATAGCATACGCCGGGGTTAATCGTTGCGGAGCGCATAAATCGGGCGCATTCTTGCCGCTTTGTTCGCTGGAATCATTCCGAACACGATTCCGATGATCAGCGAGAACGAGAAGGAGATCAAGACCATGTTCCAGGATGTGGCTACATTCATCGAGGTATAATTGCCTACCGCCCAGCTGGCTCCAAGACCCAGGCCGACACCGATCAGACCGCCCAAGCCGCTTAATACGACAGACTCGATCATGAACTGCATGAGAATGTTTATTTTCTTGGCGCCGATGGCTTTGCGGATACCGATCTCACGGGTCCGCTCATTCACGGAGACAATCATGATGTTCATGATGCCAATACCGCCGACAAACAGGGAGATACCGGCAATCCCGCCAAGGGCGAGCGACAGCGTGGCACTGGTCTCGTTAACGGTCTCCAGCATCTCCTGGGAATCAAAGACAGAGTAGGCATTCTCCGCTGAACTGAATTTGGCGCCCAGTGTAGACTCCAGCTTGGTTTTGACTTCCTCCACGTTCCCGTTGGAGGTTGTGGTAATGGTAATAGAGCGTACCCCTTTGCTCTGCAGGAACCGTTCTGCCGTGGAGATTGGGATCAGAATCTTTTCGTCACTGGAGCCGCCGCTGGTGCTGCCCTTGCTCTCCAGCAGGCCGACGATTTTAAAGCTCGTCCCATTCAGCTGTATTCGTTCACCGACAGGGCTGTCAGTGCCGAATAAATCCTCAGCTGTGTCTGAACCGATTAAGGCGACCTTCTGGCGGTACTTGGTATCAATATCTAGCAGGAAGCGGCCGGACTGTACATGGAAATTCTGTACATCCTCATAGGCGGGCGTAATTCCTTCCACCGATACCGAGACGTTTTCGGTTCCGTGCTTGGCAGTAACATTGCCGCTGATGACAGGAGAGACATTGTCCACACCTTCAATCTCTCCAAGGGCAAGCGCCTCCTCGTAGGTCAGGGAGGTGGTTGCCCCCCGTCCCATAATGTTAACTGTCAGCTGGTTGGTCCCCAGTGAGCTTAACGATTCCGTAATTTGCGAAGTCGTACCCTGCCCGACAGAAACAAGCGCAATAACGGATGACACTCCGATAATGATTCCAAGCATGGTCAGAAAGGCTCTCACTTTACTGCTGAGGATGCTCTTTATGGCCATTTTCATACTTTGATACAGCATCATTATGTGGCAATCCTCCGATCTTCAACGAGGCTGCCATCCTGAATGCGGATGATCCGTTTGGCCTGTTCGGCAATTTCAAGGTCATGCGTGATCAGGATGATGGTATGTCCCTGCTGATTCAGCTCTTTGATCATCAGGAGAACCTCTTTTCCCGTCTTGGAATCAAGGGCACCGGTCGGCTCATCTGCCAGCAGGATCGGCGGGGTTCCGGCCAGTGCGCGGGCAATGGCGACACGCTGCTGCTGGCCGCCCGACAGCTCTGAGGGCCGGTGGTCGATCCGTTCTTCAAGGCCGACCCTGATCAGTGCATTGCGGGCAACCTCCCTTCGTTCCCGGTGGGAGACCCCCCGGTAGATTAAGGGAAGCTCCACATTCTCTACTGCCGACAGCTTGGGCAGAAGGTTAAAGTTCTGAAAGATAAAGCCGATTTTTTCATTGCGGATCTGGGCCAGCTTGTTGTCCGACAATTTGCGGACTTCCTGGCCGTCCAGAAAATAATCACCTTCATTGGCTATATCAAGGCAGCCCAGCATATTCATCAATGTGGATTTGCCGGAGCCGGAAGGGCCGATAATTGCCACGAATTCTCCGTGTTCAACTGTAAAGCTGAGGCCTTTGAGAATGGTCATGGATTCACCGGCCATGACGTACCGGTGAATCATGTTCTCGACCTTAATCAGCGGCTGCGTACTCATGGACGGCCACCGCCCATGCCGCCGCCGGATGGCGGGCCGCCTGTGCCGCTGCCAAAGCCGCCTGTACTGAAACCGCCCATTCCGCCCATTCCGCCCATCTGGGGCTGTCCGCTGCCAGTAGAGCTTCCTGTGCTGATAACGGTCGGGATAACCACTTCATCGCCTTCGGACAGTCCGCTGACGATTTCAATGTTGCTCTCATCATGAATGCCGACGGTGACCTCAACCCGCTTCTGGCCGGAAGCTGTGCTTGAGCTGCTTCCGCCGCCCGGGAAGCCGCCGCTTGGAGCCCCGCCCGGGACGGTGCCGCCGCGGCCTTCACCGCCGCGGCCCTGCCAGCCGGAAGCACCGCCGGGAGGAGCTTCACCGCTGAAAGCCTGCCCGCCTGCTGGAAGGTCAGCGGAAGTTTCACCGCCAGGGGGCTGTCCGCCGGCTGCACTGCCCGCAGGAGCCGCACCGTCAGGCATTTGCCCGCCTGCTGTGTCACTTGCTGCGCCGGTTTCACTGCCGTCACCTTCCGTTACTGGAACATTAACGTAATATTTTCCGTTGATCTCGGATACGGCTTCGATCGGTACGGTTAATACATCATTCTTCTCTTCAATGGTAATGGCCACCTCGGCAGACATTCCGACAAGCACACCTTCGGATTCATTCAGGCCTACGGTCACATCAAAGAGGGAGACACCGTTGGAGGAGGTGCCTTCTTTGGCGATCTCAATGACTTTACCTTCAAACTCCTGGTCTTCCAGAGCATCGAGTGTAATGGTCGCAGACTGGTCAAGCTTAATATTCGGGATGTCCAGCTCGTCCACCTGAACAGTAACGCTGAGGTTTTCGTAATCGGTCATGGTGAACAGCTCCGAGCCGTTCTGGGCCTGTTCGCCGTCTGTAATATTGACTGCTGTAATCGTGCCGTCCATCGGAGCGGTCAACGGGTCTTGAGGAAGCATATCCTCCTCAAGGTCGGCGATGGATTCCTGCTGCTCGGCGATGTCGCTTTCCGCTTTTTCGATCGCCTTTTTGGCAGAAGCCAGCTCTTCCTCCGTAGCATTGTTCATCGCCAGCGTTTTGTAATTTTCCTGTTTGTCCGTAAGGTCCGTCTTTAGGCTGGTCAATGATTTCTCGGCTTCTTTCATTTTGTCGCTCATGTCGCTGGCTACAAAAGTGATCAGCACATCGCCTTTTTTAACGACATCGCCTTTAGCCACCATAACCTGATCGACTTCCCCGGCTTCCTTGGTCCGGATGCTGCCGGTATTGATCGGTGATACCGATCCCGACCCTGACACTCCGTTAAGGATGTTGCCTTTGGCCACAATGGCGGTATTCAGAGGGACTGCACTGGCCTCCTTTCCGGCATCCGGCCACAGCACATAGGCCAGCACACCTGCGATCGCCACTACCGCGATGCTTGACGAGATAATCACTGTCTTTTTCTTGTTCATTCGAGGTCCTCCATCTTGCTCCATTTTCAAAATAAATAATGCAGTTCACCAAAAATCAGGATGCGCTGTCTGCCGTGGTATCGCCGGTGCTTGTGCTGCTGTCTGTATCCTTGTCCTTGTCATCGTTTGTTGCCGAAGCAGGCTGGATAACGGTAATGTCATAGATCTGGCTGCCCAGCTCAATCCGCTGGCCCTGGAATTCATCGTACAGCCGCAGTCTGTAATTTCCGCCGTTAAGGCTCTTGAACAGTGTGCTGCTGATTGTCGTGGTGTACAGGCTGTTGCTGCCTGTGATCAGGTCGGTGCCAAACGTAAGCGTCTTTTCGAAGGATTGACCAAACGGATCAATAAATTGCAGCACCAGCTTATGGCCGTAAGCCCCGGTCTGGTAAGCGGAATCCTGAGTCAGGCTGTAGTTGATGGAGAGCGTCAGGTTCGTGGTGCCGGCAGTCAGGCTGCTTGAAGAGGCGTTAACCGCAAGCGTGTAAGGGAACACCGATATGCCGCTGCTAAGATTCGTCTGCGGGGTAACCGTCTTGACGTTCAAGGCCAGCGCTGTAGTATTCACGTATCCGGTAGCCTCCGTCCCGGCTGCAGCAAGCTTGCCGCCCGCAACGCCCTGTCCGATATAGAGCTGGAGGGTAGAGGTGTCCACTGTAGACGGCACATTTGCCGAGAAGGTGACCAGTGTTTTGCCGGCTGCGCCGGTAGGCAGCTCAGACTGATTCACATCAGCTTCAAAATATTGCCCGTCCGCCGTCCGGAAGGAGGCATACAGCCTGGCCAGGTTCGTCTGGCGGGATTCCTCGCTGTTCATCTCTACTTCGCTGTATACCGTCTTAGAGCTGCTGCCGGTATACACCGTGGTCAGCCGCTCCTGAATGCTCGCTTTTTTACCGGCTGCCGTAATCTTGAATGACGAACCTGCCGCCAGCGGACTAAGACTGGTAACCGCCCCGTCGGTTGTGCTCAAAGAGAGGAACTGCCCGGACGTTTCCTGGAGAATGATCTTGGTCTGGCTATAGTCAAGTGTGTAAGGAATATGAGCCAATACGGTTAGCTGTGCACTTTCACCGGGGGCAAGGATGGATACGTCATTGTCAACAACCACCTGGGTAGAAGAGGTCAGATCATTCAAATCCGCTTTCAAAATTCCTGTCAGCTTGGGCAGCGTGATCGTCTTGGAGGTGCTGTTCCGGATGCTGAGCTTGGCCTGGACAAGGTCCTCATCGCCCCAGGGCAGACGCTGCAGGGACTGCAGGGTAACGCCGAACGTCCCGTAATTGTTGGTAACACTGGCTTCGGAGGTGATGTGAGTGATGCTCTCGAGCTTATATGGGATTTTGAAATAGGCTACCGGCAGCACGATTTTGCCGGAATTATCTGCGGCGGCCGGCGGTATAACCTGAAGCTGCAGGGTATCCTGGGCGAGTTCAAGCGGAACGCTGGCGGTAAGCTCGATCAGCTTTTCTTCCAGCGGCTTCAGCGTAAGGCTGTTGAAGGCCTCAGTCGTGACCGGGAAGGAATAGCCTTCCGCTGATTTGACCGAAAGCCCGTAGGCAGGCAAAGTTACTGCTGTGCTGCCTGTATTTTTGACCCGGAACTGGTACGTCCAGATTCCGTTCTCATTCTCGGCATAGACGGCCGCTGATTTCAGCTGCATATCAACCACATTGCTGTCGACGGATACCTTTTTGACCGCACCGGCAGCGACAGTGAAATCAGCAGTAACCGAAGCGGGCAGTGAATAAGAGGCCACCGGCAGGTACAGCTTGAGGCCTTCATCCAGCTTGGCAATCTGCAGCTCCATTTTGGAAGTGTTCATATACGCCGGGATTTCGGTCATGAAATACAGCGTCTTTTTTTGCTGCGGCTGAATCTTGTATTCAGAGCTGCTCTCATCCAGCGCAAGTGTAAATACCGAACCGCCGGAGGACTTCAGATACATGCTGTAGCCCGGATCACTCAGTACCCTGGTACCGAGATTCGTAATGCTGTAACCTACTTTGGCATAGACTTTTCCGTTATATTTGTAGATTTGCAGCGAGCTGGCCTGAGTCGTTACGGGAACGCTGCCCAGCTCGGTTTTCCTGCTCTCTCCCTGAAGCGCTGCGGCTGAATAGTTTGAAGGAACGGTAAACGTGCCGATCCGCTGCTCATAATTGGCTGCGCTGAAATTCCAGCCGTACATATTGATTTTAAGACCTTTTACGCTGACGGGTTTGCCGATATTGGCGTAGTATGTAATACTCTTTGTTTCTTTCCCGGCGATTTTTTTGACCGTGCTGTCTGCGGAGACGGCCGTTCCCTTGATCACGCTTCCCCCGGTTGTAACAACCTTGGAGAAGTAGTTGACCAGATTGACGCTGGTGCTTGAGCTATTGGTGTAAGTAAGGGTATACGTTAAAATATTTCCGCCGTCCTGAGCGAACACCCGGGCATCGCTGAGCTTGACACTGAAGGACGCTCCCAGATTCATGGGGCTCAGCTTGGCGAGCGTTGAGATTTCGGTTACGGCCGCCGCCGTCGTTTTGACTGCGGCTGTGCCGGCGGCGGCTGCATAGGCTGCAGATCCCGTAAATCCGGGGAACTGGCTTACGGCAAATGTGCTGAGTAATAACAGAACATAAGCCTTACTTCGTTTATGCATGAATTTCCCTCCCTGTTTAAAAACCGGCACTAACCTTTTCTCGCAGGAAAAAACAGGTTAGCCCTGCCTTACTAATTAGGAAAAATATCAAGATTCGCTGAATGTCCGCTGAAAAAAAACCGGCAAAAGCTTCTTGAAACTTAAAGGAAGATTAAAATCAGATAAAATTTGCCTAATTTTAGATTCGCTTGTCAAAAGTCATATTTTTGCTTATACTATTGAGGCATATCTTTATGAAGCTGAATACGTATAATCTGTACAAATGCAGTGATGGAGACAAGTACGCAGTGCCTGGCCAACAGGGAGGAGACGCCGGAGATTGAGAGCGTTTCTGGGAGAGCAGAGCTGCCGAAGTTCACTCCGGAGCAGTTCCCTGAATCTCATTCAGTAGGGGATACCGGCCGCAGACCGTTATTTCTGTTAAAGTGAGACATGTCTTTACCATGCCTTAAGAGGGAATACCTCTCTTAAAGGGATATGGTGCAGCTTGTCTAACAAGGGTGGTACCACGGTCTTTTCGTCCCTTTCCGGGAGAAAAGGCCTTTTTTTGTTGATCCGGTCCTGTTTAGAACGGGGGCCGGTTCAACCCGTACAATAAGATGATTAAAGGGGGCAGTGCATGCCATGAAAGAAAAGCTGGAAGCATTGAAGGTCGAGGCCTTGGCTAAGCTGCAGGAGGTTACCGATCCGCAGGCGCTGAATGATTTGCGTGTCAAATATCTGGGCAAAAAGGGTGAGCTGACCGAGGTTCTGCGCGGAATGGGAGGACTGAGCGCCGAGGAGCGGCCGGTGATCGGCCAGGTGGCGAACCTGGTGCGCAGCGCCATTGAAGAGATTATTACAGCCAAGCAGGAGGCCTTCCAGCAGCAGGAGACGCTGAACCGTCTGCAGGCTGAAAAGGTAGACGTTACCCTGCCGGGCCGCGCTCTGCCGCAGGGCGGCATTCATCCGCTGAACCGGGTTGTTCAGGAGATCGAGGATATTTTCATCGGCATGGGATACAAGGTCGCTGAAGGACCGGAGGTAGAGACAGACTACTACAACTTCGAAGCGCTGAATCTGCCCAAGAACCACCCGGCGCGCGACATGCAGGATTCCTTCTATTTAACAGAGGACCTGCTCATGCGTACCCAGACCTCTCCGGTACAGGTCCGCACCATGCAGGCGATGAAGGGGGAAACTCCGGTCAAAATCATCTGTCCCGGCAAAGTATACCGCCGCGATGATGACGACGCCACCCACTCCTTCCAGTTCCACCAGATTGAAGGTCTCGTCATCGGCAGCAAAATCCGCATGAGCGACCTCAAGGGAACACTGAACCAGTTCGTGAAGGAGATGTTCGGGCCGGCTACAGGCATCCGCCTGCGTCCCAGCTTCTTCCCGTTCACCGAGCCGAGCGTTGAGGTCGATGTCAGCTGCTTCAAATGCGGCGGCGACGGCTGCCGGCTGTGCAAGCAGAGCGGCTGGCTGGAGATTCTCGGTGCAGGCATGGTACACCCGAACGTGCTGAGAATGGGAGGCTACGACCCTGAGAAATACAGCGGCTTCGCTTTCGGTATGGGCGTGGAACGGATCGCGATGCTGAAGTATGGAATCGACGACATCCGCTACTTCTACACCAACGATATGGGCTTTGTGAAGCAGTTCAAGGGGATTTAGATTTTTGGCGGGCTGCGGGCTGGTGGTAAAAGCGGTAGCCGTGGAGATTTGACACCTGTTTTTTATAATTGTTTATAAAGGACTGGAGGGGAATTTTGGAACTGGAGGAGCGTCAGCGACCGCCTTTGTCTGCTGATTTCAACCGCGAAGAGCGGTTCTAATCAGGAAATCTGCAGACAACAGCGGCCGGAAGTCCAAACATTCTCTGGAAGGACACTATAACAAGGATTTTAAAACGGTGCCAGATGTTCATGAGCAGTCTTTTTCCATCAGCAAGCAGACCGGGCAGGTAGATAAATACATCTGAAACAAAAGGAAGTGAGCGGACATGAAAGTATCAACCGGATGGCTGACCGATTATATATCGTTAGAGGGAGTAACCGCTGAGGAGCTGGCGGACAAAATTACTACTGCAGGCATTGAGATTGACGGTGTGGAGCGCCGCAATAAAGGACTGTCCGGCATTGTAACCGGATATGTGAAATCCAAAGAAAAGCACCCGGATGCCGACAAGCTGAACGTGTGTATCGTTGATGCCGGACAGGGCGAGGATCTGCAGATCGTCTGCGGAGCGAAGAACGTGGCCGCCGGCCAGAAGGTTCCCGTTGCCCTCGTCGGCGCGAAGCTGCCGGGTCTGGAGATCAAGAAGGCGAAGCTGCGCGGCGTTCTGTCACAGGGCATGATCTGCTCGGCCAAAGAGCTGGGCCTGAACGACAAGCTGCTGCCGAAAGAGCTGCAGGAAGGTATCCTGGTGCTGCCGGAGAACACGGAAGTTGGCCAGGATATCCTTAAAGTGCTCGGCCTGAACGACGAGATTCTGGAATTCGACCTGACGCCGAACCGCTCCGACTGTCTCAGCATGATTGGCGCAGCGTATGAAGTGAGCGCCATTCTGGGCCGTGACCTGAAGCTGCCTGATCCGGCTGCAGAGCTGGTTGAAGCTGGAGGTAAAGCGTCCGGTTCCATTTCCGTCCAGATCGAGAACGAGGAATTCTGCAGCCACTATGCGGTGCGTTATATCTCCGGAGTGAAGCCTGCTCCATCGCCGCTATGGATTCAGAACCGCCTGATGGCTGCAGGAGTGCGCCCGATCAACAATATCGTTGATATTACAAATTACGTAATGCTGGAATACGGCCAGCCGCTGCATGCCTTTGACGGTGATAAAGTGGAAGGCGGCGTGCTGGGAGTACGCTTTGCCCGTGAAGGCGAAGTGCTGACCACCCTTGACGGCCAGGAGCGCAAGCTGGAGCCGCAAATGCTGGTCATTGCCGATGGAGCCAAATCGGTAGCCCTGGCAGGTGTAATGGGCGGGCTGGACACAGAAGTAACGGCAGAGACCGTTAATATTGTTCTGGAGTCGGCCAGATTTGAGGGCGGCACCGTACGCAAAACTTCACGCCAGCTCGGCCTGCGCTCGGAAGCCTCCCTGCGCTTCGAGAAGCAGGTGGATCCGAAAGCGGTCATTCCGGCACTGAACCGCGCCGCAGCCCTGATCGCCCGTTATGCAGGCGGCGCAGTGCATGAAGGCATTGTGCAGGCAGGCAGCGATGCTGCTCCGGAGAAAATTCTGACGCTCTCGCTTGAGAAGCTGAATGACTATCTGGGAACAGAGCTTTCGCTGCTGGAAGTGAAGACACTGTTCGGACGACTGAGCTTCAAGTGCGGCGATGCCGCGCAAGGACTGGTTGAAGTGCAGGTGCCTTCCCGGCGCGGAGACATCAGCTACGATGTGGACCTGATTGAAGAGGTAGCCCGGTTGTACGGCTATGATAATATTCCGACAACCCTGATTGAAGGGGTTACGACTCCGGGAGCCCTGACAGCCCGGCAATCCGTCCGCCGTGAACTGCGCCGTATGCTGGCTCTTGGCGGATACCAGGAGGTAATGGGCTATTCCTTCATCCAGCCGGAGCAGAGCAAGCTGTTCCCTGCGTTCTCCGCAGGCGAGCAGGCTGTGAAGCTGGCAATGCCGATGAGCGAGGAGCGCAGTGTGCTGCGCACCAGCCTGCTGCCGCAGCTGCTGGATATTGCCCTCTATAACACGAACCGCCGGCAGAGTGATCTGGCGCTGTTCGAGATCGGCAATGTGTTCTTCACTGACGAAGAGCAGCTTACCCGCCAGCCGCGTGAGCTGCCGGTACTGGGGCTTCTGCTGAGCGGAACCCGTACAGCCAAACAGTGGAATATAACGGCTGAACCTGTTGATTTCTTCGATCTCAAGGGAGCGCTGGAGAGCGTATTTGCTTATCTTGGGCTCACCGGACGTATTGTATATGAAGGTAATGCGCCGAAGGATTATCATCCGGGCCGTTCCGCTTCCATTTATCTGCTTGAAGGAGCAGGACGTACGCTGATTGGCACAATGGGCCAGCTTCATCCGGAACTGCAGCACAAGCTTGACCTTGAGGATACCTATGTGGCTGAGCTGCTGCTGCAGCCGCTGTATGACAACGCCCGGACTAATCTGCAGTACAGTGAACTGCAGCGCTTCCCGGGGATGGAACGGGATATTGCCGTTGTTGTCGATGAAGCTGTTCCTGCCGGCCATCTGCTGAACGTTATCCGTGAGAACGGCGGAACACTGCTGCAGAACGTACAGGTATTCGATGTCTACACCGGCGGTAAAATGGAGAGCGGTAAAAAGAGCGTGGCCATCTCCCTCCTGTACCGCCATACAGAGCATACACTGACGGATGAAGAGGTATCGGAAGTGCACGAAAAGGTCGTTTCCGTGCTTCAGCAAACTTTTGGTGCAGAATTAAGAAAGTAGCAGGAATTGTGCAAAGCCGCAGCGAATCCAATTAGACCGGGATTCGCGCGGCTTTTCCTATGCACATCTTTTAGTACAAAAGTGCGGGGTACCGGCAGAATTTATCCAATAAGACGGTTGTTTTGCCAAATGTCCAGAAATCACGATACAATAGGAGCAGGGCAATCAGCTTAGAATCCGCACACATACAAAGGAGGGCACAACTGTGGCTATGGACCGGACCCGTGTCGCCGTGGAGATATATGGAACTTCCTATAAATTAGTCGGAAGCAGCAGTGAATATATGAAGCAAGTCGCCCGTTATGTGGACGAGCATATGCACGCCATTTCTAAATCCCATTCCAGACTGGATACCCCGCGGATCGCGGTGCTTGCAGCCGTACATATGGCAGAGCAGGCCATCCAGGTTCAGGACTTCAAAAATGAACTAAATATGCTGACCGGTGAGCGTACCGAGCTGCGGGTAGAGGTGTCACGCCTCCTGGAAATCCAGCGCGAACGGCAGGAAGAATATGAACGGCTAAGGGAGTCGGCCAAGGCGGAAGCCGCCCGGCTGGTGGCTGAAGCTGAAGAGGAACGCAAGCGTCATCTGGATAACCTGGAGCAGGAACGTAAGGCTCATGCCGAGCAGCTGCAGCAGGCGGAGCAGGCGGCGGCAGCTGCCCGGGAGAAGCTTGCAGAAGAGCTGCAGGCCCGCGAGGCAGAGCTGCAGGAGCTGCGCAACGTCTACGAGCAGGAGCAGGCTGTAAGCCGCGACGGCCACAGGCAGGAGCTGGCGGCGCTTGATGAGGCACGCCTGCAGCAGCTTGACGAATTGAGGGCAGCGCATGCGGAGGAGCTGAAAAACCTCCGTGAGACACTGCTTCAGGAGAAGGCGGAAACGCTGTCTCAGCTGGAGCAGGAGCTGGCGCAGACCCGGGAATCGCTCGGCGGGGAAGTTGTAGAGATCCGCACCGTGCTCAGCAAGGAGCTTGCAGATACCAAGGCAGCGCTTGAGAAGGAGCTCAGCGGGGAGCGGGAAGCGCTGCAGAAGGAGCAGGCCAAGAACAAGGAGCTCCGGCAGTCGCAGGGCACGCAGGAGCACCGCCACAAGCAGCAGCTTCAGGAGCTGGACAAGCAGCTTAATGAGCTGCGCGGAGGTACGGGACAGCTTCAGTCACGGCTGCGTGCGGCCGAAGCGGGGCTTAAGAGTGAACGCGATGCCCGGCAGAGTCTGCAGGCGGAGTATGAAGCGGCTGTTGCCCGGGGAGAGCAGCTCGCCGAGGAGCAGCGGACTTCAGCCGAGCAGCTTGCTCTGCTGAACGGGCAGCTGGAAGAGCTGCATCAGCGTTATGATGAGACACAGAACGATGCGGCCGGACTCAGGGATGCCCTGCAGTCTGCTGAGGAGCGGCTGATCCGCTCCGGGGAAGAGCTGCAGTCGGCAACAGAGCTTGCAGAGCTGGTTAACGCGGAGCTGGAAGAGCTGCGCCAGCGCCATGAGCAGGAGCAGCGGGATTCAGCCGGTCTGCGTGAGCGCTTTGAGCAGGCAGGCCAAGAGACCGCAGAGCTGCGCAGTCTGCTGCAGGAGAAGGAAACGGCGCTCAGCGAGGCGCGCAGAGAACTGCAGTCGTCTACTGAATTACAGACGCTGCTGAACGACGAGCTTAATGAGCTGCGCCAGCAATTTGAGCAGGCAGGCCAAGAGTCAGCAGACATGCGCAGTTTGCTGCAGGAGAAGGAAACGGCGCTCAGCGAGGCGCGCAGAGAACTGCAGTCGTCTACTGAATTACAGACGCTGCTGAACGACGAGCTTAATGAGCTGCGCCAGCAATTTGAGCAGGCAGGCCAAGAGTCAGCAGACATGCGCAGTTTGCTGCAGGAGAAGGAAACGGCGCTCAGCGAGGCGCGCAGAGAACTGCAGTCGTCTACTGAATTACAGACGCTGCTGAACGACGAGCTTAATGAGCTGCGCCAGCAATTTGAGCAGGCCGGCCAAGAGACAGCAGAGCTGCGCAGTCTGCTGCAGGAGAAGGAAGCTGCGCTCGGCGAGGCGCGCAGGGAACTGCAGTCGTCCGCTGAATTGCAGACGCTGCTGAATGATGAGCTGGAAGAGCTGCGCCAGCA
Source organism: Paenibacillus typhae (assembly GCF_900099765.1). Classification (GTDB taxonomy): domain Bacteria; phylum Bacillota; class Bacilli; order Paenibacillales; family Paenibacillaceae; genus Paenibacillus_AQ; species Paenibacillus_AQ typhae. Next base: position 16,472 of record NZ_FNDX01000024.1, on the reverse strand, counting down.
ATATGAGCAGGCAGGGCAAGAGACAGCAGAGCTGCGCGGTCTGCTGCAGGAGAAGGAAGCTGCGCTCGGCGAGGCGCGCAGGGAACTGCAGTCGTCCGCAGAGCTGCAGACGCTGCTGAGCGACGAGCTGGAAGAGCTGCGCCAGCAGTATGAGCAGGCAGGGCAAGAGACAGCAGAGCTGCGCGGTCTGCTGCAGGAGAAGGAAGCGGCGCTCGGCGAGGCACGCAGGGAACTGCAGTCGTCCGCAGAGCTGCAGACGCTGCTGAGCGACGAGCTGGAAGAGCTGCGCCAGCAGTATGAGCAGGCAGGCAGTGAAGCAGCGGAGCTGCGCATCGAACTCGGAAGAGCCGGAGCGGAGCAGAGCCGTCTGCAGGATGAGCTTGCCCGTACCGAAGCAGAGGCGCGGAACTGGCAGGAGCTTGCCGATAAACATATGGCAGATATCGGCGAACTCGAAATGAGCCTGCTGGAAGCGGAAGAGCGGTCAGATTCGCTGCAGAGCGGGATAGAAGCTCTGCGCAGCCAGGCTCTGGAAATGCAGCAGAAGCTTGAACGCGAGGCCGGCCTGCGGGCGGAAGCCGAGCTTGAGTCTTCTTCGCAGCGTGAAGACGCGGCGGAAGTACGCAAGCAGCTGGCCGCTTTGCGCAGCCGGTACGAGGACTTGATTGCACAGTATGACGACCTGCTGCAGGACAAAGAGCAGCTGGAGGAAAGATATAACCTGCTGGAGGCCGAAACGGAGGAAACCGCACGGCGCTTTGAAGAGCTGTCCGAGGCTGCCCGTGAAGCTGCAGCGGCAGCTGCCGGACAGCAGGAAGCCATCCGTGAGGCCCGCGAGACTGAAGCCGCCTGGAAGCAGCGGTATGAAGAGCTGCAGCAGCGGGAAGCCCAGTGGAGCGGAACGGAAGCCGCTCTGCGCGAGGAAATCGAGATCTGGCAGCAGGAAGCCGGGGAGGCAGAGGCACAGGCCAAAGCGTTAAGCGAGACACAGCGTGAAGCGCAGCAGCAGCTGGACGAGATCGGGGAGCATTTTGAACTGGCCCAGAGCCAGCTCCGGCTAATGCAGGCACAGTTCGAGCTCAGAGAGGGCGAGCTGGACAAGCTGGCCAAGGAACACCGTGAGCTTCAGGCGGAATATGCCAAGCTGCAGAATGAATATAATGAATGGATTCAATTGATCGAGCAGGACAGTTGAATGGCGGATGCATGACAAAACGGATGCTGACCACTATGGGCAGCATCCGTTTTTGGCATTACTCCACTATTACCCTGGCGCTCATGGAGCTGTGGCCGGAGCCGCACATAATGGCACAGGTCATTTCATAGGTTCCCGCTTCCTCTGGAATGATTACCTGCGAGGAGGTTTTGGCATCTAATCTCAGTTCAAGCTCAGGTACAAGAATGCCGTGGTTACCGCTTTCATTTTTAAAAATGATTTTTACCGGCACGCCCTTTTTCAGATGATATTCTTCCTTGTCAAAGCTGTAGTTCGTTGCTGTTATTGTGAGCTCCTCTTCCGCCGCAATAGCGTTTTCTGATGATCCGCCTGCAATGGAGGAATTCTCCTTCCCGCTGCTGCAGGCAGACAGAATGATCAGGCAGAGAATCGACAGCAATAAGGCCGGCTTTTTAAACATGGACATCCTCCTCAGGGTAGTTTCCCCATTAGCATAGCTTACTTTTTGCTGGAAGTCTTTCATAAACCTTGAAAAATTACCGGACAGTAGAGAAACGTCGTTGTTTGTCGAAACATGCAAATAAATGGTGCAAAGATAATTCAAATTCATTATAATAAAAGCTATTATATATCGGTTAAAAGTAGGGGATCTACATTAATATAGCAATTGATGTACAAAATGCGGAGATGTGGCACCGCAGAATATTAAACGGGTACTGGGTGCTTGTCCTGTTGATGCTGGCAGCCCAGTTTATTTTTGTGCTCTCCACTCACATGCCTGAGGTAAAGTCGGCTATTCTGCCTGGTAAAGGGCATTTATTCGTTGCCTGCAACATTATGATTGTTATTGCGATGATTCTGGCAGAAATGTGGCTGCGCACTGCCGTTCTGTATCGGAAGCAGGCTGTAGTCGGCTGCGGCTTCGTTGTTTCCTACTTAATGTATTTTGTCCTCGAGCCGTTTGTGGACGGGGCACAGATGACCCTGATGATGCCGATTATGATATCCCTGATTTACTTTGACCGGAAACTGCTGCATTACCTGGGTCTGTTCAGTGTTGTTTTTTATGCAGGCGTTTATTTCGGGCTGGAGCGCACAATACTGGATAAGCCGATGCTGGAGTTTTTTATGGTGGAATGTGTGTTTATTGTGTTTGTGTTCATGTCCCGCATGGCGATCATCCGTGCGCGAGAGGTCCGGGACCATCTGGAGCAGCTGACCAAGTCGGAGCAGGAGCTGATGGTAGAGCGGGCTATTTCGGATAAACTGCTCAAAATTGATGCGCTGACCGGCCTTTATAATCATAAAACCTTCCATGAATATCTGGATTCGCTGCTGGAGCAATGTGAAAGCAACGGCCTGCATCTGCAGCTCGCCCTGTTTGATATCGATAATTTCAAGCGTGTAAATGACACTTACGGCCACTGGGTCGGAGATCTTGTGCTCAAGGAAGTAGCGGGCCAGGTGAGGGCAATGATTGGACTGAACGATTTTGCTGCCAGATACGGCGGGGAGGAATTCGCGGTTATTTTTACCGACAAAAATGTTCACGAAGCCTATGCGGCTGCTGAGGAGCTGCGGCTGGCAATCGGCCGGATGGAGCATTCCTACGCCGGCGGGAAGCCGATTACTGTCAGTATCGGATTATGCGATTATCAGCTGGGTGACGGGAAGGAGCTGCTGTTCCGCAAAACGGATAACGCTCTCTACACTGCCAAACACGGCGGTAAAAATGCTGTTGTGACCGCCTCCCATTCACATAAGGAAGAAACTGTCTATGCCTGAGAGGACTCACAATAAACCCCCTGTTTCCGGGTGAGCCGGAGAGAGGGGGTTTCGTTGTCTGCTTGCAGCAGGGGGTTATTTACCGGCTTCAAACGGTGTGGACACCGGCAGGAACAGATCTATGATCCCGATGACCAGTGCCGCCAGCAGGGCGCCAAGAATGGTTACACTGACTCCGCTCACGACGAACTGGGCGATCCAGATGACCAGAGCGCTGACCAGAAAGCCGACGATACCGCGTCCGAACGGGGTTGCTTTTTTGCCGAAGATTCCTTCAACCACCCAGCCGAGCAGTGCAATCACCAGAGCAAGAATCAGTGCGCTCCAGAATCCGCCGACTGTAAACTGCGGTACAATCCAGCCGACAACAAGCAGCACGAGGGCTGCCACAATGAAACGGACTACATGACCTAAAAATCTCACTGGAAAAACCTCCTTTGGCCTTCGCATAAGGATATGTGCAGTTGTTATTGTGGCCTTAGGCCGGCTTTTCTATGCCCAAATAGCGTAAATGGGCCGAATTAGGTATAATGTAAACATCTATGAAGGGAGCTGTGACTGTAATTGGACGACAAAATTTTGCATACGCTTGAATATCGCAAGATTTTAAATAAATTGATGCAATATACGCAGACCCCGATGGGGAGGCTTGCAGCAGAGGAGCTGAAGCCTTCCGGTGACTTTGAAGGGGTGAAAAGGCTGCTTCAGGCCACGGACGAAGCGGTCAATGTGGACCGGCTCAAAGGCATCCCTTCCTTCGGAGGAGTAAGCGATATCCGGCCTGCGCTGAAGCGCGCATCAATTGGAGGGATGCTCGGAACGTCCGAGCTGCTCTCCGTAGGCAACACGATTGGCGGGGCGCGCAGAGTCAAGCGGTTCCTCGCGGCCATGCATGAGGATGAGAAGATCGAGCTGCTGTATGCCTTAAGTGATCTGCTCTCCGAGCAGAAGCATGTCGAGGATGCCATCCGCGCCTGCATCGACGAGGACGCGAATGTACTTGATTCGGCAAGTCCGGAGCTGGCTAATATCCGCCGGGAGCTGCGGGGCGGTGAAGCGCGGATCCGCGAGAAGCTCGATTCGATGATCCGCTCGTCCTCTGTAGCCAAGATGCTCCAGGATCAGCTTGTTACGATCCGCGGTGACCGGTTCGTTATTCCGGTCAAAGCAGAATACCGCTCTCACTTTGGCGGAATTGTGCATGACCAGTCCGGTTCAGGAGCTACGCTGTTCATCGAGCCGGAATCAATTGTAGCGATGAACAATAAGCTACGGGAGACCCGGCTGCGCGAGGAGCGAGAAATTGAAATCATCCTCCACAGGCTGACCGACCTGGTTGGCGGCATAGCTGAGGAAATGGCCTATGATGTCGATATTCTGGGCCAGCTGGATTTCATCTTTGCCAAGGCACGGATTGCCAGGGAAATGAAGGCAACCCAGCCGCGGATGAATGACCGCGGATACCTTAAGCTGCGCAAGGGCCGCCATCCGCTGATTCCGGCGGAGCTTGTGGTACCGCTTGATGCCGAGCTGGGCAACCAGTACAGCTCGATTATTGTGACCGGTCCGAATACCGGCGGTAAGACGGTTACGCTGAAGACAGTGGGGCTGCTCAGCCTGATGTCCATGTCCGGCTTGTTCATTCCGGCGGAGGAAGGCAGCCAGATGTGTGTATTCGATGCCATTTATGCGGACATCGGGGATGAACAGAGCATTGAGCAGAGCCTGAGTACCTTCTCAAGCCATATGACCAATATTATCTCCATCCTGAAGCGGATGACTCCGAAGAGCCTTATTCTGCTGGATGAGGTGGGTGCCGGAACAGACCCGGCGGAAGGCTCGGCACTGGCCATCGCCATTCTGGAGCATATCCACCGCACCGAATGCAGGATGATTGCGACAACGCACTACAGCGAGCTGAAGGCTTACGCCTATGAACGCAAAGGTGTCATCAATGCCAGCATGGAATTCGATGTGCAGACCTTAAGCCCGACTTACCGCCTGCTGATCGGCGTGCCTGGACGAAGCAACGCTTTTGCGATTGCTGAACGGCTGGGTCTGCCGGGCGCCATTCTGGAGCATGCACGCGGTGAAGTGAAGGAAGAGGATCTGCGCGTTGAGCATATGATTGCTTCCCTGGAGGAGAACCGGCTTACCGCCGAGCAGGAGCGTGAGCGGGCCGAGGTGATCCGCCGGGAAGCGGAGGAATTCCGCAAGCGGCAGCAGCTTGAGCTGGAGAAGCTGGAAAGCCAGCGCGACAAGCGCCTGGAAAAGGCCGAGAAGGATGCCAGCGCCATTCTCGACAAGGCGCGCAAGGAAGCCGAGGAGATTATCAGCGATCTGCGCCGCCTGGCCATGGAGGAAGGCGCTTCGGTCAAGGAGCATAAGCTGATCGAAGCCCGCCGCCGCCTGGATGAAGCAGAGCCGGCACCGCGCAAAAAAGCAGCGTCCCGCGCTGCAAAGGCACCGCGTCAGCTGCAGCCCGGCGATGAGGTGAAGCTGCCGAGCGTGAACCAGAAGGGTTACATTGTAGAGCTGAGCGGAACCAAAGAAGCGGTTGTGCAGTTCGGCATTATGAAAATGAAGGTCAATGTGAGCGATCTCGAGTTTCTGGCATCCGCTCCGGATCAGCCAGCGCCTGCACTGCGCCGGGCCACGACAGTCAAGCGTACCCGTGATGAGAATGTCCGCAGTGAGCTGGATCTGCGCGGAGCCAACCTTGAGGAAGCGATCATGGAAACGGACCGTTTCATTGATGAGGCGTTCCTGGGGAATTTAGGACAGATTTATATTATTCACGGCAAGGGAACCGGCGTATTGCGCACCGGCATCCAGGAGTATCTGCGCAAACATAGACATGTCAAAAGCTACCGGCTTGGAAATTATAACGAAGGCGGCGCGGGTGTAACCGTGGCTGAGCTTGAGTAGCGGGGAAGCACGGCAGAAAGAGGGGAATTATGCAAGGAAATATTGATCTTTTGCTGGATCATCCGCTGGGCGCATTGCTCGGCTATTTCACTGTAGCCATTCTGGGTCTGGTAATCTTCCTGTCCTTCTTTGAAATGGTGACCAAGTATAACTGCTGGGAGGAAATCCGCAAGGGGAATCTGGCGGTGGCAATGGCTACCGGCGGCAAAATTTTCGGAATCTGTAACATTCTGCGCTTCAGCATTCAGGCGGGGGCTTCGATTTATGAGACGATGAAATGGTCGCTGGTCGGATTTTTGCTGCTGCTGCTCGCTTATTTCCTGTTTGAATTTCTGACCCCCGTGTTTTCGATTGATGATGAAATTGCCGCGGATAACCGGGCTGTCGGGTTCACAGCACTGCTGATCTCGGTCTCGCTGTCCTACGTGATTGGCGCCGCGATATCCTGACTTAGGAGTAGAACTGATGAAAATTCTGATCCGGGTGCTCTTTATCTCCGCCGTAGCTTTTTTAGCAGCAGGTATTTTATATCTCGTGATTAACTGAATTTTATATGTGAGGTAAGAAGGAGACAGAAACAATGGAAACAACTGTATGCCCGTGGTGTCATACTGAAATTGTGTGGGATGAGGAGTTTGGGCCTGAAGAGACCTGCCCCCACTGTAACAATGAGCTGAGCGGTTACCGTACGATTACCGTAGGCGTGGATGATCTTGAGGATGAAGAGCCGGAAGCCGGGGAAGATGCGGAAACGGACGAGATCAGTAACGAGAATTTGTGGGACGATGATGATAAAGAAAGCGTAGTACCGATCTATAATACGCTCAGCCAGTTTGGTGAAGAGTATGACCTTCAGCAATATGAGCAGAGCGTAGCTGCGGTTCTGGCGGCGCAGCTTGAGGCACCGGAATGTCCGCAGTGCCACGAGCTGCTGGTGCTGGCCGGCAAGCAGCCGGTAGACCAGTTTGAGCCATCAGCTTCGGAAGCGCTGGCCGGACCTGTACTCAAGGCGCCGTTTTCACTGAATCTGTACGTCTGTCCTTCCTGCTTCCATGTGCAGCAAAGTCTTGCCCAGGAAGACCGTATTCAGTTTGTGCGCAACCTGAGCAGCGGGAAATAACCTAAAATGTTTATAATCCGTCCTTCTGCCGGACAAGCTAAACCGGATTGATTGTCCAGTCCAGACAGATGGCAGGAGGGCGTTACATTGAAAAAAACACCAGAAAACCAGGCGGCTCTGCTGCTTGCGGTGAACGGTTTAAATTTGCTGGCCAGTGTGCTGGCAGGTACTTTTTTGAATGTGTATTTGTGGAAAGCCCGTCAGGACTACGGCATGATCGGCTGGTTTGCGTTCAGCCAGCAGGTGGCGGTGGGCCTCAGCTTCTGGCTGGCCGGCAAATGGGTCAAGGAACACAATAAAATGAATGCCCTGCGGCTGGGAATCGCCGTTTCGGGCATTTTTTATTTGCTGGTGCTGTGGGCCGGAGAATCCGCCTCGAGCTATATCTGGCCGCTGGGCCTGACGCTTGGGGTGGCCATCGGTTTATTCTGGCTGGCTTATAATATTATCTATTTTGAAATAACGGATGCTCAGAACCGTGATCATTATAACGGTTGGATGGGGCTGCTTGGTTCACTGACCGGTATTGTCGGCCCTTTTCTGTCCGGCTGGCTGATCTCCAGGCTGCAGGGGCAACGCGGTTACCGGGTGGTGTTCATCGTATCGCTCTGTATCTACGGGGCTGCCGCTGTGCTGAGCTTCTTTCTGAAGAAACGAAAAAGCGAAGGAGCCTATCTGTGGCTGGAGCCGTGGAGAGAGCTGCGGCGAAGCGGCAGTGCATGGCGGCCCGTTGCCGGCGCACTGGTGTTTCAAGGCATACGGGAAGGCGTCTTCTCCTTCCTCATCGGTCTGCTGGTTTACCTTGCAGCGCAGACAGAGAGCAAGCTCGGGCAATTCGCGCTGATTACGTCCTCGGTCTCCCTGGTCAGCTATTATGCGGCCGGTAAATGGTTCAAGCCCCGCTTTCGCTCTGCAGGCATGCTTGGCGGCGGAATCCTGCTGGTGGCGGTGATCGTGCCGCTGCTCTGGAAGCTCAGCTACGGTACTCTGCTGCTCATGGGGATCGGAACTTCGCTGTTTATTCCGTTATACATGCTGCCGATGACGTCAATCAGCTTTGACCTGATGGGCGAAACGGCAGAAAGTGTGAGTAAACGCGTAGAATGGGTGGTGCTCCGGGAGCTTAGCCTGATGAGCGGGCGGCTCCTGGGTATCCTGGTGTTTATCTGTGTGCTGTCAGTCAGCCGCTCTTCGCAGGTAATTATTGTTCTGCTGCTTGCGCTTGGCACAGCCCCTATGGGCAGCTGGCTTGTACTCCGCCGAAGGCTTCACCGCAGGGAGGCCGGCGATATGTCATAATGGGAGCAGGACATGCCGGAGAGGACTTATCATAAATGGCGAGAAAAAAAAGAATCGGTCTAAGAACTAAGGTTGCTGTTATGGTATCAGTGGTGGTGCTCGTAGTGCTGCTGATGCTTTATTTTATTTTCAGGAATCAGATTATCCCGCAGACCCGGCATGCACTGGAGGACAAGGCATATACCATTGCCCGCACCATTGCCCTGATACCGCTGATCTCGGAGGGACTGAACACAGGGAACAGCAGGGAAATCCAGGCCTATACCTCCAAAATAACCCGCCGCAATGATATTATGTTTGTAGTTGTCATTGATATGGACAGTATCCGTTATTCACATCCTGATGCTTCGCTGATCGGCAAACCGTTCGTCGGCGGCGGCCAGCAAGCCGCCCTGCGCGGCGGGGAGAGCATCTCGGAGGGGCAAGGCATGCTAGGGCGCTCCTTACGTGCCTTTGTTCCAGTGTATACGAACAGAGGCCATCAGGTAGGCGTTGTAGTTGTCGGGCTTTCACTGGAGCGGGTGCAGAAGCTGGTCAGACAAAATGAATGGACCCTGGTTGCCATCCTGCTGTCCGGTGCAGTTCTTGGAGCCTGCGGTGCCTTTATTCTCGGCTTGGAGATCAAACGCATGATTTTTGGCATGGAGCCTGCTGATATTTCGCAGCTGCTGCAGGAGCGCAGCGCCATGCTGCAATCCATACGCGAGGGCATTATTGCAGTGGACGACAAAGGTGTTATTACCATGGTCAATGTAGAAGCTGAACGGCTTCTGGCCAAAGCAGGTATTACCGGCAACGGCAACACCCGGAAGATCAGTGCGTACTGGCCGGAGCTCAGACTGGAGCAGGTGCTGGCAAGCGGTGAGGCCTGGCAGGACCAGGAGCTTGAGCTTAACGGTATCACGCTGCTGGCCAGCCGGGTGCCGATCCGGGTGAATGGTGAAATTGCCGGGGCGATTGCCACCTTCCGCGACAAAACGGAGCTGGTCGTGCTGGCAGAACGCTTATCCGGCATCTCCGTGTATGCAGATGCGCTCCGGGCAGGCGCACATGAGTTTATGAATAAGCTGCATGTCATCATGGGCATGACGCATATGGGCCTCTATGAGGAGCTGCAGCAGTATATATCGGGGACAGTCAGCAATTACCAGAACGAGATTGGTTCCATTACACGCCAGATCAAAGACCCTGTGATGGCCGGGTTTCTGCTGGGCAAGCTCAGCAGGGCGAGGGAGGCCGGAACGGAGCTTGCGCTGTCTCCAGACAGCTATTTACCGGAAGCTGCTGATCCGCAGACCATTCACGAGCTGGTCACCATTGCCGGCAACCTGCTGGACAATGCCATGGAAGCGCTGGAAGGGCAGGCGGTCAGGGTTATTGAGCTCGCTTTTTCCTATGAGCGCGGGATTCTTAGCTGTATTATACAGGACAGCGGGCAGGGAATTCCGGACCAGCTGCAGCAGCAGATTTATGTGCAGGGCTTCTCCACCAAAGGGGAACGCCGCGGATTCGGTCTTTATCTGGTGCGCAAAAGCGTAGAGAAGCTGGGAGGCAGGCTTGAAGTCGTGTCCCGGGGAGTGGATGGAACAAACGGGACGGGAGCTACTTTTACCGTAGAAATTCCCTATGCTGTAAAGGATGAGGAGAGCATATGAACATTAGAGTGCTGATTGTTGAGGATGACCCGATGGTAGCCAAATTCAACCGCCATTATCTGGAGCAGGTTGAGGGCTTTGAGTGTGCGGGCTGGGTTACCTCCGGCGTAGAGGCTGCCAGAGTGCTTGACGAGCAGGAGATTGATCTCGTGCTATTGGACATCTATATGCCCGGGACGAACGGCTTGCAGCTGCTGTCCTCCCTGCGTGAGCATGGCAGTACAGCCGACATCATTATCATCTCAGCCGCCAGCGATAATGCCAGTATCCGCAAAGCGCTGCAGCTGGGAGCCGTTGATTACCTGATAAAGCCGTTCGAATTCGCCCGGTTCCAGGCGGCGCTGACAGCATACAAAGAGGATTACTACGCCCTGATGAAGCAGGAGGAGCCGCTCAGCCAGGAGCAGCTCGACAAGCTGCTGCGGCCTCATAGCGGAACGGAAGAGGAGAAGGCTGCAGCTTTACCGTTGCCCAAGGGGCTGTCCGAGGGAACGCTGGAAAGCATCTGGAGCATCATCAGGCAGTTGGACAGCCCCGTGTTCTCCACAGAGTATATAACCGCAGTGGCTCCCATTTCTCGGATTTCAGTCCGCAAGTATCTGGCTTTCCTCAAGGACGCCGGGGTTCTCGGCATGGAGATCGGCTATGGTGCGGTAGGACGGCCGGTTTATATGTACACAGTTACGCCTGCGGGGCCTGAAATTATAAGGAAATATATTGGCGGCGGCAGCCGGTAAAAGCACAAAGGACCCTTTTGGGGTCCTTTGTCTTATGTCCGCGGATAAAGTGCAGAATTTTGCTGCGGCAATGAGCGGTGCCGGGCGATCTGGAAGCAATGGAGGAGGGTTTTCACTAATGGGCCCGACCCGGCCGATCGGTCAGCCAAAAGAGGGAAAACTCCCACTATTGTGCCCCGGCCCGGCCGATGAAGCAGCCCCGCCCAAGGCCCGCGATGCCACATACTGCGCTCGGCATGTCCGCTAACCCGAGGCACCGCCCACCCGCGCCGTTCACCCCGCAGCCTGCAGCAGCGTAACCTTAATCTTGCGGATCCGCCGCTGCCCTACCTCATGGACAGAGAAGGTATATCTGCCATAGACAAATTCGGGCTTCTCATGGGAGGAAGGAATCCGGCCGATCTGGCCGATCACGAACCCGCTGAGCGTATCGTAATCCTCCACCGGCAGTTTGGCCGTAAGCACCTGCTGCACCTCGCGCAAACTCATGGTTCCGTTGAATAAGTAAGTCTGGTCGTCAAGCTGTGTATATTCTTCCTCATGCTCGTCATATTCATCGTAAATATTCCCGACAATCTCTTCGAGCAGATCCTCCATCGTCACGATCCCTGCAGTCCCGCCATACTCATCCACCACTACGGCAAAATGCACACGGTTCTGCTGCAGCTCCTCAAACAGCTCATGTGTCCTTTTCGAAGCAGGAACAAAATAAGGACGGCGTGCCAATTCCCGCAAATTCCATGAACCGCCGCTGCCTCCGTTAACAAACCGGATCAGGTCTTTACTGTGCAGGATGCCTACAATACTGTCGATATGGCGGTCGTACAGCGGAAAGCGGCTGTAGCCCTCCTTCTCGGCGGCCTGCGCAACCTCCTCCGGCGTAGCCAGTACAGAAAGTGCCACAATATCGGTGCGGTGAGTCATAATATCCGACACCTGCTTATTGTCAAAGTCAAAAATATTGTTAATCATCAGCTTCTCCGCAGCCTGAATGGTCCCCAGCTGTGCGCCGCTGTCCAGCATCATCCGGATTTCTTCCTCGGATACCTCCTCGTCCTTCTCATGCGGGTTGACCCCAAACAGCCGGACCAGAACATTGGTGGAGGAGGTTAATAATTTTACAAAGGGTGCGGCAACCTTAGATAGCATATTGAGCGGTGCAGCAACGAACATGGCGATGCCATCGGCTTTTTTCATGGCTACACGTTTGGGTACGAGCTCCCCCAGCACCAGTGTGACATAAGAGAGAATCAGGGTGATGAAAACCAAGGAGACGGTGTCCAGAATATTGACTGCAACGGGAACGCCGAACGATACGAGCAGGGCAGACAGGTCCCCGGCAAAATTTTCGGCTGCAAAGGCGCTCGCCATAAACCCGGCAAGGGTAATCCCGATCTGGATCGTTGCCAGAAAACGGCTTGGCTCTTCAAGCAAACCCTGCAGGAGCTTCGCTTTGGCGTTGCCGTCCTGTGCCATCAGGCGGATTTTGTTATCGTTCAGTGAGATCAGTGCCATTTCGGATGCTGCAAAAAAGGCGTTAACAAAGATCAGCAAAAAAACAACCGCTAGCTCAATCAAATTAGAAGCACCTCCCGGTATTGTGGAATAACAGCCATGAGGGACGTTATCCCATATATATACTTAACCTGAAACCTGCCCGACATTCCCCTTGGTACTTTTAGTTACTTTAGTTACAAAACGTTTTCTTTAGTTACGTAAGCTTCCAAAGACGCCCCTGCACAGCTATGATAATTGTGAAATTATGCACAAGGGGGCAACAGTTACACATGAAAAAGAAAACAGCAGCCGCTCTTCTTCTCATTCTCTCCGTTATTCTTGTTATCGCGGGATGCGGTAACGGAAACAACAGCACTAATACGGAAAATAACGCAAGCGGGAATAAGAGCACTAACAGCACGGCAAGCGCAACGGAAGCACCAAAAGAGGCGGAAGCCGTGTCCGGGGCATCAGTAGCCAGCTATACACCAATGGATCAGTTAAAAGAGAGCTATGACATTATCATTGTCGGTGCGGGCGGCGCCGGTATGACCGCTGCGCTTGAAGCGAAGGCGAAAGGGCTGAACCCGGTTATTTTTGAAAAAATGCCGGTTGCCGGCGGGAACACAACTAAATCCTCGTCGGGGATGAATGCTTCCGAGACCAAGTTCCAGAAGGAGCAGGGCATCGAAGACAGCAACGATCTGTTTTATGAGGAGACGCTGAAAGGCGGCCATGACACCAACAACACAGAAATGCTCCGTTTCTTCGTCGACAATTCCGCGGCAGCTATTGACTGGCTCGATTCGATCGGCATCCGGCTGAACAATATTACCATTACCGGCGGCATGAACGAGAAGCGCACCCACCGTCCGGAAGACGGCTCGGCCATCGGCCAGTACCTGGTCAAAGGGCTGGTGCAGAATGTTCAGGAGCAGGGGATTCCGCTGTTCGTGAACGCTGACGTAAAGGAAATTACCCAGCAGGACGGCAAAGTCAGCGGCGTGAAGGTGCTGTTCAACCAGGCGGATGAAAAAGCCATTACAGGTAAAGCGCTCGTTGTAACAACAGGCGGCTTTGGCTCCAACATGGATATGATTACTGAAGTAAGACCGGATCTTGAGGGTTATGTTACCACTAACCAGATCGGCAGCACCGGCGACGGAATCAAAATGATTCTGGCGATGGGGGGTACCACCGTTGATATGGATCAGATCCAGGTTCACCCGACAGTACAGCAGGAAAAGTCTTACCTGATCGGTGAAGCAGTCCGCGGGGAAGGCGGTCTGCTTGTGTCAAGCGAAGGCACGCGGTTCACCAATGAGCTGGATACACGTGATAAAGTAACAGCAGCCATTAACAGCCTTCCTGAAAAAGCGGCGTATCTCGTATTTGATTCCGGTGTGAAATCACGCGTCAAAGCCATTGAGCAGTATGAAAAAATGGGCTTTGTCATCCAGGGTGATACAGTCCAGGCTCTGGCTGAGGCGATGCAGGTGCCTGCCGACAAGCTGCAGGCTACGGTTGATACCTGGAACACTGCAGTTGCCGGTAAACAGGATGCTGACTTCGGCAGAACGACCGGGATGGATCATGATCTGTCCGCCGGACCGTTCTATGCCATCAAAATCGCTCCGGGGATTCACTACACCATGGGCGGCGTAAAAATTAATACGAATACCGAAGTATTGAATAAAGACGGCCAGCCGATCCCCGGCTTGTTCGCAGCAGGTGAAGTTACGGGCGGATTGCACGGCCAGAACCGCATCGGCGGAAACTCTGTTGCCGAAATTATTATCTTCGGACGGCAGGCAGGAATCAAATCTGCAGAATTCGTACAGAAGCAGTAAGAGATTCAGCTTTCTTCACAAGCATCTATGCGTAGATAAAATCAAACAGCAGGAGTTCATGCTCATACGAGCAGGGCTCCTGCTGTTTTTAGTTCCCGGAACCTGCCTTGAAAGCTTCGGTGCAGCTAAGCCTCCACGGCAGGCGCAGGCGACGGCTTGGCGCTGCGGGTGAGCGAGAACAGCTCCAGCTCAGGGCGTGTACGGCCGGCTAGCGTATCAGCCAGCAGATCAGCCGCAATCATGCTGTATACGGTGCCATTGCCACCATAGCCTTCAATAAAGTAGCAGTGCGGATATTCCGGATGCGGCCCCATGTAAGGCAAGCCGTCCTTGGTTGAGCCGAATACAGCACCCCAGCAATATTCCGCTTCCACACCCTTAACCTCCGGAAACAGCGCCTCAACCTCCTCCAGCAGCTGCCGGCACTGGGAGAGCACCCGCACTTCACGCCGCTCCGGATCGGTGAGCTGCTCATCCTTGCCGCCGGCAATAATGCAGCCATCAGGAGTGGTCCGGAAATAAAGATAAGGCCGGGCTGTTTCCCAGAGCAGGCTCTGTTCGTGCCATTTAGGAAGCTTGGGCAGCGGGCGGGTCTTAATGGCATACGTGTTGATAAGCTCAGCACCCCGGTCCTTCTTCATCTCCTGTGTCTCATAGCCCATGGAGAATATCACCTTTTTGGCAAAAATCCTGCCCCGGTCTGTATAACAGGTAACTCCGTCAGCGTGATATTCATAATGAATAGCCCGGGTGTGCTCATAGACACGGACACCGCCGGAATGCGCCTTGTTGATCAGACTGTGGACTGTGCGGAACGGGTTCGTCTCGGCATCACCCTTGGAGTACAGAGCTGCCGGTTTGGAGAAGGAATAGTGTTCCCTTACCTTGTCCGCATCCCAGAATTCGGAATGAAACCCGTGGGTGGTGAGCGTTTCATGCTCCTGACGGAGCAGCGGGATATCCTCAGGCGTGCTTGCATAGAGCAGGCTGCTGCGGGGGATGATGTGGGCGTCAATATCAAGCTTTCCAGGCAGGTCGAGAATTTTATCAACAGCTTCCTTGCATAATTTATAGAATAAGACACCGTTTGCTTCCCCGAATGTATTGATGCAAGCAGTCAATGATTTGTCATTGGCGATCTGCAGCAGGCCTGTATTGGCGTGGGAGCTGCCTCCGGCAATTTCCCGCTTATCGATCAGGACTGCAGAAGCCCCGCTTAACGATAATCGGTAAGCCATCATGGCCCCGCCCATGCCTCCACCAACGATCAGGCAGTCGCAGGATAAATCCTCTTCTAATGAAGGATAAGCAGGACGATCGGTAAATGTGGATTCCCAGGGAAGCTTTCCGCTGTTAAGTTTCATGTGTATCTCTCCTTAATGAGATTCCGATAGGGTAGTATTGGCTGTTCTGGGTGCTCTGATTCAAGGGATTAAGGTTCTTTTTTTGTTATTTCGGTTTAACTTGCAGGAGCTACATAAACCATAAGCTGCTGCGGCATAATAAGGACTGCTTGTACATTAAGAAGGAGGGAATTACGATAATGCACTCAACCCATATGCAGGCGTTAAGCGGCAAAGAACTGGAATACATCGCCGACTCCATTTCAAATGAAGATCTGCTTATCAAGCAGCTGGCTGCCACAGCTGGCACAACCCAGAACCAGACGGTCCAGCAGATCTGCGTCCGGCAGATTCAGAGTCATACCCAGCACATGAACTCACTGATCCAGCTGATGCAGCAGCATCAGCAGTACGCGCCGACACAGCCGCAATAATGACATGAACTTCTTTTAACAGAACAAACTATATACACAAAAACAGGAGGTAATGCTAGTGTACGCACAAAACGGAACCGCATTTATGGCAGATGAGGACTTGCTGAATACTGTGCTGGCGGATTTGAAGCGCACGGTGCGGGAATATACAACCGCTGCAACCGAATCGAATTGTCCGACTGTCCGCCGGGTCTTTACTGACCTGACAATGGACACGCTGCGCCTGCAGGGGGAGCTGTATACTCAGATGTCACAGCTGAACATGTATACAGCACCGGGAAAAGCGCTGCGTCAGGATGTAGACAAGCAGATCCAGACCGCTCATCAGACGCAGGCCAAATGCCAGCAGTTTGTACAGCAGAAAATAGGTGGCGCCGGAGCATACAATCAGGCTGCGGGAGTACCGGTGCATCAGCCGAACGTGCAGAATCACAACCCATACTATATGTAAACCTGCCCAGCAGGCAATGAAGCACAGCTACACTGCTGCTGCTTCTTGTTCCACACAGTCCGTTCATACCGGGAATCCCGGAAGAACGGGCTTTTTTTTTGATGGCGTGCCCAGAGGCACGCATTATCTAGTTGGTGCAAGTCCAACCAAGAGAGGGGCCAAGCCACTCTTGTAGCTAGGATGCTTGCGCATGGCG
>NZ_FNDX01000023.1 GCF_900099765.1 Paenibacillus typhae | reverse complement strand
CTCTGCTGACTTCTCACAGCAAGCTTTACTCCGTCGTTCGGATTTTTTTTCCCTACTTGACGTCTGTGAGACCTCCCCGGGTAAGAGCGATAACTTTCCCCTCATCTATCTGCCACATTTACATCCTGGAATTCGGGCAGTATTGGACTTTGCTTTGTAGTGCAAGCTCGTCCGTCCCAGCATGCCTTCTATGTGATTTCTGTTCGTCAGACCGAGGGTTTGCCTCCGGCTTCCTTCAGATTCCGCCTCGCGGCGGACACCCTTGCCCTTGGCTAACAGTTCCTACTGCCAAGCCTGTAGCGGACTTTCACCGCCAAGTTATCGCCCATGCCGGGCGCACAATGAAGAACAGGCAGCCCCGGATACCGGAGCTGCCTGTTCTTTAATTCGATACCGGAACGGCATCGTAATATTCTTCCAGCGTAATGCCTCTGGCCGCGATATCAACAGCGATATCCTTTCCCACATAGCGGATATGCCAAGGCTCGTATTTATAGCCGGTGATCGACTGCTTGCCTTCGGGATAACGGATGATAAAACCGTATTCTGCAGCATGGTCTGCCAGCCAGTTGGCTTCCTTCGTTCCTCCGAAGCAGCTCTCTGCGGCACATTTGCCGTCGCTGCCGGATACATCAATCGCCAGCCCCGTCTGATGCTCGCTGTGGCCCGGAACAGCGCTGTAAGTGCGGGCCTTCTCTTCGCCGTCGCGTTTTACATAGTTATTAAACAGCGTGGTCTGCGTCTTCTCGGAACGGTAGGCGGACACACCGGCCAGATAAACGCCGTCACTCTTAGCGCCTGCGAACATCTTTTCCAGTGCAGCCGCCGCCGTCTTGCGCATCATCCGTTTCTCTATCTTCTCCGAGAAAAGAAACGGAACGTCCGGATAGACCAGATCCGCAGGCTTGTATCCGTCCGGCAGCTTGTACTGCTTATTAACCATGACCGTCACACTGTCCGGCTCGGCGGCAGTAAGCTCGGCATCAGCCGACCCGCTGCCGCCCGAAGGCTTGGCTGTTGCAGCCGGTTTAGCCGTTGCGGCCGGCTTCGCGGTTGGTGCCGGATCGGCCGGCTTGACTGAAGGCACTACTGTAGCCCCGCCGGCAGCCGGGGAGTCAGTCTGCTGTGGTTCAGCCGTGGCAACCGGTGTGGGCTCCGGTACTGCCGATGGCTCAGGGGAGGCCTCCGGCTGCGCGACCGGCGGAGCCTGAAGCTCATTGCCCGTGCCTGCAGAAGCCCCTTCTTCCTGTGAAGCTGAAGGCGACGGGGAGGTATATTTGCCGATTCCCCAGCCAATGGCGATAACGGCTATAAATAAAATGACAATTTTGGCGGTTCTGGACATATGCTGCTTCCTCTCAAGTTGTTTTTAATTGCTTAACCTGCTGCCCTGCGGTGAAATGTTATTTTCAATTTTCATTATAGACAAGCATTGCGTCCAAAATGTTTCAAAATATTAAACATACTGTAAGAACCCTGACTCCGCGAGTGAGCCCACATGGGCGGAATCAAGGGCAGAATTGCCTGATATTCCGCGCGCGGGCCGGCTTTGGGCGGAATCAATCCCGCCAAGAAACAGCAGAAAAAAATATTACCACAGGAACGGCCATACTACGCCGGCCGCCCCTGTGGTAACAAATTCCGATCTGAATCCAGGCATCTTTATCTGGATGAGCCGCGTCCGCCGCGTGAGCTGCCGGAACCGCTGCCGCGCCCGCCGCGGGCTGCCCCGCCGCTGCTCCGTCCGCCGGCATTGTAGCCGCCTTTACCGCCTTTGGCGCTGCCCTGGCTATAGCTGCCGTAGCTGCCTTTGCCGCCCTTGGCACCCGCACTATTACCGCTGCGGGAACCGCCTGCGCTGTTGCCGCCGCGTGAACCGCCGCCCTTGGCAGGCGGTGAAGCGCTCCATGCTCCCGCCTCATTGCTGCGGGCCACGTTCGCCCTGTGTTTCGGGCTGGCCTTAGCCCCGCCCGGATTATAGCCTTCGCCGGAGCCTGCGCCCTTGGACGCGCCATAGCTGAAGCCTCCGGCTTCCGCACCGCGTGCTACATTGGTGCTGTAGCCGCTGCTCGGGCCGCCGCCCGCTCTTGGCTTCGCCGCGCTGCGGCCGGCGGAGTCACCGCCTCTGCGCGCCGCCGCGTCATAGGCGCTGCGCTTGCCAGCGGACGCTTCCTTGCGGCCGCGGCCTTCTGCAGGCGAGTCCCAGCCGCCTGCTTCCTTGCCGCGCGCGCGTCCGCCCTGGCGCGCAGCGGCTTCCGCACGCGGCGCTCCGCCGCTGCGTCCCTGGCTGCGCCCGCCGCGCCCGGCACGGGCCGGCTCCGGCGCGCCGCTGCGGCGGCCGCCCCGCGGGGAGCCGCCTTGCACAGAGGTGAATTCGCCGACGCCGAATTCATCCTTCTCGTAGCGGCGGCGGTCCAGCCGCTGGGAAGTCCCGTGCTCGATCAGGTCGAGCAGGTTGTATTCACGCGGCGAGGCGAAGGTAATCGCCAGGCCTTTGCCGCCGGCCCGGCCGGTCCGGCCGATCCGGTGGATATAGCTGTCCGCATCCAGCGGCAGATCATAGTTGAAGACATGTGTAACCCCTTCAACGTCAAGGCCGCGGGCGGCAACGTCCGTGGCGACCAGCAGCTGCAGCTTTGCATCGCGGAACCGCTTCATGACGGCTTCGCGCTTAGCCTGCGACAGATCGCCGTGCAGCTCATCGCAGTCATAGCCGGCAGCCTGCAGTGCTTCGTTCAGCTTCGAAACCCGGCGCTTGGTCCGGCAGAAAATAATCGCCAGGTAAGGGCGGTCCCGCTCGATCAGCGCCTGCAGCGCCTCTTCCTTGTTGCGGTCGGAGCATTCCACGACCTGCTGGCGGATATTCTCCAGCGGAATGGAAGATCCGCTCTTGATGATAATGTCCAGCGGCTCTTTCATATAATTCGCAGCCAGACGTTTGATCGCATCCGGCATCGTAGCCGAGAACAGCATCGTCTGGCGGCGGTAAGGGACGGACGTAATAATCGTCTCCACATCCTCCAGGAAGCCCATATGCAGCATCTGGTCTGCTTCATCTAGCACGAGCATTTTCACGCCGCCCAGGTCCAGCGTTTCGCGGCGCAGATGGTCCAGCAGTCTGCCCGGAGTCCCGATAATCAGGTGCCGTCCGCCTTCCAGCTTCCGCAGCTGCTTCTCCACATCCTGTCCGCCGTAGACGGCCAGAATTTTCACGCCTGTATGACGGGCAAGCTTGCGCGCCTCTTCCGTAATCTGCAGCGCCAGCTCACGCGTCGGCGCAAGAATCAACGCCTGCGGATAAGCCGCCTCTACCCGGATCTTGTCCATTATCGGCAGCAGAAAAGCCAGCGTCTTCCCGGTTCCCGTCTTCGCTCTGGCAATGACGTCCAGCCCCTGCACCAGTGGCGGAATCGCTTCCTCCTGTACCGGCGTCGGCTTGACGATGCCTTGTCCTTTCAGCAAATCACTCAACACTTCTGAAACTCCCAATCCTTTAAATCCCGACAATTGCTCCACCTCACTCAATTTGTTAATTTGTCCTGTTACCCATAACCTATAGGCATCCATGTCCGGAGTAATGTACTCAAATTCCCTTTAGGGGCAAACAAAAGCGGAAGAACCCGCCTCCACGGGTCCTTCCGTCCCTTGTGCCGCCCTATGCCCACCGGAAGTGCGGTCAAAGTACGGTTTCTGGGGCAGCAGCGATCCACCGGACATTCATGACGGCATTCCTTTTGCGTTCCATTACACTCTATACAATAGTCTGTCCGGCCTGCAGCTCCCGGAAACAGTAAGCCAAGTAAAAACGGCTTTGCCCGTCCTGAACAGGACGGTATCCGTTTCTGCGCGAAATATAAGGATAATTTATCGTGTAGAACATATACATTCTTATATTTTCCGAAAGTTATCCTTCTTATTGTACTTGATCTTGGTGTCTTTGTGTAAATTGCTTGAAAATAATAATGAAATACCGGCTAAAACCGCCCCGACTTGAAAATCGACAGCAGCAGCCAGATGACCATCAGCAGCGCAATGACCGAACCGATCTCGACAGTGGGAAAATCCCACAGCAGCGACGGCTCGCCGCGCAGGGAAGAGCCGATAATCAGGCCGGCCATAATGATGCTGAAGGCCAGCAGCACAATGCTGAACGACAGCCGGTTGCCCACCCGGCTGAATTTGTGCTCCAGATCTTTAAGCTCCGGCAGTCCGACCTCAACCTTCAGCTTGCCGCTGCTGATCAGCGCCGACAGCTGGCGGGCCTGGGAAGGCAGCTCAATCAGGCTCTCGGCCAGATCGGCTACGCCGCCAAGAATCTTGCGCTGCACCCGGGTGCTGCTGAAGCGCTGCTTCACCAGCTGTTTGCCAAAAGGCTCGGCCATCTGCACAATACTGAAGGCCGGGTCCAGATTGGCCACAACCCCCTCAAGCGTCAGCATCGTTTTGCCGAGCATTGCCAGGTCGGGCGGAATAACCAGCCTGTGCTTTCTGGCAATGCCGAACAGATCATTCAGCGCCTTGCCGATGCTGACCTGGTTGAACGGGATATCATAATACGACTCACGCAGCCGGTCCATGTCATCCCGCAGGGAGGCGCGGTCGGCATTATCGGGAATGACTCCCAGACGCAGAATAGCCCGTACCATGGAGTCGGTATTCCTGCGCATCAGCGCAATTACCAGGGCAGACAGGCTGTCCTTCATTTCTTCACTGAGCCGCCCGACCATTCCGAAATCAATGAGCGCCAGCTTGCCGTTGTCCAGCAGCATCACGTTGCCGGGATGCGGATCAGCATGAAAGAAGCCGTGAATAAAAATCTGGTCCAGCATCATTTCGACCAGCTGCTGGGCAATGGTCTTCAGCTTCTGCCCCCGCGCAAGCAGCTCCTCCCGGCGGTTCAGCGTAATGCCGCTGACGTATTCCATCGTCAGAACTCTGGCCGAGCTAAAGTCCCAGTAGATTGCCGGAATCGCTACTTTTGACTTGGCCTGATCCGGCTGCTGGGCAGCAATACGCTCCGCATTGCGGCCCTCCTGCGCGTAATCCAGCTCAGCCAGCAGGGAGCGCGAGAACTCCTCGGTCATCCGGGCCAGCCCGTATTGCTTGGCCCAGTCCAGCTTTTTCTCGGCCAGGATGCTTAAATCCTGAAGAATTTCAAGGTCGCGGTGCATCGTGCGTGTGACACCGGGACGCTGTATTTTGACCGCCACATGCCGGCCCCCGTGCAGCACAGCCCGGTGAACCTGGCCGATCGAGGCCGCCGCAAGCGGCGTATTATCAAAGGCTTCAAAAATATCATGCAGCGGCTGGTCCAGCTCCTGCTCCAGAATACTGCGTGCAGTCTCCGCCGGGAACGGCGGTACGCTGTCCTGCAGCTTGACCAGCTCGGCAATAATGGATTCAGGCAGCAGATCGGAGCGGGTACTGGCAAGCTGCCCCAGCTTAACAAAGGTCGGACCCAGATCCTCCAGCACCCGCCGGATGCGTTCTCCGAGCGTCAGGGCTGCGTGGGCCTCATGCGTCATAATCCGGCGCGGCAGGGACAATACGTGGTAGAGACCCAGTTCCTCCACCATATAGCCGAAGCCATGACGCATAAGCGCCATGGCAATGGTCCGGTACCTCCCGGCATGTCTGATTCGTACTGCCATTTAATCCGTACGAGTATCCGTAATAAGATCTTCAGTGGAACCGGGAGAATCAGAGACTGGGGCCGGTGCAGCATCAGCAGAAGGACCTTCCAGCTCGGCTACACGGCGCTCCAGAACAGCAATCCGTGCCTCCAGCCCGGCGATATCGCTCTGCACAGGCACCTTCAGATCCTTGAGTACCCGCTGAACCTGCTCCTGCACGGCTGTCTTGAACGCACCGCGTTCTTCTTCGCCGCGCTCCACAAGCCGGTCAATCAGCGCTCTGGATTCAGTGGGAGCCAGTTCCCCGCGTTTCACCAGTTCATCTACTACCTTCTCAACCTTTTCCTTGCTGACAATGGTGAGGCCTACTCCTAATGAGATTGCTTTTTTGAACAGATCACTCATCGCTATTTCCTCCCAAAGATTGCAGTTATGGATAAAGTATACCCCTTGACGGCCTATTTCACAAAATTTAGGCTGCAAGGGGCATGGTTACTCTCAAATGTGGTTATCTTGGAATGCGCGCCGCCCAGGTGGCCGCCCCCAGAATCAGCTTGCGGACCGCAGGATGGCGGAATGTGGGCTCATGATGGCCGGGCATCAGGAATACAACCCGTCCCTGCCCGTAGCGGTGGCACCAGGCCGCCGGATAAGTCTCTCCGTCAACCTCGTATTCCAGCAGCACGGTCTTTTCGGTAAACGGATCGAACTCGAAGCGGTAAGGCTCCTCGTCCAGCTTGAAATCTTCAATGCCTTCTGTAATATCATGCTCATGCACTTTGAAGTTCAATGGAGCATACGGCGGATGGGTTGTGAATCTCGCTCCGATCAGGCCGGCCAGCTCATAGCGTTTGGCCAGTGAAATACCGGTATGCAGCACGATCAGCCCGCCCCCTCCGCTCACATAACTCAGCAGACCTGCGGTCTGCTGTGGGGAAACCGTCTCGTTCCACAACTCGTTATAAGCTATACATAAATCGTATCCTGCCAGATGCTCACCGAGCATCAGTTTTTTATTCTCCGAACACTGAACGGTCAGCAGGTCGTTCAGAATTTCACCGATTTGCTGATCCACACCCTGCAGCGGGTGGAAACGGGGATGGGTGTAGTCGCCCAGGAGCAGGCATTTTCTCTTGTCCATAGGGATCCTCCTTCATGATTCTGTCCACATAATTTGTCGTATACGTTGCTACTATTCTAAGGAAAACTGCCAAGGATGTCCATGATGACACTAGGTAATCTCATAGAACCCGCACATGAATAACGCCGGCCGGCGGCAGCGTCCGCCAAAACAAATCCCGCTCCGGCAGGAGCGGGAACAACACTCTTTACTCGCCTAACGGCCTGCGACCACATAACGCCCCAGCTCGACGAACATGCTGCCCATCCGTTCGTGCTCAGGCATAATGATTCTCTGTACGCCTTCCTCCTTCAGCGCCTGGGAGGTGATCTTGCCTACAGACACCGCCAGCACCTCACGCTCAAAAGCCTCCAGCATCTGCGCAAGCTTCCCCTGCTCCTGTGCATACTGTGACAAGAAGCGGAATTGCGGCGCACTGGTGAATGCTACAGCGTTCACCTTCGCCTCAAGAATCTCGGTAAGCAGCAGCTCCAGCGCCCCCGGCTCAGGCGGAGTATGGCGGTAAGGCTGTACTTCCCGGACCGAAGCTCCGGCTGCCTCCAGCCAGGCAGTCAGCCGGGGAGCAGGTTCTCCATGCAGCTGCAGCACAACCTCCTTGCCCGCAAGATCGAATTCCTGCAGGCCGCGGATCAGTCCGCTGGTGCTTCCGTCATCATCACGCACCACAGGCACAAGCCCGCGCTTCTTCAAGGCATTGACGGTCTTATATCCCCGGGCTGCAATGGAAGAAGCAGAGAGCACCTCCAGAAAACGGCCGCCGAGTCCCATATCCTCAGCCATGCCAAACAGCGCATCCAGCCCCATCCCGGTAGTCAAAACCGCCCAGTCAGGCGGCTGCTGTGTCCAGGAGTTCAGCCCTTCACGCAGCGCCCCGTCATCCAGAAAAACCGTCCCCTGGGCCGGGCGGAGCAGCGGGATGCCGCCCATATTCCCGACCAGCTTTGCCATTTCCTCCGATTTGCGCGGACCCGCAAGGGCAACGGTAATCCCCTTCAATTGCTCTGCCATAATCTTCGCTCCCCCTCGTTAACCCTGCATTGTTGTCTACCAGTATACTTGCAAAGGGTGTAAAAAGAAAAGCGCCGTGAAAGCTATTTCTTCATTGTTTCTTCTTTGCGGAATGCAGATTGAAGCGGCTTACCAGCTTCTGAAGCTCCTCGGCCAGATGGCTCAAATTGGCCGTCGATGACGAAATCTCCTGGACGGCTGCAAGCTGCTCCTCGGCTGCGGCAGAGATTGTCTCGGTATTCTCGGCTGCCTCCCTCGAAATGCTACCGATCTCGCCGATCGCCCGCTCCATGCTGACTGCTTCTGCCGCCAGGGTATGCACTGCTCCGCCCATGGCTTCAATCTTCTCCGCCGCTCCTTTCACTGCCCTGCGGATCCGCGAGAAGGAACGTCCGGTGGTATCGACTGCCATAATGCCGTCCGATACCCGGTTCTTGGCATCTTCCATCGTTGCCGTTGCCTGCTTCATCTCCGCATTAATGGAGGAGATCTGCTCCGAAATCATCCGTGCCGATTTCTCCGATTCTTCCGCCAGCTTGCGGACCTCGGAAGCGACGACGGCGAAGCCGCGCCCCTGCTCGCCTGCCCGCGCCGCCTCAATAGAAGCGTTAAGGGCAAGCAGATTGGTCTGGCGGGATATTCCTGTAATGACACCGACAATGCCCTGAATCTGCTCTGTGCGTATGTTAAGCTTATCGATTACAGCCCCAAGCTCCTCCACAGTCTCATGTATGCCATTGATTTTGTCTACAACGCTGATTACCGATTCATTCCCTTCTGCAGCGGACAGTGAGGTCTTGTCCATCATCCCCGATACCTGTTCCATGAAGCCGGAAATACTCTGGACTTCACTTGCAGTAGCCGCTGCGCTTTCCGTCCCTTTGTCTATGCTGTCCACCTGGCGCTCTGTGCCGGCGGCAACCTCCTGGATGGCTACCGTAACATGCTCAATGGCCCTGGTGGTCTGGTCAGCTCCGGCAGCCAGCTCCTCGGCCGAGGAGGATACCTCATCAGTCATCTCCTGCACACTGATAATCATCTCCCGCAGGCTTGCAACCATCGCCCGGAAATGGTCCGCGAGCATACCGATCTCATCCCGGCGGAACGCCCCGATATCCTGTGAGAGATCCCCCTCTGCAATTACTGCTGTAGCTTTACGGAGACGGGCCAGCGGACGCAGAATGGACTGCACATTAATGTAGATCAGGAGCAGTGCCAGTGCAACCGAGATGCCAATGACCAGAAAAGCCGTTTGCCGTATCTCCTCAGTCGCACCGGATACCTCACTTTTATCAATCGTGCCTCCGATTCTCCAGCCGGTCAGCTCATTTTGCATAAACGTCATTTTTTTGTCTAAATCTTTGTACACGTAATCAAAAGAACCGGTTTCTGCCTCGAACATCTTTTTGATGAACGGCTCGGAGGATTCCTGCCCGATCTGTTCTGTCGGATGCACCAGAAACTTCTTGCTACTGTCCACAATGAAGATATAGCCCTGCTTGCCCACTTTGATGCCTGTAAGCTCTGCCAGTGCCGACAGGTCCAGATCAAGAGCCACTACCCCGTTCCCGCCCTCCAGCACAGCTGAAATGGCAATTGCCGTTTCATTATTCACGGTCTGAAAAGCAGGAGAAATGACGATACCGCCGCCGTTCTTCAAGGCGTTCACATAGGAATTCTCTTTACGCGGGTCATAGCCTTCCGGACGATCAGCTTCAGAGGCATGCAGCGCCCCGGCACGGCTGGTTCCCACATAAACATCCAGCACATCCGGATGCAGCGCCGCATATTCCTTCAGCCGGGCCGTAATGCCGGCCGGTGCCCCTGCAGCTTCTGCATTGATCTCCTCAGCAGACAGCTGGGCCGCGAAATACTTGATATCATTTATTTTGGATCCGATGTTGGCATTGATAATTTCATTAACTGCTGCAACACTCTCGGCTGCGTTATTCACCAGCTGTTCTTCCACTTTACCGCTGGCTGATTCGTAGGTCTGCCAGCCGATAATCAGGCTGGGGGCCAGAAGGACTAGCAGGTATGTAAGAGTAAGCTTCATACGGATGTTTACATGGAATCTTTTGCCCAATGCGGTTCACGCTCTCTTTCGGTTAGGTCTTAAGTATGAGTTGTTTGCCATGTTATATAATTATATATCGCAGGGAGTAATTCCTTTATTTCAGCTGTATATGTCGTTATTCTTCTATAATAACTGAGGATTTTTATATAAACGCAACAAAGACCGCTCTATGAAAGCGGTCTTTTGTTATATCTGGATTATTCAACTGGAAATCGGCGCTCTGCCGGACAAAGCCTGTTCAGGGTCTAGTTCAACGTTTTGTTCCTGCATGCCGGACATACTCCGCCAAAGACAACATGGGCATGGGAAAGGGTATATCCTGTCTCCTCCGCTACACTGTTCATCCATTCCTGCGGCACATGGGTCATCACTTCATCCACCGCACCGCAGACCTCGCACAGGATATGCTGATGGTCGTCCATCCGCGCATCATATCTGCTCGCAGCCTCCCCCAGCTTCAGCTCACGGATCATCTGTTTATCGGCAAGATAGCGCAGGGAGTTGTAGACAGTCCCGTAGGCAAGGTTATGTCCCTGCTCTACCAGCCGGTTCATCACCTCTGCAGCAGTCGGATGGTCATGCGAATTACGGACGATATCATAAACGGCTTGACGCTGTGAGGTTAAATTCAGGCTTCTCATCATTATCATCCTTTAACTTATTTTTAGATCAAGTATAAATCCTGTAGCCACAAGCGTCAATCGGACCACCCGTATTTTACTTGATCAGCCCGGAGTATTTAACTCTGACAGCAGCGGTAACCTCGAATTTCAGATCAGGATACAGGGCCTCCCAGTCTCTTGCTTCCGTTTCGTTGTTCCAGTGCCTTGTCCCGTAGCGCAGTCCCCACCCGAAGGGATCCAGCCGCTTGTCCTTGATTTTTTCAAGCAGCGCTTCAACTGACTGTTTCAGCTCTTCCCCGCCTGCTTCCGATATTTTCTCCAGCAGAGGATGGGTGATCAGCTCCTGGGTACTGTTCTCCTCCACAATGCCCTTAATCTTAATCTTGTAGCGGATAACCGGCGCTCCTGTGGATGCTGTTGTGATTTTGTAGTTGGAGGTGCTGCTCTCCGTATAGTACTGGAACTCGCTCTCGTCCACCTTAGCCGGAAAATTGGTCTTCAGGTTAGGCCTGGTCAGGAGGTTGAACAGCCGTGTCTCCTCAGGATTAAGCACAAGCTGAATCTTATGTTCGTCGAGAAGGGCAATCTTGTCTATCTGGAACCGGGTCTCACCTTCTGCTTCAATAATCGGCAGAATCGGATCCTTGCCCTGCTCATACATATCCCTCATCAGCTTGTAGGAATAGACACTGGCGATAAAGGGCGACTCCGTTCCCTCTCCGCTCATGGCCATAATCAGTGAGTTGGAGGGAATCCGCTCGGATGGGGGCTTGACCTTAAGCACATCCAGTCCCGCCGGACGCCCTATGGCAAAGTTAAGAATCAGCTGGATATCCCTGCGCCGGACCGCCCAGTCCAGAATATGCCTGATATCCCCCACGGCCAGTTCTTCACCTATAACAATTGATTTGCAGTGCACATAGTCCAGTTCCTTCTCCACCTTGGATTTCATCAGGCGGAGCGCCTCGGAGATGCTGTCTGATTCCTCTGTAACAATCAGCATCTTCTCATCAATCTTGGTTACTTCCCCCTGGGGAACCGCCAGCTTCAGGCTAACCTTAAAGGCCTTCTCCTCCCCGGGATCAATACCGATGGCCACCACAAAGATCCGCCGGTCAATATCCTTGTATTCGCACCCTGTTGTAAGACACAACAGCACAATTCCTGCGTACAGCAGCAGCTTTCTCACGCATTCCGCCTCCTGTAAGCAACCGCATAGCAATAGAACAGAAGCATAATCATGAACAGCTCTCCTGCCCAGCGCGCATACAAAAACACCACACCGAACTGATTAAGCTGATATTGGTCAAGCCCCATGAAGGCAATGGTAATTCCGCTGAACAGAGCGAGAGCAGACAAATCCCTCCATAGTTTCGTTCTCGCCTTTGCCTGTTTGCGCGAACGGAACAGGCCGGTAAGCAGCTCCTTGCCGACATGCCAGTGGACCGTTACGCTGACCAGGGAGAGTGTGAGATAGGCAAAATAAAAAACAAACAGCATCCGTTCTACTATAAAAGTGTTGATCCGGATACTGTCGGCTGTAGAAAACCAGGTGTACACATGCCTCTCTACGCCGATTGTCCCGAAATAGCCTATGGGCACATAAAAAGTCAGCAGCAGCACAGCCAGCCCGTTAACCGCAAAAATCCAGCTGTGCTTCATCTTAATCTTAGGCAGCACCCGGTTAAAAACAACCATGTTGAAATAACCGCTGAAGGAGAAGGTGGCAGCAGCGATGCTTTTCCAATCAGGCGCATGGGCAGAATAAGTCACGATCTGCAGCACCGAATCCCAGCTGAAATCGGGATTGACCAGTGCTTTAACAATGGCGTACACAATCAGAGGCAGAATGATCGCCAGCATCATTTCCATTCCGTACAGAACGGACAGGGAATCCATACGTGCACAGAAGCATACCAGCACCAGAAAGCTGAGGATTACGAGATGCGGGCCTGTATCCGGACTGACAAAGCGCAATGTAATGTCCACAAAAGACAGGATCGTTATCAGCCCGGCAACACACCAGAGGGAGGAAAACATAATCATCAGCGGAATAATTACCCCTTTAGGCAGGGCGGTTTCGAGAATATCCTGAATGCCTTTGCCCGGAAACTTTGCGATCAGGAGGGTAAAGACAGACAGAAAGACGGTCCCGAGAACAGTTGCAACAAGGATCGATGTCTGCGCCCCCTTGAAACGGGCGTCCAGCAGCTCCCGCGGAACAAAGTTCAATATGTTAAGCAGGCTGTTCATCAAAAACATCCAATACAAGTAACGGTTCTGATTCATCAGCTACCGCCGCCTTTCTTGCTGTCGGAAGCCCCCAGGCTGTCCAGAACGAACATTTTGAAATAAGGCTGCCCGAAGCTGCGCTGGCTGCACAGATACATGGTGAACCCGACCAGGCAGACAACGACACCCACCAGTCCGACTGCTGCAGCTGCCATAACAAACAGATATTTAAGCACACGGATAGAAAAGCTCATCATATTCAAAGGGATCATGAAATTGGATATAGCGACCACCGACACCAGGATGATCATAATATTGCCGACCAGTCCAGCCGCCGTTGCCGCCTGACCCAGAATAAGGCCGCCTACCGTCGTAGCCGTAGGTCCGATGGCCCGCGGCAGCCGCAGGCTCGCCTCCGTCAGAAATTCCATCATGATCAGCATGAGCAGCACCTCCACAAAGGAGGGATAGGGTACGGTTGCCCGGCTTCCGGCAATCAGCAGGGCAATTTGCACCCTTATAATCTCCGGATTATAGGAAGTGAAGGCCACATAAAGCGCGGGCAGCCACAGTGTCATCGCTACCCCCATAATGCGCAGCAGCTTCAGGAAGCGGCCGACGAAGGGAAGCTGAATTTTATCATCCATCGCCACAAAGAAATCATTAAAGATTACCGGCAGAATCATTGCGAAGCCCGTTGTATCCAGCAAGATGGCAATTTTGCCCTCTGCCAGATTGAAGACCACCCGGTCGGGCCGCTCTGTTACTATCGTTTTGGGAAAAATGCGTATTTTATCACTGCTGATGTATTTCTCCAGTTCACCCGAAGCCTGCAGCATATCTATCCGGAGTGTCTGCAGTCTCTGCCGCAGCTCTTCGAGCACCTGATGATTCACCCTGCTGTCATCGTACAGGATAGCCGCCTTCGTTCTGGAGATATTTCCGAGCAGCATCGACTCCATCTTCAGCTCCGCTGACTGGTACCGCCTGCGGATAAGGTTCAGATTCACGGCCAAATTCTCTGTGAGCGCATCTGACGGCCCTTGTGTGATGCTCTCCGTCACCGTCTCGCTGACACCACTGGTCTCCGCCTTCAGCGCATCAAAGAAAATCAGCCGCCCTTCCACCTCTACACAGGCATAACCGCCCAGCATCAGGTCCATCGCCTGCTTGCCGTCCTCAACGGCCTTGCTGCCCGGGTAGTGCGCCAGATATTCGGCAAAGGCCGCCGGATCATTCATTTCATAAAAGACTGCAATAATGCTGCGGTTAATGATCTGCGGGTCGGTGATGCTTTTGATAAACAGCAGCCTGCCCGTTCCCGACGCTGCGGTTAGTTCCCTGTTCTCCAGATCAGCGAAGTTGTCCAGCTTCTCCTTGATCCCCTGCACCGTTACCTCATCCGGTTTTTGCTGTGCCGGCATCCCTACTCCCCCTCAGCCGGATTTCTCCGGAAGTTAAACCTTATTTTGACACAGGATCACTTCTTTCATGCACAGACGGGGGTTTAGGTTTCTTTTGGCGGGAGTGTGGTAATAAATGAAATGAATCGTGCATAGGAGGGATCACTGATGAGTACAACAGACGGTCAAGCGGGGAATAAGTATTCACAAGGTCTTCCACAATTTCCGGAATCCCTGTGGAGAGGCACAACAGAGCTGCCTGCTTTTCCGAGGCTTGCGGAAGATCATGTTACCGATGTAGCCATTGTTGGAGCAGGGATTACCGGGATTACCGCGGCGTATCTGCTTACCAGGGAAGGCTACAAGGTCACCCTACTGGAAGCCGGTGAGGTGCTTGGCGGAACGACCGGATTTACCAGCGCCAAAATCACAGCCCAGCACGGGATGATTTATGCTGATCTTATGAAGAATTTCGGGGAGGAGCAGGCCTGGGCTTACTACCAGTCCAACAGCGAGGCGATGAAGTGGATGATCCACACAGCCGAGGAGCTGGGGCTCTCCTGCGGTATGCATCCTGAAGATGCTTATCTCTACGCGGACAAAGACGATGACGAGACGCTGAAGCAGCTGGAGCAGGAGTTCGAAGCCTATCAGAAGCTTGGGATACCGGGAGAATGGCTGGATCATATTCCGCTGCCGCTGATGGTGACAGGAGCCATCCGGCTGCCGGGACAGGCCCGCTTTCATCCGCTGCACTACCTGAAGGGAATGCTGCAGTTCGTGCTGGATAAGGGAGGTGTGGTCTACGAGCACACCATGATCGGCGAAAAGGTGGACAAGGGCGAACGGATTACCCTGTATACCGAAGGCAGTGAACATCAGATCCGCTGCAGACATGCCGTTTCAGCCTCCCATTTCCCGTTCTATGATGGCGGCGGCCTGTATTTCTCACGGCTGCATGCGGAACGCTCCTATTGTCTTGCAGTCCAGCCGGAAACCGATTTTGCAGGCGGAATGTATCTGAGTGCGGGAGAGCCCACCCGCTCGCTGCGCGCCGTGGAATGGAACGGGCACAACCTTGTCATCGTCGGCGGAGAGAATCACAAAACCGGACAAGGCATTTGCACGTTCGGGCATTACGAGAATCTGGAGGTGTTCGCCGGTGGACTGCTGGGAAGCAGACAGATTCCGTACCGCTGGTCGACCCAGGATCTGATCACGCTCGACAAGGTTCCTTATATCGGCAAACCTGATGAGGACGAAGAAATTTATATTGCCACCGGCTACGGCAAATGGGGCATGACGAACGGCACGCTGGCGGCTCAGATCATCACAGACCAGATTATGGGCCGTGCGAACCGCTACAGCGGGCTGTATGATCCGTCCCGCTTCAAGGCACGCCCGTCAATCAAGAACTTCATTGTGCAGAATGCCAATGTCGCCAAGGAGCTGGTGGCCGGCAAGGTGGAGATTGTCCGCAAGAAGACCAGTGAGCTCGGTGCAGACGAAGGGGCCGTTGTTTTCCATGACGGGAAGCGGGCCGGTGCCTACCGTGATCCTGAGGGCAAGCTGCATCTGGTGGACCGCACCTGCACCCATATGGGCTGCGAATGCGAGTGGAACAACGCCGAACGCTCCTGGGACTGCCCGTGCCACGGCTCCCGCTTCTCCTATGAAGGCGATGTGCTGGAGGGTCCGGCTACATTGCCGCTGACCAAGCTCGAAGCGGATGCATAACATCGCCCCCCGCTGAACCCTGCAATTAAATCCTACTGGAGGAGGAACGGCTATGCTGGTTGTTACCAACACTATTAAGGTTAAGGAAGGTCATGGCGCTGCTCTGGCCGAACGTTTTGGCGGCTCGAACGGTGTGCAGGAAATGCCCGGCTTTGTCCGGATGGAGGTGTGGCACAGCGCAGCCAAAGACGGCGCCGAGGAGCTGAAAATCAGCACCGTGTGGGAGAACGAGGAGGCCTTCAGCGGCTGGACCGCAAGCCCCGCCTTCCGCGAGTCCCACCGCGGTGCAGGCCGTAATGAAGCGATCCTCGGCGCTTCACTCGACAAATACGAGCTGCTGCTCAGCCGCAGGCCGGGGGAATAGCCGCCCGGGCTGCCCTGCCATGCGGCCGCTCAAGCACAACAGGGATGCCCCGCCGGGCCTTATGGCCGGCGGGGCATCCCTGTTTGTGAATCCGGCGGTCCGTTAGCCCGCCGGTTTATTCAGCGCTGCCGGATGGCTGCGGCTGCCGCGGCTCTTCATGCTTGCCGGGCCAGAACGCCCAGCGGCCGCACAGCATAGTGATCGCCGGCACCAGGAACGGCCGGACGATGAAGGTATCAAGCAGCACGCCGATGGCGGTGATGATGCCGAACTGTACCAGCACCTGAATCGGCAGGCTGGCCAGGACGGCGAAGGTGCCCGCCAGAATCAGTCCGGCCGAGGTGATGACCGAGCCGGTCTCATTAACGCCTTCGGCAATGGCCTGCTTCAGAGGCATCACCTTACGCTTTTTCCAGATGTTAGAGATCATAAAGATGTTATAGTCCTCGCCAAGCGCAACCAGGAAGACGAACGAGTACAGCGGAATCGCTCCCTGAATCGCATCTGCGCCCAGAACATAATGGATAATAATCCAGCCAAGGCCGAGTGCAGAGAAGAAGGAAAGAATAACGGTACCGACCAGATAGACCGTTGCCGTTACCGACCGCAGATAGATCAGCAGCAGCAGGGTAATCATGCCGATAACAACCGGAATAATGAGGTCGGTATCACGCTCACCCAGCTCTTTTGTATCATACTGGGTAGCCGTTTGCCCGCTAACCCATACACTGTCATGCGCCTGTGCTTCGTCAAAGCCGGATTCCACCAGAGCCTGCTCCGCTGTGTTCAGCAGCGCCGGAATATGGCTCATCGCCTCCAGGGAATACGGATTGTCCTTGAACTCCAGGTCAAAGCCGATAATCTGCGGATTCACTGCCCCCTGCTGCGCATCGGATACGGTATCCACATAGGACAGTCCGCCGAGAATAACCTTGAAATCCTCTCCGCTCACCTGACCCTTTGTATCAACGATCAGCTTGGCCGGAGCCAGCTCGCCGGGTGAGAACTGTGTGCCGATCAGATCGAAGCCCTGCCGGGATTCCATATCTTCAGGGAATGAGGAGAGCAGATCATACGTAAATTTAATGCCCGTGGAGAAGGAGGCCAAAATGCCCAGGCCGATGATCGTTACGGCTACAATCGTCCAAGGGCGGGAAACCACCAGACCACCAATCCCCTTACGGCCGCCTCTCTTCGCTTTCGGCTGCGGGGCAGGCTTGCCTTTGGCTCTCGCACGCTCCTCCTCCATCTGCGGTGTCCGCGGCACAAACGGGAAGAACGACATCCGCCCGAAGATCGCCAGCAGCGCCGGTACCAGCGTCAGGCTGGCAATGCCCATGATCAGGATGGAAACGCTGAATGGCACTGCGAACCGGTGATACGCCCCGTACTCGGCCAGCAGCAGGGCAAACAGTGCCAGCACAACGGTAAAGCCGCTCATGGCAATCGCCCCGGAGGAGTGGCTGATCGAGCTTAGCAGCGCCCGCCCTTTATTCTCCTCTACCTTAAGCATCTGGCGGAACCTTGAGATCAGGAACAGGCAATAATCCGTACCCGCCCCGAACAGGAGCACGGTCATAATCGAGATTGCCTGTGAATCTACGGTAATCCAGCCTTCCCGGGCCATTAGGCCGAGCAGCGGGCTCGTGACCCCGTAGGCAAAACCTACCGCCACCAGCGGAATCAGCGCCAGAATCGGTGAGCGGTAGATCAGCAGCAGGAATACAAGCACAAGAATTACGGTTGCAATCAGCAGGGATACGTCCGCATCCTCGAATAGTCCAGTAGCATCAATCGAAATGCCGACCGGCCCCGATACGCGCAGGCTCAGCTCACTGCTGTCCACAGAAGCTGCAGCCGGATCGCTGCCTGTCTCTTCACGTACGAGCGTCTTTAACTCCGTGATGCCTTCCCCCAGCTGATCGCTGTCCGCCGACTTGTCGAACAGCACCGGTGTAACCAGCGTACTGCGGTCCTCTGACAATGAAGCCTGAAGCGCCTGTGGTGGCAGCTGGCCCAGCGGGGGCACAAAATTCTGATGCGGCAGCGGCTGCTGCTCCAGCTTGCCGTACAAGGCGATAATATGTACTAAATCCTCTTCTGACAATCCGCCGTCACGGTGCCACACCAGCAGTGCAGGCACGCCGCTGCCGCCCGGAAATTCCTGATCCACGACAGCCGCTGCCCGGACCGACTGCGAGGTCTCCGGAAGGTTCTGCGCATTGTTGACTACCTGTGAATTTACGGAAGGCCATAACAGCGTAAGCACTCCCACCAGCACGATCCAGATCAGCAATGTGATCCATTTCGTAGTACGGCCAGCCACCCATTTCCCGTAGCCCGACATCCTGTTCATCCTCTCTTTGCCCTGGCTCTTTTCAAAAATGAGCCACGGGTCATTTTCTTATCCTTATCATATATACCCCGAAAATTTTAAGCAAATCTTTTTTTAAACGGATCTTCCATCATCAGCCTTGCCACTCTTTCCATAATAAAAACACCGCTCCCGATAAATACAGGAGCGGTGCGTTTTGAGGTGAGCTTTAGCCTGCATCCGGCAGATCATCGCCGGAGAACTGGCTGTTGTACAGATCGGCATAGAAGCCTCCCTGCTCCAGCAGCTCAACGTGGGTGCCTTTTTCAATCACGCTGCCCTGATTCATTACGAGAATGAGGTCGGCATCGCGGATCGTCGACAGGCGGTGGGCAATTACAAAGCTGGTTCTTCCGGTCATCAGTGTCTTCATCGCCTTTTGGATTTGCACTTCGGTCCGTGTATCGACACTGCTGGTCGCTTCATCCAGAATCAGAATCGACGGATTGGCCAGAATCGCCCGGGCAATCGTCAGCAGCTGCTTTTGTCCCTGGGAAATATTAGAAGCTTCCTCATTCAGGATCGTATCATAGCCGAGCGGAAGCGTACGGATAAAATGGTCGGCATGGGCAGCTTTGGCAGCCCGCACCACATCCGCTTCCGTGGCGCCTTCACGGCCGTAAGCAATGTTGTCGCGGATGGTGCCGTTGAACAGCCAGGTATCCTGCAGCACCATACCGAATTTGCTGCGCAGCTCACTGCGCTTCATCTCCGTAATGTTCACACCGTCGATGACAATCTCCCCGCCGCTGATTTCATAGAAACGCATCAGCAGGTTGATAAGCGTCGTTTTGCCGGCGCCGGTCGGTCCGACAATCGCAATAGTCTGTCCCGGCTTGACGTCGATATTCATGTCTTCAATCAGAATCGCTTCTGGCTTGTAGCCGAACTTCACATGACGGAATTCAACTGCGCCTTCTTCAGCCTGATCTGCAGCCTTAGCCAGGGATACTGCGGTTTCCGGCACTTCCTCTTCTTCGTCGAGCAGTTCAAAGACACGCTCAGCGGAAGCGATCGTCGACTGAATGATATTGGCAATATTGGCCGTCTGGGTAATCGGCATGGTAAACTGGCGCGAATACTGGATAAAGGCCTGGATATCCCCGACTTCAATCACCTTGCGGGTTACAAAGATCCCGCCGACCACACAGACGAGCACATATCCGAGGTTACCGATGAACATCATCAGCGGCATAATCATCCCGGACATGAACTGGGACCGCCAGCCGGAGCTATACAGATCGTCATTGATTTTATTAAATTCGCTCAGCGACTGCCGCTCCCGGCCGAACGCCTTGACGATCCGGTGTCCGGTGTACATTTCCTCAACATGGCCGTTCAGCTGGCCCAGTGATTTCTGCTGGCCGATAAAATACCCCTGGGAACGCTTCGTGATGGCCATAATCACCACAAAGCTCAGCGGCAGGGTGATTATGGTAATCAGGGTCAGCCACGGGCTGATCGTCAGCATCATGATGATAACCCCGATAATGGTTACGATGGACGTGATCAGCTGTGTCAAGCTCTGCTGCAGCGTTGTACTGATGTTGTCCACGTCATTGGTTGCCCGGCTGAGAATTTCGCCGTGGGTACGGGAATCAAAATATTTCAGCGGCAGCCGTTCCAGCTTGCTGTTCACCTGCTCCCGCATATCGAATACTACCTTCTGGGCAACTCCGGCCATTACATACTGCTGCACGTAACTGAATACGGAGCTGAACAGATACAATCCGCCCAGAATAAGCAGAATTCTATTTACATAGTCGAAATCTATAGCTGCCCCCGGTACGCCTGTAAGCATCCCGTAAGCTCCCTCAAACAGCTTGGTTGTCGCCTTCCCCATTACTTTCGGGCTGAAAATGCTGAATACCGTACTGGCTATAGCTGTGATTAGGACGATAAGCAGCTGCACCTGGCGAGGTCGCAGGTAGGTGATCAGCCGGCGAAGCGTACCCTTGAAATCCTTGGCCTTCTCCGGAGGCATCCCCATGCCGGGTCCGTGCCCGGGACCGAAGCCTCCGCCACGCCGCGCCGGAGGCTTCATTTGCTGATTTCTTTCACTCATGCTATTTCCTCCTCTGACAACTGCGAGGATACTATCTCGCGGTACACTTCGCTATTCTCCATCAGCTCGCGGTGATTGCCGATGCCGGCCACCCGGCCTTCATCCAGCACAATAATCCGGTCAGCATCCATAACGGTACTGACCCGCTGGGCGACGATCAGCACGGTCGATTCCGTCGTCTCCTCCTTCAGGGCAGCGCGCAGCTTGGCATCCGTCTTGAAGTCCAGCGCGGAGAAGCTGTCATCGAACAGATACACCTCCGGCTTGCGGACCAGAGCCCGGGCAATCGACAGGCGCTGCTTCTGGCCGCCGGAGACGTTGCTGCCGCCCTGGGCGATCTGCGAGTCGAAGCCTTCCTTCATGGCCGATACGAAATCATAGGCCTGGGCCACTTTGGCTGCGTGGATGATTTCCTCATCGGTTGCATCCTCTTTTCCATAGCGGATATTCTCGTTGATGGTTCCGGTAAACAGTACCGCCTTCTGCGGAATATAACCGATTTTGCTGCGCAGATCCTCCTGGGCCATCTCACGGACGTCCACGCCGTCTACCCGCACAGCGCCTTCTATTACGTCATAGAAGCGGGGAATCATGCTGAGCAGCGTCGATTTACCCGATCCGGTACCGCCGATAATAGCCGTAATCTCGCCCGGGCGTGCACTGAAGCTGATTCCGGACAACGCCGGCTGTTCGGCTCCCGGATACGAGAAGGAGACGTTATCGAACTCGACATAGCCGCGCAGACCGTCGCGTCCGTCCTGCTTCTTCGCGTCGGCTGTAGCCTGAAGGGCTCCTGAAGCAGGATCAACAATTTCCGGCTGCATATCCAGCACCTCATTGATCCGCAGCGCGGAGGCTGAAGCCCGGGGAATCAGCACGAACATCATTGACACCATAATCAGGGAGAACATAATCTGCATCGCATATTGGATAAAAGCCATAAGCGAGCCGACCTGCAGGTCGCCGTCGCCGATCCGGATACCGCCATAATAGAGAATGCCGATCATGGAGAAGTTCATAACCAGCATCATAATAGGCATCAATCCGGCCATAATTTTGTTAACCTTAATCGCTGTATCAGTGAGGTCTTTATTAGCTGCAGTAAAGCGTTTATTCTCATGCTCAATGCGGTTGAATGAACGGATAACCCGGATTCCGGTCAGATGCTCACGCAGCACCCGGTTCAGGGTGTCCAGCTTCACCTGGATGGCTTTGAACAGCGGAAGTCCCTTCATTCCGATCAGGAAGATGGCCCCGACGAGCACCGGAATCACGATGACAAAGATCAGAGACAGCTTGGCATCCTCTGACACCGCCATAATAATCCCCCCGATCATCATCATCGGAGCGCCGACCATCATGCGCAGCATCATAGTCAATACCGTCTGAACCTGTGTAATATCGTTAGTAGTGCGGGTAATCAGCGAGGCAGTTCCCAGCTTATCAAACTCATGCAGTGTAAAATTCTCCACATGCTCGAACATCCGTGAGCGGGTATTTCGTCCGAAGCCGGCAGCCACCCTGGCCGACAAATAACTGGCAATTACCGAACAAAGCGCTCCGCCGCCGGCGACCAGCAGCATGTAGGCGCCGATTCTCCAGATGTAGGCGCGGTCTCCCTGTACAATCCCTTTATCTACGATGTCGGACATCAGGGTCGGCAGGTACAGATCACCCATGGATTGCAGAAAGACCAGAATCAGTACCGCTGCCACGCCCCACCGGAAGGGCTTCAGCCCTTTTAACAATTTAATCATTCTTCTCATCTCCGTTCATTTGTAACAGGTCCAGATCAGGCCGCGGATTCTCTTCAATGAATGTCTGCACCTTCATTAACAGGTCTGCTAGAAGGTTGCTCTCTTCTTCACCCAAATATTCCACCAGCTTGCGCAGTGAAGCATCCATATGACTCCGCGCTTTTCTCGTAATAACCCTGCCCTGCTCCGTCAGCCGGATCCTTACCACTCTGCGGTCGGAAGGGTCCGGCTGGCGCTCTACCATGTCTTTGGCCTCGAGGCTGTTAATCAGCTGCGTCACCGTGGGAGGCGTGATTCCCAGCAGCCGGCTGATTTCGGAAACCTTAAGCCCTTCCTCAGGTGTGCGCGATTTTCTGGCGAGGCATATCAGTAAAGTCATTTCACTCGGCTTATGGCCGTCTACGGTCTGATGCACATGGGCTTTGCGCAGCTGCCGCAGGGCCATAAAGAGCCGTTGTGCGACTGGATTTTCGCTCTCTATCCCAACGAGTCCCGCCTCCTCATATTTAGTTAGGTCTACTAATAATTAAATACAATATTAATTAGGCTACCTAATTATATTTTCAAGCCCGGTCTTTGTCAAACACTGAATACGCTATCAATTTTTACGGAATGGCGAACGGTCGCCCTTGGCCGCAAAACACAAAAAACCCCCGCTTTATAAGCGGAGGAGCGGTATAAATACTGTATCAGAAAGAGCGTTTTGTTACGCCGGAGAGCGGCCGTCCCTGTTCGGCGCTGTCCTTTTTGGGGACCAGGCCTTGGATCAGCTCACTGTACTTCTGCAACTGCTCTCCCGTTGCCTGTACGCGGTTTGCTTCAAATAAGGCAACGCATTCAATCATATCCCTGGCGCTGTTCAGCTGAACGGCAGTCTTGAGACATTGCAGAATATAAGTGACCCCCAGCTGAGCCTGCCCGCGCTCCAGATAATATACAGCCAGCTGATAACCCAGCCGGTAGATGCGGTCAATATTAATATAATCCTTGAACCGGTCAAAGCCGGCCATCTCCCTGGAAAAGCGCTCCAGTACATGGTCGACAGAGAAGCCGAAGCGGTTGGCAGCCTCCAGAATACTGACCAGACCCGCCAGCACTTCAGCAGGATAGTCAGCCAGGTAGGCCATATATTCCGGCAGAACGGCACTGTTCCCCTTCATAAGCTCGAGTGTATAGCGGTTTCCGACGGCAAATGACTTGAACGCATCGACAAGGCGTAGGCCCTCCTCATCCAGCATTTCAAACCAGCTGAGATCAGCATACATGTCTGTAAACGTTATGGCCTCCCCGTATTTCCCCTGCTTGGCGAGAGAAGTGGCCTTCATCAGATGCCCCTGGGCATAATACAGTACAAGCGGCCGCAGCAGCGGCAGCCCCTCGCTTCGCCTTCCGGCTTTATTCCTGAGCTGTTCCCGGTAGATCCCGCTTGCCAAGCCTCTAAGCTCATCGGCATATCTCTCCATATCGCTCCATCTGTGCAGGGAAAAGCATACATTGGCCAGCTTCAGCAGCCCTTCAAGCTGCAGATGCTCGGGCAGACGTCCGCGGAACGGCTCGTAGGCGATGACTGCCCGCAGCATGTCTTCCATATCGGCAACGGTTCCCAGCGCCTTGAAGATCCGGTATTGGCTGATTGCCATCCTTTCCGAATAGCTGTCCTGCTCATGCTCCACAATGATTTTATAGAAAGGTTTGGACTCCTGGATTTTTCCGCAGGCAAACAGCTTCTCCGCTACCGAATAGATGATATCCAGCGGCTTCTGATACTCCATCATCCGGTTTATGGTTTCTTCCACACACTGCTTCCTGCCCGTAATGGCACAGCGGATCAAAAAAGGCTCCGCCCTGCGCCGCGAGACCTTTTCTTCACTGAAGCATTCATCCACATAAAGCGGATAGAACCAGCCCTCAGGGTATCCAAGCGCCTCTGTTAATGTATCCAGCTGGCCCAGGGAGACGGGCTTTGGGGGATTACCATGGAGAATGGCGCTCAGGCTGCCGCGGTTAAGACCGGAAATTTTAGCAAATGAAGCAAGGCTGTGTCCGGAGCGGGACAGATTGTCCTCAATTTCAGAACGTAATGTTGTCAGCTTGTTCTCCACCCGGCACCCTCCTTAACAATGCGAATTAAACTTGTTTTTAATTCCATTATAGGTACTGCCTGTAGAAAGCACAACAAAACGGCCCCGCACAGGCGGGGCCTCAAATGACGCACTACGTTATGGTGAACATGTTCAAGCGGTATTACTGCTGCAATGCAGACTTGCTTCTTACACGCTTGCTTTTGGAGATGGTTCCGTAATGGGCAGGCTCCTTCTGGCGGCTTCTCAGACCTTCCATCATTTTGTTCTGGGCCATAACAATATAACCGTCCAGACGCTGGCTCAGCTCAACGACCATATGATCACTGAGGCTGCGTTCCTGTGCGACCTCCAGCAGTTCACTTCTAAGGCTCTCTATAGTCAAAAAAAGCTCATCTTCTCGGTAATCGCTTCGATCTTCGTGGGAACCGCGGTAAAACTTCATAATCAGTCACCTGCCCTCTATCAACTTCTTTCCTATCATAAGGCATGATGCCAAAAAACATATTTTGAAAAAAAAGAAAAAAATGTCGATGAACTTACAGCTGGACTTACATTTATTTCATTTTAACATTTTTTCCCGGCGAAAGATAGAGCTTCCCCAGAACCTCCATGGCAAAAGCGATCCATTCCCGCGCCGCGAAGGAAAGATAGCGGTCCCTGCGCCAGATCATCCCCAGCTGCCAGGGAATAACCGGCTCAGAAAGCGGGACGACGGCAATCCGTGTCCGGTCCATATCCCGGCAGATCGTCTCCGGCAGCAGGGCAATGCCCATCCCGGCCTCTACCATCCGGCTGATCAGATCCCATTGCGAGCTCTCATAGACAACGTTTGGCTGAAACCCCGCTTTTACACACTCGGTAATAATCCGGTCATGCAGGGCAAAATCCTCGCGGAACAGCACGAACTCCTCTGCCTCAAGCTCCCCCAGCGCCACACTCTCCGCTGCAGCCAGACGGTGCCCCGCCGGCACCAGGAGCTCCAGTTTCTCCTCAACGAAGGTAAAACAGTGGAACTTCGCCGTATCCGCCGGCAGCACAACTGCCCCGATATCCAGCAGCCCCGTCTCTACATCATCCGCCACCTTTTTGGCTCCGTCTTCATGCAGCCGGATGGTCACATCAGGATAACGCCGGTGAAACTCTCCGATCACCGCAGGGAAAAAGCTCGCCCCCACCATCGGCGGCAGGCCGATGCGGATATGCCCGCGCTGCAGCTTGCGCAGGCCGTCCAGCTCTGCGGACAGATTATTGAAGGACTCCACAATATTTTGTGCCTTGGCCAGCAGGATCTCACCTGCATCAGTCAGCCGGATACTCTTCCCCTCACGGTAGAACAGATCCGCTTCAAGCTCCTCTTCGAGGTTACGGATCATTTTGCTGATGGTCGGCTGGGTGATGAACAGGGATTCCGCCGCTCTGGAGAAGCTCTTCAGCCGCGCTGCCTGCACAAAATACTGTAACTGTCTGATATCCAAATCATTCACCTCATGTATAGATAAATGGAATGTCACTTATTCAATCTATTCATTTTACCTATGAAAATAATTGTTGTAAACTTTCAATATAATGAAAGGGGCGAAGCCTTATGAAAAAATTAATTATAGGCTTGCTGCAGGTTGCCGGACTTACGGTTTTCTCCATGCTTATCAATACATTGACTCCGCTGCTGCATCTTCCGGTTCCGGGAAGCATCATCGGCATGCTTATCCTGTTTTTGCTGCTGGAGGCCGGGGCAATCCGGCTGAGCTGGGTTGAGGTCGGCGCTTCCTGGCTGCTTGCCGAGCTGCTGCTGTTCTTCATCCCCTCCGCGGTCGGAGTCATGAAATATACCGGTCTGCTTGAGGTGAACGGTCTGCAGGTGCTGGCTGTTGTACTTGTCGGAACCTTTGCCGTAATGGCCGGATCAGGACTTCTGACAGGAGCTATCTATAAAGTAAAGGAGCGTAGAGGCTCATGATTACAGGAATGGTTCTATTAGGAATCACACTGCTGGTCTATCTGCTGGCCAAACGGATCTACACAACGAGCGGCAAAATGTACTGCTCTCCGCTCATTCTTACACCGCTCATCATGATCGGTATTCTGCTTCTGACCGGTGTTTCGTATGAATCCTACAATGCGGGAGGCAAATGGCTGACGGATCTGCTGCAGCCGGCAACCATCGCCTTTGCAATCCCACTCCATAAAAACTTCAAGGTGCTCAAAAAGCACGCCGCCGAAATTGCGGCTGGCGTGCTCTCAGGAACGGTTATTGCCGTGCTCTCCTCAATGCTGCTGGCCAAATGGCTGCACTTAAGCGGAGAGCTGGTTAACAGCCTGGTGCCCCGTTCGGTTACTACACCGATCGCCATGAGCATCTCCCAGAGCATCGGCGGTGTTCCAAGCATCACGGCAGTCTTCGTTATCCTGACCGGTGTGCTGGGTACGATGATGGGCCCTTCTGTCCTGCGCCTCTTCCGCATTGACAATGAAATTGCGCGCGGTGTTTCGCTGGGAACCGCGGCGCACGGTACCGGTACCTCCAAGGCATTCGAGCTTAGCTCGCTGACCGGCACCATCTCAAGTATTTCGATGATTCTGACTGCGCTGTTCTCCATTGGCCTTGCGCCGGCGCTGCTCACTGTTTTCCTCCACTAGGCCGACCCCGCTTGGGCCGATGGCCGGCAGATCCGCTAAACGGTCTGCCGGCCTTTTTTCTGTAAAGGTTTTGGGCCCCCGCAAAGTACCTGAGTAATCATCAAAGCGTAAGCCCCACCTTGCAGGTTTTTTATAGCTTCACCGGCAGTCCGCTCTGTGCGGATTCGAAGGCTGCACAGGTCACCTTCAGCGTCTTGTACCCGTCCTCATAATCACTCAGAATCCGCGAGCGGTCCCCGGTCCGCACTGCATACAGGAACGCCTCACTCTCTGTCAGATAAGGATTACCGGAATTTACGTGCTCTTTACTGTCGCCGCTGCGGACCTCCAGCAGACGCTCCGGATTCCAGTCCAGCAGCCCGTTGTCGTTATAGAAGCTGATGCCGCTGCGCCCTACGCCGCCCGGCAGAACGCAGGTGTTGGAAATATTCGCGATTACGCCGCTGGCCAGCTTCAGGGATACCGTCCCGACATCGGCTACGGTCACTCCGTCATGCTTCTCATGCATGATGCGGTTGCCGAACAGGCCGTACACCTCGGTCACCTCACCCGCCAGATAACGCAGCAGGTCGACGATATGGGTCG
The DNA here is from genome assembly GCF_900099765.1 of Paenibacillus typhae. Taxonomy (GTDB): domain Bacteria; phylum Bacillota; class Bacilli; order Paenibacillales; family Paenibacillaceae; genus Paenibacillus_AQ; species Paenibacillus_AQ typhae. The sequence continues at coordinate 66,302 of NZ_FNDX01000023.1, read as the reverse complement.
TCTGCTCTGTGAACTGTCCGCCGGATTGCTCCTGGTTGCGCCACCAGGCTACGCCCGGCATATCGCCCATCCACTGTCCGACGATCATACCCACTTTATCCCCCTGCAGCGCGGCCTTCAGCCGCTGGATGTTCTCCTGATAGCGGAAGTGGTAGCCGACCGAGGTCAGCAGATTCTTCTCCTTGATATCCTGCAGCAGGCTTGCCGGGATTTCCGTGCTTGATCCAAGCGGCTTCTCGATAAAGAACGGAATCTCCCGCTTGATCAGCGACCGCTCAATGGCCCCGTGCGACTGCGGAGGCACACAGATATAGACGGCATCAAGCTTCTCTGCGTCCAGCATCTCTGTTATTTCACCGTAGCCCTCCGCCCCGTAGGGACGGGCCATCTCCTCACCTTTGGCCTTACTGCTGCCGCAGACGGCCTTCAGGGACACATCCTCCATCCCCGCCAGCAAATCCGCGTGTACTTTGGAGAACCAGCCGGTGCCTACAATTCCGATATTCAGTGTCATGTCTTATCCTCCTGTGGGTGCTATTTAAAATGAATTCAAGAATTCAATCTGGCGTAGGGGCGACTACAGGGAATGTTTGGACTTCCGGCCGCTGTTGTCTGCAGATTTCTTTTATTTTACCGCTGTTCGCGGTGGAAATCCGCAGACAAAGGCGGTCGCTGACGCTCCTACAGTTCCAAACTTCCCCTCCGCCGCTTCCCGCCTTATTGCAGGCTTAAAAATCATTTTAAATAGCCGATTTTTATTCCGCCTAATCTAAAAGCCTATTATAGGTTGTGATTCTATAATTAAAAGTAATTATAAGCGCTTACGTGATGACAAGGTAGTCCTGCCACTCATCCGGAAGCAGATTGCGGTAGGGAGGCTGGAGGAAACGGTCGTCAGCGAGGATAATAACTCCGTTATCGCTCTCGCTGCGGATCAGCCGGCCTCCGGCCTGCAGTACCTTGCACATGCCCGGGTAGACGTAGGCGTAATCGAAGCCGTTTTTGGCTGCGGCCTGAAAATAGCTGCGCAGCAGATTGCGCTCCAGCCCCACCTGGGGCAGGCCGACGCCTACAACCATTACGCCGTTCAGCCGGTCGCCCGGCAGATCCACTCCCTCCGAGAAAATCCCGCCCAGCACGGCAAAGCCAAGCAGTGTCTCCGGATTGTCTGGACGGAACGAGGCAAGGAAGCTTTCCCGGTCCGGCTCGCTCATCCCGGTACTCTGCACAAGGGTAGAGACCTCCGGATATTTATCGGCGAACAGCTCATAGACATTCTGCAGATAAGCATAGGAAGGGAAAAAGACAAGATAATTCCCCTTCCGGGCCGTCATGCCTTTCAAGGCATCACATAGCGGCTGCAGTGAAGCTTCCCTCTCCCGGTAACGGGTGGATACGGGAAGTACCGACACCTCCCACTGCTCTCTATGAAACGGAGATGGAACAGTGAGGCTGTAATCCTCCTCCCTTGCGCCGATCATGTCCCTGTAATAAGAGAGCGGAGACAGTGTGGCCGAGAACAGGATCTGGCTGCGGAAGCTCTTGCCCATCTGCTGAAGCAGATGGGAGGGGTCCAGATTGAACAGCTTCAGGTACACATCCCCGCGCCGGACCTCGGCATAGGTGACGTACCGCTCATCGTAGGTTTTAAAGGTACGGAGCATATTCTGCACCGCAAAATACGTATCCAGCAGCCCCTGACCCTCTTCCTCATCCTCCCCCGGTACAGGAAGAAGGGCGGAAGGAGACAGCAGCTCAGCCTCCGCCTCCAGGGAAAAAGCTTCAAGCAGGCCGGGCAGCTCCTCCGGATACGTGCTCCATTTCCCTTCCCCGTCTTCACTGCAGCTTTTACGCAGGGCAATGAAAAAGGCATTAACAGCTTTGGCTGCAGCGCTAAGCGCCTTGTTTACCGTCTTAAACTGCCGTTGCAGCCCAAGGAACGGAGCTTTCGTAAGCTCTGCTGAATACATGGCCCGGCCGCGGTCAACCAGATTGTGGGCTTCATCGACCAGCAGCACCGCCCGGCGCTTGCGCTCCTCCGGCAGCCGCTTCAGGCTGATCCGCGGGTCATAGATATAGTTATAGTCACAGATCACTGCATCACAGGCATACGCGGTGTCCAGTGAGAATTCGAACGGGCACACCACATGCTTTTTGGCGTAGCGGGCAATGACTTCCTGTGTCATCAGCTTTTCATGCTCCAGTATGTCGAGCACTGCCCCGTTGATCCGGTCATAGTACCCTTCCCTGAAGGGGCAGAATTCGCTGCTGCACAGCCCCTCCTCCCGGAAGCAGGCCTTGTCTTTGGCGGTCAGCGTCACGGCATGCAGCTGCAGGCCCTGCGCCAGCAGCATTCCGATGGCCTCCTGTGCCGCCAGCCGATTGACAGTTTTGGCTGTCAAGTAGAACAGCCCCGCTGCATTTCCCTCCCCCAGAGCCTTGAGTGCCGGAAAAAGCGTGGACATCGTTTTGCCGATCCCTGTCGGCGCCTGGGCGAACAGATTGACCCCCTCGGCAACCGACTTGTAGACGGCTGCCGCAAAGTGCCGCTGCCCGCTGCGGTAGGCCGGAAAAGGAAAGGCCAGCGCGCGGATGCTGCTGTCCCGCTGCTCCTGATGCCGGACGAGCAGCTCCGCATACGGGGCATACCTGGCAACGGTATCGCCCGCGAATGCCTCCAGCTCCGCCGCTGTCATTTTCCGGTACATGCTCTGCTGCTCTTCTCCGCCGCGCCGGACATAAGTGAGCTTCACCGTGATATCCGTGAGCCCCAGATCCAGGCAAAGGATGTAGGCATACATCAGGGCCTGAGCCCAGTGGACCTCTTTGCCGGCAAAATCCGGCTCCAGCAGCTCCGCGGTAGATTTAATCTCTTCTACCGTAACAGCCCCGTCCTCCCCGGTCAGCAGTCCGTCACAACGCCCGTCAATGATAAACTTGAGACCCGCGTGGACTATTTCTGTCTTGAGGTAGACCTCTTTACGGTCGCCTTCCTTATATTGCTTCTGTATATGCTGATGAATGCGCGTCCCCTCGGCCATTGCAGCACCGCTGCTGAAGCCCGGCATAAGGCTGCCGCTGCTGAATACATATTCGACCAAGGACCTTACTGATATGGAAATTTCCGCAAAATGCATTTTTTAAAGCCTGCCCCCCTTCTATCGCTCGCCCTTTTTGGCGTGAACCACCGTTTTCCTGCTTTTTACCCCGTATGCTCTAATCTGAGTAAGATAATATCCGGTTCACGTACGCGCATCATTTATTACGCAGTTAAGTGAGGTTATACGGCATTTCTGTTTTTTGACATTCACCTGCCAGCGCTGCATAATAAGGTCTATTAATATAGGAATTCTCTTGTCCAAGCGCTGCATCCTCCCAGCCGGGAGCGGCGTTTCATCTCTAAGAAAGAAGGCGAAGCTGTGTCATCCCTTACTATTAAACGGTGGGTAGCCAAACCATTCGTGTTTTTTACGCTTATTTTTATACTCAAAAGCTTCCTGGCCTGGGGCGTTATTTTCGGGGATCTGCTGTCCTGGAAATCACTGATAACGGAAATCCCTTTTATCTGGGCACTGTTCTGTCTCATTGAGGCCTTCGCCTCCAAACGCAAGCTAGGACTTTACATGCTGGTCAACCTGCTTGTAACGGCAATCTTTTTCGCGGCCATTATGTACTTCAAATATTACGGTGTAATCGTCACCTACCAGGCGGCTGAACAGGTTAATCAGGTAACCGCTGTACGCAACAGCGTCTTTTCCCTGATGGACCCGTATTATCTGCTGATCTTTTCCGACATTATCATCTTTGGCATTTATTTCTTTTTCAATAAGAAAGGCCGTACTTATAAAAAAGAAAAGATCAACCGCCGGAGCGGCAAGTCGAGATTTTCCTACAGTCTGCTGTTCGCCCTGTCGCTCGGTCTCTGCCTGTTCAATGTTCTGCCTAATAAGGCCAGCATGAATGAAATCAAGAAAGCGCAGGAAATGGGACTTCTTAATTATGAGGTCTACGCCATTTTTGCTCAAGACAAACCGGAGCTGGTTAAGGCCAGTGAAATTACACAGGACGTTATCAATGAGGTAAAAGGAATCGATCCGGCGGCCGTTTCCCCGTTCCAGGGTGCGGCCAAAGGCAAGAACCTGATTATTATCCAGCTGGAATCCTTCCAGAACTTCCTGCTGGGGCTTACAATCGACGGCAAAGAGATTACGCCTAACCTGAACAGCCTGATGAAAGACAGCCTGTATTTCCCTAACTTCTATCAGATGGTCGGCCAGGGAAATACCTCGGATGCGGAATTCGTGGTCAACTCTTCCTTCTATATTCCGCCTAAGGGTGCGGCCACGATGTCTTATGTCGATAAAGAGCTGCCAAGCCTCCCGCGCCTCCTGCAGGCCAGCGGCTATCAGACCGCCACCTTCCACACCAATGACGTGGAATTCTGGAACCGTGGAGAGCTGTATAAAGCACTCGGCTTCGAGCACTATTACGACCATAAGTTTTTCGGGGATGAGGATACCTTCTTCTTCGGACCGTCCGATGAAGTGCTCTACCGCAAAACAGCCGACAAGCTGAAGGAAATGGACCAGGACGGCAAGCCGTTCTACGCCCAGGTGATCTCCATGTCAGCCCACCATCCGTTTACGATTCCTGAGGAAAAATACCAGATGAAGCTGCCAGAGCGTTACGAAGGCACCTTTGTCGGCGACTATATCCGCTCACAGAATTATGCCGATTACGCGTTCGGGCAATTTGTTGAAGAGCTGAAGGCCAGCGGTGTATGGGATGACAGCCTGATTATGGTGTACGGGGACCACATGGGTCTGCCGATTTATTCCCTGGATCATGACGATAAGCAGCTGATGGAAGAAATCTACGGACATGAGTATGAGTACGCCAACATGCTGAACATTCCGCTCATGATTCATGAGCAAGGCAGCCTGCAGCCGCAGACGCTTGAGCAGGTCGGGGGAGAAGTGGATATTATGCCGACCGCTGCGAGCCTGCTCGGGGTGTCGCTGGACAGCACCATTCATTTCGGCCAGGACCTGACTGCCCAGACATACAATTTGTTGCCGCAGCGCTACTACCTGCCGACCGGCTCCTTCATCGCCAGCTCCGGGCTGCTCATTCCGGGCAACAGCTTTGAAGATAACACGCAGTATATTCTTGCTTCCGGAGGGCAGGCTCCTGCCGGAACAGAGGACGAATACAACCGTGCACTGAGACTCCGCCAGCTCTCTGACAGCTATGTCACGCAGCTGCCGGATAGAGCGCCTGCAGCAGAATAGATTGAAGCCAGAAACAATGACAAACAGCCAGGCTCCGGTGATGGAGCCTGGCTGTTTTGTTATTGCGCTGCTTCTATTCAATAAATAAGCCCGGAGACCAGTCTGTCATTACCGCTCCTGCTTCTCCAGAAGCGTATAGTATTCAGCGAACTTCTCCAGTTCCTCCGGCTTCAGGATCGCCAGATGCTCGGTCAGCAGAACCAGCGAGCGGTTCTGCGCTTCCTTGAGCAGCTCCTCGCCTTTTTCGGTAAGCGTCACTGTTACGGCCCTGCGGTCATTCTCATCCTGCACGCGGGCAGTAAGGCCAAGCAGCTCCAGACGGTCCAGCATTACCGTTACCGCGCTCGACTTCACATCGAGCTGCTCTGCCAGCTGGATGACCCGTGCCTTTTTCTCACGGGCAATGATATGCAGCAGATGAAATTGCGGCACTGTAAGGCCGATTTCTTTATGCAAAGACATCTGCGATGTGATTTTACGCTGTACTCTCCACATGGATAATCCCAGGGCTTCAATCAACGGATCAATTTTCTGTGCCATCCCTCTCACTCCCAGTCCGTTTGTCCTGCTTCAAGCGTACCATTTTCGGCAGGGCGGATTCAATGTTTTTGCCTAAACCCTGAAAAAGCCTGCATTTTCCGACACAAAAATACTATATTCTCGCTAATGCTCCGGGAACATTGATGCGCTATAATCGTAGCAGTGATAACAAATATCACCAAATTTTAGAGAGTCAGGGCTGGTGGTGCAAACAATGAAATTGGCAACAAAATTAACTTGGATGATGCTTATCGTGTTACTTCTCGTCGGATCATCCATCGGGTTCTTCGGATACCGCGCTGCGTACAAGCAGTTAGACGAAGCTGCAGGTATAGAATTGGTAGGCTGCGCCAATATTACAACCGGACTCGTCGATCCCGCCGATATTTCGGCTCTGGCTGCAGGAGATACCAGCAAGCTGGCTGCCATCGAAGACCGCATCGGCTGGATCAATGACCATAAACCGATTTTTAAAGAATCCTTCATTCTGTCGCTGGACGGTACAATTCTCGCGGCTGACGCCAACCTCAAAGAAAGAGGATACAAAGCCGGCGATCCGTTCTACTTCTCGGAAGAAGACAAAGCTATGATTACCACCATGAAGCATTCTGCATACTCCAAGGTTTATACCTATCAAGGTACCTCGCTCAAGACCGGCTATGGCCCCATCTATCAGGATCATGATCCCACAAAACCTATCATTGCTCTAATGGCTATCAATTTCGACGGCGCTCTCGTGCAGGAACGGACACAGGATATTATCCTTCAGCCCTTCATCATCGGCGCATCGATTCTCGTTATCGCTATTATTGCCGCATACATATTTATCCGCAGAACCACCAGACCGCTTACCAGACTCTCGGGCTCTGTTAACACGGTTGCCAGAGGTGATCTTTCCCAGGAGCCGATTCTGTTCAAAAGCAAAGATGAAATCGGCACGCTGGCCCGGGATTTCAATGAAATGACGACCAGTCTGCGCAATCTAATCACTCAGGTCAACGATACGTCGATGCTGGTCGCTTCCTCTTCGCAAGAGCTGTCCGCCAGCGCACAGGAGACCAACCGGGCCGGAGAGCACAGCGTCAATGTCACCATTGATCTGGCCGACGGTGCCAACACCCAGCTGCGCAATCTGGAGGGCAGCTACCGGTCTGTGCAGGAGATGTCGAGGTTCATCACGGAAATTGCCAGCACTGCCGACACTGCAATGAACACAGCTGCAGATAATGCGCTCAAGGCCCGCAACGGGCGTGAATCCATGGATTCTACCACCTCTCAAATGCAGGTCGTAAGTGAGAGTATCAGCGATCTGTCCGGAATCATCGAAACGCTGGGCAGTCATTCCAAGGAGATTGAGAGTATTGTCGGTACGATCTCCAGTATTGCCGAGGAGACCAACCTTCTGTCACTGAATGCAGCTATTGAAGCTGCCCGGGCCGGCGAGGAAGGACGCGGCTTTGCCGTAGTAGCCGGTTCCGTACGCAAGCTGGCTGAACGCTCGGCTAACTCCGCTGCCCAGATCGGCGAGCTGGTAAGCCAAATTGTCAGTCAGATGGACAAAGCCGGAGAGACCATGAGACGCTCCACCGATGAAATGGTCGAGGGCAAAGCCATGATTATTGCTGCCGGCAAATCCTTCTCGGAGATTGAAACCTCCGTCTCGGACATGTCCTCCCAGAGCCAGCAGATTTCCGAGACCGTCCGTGATCTCGCTCTCATCTCCAGCGATCTGGTAGCTGCGATCCAGAGCATCGTGGCTGTCTCCAACCAGACTGCCGAAGGCGCAGAGATGCTCTCCGCTTCCTCCCAGGAGCAGCTTGCTGCTATGCAGGAGGTGGAGGCTTCCGCCGCCTTCCTGTCTTCGCTGGCGGAGAAGCTTCAGGTGCTTGTTGAGAACTTTAAAATATAGGATTTGTTAAAGGGCATTTTTAAATGACCGGGGGTTGAGGTTAGGCCGCAGCTGCGGGGAATGTTTGGACTTCCGGCCGCTGTTATGTTTGAATTTCCTAATTTGAAACCGCCGCCGCGGTTGAAATTCAAACACAGCATATGCTTCCGTAGCTAGCTTTTCTTCGAAAAGCTTTCAGGCGGACGCTAACGCTCCTACAGTTCCAAACTTCCCCTCCGCCGCTCCCACCTCAACGTTCATCTCAACACCCTTTAAAGAATCCCCCCCTTTAAAGAGGGGGATAGAAAAAAGCAGCAAGTCCTGACAACGGACTTGGCTGCTTTTTTGGTTACTTTTAAATGACTTGGAGAGGGTTCCCGGCAGACGTTAAAGCTTCTAAGCGCAGCACTCTTCCGCCACTCCCCCTTGCACACTTGGAAGCTCAATCTAACTAATTGGATTTTCGGCACTTAATTTCGCCTTTTTTTCACAGTTACGACTATTAGGTAGAAAAAGGGCATCTATTTCGAGTCATTTATCGCTCTGGAGGCGATTACGGCAAAATGAAGTGACGTTTTTCCACCTAGTTTCCTGTCAGCAGCGTTTAGCAGAGAATTAGATAGCAAAAATCCAACTAGATGCGGGGGAATCTCAGTCGGTCGGTTCGCTAGGATTGACCAGACCCTTTTTGGCCTAATAAAGGGTCAAGCCCAGACATTTCTCGCAGAAGGGGTACACACAAGCAGCGTTATCCGGCCAGTAAACCGTTAACGCGGCAACCCGCTTGTCCAGCAGATTGCCGCGTTAACAGTAGCAGCAGCATTATGTATTATCTAGGCCGTGTTCTCAATAAACCATTGGCCCAGCTCATTCACCGGCATCGGGCGGCCGTAGTAGAAGCCCTGCATGACCCGGCAGCCCAAGGACTGCAGCAGCTCAATCTGCTCGGGTGTTTCAACGCCCTCGGCGACTACCTCCATATTGAGGTTGCTGGCGATAGCGATGATATTGCTGATGATGGCTTTTTTGGAATGCATTTTGCTCTTGCGGATAAACACCTGGTCGATCTTGAGCGTGTTGACCGGAATCTCATCAAGATTTCCGAGTGAGGAGAAGCCAGTCCCGAAGTCGTCCAGAGACACGCGTACACCGATATCCCGGAGCTTGGAGAGCTGGGCTACCGTCTCCTCCATATTGTTCATGGCAATGGATTCGGTAATCTCCAGCTCGAGAAAGTGCGGTTCAAGACCGGAGCTGGCAAGCGCCTCGGAAACTACATCGTACAGGCTTCCGTTCTCGAACATTCTTGCCGACATATTAATCGACACAGGCACATTTGCGATCTGGTCTTTATGCCAGCTCATATTCTGGACACAGACATCCTGCAGCATCCAGTAGGTAATCGGTACGATCAGGCCGGTCTCCTCGGCAATCGGGATGAATTCCGCCGGGGAGATGATCCCGTGATCCGGATGCTTCCAGCGCAGCAGCGCCTCAAGGCCGACAGTGACATTCATCAGAGAGTCCCATTTAGGCTGATAGACTACCATAAACTCCGAGCGGGCAAGCGCCTTGCGCAGATCCTTCTCCAGCGACATGCGCCGGAGCTGGTAGCGGTTCATCTCCTGGTCGAACACACTGAACTTGTTCTTGCCGGAGTCCTTCGAGGTGTATAGTGCCGTATCGGCAGCCTTCATCAGAGCTGAACGGTCCGTGCCGTGCGCCGGTGTCATGCTGATGCCGACACTGGCCGTCACATACAGCTCATTACCTTCAATGCTGTATGATTTCTTGAGCTCCTGCAGAATGTGCAGGGCCTCCTCCTGGGCGTTCTCTATACTGGAATCCGGCAGGGCAATCAGAAATTCATCGCCGCCGAGCCGGAATACCTTACCTTTGGAGCCTACGCATGTTCTCAGCCGGTCTGCAACCTCCTGCAGCAGCAAATCGCCGATATCATGCCCGAGGGTATCATTAATTGATTTGAAGCGGTCCAGGTCCACAAAGAACACTGCTCCCGGATTGTCACCGAAGAACTCATCCCTGAAATAGCGCTCCAGACCATGGCGGTTCGGCAGCTCGGTCAGCGGATCATGATAGGCCATCCGTTCCAGCACATGCCGGTCAAGGAACACTGCCCCGCCGGAGATGGCCAGCATAAACAGGGTTACGAGGGATACTCCGGTCAGCAGAATTACATCTGTCTCCATGACAACAGGCTTGGTGCCATTCCATCCGTCATATTGAAAATAGCTTGTTCTAAGGCTTATATAATGCATACCGGTAACTGCGAATCCGATGAACAGGGCGGAAGCGAACTTCCAGCGCCGGCTGAAATACTCCTGCTCCCGGAACCGCCGGAACAGAAAAATACCGATGTAAGATGCCAGCAGGGCTATCAGAACGGAAATCGCCTGGGCGAGCGGCTCATAATGCATCTTGCCTTCAATCTCCATAGAGGAGATTCCGATATAATGCATCACGGAAATCCCTGCACCCAGAATCAGCCCGCTAAGTGTCCGCCGCCACATCCTCTGGCGGGGTACGGTGGCAATCCACAACGCCCCGAAGCTGCAGAGCATGCTGACCAGCAGGGATAATACCGCTCTGCCCGGACGGTAGCCGATCTCAAACGGAAAATGGGTAGCCATAATACCGACGAAATGCATGGCCCACATTCCGCTGCCGAGTACGCATGCGGCTGACATAAGCCAGAGCCGGCGGATTCTTCCTGTGGAGTGGGGAACCTTGGAAATCAGGTTAAGCGCCGAATAGGCCGCAGTAACAGCAAGTGCAAAAGATAGTAAAACAATCCAAGTATTATAGTGGGTTCCCATTTGATCCATAGTTGACCTCTTCACCGGTTAAATTATCATTATCGTTCAGCTCATTCTCAAGTACAAAAATCTATTACGAATATCAGATAAACGGAAGAGTGTATAGAGATTATAGATTGCTATGAGAAGTAACTTTAGCTGTATTCTACCTTGTATTTGCTATACTGTCTAAGTAAATACTGGAACTTAGACCCTTTTTTCGAAGGCGGCAAAAAATGTCCATATTTGTCCGTACCTGCGGGGTTTTCCCGGCTGGCAGCTATGATCCCCCCAGCTCCGCCCGGGGAAAAGAGATGCGCCAGATCCACCAATTGGCGATTACCAGAACTGGAGCATAGATGTAAATTCCAAACGGAATCAGGCTGATCACGTAATGAAGCCCCGCCAGGCCCATCAGAATAAACATCTGCACAAAGGCGCTCCCTGTAAAATCCTTTTGTCTGGCAGCGCTGTACTGCTCCGAGAACGGCAGTGACTTCGGCAGAAGACGGAAGCACAGCACCGAATACAGCAGCAGGGCAGGCAGCACAATAATCAGGTGCGGCAGAAAGCGCACGCCGAATAACCACAGAAAAATGGCCCCTTCAATGACAAAAAGCGGTATCAGCAGCCGAAGGATAGCCGCCTTGAGCATTCCCCGGTAGACCGGAGATAATCCGGGCAGCGGAATCGTCTTGTAGATCCAGGCCCCCCGGTAGCTTGTAGAATAACGCAGCATCTGCACAGCGGTCATCATCAGAAGCGCACAGAAGTAAATGAACAGGAATGCCTTGGTGTTGCGCAGCTCCTCCAGACCTCCACCGCCCCACAGGACATTAAAGATGAAGATAAACGGCAAAATCAAGGACAGGCCGAAGGTGGGATACACCTTGAGCTTGAAATCACGCTCATTACGCATCATTGACCAGGTGAAGCGGAAGAACAACGCCTCCTCCTTGCCCTGGCAGAAGAGCTCTGACAGCCGGCGGGCCATATTTCCGCTGTCCTTCCCGGCCCCCTCCTCCGATGCCAGCTTCTGCAGGCTCCGTTCAAACATCGGCATAAGCTTGATATACACCGCAAGCAGCAGCACAGGGACCACCAGGGCCAGCACGGACATAACGGTCAGATGAACCGAACGGTTCCCGCCCAGCAGGAGCTCGAAGGGTGAGGCAAACCAGGCCGGGGCCAGCAGATACTGCCACCAGGCCGGCTCATAGGACACCGTCAGGTCGGCCAGGTTGAACAGGCGGGAGACCAGCTGATAGCCTACCGCAATTCCGATGGACAAAATGATCTGTACATAATTAATGATGTCCTTCAGCTTTTCCCCGTCAAAGACCCGCAGAATCAGTAAATAGATCAATGCTGTAATGACAAGGATCAGGCAATCCATCAGAATGACGGCTGCGGCATAGATAAGGAAGAAGACGATCCCCTGCTTGAACAAGGAAACGATCAGCGATGGCCCTGTAACCGTTAATGTTAAAGTAAGCAAATAGATTAGGACATGCAGGCTCTTCGCCATATTCAGCGTCCGGCGGTTCACCGGCTTGGAGAACAGGATATTTTTATCCCGCAAATCCAGCATTACGGAGGAAAAGTCTGAAATCAGCGTCGTTGCAATCATAAACATCAGAATGGCGAAGGTAATACTCATAGAAAAAATATAATTGCCGTCCTGCACGACGAAAAGGATCAGCATCAGGCCGAGCAGCAGATAAATCCACTGTATACGGAAAGGCGAGCCTTCTGCTGTAGTCTGCTTGTTGTCCTTCCCTCCGGCGAGCACAGTCGGGGTACGCCTTGCGTCCATTGTCAGTTTGACCTGCAGAATACTGCGCAGAACGGGGTAGTCAACACCGGTTCTCCGGAATACGCCCTGCAGCCGGTCAAGCAGCTTCAGCACATAAAATTCAGTCATTGGAATCACCTTCACCAATAACTGCAACGAATTCCCCGGCAATATCCCGGAAACGGTCAAAACCGGTCAGCTCGTTGAAAATCCCTTCAAGCGAGCCTTCGCGGCTCTTCTCCTTCAGCTCGGCAAAGCTTCCGTCCGCTACAATGTCCCCGCCGTTAATCAGAATGATCCGGCTGCTGATTTTCTCAACCACGTCCATAATATGAGAGGAATAAAAAATTGTCTTGCCGCGGGCGGCCAGCGAAGCAAAAATCTCCTTAACGATCATTACACTATTGGCATCCAGCCCGCTCAGCGGCTCATCAAGGAAAAGGATATCCGGATCATGCAGCATGCTCGAGATCAGCAGCACCTTCTGCCTCATCCCCTTGGAATAGGAGGCAATCCGCATATTGAAAGCATGCTCCAGATTAAGCAGCCCCATCAGCCGCTCTGCCTTCTCCTCGGCATCCGTCCGCTTCATCCCGTAGAGTTCACCGATAAAACCCAGGTATTCTTTGGCGGTCAGGCTGTCGTACAGCTCGGCAACCTCCGGAACGTAACCGATTCGTCTTTTGTAAGCAGCGTCACCGTCTGAAATATCTCTGCCAAAAATCCGGACGGTACCCGTGTAGCCTTCGACCAGACCCAGCATAATCTTGACCGTGGTGCTCTTGCCTGCCCCGTTTGGTCCGATATAGCCGATAATCTGGCCGGGGTAGACCGCAAGGTCGATTCCCCGCAGCACCATTCTGTCACTGTAATTCATCCATAGGCCTTCAATTGAAATAACCGGTTCTTGCGCATGATTCATGAGTATAGAAGCTCCTTTCAGCAGCCGTAATAGGAATGCGCCATACAGGTTTCCAGCAATATTCCTATTCTACCAAAATTCAACTTACGCGGGCTATTATAAATGTTCACAGCAAAAAACCTCCGTATCCGCTACTACAGCGGATACGGAGGTTTTTGCCGTTTATTTACTTTATGTCAGGCTGACCCGCTCCCGCCGCCGGGCGGAGTCAAGGCAGGCTTCAATCAGCCGCATGCTGAGCACGGGATCATTCTCTGCGGCAAACGGCTTCCCTCCGTTTACGGCAGCAGCGAAGTGATCAGCCTGCTCGACATACGGATTGGCGCCGGCCGCTGCAAACCGGCTTACCTCGCCGCCTTTGTAGACAAGAAAATCGGCGTCTTCAAATCTGGCGTTGAACGGCATCGGAATCTCGATCATCCCTTCCGTGCCGAGCACCTCCAGCAGCTGGCGGTTATACGCCCACATTCCGCAGTCAAAGGTCAGGCTTACACCGCCCGGAAACTCTACCAGGCCTGAAGCCATCATGTCCACATTATCATGCTCCGGAGAGAAAATGGCCTGTACCGTCACCGCTTCCGGCTCCGCATCAAACAGCAGCCGCGCCGCACTGAGCGGGTAGCAGCCGACGTCATACAGCGAGCCGCCGCCCCAGGCGGACTTGAAGCGGATATTTGTCGTGTCCGTTGCATCGTTATAGGTAAAAGCACCGCGGATCGCCCGCAGCTCACCGATGTCCCCCCGGGCGATGATCTCCCGCAGCTGCGCAATGCGCGGATGATGCCGGTACATATACGCTTCGGCCAGATGCACACCCGCCTTGCTGCAGGCGGCCACCATCTCCTCCGCCTCCGCGCTGCTGAGCGCAATCGGCTTTTCGCACAGCACATGCTTGCCTGCTTCGGCTGCACGGATTACCCATTCCCGGTGCAGATGATTGGGCAGCGGAATGTATACAGCGTCAATCCCCGGATCCGCCAGCAGCTCTTCATAGCTGCCGTAGGCCTTGCTGACACCAAACTCCGCCGCGACCTTACTGCTTTTTTCCAGCCCCCGGCTCGCTACCGCCTCGATCACACCTGTCTTTGATTCCTGAATGGCCGGCATGACCGAGCCGGTTGCGATTTGGGCACAGCCGAGTATTCCCCATCTGAGCTTCTGCGTCATAGATGCACACCTTCCTTGTATAAGAATAAGAACGTGAATATATCTACTGACACCATATCATAGAATAGGAAGCATCACTAATGATGCAGCTGTCAGATATTCAGCAGCCCCAGCAGGACTGCGGCAGCCAGCACAATGATCCGCGCCGTACTCATCAGCACGAAATTTTTGACTGACAGGATAAAGGTGGAGGCCTTCTCCTGCTTTTCCTGGAACAGGGCAATATTCCGGCGCAGGGGAACCAGCGTAATCAGCAGCAGCGCCACCAGCAGCGGATGGACCCCGAGAATCAGCAGAACGATCATATCTAGAAAAGAAGCATAATAGAGCAGCTTGAACAGCAGCAGCGCATGGTTGCGGCCGATATAGACCGGCAGGGTATACCGGCGGTTCTCCAGATCATCTTCGATATCACAGATATTGTTGGCCAGCATAATTCCGGCAATTCCGAGAATCGCGGGCACCGAGAACCAGAAGATGTACACAACCTCAATAAGGTTGACATGCAGATCGACCCAGCCGCCCTGCAGCAGCAGCGTAACCACGCTCTGGTCTGAGTGGATGTAGGCCGATATAAAGATGATCACAAAGCCCATAAACAGTCCCGAGAACAGCTCGCCGAGCGGCATCCGCGAAATCGGAATCGGTCCGAAGGAATACAGGATGCCGATCAGGAACGACAGCCCGCCCAGCAAAAGGATCAGCAGCCCCGTCTGGAAGACAAGGGCGATGCCCCCGCCTGCAGCCAGAAGGAGCAGAACGGTGATCGTTGCGATCACGGTGCTTTCCTTTAGCTTATAGCGGACAATGGCATTATGGGTCTCATAGCCGTAGCCATGCTTTTTGGCCGCTTTTTTGAAATCATAGTAGTTGTTGATGGCCGTTGTCGCCATATCGAAGCTGAGCAGGGACACGAGCATCAGGATAAACCGCAGCATATAAAAATCCTCAAACCGGTACAGCGCATACAGCGTCCCCAGCAGGAACGGAAGCATACTGGCCACCTTGGTCGGCAGCTCCACAAATCGCAGAAAGCTCCTTACATTCACCGCAACCCATCCTTACTCTTCACAAAATAAACCCTTTGCAGCGGTTCCGCCGCTCTATTAATAGGCCCGGTCTATTAGCGTGCCGTCGTTGTTACGGTCACCGGGGACCATTCAGCGATAACAGTCTGGCCATGTGCCGACACGCTGCCTTCGGGGGTCAGATCCTTTTCCGTCATAATGCCGAGGGCCACGGTAAAGCTGTTGAATTTAACTGGAACATTCTGCTCGCGGCGTACTTCCCTGCCGTTAACATAGAAGACAGCCTCGTCATTTCCGCGGTGGTACGTAATTTTGTAGGTGTTGAACTCGCGCGGCTTGAAATCCTCCGCCTCTGTGAAGATGCAGAAATACTTCGTACCGCCTGTATCCGGAACCTGGACGCCCGGGAAGGGCAGAATGCCGTAGACGCTGGCGTATTTATCATTGCCGGCAAAGAAATCAAGGGCCGCGCCGGTCGTGAAATCAAGCAGATTCAGCGAGACGTACCCGTCGTACAAATCTCCGGGAGCCGTACCCTGTGTACGGGCGCGGATCTGCAGCTCAAAGCTGATCTCCCCTTCCTCGGGAATGTCCACCGGCTGCGCCGAATAATACATATGCTTGGCATTGTCGAGAATCTGCACCTGGTTATGCTGGCGGCTGAGCTGCGCCCGGACATACAGGTAGCCGTTACGCACAATAACTACCGCTTCAGGCTCACGGTAGGCCCAGAATGAGCCGTCAGGCAGCGCAAAGCCGCCCGTCTTCCACACTTTTCCCTCCGACAGAATGGTATGAAAATCTCCGAGTACGGTCTGGCTGCCCACCGCCGGCTGATGCTGTTCCGCCTGTTCTTTATTGTGGTCCATTATTGTTCTCTCCTTCTGGTATGGGAATTAGGTTAGATAAGCCCCTGAATCAGCAGGGCCAGTGCCATAATCAAGCCGCAGCGGACAGAGGCCTGCTGTGAAGCACCCATTAACGGCAGATAAGCCAGCGAGGCATTCTGCGGCTCCAGCCCGCGGTATACCTGCAAAGGTGCAAATACAGTAAGCAGCGCCAGCAGCGCGTAAACCGGCAGTACGCCGTACACTACACATACAATTAAAGAGCCGTATGAAAGAAACAGCAGGATGCGGGAAAACACAAGGGCTCTGCGTTCCCCCCATACGACAACCAGCGTGCGCTTGCCGGCCTGCTCATCTGCTCTCCAGTGCAGGAAATGGTGATTAAACAGGAGCAGGGTGGTCAAAAGACCTACCGGAATAGACAGCAGCACCGGCTTCAGGCTGAATTCACCTGTCTGCACGAAATAAGAGCCCAATACGGGCATTACTCCAAAAGCGACGAAGATCGCAAACTCACTGTAGCCCTTGCCCCGGTATCCGAACCGCAGCGGCGGTGCCACATAGAAATAGGCAATCAGTGCCCCGGCCGCTACGAACCAGAGCGTCTCCCAGCCGCTGGAAATGCTGAGGATCAGGCCGCAGGCCACGGCCAGCGCCAGCAGTGACCAGGTCATCAGGGCAAAGAGGGATTCCTTCATCAGCCCGCCTGACAAAAAACCGGAGTTTGTCGAAACCATTCCCGGTGTATTCTTCGCTTCTGTATCCGTACCATTGCGGAAGTCCCATAAATCATTCACCATATTCGAGAACAGATGGGCGGATACCGCACCGACAAGCGTTATAACAAACAAAAACGGATGGAAGCTGCCTTCCCATACGTATGCCCCGACCGTCCCCAAAACAACCGGTATAAGCATCACGGGAATCGTTCCAAACCGTGTAATCTTCTTAAATAAAGTCCATTTATCCATCCCAGACGCTATCTCCTTCTATGAATTTATGTGATTATTATTATTGCAAGATTATTATACATCAAATTTCGACACTTGGGACAGATTAACGCTGCAAAATATTACCTATTCGTGTTACACTGGTTTATGTGGTACTTATTTCCTAATAAATCTATTAATACTAGAAGGGGAGCAACATGAAGCTGAGCCGAAAAATAATAATCTTCATCAGTGTTGCAGCCCTGTTCGGATTAGGTGTCACTTATCTGCTCCTGCACCTTATTCTGCTGAACCGCTTTGAGAAGCTGGATGAGGCAGCACTGCAGAGCAAGCTGGATAACGTGATTGCGACCTATCAGAGCGAGCTGCAAATGATGAAGACCGGGTTACTGAAATATTCCACATGGGATGACACCTACCGGTTTATGCAGCCGGAAGCGCCTGGGGAATGGCCGGCTGCATACAGGCAGACCTATCTGGACAGCAATTTCGGCCCGCTCACCTATGAAACCAATCACTTTGATATGACCGCCCTTCTGGACAATTCCGGACAGCCCCGTTACGGCGGCGTATATGATTCCGATACCGGCACAGTATCCTCGCTGACCCCGGAGTACCTTACGCTGCTTGGTCTTATCCGAAGCAAGCTGACAAGCCCCGCGGAGTCCGGGACCGGCCTTTCCGGCATGATGCTGCACGGTAACGTCCCGATGCTGATTACGCTGGCCCCGATCGTCAACAGCAGCGGAGACCTGCCGGCAGTCGGAACTGCCGTTGCCGTCAGGCTGCTGCAGCAGGAAGAAATGGTCCGTATGCGGGAAGGTACGCAGACCTTGCTGCAGATGAAGTCCATTGATTCTGCGGTACCGGCAGCGGGCAAGGGACAGACGGTATGGATGAGCTCAGATTCCGGCGGGATGATGTCCATCCATACTGTAGTTAACGATTTATTCGGCAATCCTGCAATAGAAATGATATTGCAGCATCCGCGGGAGATATACGAAAGCGGGCTGAAAGCCATCACCAGCTTCCGGAAATTCTTTCTGGCCTGGACCCTGCTGATGTGCGTAGCCTGCCTCATCTTCGTCAAGCGTTCCATACTCGGAAGAATGACAGCGCTTGTCCGGAACATCCGTGCCATCGGCAGCAGCAAGGACTTGTCCATCCGGATCAGCAGCTCCGGAAGCGATGAGTTCAGCGAAGTCGAGCAGGAATTCAACCGGATGATTGATTCGCTGGAGCAGGCCCAGAAGGAGCTTCAGCTCCAGTCGATGCTGGATCCGCTGACCCAGCTCCCCAACCGCTCGCTGTTCTTTACCAAACTTAATGAAGCTATTGCCTCAGTCAAAAATACCGGCCGGCAGATCGTTCTGGTCTTTATTGACCTTGATCATTTCAAAACGGTCAATGACACGCTCGGCCATGATTTCGGGGATGCGATGCTGAGGGAGATTGCCCTCCGGATTTCCAGGGTCATCGGCAAGCATGATGTTGTCTCCCGTCTTGGCGGGGACGAATTCACCATTCTGCTTGCCGACGCTCCTGATTCAGACAGCATGAATGTACAACTGTCCCGCATACAGGATGCACTCTCCCTGCCGCACCGCATCCAGGGTCACCTGCTCTACAATACGGCCAGTATCGGTGTCAGTGTCTACCCGCAGAACGGTGAGGATGCCGATTATCTGGTTAAGCAGGCTGATCTGGCCATGTTCCATGTCAAGGAATCCGGACGCAACAGCATCCTGCAGTACTCGGAGGAGCTGGAGGAGAGCATCCGGCGGCGGAAGGTATTGTCCCAGCAGCTGCTGTCAGCAGTAATCAATGATGAATTCGAAGTGCATTATCAGCCGATCCTGGCCTCTGACAGCCTGAAGGTGGCCAAGCTGGAGGCCCTGCTGCGCTGGACAAGCCCTTCCCACGGGCCCGTTTCCCCCGCTGAATTCATTCCGCTGGCCGAAACCAGCGGCTCCATCGTCAGCATCGGCAGCTGGGTGCTGCGGCAGGTCTGCTCTGACCTGAGCCGCTTCCGTGCGGAAGGCCTGGAGCTGACGGCTGCCGTTAATATCTCGGCGGTGCAGCTGATGCAGCCCGGCCTCACCGGGCTGCTGCTGTCGCTGCTTGCGGAATACGGACTGCCCAGCAGCAGCCTGGAGCTTGAGATTACTGAGAGTGTGCTGGTCTCGGGGGACAATATCCTGTCCTCGCTCCAGGGGCTGAGAAGCCACGGGCTGCGGATCTCGCTGGACGATTTCGGCACAGGCTTCTCCTCGCTGAGCTATCTGCGCCGCTTCCCGGTAGATGTGATCAAGATTGACCGCTCCTTTATTTCCGAGATGACCCTGGAGCCTCAGGGTGATGTGCTCGTGAAGTCCATTATCGAGCTGAGCCATAATCTTGGGCTGAAGGTTGTCTCTGAAGGCATTGAACAGGCGGCGCAGTTTGATTTGCTTCGCAGGCTGGGCAGTGATGAGCTGCAGGGCTACTATATCAGCCGGCCGATGCAAGCTGTGGAAATTTATTCATTTTTATCGCAAAATAATCTGATATTCGCCAAAAAATGAATACTTCTTTTATAGGCAAGTTAAAGGCGATATGATATGATAGGCAAGCTGATAACAGCACCCTGAGCGGGTGCTGTTATCCTATGCGTACACTTTTGAAAATTGGAGGCTTTAATTGCTATGTCAGCGCAATCCCCATCCACGCAATCCGTCAAAATCGTTACCGCCGACCCCAGCGCCATCGGCTTATTCGGACTTGCTATCGTTACCCTGGTCGCTTCTTCACAAAAGCTCGAAATTACCACAGGACTCAGCTACGCTATTCCTTGGGCAATCTTCCTCGGAGCCTTCGCCCAGCTGTTCGCCTCCATTCAGGATGCCAAGCACAATAACACCTTCGGCATGACTGCATTCGGCGCGTACGCCTTCTTCTGGTTCGGCATGGGCGCAAGCTGGCTGATTAAGCTCGGCGTATTCGGTGCAACACTGGCTGAAGGCGTTGATCCCAAGCAGCTTGGCTTTGTTTTCCTGGGTTATCTGATCTTCACCCTGTTCATGACCATCGGTGCAGTCGAAGCCAACCGGGTCCTGCTGATTATCTTCATCCTGATTGACTTCCTGTTCCTCGGCCTTTCCATGGATGCTTTCGGTGTTGCCGCTGAATTCTTCCATAAGCTGGCTGCGGTATCGGAAATGGCGATTGCGGCGGTTTCCCTCTACGGCTGCGGAGCTTCCGTGCTTAACGCCCATTTCGGACGCACCTTCCTGCCGGTCGGCGCGCCACTGCGTATTTTCAAGAAATAAGCTGACGCTGCTTTTGGCCGAAATTCATATAGCAGTACCTGCAAGAGCAACGGATAAATACAAGCTGCCCTTAGGCGGATCGTATTTATCCGTTTTTTGTGATTATCCCCCAGGCTATTAGGTTTTTCCTTGCACAAAAACACAAAAAATGACATGCTATAGAGACACCTACGACATATCTCGACATTTGACGGTGGTGCAGGAACCACTTTTGCCCAAATTGCTTATAGAATGTTGAATTTTCTGATATCGGAGGCACTCCATGGCTTTCATTAACAAAAAGCCTTTAACAATCATCCTCGGCTTCTTAGTCGTGTTGCAGCTTTCTCTCTTCTATTACTATTCCATATCGGTAGAACGGGAATACCGTGCCGAAAAAGCCGATCTATCCTCGCAGGCTGTCACACTGACCTCAAACCTTGAAGAGAAAGTATCGATTGTCAAAGGAATCAGCTCCTTCATTCAAACGGTAGGCTTTGACGCAGAGCCTGCTCTTATTAACCAGTATCTGCTCACCGCCTACAACAATTCCAGCACCACTGTTATGAATATTGTGATTGCTCCGGACGGTGTTATCCGCTATCTCTATCCGCTTTCAGGCAACACCTCCATTCTGAATAAAAACCTGCTGCTTGATCCTGCCCTTTCTTCATCCGGCATGATTCAGGAGACGATCCGCTCCCGCAGTATTACCATTGACGGCCCCCGTATATTGGCTCAGGGCCAATACGGCATGGTCATCCGGCAGGCCGTTTATAACGGCAACACCTTTGCCGGCATCGTCTCCGCAACGGTAACGGTGGAGGATATTGCTGAGCAGATGCAGTCCCTGGACTCTTCCGTCTATGTAACAGACGTGGACCATAGCCTGCTGTTCGGCAACAAAGCTAAAGCTGCAGGACAACTGGTGGACACCCCGATCGATATCTATAACCAGCACTGGCTGATGGGGACGCTTCTTCCGGCCCAGACAAAATGGGAGGTGTTCCGCAGCGTCCTGTGGATTGATATAGCCTGTCTGCTGGTCGTCGCCTTTATCCTGTATTTTTACTGGCATCAGAACCGTTTTAATCATGAGCTGGAGCGTGTAGTCAATCTCCGCACCCGTGATCTCAGCGTCTCCCAGAAGCTGTATGAGAAGCTTGCCCATTATGACAGCCTGACCGATATTCCGAACCGGCGGTATTTCATGGATGAATTCGAGCGCCTGCTGCAATGCTCGGAGCCGACACAGACCTACACCCTGTTCTTCTTTGACTTGAACCGTTTCAAGGAAATCAACGATACACTCGGCCATTCCATCGGAGATCAGGTCATCAAGACACTGGCCGGCCGGCTCAAGGGCGCAGGACTTCCCTTCCAGCTGTTCGCACGTACCGGGGGGGACGAGTTCGTCATGGTCTTCTCGGATCTGCCGCAGGAGGAAATCCCGGACATTGCCGGACAGATCAGCGCCTTGATCTCGCAGACCCTGCTGATTGCCGGTGCCCACCTGAGCCTGTCGACAAGCATCGGAATTTCACTGTACCCGGAGCATTCCACAAGTACAGATGATCTGCTCAAATTTGCCGATATGTCCATGTACCAGGCCAAGTCGCTGGAGAACCGCAATTACTTCATTTTTGACTGGGAACTGCGCGAGAAGCTGGAGCAGAAGACCATGATCGCCAAATACCTGCTTTCTGCGCTGGAGCGTGAAGAGTTCGTGCTGCATTACCAGCCGCAGATTAATGCTGTTACCGGTAAAATGGTCGGACTAGAAGCGCTGATCCGCTGGAATCATCCCGAGAAGGGGCTGATCGGCCCCGGTACCTTTATTGCTGCTGTCGAGGAGGCAGGCCTGATGATCCAGCTGACAGACTGGGTTATCCGTGAGGTATGCCGACAGCTCTGCGAATGGCGGAAGCTCGGGATGCCGCTGCTGCGGACCTCCATTAATATTTCCAACAGCTGGTTCTACAACCGCAATCTGATTGAAAACCTGCTGTCGGTGCTTGAGCATTACGGCCTTGACACCGAGGTGCTGGAGTTCGAAATTACCGAGAGCACAGCCCTGCTGGAGGAGCATTATCCGCTCTTGCAGCAGATGCGCGACCATGGCATCATCGTCTCGATCGATGACTTCGGAACCAAATATTCATCGCTTAACTATCTGAAGCATTTCCCGGTCAACAAAATCAAGATCGACCGGACCTTCATCACCGGCATCGGCATCAGTTCGATTGACGAAACTATTATCAAGTCGATTGTCTACGTGGCCTCGCAGCTCGGCTATGACCTGATCGCCGAAGGCGTGGAAACAGCGGAACAGCTCGAGTTCCTGGTCAATCATGACTGCCCGCATATCCAGGGCTTTTACTTCTCCCCCCCGCTCCCGGCGGAGGAAATCCTGAATAGAATGGCCTCATAAGAACTAACGCGGTCTGCACTTGGTAAAAGGGCTGCGGACCGCTATAATAAGCTTGTACTGTACTGCTAACGCAATAGGAAGTTAACCCGAAAGGATTTCGAGAAGATGAATGCGTTCTCCAATTCAGAATTGATCGGCACAATCATTTTTGCGCTGATTCTGGCCATCCTCGCCTACAGGATCATCCGCGGCATGCCCGCTATGGAAGGGAATATTACCGCTTTCCGCAAAAGAACGCTGGTCTGGACACAGGTCGCGCTGGTACTGACTGTTCTGCAGTTGAACTTCAAGGCCGGCGACTGGCGGTTTGCCATTATCCTCGGACTGATCGTGCTGTTTACCGGCAGTATCTGGTGGTCCGCCCGCCATTATGACCTGCGCCGCCCGGCTGAGAGCGAGCCTGCTGACCGGGACAGCTCTGAAGGGTAATTATTGCCATGCATTGCAAGCTCCCAACCGGGGGCTTTTTTTCGTTGCTGCCTACACGCGGGGGAACGGGGGGGCCTACAAGTACATCTTTGTGACAGCAGGCATACACCGCAGCCGCTGCAAGCATACTAACCGCATCCTGAAATGGCGGAGGTACACAAAGATGGACAAAAAACTAAATCTGCTGATGTTCAGCGGCGAATATGATAAGGCAATGGCCGGACTGATTCTGGCTAATGCAGCGCGGGATATTGAGGTTGAGGTCACGATGTTTTTTGCTTTTTGGGGATTGTTTCTGGTACGCGATCCGGAAAAAATGACCCTGGAGGACAAGACGGTCTACGAAAAGCTGATGGATGTCTTTACCCCCAAGGGGCCGCAGCAGCTGCCGCTCTCGCATATGAATTTCAGCGGCCTGGGCCGGATGATGCTGGAGGAGATGATGGAGGACAATAACGCACCCAAGCTGATTCACTTCCTCAAAGGCGCCCGTAAAAAGAACATCAAATTCTATGCCTGCAAGCTGTCTGTAGAGATCATGGGATTCAAGCCCGAAGAGCTGCTTCCGGAGGTTGAAATTATGGATGCCTCGGCTTACCTGAAGGATGCGCTGGAGAGTGACATGCAGCTCTTTATCTAGATAATCTGCATGGGCTTTAACCTATTTCCTGCACCGGGCATATACTGAGCCATAATGACACAGCCGGAATCTACCAGGAAACAGCCGGCAGCGGTGTCAGCCAGAAATAACCGGCTGGAGGGATTGCCCGTGCTAACCATCAACCCTGCCTTCCCCAAGGAGGCCCCGGCTTCGCTTGCGGCACATTTCACCGCATTTCGCGAGCATACGATCGGCATCCGCCATCAAATCACGACACCCTTTGGGCGCAAGCCGCTGATTTACGCTGACTGGACGGCCAGCGGGCGCCTATATGAGCCGATCGAGCGCCAGATCCAGGAATCTTTCGGCCCTTATGTCAGCAATCCGCATACCGATTCCAACAGCACCGGGCTGACGATGACAATGGCTTACAATGAGGCGCGCAGCATCATCAGACAGCATGTTCATGCAGGACCAGAGGATGTTCTGCTCTTCTGCGGCAACGGCACAACCGGCGCGGTCAACAAGCTGCAGCGGCTGATGGGCCTGAAGCTGCCCGAGTGGCAGCGCCAGAGCTTCCATTGTCCGCCGGAGGAACGCCCGGTCATCTTTGTCAGTCATATGGAGCATCATTCCAACCTGCTGCCCTGGCACGAGGGAATCGGGGATGTCATTACAGTCCCTGCCGGAGCGGACGGCAACATAAACCCGGCTGCCCTGGAAGAGCTGCTCTTCCATTACCGGAACCGCCGTTTCAAGATCGGCTCCTTTACCGCCTGCTCCAACGTAACCGGAATTGAGACCCCCTACGCCAAACTGGCCGCGGCCATGCACCGTCACGGGGGTCTCTGCTTTATTGACTTTGCCGCGAGCGCACCTTATACGGCTATTGATATGCACCCCGCCTCGCCGCTGGAGAAGCTCGACGCTGTTTTTTTCTCTCCGCATAAATTTCTCGGCGGTCCCGGTACCGGCGGAGTCCTGCTCTTTGACGCCGGGCTCTGCTGCGGCAGGCTGCCCGATGAACCCGGAGGCGGAACTGTGGTGTGGGTCAACCCCTGGGGCGGCCGGCGCTACATCGCTGACGTGGAGGTACGTGAAGACGGAGGGACACCGGGGTTCATGCAGGCGATCCGCACCGCGCTCTGTATAAAGCTGAAGGAGCGGATGAACGGCAGCGGGGAATGGATGAGGCTGCGGGAGCAGGAGCTGTGCCTGCGGCTCCTGTCCGGACTTGGCCGGATTCCCGGCTGCTCTATCCTCGCTGGCGGACAGACAGAGCGTCATGGCATCGTATCGTTCACCCTGCAGGATATCCATTACAATCTCGCCGTAAGGCTGCTAAATGACCGCTTTGGCATCCAGGCGCGAGGCGGCTGCTCCTGCGCCGGCCCCTATGGTCATTATCTGCTGGGGCTTGACCGTAAGCAGTCCGAGCTGATTGTCCAGGATCTGCATGCCGGTGACCAGTCCTCCAAGCCGGGCTGGGTCCGCATCTCCCTGCACCCCATTATGAGCGAAGCTGAAGTCGACTCCATCATAGAAGCTGTTCAGAATATCACTGTCCGCGGAATGGAGTGGGGGCAGGATTACAGCTACAGCGGTGCTACGAACAGCTGGCTCCACCACTCTGGCCAGACAGAGACAGAATCTGCAATCCGCCGCCTATTCATGGTGTAACGGATCTCCCCCCGCCGCCCGGGCAAACCGGGTTTCGATTGTTTTCACACACCATAATGAGAGACCGATAAACAGCAGCACATAGATAATCTCCCACGGATTACGGATAAACCGCTGAACATCATTGCCGATATAGGACACGGCGAACACCATAATCGCTTTGCCTGCACCAATGGCCAGCAGATAGGAGCGCAGGCGCATTCCGGCCAGCCCCGCGGCCATATTGATGACGACAAACGGGCCAACCGGAAACAGGCTGAGCAGAAAAACATAACTGAAGCCGCTCTGGCGCACCCAGATCATGCTTCTGGCTACCTTGGGCCGGCGGGCCCACTTTTGCAGGTAGGGATGCGAGGCGATCTTCCGGATGATCAGAAAGGTCGCCGCACAGCCTGCTACCAGTCCCAGCCAGGAATATAAGAAGCCAAGCCATAAGCCGTATACCGCCCCGTTCAAGCCTACAATGGCAATGGTCGGCAGCGGCGGAACGAAGGATTTCATAAAGGTCAGCCCAATTCCGGGCAGCGGCCCGAGCGTCCTGTATTGCTCCAGCAGCGCCCGGAGCCGCTCCTCCGTCAGCCATGACGATATATCCAATAAGTACATCACTTGCCCTCTCCTCACCATACTCAAAATTTCTCGAACCATGAGCCTCAATTATACAATAACTCTTTACCGGACGCTTGTGACTGGACAAGCAGAAGCTGGCAGGGCTATGATGAAATTATTGACGAATTGATGCGGAATTTTACGAAAAAGTTCCAGCCTACGAAGTGAGGTCTGTATGAAACTGTTTGATTTCAGGCTGCTGGCTACGAGAACCCTTGGCTTTCTCTGTATCTGCCTGCTCGCAGCAACCGCAGCATATCCCCTGCTGAGCAGCAACAGCGATTCATGTGCAGCAGTAAAGCCCGGCATGATTGATTTGTCCGCCTGCACTTTTGATAAAGATTCAACCTTTACGCTGGACGGCAAGTGGGAGTTTTACTGGAATCAGCTGCTTGATCCTGCAAACACCAGCCGGGCAGAAGGTATAAGCTACATTTCTGTGCCGGGAAGCTGGAAGACATGGACGCAAAGGGATTACGGCCGCTATGGCTTTGCCACCTACCGCCTGCAACTGCTGCTGCCGGCGGACAACGAATCCTTTGCGCTCAAGGTGAACAATATCCGCAATGCCAGCCAGCTCTTTATAAACGGCAAGCCGTCGGGAGGCAGCGGCATTCCGGGACAGACACTGAACACCACGGAGCCCCGCAATCAGCCCTATTCAGTCACCTCTCCGAGCGTTAGCGGGCGTGCTGAAATTGTTATCCATGCCTCCAACTTCACTTACGACAGCGGCGGAATCGCTGAATCCATCCGGATCGGAACGCCGGAGGCTGTTCAGGCACTGGACAAGCGGAACAGCGTCTACGATATGATGCTTGTGGCCGGCTTCGCTTTTATCAGCGTCTATTTCCTGGGTCAGGGATTGCAGCGTAAAGAGGACTACTCATCGTTCCAGCTGGCGATGTACTGCTTTACGATTGTCTTATATATGCTCACCCACAGCGAAAAGCTGCTGTTTGACCTGTCTCCTTCTATCTCATATGAGTGGTTCAGCAAACTGCAGCTGATATCTGGCGTAATCGGCTTCTCCTTTGTTGCCGGCTATACCTACACTTTGTTCCCTGCCCTGTATTCAAGGATATTCCAGCGGATTACGTTCACCTACTCTATCGGGTTCTTTCTCCTGACACTCGTAAGCTCAATCCGGCTTTACTCACGGGCGTCCAGTATATTGCTAATCTTCAGCTTAATATCAATAATCTATACCTTTTATGTGATGCTCCGCGCTGTACTTAAGAAAGAAATCGGCTCCTTTTATTTGCTGATCGGTGCAATCGCCGCCATTATATTTACACTCTCGCTGACCAGTAACCTGGTGCTGGGCACAGGCTTCTATTCCATACCGCCGGTTTCCGGCCCCATTTTCATACTGGCTGAGGGCCTGTTTCTCTCCGCGCGGCATGCCCATGCCTATGAGACTATCAAGCAGCTGTCCCACCAGCTTGCCCGAAAGGACAGGGACAAGGATGAATTCCTGCTGAAAACCTCCAATGAGCTGCGGACACCGCTGAATGCCATTATCAACATTTCATTATCTCTCTACGAAGGCAGCGGAGGGTCACTCAGCTCCTCACAGCGCGAGGATATGCGCCTGATTCTCGGTACCGGCAGACGGCTGGCGTTCATGGTCAGAGATATCCTCGATTATGAGCAGATCAAGCGGGAGCGGATCACACTCCACTGGAAGCAGGTCGACATTCAGGGAATCGCCAATATCGTGATTGAGGTGTTCCAGTTCCTGAATATCAAGGAGGATATCCGAATCAAGAACCGCATCCCGCCGGGGGTCTATCAGATTGAGGCAGACGAGCACCGGCTAATGCAGATCCTGTACAACCTGCTCGACAACGCCCTCAAATTCACTGACCGCGGCAGCGTGGTATTCGAAGCGGAGCGGCGGGAGGATGTCATCTCCATCTCCGTGACCGATACGGGCAGAGGAATCCCCCCGGAGCGTCTGGAGAGTATATTCCGCGACTATGAGCAGGTCAATGAAGCGGACTCGCTGGAGAGCGGCGGGCTCGGCCTGGGTCTGGCCATCACCCGCAAGCTTGTCGAGCTGCACGGAGGCAGCATTAAGGTCAAATCTGCGCCCGGACGGGGAAGCACCTTTACCTTTGCCATTCCTGTCAGCCAGCCTGCGCCGGCAACAGCAGAGCCCGAAAGCCGCGAGCTGCTGCTTACACCGGTAAAGCCGCCTCCGGAAGCTTTTGAGGATGACTGGAAGTACCCCGCCATCCCGCTGCCGCAATATAACGGGGGAGGCGAAGCCGGCGGGGATTCCCCGCGTATCCTGATAGTAGATGATGATTATGCCAACCTCAAGGCGCTAACCAACCTGCTGTCACTGGAGAACTATACGATCACCAGTATCCGCAGCGGCAAAGAGGCGCTTGCCCTTCTGGCGGAGGACCGCAATTTCGACCTCTGCATCATTGATGTCATGATGCCGGAAATGTCGGGGCTGGAGCTTTGCAGAATCATCCGCAAAACCTTCAGCCCGCTGGATCTGCCTGTTCTCATGGCCACCGCCGGACAGCAGCTCCATTTTAACGAGTCAGCCTTCCGGGCCGGAGCCAACGATTTTATCCATAAACCCTATGCCTGGAGCGATTTGAAGGGACGTGTCAAAACTCTGGTTGATCTGAGAAGGTCGGTCGCCGAGCGGCTCAGTTCGGAAATAGCCATGCTGCGTGCCCAGATCAAGCCCCACTTCCTTTATAACGCCATTAACACGATCATCTGGATGAGTACAAGGGACAATGAGAAAACGAGGCAGCTGCTGTACGATCTCAGCCACTTTTTAAGGGGAAGCTTTGATTTCAGCAACCAGGAAACGGCGATCCCCTTCGAGAAGGAGCTGGAGCTGATTGAAGCCTACCTGTCGCTGGAGCAGGCCCGTTTCGGCAAGCGGCTGAGTGTGCAGTACAATATCGAGGTCTCTGAATTCATGCTGCCCCCGCTGATCGTTCAGCCGATTGTCGAAAACGCTGTCCGCCACGGGCTAATGGAGAAAATAGGAGGGGGCACCCTGGTCCTTACCACCAGCCGGCAGGGCGGAAATATTGTGATTACCGTCGCCGATAACGGCAAGGGCATGAGCGACGAGCAGCTGGCTTACTGGATGCAGGACGACTACCGTTCTTCGCCGCGTCAGGGAACAGGGATCGGGCTTAAAAATATTAACCGCAGGCTGCTGAAGCAATTCGGCCACCCGCTGCTGCTTACCCGCGGCCAGGACGGGGGAATTGAAGTACTTATAAGAATACCGTGGAAGGATGAGGTCTCCTGAATTATTCTGTAATGGTTGTAGATGATGAATGGCCGGCGCTGGAACAGATGCGCGAGCTGCTGCAGCAATGTGAGAACATTGCTTCAATCCATGTCTTTGATAATCCCCGGGAGGCCTTCACGGCCGCCGCCGAGCAGAAGCCGGATCTGATCTTTCTGGATATTCAAATGCCCGAGCTGTCCGGGCTTGCCTTTGCAGAGAATCTGCTGCCGTTCTCACCGGATACGGAGATCGTATTCGTGACTGCCTACCGCAGCTATGCTGTGGAAGCCTTCGACCTCTCGGCGGCGGATTATCTGCTGAAGCCTGTAGACCCGCCCCGCCTGCGCAAAGCCTGGTCCAAGTTTCTGTCCAGGCGGGCACAGTCCGGACAGCCGGGGGCCCCAAGCGCGAGCGCAAGCTTTCAGTACCTGGGCGGCCATACCTTAACCGGGCCCCTTGGCGTTGTTAAGTGGAGCACGCACAAGGCAGAGGAATTATTCGCTTATCTGTGGATACATAGGCAAGGCAGCGTCAGTGTCATCCTGAACGATGTTTTTCCGCAGTGGAATTATGAGAAAGGCAAGCAGTATCTGCATACCACCATCTATCAGATCCGCAAAACCTTAAAAAATGCCGATCTGGGCGACAACATCGAGCTGACCTCGGACCGGGAAAATTACCGGCTGGAAGCCAAGGGCATCGAAGGAGATGCGGAACGGTTTCAGGAAGCAGCTCTTGCAGCGCTGCAGGATAACGATCTGGAGCGTATGCGGGATGCCTCCTCTCTTTATACGGGCGAGCTGCTGCAGTCTCTGGACAGCCTGTGGATTTATTCGGCCAGGGACAAATACCGCCAGCTGTATCTGAAGCTGCTGGAGCAGCTGACACTCGGGCTTATCCAGACAGGACGCCAATATGAGGCAGAGGAATATGCCCTGCGCCTGGCCGAGCTTGAACCGCTGGAGGAAAGCTATGCCCTGCAGATCATCTCGCTCTATTACGAAATCGGCAAGCCTTTACGCGCCCAGCGGCGCTTCACCCAGTTCCGTGAATCCTACAGGAACGAAATGGGCGGGGAGCTCCCGGAGTGGTTCCTTGAAGCATATAAGCGTCTCGGAACCTAATCTTTCACAATCAGGCAGATCGGCCGCAGCAGGATGCGGTAAAGTGAATTTGGAGATATATAAGCAACAAAAAAATAACCCGGCAGCAGCCTGCCAGGTTATTTTTTTCGCTATTTTCCGTAATAAAGCGCTCTCATTTCGATTTTTTCCGTCACACTTCGACTTTTTATCAGTGTTTTATCAGTGGCAAATAGTACCATTGATGTACACAGCAACGATTACACACCGTATAGTATCAAACGAGTATATGGAGGTTGTTACAATGAACGGATGGACAGGCTTAAAAAAATATTTTAAAGGAACCAATTTCCTTACCCTTATGTTCTCCATGATGCGCGAGGTCACTATAGACAATACGCCGCCTGCTATGACTGTCGAGGTTACAACTGATCAGCCTGCCTATGCGCCGGGAGATGAAGTCACTGTGCTCGTGAACCTGCGGAATTTCGCTTCTAATGATCACGGCTACAGCTACATGAATTTTACAGTACAATATGACAGTGAAGTTTTTGATAACTCGGAATATCTCGTACAATCAGCCTATAGCGATTCCGCTTTCACCCCGGGCAACGAGGTCAGTAATATATTTCAGTTTAATTTCATGAATCCCGTCGACGGCGGTATTTATTTCGGAATGAACTCGACGATGCGCGGCATCGACATCCAGGTTGAAACCAACTCGAAGCACACCCAAATCCCGGCTGTCGACCAGACACTGGTCACTTTCAAGCTCCGGGTAAAGGAGCATACACTGGCATCCGCCTCAACAATCAGCCTGGCTAATGAATTCACCCGGATCAGAACATCCGAAGCCGGCAACAGTGTTTACCTCTATTCTCCTGACATCACCGTACATACTTCCGAACCCGTAGCCATTATTCCGACTCCTCAGGTCTCCGTATACTCCATGGGTCCTAACGTTAATGCCCACCGCTTAGCCTAATATTGCAATTAGATCTTATGTATATCGAATGTATATCGATCATATATCGAACCCGGTATATTTAATATAATTAACCAAACCTTCTCATGATGAAACAGGCTTTTCTACGTTCTTGGCACCGGACGCGGGAAAAGCCTGTTTGTGTATTGGCATTTCCGCCAATCTCATGTACTGTGTTCTTATATTTCGAGCTTATTCATATATAAGGAGAGAGGTAAGGATGCTTATCACTTCACAAAATATAGATCTGCGGCCGACTGCGCTGCAGGATCTCGACTTCGTACTGACCGCCGAGCAGGACGAGCACAACTGCCGTTATGTTGGGCAATGGAGCAGGGAGAAGCATGCTGCGGCCATCTCTGATGAAGATGTCCTGCATCTGATTATTCAGGATAAAATCGGCCAGCCGGCAGGCTACATTATTGTCACAGGACTGCAGGACCCCAATCTGTGCACATGTCTTCTGCGGATTGTCCTTCATACGAAAGGCCGCGGATACGGCACTGCAGCAGTCTGCATGATCCGGGAATGGATCTTCAGGAACACCAAGACACACCGGCTTTGGCTGGATGTAAAAGATTTCAACCTGAGAGCACGGCATGTGTATGAGACAGCTGGTTTTAAAGTGGAGGGAGTGCTGCGGGAAGCGGTAAAACGCGGAGATACCTTCGACTCCATGGTGATTATGTCAATCCTGCGGCAAGAGTACGAAGAGCAATTATATTAACCTGAACATGTCTTTAATACACAAACCCATATCAAAACTGCCGGTTCCATCCGTACCTGGGTACGCCGGCAACCGGCAGTCTGCCAGCTTCTAATTCATATATTAAATAGAAGCTTCAACCGGCGCTGCCGGCCTGATCCCGGCAAAAACGGCTGTAGTCACATGCTTGCGCGCATCCGCCGTCAGCAGCAGCAGCTTTACCGGGTCACCGTCTGAACCACTGCGGATAAATGTTACCTCGGCACCGTCCAGATCCTCTTTGATATTTACTATTCCATAACCCTGCTGCAGCAGCTTATCAACAGCCTGCCGCTCCTTGTCAAACTCCGCAAATGCTGACATATCACACCACTCCTCCGCTGATCTCCGCTTTGGCGGGAAATGCCGTCTCCGCCTCGAACCGTTTGCGGCGCAGGTACTGACCTGCCCCCGCCTGCCCGACGAACTGCTTGTCACGGATGACAAACTCGCCGCGGCTTAACACTGATACCGGTTCGCCCTTGATCTCAAAGCCTTCAAACGCATTATAATCGACGTTCATGTGATGGGTTGCAGCCGAAAGAGTTCTTTCAACGGAAGGATCAAAGATGACAATATCGGCATCACTGCCGATGGCGATCGTTCCCTTCTGCGGGAAAAGGCCGAACAGCCTGGCG
Source organism: Paenibacillus typhae (assembly GCF_900099765.1). GTDB lineage: Bacteria > Bacillota > Bacilli > Paenibacillales > Paenibacillaceae > Paenibacillus_AQ > Paenibacillus_AQ typhae. The sequence continues at coordinate 33,293 of NZ_FNDX01000023.1, read as the reverse complement.
CTTGAGGTAGAGATGATATCAACGAACTTGTTCAATGAGATGCGGCCTTTCTGCACACCCTCGGAGTACAGCAGGCTGAAGCGGTCCTCGATGGTCGGTCCGCCGTTCGGGATTTTGGAGAAATCACCGCGTCCCAGATCCTTCTGCCCCTTGAAATCAAAGGAACACTGGTCGGAGCCGATGGTCTGCAGCGAACCGTTCCACAGCGCATCCCACAGCACATCCTGATTCCACTGCTCGCGCAGCGGCGGTGACCATACGTACTTGGCGCCCTCAAAGTCCGGCTTCTCAAGCGCAGTCTGATCCAGCACAAGATACTGCGGGCAGGTCTCGCCGTAGACACGCAGCCCTTTCTTACGGGCCTCGGCAATCTTCCATACCGCTTCAGCACAAGTGACATGAACCACGTAAAGCTGCGAATCAGTCAACTCGGTCAGATAAGCAGCCCGGCCGGTAGCTTCACCTTCGAGCTCCGGCGGCCGGGTCAGAGCATGATAGATCGGGTCTGTATTGCCGGCTGCCAGCGCCTGCTCCACCAGATATTCAATCACATCCCCGTTCTCGGCATGAACCATAACAAGCGCACCCTCCCGCTTGGCGGCCTGCAGTGTTTTGTACAATACGCCGTCATCAGCCTGGAAAGTATTCTTGTAAGCCATGAATACCTTCAGTGAAGTGATGCCCTCTTGTTCGATAATCTGTGGCAGCTCGCCGAGCACCCGGTCATTTAACTCGGACACCATCAGGTGGAAGCTGTAGTCAATCACAGCTTTGCCCTGTGATTTGTTATGCCATGTATCCACAGCGCTCTGCAGCGGCTGGCCTTTGGTGGTGAGGCAGAAGTCAATTACGGTTGTCGTACCGCCGTAGGCAGCGGCGATCGTCCCGCTCTCGAAGTCATCGGCGGTGACCGTTCCGCCAAAAGGCATATCCAGGTGGGTGTGCGGATCTATCCCTCCCGGGAACACATAGCAGCCGGAGGCATCCACAATTTCAGCGCCCGGCACCTCCAGATTCAGTCCAATTCCGGTTACAATCCCGTTTTCAATCAGGACATCCCCAGTATACGTGTCTGCAGCAGTGACGATAGTTCCGTTCTTGATGATTTTGGCCATCTTAAACCACCTCCGCTTCTGAATATGAGCCGTTCAGGGTGCTGATTACCTGCTGCCGCTGGTTCCAGGTCATCGGCGCCGCCCCGCTGTCCAGCGCGATCATATCAATTGCGCCGTCAGCCGGGCAGACAATGGAGCACAGGTTGCAGCCTACACAGTCTTCCTCACGCACCTGCAGAACCGCCTTGCCGTCAGCATTCGTGAGCATATCAATACATTGATGAGAAGCATCTTCGCAGGCAATGTGGCACTTGTTGCAGTTAATGCAGTTGTCTTCGTTGATCCGTGCAACGACTTTGTAATTCAGATCGAGGTCACCCCAGTTGGAGTATTTCGGCACCGATTTGCCGATCAGCTCTGTTACCGAAGCGAGCCCTTTGTCATCCAGATAGTTATTCAAGCCGTCTATCATCTCTTCAACGATCCGGAAGCCGTGATGCATGACCGCCGTACAGACCTGGATGCCGGTCGCCCCCATCAGCATGAACTCAACTACGTCCTGCCAGGTGGAGATGCCGCCGATTCCTGAGATCGGAATGCCGACCCCGCGGTCACGCGCACATTCAGCCACCATGCTCAGGGCAATCGGCTTGACAGCAGGTCCGCAGTAACCGCCGTGTGCACCTTGTCCGCCAACATGCGGAATGGTGTTCCAGCTGTGAATATCCACTCCCGCCAGGCTGTTAATCGTATTGATCAGGCTGATTGCATCTGCGCCGCCTTTGGCCGCATGGCGGGCAACAACGGTAATGTCAGTGATATTAGGAGTGAGCTTGACAATTACCGGTGTGGTCGCCACTTCCTTGACCCAGGTCGTCTGTGCCTGTACGAGATCAGGCTGCTGGCCTGAAGCAGCACCCATTCCGCGCTCAGCCATCCCGTGCGGGCAGCCGAAGTTCAGCTCCAGCCCGTCAACCCCGACATCCTCCACCCGCTTGACGATCTCATGCCATTTCTCCCGCTTGGGCTCTACCATCAAGGAGGCAATCACCGCATGGCCGGGAAATTTCTTTTTCGTTTCGTAAATTTCCTTCAGGTTTACCTCCAGCGGCCGGTCCGTGATCAGCTCAATATTGTTGAAGCCTGCTACGCGCTGCCCGTTGAAATGAACTGCCGCAAAACGCGACGAGGTGTTAATGATCGGATCGCCCAGCGTCTTCCAGACGGCGCCGCCCCAGCCGGCCTCGAAGGCCCGCTGCACCTGATAGCCTGTATTGGTAGGCGGCGCGGAAGCCAGCCAGAACGGATTGGGTGATTGAATTCCTGCAAGATCAATTCGCAGATCTGCCATAGTTGTTCCCTCCCTGTCATATGTAGTCCGGGGATACCCGCCGGGCTGCGTTGCATATTCCTGTCTGTCTGCGAGGCAGCGGTTAAACCGCAGAACCCACTACACTGTCCTGCAGACCGGATAACTGCCTGACTATGGCATAAGCCGCATCCTTGCCCTGCTGGGCGGCTGATACAACCATTGCCTCACCGTTGCCGGAGCCGAAGACGATATCGCCGGCAGCATAGATCATCGGATCAGAGGTCCGTCCGGTCTTCCGGTCAATCTTCACCACGCCCCGGTCATGCTCCAGCCCCAGCGACTCAATCAGGTCAATCCGCCGCTTCTGTCCGATTGCTATAACTACAGCATCAACCGGCATGACGAATTCCGAGCCTTCAACCGGCATCGGCGTCAGACGTCCATCCTTGCCTGTTTCACCGGTCAGCTTCATCCGGACGCATTCCAGTCCGGTCACATTGCCCAGTGCATCGCCGACAATCCGTTTGGGCAGTGTCAGCCAGTTGAATTCCACGCCCTCCTGCTTGGCGAATTCATATTCAAAGTCATAAGCGGTCATCTCACTCCGGGTACGGCGGTAGACCATTTTGACACTCTCGGCTCCGAGCCGCACCGAGCAGGTAGCCGCATCAATGGCGGTATTGCCTGCGCCGATTACGGCGACGCGCTGTCCCATCAGCTCCAGCGTCGGAACCCCCGTCTTGGTCGTTTCAACCAGCTCTATGGCATCATAAACACCGGAAAGCTTCTCGCCTTCAATGCCGAGCGGCGGCACATAGCCCATTCCGGCTGCGAGCACTATGGCATCATAATTTTCCCTGAGCTCCTCCACAGTAATATCCACTCCAACCTTGACTCCGGTTAAGATCTGCACACCCAGCTTCTCAACCTGCTCCACTTCCCACAGCGAGATCGACTGCGGCAGCCGGAAGGACACGATCCCGTGTGTATTCAGTCCGCCTGCAAGCGGCTTGGCCTCATAGACCACCACGGCAAACCCTTCGCGTGCCAGCTCTCTGGCAGCGGACAAGCCTGCCGGACCACCGCCGATGACAGCAACCCTCCTGCCGTTTGGCACACCCGCTTTAAACAGCTGGATTCCGCTGTTAACGGCCCAGTCGGTGGCATAACGCTGCAGCAGTCCGATCTGAATCGGCGCGGAGGCATCGTTCAGTACGCAGGCCCCCTCACAGAGCTCCTCGGTCGGACAGACCCGCGCACAGCTGGCGCCAACCGGATTGGACTCCATAATCGTCATGGCTGAGCCCTTCAGATTATCGGTAGCAATCCGCTTAATAAAGGAAGGAATATTGATACCGGTGGGGCAAGCCTTGATGCAGGGCGCATCATAACAATAGAGACAGCGGTTGGATTCCTCCATTGCGCCCTTGCGGCTGAGTCCGGGCTCCGCCTCGGCAAAATTGCGCATAAACATATCAGGTGTAAATGCAGTTAACGGAGAAGAGTGCTCCATCAGTTATCCCTCCCTTTAATTTCATTACCTGCCTCGAAGAAGACAGTGACAATCTAACTTCTAAAGACAGATCAATGTTATATATAATAACATTATTACGATATTCTCCTTAATATTTTGCTTACACTCCGGGCCTAATGTAGTAAAATATACTTCAAACCTAATAAGCCCCTTTATTCAGCATCACATTAAGTCACATTTCCTAACATATTATATTCAAACTATATCCATTTCGTTTTTTTGTTACATTAGACACATTGTCTAATTTCAAAAGTGTATTTTTTACGCCGGAGATAGCAAGCAGGATAAAGAGCGAGGGGGAAAGCATATGGATTGGGAACTTGTATTTACGGTCCGGGACGCACTGAGAAGACCGCTGTTCGCAGATGCCGTGATCGCCGGTGGGAAAAACGGGCTGAACCGGGCAATCCGCTGGGTGCATGTACTGGAGAGCGCCAGCTTTGAAAGTCTGATCCACGGGGAGGAAATGATCCTGACAACAGGTATGGGAGCCAGCGCGGATACAGGGGCTTCCCTGGCCTTTTTGCAAAATCTGATTGATAAAAACGCCGCCTGTCTCTGCATCGAGCTCGGGGCTTACTTCAGCACAATTCCCCAGGAGATGATCGAGCTTGCAGACCGCCATGATTTTCCGCTGATCGCATTCACCCGCACCGTACGCTTCGTAGACATTACACTTGACCTGCATTCCCTCATCATCAACCGCCACCACAAGATGCTGCAGGAGCTGGAGAGCATTTCCCGTGAATTCCACCGTCTTACCCTGACCTCCCAGGGAACCCTGAAGGTACTGCAGCTGTTATGCAAAAGCACCCGCACCCAAATCGTCTATATGCAGCTCCAAGGCAAGCCGTTGTTTTTCCCGGCGCTTCCTCCGGAAGAGCAGCTCCCGCTGCTTGGCTTCTTTGAATCGCTTGACGATGAGCTTGAGGGCATACAGCCCGATGCCGCACCCTGCATCCGCGAGTTCGGACACAGAAAGATTGCCTTGAAGCCGGTAGGGGCGCTCGACCAGACCTGGGCTTATATTATGATGATCAGCAATCATAAGCCGCAGGAATTCGACTGTCTGCTGCTGGATTCCGCCTCACTCTCGATTGCACAGGAGCTGCTGCGTACCCGATATATGGAAGAACGCAAGCTGTTTTCGGAGAATCTGTGGGTCGATGAGCTGATCAGCGGACGTATCGAGGATGACAACCGGCTCAAGGGTCTGGTCGGCCCCGACTTTAATATCGTGAACGAGCTGAGCTACCGGGTCTGTCTGATTGAAATCGAGAATCCGCGCGATGTGAAATGGAACAGCTCGGAGAACGACTGGGAATCCATCACCTTCCACCTTTCACTCATCATCAGGTCCCTATTTGAGAAATACTCCCTGCGGCCTCTGATTACGCTGAAGAATAACCGGCTTACCGTCATTGCACTCGACATCCAGTCCAGGCTCCCCGGCAAGCTAAGGCTGCAGCAGGCACTGGATGCCCTTCAGCACATCCGCGCTGATGAAAAATTAAAGGACCTGCAGCTCGTTACCGGAGTCAGCAAGTCCCACAAAGGCCTGAAGCAGGCATATGCCGGCTATCAGGAGGCAGTACAATCCCTGTCACTCTATTCTTGTTACCAGAAGCCGGTACTCTTCTATGAAGAGCTGGGCGTGTTCCAGCTGCTCCTCAACCTTAATGACGGGAAGACGCTGGAGAACTTCATCCGCAGCTATCTGGGGCCGCTGATCGATCATGACCAGTCGAAGGGCAGCGAGCTGATGTTGACACTGCGCGTGTTCCTCGATCATGACGGCTCCAAGCAAATCGCCGCCCGCAACCTGTTCATTGTCAGGCAGTCCCTTTATTACCGGCTGGACAAAATCACCGAACTGCTCGGCGAGGACTTCATGCTCCCCGAGAACCGCATCTCGATCCAGGTTGCCCTGCGCGCCTATCAGCTGCTGTATCCCGATAAGCTCACGCTCCCCAGCTCCCGTTCAGCACAGCTGTGAGCGTATCAACAATGAATTGTATATCACTATCCGTAGACGAAAGCGGCGGTGCGAGTGTCAGTACATTGTTGAAGCCTGCCACAGTGTCACCGTTCTTGCCAATAATAAGCCCTTTAGCTTTACAATCGGCAATAATGCCTTTGACAGTATCCAGTCCGGCAGGCTGCCGGGTTGCCTTGTCAGCCACCAGCTCGATGCCGAGGATCAGTCCGAAGCTGCGGATATCGCCGACCAGCTTGTGATCAAGCAGCCCGGACAGCCCGCTGTACAGCCTCTGCCCCAGAATATCAGCGCGCTCCACCAGCTGCTCCTGCTCCATAATTTCCAGATTGCAGAGAGCAAGCGCACAGGCCGCCGGATTGCCGCCGAAGGTATTTACATGACGGAAGTGGCCGTAGCCGTCGCTACTATCCTTAAAAGCCTCATAAATATCCTTACGCACCGCAGTTGCTGACAGCGGCAGATAGGCGCTGGTCAGCCCCTTGGCCATGGTAACGATATCCGGCTTGATGCCGAAGTTCTGATGGCCGAATTTGCGCCCGGAACGCCCGAAGCCGCAGATGACCTCATCCATGATCAGCAGCACGCCGTATTTCCGGCAGATTTCCTGCACCCGGTCGAGATAAATCTGCTCCGGCACAATGACACCGCCGCCGGTAATGACCGGCTCCATGATTACAGCAGCTACAGTCTCTGCGCCCTCCCATACAATCGTATCCTCGATTGCCTGGGCACACTGCAGATTGAACGCCTCCACAGTCATGCCGGCAGGGCGGCGGTAGCTGTCCGGCGGCGCCACATGCAGGAACCCCGCAGCCAGCGGCTCATATTTGTATTTGCGCTGTGCCTGGCCTGTTGCAGACAAAGCTCCGAGCGAGCTGCCGTGGTAGCCGCGGTAACGGGCGATGAGTTTACTGCGGTAGTGCTGCCCAGTCTGCTGATGGTACTGGCGGACGATCTTGAAGGCCGCTTCATTCGCTTCAGAGCCGCTGTTGGAGAAGAAGATCACATAATCCCCTTCCAGCCATTCATTCAGCTTCTCGGCAAGCGCAATGGCCGGCATATGGCTCTGGGTGAGCGGGAAATACGGCAGGCTGAGCAGCTGGTTATAGGCGGCCTCCGCCAATTCCTTCCGCCCGTACCCGACATTTACACACCACAGCCCGGACATCCCGTCGAGATATTTATTGCCGTCAACATCGGTAACCCATGACCCGCTGGCCGAAGCCGCAATCATCGGAGGACTCTGCTCACTGTATGGAGTAATGTTATGCCATAAATAACGCTGATCCTTCTTTATGGCTGCTTCGCTCTCTTTGCCCAGGCTCTGCATGGCAGGTTCCCCTCTCCAAAATATCTTATTTGGGACACTAATAACGTGCAGTAATCATCTTCTTGCGGGTGTAGAATTCAACGCCGTCACGCCCGTTGGCATGAAGGTCGCCGTAGAAGGATTTCTTGTATCCGGAAAAAGGGAAAAAGGCCATTGGTGCCGGCACCCCGAGATTCACGCCCAGCATCCCTGCATCAATCTCTTCCCGGAACTCGCGGACCGCGCTGGCACTGTCAGTATACAGACAAGCACCGTTGGCAAACGGTGAACGGTTCGTAATCTCTATAGCTTCAGCAAGATCCTTTACGCGCACCACAGACAGCAGAGGAGCAAAAATCTCATCCTGCCAGATCGTCATTCCCGGCTGTACATGGTCGAAGATGGTCGGTCCAAGGAAATAGCCTGCTCCTGCTGCCGCGCTATCCTTCCGGCCGTCGCGTACCAGCTCCGCCTGCTCCTCGATCCCCTTTTCGATATAGCGGATCGTCCGTTCCTTATTCGCCTCCCGGATAACTGGCCCGAGAAATACACCGTCCTCCCTGCCGTCCCCGATCTTCAGGCCGTCGGCGGCCTGAATCAGGCGGCCAACCAGCTCATCGGCGATAGTCTCATGCACAACTACAACAGAGCAGGCCATACAGCGCTCACCCGCCGAGCCGAAAGCAGCTGCGGTTATATTCCTTACGGCGTTGTCCAGGTCGGCATCCGGCAGCACAATCGAGTGGTTTTTGGCGCCGGCCAGCGCCTGCACACGTTTGCCGTGAGCGGTCCCCTGTCTATACACATATTCCGCCACCGGCTGTGAGCCGACAAAGGAAATGGCCTTCACATCCTCATGCTCCAGCAGGCCGTTCACCACTTCATGCGCACCGTGCACCACATTCAGCACACCCGGCGGAAACCCGGCTTCGCCGAACAGCTCCGCCAGACGGTTAACCAGCAGCGGCGTACGCTCCGACGGCTTCAGCACAAAGGTGTTGCCGCAGGCCACTGCCAGCGGAAACATCCAGCAGGGCACCATCATCGGGAAGTTAAACGGCGCAATCCCGCCGATCACCCCCAGGGGGTAGCGGTACATGCCGGATTCGATGCCGGAGGCGATGTCCGGCAGCTGGCTGCCCATCATCAGTGTAGGAGCTCCCGAGGCGAATTCCACGCACTCAATGCCGCGCTGCACCTCACCCAGCGCCTCCTCCCTGCTCTTGCCGTTCTCCAGCGTAATCAGATCAGCCAGCTCATCCCGGTGCTGCACCAGCAGCTGCTGGTACTGGAAGAAATAGCGGGCCCGCCGCGGAACGGCAACCCTTTTCCATGAATGATAGGCAATTGCCGCCGCATGGACTGCAGCAGCCACTTCCTCCCTGCTTGAGATCGGAACATAGGCGATCACCTCGCCGGTTGCCGGATTGAATACCTCCTCTTCCTGTGCGGAGGGTGAATCCACCCAGCTTCCGTCCACATAGTTTCTGATTTTCTCTGCCTGCCTCACTACCAGGGACATGATTCCTCACCTCTTTCTTGATCTGGGCTGCCGATGATAATAGATGACCGCCTCACCGGCGGTCATCTGCGTGTTATTTATGGGCGTAAGGCTTACTCTGCTGCCATCTCGACAATCTCATTCGTATAGGCTTCATTCACATCGGCCGCTTCCTTGATTACTCCGAATTTGAGGGCAATATCCGCCGTCTGCTGGAATGCGGCCGCATCGGTATAGCCCAGCTTGGCAATATCGAAGCCCTCCGGCTGAATCAGCTTGGCTACTTCTGTCATCATAGTCAGCTGATGCTCGCGGGTTGTGCTGCCTTCCTCAGCCAGCTTCATTACGCTGTCCACAGCCGCTTCCGGATCGGCAATCGCATCCTTCCAGCCCTTGAGTGAAGCGCGGACGAACTTCGCTGCAGTCTCCTTATTATCCGCAAGCCATTCTTTATTGGCGAAGAGGTTATCCTCAAGCATGGCTACCCCCTCATCGTTCATATCAATAACTTTCAGATCTTCAGCCTTTACTCCCGATTCCAGCACAACCTGATATTCATTGTAGGTCATTGCCGAAGCAGCATCGATTTCACCGCCGAGGAACTGGTCCATGGTGAAGCCCTGCTTCGTGAAATTCAAATCCTTATTGGAATCGAGCTTATATTTATCGAACAGCGCCAGCAGTTCAAACTCATTGCCGCCCATCCAGTTTCCGACCTTTTTACCCTTCAGATCTGCCGGACTGTTGATTCCCGCATCTTTCTTGGACACCAGGACCAGGCCGCTCTTTTGGAAAATCTGTGCGATCTGTACCAATGGCATTTCCTGCTCCTGGCTGGTCAGCAGGCTTGCCACCCAATCCACCCCGATGTCTGCCGATCCGCCGGCCACCTGCTGCTCCGGTACAATGTCAGGCCCGCCTGGCAGGATTTCAACGTTCAGCCCCTCCTCGGCATAATAACCCTTATCCTGTGCCAGGAAATAACCGGCGAATTGCGCCTGGGGCACCCATTTCAGCTGCAGCTTGACCGTAACCGGCTCTGCAGCAGGCTCTGCTGTTGCCGCTCCCGGTGAAGCGGAAGCCTCTGCAGCCGTATTCGCTTCAGCGACAGGTGCATTGGCATTGTTGTTTCCTCCGCAGCCGGCCAGCAGAGAGGTGAGCATAATCATTGCCGCCAGCAATAGCCCGCCGTGCGATTTACCCTTTTTCCCGTTCTTCAAATGCAACTCCCCCTACCATTTTGAGTTTGTGGTTCTTGCACAGCACAGTATGGTTGCCATCATGGTGCCTATATCCATACGGCCTGCGGTCAGGTTCTCTGTCTCCCTCACGCAAAGGTCCGGATGTAACGGGTAAAAGAAGGTCACGAACGCCGGGAAGGATGCCATCTGATAAATACCTTCTCCAGCCGTTCTACTATCAGGTAAAACAACACCCCGGCGATAGCTGCCAGCACAATACAGGACCAGCCGAGCGGCATCTTCGCCACCTTGATGGAGTTGGAGAGAAGATAACCAAGCCCCCTTGAGGAAAAGAAAAACTCGCCGACGATGGCTCCGATCATACTCGCGGTAGCATTGATCTTGAGAGCGGTAAATACGTACGGCAGACTGTTCTGAATCCGCAGATACCGGAATACCGCAGACTTGCCGGCAGCATAGGAATGCATCAGATCGAGCGCCAAAGGGTCGACTGCCGACATTCCTTTGTAGGCATTAATGGCCATCGCTGCCATTGTCGTTGCAGTAACGATAGCAGCCCGCGAGCCGATGCCGTCACCGAACCACAGATTCATAATCGGGGCCAGCGCCACAATCGGCACTGCATTGAGCGCCGCTACCAGAGTCAGGCTGCCGCCGCCCCAGCGCGGCCAGGCGGTTGCTGCCAGGGCGATCAGAAAGCCGCCGGCCGAGCCGATCAGCATGCCGGCCACCGCTTCGGTAAGGGTATAGCCGGTATAGGACAGCAGCAGGCTGTAATTCTCCCGCATGGCTTCCCAGATAGCAGAAGGCAGCGGAAGCTGATATTTCTTCAGGTCAAACAGCTTATGGAACATCTGAAGCTCCCAGAGGAGCAGGAAGATTACACCGGCTGCAAGCGGCAAAAGCACACCCGCATTAAGCCATCCGGGCAGGCGTCGTCTTCCCCTCTGCTTCTCCGGGCCTGATGAAACACTATTTATCGTTGTTATAAGAGATGAAGGCGGATCTTCGCTTCCAGCTGCAGCGATATACACAGGCTCCTGCACTGAACTGCTGCTCATGAGCGCTCTCCTCCCTTCGGCCGGAACTCAGGCTGCCACGGCGCAACCAGACGCTCGACAAGCGTCATCAGCCAGTAGCTGGCGATACCCAGCAGCGCCCCGACCAGAACCGTAGACCAGAACATGTACGTATGGGAAGGCCCATAATACAGATTTCGCAGCATAATGACCCCTATGCCATGCTGGGCCCCCATCAGTTCAACCAGAATGGCCCCGGTTACCGCGAGCGGAGCCGCAATTTTGAGGCCGCTGAACAATCCCGGCAATGCAGCCGGAAGCTTCAGCTTCCAATAGACTGCCCACGGCTTGGCTGCATAGGAGTGCATGAGCTCCACTGCGGGAAGATCAACGCTGCGCAGGCCGCGCAGCATGTTCAGCGCAACCGGAAAGAAAGTAATGTACCCGGAGATGATAATCCGCGATACCTGCTCATCGCGTACAATCCCGTAGATAATCGGCGCAAGTCCAAGAATCGGAATCATCTGTGAAGCAACCGCGTACGGGAAAGCGAGCCGTTCAACCGTTCTAGACAGGCTCATCAGCACAGCGAGCAGCACTCCGGCGGCGGCTCCGATCAGGAAGCCTATACCGGCGTTGCCGAAGGTCGCTCCGCCCTCCTTCAGCAACGTGCCGCTGTACTTCCACAAGGTTGCCGCCACCTCATGCACATAAGGCAGCTTGGATTGGGCCAGCGGAGTCTTCACCACATGGAGCAGCAGCCAGGAGACGGCCTCCCAAACCGCCAGCAGACCGCAGATCCAGACGAGCAGCGGCAGATAACGGCTGCGGAGCAAGCTGTTCGCCTTCATCGCTACACCCCTTCAAAACTGTCGCGGATACGGGCGATCAGTTCAAAAAACTGCGGGCTGTTCCGCATCTCCGCTGTACGCGGGCGCGGCAGCGGAATATCGACAACAGCCGATAGCCGGCCCGGATGGGGGGATAACACGAATACTCTGTCCGAAAGGAAGATAGATTCAGGAATACTATGGGTTACAAACACAATGGTGCTCTGCACCTTGCTCCAGACGGAGAGCAGCTCCTCGTTCAGGCGCTCGCGTGTGAATTCATCCAGCGCGGAGAACGGCTCATCCATGAGCAGAATCTCCGGCTCCATCGAGAGCGCGCGGGCGATGGCCACACGCTGCTGCATTCCTCCGCTGAGCTGCCACGGATACTTGTCGGCAAAGCCCCGCAGCCCGACAAGCTCCAGCAGCTCCAATGCTTTTTCCTCACGGGCCGCCTTCTTGACTCCCATCAGTTCAAGCGGCAGCGTAATGTTGTGCTTAACCTTGCGCCAGTCATACAGCACCGGACTCTGAAAAACAATCCCGTACTTCTGGGCCAGCCTCGCTTCCTTGGCACTTTTTCCCGCTACCGTAACATTGCCCGCAGTCGGCGTCAGAAGATCTGCCATCAGTCTCAGCAGTGTTGTTTTGCCGCAGCCTGAGGGGCCCAGCAAAGAAACGAATTCGCCTTTGGCAATATTAAGGCTAACCTGATGCAGCGCCAGTACATCGGCGCTTTCCGTCTGATAACGCATTTCGACGTTTTGCAGCTGTATCTCAGGAATCTTCGCCGCTACAAGTGACATATCCCGTTCCCCCTTCATTCCTGATTCGGATTATCAATGTTAAATAACATAACATATTATTCGTTTTCAATAAATGATTAAAGATTCGATGTAGGATTAACTAACATCTTACACTCTGCTGTCCGGACACTCACTAGACAAAAAGTAAAATAGCGCCTGTGAAATTCCGTCACTTTGTCTAGGCACGGGACCAAGGATTGTTAAAGAATGCGGCGGATGCCGATATACATAGATAGGGGATTTCACTTCCCTGGCAGGACATCGCGGACTAAAACGGATAAGCCCGGATGCCGAATGTTATCCATAACAAACTGTGATACTATTTATGTATATCCTTGATCAAACAGGAGAAAATTCGCCGATGTGGAGCACTTATATTAACAGGCCTCTGCCTGCTTCAGCGGAACAGGCAATGGACGCCTGCTCTGTGAGGAGGCCGAAATCATGGGAGCTTTAATTTCAAATTACATTGTTATCGTATCTGTATCCGGGGTGCTGAACGCGCTCCTTGCACTGTTTGCCTTTTATAAGAAGACTGATTTTGCCGGAATCAGGGCTTTTGTAGGCAGTTCCTTTTTCTCGGCCATTTACATCTTTGGCTTTGCTCTGGAGCTGTCGGGCAACTCCATGCAGGAAATCGGGTTCTGGATCAAGGTGGAGTATCTGGGCATGCCTTTTATCGCCCCCTGCAGCCTGCTTATGATCATGCATTTCGTGGGACTGGAGCGCCTGATTAACAAAAAGCTGCTGATTCCGCTCTTCGCTGTACCTATTATTTCCACACTTCTGGTATGGACCAATGAATATCACCATCTGTTCTACAAAGCAATGGTGTTCCGGGAAGGTGCGCCTTCCCTGGTGGTTGATATTGTGATGGGCCCCTGGTATATCGTGCAGGGAAGCATGACCTTCGGCTCTATGCTTGCCGGGATGTGCCTGATCCTCTGGCAGTGGAACCGGATGAAGCGGGTGTACCGGCGGCAGATGATCACCATTTTTGTCGGCCAGTTTCTTCCGGCCATGGGAGCGTTCCTCTATTTAATAGACAAGACCCCCTACGGCATGGACCCTGTGCCGGTCATTATGAGCGTGACCTCGACCCTGTACTTCTGGGCCATCCTGTCCAGAGGAATGCTGACCGCAGCTCCTATCGCCCGGGAAAATCTGTTCGAGAGCATGCGTGACGGAGTGCTGGTTACAGACCGTTTTGATATGCTGATTGATTACAACCGGGCTGCCACAAGGATGATGGAGGGCCTGGACTCCTCCGCAGTCGGGCGCTCACTGGCCCAGCTGTTCCTGCCTGCAGGCAAGGATGCCGTCGATTACGTAATGAGTGCCGACCCGCTGCTGAGCGGGGAACGGGAGCTGGCCTGGAATATAGGCGGAAGCACCTGTTATTATGAGGTCCGCTCTTCCCCTGTACTTAAGAAGGACGGGAGCATTGCCGGCAGGATGATCATGCTGATCGATGTAACCGAACGGACTCTGCTGCAGGAAAAGCTCCGGCAGCTTGCCACAATTGACAGTCTGACCGGTATATATAACCGGACTCATTTCATGGAGCTAAGCAGGGAACTGCTGATTCAGGCGCAGGACAGCAAGAGTCCCTTTTCGGTTATTCTGCTGGATATCGATTTCTTCAAAAACATCAATGACCGTTACGGCCACCAGTACGGTGACATGGCACTCCAGCATGTCGTAGGCGTATGCTCCAGGCATATCCGGGAAAGGGATGTATTTGGGCGGTATGGGGGAGAGGAGTTTGTAATGTGCCTGCCGGATACCCCGCTGAAGCAGGCTGCCCTGCTGTCAGAGCAGATCCGCAGCGATGTGGAACGCAGCCCCATGTATACGGTGTCCGGCCAGATTAATGTAACCGCCAGCTTCGGTGTAGTGGAGGCTCTCCCGCATAATGTATCCCTTGAGGAGCTGCTCTCCGAAGCCGATCATGCCCTGTACACCTCCAAGCGCAACGGACGCAACGCGGTGCACATATCCAGCGGAGCAGCAATCACGCATTTCAGACCCTGACAGAAAGCCTGGTAAATGAATGTGCCTATGCTAAGACAGCCCCGTTCCGGCCGGAACGGGGCTGTCTTCATCCTATAATCAGTCTGGCACGCAAAGTATATCCGCGCATTCTTTTGGCGATAACAGCACCCATAGCACTCTGACCGGATGCCCGTCGCCTGAGCTCTCTTCCCCTTCATGTTGCCTTAAATTAGAGGTATTAATCAACTCGCTTGTTTGCAGCAGCAGGGTTTAAGTTTAATAGAGAATAGCTAATCTCCCCGTTCCTCTACACAAGACAACCGCAAGGAGGGAAATGCGATGATCAAGATCGGGCTAACCGGCTTCGGTGACCACGATGAGCTGTACGGCAAAATCAAGCCCGCCGAACGTCTGCCTGCCTACAGCGCCCATTTTCCCATCGTGGAAATTGACAGCTCCTTTTATGCGGTACAGCCGGTCCGGAATTATGTGAAGTGGGCCTCACAAACCCCGGATAACTTCCAGTTTATTGTAAAAGCTTATCAGGGGATGACCGGACATCTGCGCGGTAAAAAAAATTACTACGATTCCACCGCTGAAATGTACGAGGCATTTCATCATTCCATTGCCCCCCTACGCGAGGCCGGCAAGCTGGCCATGGCTCTTTTCCAGTTCCCGCCGTGGTTTGACTGTACCAAGGAGAACGTGGATTTTCTGCGTGAGGTCAAAGAACGGATGCTGGATGTTCCTTCAGCGGTAGAGTTCCGCAATGAGTCCTGGTACAGCCCGGAAATGCGCGACAGAACGCTCGGCTTTCTGGAACGTGAGGGCTGGATTCACACCGTTGCCGATGAGCCGCAGGCGGGCTCAGGCTCCATCCCGATTGTACCTGTAGCGACTAATCCCGATATCACGTATATCCGGCTGCACGGCCGCAACGTCCAGAGCTGGAACCAGAGCAGCCATCCCGACTGGCGCAAGCTCCGCTATCTGTACCGTTACAGCACGGAGGAACTTACGGAATGGCGGGACCGCCTGCTGGAGCTGGAAAAAAGCTGCCGCGAGCTCTATGTGGTGTTCAACAATAACTCCGCCGGTGATGCAACTCCCAATGCCAAAGAGCTGCAGGCCCTGCTGGGCATTGACGGCGGCCTCGCCCCGCTTCAGCTGGACCTGTTCAACTGATTACCCGGTCTACATATATAGGAGGTTATAGAGATGAAGAGAAACCATACGATGATGCAGTTTTTTGAGTGGCATGTTGAAGCAGACGGACTGCACTGGAAGCGGCTGGCTGAGATGGCCCCTGAGATCAAGGCAGCCTACATGGATGCTGTCTGGGTTCCGCCTGTGACCAAGGCGGTCTCCGACGAGGACACCGGGTATGGGGTGTACGATCTCTATGATCTGGGCGAATTCGACCAGAAAGGTGCGATCCGGACCAAATACGGCACAAAGCAGGAGCTGATTGAGGCGATTGCCGAGTGCCTCAAGAACGGCATCGCGGTCTACGTCGATCTCGTTATGAACCATAAAGCCGGTGCAGATGAGACAGAGACCTTCGAGGTTATTGAGGTGGATCCGAACGACCGCACCAAGGATATCTCCGAGCCTTTCGAGATTGAGGGCTGGACCAAGTTCACCTTCCCTGGGCGTGGCGAGGAGTATTCCGCCTTCAAATGGGATCACACCCATTTTAACGGTACAGACTTTGACGCCAAGGAAGGACGGACCGGGGTATTCCGGATCAACGGCCAGAACAGGGCCTGGAACCAGAATGTTGACGATGAATTCGGCAACTATGATTATCTGATGTTCGCTAACATTGACTACAGCCACGAGGATGTCAAGCGGGAGATGCTGGACTGGGGGAAATGGTTGGTCGATACCCTGCAGTGCAGCGGCTACCGGCTGGATGCCATCAAGCATATCAACCATGAGTATATTAAGGAGTTCGCCCAG
The DNA here is from genome assembly GCF_900099765.1 of Paenibacillus typhae. Lineage (GTDB taxonomy): Bacteria > Bacillota > Bacilli > Paenibacillales > Paenibacillaceae > Paenibacillus_AQ > Paenibacillus_AQ typhae. The sequence continues at coordinate 16,769 of NZ_FNDX01000023.1, read as the reverse complement.
GAAATGAAAAGAAAGCGCGGCGAGGACTTTTATATCGTCGGTGAGTTCTGGAACCCGAACCTCGAAGCCTGCCGCGAGTTCCTCAATACGGTTGATTATCAGATCGATTTATTCGATGTATCTCTGCATTACAAGCTCTATTCCGCTTCACTTGCCGGGCGGGACTTTGATCTGACGAAGATTTTTGAGGATACGCTGGTCCAGACCCATCCGCTGAATGCCGTAACCTTCGTGGACAACCATGATTCACAGCCCCATGAGGCGCTGGAGTCCTGGGTCGGCGACTGGTTCAAGCAGAGCGCGTATGCACTTATTCTGCTCCGGCGTGACGGTTACCCTGTCGTCTTCTATGGCGATTATTATGGAATTGGCGGCCCGACCCCGGTAGAACCGAAGAAGGCTGCCATTGATCCGCTGCTGTATGCCCGTTATCACAAGGCCTACGGCGATCAGGATGATTATTTCGATCATCCCAACACCATCGGCTGGGTGCGCCGCGGCATGGAAGAGCTGCCCGGCTCCGGCTGTGCCGTAGTCATCTCCAACGGCGACAACGGCGAGAAGCGGATGTTCCTCGGAGAAGAACGGGCCGGAGAGGTCTGGGAGGATTTCACCCGTAACCGTGAGGAGACTGTAACCATAGGTGAAGACGGCTGGGCTGTATTCCCGGTAAACGGCGGCAGCGTATCGGTCTGGGCGCTGCCGGATCAGGAGGATTCCGCTCAGGAGCAGAGCGCTGACAGCGCGGAGAATCATTAATAACGAAATAGAAACAGCCGCTGTCCCGATCGGGACAGCGGCTGTTTGGTTATTGTAATCCTGTTGGTATCCGCCTGTTTAGCTGCTGATAGTCGGATGATCGCCTTCGGCCCAGCCTGCGTTATCGCTGTTCAGAATCCGCTCAATCGGATATACCTGCCTTACAGCAGTCACGACGCCTGCGCAGAGAACCGCTTTGACGAGGTCGCCCGGGAGGAACGGCCACATTCCTGCCGTCAGCGCCTTGGAGAGGGAGTCCATTCCTGTAGAGTGGGCCAGCCACCATACACCTCCGGGATAGACCAGCAATGCGCCGAACACAATGTTGGCAGCCGCCAGCTTGGGAAACGTATATTTGTCCTGCCGCATGCGCTCGGAGCACAGCCCGATCAGGAAAGCGGCCACCGGCCAGGAGAAAATATAGCCTGCCGTCGGACCCACCAGCACCGCCACTCCGCCGCTGCCGCCCATAACAGGAAATCCGGCTGCACAAAGGCCGATGACGATCAGCACAGCCAGCGTTCCGTAGCGTGCTCCAAGTACTGCACCGGCCAGCATCACCGCCAGTGTCTGCAGTGTAATCGGCACGGCCGAAATAGGCAAATAGATTTTGAGGAAACTGAGTGCAATCATGACTCCGGCAAATAACGCGCTGAAGATCAGGCCGCGAGTCGTCCATTTTTTCATTGGAAGAAGGCCCCCCGTTTTTTTGAAACTACTATAACATCCCGGTCTGTATACATCAATGTTTAAATTTTTGCTATAATCAAGAGCAATTGTGGACGAATGGCGTCAAGGGAAGCAGGTAGAACGATGATTACAGCGCAAAACATAACCTTCTCGTACCGGGACGGACAGCGCCGGCTGCCGGTATTGCAGGGGATTTCCATACATATCAGCCGCGGTGAATGGGTGGCCCTGACCGGAGCGAACGGCTGCGGCAAATCCTCTCTGGTGCGGATGTTCAACGGACTGAGTATTCCGGCCGCCGGCAGTCTGCATGCAGCCGGCCTTGATCTCCGGTCTGCAGTGAACCGTACCGCCGTGAAACAGCACATCCAGCTTGTATTCCAGAATCCCGAATCCCAGAACATCGGCTCCACGCCTTACGAGGATGTTGCCTTCGGACTGGAGAACCGCGGGCTGCCCCCGGATGAAATGGATGCACAGATCCGCCGGGTATTGCAGCAGGTAGGGCTGGCCCATAAATGGGCGGATGATATCACCACCCTCTCCGGCGGGGAACGCCAGCGGCTGGCTGTCGCCTGCTGCCTGGCGCTGCAGGCGGAGATGATTATCTTCGATGAGGCTACATCGATGCTGGACCCCGCCGGGCGGAGCCGCATTATGGCGCTGGCCAGAGAGTTATGGCGCCGGGGGACGACGATCCTGTGGGTTACCCAGCGGCCGGAGGAGCTCGCGGAGAGCCCGAGGGTCGCCGTAATGGAGCAGGGAACGCTGCGCTATGACGGCGATCCGCGCACACTGTTCTACAGCTCCGGGCTCCCGGAGCTGCTGGGGTGGGAGCCGCCGCCGGTCATCCGTATCGGCCGGCTGCTGCAGTCGCGCGGCTGGCCCCTCGGTCTGCTCCCGCTATCCGAGCTGGAGCTGGAGGCGGTGCTATGAGCATAAGGGCAGAAAGGGTATCTTACCTGTACGATAGTACCGCTGCTCTACAGGATGTTAATCTGGAAATCAGCCGGGGCACCCTGGCTGTTCTCTGCGGCGTGACCGGCAGCGGCAAATCGACCCTGCTGCGGCTGCTGGCCGGGCTGGACACGCCCTCGTCAGGCAGGATTGAATATGCCGGCGGATCAGGCGGGACGCCCAAGGTATCTATTGTGTTCCAGCAGCCGGAGACGCAGCTGTTCGCTGGCAGTGTACACAAAGAAATGGAATATGGCCTGGAGCAGCATGGCGTGCCTAAGGCACAGCGCCTGGAGCTGATCCGCAGCGCTTTGTCCAGAGCCGGGCTGCCCTACGAAACATTCGCCGGGCGCTCCCCTTTTCTGCTCAGCGGAGGAGAGAAGCGGCGGCTGTGCATCGCCGCCGCCCTTGCCGTGCAGCCGGAGCTGCTGATTCTCGACGAGCCGACCGCGGGGCTCGATCCGCAGTCGGCTCACTCGCTGCTGAAGCTGGTGCAGCAGCTGCGGGCAGAGGGCATTACCCTGATCATCGGCACACATGAGCTGGATACTCTGCTCCCGCTGGCTGATCAGGCGGTTGTAATGCACAGGGGAACTGTGCATTACAGCGGACCGGCCGCTCCGCTTGCAGCGGATCACCAGCTGCTCCGGTCGGCCGGTCTGGAACCGCCTGCGTACTCGCGCATCGGGGACAGGCTCCGCCGGCAGGGGCTGCTGGCGGAGCAGCCTGCCAGCATCGGAGAGCTGCTGGCGGGGCTCGCTTCGCTACCGCTGCCGGCGCCTTCCGCAGCCGGCGCCACGGGCGGAGGTACGGCTGAGTCGCTTATGCCAGGCGGTGCTGGGGGCGAAGGTACGGCGGAGACGCATATGCCTATCGGTGCTGCAGACGAAGGTACGGTGCAGACGCATATGCCTATCGGTGCTGCAGACGAAGGTACGGTGCAGACGCATAGCCGGAAGGCTTCACGCCAGAAACGGTGGCAGAAGCTGGACCCCCGGGTGAAGTGGCTGGGAATGCTCTTTGGTTCACTCGTTGTACTGAGCATGGACAGCTATCCGCCTGCGCTGCTGACAAGCTTCCTTATCTGCGGATTAATCGGTTCGGCTGCGGTTCCCTGGAGCAGGACGGTCAGGTTCTTCCGTCCCTTCCTGCTGATGTTCCTATTCCTGTGGCTGTTGTCTGCGCTTGACTGGACCTCCCCTGATTTCTCAATCGGACCTGCCGGCTTCAGCGTGGAGGGAATGGCACAGGGAGGACTTAATGTGCTGCGCTTTCTGCAGCTGATCGCCCTTGGCTTCCTGTTCACGGAGACAACAACCGGTGCGCCGCTGCGCGAAGCGTTGGAATGGGGCCTTACCCCGCTCAAGAAGCTTGGCCTCCGTACCCGGGGCTGGTCACTGGCCGTATCCGTTACCCTGCAATTTGTCCCCTGGATTCTCGGCAAGCTGGATCAGCTGCAGCTGGCGCTGAAGTCACGCGGCAAACCCCGGCAGGGACTTGCACGCTGGACCCCCCGCCAGATCACGATGCTCATTGTCCCGCTCCTGATCCTTGTCATCAGCATGGGGGATGAGCTGGCCACAGCCGTCGAGTCCCGGGGCTACGACCCCAAAAAAGCCAGAACACCGGCATACACGCTGACCTGGAAGTCCGCGGACACGCTGGCGCTGGCTTGTGTTATTCTTACTGCAGCTCTGCTGTGGTGGTTCTCGCTCATCAGCTGAGCTCATCAGCTGAGCTTATAGCTCAGCATATATTCCGTATGCTGGTCAATCGCACCCAGCTGCGGATCATGCACGGTCCAGGCTCCCTGAATGCCCAGCTCCCGGCAGGCAAGCTCAAAATTGCAGGCGGCAATGCCAATATCGATCCGCTGCATTTCAAACCCGAGCTTGTTCCCGCTGTAATTAGGGGTATGCTGCAGATAGAAATGAACCTGCTGCCGGTCTGCCGACAGCACAGCCCGCCACGGCTGCTTGTTGGAAGCCGACGGGCCGAGCCGGACCATCTCCAGTGCAGCAGCGAGCCTTCCCGCGGACTCCGGTGCAAGCAGCTGTCCGAAGCCGGAATCATAGTATAACTCCCGCCAGGGCTTCTTCTGGTCAGCCTTGACCACATAACGCATAGTCGCGTCAAGCAGCCGCTGCTTCTCACGCGGGTAACCAAGGGGCGTAATGCAGGGAATAATCTCCCCCGGATGTAGCTCCAGCTCACGCGCGAACGATTTGCGGCTAAAGGTCCCGCCGATCCAGCAGGTGCCAAGGCCAAGGCCTGTAGCATACAGAATCAGCTTATGAAAAATATAGCCAAACTCCAGCAGTGCCTTCTGGTCATTTCGGCCCACACCTACCAGATAGGCCTGCGGATTCTGGATAACGCCATAAGCGCCAAGCCTGACAGCCTTGCCGTCCCCGTCCTCTCCTTTGGCCCAGACCCATTCGATGCGTGCTGTTCCGCCGAAGGGACCACGCAGATTCTCCTCCCGCCCCAGATATTCCATAATGGATGCATACGCGTTTTCTCCGATCGGAGTCGTCTCATAGGTGCGTACAGATTTACGTTTTTCTATAATATCCATTACCGCCATATTCATAGGTTCAGCCCCTTTTCGCTATATCAACCATTACGTTAATGCGTTAAATTCAGAGTGAATATCTTGCCTTCGGTTACACTGCTGATTGTCCGGATTACTGAATCATTGAAGATCGCACCTTTTTTCACATCCTGATTTTAACATTTTCACAAGTTGATGCATAGCGTCCCCGGCGTAATCTGAGACCCTCTCAGGAAAGTTAATCACAGCTTACCCCCACTTATTCGCAAAGTTATACACATCTTATCCACAGCTGAGGACAAAATGTATTTTTCCTCCATAGAACCGGCTTTCTCAATAAAAAAGAGGACCTCCCTCACGGCAAAGGATGTCCTCTTTTTGAAATGGCTTATTGCAGTGTGATCAGATCCGGATATCGAATCTTCCCTCACTGTCGGTTGTGGCTGTGGCAATCTGTGCGCTGCTTGCAGCCTTCAGCAGATTGGTGTCTGCAGGTTTTTCCGGCTGTGCGCTTTGAACCGCCGCAGAAGAACTGCTGCTGTTGGACTTTTGGGCGATCTGCGCTTCAATCTGCTTAATTTGCTGCTCAAGTTGCTTCGTTTTGGTTTCTTTGGTCTTCTCGTCATCCTTGCTGGCTTCGGCCTTTTCGAGCTCGGCCTCCAGCTTCGCTTTTTGTTTCTCAAGTGTGCTGGTGTCAGCTGCACTGGATGGAGTATAGGAAGCGGAAGCGGTGGATGCTGCGGATGAAATATTCATGCCTGTTCCTCCTTTTCCCCTTCAATATATACCTCTAGACCCAATAGAACGTTAAAATGGGCTGAAAGTTTGCTGAAAGTAAGAAAAGGGGCGAAGGTTCATTACGCCTGCTCGTCCAGAGCCGGGGCTGCGGCAGGCCGCGGTTTCCGGTTGACCAGCATTACACTTAGCAGAATGATGGTCAGACCTGCCAGTGTATTAGCATAAATAGGCTCATTCAGAAACAGCGCACCCCACATCAGGCCAAAGACCGGCACCAGAAAGGTAACACTTACGGTTTTCACTGCACCTACACTCTGAATCAGGTAAAAATACAACAGGTACGCCACAGCCGTACAAACAAGAGACAGGCCGAGCACGGAGTAAACTGCTGCAGCAGAGGGCAGATGCCGGGGTGCAAAAATAACCGCCAGCGGGAGCAGGATAACAGCAGCACCGAGCTGCTGACCGGCCGCAAGCGTGAGCGGTGCCAGATCCCGGCCGACCCGCGTAGCGTAGAGACCGCCAAGGCCGTAGGCCAGTGCTGCCCCGAGTGAAAAAAGGACGGACAGCAGCGTCTTTCCGGACAGCGGTACCGGGCTCCAGCCCACCAGAACCGCTACGCCCGCAAGACCGATAACCAAACCGACGGATTTGGACAGGCCCGGCTTCTCGCCCCGGATGCCCCAGGCGGCAAGCGCCGTGAACATAGGGGTCGTAGCATTAAGAATCGCTGCCAGCGAAGCGTTCAGCTCAAGCTCCGCCATGCAGATCAGCGTGAACGGCAGTGCAGCGTTCAAAGCACCCAGCAGCAGGAATGGCTTCCAGTGCCGGAGAAGCCCCAGCTGCCTGCGGGTTATCCTCGCATACAGCAGCAAGGCGGCCGCCGCCAGCGCCACCCGGAGCTCGGTTGTAAACACCGGACCCAGCTCGGGAGAGGCGATCCGCATGAACAGAAACGATGCGCCCCAGGCAAAGGCGAGCAGGAGCAGGACGGTAAAGTCTTTTCGGCTCATGGCCGTCCTCCTTTTCGGCCTCTGCAGAGCAGCAGGTAAGACAGGACGGACAAAAGACCGGCGGAGGCGATCACAACGGCCATCGGCAGCGCCGTTTCATCTCCGCCGATACCGACCAGCGGTGCGACACAGCCGCCTAGAAGCAGCGGGAGCAGGCCGAGCAGCGCTGAAGCGCTGCCTGCTGTCTCCGCCTGATCCTGCATTGCCAGCGAAAAAGTCGTTGTGCTGATCATCCCGACGCTGGACACAACCGCAAGCAGGCAGATGAGAATCGGCCATATGCCGCCGCCGGCCAGAACTGTAAGCAGCAGGAGGACTCCGCCGAGCGCACAGAGCAGCAGACCGCTGGCCAGAAGCCTGCGCTCGCCGTACCTGCCGGACAATCTGCCGGCGATTTGTCCGGTAATAATAATGCCAAGCCCGTTTACGGCAAAGATCAGGCTGTACATCTGCGGCGACACCCCGAACATATTTTGCAGCACAAAGGAAGAACCGGAAATATAAGCGAACATGGCCGCCATTACAAAGCTCTGGGATAGCGCATAGCCCATAAACCGTCCGTTGCGGAGCAGACCGCGGAAGGTGCGCAGCGTGCCTTTCAGGCCGCTTTTTACGCGACGTTCCTTGGGCAGCGTCTCCGGCAGGCGCAGCAGAATCGTTGCACAAAAAAGCAGACCAGCCGCAAAAAGCACAAAGAACACCCCCTGCCAGGTTGTTACTCTCAGCAGCTGTCCGCCGATAATCGGCGCAAGAATCGGCCCCAGCCCGTTAACAATCATCAGGAGCGCAAAGAACTTGGTCAATTCGGAGCCGCTATACAGGTCACGGACCGCAGCGCGCGAGATGACCACGCCTACTGAGCCGGCCAGCCCCTGAATGAAACGCAGCACAATCAAAAGGCCGATCGACGGGCTGAAGGCGCACAGCAGGGAGGATACGGTATAAATCAGCATGCCGATCAGCAGCGGGCCGCGGCGGCCGTGAACATCACTCAGCGGACCCGCCACCAGCTGCCCGGAGGCCAGTCCCAGCAGAAAGAAGGTCAGACTAAGCTGTACCAGCGCAGCGCTCGTCTCAAAATGCCGGGCCAGCTCCGGCAGGGCCGGCAAATACATGTCGATCGACAGCGGGCCGATTGTAGCAATCGCCCCCAGTATAACTGCCAGCTGCAGCCGCTGGCTGCGGGACGGGCCCTCTGCCGCAAGCATGCGGCTATCCATCTTTTCTCTAATCATTTTTCTATGACGCCAACCTTTCTGCAGCAGCCTTAACAGCCTGTTTTTAGTAATCTTCATACTACCTGATCGGGGCGGAAAGATTCAATGCTTTTTAGCGGAGCCGGACTGCAGCGTACCTGCCCCCATTCGGACAGATATAGAAAAAGGACTCCTGAAAGGAGCCCTGCAGCCTACTGCACCCTGCGCAGATTATATTCGGTGTATGCCTCGCAGATCAGGCCGTATGCCAGCGCAGTGTCTGCTATGATCGCTTTGCGTCTGGCTTTCAGCACAATTTGCTCCATATCGGCAAAGCTGCAGCCGGCCAGCAGGCCTGCGGTTTCCGCAACCATCCCCTGTGCATCCGGCTCCCCCCCGAGCAGCATCCCGATGTACAGCCTTCTGTCCTCCTCATCCGGAGAGGAATAGGTCATCCTCGTATCAAAACGGCGCCACACCGCCGGGTCCAGCTCCTCCTCAAGATTGGTTGCGGCCATAAACACACTGTCACCCGCAAACTCGTCGAGACACTGAAGCAGCGTATTAACCACCCGGGCCATCTCCTTGACCTCATCCCCGGAGTCGCGCATCCGCCCCAGCACATCAAATTCATCAAGAAACAGTACACACGGCACCCCGGCGGCATAGTCAAAAATCTTCCGCACATTGCTGGCCGTCTCCCCCAAATGGCTGTGAATCACCGTATCCAGCCGGACGAGGACAAGCGGCAGGTCCAGCTGATGGGCCAGGTGAAAAGCAGTCAGCGTCTTGCCCGTGCCGGGAGGCCCGAACATCACCAGCTTATTGGGCAGAGGCACATCTGCTGCAGCAAACCGCTCCTTCATACCGAGAATCGTAATGAACTCATCGACAATGGTGCGGTTCTGCCCGCTCAGTACAATGTGCCTCGCCTTCCGAGCGCATTCCTTCGGTGTATATACGCTTGCCATATCCAGCCCCTTGGCCCGCGGGAGCCGGGCCTGGCTGTTGTTTTTCTTGCTGCTGTTCACGTTATAGTATGCTCCTTATAGGTAAAGTCTGATTGCGACATAATAGTAATTATTACGATTAAAATCATATCAGAGTTTGGAGCAAAATGCTACCCGGGGCTGGATGCGGATGCGGAAATTTTAGAGATACATTTTATTGATGGCATTGGTGGCGGGCTGCATTTGCTCCATTAGAGGGAAAAATCCCTCTAATCGCAGGGGCAACGCGGCTAATTGGCATTTTTGAGGGGAAAAATGCAAGAAAACCGCCCGCAGGAGCTCCCAAGAGTTTATTCCCCTCTTGTCTGTGGCCCTGCGGGCAGTTGCTTTACAAGCATTATGCCAATGGTGTTAGGGTGTTGCTGGTGTGTTATCAATTACACCTGGTATTGAGTTGCTGGTGTTACATTGGTGGATTAGATTTGCTGGTTATTTTAATGCTCATGGATGGTTTTTGTGTTATTGATTTTTGTGTTCTGGTTTAGGCGCTACTGGTTCTTGTGCTACTGCTTCTTGTGCTACTGCTTCTTGTGTTACTGGTTCTTATGTTACTGGTTTTTGCTTACCGGGACTACTGGTGTTACCGGCGCTAACGGTGCTGCAACTCTAATGCTCTCTCCGCAATCGCCGCAAGCACATGCACGCCAAACCCTTACTTCTGCTGCTCAAGCCAGTTTCTGGCCGCTTCGACTTCAGCCGTGCTCAGGCGGTGACCCTGGTTGCCCCAATGGGTGGCAACCTCAGCGCCAGCGCCCTGCAGCAGCTGCTCAAGCTCCCGGGTTTCGTCGGCCCGGATCAGCGGATCATTGGTGCCGGCGCCAATGAAGACAGCGGTGCCCGCCAGGGAAGGCCATTCCAGTCCGCGCAGCGGAACCATCGGGTGCAGCAGCACCGCCGAGCGGAAAACCGGCCCGTAATGGAGCAGCAGGCTGCCGGCAATATTGGCTCCGTTGGAGTAACCTACAGCGACGAGATTGCTGCTGTCGAAGCCGTACTGCTCCGCTGCGCTGTCCAGGAACTGCTTCACTTCATGTGTGCGGAAGACGAGATCCTCCTCATCGAATACACCTTCTGCTAGACGGCGGAAGTAACGCGGCATGCCGTTCTCCAGTACATTTCCCCGGATGCCCAGCACCGAGGAGCCGGGGGACAGCATTTCCGCCAGCGGAAGCAGGTCATGCTCATTGCCTCCGGTGCCATGGAACAATACAAGGGTCGGCCGGCTGGCATCTGCACCTTTTTTGAAAATATGAATCATACCCGGTTCGCCTCCACTTCACGGATTTTAAAAGGACTCAGCTTGGCTTCAATTACGGCACGGTTCGGTTCGAACCAGGCCGGCAGCATCAGCTTCTCGCCCAGCTTATCCGGCTCCTCATCGCGGGCAAAGCCCGGAGGATCGGTAGCAATCTCGAACAGGATGCCGCCTTCCTCACGGAAGTAAATGGCGTTGAAATACTGGCGGTCCTGCACCGGCGTAGGCTGATAGCCATGGCTCTGTACAGTGCGGCCCCACTGAAGCTGCTCGGCATCATCTTTAGCGCGCCAGGCGATATGGTGCACAGTGCCTGTGCCTCCGCCGCCCTGCGGTACCGGTGTGGTTTTGAGGTCAATAATATTGCCGATGTCTGCAGAAGAACGGTAGCGGATATATCCGTCGCCTTCGGCAATCTGCTCAAGGCCCAGCGTGCGGGTCAGCGTATCGGCTGTTTGATCAGGATTTATGCTGTAGAGCACTGCGCCGCCAAAGCCTTTTATCGCATGCTCGGCAGGCACTCCCCCGAAGGACCAGGTGCTGAGCGCGCCGGCTTCACGTTCCACCAGCTCGATCCGCAGCCCGTCATAATCAGCGAACGAAAGATACGATTCCGAAATCCGGGTTACTTTGGTTACCGGAATCCGGTAGTCAGCCAGCCGCTGCTCCCAGAAGCCCAGCGAGCCAACCGGCACAGCGTAGGTAGTTACTCCAACCTGGCCGCCGCCGATTCTTCCTTTACGTCCGGTTGCCCAAGGGAAGAAGGTAATGATGGTACCCGGAGAACCGTGCTCATCCCCGAAATAAAGATGGTAGACCTCCGGCGCATCGAAGTTGATCGTCTTTTTTACAAGTCTGAGTCCAAGAATTCCGGCATAAAAGTCAGCATTCTGCTGCGCATCTCTGACAAAAGCGGTAATATGGTGAATCCCTGCAGTCCGAAGGGTCATAACACACATCTCCTTAAAGGTTTTTTTGTGAATGGATAAACTTTATGCAAAGACATTCAGATTTTCCGAAAACATTATGAGACCAGTAATAGCTAGCGGGGGACAATCCCCGGCTCAGTTAAAAAAGAGGGCATCCAGCGAAATCGAACCCGGACCTGTCAACGCCACCGCTACTGCAATAACCAGGACTGTCAGCGGGAACTCAATTCCGTTAGCCGTCGACCAGAAGCCGTTCGGAGCATGAACCTTAATAATCGCCCCGAGCATCGTTGCCGCAATCAATACCGCCGCCACTGGTGTCAGCAATCCTGCTGTGAACAGCACCCCGCCAACCAGCTCCATAATTCCGGCCGCAACTGCCATCGCAACTCCCGGTCTGATTCCGATGGATTCCATCCAGCCTCCCGTTCCTTTAGGTCCATAGCCGCCAAACCAGCCAAACAGCTTTTGTGCGCCATGACCGATAAAAGCAACCCCGATAACCAATCTCAACATTAATAATCCTACACTAACCATATTAAACACTCTCCATTCTCTTTTTTTTAATTATCTTAACATTAAGATATGAACTAAAATTTTTTGGCATACGCCTGATATATATCTTTCTTACTCCAGCTGCCGAATTGGCCGTACCGACCTCTTAATCCCGCATATCGTTAGTCTGCTAAGCTGTCTGAGACTAACTTATCGTAGAGATACCGGCACCGGCTGTGCTTTACTATTAGAGCAGGCTCCAAACCGGGTATGCCAGTATGCTCAGCCTTACAATTCCCAAAGAAATTCTACACGCCTTTGCCCAGCTTCTTGAGCAGCTCGATCGTCTGCTTCTTCTCGTCCTCGTCCAGTCCGCCCATCAGGCCGTGAATCGAAGCAACATGCTTGGGGAAAATATCGTCAAACAGCTCGCGGCCCGCCTCTGTAATCTCGGCATAGGTCACCCGGCGGTCCTCATCACAAGGCACACGCTTCAGCAGCCCCCGCTTCTCCAGCTTGTCGATGTTATAGGTGATGCTTCCGCTGGTTACCAGAATCTTCTCTCCGATCTGCTGAAGCGGAATCCGTGTCCGGTGGTACAGCACCTCCAGCACCATGAATTCAGCCGATGCCAGGCCATGGCTCTTCATATCCCTGACTGCGTGATCCATCAGACTCTTATATGCTTTGGACAACACTACAAACAGCTTCAGTGAGGCCGCCTGATCCAGGTCCGGGCTGCCGGTTGTTTTGTTTATAAGTTCATTATAGTCGCTCATCTTGTACACCTCCGCTCTCTGTACTGTCCGGTCACTCCGGAGAATGAACCGCTCATCCTTTATGTCTTTAAGTTAATTATCTTTAAGTTAAGATAAATATACGCCATCCATTCTCTATTGTCAACCGCCCATTGCAAAATTAATCCCGCCGGGGTTTGACCTCCCTTTCAAAACGGCGTATCCTTTTGGATACGGTGCTGACGAGGCCTGCTGCTGCTTACCGGAGCCTGGAGGATCAGCTTATACATAAAATGCCCGGAGCCGGCAGGGACAAACAAGAGCCGTCACAAGTAGAAACGGCTTCTCCGGCCTTCAGGGGAGGCAGCAACCGTTTCTGCGAGAAAGATAAGGAGTATGGATAGCGTAGAATATATAAATTCTTATATTTTTTCAAGTGATGCTCCTGCCCTCTTGTTGCTTATAAACCGCAAGCCTTATTAAAAAGCTTCATTTCCCAAAATACATTCTATTTTCTTCTATGAAAGGAGACCTCTCAGTGAACGATAACATTCAATCCCGCTCCGGGTCTGCCGCAGGACAAGACCCGGCTACGCGCGTGCTGATCGTGACGGCAGTCGCAGCCGAGCGCGAGGCTATTCTCCGCGGCCTGGGCGGCAGCGCCAGGTTCGAGGTGATCGCGGCGGGGGCCGGCACCGCTCTAGCTGCGGCCGGCACGGCCGCCGCCCTGGCAGCCGGGACCTACGGCTGCGTCATCAGCGCCGGGATCGGCGGCGGCTTTCCCGGGCGGGCGCCCGTAGGCTCGCTGGCCGTCGCCAGCGAGATGATCGCCGCCGACCTCGGGGCCGAGACGCCGGAGGGCTTCCGCAGCGCTGCCGAGCTCGGCTTCGGCAGCAATACCGTGCCGGCGGCGCACGGCACAGCAGAAGCCCTTGCGGCCGCGCTTGCAGCGGCCGGCCTTCCGGTCAGCACAGGACCTGTGCTGACCGTATCGACGGCGACCGGCACCGCCGGGACGGCCGCCGCCCTTGCCGCGCGGCATCCGGGTGCCGTCGCGGAGGCGATGGAAGGCCACGGGGTCGCCGTGGCCGCCCAGCGGTTCGGGATCGCGGCGCTCGAGCTGCGCGCGATCTCGAACCCGGTCGGCCCGCGCGACCGGGCCGCGTGGCAAATCCCTGCAGCGCTCGACGCGCTAGCGGCTGCCGCCGCTATACTATTGGAGGTGCTGTAATGCCAGCAACGACAGAGCAATTGAACATAGCTTTTTCCCCATGTCCGAACGACACCTTTGTTTTCTACGCTTTGGCACACGGGCTCGTGCCGGGTGCACCTGAGCTGAACGTGACCTTTGCGGATATTGATATTACCAACGGGCTGGCCGCAGACGGCAGCGGACCCGAAGTGCTCAAAATCTCATATGCCGCCCTCCCCTGGGTGCTCGAACGGTACAAGCTGCTGCCTTGCGGCGGTGCACTTGGCCGCGGCTGCGGCCCGCTTGTGCTGACGGCCGGCGGCCAGGGTGGGATTCGCCGTCCGGCGGACCTGTCCGGCCGGCGGATCGCCGTGCCCAGCGAGCGCTCCACAGCTTATCTCCTGTTCCGGCTGTGGGCTGCGCAGCAGGTGCCGGGCGGTCCCGGCGAGATTGTCGTCATGCCGTTCGATGAGATCATGCCGGCCGTCCGAGACGGACAAATTGATGCCGGTCTGGTCATTCATGAGGCGCGCTTCACTTATCACTCGTACGGCTTGAACATGCTGACAGACCTCGGCAGCTGGTGGGAAAGCGACACCGGCCTGCCAATCCCGCTGGGAGCTATCATCGCCCGCCGTGATCTTGATGATAAGGCTATTGCCGGCTGGATCAGAAGCTCGCTGCAGTTCGCCTGGGATCATCCCGCCGACAGCGGCTGCCGCGAGTTTGTGCTCAGTCATGCCCAGGAGCTGTCTCCTGAGGTGGCCAAGTCGCATATCGACCTGTATGTGAACGGGTTCTCCATGGATCTCGGCGAGGAGGGCTATGCAGCGATCTCTGCCCTGCTGAACCGCGCAGCTGCCGAGGGGCTCGTACCGGCGGTTGACCCGGAGCTGCTGCGGTAACTCCCGGTATTCCCCCTGTCCGCGTTTGAGCCACTTGCTCATGCGGGCTGAGGAAGTAATGTGCTGTTTAACAGGTCTAATCAATATGATTATGGATGGGAGAGGAGTTCATGATTCCTTCTGGCAACAGCAAACAGAACATAGACCGATTTTTGGGCTACCAGAACGACTACGACCGTTACCGTCCGGAAGCGCCGCCGATCGTGACCAGCCTGCTCAGCAACTATCTGGGATCACGTCCTGCGGTCGTTGCCGATATCGGCTGCGGAACCGGACTATCAACCTTTGTATGGAAAAATGCCGCCGATACCGTTTACGGCATTGAGCCTAATCCAGATATGCTGAGCAAAGCTGCCGAAAAGCTGCAGCAGGACAGCGAAGCGGAATCGCTATCTTTCCAGCAGGGCTATTCCAACCAGCTCCCGTTCGAATCGGGCAGTGTTGACATTATCACCTGCTCCCAGTCCTTCCACTGGATGGAGCCGGTCAGCACCTTGCAGGAAATTGGCCGCTGTCTGCGTCCCGGCGGTGTTTTTGCAGCCTACGACTGCGACTGGCCGCTGGTACTGCAGGCGGATATCGAAACCCGGTACAACCGCCTGATTGCCTCTGCCGACAGCCTGCTGGCTGAGCTGCAGCCGGAGGCCGAGCGCGCTTTTAAATGGGACAAAGAGGGACATCTGGCGCGGATTCAGGCCAGCGGCCATTTTACTTTTGCCCGGGAAGTTGTTTTTCATAATACCGAGAGCTGTGATGCGGCACGTTACGTGGGTCTCATGCTCAGCCAGGGCGGGCTGCAAACGGTGCTGAAGCTGGGGTCAACGCTGCTGGATGAGGCTATCGCCGAGTTCACTGCAGAGGTAGAGCGATATTTTAACGGGCGCACCCTGCCTGTTCTGATCAGCTACCGGATGCGGGTCGGAATCAAATAATCCGGCCTGTGCTGAATGATCTGGTCATTTCCGCGAATATAGCCTATACTGACTGCAACGAGACGAAGAACGTCCCGGTTATCCCTTTTGGGATACCCGGGGCGTTTTCTATTTTTTAAGGGGGAGCGTGAGCTTATTGTTATTTGAAGACGCACATCAGCAATTTATCGGAAGGCATTTGGTTGGCAGGCCAGCGGGAGAACGCCGGGGGCGGCTGGAACGGGGGCATCAGCATGCGGAGATACTCTTTTTGCGCAATGTATGGTGGCCGCTGAAAGGAGATTTCTCCAATCTTCATCCTGAATATGAGGTGACTGACTGGCGCGGCAGGTCTTACTTTGCCGACTTCGCCTGGATTCCGGGTTACATCAAGCTCCTCATCGAGATTAAAGGTTATGCCACCCATGTCCGCGATATGGACCGCACCAAATACTGCAACGAGCTCAACCGGGAAACCTTCCTGCAGGCGATGGGCTACCGGGTAATTTCCTTCGCCTACGATGATGTCGAGCAGCGTCCGGAGCTGTGCATGACTTTGCTGCAGATGAACTTGGGCAGATACCAGGCTGCTGAAGCACCTGCTTCGCGTTTGCAGCTTATGGAGCAGGAGACCATCCGCCTGGCCATCCAGCTTAACGGAGCTGTCCGCCCTCAGGATGTTAAGCAGCATTTTGATGTTGACTACAAGTCAGCCGTCCGGACTCTGCGCAGTCTGTGTGATAAAGGCTGGCTGCGGCCCGCCTGCAAAGGCAGACAGGAGCGGGTAGTCCGTTATGAGCTCGCGCACGGTGTACTGGATTATTTTCATTAGGCGGTGCTTCGCTGCTGGTCGGACTATACCTCTCCGGAATTTTCGGGAACGTTCTTCGTGGCAGTCGGCGGGTATAGAATGCGGGTTAAGGAATTTAGAACAGTAACTTTCCAGCCCTGTTCAACCACCACCCACAACACTAAGTGGAAAAAGGCAACCTATTTGGCCGTGTGGAGTAACTTTTAGGATATTAGTTGGAAAATCGCCACCTAATTCGATCAATATAGCTCAGTAGGGGCTATTTCGGCTAAATTAAGTATCCTTTCTCTCAAGCCCCCTAATCGAATTGGAGTCCTCAAGATG
Source organism: Paenibacillus typhae (assembly GCF_900099765.1). Taxonomy (GTDB): domain Bacteria; phylum Bacillota; class Bacilli; order Paenibacillales; family Paenibacillaceae; genus Paenibacillus_AQ; species Paenibacillus_AQ typhae. The sequence continues at coordinate 293 of NZ_FNDX01000023.1, read as the reverse complement.
CATAAGGTACACTAATAGAGAAGGGGATGAGGAACATGAAGAGCAATAAGTTGTACGACGAACAACGGATCAAAGTTGCCCAAGAAGCGATTAATGGAACAAAGATATCTTTCCTTGCCCGTAAGTATTCAGTTTCTCCGAGCACGATTGCGAACTGGGTGAAGTTCTACAAAGAACGATTCGGTGAGCAGGCAACACCCTCTGTTAGCGAACGTATCGAAGATGCAAAACGTGTTCAGGAGTTAGAGGACAAGATGGACACTGCGATTAAACTCCTAGGCGAAAAAGATCTA
>NZ_FNDX01000040.1:31158-55447 GCF_900099765.1 Paenibacillus typhae | reverse complement strand
TCCGCAGGTACAGTCACCAACCTGCTCGACGGCACCATTACCAGCGTGCTTGGCGCTACCATTACTGCCGGTACACTCAGCAGTGTAACCTCTATTTCGCAGCGCAGCTTTATCGAGCAGGCCACACTGGCCATCCCGACCGCGGATGCTTACACTCCGCTGCCGGCAAATACCACAAGCGTGCTTGGCACCTACTCCTATTTCATTCTGAATACCGGAGCCAATCCGGTGAATACACGGGTGGAAATCAGCGCAGACGGCACGAATTATTTTGTCGATACCACCGGGGAGAATCCGCTGCCTGCCGGTTCGGTAGATGTCATTGTTCCGGCAAGATTCCTCAAGTACACCCGTCTTTCGTATCAATCAGCTACACCGGGTGCAGCTTCGACCATTAATGTCATTTTTGACGCCCAGGGAACGTAAGCAAGTCGTCCGTCATATCCTATAGAGGCAAAAGAGTGCATGTATCCCCATGCACTCTTTTCTTCCGCGGGTAAGCTTTTTACCGGATACATAAGCCGGACATTGCCGGCTGATTGCCGCAAGAGCCATTAATTTTACCTGCCAAGGAGGAAGCTACCATGACCAGACCTACTCTCGGAGTTCATCTGATTGTCCGCGATGAAGCCGCGCTGCTGCCGGCCTGCCTGAAAAGTGTAGCCGGAGCTGACGAGATCATTATCGTAGACACCGGATCGGAGGATCATTCCATAACGGTCGCTGAAGCTTACGGGGCCAGAGTGCTGCAGTACAAATGGGATGATGATTTTTCAAAAGCCCGCAATACCGGACTCGCCCGCGCTACAGCCGACTGGATTCTGATCCTTGATGCCGATGAGGTACTGAACACTCCGCTGGATAGGATCCGGCAGATGCTCACAGGTGCTACAGCCGAGGCTTTTACCGTCAGCATAGACAACCTGCTCGGACGCGGGGCGGAAGAGCGCCTGCACCACCGGGCTGTACGCTTATTCCGGGGTGGACAGGGCTACCGGTATTCCGGCAAAATCCATGAAGGTATTGATCAGGCTATTATCAGCAGGCACGGCACTGCGGCAATCGCGCACAGTGACATACGGCTGCTCCATTACGGCTATTTACCGGAGATCATGCTGCAGAAAAATAAAGCGGCACGCAACGAAAAGCTGCTGCGCGCTGCAGTCGCCGAGCATCCGGAGGATGACTTCTACAGGTACAATCTGGCCGTGGCCTGCTGCCAGACCGGACAGCTGCAGGAGGCGGAAGAACTGCTGCGCCGCACCTTGAACCAAGCTCCGCTGATGGTTTCGTACCGTCCGGCAATGATCCGCGATTTGGCTAAAATCTACCTGGCTGCCGGAAAACTGAACGCCGTAAACGCGCTTCTGGCACGGGAACTGGAACGTTACAGCGACTACCCGGATCTGCATTACCTGCAGGGACAGTCCTGGGAGAGCCAGGGGCTGCCGGAGCGTGCTTTTCAGGCGTATCAGCATGCTGAGGCACTTTCTGCAAATCCCCTTGTCCAGGAAAAATACGTCAGCGAGCATGGAATCACAACCTTTCGCCCGCTGAACCGTATGGGAGAAATAGCTCTGCTGCTGGGAAAACCGGAGGAAGCCGCCCGGCTGTTTCACCGTGCACTGCAGCATTTTGCCTTGTACGCCCCTGCACTGTCGGGGATCGTCACTTCCTTTCAGCGTCTCGCCGTGCCTGACAGTGATATTGCCGCCCTGCTGCTGCAGCTGGTTCCGGGAGATCAGCCTGCGGGAAGAGCGGCGATCATCAGGGCCTTATACGACGCAGATGCCTTTGAAGCGATATGCGGGCTGCCGGGCGGGCTTATTGTGCCGAAAAAAAATACTTTGCTGCAGATCAGCACCGCCTGGATCGTTACCGGTGAGCCGGAAACGGCATTGTCGCTTATCCGCAGCGGCCTGAATCAGCAGGCTTCCGGGGACATGAGCCCGGAGCTGCTGCAGGAGCTGCGTATGCTTGAAGCCCTGTGCCTGTGGGGACAGGGCATACCGCTGCAGAACAGCCAGCTGGCTGTTCTGCCGGAGGGTGAGCGGATCAGCTGGCACAAGCTCAATCAGCTGCCGGGCCTGACACTGCAGAGGCCTGCCGGGGAAGGGGATAACGCCGGAACCCTCGCTGATGACCCTGCACTATCCCTGCTTTTGACGCAGCTGATCCCCCTTGCAGTTAAACTGCGGCTGATCCCGGTTGCCGAGGCCCTGGCCGGACTTTCATCTGTTCATCAGGCTGAGCTGGCGGCAGCACTGTATAAGGCGGGCCGGCTGGAGGAAGCCGGGGAGCATTTTATTGAGCTGGCAGGTGATGGGCTAGCGGGGAAACGGGTTGCTTTTTATATCGCGGAAATGCTTCATGACAAAGGCCATTATGAACAGGCTGCCGGATGGTTTCAGCAGGCGCTTGCGGTAACAGGGCAGGAGGACGCTGCACGTGCCGGGTTATCCGTCTGTTACCTGCAGCTGGCCGCAGCCGATCTGGAAAAGGTGCTTGCAGGCTTCGGCGAAGGCTACCCGCAAGGACCGGTTCTGGAGGATCTTGCCGCCGTCAAAAACGCCATTACAGCGTTAAACCGGACGCCCTGGCATACCAGCTGGAGCAGACGCAGACTCCCTGGGGGTGCAAAGCCATGAGCAGGCTACAGCGTAAACCGCTGATCTCACTGTGCATGATTGTCAGAAATGAAGCCGACACCCTGGCCCGCTGCCTAACAAGCGTACATGGTATCGCGGATGAGCTGATTATCGTCGATACGGGCTCTACAGATGCTACCCTTGCGATTGCCCGCAGCTTTGGAGCCCGTATCGTCTCTTATCCCTGGACCGGAGATTTCGCTGCCGCCCGAAACGCCGGACTGGAGCAGGCACGCGGGACGTGGATTCTTGTACTGGATGCAGATGAGGAACTGGATGCACAGAGTAAGGGCGAGCTGCTGCTGTGTGCGGAGCATACGGAGTATGAGGCATTTTTTGTACGGATTCATAATCATAAAGGGACTGCGTTCTCCTCACCGGTCATTACGGTCAATCCGATTCTCCGGATGTTCCGCAACCGTCCGCAATACAGGTTCAGCGGTATCATCCACGAGCAGATTGCTGCTGCCATTGTTGAGGCTACACCGGCGGCAGCCATGCACCTGAGTACGGTATCCGTCCACCATTACGGCTATGCAGACGGGGTTGTGGCCAAAAAGGATAAAATCAGCCGCAATCTCAGCCTGCTAAAAGAGCAGCTGAGGCTGAACCCGCGGGATGCTTTTCACCAGTTCAATACGGCAGTCGAGTATATGCGGCTTGGTGATTATACTCAGGCGCTGGAGCATATCAGACTGTCGCTGGCTGAGGCAGAGCCCGACACCAGCTTCATTCATCTGCTGTACAAATACGAAGTCCGCTGCCGGATCATGTCCGGTGACCAGCCGGGTGCGCTGGATGCATGTATCAGAGGATGCACGCTTTTCCCTGATTATCCTGATCTCCACCATATCAAGGGGGTGCTGCTGCTGCAGGCGGGGGCTTTTGCTGCGGCCAGGCAGGCATTCCGGCAGGCGCTGGAGATCGGTGTCTCGCCTCCGGGCTATCACACCGAATCCGGGCTGGGCACTTATCTGACCTACGCTGCACTCGGGCAGCTGTGCCAGGAAACGGGGGAAGCCGGCGAAGCCATGGCCTGCTACACCCGGGCGGCCCAGCTTCATCCTGCACCTGCCCCGCTCCTTGTGCGGCTCGTGCGGATAATGAAGTGCGCCGGCCGTGAACATGAGCTTCCCGGCTGGCTGAAGGAGCATCTGCCGCAGTTAACGGCAGACGTGCCCCGGCTGGCCGGGCTGCTGCTGGCGGAGGGCTGTTTAGCGGCTGCAGCGAAGGTTATAGGGGCGAGCACAGGAGCGGCGGATGTAGATATACCGGACGGTGGTGCGGAGACAAGGAATGCGAACACGCCAAGAGGAGAATCAGAGGTGTCAGACATGAGGGCACCGGGTGGCGCGGGAGCGGCGGATGCGGATTTGCAGGACGGTGGTGCGGAGACAAGGAATGCGAACACGCCAAGAGGAGACGCAGAGGTAACGGATATATGTTCACCGGGTGGCGCGGGAGCTGCAGGAGCGGCGGATGCGGTTATGCCGGGCGGTGGTGCGGAGACACGTCTGGACGGTAAGTTGCCTGCTGTGTATGAGGCTGTGCCAGAATCTGCATCATCTGTTTTTCCTTCAGATGATGCAGCCGCAGACCTGCTCCGCCTCCTGCAGCGGGTCAATGCTGTGCCGGTTGACCAGTTGCAGCACCAGGACATCACCCTGCTTCTGAGTCATCCGGCCGCTTGCGTGCCGGAGTACGGTCCTTCTGCGGCGGGTCCGGCCTCCCGGTCCAGCCGTGCCTGGCTGCTGCTGGCTGACCGCATGCTGGCCGCGCTGCCTGCTGCTTCCGGCCTCGGTCCTGCTGCAGCCAGGGTACGCCTCACACTGCCGCTTCCCCGGACGGGAGAGTAAAGAAGGAGGATGCTTTGAATGAATATTCCCGCACTCTCCCTCTGCATGATCGTCAAGAATGAAGCCCGGCATCTGAGCCGGTGTTTATCCTCCGTACAGGGCCTGGTATCGGAGATCATCATCGCCGACACCGGCTCCACTGACGGAAGCATGGACATCGCCCGCAGCTTTGGGGCCAGAGTCATCAGGGTTCCTTGGGAGCAAGATTTTGCCAAAGCCCGGAATCTGAGTCTCCGCCAGGCTTCCTGCCCGTGGATTCTGGTACTGGATGCGGATGAAGTGACTGACGGCTGGGAGAAGGAAGCGTTGCTGCAGCTTTTGGATAACACTGCGGTTCAAGGTTATTTCCTGCCTTTTATCCACTATGTAGGCAGTACTGCCGGGACAGAATATGTTACAGACAACGTCTGCCGGCTGTTCAGGAACGATCCGGAAATTCTTTTTCACGGGACCATTCATGAGGAGGCTGCCAGCAGCATTTGGGCGCTATCGGACGGCCGGATTGCTTACGCGGATCTGCCTGTGCTTCACTATGGATATGTGGACGAAGAGCTGCTGCTCAAAAATAAAACCTCACGCAATCTGGACCTCATCCGGGCTGCCTTACAGCTTGATCCCGCGAGCTATTCCCTCCGTTATGCGCTGGGTACCGAGTACTATCAGCAGGGTGAGTATGGTTCAGCCGCAGATATTCTGCTCCCTTTGCTGAAGGATACGATGCCCGGTCACGGTTATACGGCTGATATCTATCTTAAGGCAGCTTATGCATTGCAGGCTGCCGGGCGCAGCCAGGAAGCCAGGGCCGTTTATAGTGACGGACTGGCCAGGTTTCCCGATTTCACCGATCTGCTGGAGTGCTATGCCCGGCTGCTGCTGGAGAATGGCGCTCTGGCTAACGCGTACGGCCTTCTGCTTGAGGCGCTGCGCTGCGGAAATACAGCCCACAAATATCCTTCCTCTTCCGGCAGCGGCACCAGCCGCACCAGCCTGCTGGCCGGGCAGGTCAGTGAACAGCTGTACCTGTTCGGGGCAGCGAAGAAGCACTATGTGCAAGCTGTCCGCTTCTCGCCGGACCTGACTGCCGCCTGGGCAGAGCTTGTGCCGCTCTGCCTGCTGTCCGATGATGAGCCGCAGCTCATCACCTTAACCGGGGCAGCCGGCGGCGCACTCTCGCCGGCCACACTGCGCCTGCTCGTTCCGGCAGCGCTCAACGCCCGCGCGTCCGGCTGGCTGCAGGCGCTCGCCGGAGCCCCGCAGCTGCCCGCAGCCGTGCGGCGCGTGCTTGAGGTGCTGCCGGAGCTGTTCCGGCAGCACGCAAATCTCCCGGCAGTTGCCGCCCGCCTGGAGCGGCTGCTGCCGGAGCATGAGGCCGAGCAGCCGTTTATCCGCGGCTATCTCTGGGCCCTTGCCTGCCGCACCGGGGATGCGGATCGGGCAGCGTATTGGCTCGGCAGCTTGTCCGGCTGCCGCCCGGGCTTGCCGGCCGTGCCCCGGCTGCTGCCGGGAACCCCCGCGGCTGAGCCTGCCACTGCGCCGGCTGCCGCGGAGCTCGCGTATGCCGCACAGCTGCTGCTTCAGGCGGGGGCCTGGAGCAGCCTGCTGGGCTTATACCGCAGCGCCGAGCACCGGCTGCAGTGGACGCGCCTGCCGCAGCCGGTGCTCGGCGGCCTGCTGCAGGCGCCGGCCGCGGCACAAGAGCAATGGTGCTCCATCTTCGAGGAGATGGAGCACCAGTACAGCACGCCTGCCGGCGCAGCGGAGTGGCTGCTGTATGCAGCCATTGCCGGTTCCTGCGGCAGGCTGCCCCGGCTTGAGCCCGCAGCTGAACAGGCGCTGCGGGCCTCGGGAAGCAAGGCCGTGCTCATCGGCCTTGCCTATCACAAGCTGCAGCTGGCAGCCGGCGCTGCAGCAGGACCCGTCCCCGCAGGCGGCATTCCCCGGCTGCTGCTGGTGCGGGCGGCCCTTGGCGGAGACTGGCAGAGGACGCAGTCCGCGCCTTCCTCCGCCGGGCCGCTTTGAGCGGCGGATGCTCTTCGCCGCTCAGCGATTTTGTATCCATGTGCTGCTTCTAAGCAGCTTTGATTCATTATGCTCACCGATTCGCAGCTTTGAGTCGCGTTCTCGCCTCTCCGCGGCTGTGCGCATAACGTTACCACCTGTGACTTTGCAGCAGGACGCACCGCTCGCAGTGAAATATATAAAACTAAGTGGATTTTCGCCACCTAATTCTCTGTAAAATGCTAGTTTAAGAAAACTAAGTGGAAAAACGCTACTTAATTTCGTCTAAAGTTCCTACGGAGCGGTAAATCGCTCGGAATAGATGGCGTTTTTCCAACTAAATGTTGTAAATCTTGGATTTGGATCAAATTAGGTGTTGAAAATCCAACTAATTTTCTTGAATTGATTTGCGTTTCAGCTTTCATACATCTCCATGCAAAAGAATCCCTCTTTACCGCAGAATCCAGAGTGGAGTATGGTGCATCGTGTGCGGTGTGCGGTACGCGATGTGCCTTCTGCGGTATACGATGTGCGGATGTACAGTCTGCGCTCTTCGGTCTGAGATGGCGATGTGCCGTACTCGATGTGCAGTCTGCGGTATAAGATGTGCGGTGTACGATGTGCGGTATGCGGATGTACAAGCTGTACTCTTCGATCTGCAGTGCGCGGTGCGCGGTATGCGATGTGAGATATGCAATGTGCCGTGTGCCGTGTACGGTGTGCGGAATATATACCGCTCAGAGTTTATCGGCCAAAGTAGAGAGCTGGATTTCATCTGCCCCAACCCCCAACACAGCAATGCCCCGGCTCCGCAACGGACCAGGGGCATTGCTTTTACCTGCCACTATTGTATTTCCATTCAATCCCCATTTATCTGCCTGCGACCATTGTATCTCCATTCAATCCCCATTTATCTGCCTGCGACCATTGTATCTCCATTCAATCCCCATTTATCTACCTTCGACTATTGTATCTCCATTCAATCCCCATTTTTCTGCCAGCCACTATCTTATCTCCATTCAATTCTCATTCAAATTTTATTCTTTTTGATTTAATCATCATCAAATCCCACATGATACTTGCCACCCTCACCCGCGCCTCTCCTGCCACTCCACCAGCCGCGGATGCTCATCGAGGATTGACCGGTACTGCTCCAGGCTGCCCCAGCGGCCCTCGGGATCGTTATCCATATACCGCTCGTATTTGTGCCGCAGTTCTTCCGGAGACAGCACCCAGCCGAAATGCTTCACCCGCAGCTCGGCAAGAAAGCCGGGCAGAGCCGCATAGGACAGCGGAAGCCGGGGCACATGATGGTTCATCCGCGGTGTAAAATAATGATAATCCGGCAGATAGCGGACCAGCGTGCGGGTATGCTTTGTATGGATATTCCAGTGTTCATCATCACGGTAATGGGTGGTGGTGCCCCAGAAGTCGTACAGCCGGAAGGCTACCCAATCATAGACATCCTGATCAATCAGCCGGCGCATCTCCCGCTTTGCCGCTTCCTCATAGAATTCGTCGGCATCCACCGAGAGCAGCCAGTCGGGCTCCGTCGATACCGCGAGCTCCCACAGCGTCTGCCGCAGCTCCCATTCCCGGCTGAACAGCGGGCTCTCCAGCGTCACCAGCTTCGTCACTTTGGCAAAAGAACGGCACAGCCGCGCCGTACCATCCGTACTGCCGTCATCCACAATCACGATCTCATCGACGAAATCGCTCAGCTCCTCCAGCACCTGCTCCAGATAACGCCCGGCTTCATTCCGCACCTGCATCATCGCGGTCAGGCGGTTCCCGGAGGTTTTGCGCAGCGGTTCAGACATCCTCATCGGCTGTTCTCCCCCTTAATCGTCCGACAGCTTCCTCCAGATCGGCCATTTCGGCAAAAAGCGCCCGCGCTCCCTGGTCCGCTCCCGCCGCCCGTAAAAAACTGCGGATTGCCGCATGCCTTTTACCGCACAGCAGCTGCAGTGTTCCTTCCACTACGGGAGTCTGCAGAAGGACGGATGCTATGGCACCGCTCCCCTGAAACAGCATTAGTGAAGACGGCTCAGCGGTCATGCTGTCCAGCTCCTGCTGCAGCCGGAGCGCTTTTTCCCATTGGAAGGTATCCATATAATTCAGCAGCAGCAGAGACTTAGCCTCCAGACTCTCCATTCCCGCCAGCAGCCGTATCGCCGCAGCGCTGTCCTCATTCACCCGGTACAGCTCCGCCTGCACCAGTTCACGCGCTCCGCTGCCGAGCCAACGCTGCAGCTGTGCTGACAACGCTTTTTCCTCAGCCGTAAATGCGGTTATTTCGTACTGGCGGACCGCCAGCTCCAGGTTGCCGCGCTTCGCCCCGATGGCCGAGAAGAATCGATAATGGGAATGCAGACAATCCGTATAATCATGCAGCAGCATCAGCTCAAAGGATTTTGTCAAAAGCTCCGCCGCACGCCCGTCACCAAGCAGATATAAGTACGAGGCGGCCAGATAATGAACGGTTGGCTGCTGCGGCAGCTTCCCGCACATCGACAGATAATAATCTGCACGGTGCCGGAGCTGGATCTCAGCCCACGGTTCATCCGGGCAATCCGTATCCGGGGGCAGCCACAGCTCTTCGAGCGCTTTTTTCCATACCGCCTCAAAATCCGCAAGAAAATACAGCCGCTCCCCCCTGCGGATCATCCCGTATGACAAAGGGTCATCCCCGCTCAGATAGACTACACCGCTCCGGGATAAAAGCTGCTCCAGAAACAGACGCTCCGAGGCCGTTCCCACCAGATCCGCTTTGGCGGCAAGCAGGCCGCTATACTTATCCCACAGGTTCACATCCTCCCCTTCCGGACAGCGCTCCAGCAGGGCGATTATAAAGGCAGGCCCAAAGGCCAGCACATCCTGCAGCCAGTACGGCGAGGAGACCAGGGCTGTATATTCCTTTGCCGGCAGCGTGCAGGCTTCAGCCAGAGACAGGGCACGAATGCCGCTGTCTTCCTGCTGCAGTGAAGTCATTGTTCCGGTAAAAACAATATCCTCCCGCTCCGGCAGCACCTCCAGCATCCTTTTGTAGCCGTATTCATCCCAGGGGACTCCGCTGAAAATAATGTAGTTCACGGCTGCGTCCCTCCTTTTCGCTCAGAAGGCCGGTCAGTACTGCCGGGGACTGCGGCTCCCGGAACAGGCCCCCCTGCTATGTAACCTACCGCCAGCTCCGGCCCCGGACAGAGCAGCAGGCTGCGGCGGGAGGATTCCCGTTTTACAATCCGGCCCGGCAGGATGTCTCCTCTATGCGCCGTACGCTCCAGCGGCAGCACCACCGCTGTGCCCCGCTCCGGATTGTCCGGCAGCTCCGATTCTGCAAGCCCCGGCGCAGCACTGACGATCAGAGCGGCAGGGCTATGCAGCAGGGCTTTCACAATCCGGGCCACATATTCACTGTCGTAGCTGACGGATGCGGACATGTAGACGGTCACTTCGCTTTGGTACATGCCCGAAATGTTCTCCAGTGCATGCAGCCACGGCTTCTCCCCCTGTACCGTAATAACGGTATCCCGTTCATGGACGGGAAAATCCGGTGTGGTGTCGGTCCAGCTGTCCCGGACACTGATCCAGCGGATGTTTCCGTAGCTCTGCTGCCCCTGCAGCAAAAGCTGGCGCTGAATGGAAGCCTCGGCCGGCCATTTTTCTTCGAAATACACCACTGCCGTCACAAGCGGCAGCGCTGCGGGCGTTTTGCCCAGCGGAATGGCCGGCTGCCGCTCCAATGCTGACAGATTCTCCGGTACGGGAAGACCGTGTTCACGCAGACGTTCGTCCGGAATCCGCCATTTTGCGCAGTAAGCCAGCCCCGCTGCAGCCTGTGCTTCGCTATTTTTATGCGGGGCTCTGGCTGCCAGCGGCTGCAGGACATGTACATATGACGCCGCACTGATGGCAAGCCTGGTTCCCAGCTGCCGGGCACGCAGGCACCAGTCGGCAATAATGAAGCGCCGCTCCCGGAGCGAGAAATCCAGCCCACCGGTCCGCTGCAGCATTTCCCGTGTAACAACCAGGCAAGGGCCGCTCAGTACCCCGGCCTCCCGCCATTCCCCCCGGCGGCGGCTCAGCTGGTGATTGACATAAGCGGACAGTTCCAGATCATTGCCAAACCGCAGCACCTCTCTGCCTTCTTGCTCCTCCGCCGCGGAGCGCGGAGCCATCGCTCCGGTTGCCGGATCATCAATGGCCGGCCACAGCAGCTCATTCAGCCAGCCGGCTGTGACCAGCACCCGATCCTCCAGCAGCACGATAAAGGACGTCCGGGCATCTGCCAAAGCCTCATTAATCCGGTAATTTCCGCGCTCATAAGGAAGAAAAGACAGCTCTGCCTCTGCAGAGAACCGTTCCAGAAGCGGCTGCAGCTGAAAATCCTCCCTCATTGCCACACCTATCAGGCGGACAGCAGGACCGGAATGCACCAGCAGCCGACTCAGACATTCTTCCGCCCACTCCCTGTGCGTTAGCTCCACTACAATCGTCACGCCGTCCTTGGCCGGCAGCGGCAGCAGCCCCTCCCGCTCAAGGTAACTGTATCTTCCGGCCAGCCGCTCCGGGCTGACCGCATCAGCTTCAGCATCATAAGGCATCCCTGATTCACACTCCATCACATAAAAACTTTGCTACCTATAGTGTATGAGCCGGTCAGGGGGATATCCCTGTTTTCTTCCGGTGGAGCAAAATGCAGCAGCTCTAACGATTTACATTGACGTTCCGATTGTACTGTTTATGGACTGGCTGCTTTTTGGGAAGATATTTACACTTCCGGCCGCTGTAATCTGCAGCTATCATAATCCACTATCACAGTTCGCGGTGGAAATCCGTCTACTGTAACAACCTAACGGACAGAGATGACCTTATTCGGCTCCAGTACCCTGCCATCAAAAGCTAAACGGACACCAGCGTCCTTATCTGCCCGTTTTCCCGCCCAAAAGCTCCATAAGCGGACTAATAAGTGCATCTGAGTCCGTAAGACCAGGTAAACGGGCAAAATTGATCAAATAAGGGCTGTACGGTCCGTTAGCACCGGTGAGTTTTTTATCAGGCTGCTTAGCATCCGGTGCCGGGCGACCGGGTGTGTAGTGCCTAGTTTGCCCTTGGTTTGGTCCTTGGTTTGGTCCTTGGTTTGGTCCTTGGTTTGGTCCTTGGTTTGGTCCTTGGTTTGGTCCTTGGTTTGGTCCTTGGTTTGGTCCTTGGTTTGGTCCTTGGTTTGCCCCTTGTATTGGCCTTTGATCTGCCGCTTGTTCTTCGGTGACCCCGGAGTTTGGCGCTTACTGCATAGCGTCCAGCCCAGGCACCCAGTGTTCTATTCGCTTGACCGGCGCTATTCGGCGCTCACTATTAGGAGCGCCGGTACCAACCGTCTCCAATCCTTTACTCCCCGGTACCCCCGCCCGTATTGCCGCTGTTCCCAGCGTTCCCTCCGCTTCCGGCATTGTCCGCGCCGGTGGACGGGTCGACAGCGTTGCCGCTGCCGGCGGGAGCATCTTTTCCGCTGTTTCCGGCACCGCTGTCTGCGCCGGAGCCGTTGCCCGCTCCAGCACCAGTGCCGCTGTCCGCTGCACCGCTCTTGTCCCCGCTCTGGCTTGGGGCCGGTATCGCGATGCCAGGTGCGCTGCTGCCGTTCTCGCCGACAGGATTGCCCTGATTGTCGTAATAGTACATCGGCACATCTCCGACCACCATCAGGTAGGAGACCGGAATCTCTGTATCGACCACCTGCGGCTCCATGTCGAACGGAACGACGACAGCCACCTCGGTGACAATATGGATATACACCTCGACCAGAATCATATTGATCCCGGCATTTTTCTGGCGGGTGTTGAGCTCTACCTTGACCGCTCCCTGCGGTTCAATCTTGATCGGGACATCAGGCCCGAAGGAGGCGATCAGCGGGCTGTCCAGCGCCTGGCCGAGCGGGATATGCTCCGTCCGGTTGTGCAGATCCTGCAGGGTCGTCTGGATGACCTCCGCAGCCTGCGAGGTGATCCGCATATGCTCCCTGTAATTGAGCATAAAACCGGAGATTTTGCCGTTTTTATCGGTCTTCCAGTCGATAAGCGCCTCGGCATCTCCGCCGTCCGCAACCTGCGAGGTGATCGCTTTGTTAATGGATTCGGTAGCGATCTGCTTCACCCGGATCTGCGCCAGATGAATAATCGGCGGGCGCAGATGCTGCTCCACATACCGCAGCCCCTGCAGGATACCGATAACCAGCACCAGGCTTAAAATGAGCCAAAAGCGGCCCCGTCTGCGAGGACGTGCCGGACTGCCTCCTTTACCGCTGCTCTGGCCAAACAGCTTCCCTCTGCCCCTGATGCCTCCGCCGCTTCCCTGCGTTACGGACAATCCTCCTGCGCTCCGGACACTGCCTTGCGTCCACGATCCCGGCGTAGTCCCGCCCTCATACATGCCTCCCTGCTTACTGCGCGTTTTCTGCCCCGCCGGCCATCCCAGCCCCGGCTTGGACGGCCGGGCCTTGAACCCCGCACTCCGCGCTGCCGGCCGCAGGCTGCCCGCCCGTGACGGCTTGGCTTTAAAGGCCGGACTCCGCCAGGCAGGCCGCGGCAAGCTGTCCCAGCTGATCTTCGGCAGCCCCAGTCGTCCCAAGCGCCGTGAGCCTGGCAGCGCGACCCTGCGGCTCCCCCATTTTCGTATTCTGCCCATGCTCTTAAGTCCCCTCCCGGTATCACCGCGGCCAAGCCGCCCGTTCATTACTATAGGGTATTCAGGCATGGGACAAAAAAGAAGAACGCCCTCCCTGTGACAGCCGTCACCGGAAAAAGCGTTCTTCCTTTACAATTTACTACACTATGTTTCCTACTGCATTCTGCTGCGCTTATCCTCCTGGAGATGCCCCCAATGACGGCGCACGAAGATTGCAAGCAGAACAGCGATGAACACCGCGTACCAGCCCAGAAAACCTCTCCATTCCTCACGCGGCACAATCAGCGATGAACCGATCGTCCCGAACAGCCAGATATAGGACAGATTGCCGAGCACGGTGCCCCAGATATAGGAGGATACCTTAATCGGGGAGACAGCTGCCATAAAATTAATAATATTGCTGGGCATAATGGGAACCGTGCGCAGCAGCACCAGCGTCCAGATGCCGTACCGGTCCAGGTAACGCTGCCACTTGTCGTAGCGCTTCAGCTTGGCTCTCCATTTGCGGTCAAACCAGCCGTACAGGTATCTGCGGAACAGGAAATAGATGAGGATTGAACCCAGATTGCAGGCCATCCAGCTGACCGCCATACCGCCGATGATATCAAACTCGGACACATGCAGCACAATTAATATAGCCAGCGGAAAAAATCCGAACAAGCTTTGCAGCAGCGTAAGCGGGACTGTCGCCAGTAAAATATAGGGTCCGCTCAAACCCAGACTCTGCAGCAGCCAATCGATCCAGCCGTTAATTACCTCTGTCATGGAGCTGTCTCCTTTCCCGGCTCATTGCAGTGTCAGCTCTGCTGAGTATTTATATATGGTTTATTTGTCAAGAAAAACACCCCTTACGGGGTGTTTATTACGGATTGTGCCTACGTATGAATATATATGTAAAGAACACTAGCCGGCTGAAAAATGACAATTCTGTAGCCTTATGTTCTTTTCATCATAGCACACATTATATACTGCTGCAAAAATCACCCTGATGCAGTCCGTTATTCCTGTACTGCGGCAATCCAGGCGTTGACCTGATCCTCATGCTCGCCGACCCATTTTTTAGCTGCTTCCTCCGGAGACTGACCGCCTGCAATATCAACCATCACCTGCTCCATATCTTCAGGAGTCCAGTTGAACTGGTCCAGGAGGCTGTACACCTCAGGCATATCATCCTTCAGGCCCGTACGCACCATAGTATGGATCTGTTCAGCACCGCCGTATACGGCCTGCGGGTCTTCCAGATATTTCAGGTCCATATTGGCAAACATCCAGTGCGGAGTCCATCCGGTTACTACAATCGGCTCATTGCTCTGGTAGGCTTTTTCAAGCTCCTGCACCATGGCCGCAGACGAGCTCTCAAGCAGCGTGTAATCGCTCAGACCATACGCCTCAAGCGCCTTTTCCGTAGCCATCATAATTCCTGCACCCGGTTCAATACCGACAATCCGGTTCTGCAGAGTTCCCGCCAGCTCAGCGTCCTTTAAATCCTCAATGGAGTTAATATCCATGTAGGTTGGAACGGCAAGACCTGTTTTGGTACCGTCGAGGTTGGGACCCAGGTCTTCTAACTTACTGCCGTACTGCTCCAGGTAGGAAGCATGCGTGCCTGGCAGCCAGGCGGCAACCATCGCATCGGCACTTCCGTCAGCTACACCCGCAAACATCGGACCGGCATCCACCTGCAGCATTTCTACAGACATATCAAGCTTCGATTCAAGGACTTCTTTTACAACATAAGTGCTCGCAATCTCTGAATCCCAGGCCACATAAGCCAGCTTCACCGTCTTGTCTGCGCCCGATCCGGACGAACATCCCGCTAAGACAGCCACCACCAGCAGAACAGTCAACAGTATTCCTATGCTTCTCTTCTTCATCAATCACTCACACTCCTATAGTTAATTAGTTTTGTTGCTTGGTTTTGAACAGCTTCTGGGTCAGACGGTCGAGCAGAATGGCGATAATAACAATCGCAATTCCCGCTTCAAAGCCCGCCCCCGTCTTGGCCTGCGATACGGCCCGATAGACATAAGCGCCGACACCCTGGGCACCGATCATGGAGGAAATGACCACCATGGACAGCGACAGCATTATCGTCTGGTTAATCCCGGCCATAATGGTCGGCATCGCAATCGGCAGCTGCAGCTTGAACAGCTTCTGTCCCGGTGTGGAGCCGAAGGCATCTGCAGCCTCAACCAGCTCCTCCGACACCTGGCGGATACCCAGATTGGTCAGCCGGATGGTCGGCGGAATCGCAAATATAATAGAAGCGATGACTCCGGGAACGACCCCCAGCGAGAAAAAGGATACCGCAGGCAGCAGGTAGACAAACGCCGGCATCGTCTGCATAAAGTCAAGCACCGGAGTCACAATATTCTGTACAGTCTTGCTCTGGGCGCAGAGCACGCCGACAGGCACGCCGATCAATACGGCAAGCACCGAGGCGGTCAGCACCAGCGCCAGCGACTGCATGGACGGTGCCCAGAGGCCGAGATTGTCAATCAGCAGCAGCCCGACTACGGCAAACAACGCCATCCGCCATTTGCCGATCCAGTAAGCAAGCGCGGCTATAACAATAGTCAGCACAATCGCCGGAAGAAAGGTCAAGGCCGTTTCAATCCCGGTGACCATACCGCCGATAATCATGTGGATGAAGCTGAACACTGGACCGAAATAAGTCATCAGCCAGTCCTCAATCCACTCTACGCCCTGGCCTATAGGAATTTTGGGAATGTTCATGCTTGTGTACCTCCTTCCGGAACAGCGTTGCCGGCCAGTGCCGACAGCACAGCCCCTTTAATGACAATCCCCTTGAGCCGGTCATTCTCATCGACCACTGCCACCGGCAGATGAGTCGCTGACATCAGCTCAAACAGATCATTCAGCAGTGTTTCCGGACGTACACGGGGAATCTCCCGCTGCATAACCTCCAGAATGCTCAGGTTTTCTTTCAGCGCTCTGGACGCATCGTCAGCCGTCACAACTCCCTGCAGCTTCATTTCATTGCTCGCTACATACAGGCTGGACACGCCGCTGTCCCGCATCAGCTGCAGGGCCACGCGCGGTCCGCGCTCCGGCCGGATCATTTCCGGCTGGCGCATTACATGTGCCGCCGTCAGTACCTTGGACAAATCCACGTCCTCGACGAAGCGCTCCACATACTTGTTGGCCGGCTGAATCAGTATTTCTTCCGGTGTGCCGATCTGTACGATCACGCCGTCCTTCATCAGGGCTATCCGGTCACCGATCCGCAGCGCCTCGTCCAGATCATGGGTGATAAACACAATGGTCTTCTTCACTCTGGCCTGCAGCTCCAGCAGCTCCTGCTGCATATCCTTGCGGATCAGCGGATCAAGCGCACTGAACGCCTCATCCATCAGCAGAATATCCGGGTCATTGGCCAGCCCTCTGGCCAGGCCCACACGCTGCTGCATACCGCCGCTGAGCTGATCGGGGCGGTGGTTTTCCCAGCCCTTCAGTCCAACAAGCTCCAGTGCCTCCATGGCACGGCGGGTGCGCTCTTTTTTATCTACACCCTGTACTTCAAGTCCGTATTCGGCATTCGCCAGCACGCTGCGGTGCGGAAACAGGCCGAACTTCTGGAATACCATCCCGATATTTTTACGCCGGAAGGTCCGCAGCTCCTCTGAGCTCATCTGGACGACGTCCTTGCCTTTAAATAAAACCTGGCCTCCGGTAGGCTCAATCAAACGGTTCAGCAGCCGGACAAGCGTCGATTTACCGCTCCCCGACAAGCCCATAATGACAAAAATTTCACCTTCACCGATGCTGAATTCAGCCTTATTGACCCCTACGGTCAGCTTGGCCTCACGGGCAATCTTCTCTTTGGACCATCCCTGCTCCAGTAATGGAAGGGCGCGTCCTGCATCGTTACCGAATACCTTGGTTAGTTGTTTCACCTCTATAATTGCCATGGTGACCTCCTTTTCCCCTTATCGTTATTCAGGCAGTTGCTCCTCAATAAGTGTAGCGGAGTTGTGAAAAATTAGGCAAAGTCCGTATACGCTAAAAATTTAGTGTACAGTTTTAACTTTACGTACTTTACATAAAGAATACTCTGTTTTTCGCCATATTCCGTTTCAGGTGCATTCTTTACTTATGGAACAGGATTTGTTTACAATACACTTGAGAGGTTTGCAGTCTATCAGCCTATTTCCTCAGGAGGGACACCATGAACGATTTAGAGGGGCTTGAGCCCGAGCAGATAAAGCGAATCAGCAAGGCTCGCGAGCGGGTAATTGATTCCATCGGCAAAAATATGGACTTATACGGAATTACGCTGTCTATCGGACATTTATATGGTTATATGTATTTTAATGAAGGCCCTGTAACGCTGGATGATTTGAGCCGCACCATGGGGATGAGCAAGACGTCCATGAGCACCGGCGTGCGCACACTGCTGGATTTGAAGATGATTGACAAGGTATGGGGAAAAGGGACACGCAAGGACCTGTTCGAGGTCGTCCCCGACTGGCACCAGAACTTCAGCGATTATTTTTCAATCAAGTGGAGAAAAGCAGTCGAGGGCAACATGATTGCCTTGTCGAAATCGCTCGCCGAAATTAAGGACATGCAGGCAGAGTATGCGGAGAATGACGAAGTGCTGCATCTTTTGACCAATGATGAAGCAAAGATTATGGAAGCGATCAAATACTACCGCTGGCTGCTGAAGCTGATCGAAGCGCTGGAAACCGGCAAAATCTTTGAACTGATTCCCAAGGAAACTTAAACGCTTATTCGAACTACTGCAAAATGTAAAAAAGCCGCGTCCCCTTTATTCAAGGGGGCACGGCCTTTTTGTGCTGTCTGCTTTTTGCCGGTGTCCGGCTGGCTTAGGCGCTTAAATTTCAGGGCTGCTGGATCAGCGTTACGTTATCAATCACAATCTGATTGCCTGCACCGATGGCACTGTTAGTCTCCTGGCTGTTGCCGGAAACCAGCCCCATCAGGAACACCAGATGTGCCAGGGTATCTGTTCCGCCGCTCATGGTGAAGGTGTAGCTGTATTCCTTCATCTCACTGGTCAAGGCGACACTGACGGCAGGCAGATATTTGGTGTAATCCCCGCCTTTATGCTCTACGGCAACCTCAATCAGGCGGTTAATATCGGAGCGGGCCTGAAAGGTCAGCTTGTAGGTTTTGCCCTGTTCCAGCTTCAGGTTCGCATAATCCACCTGTGCACTATAGCTCGCGTTGCCTGTTCCGGTCAGACTGACAGCCAGTTCCCCGTTCAGCGCCTGGGCAGAGCCGGTTCCGTCAAAATATTGTGTCCAGCCGGCCAGCCCCTCCGCGCCATCAAAGGTTCCGTTGTCCAAAGTGCCGCTTGCCGGCTCACCCGGTGAGCCGCCAGTCACTTCGGTAATCGAGATATCATCCAGTGACAGGATATGCGCTGTGCTGTTGGCTGTTTTATCCGTGCCTGCAGTGGCACCGATCAGATAGTTAAGCTTCAGCGGACTGCCGTCTGCCACCGTAAACTGCGCGCTGTAGGTCGCCCAGGTGGCTGTAACATCGAATTTAGCCTGCTGGGAGGCGGCAGAGGTGCCGCTGTATTCTACGATAATCTGCCGCGGAACCGTCGATTTGGCCTTGAAGCTCAGCTCATAGGTTTTGCCGGCCTGCAGCTGGATGCCTTCCTGGAATAACTGATTAGCCCAGGTCTGGCCGCCGGCTGCATTAATATCGATATTCGCAATGCCGTCCACTGCACTTAACACGGCTGCTCCGCCTTCACCGGACCATGTATTCCAGCCAGTTGTTCCGCTGGCGAACGAGCCGTTCACCACCAGATTGCTGCCGCCTGCCAGAATCACCTGCGTTACTGCGGCAGGGACATAACCTTCCGCCTCCACCGTAATGGCGTAGCTGCCTTCCGCCGGGAAGGCAGCGGCGTTAATCGTAATCACACCGGGCTGAGTGCTGTACAGCTCCGGGGTTAAAGCGGATCCGTTTACTTTAACGGCCTGAATCTTGCTGCGCCAGGCCTCTTTGTCATTATATTGGAGCTGGATCGGCTGTCCGGCACGGTTATTGCTGCTGTCCGCCAGCAGCTCCTGCGGCTTGGCCGGAGCCCCTTTGATCTCAAATTTCACATTATCAATAATGACATCATGTGCACCCGGAATGCTTACACCGTCTACCTTCCCGAGCAGGAATTTCAGTGACAGCGTATCCTTTATGCCCTGACGGAACTCGTATCTGTAATGGGCGCCTTCCGGCGTCACCTCAACGAGCTTCGTGAAGGAAGCTGAATATGACGCATTCTCTACGTTAACGCCGATCTTGCGGGCAACTGTAGATTTGGCATCGAACTCAATGACGTATTCCGCACCGGCTGATGCTTTCAGACCGTTTTGGAACAGCATCACGGAGTAGTTCTGGCTGCCGGTATTGGTAATGCTGAATTTGGCTGCCCCGTCTGTAACTGCAGCCGTGCTCTGTCCGCCCTGCTCGGTCAGCAGGCGTTCCCAGCTGCTGAAGCCGAAGCCGAAATCCCCGTTCACCAGCGGATAGTACACAAGCGACGGATCGTAATAGGTGCTGGTCCGCAGCAGCACGAAATTATCGAGCTGCACAGTGCCTGATGCCCCGCCGAGCCGGAGAACAAACTGGCCTTCATGGTCGGTAGCTCCGGCCAGCCCCTTGAACTCGGCAGTGATGCTCTGTGCCCCTGCTGCCAGTTGCACTTCCTTGGATGCATACAGCGTACCGTCTTTGCCGAGCAGTTCAATTACGGCTGTCCGCGCCGCAGAGACCTCCGCGTCAAAGGTCAGTTTATAATCCTGGCCGTTCACCAGGAATATCCCTTTCTGCAGCAGCTGCACATCGGCTTCTGCTGCGCCGCTGCCTGCAATCTGCAGCTGCAGATGTCCATCGCCGTCCACTGTGCTGCTGACTTCCGCCCCTCCGGATGCGGCAGTGTGCCAGAAGCCCAGGCGGTCGACTCCGCCGAGGTCAAAGGTGCCGTTGTACAGATGGTTGCCGCTGCCCAGCGGTGTTTTGGCACTGTCATGATCGAACGGGATGCTGTCGATCTCCGTAAGCCGGGCATTGCCCAGCCATACCGGAGAGGTATTCGTGCCCAGGTTGAATTCAACCCGCGCGGCAATATCGGAATTCTCCTTCATCTGAAACATCGTTTCATAGTGGGTCATCGTCCCGGTCAGCTCGGCCTTGAGCCCTGGCGAGTACGCCTGATAGCCCCGCGACTCTCCGCCCGTCAGCCTTACATTGATGCTCCGCTCTGTATCGGTTTTGGCATCGAAGCTGAGCTTGTAGAACCTTCCTTTAGCCAGCGATACGATAGCCTGCGGCTGGACCGAATAGGAATTCCCCCCGGCGCTGCTGATATCCACCTTCAGGAATTTTTGACCGCCGACAGGCTCGAGGGATACACTTGCGGCTGCCCCGGCTTCCTTGTACAGTACCCAGTGCGCTGTGTTCGGAATGCCCATGCCGGCATCCCCTTCCTTCTGCTCGGTGAAGCCGTTGTTATGAATGAGGTTGCCGTCTTCTGTCGGAGCAAGCGAGCCTTCCGGATACGGCTCCTTCGCAATTGTAACCGGCACCGGCTCACGGTACTCCCGGCCGGTCAGCTCATACACACGGACATAATCGACCGACATCGACTGCGGGAATTTCGTCTCCGGAGTCGGATTACCGTCAAAGTTGCCGCCTACGGCCAGATTCATCAGCAGATGGAACTCCTGGTTGAACGGTGCCGGATAGGCATTGTTCGCCGGCTGGCCGACGCTGATGCTGTACCAGTCATTTTTGGTCTGGTACAATACACCGTCCACATACCAGCGGATTTCTCCCGGCTCCCATTCAATGGAATAAGTGTGGTAATCGGCAATGGTTCCGTTATCCGGGAATACATATTCTTTGCCGGAATACACATTATCCGGCCAGAAGCCGCCGTAATGAATCGTTCCGGCAATGGTATTTGGCCGGCTGCCCCAGCCCTCCATAATATCAATCTCACCGGATGCAGCCCAGTTGCCGTACTCGTAATTCTCCGGCAGCATCCAGATTGCCGGCCACATGCCCTTGCCGGTCGGCGCCTTCGCCCGGATCTCAAATTTACCGTATTTTTTGCTGAACAGCCCCTTGGTCTTGATCCGTGAGGAGGTATAATCCTTGCCGCCTACAGACTCCTTGTGTGCCGTAATGACCAGATTGCCGTCTGTTTCTTTTACATTCTTCTCGTCGTCCGTGTACCATTCCAGCTCATTATTGCCCCAGCCGGGATTGCCGACTGCAGTGCCGTCGCCCAGATCATAGGTCCACTTCTCCGGATCAATGGCGCCGTCATTGAATTCATCATTCCACACCATCGTCCACAGGTCTGCTGCAGGTGTAGGAGTAGCCGTCGGTGTGGCTGTTGGTGTAGCCGCCGGCGTAGCCGTCGGTGCCGGTGTGGCACCGGAACCGGAGGAGCCGCTGCTTACCGGCGCTGGCGTAGCCGCCGCAGCTTTCAGCTCGCTGCTGCTGCCTTTGGCAACAGCAATACCGCCGCTGGTAACGCCATCGGCATTATTTGTTACTTTGCCGAAGCTGCCGCTTCCCTGAATCGCTGTTCCCGAAGCATTGGCGGAGAGCAGCAGCTCCGCCACCCGGGCATTGTCTGCCAGTGTAACCCGGCTTGGAGTATTTAAACTAAGCTTAGCCAGCTTGCCGGAAAGGCTAAGCACCAGGCCGCCTGTCTTGTCATCCGCCGTGCTGACAGCGTTGAATTCTCCTTTCAGGGCTACCGTCTTGGCTCCGGAGCGGAGCTCAATATCCGTGAAGCCTGTTCCGGTCAGACTGCCTTCCTCCAGCGTTGCCCCGGAACCCAGCTGTACAGCCCCGACTGCCGTACTGCCGCTGGCATACAGCCGGATATTCCCTCCAGGCTTGGTCACGTCCACCTTACCCAGCTTACTGTTCTGCAGGCTTACGGTATGAGCTCCGCCTCCGCGGATGTAAGTGGTTCCCTTCACCTCTGTCCCGTCCAGTGAAGCATTCCCCTCACCGATACCTTCAGAGAGATAAAGATTTCCTTCAATAACTGTATTCTGCAAAAGAATATCAGCACTGCTCAATAGTACGTTCCCTTGTACAGTTCCCAGATTCACCTCTCCCTGAGAGGTTACCAGTCCTGCAATCATCACGTCAGCAACCCGGGCCAGCTCAGCGCGGGTGATGGCCCCGTCCGGCTTGAACAAGCCCCCCGGATATCCCTTCAGATAGCCTGCAGCAGTAAGCGCCGCAACCGCTTCGGTCAATTCGCTGCCGGCAGCCGGCAGATCTGTATACGCTGCAGGCTGCTTGCCTGCCTCCAGCTTAAAAAGCTTCTGCAGTGCCACAGCGGCCTCACCGCGGGACAAATTCGCGGACGGATGAATGCGATTGTCCGCATCAGCACTCAAATAGCCGGCGGCAACCGCCTTGGCAATATCGCTGGTGAACCAGAGATTGCCGGCCGCATCGGAAGGAAGCGTGGCTGCCTCCGTCTTGTAATTAAACAGACGGTTAATGATTACTGCGAATTCCGCCTTTGTAATCTGGTTATCCGGCCGGATCGTTCCATCCCCGTATCCGCTCATAACACCGGCCTCACTCCAGCGCTGCAGCGACCGGGCTGCCCAGTGGTCCGCCTTCAGATCGGTAAACGCTTTCAAATTACCGGCAGAAGCAGACTGCTGTATACTATTTTCCGGCGGGGCGGATGCGGCTGCTGCTGAGAGGGCTCCGCCTCCCATTGGCGACAGCAGGCCTGTCGCAAGTACTACGGCAGCTAGCGCTGCCGATACATTCTTTTTCATCCTCTGTTTTCCTCCTTGGGTATCGGAATTGCTGATCAAGAACATTCGAAATCGGTTTCGATCCAATCCTAAAAAGGGCCTGCATAAAGCGTTGACTTGCCGGGGGAAGTTGAATAGACTTAACTGTAACTATTTGGAGTACCGGACAAGGCTTGTAATTCAATGAATAACGTCAGCTTGGCCGTTTTCCTGGTCTGGGCCATATCAAGCGGAGGGCGATAAGCATGCAGGTGAATATCAAAAAGATTGCCGAGATGGCCGGAGTTTCTGTATCCACTGTTTCGAAAATAATGAATAATTACAATGATGTTTCCGAAAAAACGAAACAAAGAGTCCTGGAAATCATCGAACAAACCGGATACTCGCCCTCGAATTCCGCCAAAACACTGGCTACCAAGAAATCCAATCTGATCGGTGTTATTTTTGCCGGTGAGCTTAACGTGGAAATTACGCATCCGTTCTTCGTAGAGGTGCTGAACTCCTTCAAGAAGCAGATGGGTGTGCTGGGCTACGATCTGATTTTCTTTTCCAACGAAAAGTTTGTCAGCGGCGGCGATTACTTCTCCCGTTGCGTGCATTTTCATGTGGACGGCTGTGTCATCATCTCCGGGGAGAAAATGGAGCCGGCCATCCGCGACCTGGACATGAGCAGCATCCCCTGCATCGGCGTAGATCTGGAGCTTAAAGGCAAGAAGTCGGGATACGTGATGTCCGACAATTATCAGATCGCTTCCAAGGTGGTGGAGCATCTGTATCTGCTTGGGCACAGAGAGCTGGGCTTCATCGGCAGTACCGGCGATTCTGACATCTCCAACCAGCGGGAAGCCGGGTACATCAAGGCGATTGAAAGCTTTGGCTTATCCTTGAATACGGACTGGTTCATTCATGGCGATGACTTCTTCGAGCCTAGCGGCTATGCAGCAATGCGGCGGCTGATTGAGCAGGGCAGCCTGCCAAAGGCGGTGTTCGCCGCTTCGGATCTGCTTGCTCTCGGAGCGATCCGCGCCCTGAAGGAGCACGGGCTGCGTGTGCCCGAGGATATTGCCGTTGTAGGCTGCGATGATATCGAGGCCTGCAAATACACCACTCCTACATTGACCACGATCCGTCAGAACAAGGAGCGCCTGGGCGTGCTTGCTGCCCACATGCTGTTCGACCTGATCAACAACCAGTCCGAGGGCGGCTCGTTCGTCGTCGAGCCCGCGCTGATCGTGCGCGAATCCTGCGGCAGCGGCTTGCGGGGCTGAGGCCGGAGGCCTGGGCCTGCAAGCTGCGGGGCTGA
>NZ_FNDX01000040.1:0-30758 GCF_900099765.1 Paenibacillus typhae | reverse complement strand
CTCTGGGCAGCATCACTGCCAGCACCGGCATTCCCCCAATTAGCGGGGCAATTCGCTTTTTCAGCCTCTTCTCCGCATGTACTGATCGAACTAAGTGGAAATTGTACACTTAATTCTAATGAATGAGCCTGAAATAGCAATTTAGTTGGAAAAACGCCACTTAATTGTTCTAATATTACAGCTTAAGGGCAAAATGGGCCGAAATAGGTGTACTTTTTCCAACTAATGCTCTGATAAGACGAAAAGCGGCAAATTTAGGTGGCGAAAATCCAACTAATCCTTGAATGAAATTACATACCCGGCTCAAAGACTATATTCAGACATCCCCCGCTGACCTCTACTCCCCAGTCCCCGTTAGAATCTGAGTTTAAGCTCTTACCTTTACCTTTACCTTTACCTTTACCTTTTCCTTTACCTTTACTTTTTCTCAGGTCATCACTCAGATCATTTGCGCGGGCCTTAACTCCCCCCCTTATCCCAGCCACAGCCGGCAAACTCCGAACCCTTTCGAGTTTTGGGCCAGCACAAATACCGAAAATGGTTACGTTATACAACAGGATCACCCGTAAACCCGAAAACGTTTTCGATAATATAATCTCTCATTTTATGGAGGCATACAAGGCGCGGATTTTCCGGTTTCGGGTACGATTTTTCGGTTATGCCGCTGAAAAAAGAGGGAGGAAGCCACATAGGCATAATGGCTGGAGCAGAGGAAGGTACTTGGGGTTTGGTGCTCGGCGTTTGGAGTTTGGTGCTCGGTGCTCGGTGCTCGGCGTTTGGTGTTTGGTGTCTGGTGTCTGGTGCTTGGTGCTTGGTGCTCGGCGTTTGGTGTTTGGTGTCTGGTGCTTGGTGCTTGGTGCTCGGTGCTCGGTGCTCGGCGTTTGGTGCTCGGTGCTTGGTGCTCGGTGCTCGGTGCTCGGTGTTCGGTGTTTGGTGTCTGGTGCTCGGTGCTCGGTGCTCGGTGTTCGGTGCTCGGCGTTTGGTGTTTGGTGTCTGGTGCTTGGTGCTCGGCGTTTGGTGTTTGGTGTTTGGTGTTTGGTGTTTGGTGCTTGGTGCTCGGCGTTTGGCGTTAGGCGTTTGGTGTTTGGTGTCTGGTGCTCGGTGCTCGGTGCTCGGTGCTCGGCGTTTGGTGTTTGGTGCTCGGTGCTTGGTGCTTGGTGCTTGGTGCTCGGTGCTTGGTGCTTGGTGCTTGGTGCTCGGTGCTCGGTGCTTGGTGCTTGGTGCTTGGTGCTCGGTGCTCGGTGCTTGGTATTTGGTATTTGGAGCCCACAGCGCGAAACACAACCCGCGGATTTTAAAAACCAGAGAGCAAGCTTAAAAGGCCCGCCGCCCCATGCAAAAGGTCAGCCGGCCTTATACTACTGGAATAACAATCTGTTTGGCTTATAAAACATCAGGCGGAGCCACCTGTTCATCCAGCTGAAGCTCGGTCAGCACACCGGCATGCGCCAGCCCGGCGCCGAAGCCGTAGAGCAGAACTCGCTGTCCGCTGTGTACCTTCCCCTCACGGATACCGAGGTCGAGCGCCAGCGGGATGCTGGCGGCAGAGGTATTGCCGAAATACTCCAGGCTGTACAGAGCCTGGGACAGCGGGTAGTTCAGCCGTTCACAGACCGGCTCAATCATTCGCAGATTGGCACTGTGCGGGATGAACCAGTCCACCTGTTCAAGCGTTGCACCGGCATTGTCCAGTACCCGCTGCACGCCCTGAGGTACCGTCCGGACTGCCCATTTGAATACTTCCCGCCCGTTTTGCACCAGCTTGCCTGAACCCCCAAGCTCCACACCATTAACCGTATGTGACAATCCGGTACGGTAAACATGATGTGCTCCTCCGCCGTCACTGCCGAGATGATAGCCGAGGAAACGGTCCTGCTGCTCATCTGTTTCCACCAGCACCGCCCCGGCTCCATCACCGAACAGAATGCAGGTGCTGCGGTCCGTGTAATCGGTAATTTTAGATAGTGCATCCGCTCCGACAACCAGCACTTTACGGTGCAGGCCTGACGCTACATAGGCGTGGGCAGTATGGAGTGCATATACAAACCCGGCGCAGGCTGCACTTACATCGAACGCTCCGACCGTAAGCGGAATACCCAGCCTGTGCTGAATAATCGAGGCTACTGAGGGAAAAGAAAAATCCGCCGTGCTGGTTGCCACAAGCACCATATCAATATCCGCTGCAGATTTTCCGTAACGGGTCAGCAGATTCCGGACAGCAGCAATGCACAGATCGCTGGTGTACTCATCCTCACGGCTGATTCTGCGCTCCCTGATCCCCGTTCGCTGCACAATCCACTCATCATTTGTGTCGACCAATTGCTCCAGATCGCTGTTAGTCAATCTGCTGACCGGGACATAAGAACCAATGGCTGTAATTTTGGCACCCTTCATTTTCTGATCACCTCATATTTCATTTTGTGCAACGCATTAGCAAATAATCACTTCAACATAGTATCTGGTATTAGTACTTGGTACTAATTATAAGCGAATAATTCCGATAATGCAAAGGAATAGTATTCCTCATAAGAGGAAATGTCAGGAGAGGAAATGTCAGGCTTTGAAATTAGATTAGCTTTATTTCCGGAAAACATGCGGAAGTCCGGACGTTATAGCTTATATTTACCCATTCCTACATCTTATCTTCCACCTGTTCTACACGTAGGTACATCCTCTTCATTTACACCCGCCTGTATCCTGAACTCCCTGTCCGCCATACCCGCCATATGTCTTCCCGCCTCCTTCTCCAGCAAAAAGAACCATGACCGCCTTGGCGGTCACAGTCCCTTTAATCCTTTTATATGCTGCTAAAAGTTTTCCAGTCGAATCCGCTAACCGTTTATCTCTCTACCGGTACAACTTCAACCTGCTCGACCAGCTTTTCAGGCCTGGCTGTGTTCCGGGAACGGCAGTTCAGGATCTCTACATTCTCACCATTTTCAATATAAAAAGCAGGCCCTTCGTGATTCGCTACCGTCACCTGCTGAAACCTGACATCCCGTACATTGCCAAGGAAAAAACCGCGTTTGCTCATATCCGCAAGCCCTGCCATCATATCCGGCTGCCCCGGCACAGCCTCCTCTGCCATAGAGATATCGACATCTGTAAAACTAATCTCCGAGACATACTGCTCGGCCAGTCCATACAGGAAGCCTGCGGCGGCATGAACGTTACGGGCGGTAATATTGGCAAAATGAATCCGCCGGAAGCATGGCGTCTCCGCCGTCACCGGATAAGGCTGTTTGTCCCAGACGTATTTCTCTTTGCCCCTTGGTCCGCAGAAATAGTACAGGTTCATCGTGAACGGGCAGAGCACGCCCTCCATCACAATATTGCTGACCCGGATATCCTCAATGGTTCCGCCGCGTCCGCGCCGTGACTTCATGCGGATTCCGCGGTCAGTCTCCTTAAATACACAATTGCTGATCGTCACATTGCGGATATCCCCGCTCATCTCACTGCCCAGCACGACCGCCCCATGCCCGTGCACCATGGTGCAGTTCGTGATGGAGATATTCTCACAGGGGATGCGCTCCGCTGTATCCTCGGTTCCTGCCTTAATGGCGATACAATCATCGCCAACATCAATATGGCAGTTGCTGATCCGTACCCCGGAGCAGGACTCCGGGTTAATACCGTCCGTGTTCGGCGAATCCGCCGGATTCAGAATGTAGACATTGTCGATGGTCACATTGCTGCAGACAATCGGATTCACTGTCCAGCTCGGTGAATTGAGCAGGGTAACATCCTTCACCGTAACCCGGCTGCAGCGGTTCAGGCCGATCAGTGTCGGGCGCGGATACTCCAGCTCCTCCGGCTGCTCCCGGTGCTTCCTCCACCAGGGAGCCCCATTTCCATGCAGCGTTCCGCTTCCGGTAATGGACACATTTACTGCATCCTCCGCATAAATGCAGGGGGAATGCACTTGGCGTCCGACGCCTTCCCAGCGCGCTTCCACCGCGGGGTAGTCTGCCGGATCGGTGCTGAAGCTCAGCACCGCCCCTGGACTTAAGTGCAGCTCAATGTTGCTGCCAAGCCGCACCGCTCCGGTATGGAAGGTGCCGGCGGGAACGTAGACCGTTCCGCCTCCATCCAGGCTGGCAGCTGCAACCGCAGCAGCAATAGCCTCAGTCGCCGCCGCACCGCTGTCCCGCCGCGCTCCAAACTCCTCAATATTATACAACTTCAATCTCCCCCTTCCTTACTTCGCAAAACTGATACCCGATTTGTAATATTAAGTTCACTATTAAAGCTCTGGCCGAAAATCCAAAGAATATTTGGACTTCCGGCCGCTGTTAATTGCTGTTACTTTTCAACTCATACCCCTGTTCGCAGGGGAAATCTGTGAACTGTCAATAGCGTCATTCCCGCACTTCCTGCACTTCCTGCATCTCGTACAAAGACTCCATCTCCACACAGGCCATCACCAGCGCCCCAACGCCGTGAAGGTCATTGCTTACTTTTGGACGGGTCACGTAATTCTCGTAATCTCCTGCCGAGGTACCGATACAGATGTCCGGCAGAATCAGCCGTCCCTGTTCATCCTCCTGCAGTACCTCAATCAGGCCTTCGTAGCCTTTCCGGGCAGCAGCAGCAGCCTCAGCCTCGTCAAGAGCCAGCCCGAGCTTTACCGTCTTGGCAATGGTATACACGAACAGGCATGAACCCGAGGTCTCCAGCCAGTTGTCCGGCTCATTGCCTTTGTCAACAACCTGATACCAGAGTCCGCTCTCCTTGTCCTGATAACGGATCAGCGCCTGTACGAATTCACCGAGCGCAGCAGCAAGCTCCGCCCGCCCCGGCTCCTCCTCAGGCAGCAGCGTAAGAAACTGTGCCAGGGCCAGCCCGTACCAGCCGAGTGAGCGGCTCCAGAACTCCGGGGAGCAGCCCGTTTGCGGATCGGCCCAAGGCATATGCCTGCTCTCATCCCAGGCGTGATAGAGCAGACCTGTTGCTTCATCCCTCATATATTTGCGCATCAGCCGCTCCTGGTGCAGCACCGCCTGGCGCAGCTCCGGCTCTCCGTAGGCATCCGCATACTTCAGCGAGAAAACCCCGGCCATATACAGGCCGTCAAGCCACATCTGATAAGGATATTTGTCCTTATGCCAATATCCTCCCTCGGCCGTCCGGTTCACGGTCCGCAGCAGATTACGCAGCTTGTCTGCGGCAGTCTTATACTTCGCAAGACCGGTCCGTTCATGCAGCGTGAACAGCAGCAGCCCCGCCTGAACCGCATCCAGCTCGTCACGGGCAAAATAAAGATTGCCGTGCTCATCCACCAGATCATCTACATACTCCTGAATATAGGTCAGGTAACGCCCATCGCCTGAAGCAGACCACAGCAGCTCCATTCCGCACAGGAATACGCCCTGATGGTAATGCCAGCGGTGGGCGGGAGGAAGCTCTCCCGCCTGGTAAGTGTCCATTAACGAATCGCAGGCCTTGCGGGCCCATTCTATCGGTGTTGCCGGCAGACTGCCTATCATCCTTCATACCCCTTCCAACATTAGTATCCCTTCCGAACGTCTGAGAAGTCTTATCCCTTCATGGAACCGAGCATAGCACCTTTGGCAAAATGCTTCTGCAGGAACGGATACACCATCAGAATCGGCAGTGTTGCTACTACGATAACCGCCATTTTGATTGACTGGTCCGGCGGCGGAACGGCCGCATCAAGCGTAGCGCTGTGATCCATACCGCTGGCCAGAACAACGATCTGCCGCAGCAGGACCTGGATCGGCCATTTGGCGCTGTCATCCAGATACAGAATTGCACTCATGTAAGTGTTCCAGTAAGTCACCGCGTAGAACAGGGAAATCGTAGCAATCGCCGGCATTGACAGCGGGAGCACGATCCGGAACAGGATGCCGAAGTCGTTGCAGCCGTCGATTTTGGCGGATTCCTCAAGCCCTTCGGGGATGTTCTGGAAAAAGTTTTTGAGAATAATCATATTGAACGCACTGATCGCCGACGGCAAAATAAGCGCCGCATAGGAGTCGATCAGCCCCAGCTCTTTTACCACCAGGAACGTCGGAATCATCCCGCCATGGAACAGCATCGTGAACACAACCAGGAAGTTAACCACATTGCGTCCGTCGAGATCTTTTCTGGACAGGCCATAGGCCATCAGCGCCGTGATGAACATACTGAACAGCGTACCAATCAGCGTAACGCCGATCGAGACCCCCATCGCTTTGAAGATCGTATCCGTCGAGAAAATAAATTTATAAGCCTCCAGGCTCCACACCTTCGGAATCAGCACAAACTTGCTCGCCGCAATCTCTGCACTTGTTGTAAAAGAACCCGCGACCACATGCACAAACGGCAGCACGGTAATGAGCGCAATCAGCGCCAGCAGCGTAAAGTTAACAGCGGCAAACACCCTGCCGCCCAGCGATCTGTCCTCTACCATCTTCTATTCCTCCCGCAGTCTCTCAATTCGCTTAATAAACGCCTTCTTCGCCCATTTTCTTGGACAATTTGTTAACAGACATAACCATGATAAGCCCGATAATGGATTTGAAGAATCCGATAGCCGTACTGTAACTGAACTGGCCTTGTCTTAGTCCTGCAGTATAGACATACGTATCGATAATTTCCGCAACATTCCGGTTCATGGAGTTCAGCATCAGATAGACATGCTCGAAGCCCAGATCCAGCACGGAACCAATTTTCAGAATAAGCAGGGTAATGATGACACTCCGGATCGCCGGAAGTGTAATATGCCAGATCTGCCGCATCCGTCCCGCTCCGTCCATGCGCGCAGCTTCATAGAGACCGGGGTCAATAGCAGCGATCGAAGCCAGATAGATAATCGTGCCCCAGCCCGCTTCTCTCCAGATAATCTGGATGATGTACATCGGCCGGAACCAGCCCGGATTCAGCAGGAAGTTCACCTGCTCGAAGCCGAAATAACTGAGCAGCTCGTTAATAATCCCGCCGTCCATCGTAACCATAACGTAAGTAATCGAGACAATGATAACCCATGACATGAAGTGGGGCAGATAGACCAGCGTCTGAAACAGTCTTTTGAAAAAGCTGCCTCTAAGCTCATTCAGCATCAGGGCGAGTATAATCGGCACCGGAAAATAAAACAGAATATTCATGCCGAACAATATGAGCGTGTTGCCGAGAATGTTCAGGAAGTCCGGCTCGGTGAACAGGCGCTGGAAATGCTCCATGCCTACCCATTCACTGCCCGTAATTCCCTGGTAAGGCTTATAATCCTGAAAGGAAATAATCAGGCCGTACATCGGCAAATATTTAAAAAGAACGAAAAACAAAACACCCGGTATCAGCATGACGTACAGATATTTGTTTCTCCACAGCCGCTTTTTGAGCTCACTGCTGCTCTTGTAGCTTTTGGGCTTCAGCTTGGAGACTGTACCCGGCTGAGCGGTGACATCCTGCATAGTTCTCTCCCTTTCTGTTTCCTGATTCCGCATCTGACTGCGGGTTTGTGTGCGTATAAAAGAAGGCTGCCGAAGCGGCTCGGCTTCGCCAGCCTTCTGTATCCGGTGTTACCTGGCAGGGCGCTATTCAGGAGCTCCGCTTATTTTTTATACACTGCGTTGTATTCTTCGATAATGGCTGATCCGCCGCGGCTCTTCCACGCTTCCACTTCTTTTTCAAAACCGGCTTTGTCCAGCTGGCCATAAATATAGTTGTACGTGGCATCCGTAATAATCTGCTGCAGTTCTACGCCCTTCGACGTGTAGGTAGCAGAATCCAGGGCAGCAGTCGGATCAGCGACGCCTACCTTCACATTTTCAAGAATCAGCTCTTCCGCATGAATACGGCCAGGCAGCACGTTATAGCTCTGATACATGCCGTTGGTTTCGGACTCACCGATTACGCTGTCCTTGTAGCCTTTAACTTCGCGTTCGATCAGCTCTTTGTCGTCAGTCGGTTTAGCCTTGCCGTCTACAACGGTATAGTGTGTGCCTTCAATGCCCCAGTACATAAGGTTCGATACTTCAGGAGTCATCATTTTGTCGAAGAAGGCGAGAATGCTCTTCAGCTCAGCTTCGTCCTTAACTGCGGATTTCGGGAACAGCACGACGTTGTTGTAGCCTGGAATCATCCACTGGGCGAACTTTCCGTCTGGTCCGGCAACCATACTATGGGTATCAAGCACGGCATCCGGGAAGTTTTTGATCAGATCCTTGTTCAGGGTGTCGATGTCCTGCATCGAGCCGCCGATGTACAGCCCGGCTTTGCCGCTGACGAACATGTTTACGGCATCCGTTTTACTTGTAGCTGCAAAGTCTTTGTTCATGTAGCCGCCGTCACGCAGCTTTTTGAAGAAATCCATCGTATCGATGTATTGCGGGAAGGTGAAATCCGGCGCCAGCTGGCCGTCTTTCTCACCCCAGGTATTCGGTGTGCCGAACCAGGCGGAGACGGTTTTGAACGCCCCGTATACCAGCTCGTTGCGGTCCACGATTCCAATGGTGTCTTTTTTGCCGTTGCCGTCAGGATCCTTCTCGGTAAAAGCCTGCGCCATCGCGAACAGCTCATCCAGGTTAGCCGGGGCCTGCAGGCCCAGCTTATCAGCCCAGTCCTTGCGGTAGATGATACCCTGGCGGGCCAGCGGACGTCCGATGTACAGAGAGTAGAGCTTGCCGTCCACCTTGGTGTTGTTCAGAATTTCCGGCTTCAGCTTGTTGAGGTTCGGGAATTCGCTCAAATAAGGCCCGATCTCCCAGAACTGTCCGTCCTTGATCGCTTCTCTCATCTGCACGAACGTGGTCTGATTCTTCAGGTACGTTACCTGCGGCAGCGAGCCGGTGGCAAAGGAGGAATTCAGCTTCTCTTCATACGTATCCGCCGGGAAGAACTGATAGGTCAGCTTGGTATTGGTCAGCTTCTCCAGCTCTGTCTTGATCGTATCCGGCGGGGTTTCCGCTGTATTCAGCGGCAGCATAATTTTGATTTCTGTCGGCTTCTCCGGCTCTGGTGCCGGTTCTGTAGTTGCGGTCGTGGTTGTGTTCCCGCCGCTCGTGCCTGGATCTTTAGTAGCCGCCGCTTCATTTCCGCTGTTGTTGTTGCCGCACGCTGCCGTCAGCATACTGAATGTCAGCAGTGAGCTGAGAAGCAGGGTGAAGGATTTTTTCGTCATACCTTTTTGACCTCCGTTTGGCTTGTAATTGGTTACATGCCTCACACTACAGCTCTGGCCAGGTTACGAAAACAATCATTTACTCATTATGGGGGTTTTGGGAGGGGAGTCTGGGGAAATGATTATCGGGTGATGGGGGCGGATAAGGTGAGAGGAAGATCGTTAGTTAAAGGAGCGGGGTGTAGGGCGATGAAGCTAAGGCGGATCCGGGTGGCGCTATTCGCTGCTGCGGAGAATGTTTGGACTTCCGGCCGCTGTTGTCTTCAGATTTCTTGATTTAACTGCTGACCGCGGTGGAAATCCGCAGACAGCATATGCTTCCGATGCTAGCTTTCCTACGGAAAGCTTTCAGGCGGACGCTACGCTCCTACAGTTCCAAACTTCCCCTCCACTGCTCCCGCCTGCCCGGGGCTTACTCTCACCTTATCCGGTGAAGGGAGGGGCACGTCTTACCCGCCGCTTGGATTTGCGGCGGGGAAATGCTGCGGGCGGGGCGACGAGGTAAGGCAAAATCAGAGAGGCATTTATGAAGCTAAGACAAATCCGGTTGGCGCTATTCGCTGCTGCGGGGAATGTTTGGCCTTCCAGCCGCTGTTGTCTTCGAATTTCCTGATTATAACCGCCGATAGCGGTAGAAATCCGAAGACAGCATATGCTTCCGATGCTAGCTTTCCTACGGAAAGCTTTCAGGCGGACGCTGACGCTCCTACAGTTCCAAACTTCCCCTCCGCTGCTCCCGCCTTCCCGGGGGCTTCCTCTCACCTTATCCGGGTGAAGGAGGGGAAGTCTTGCCCGCCGCTTGGATTTGCGGCGGGAAATGCTGCGGGCGGGGCGACGAGGTAAGGCAAAATCAGAGAGGCATTTATGAAGCTAAGACAAATCTGGTTGGCGCTATTCGCTGCTGCGGGGAATGTTTGGACTTCCGGCCGCTGTTGTCTGCAGATTTCTTCATTTAACCACTGACCGCGGTGGAAATCCGCAGACGGCATACTAGAGTAAAGGACTGGTGTGTGGCCAGCCCCTCCTCATCAAACCGTACGTGAGGTTTTCCCTCATACGGCTTTCCGATGTTCGTCACTCCTGGGCGTGCGGTCTCTTTGACCTTGGCTCCATGAGCTAGTTTCCTCCACAGAGTTGTTGAGCGTTTCTGGCGTGTCGTTAGCCCTTTGGGCAATCACGTACTCGTACCTCTGGGATAAACTTGAACAAAGCAGGACCCCTTTCCTCCCGCAGGTTATGTTGTCCTACGGTTGTTCGGTACTATGGGCCCCTCGGACTCCCTTCCTGCAGACATCTCACTTCACCTTCTGGGTTTATAGAGTGTCTCTTTACCTTTTCTTTTCGGTGCAAGGGAGGGCCTCCCCAGTTCACTGCCTCCTCTTTCCAACCATGCCGTTCCCCTTACGCCGGATGATTCTTCGTTGCTGCTCCAAGTTCTCTGCAACTTCCTTGGCCTTCGTCCTAAAGCACGGGACTCGGCTTCCTCTTGTCCTCTTGCGAGACCACTCTGACGACGCGGCAGGATTCACTTCATGTTGCGGCCTGGTCGGTTGCTCGCACGGTCTTACAACCGTACTTCTGTCGATGCGCTTCTACACACAGATTTCGCCGTGCGCAGGCATCCTAGCTACGCGGGGGCTTGGCCCCTCCCGCGACCGGACTTTCACCGGCTAGAGATTGCGTGCTTAGCTGGGCACGCTGCTTACGCTGCTAGCTTTCCTACGGAAAGCTTTTGGTCGGACGCTGACGCTCCTACAGTTCTAAACTTCCCCGCCGCTTGGATTGGCGGCGGGGAAATGCGGCGGAGGATTCGATGAGGCCAAGACTGGTCCGGTTGGCGGTATTCGCTGCTGGGGGAATGCTTCGATTTACCACCTCCTACCAGCTTGTGAACAAATTAAAAGAATCTTGAATATCAATATCAATGTGTTAAAAAATGTATTACGTGGTATGATATAATAATAATTAATGGAAATTGATTAAAGGAGGAGAGTCATTTGCGGTTACTTCAAGTCTTCAGAATTATTTTTGCTGCAATTACTCTAATTTTATTTTTGCTACTCTTAATTAATAAAGATTATCAAGAATACAACTTTCTCCGTTGGATTTGGTTATTTATGTTTCTTACATTAGGTTCCAGTATTTTAAGTATATTCATTAAAAAATCGATTAACAAAAAATGACCTGATAATTACTAAATTCAAACTTTCATTAATCAAAACAAAAAAAAGAAATCAAGCCGTTACTAATCTCGGCTTGATTTCTTTTTTTTACCAAATCATTACATAGTAAACGTCTCTGCTAATTTGATTTTTAAAATTTGAATCGGAATAAGTTTTAAATATCGTAAACCAATAGTTCATCGGATTGCCAGTGTAATATAACTGTTCTCGA
Source organism: Paenibacillus typhae (assembly GCF_900099765.1). Classification (GTDB taxonomy): domain Bacteria; phylum Bacillota; class Bacilli; order Paenibacillales; family Paenibacillaceae; genus Paenibacillus_AQ; species Paenibacillus_AQ typhae. Next base: position 19,240 of record NZ_FNDX01000040.1, on the reverse strand, counting down.
TAGTATACAGTCGCGCTTTGATCGGCTCCTATTATGACACTGAGGGCAGCTAATACCGCACTATATGGTGCTTTAACAAGAGTAGATAATGCAGCAGCTAAAGCCGACATGGTAACTTTGGTATATTGAGAATTAGATTCAGTGTACTTAGTAAGTTGCCCATTCTCGCCCTTTGGCCCATACGCGGTTAAACCAACGTCAGGCGGAATTGTAGTTGCTGCTGGTGAAACAATACTTGAGTTTAAAGAAGAATCACTACTATTAGAGGGGTGAAGTAAACTTGACAGATCGGTTGGAATACCATCAACCCATATCTCACCCGTGGATTGATTAACCTTAATGATTTGCTCAACTCCGTTATTTATTAGGTTATAAGTAATAATGTCACTTTCAACCTCAATGTTATAGGTGATTGTAACACCATCAGCATTAAATACTCCTTCCTCTTCAACGATTCCCTCCGTATTCGAGATAGAGGTAAAGTTTGATTCATACGATTCTTCGGCTTTAACTACTGGTCCTAAAGGAAGTACGACTAAAGAAAACATTGTAAGTACTGTGATGAATTTAATCACTACTTTTTTCAAGATAGTTTCGCCTCCAAAATTCGTTTAGTTTAAAATAAATAATACTATCCTCCTTCCATATTCGAATATAAATACCATATTAAACCATTAAATCCGTTAAAATCAATTAAATATACAAATTTAGTAAATTTATACCAAATTCATGAGTATTTAGACTGAATTATTATAAAATCAATAAAATAATTTTCATTTTTCGATTAATTATGACAAAAAATCATACTTTTAAAAATAAATGTAAATATACATCGGTTATATTAGTATAATCATCCCAATATCCCTAATAAAATCAAAATATGCCGACTTTTTTTGACAAAGTTTTCAACAAGCACCTCTTAGTCCAGTTAAGCAAGTGCAAAAAAAGCAGCGTCTCCAGATAAAGGAGAACACCGCCCCGTTTGCGTTAATGTATATTCATGTGATTAACATCTGAAAACTCGCGACGGGAAGGTCACACCTCACCAATCCTCACCCCAACTGCATAGTAGTCACACAAGTGTCATTTTGCTCAAAGGTAGAAATTTCAGACACCGCTTTTTTGCCGTCCTGTTCGATCGTTACATTATAAGTCTTGTCCCTCGGCAGCCATAAATCAATGAAGCCGTTAGGCTGGGATTGTACGATCTGCTTGTCCATCACCTGATTGCCCTCGGCATCCTGGACCGATACACTGAAATCCTGTTCCGGCATTTCTCCCTGGCAGCCAGTCAGGCTATGAGTCGCACACGGATGTGTCTTCGTTACATAAGGTGCAATGGAGACAAAAAATTCATCCTCCGGCAGGCTGTAGGCGGCGGACTTGCCGTCTGTTTCTTTGACGATCAGCTGCGTCGATGATATGGATGCCGATTCAGCTGTCAGACTGCGGCTGCTGTAATCCTGGACCATTTGTTTAAGGGCTGCTGTATCGATTGCTGCGTCCGGGTTCGCATCTTCGCGGCTGATATTTTCCGCAAAGATGTAAGTCCCTGCCGCGATGACTACTGCTAATCCCGCAGTCAGCAAGACTGTTTTTTTCATGGATTCATCATCCTCCTGTCTCTACTATTATAGTCCAGCCAAGGTACCTGCAAACTAGACGAATCCATGACAAATTAGCCTATGCTGTCTTAATTAAGGCATCCTTATTTGCTGCTTGCCGCTGCCCTGGCCTGAGCCTCCGCATATTCCTCCATAATCAGGCTGCCGCCGCTCGATTTCCATCTCTCCACTTCTGCATTAAACTCCGCTGCATTCATATTGCCGATAATATAGTTGTAGGTGGCATCCGTGATAATCGTAGACAGCTCCACGTTTTTCTCATCATAGGCCGGGGAGCTGAGCGTCAAGGTCGGATCATTCACTACAAATTGCTCATTGTCCCGGCTCAGTTGCTCGGCCAGGGCGGTCAGCTGCTCTTTTTGCGCGACCTCGAGAACGTTCTTGTTACTGATATCGGCGATCATCAGGGAATAGAGCGGATTGACCTCATTGACCCGCAGCTGCGAGGTTTCCTCAGGCAGAATGACTTTGCCGTTCTCCAGCTTGTAATGGCGGCCCTCGATTCCGTACATCATCAGATTAGCCACATCCTTATCCATACTCCGGTCAAAAAAGCGCAGCACCTCCTTCAGCTCGTCCTCGGTCGCTATCGCCTTTTTGGAGAACAGATATAGCCCGTTGTAGTTGGGAATGGACCATACTCTATACCCGTCAGGGCCTTTGATCCGGTTAATCAGCGTAAGCTCAGCCTCCCGATTGATCGCCTGCGCTTCAATCGAGAGCCGCTGCACATCCGTCATGCTGCCGATGAAGATCCCGGCGGTGCCGCGGATAAATTTGTCGCGCTGTACCTCCTTACTGGTCAGGGCGAAATCCTGGTTAATGATTTTTTCTACATATAACTTATGCATGAAATTCATCGTGTCCATATATTCGGGTGTGGCAAACTCCGGAATGAACTGCCCGTTCTCCAGCTTCCAGTTGTTCGGTGTGCCGAAGTAGGAGCTTAATGTTTTGAAAACGCCGTAGACGAGGTCATTGCGGTCTACCAGCCCGATGGTGTCCTGCTTGCCGTTGCCGTCCGGGTCATTGTAGGTAAACTGCTTCATCACTTCATACAGCTCATCCAGCGTCTGCGGTTTGTCCAGCTGCAGCCGGTCCAGCCAATCCTGGCGGATAATGATCCCTTGTCTTGACGATGGGCGCTCTGTATACAGGCCGTAAATTTTGCCGTCTACCGCAGTCTGGCCGAGAATAGCCGGGTCCAGCTGCTTCAGATTCGGAAATTCCGCAAGATAAGGGCCGATCTCCCAGAAGGCGTCGGAGCGGACCGCATTTTTGACCAGATTATAGTCGGTAAATTTGACAAAGGTAACCTTTCCGAGCGAATTGGTTGTCAGAGCCGTGTTCATTTTATCGGTATAGACACCCTCAGGTACCCAGGTAATCGCAAGCTTCACACCCGTCAGCCGCTCAATCTCACTCACAATTTCTTTGGACGGCTGTGACGGAAAATGCAGCGGGGCCAGAATGGTGATCAGCGGCTGAGCCTCCCCCGTTTCCGTCCGGGCCGGATTTGCATCACTGCATGCACTTAACCATATTGCCGGGAGCAAGACAAGCAGACAGCAATACCGGATTACCTTTCCCCGTACGAGTCTTCCGAACATTCCCGCATCCTCCTAAACAACTTTATAGTATAGTTCAAATTGTAATCGCTTTCTTAATTATAGCCCGACAATCTCTGGCCCGTTCATTTAAGATAGAATCATAATAATCATAAGTTATGTATGGTTTAATATAACTGCTAATTATTGAATAATCTTCAAACAGCAGTCATTATTAGAGAAAATGATTATTGCGGCACCAGATGATTATTGTTATTATCCTCCGTGATGCATACACTTAAAGCAGACTGCTTCTATTAAAAAAAAGGTGTTGAATGCTGTGAAACGCTTAAGCTTTCTGAGTAAATTAACGCTGTTTACCTTTGTGATCAGCACAATTCCGGTACTGTTTATCGGTTCATTCTCTTATCTCACATCCTCCAGCGAAATTCAAAAAAATGTTAACAAAAGCAAAATGGAACTCATTTTACAAATTAACTCAAATGTAGAGCATAAGCTGACCACTGTCAATCAGACTTTAAACCAGGTCGTTAATTCCTCAGTGCTCAAAAAAGCATTGAACAACCCGTTAAATGTAACCGATTTCATTTTATATAATGAGTTGAGAACCGAAATCCGCAACATGCAGTCCTTCGATACCAAGCTGGAGGATGTCATACTGCTGAATCAGCGGGAGAACTGGATGATCAAAAATTCCGGGCTCTACCGCCTGAACGAATACCGGAATTATGAGCAGCTGGCCAATCTGATGAACGTGTCTGACTCGGCCTCCTGGGTGCTTAATCCTTCTTCCCTGTTCTACAGTGAGGAGAGCGTTAATGTTACCGGCTGCGATTACAGTATCAGTCTGATCAAGAAGCTTCCAACCAATAAGCTGCAAAAATACGGGCTGGCGCTTGCCAACATTCCGGCCTGCAGCCTGCAGGACTTCATCAACTCGGAGATCGACCCGCTGGACAGCATCATCATACTGGATGAAGCCGGACGCATTCTGCTGCACCCCGACAAAACACTGATCGGCAGTCCGGCTGAGGCAGGCGGCTTTAATGATTTTGCGCTTGTATCCGGCATGAGTACAACAAACGGACAGTTCAAGACCGTTATCGGCAAACAGGATTATTCCGTAACCTATCTGCGTTCACAGCTGAACGGCTGGACCTATCTGTCGGTCACATCCATCAAAGGGCTTACCAAGGAGTCCTCCAAAATCGGAACCTACACCCTGCTGATCTGCGCTTTAATGCTGCTGCTGTCGGTCCTGACAGCTTGGCTTGGTTCGCGGCGGATGTATTCTCCGATACAGCGGCTGCTCAATCAGATGGGGCTGCGCCGGCCCGGGATCAAGGCCCGGTTCACGGACGAGTTCCAGTCGATCGGAGAGCAGATGCACCATCTGTTCCAGTCCAAGTCGCAGCTTGAGAAGGAGCTGAACCAGCATATCCGGCAGGTCCGCACCTTTTTTCTGACCAAAGCCTTTCAGGGCAATATGAAAAGGCGCGAGCTGCTCGAAGAGCTGGAGCAATACGGCTACCGGCCGTTAGTAGACGACTGGGGAACAATGGCCGTCATAACACTCAGCATCGACTATTCAGCTGAAAGCAGCTACGACAAAAAGGATCTCCATCTGCTGCTGTTCGCCGCCCATAATATGATCGAAGAGCTGGTGCCGCCGGGAGAGCGGCTGGCTCCGGTTATCATTGACCATGCTGTCGTTACGCTGATCGGAAGCACGGAGGGCAATGCCGAGGCTTTTCACCGGACACTCTATGCCTTGACGGAGAGTCTGCAGCAGGAGATCAACAATTATCTCAAGCTGCAGGTGAGTATCGGGATGAGTCTGCCGTTCCACAATATTGATAAGCTGCCTATCGCCTACAAGGAGAGCCTGGAAGCGCTGAAATACCGGATTACGCTCGGCAAGGGCATTATCATCCAATACGAAAATATCAACTCCGGCAATCATTATCTCAATCTGAACTATCCGGTGCATACCGAAAATGACCTGATGGATGCTATCAAGCTGGCGGATGCCGACAAGGCGAAGGAGCTGCTGCATAAGCTGTTCGGCTGTATTTTTAAGCCGGGGCTGTCGCCGCAGGAGTACCAGATCCCGCTTAACCGCCTGCTCGGCAATATCCTGATTATGATGCAGGAGTCGGGAATCAGCCTGAATCAGATCTACCATGTGAACGGCTCGCTGTTCGAGGAGCTGACGGATCTGCACATCGTTGCCGAAATCGAGGACTGGTTCTGGAGTATTGTGATTCTGCCGATGATCCGGATTTTTCACAGCCGGCAGAATGCGCAGTATCATAACATCTCCGAGAAGATCATTGATATTGTGCAGCATGATTATGATAAAGATCTGACGCTTGAGGAATGTGCGTCACGCCTGCATTACAATGCCAACTATATCAGCAGTGTCTTCCGCAAGGAGACGCAGTATTATTTCAGCGAATATCTGGCGATGTACAGGTTCAAGATGGCCAAGAAATGGCTGGAGGAAACCGATATGCCAATCAAGGACATTGCCGCCCGTCTGCGGTACAACAACTCGCAGAACTTCATCCGTTCCTTCCGCAAGCAGGAGGGCATGACCCCGGGCCAATACCGCGATAATGCCGTCTCCCGGCCGCGTGCGGTGCCGGATGAGTATTAAGCAGACCACAAGCCGCCGGCAGTTCAGCACGGGATGCTGATGCCGGCGGCTTGTGCAGCAACCCGGCTGGGCCGGTATTGCTATTGTTTGAGCTGTCTGCTTTTTCTTGCCCGGATTAGCCGGACTAGCCAGACTGCCCCGGCGCTAAAGACCAGCACCAGTCCTCCGCCTGCTATGGCAAGGTTCTGAACCTGCGGCACATAGACCACCAGCCGTACTGGCTCAGTATCCGCCATGCTGATCCGCCAGGTCAGGGTGTTGCCTTCCTGACTGTCTGCATTGTTAGGCCCGTACAAGTTATACGGCAGCGTCAATTTGAAATTGAGCGCCAGATTCTGCAGCATCAGGCGCACCAGCGATTCCGGCACATTCAGGCTGCCGATGCTGTCTATAATTTCATCCGTGTAGGCATTCAGCTTCGGCCGGGCTGTGACCTCATAACGCGTGTACAGCCATTTGTCTGCCTGGGCAACCTCAGTATCTATAATATCCAGGCTGCCGGCATTTTGCTGCAGCTCTTCAAACGACCCGTAAGTCTTCTGGAACTTGTACTCCGTCGAGCTGCCGCTTTGGCTCTTGTCCAGCTCAATACCCGCGGCCGCCAGCCTGTGAGCCAGCACCTCCTCCAGTTTGCCGCCTGCCAGTGACTCCACCCGCGCGCTGAGCAGCATGCTGAACGCCAGCTCTAGGCTGCCGTCCTTTTTCACTGTCACATGGGCTGTTCCGCTGGCGCAGCCGCCAAGCAAAAGTGCTGATAGCAGCAGCATAATCAGGCCGGAAATGCGCAGCTTCAGCCGGAAAGAACCGGCGTGATGACCATCCTTCTTATTCAATCCGATCCCTCCTGTTTTCCCGTCTCCTGTCCATTATACCTGATTTACGGCAGGTCTTTCTTCACTGCCGCCTTTCTAGAGGCCGCGTCTGACGCAGATAGCAGGCCAGCTGAAGATGCAGCAGATGCTCCTGGCTGCCGAAGGACATCCCGAGCAGCTCTTCGATTTTGCGGATCCGCTGATACAGGGTTTTGATATGGATATGAAGTGCGGCTGCCGCCCTGGAAGCTGAACTGCCGCAGGCCATATAGGTAATCAGCGTCTCCTCAAGCATGGCAGCTTGTCCTTTGGCCGTGCGGAGCGGTTCGAACACTTCAGCGATGAAGGCTTCCATATCCTCGGCTGGCTGCCTGATAAACAGCCGGTTGACCCCGATCTCTGCATACCGGATGACCAGCATTTCCCCTCTTGCCTTCTGGTAAGCCAATGCCTTGTCCGCTTCCTGGTAGCTGGTGTTGACCGCATCCATCCCGGCACGGATGGAGCCCAGCCCGCCGTATAGCAGCATCCCTGATTTTTTAACCCAATCAGAGATACAGGTAATCAGCTTCCGCTCAAGCTGTCCGGCTCCATAGGTTTCCGGTGAGATCAGCAGCAGCGTAACCCGCCGTTCACTGCCGAAGGCAACCGGCATCACCGGAAGTGTCATTGTGTCCCGCAGATAAGAAATCAGCTGCAGCGTCATCGTACTGAGCGCCGAAGGATCGGCTGGCTCCGGAAACTCCAGCAGGCCGACAGAGATCCGGGTAGCCGGTCCGATGCCGACCTCGCCCGACCTTTCCCAGTATTCTCCCGATTCCTTGCTCAGTCTCAGATCATTGAAATACTGCTGCGTTTTTTTGAAGTAAAACTCAGCAAGCGACTGCTTGCGCATCAGCTCCAGCGCCAGGATAGAGCTTCCCTGCTCCAAAGCCATAAACTGCAGTGCTGTAAGCGCCCTCTCTGAACGAAGCATAAGGTAGCCCAGACACTGGCGGGCGGAGGCAATCGGGTAGAGATAGAGGGACGGTTCTTGCGCCGCACCGGGGACAACCGTCAGATAATCCGGGGAACTTAGGGACTGGTAAAGCTTCAGCAGCCGCTGCATGCCCCATTCCTTGTCTGCCTCTGTACGCCGGGGATGCCACTCATTACCAATAAAGTCCACAAAGGTCAGCGGCAGGCCGATGACACGTGACAATTCGCCTACGATAGAACCGACTCCCTTATTCTGCAGCGACAGCTTCATTAGGGAAGAGTGTATTTCATCCCGCCGGATCAGCGCTTTGTTCTGTTCGCTCAGATGCGCATACAGCTTCGCATTGGTAATCGCAATGGACACCTGGTCGGCGAAACTTTGCAGCAGCCGCACCTCGGACTCGCCGAACAGGGGAACAGCACCCTTTTGATAGAAGATCAGTACGCATTCCGTCTGTCCCTCCACCTTAATCGGCACCGATATGATAGAACAGACATCCTCAAATTGATAAGCAGCATACAGATGCCGCCTGTTCTCCTCGGACATATTGCCGACATCCTCTTCCAGAATGCGCATGTTGTCATATAGCCGCGGCTCCCCCCGGACATAGGTTTTACCGATGATCCCCTCCCCCGGCTTCATCCGCATCTGCAGCATCTCTTCGCCCATCTCCCCTGCCCGGGCTTTTACCTTCAGGGCGTCCAGTTCCGGATCATAGCTCCACAGCACACCGATGCTTTCATAGGGAATCACGGCCAGCGCACTCGCTAGAATGCGTTCAAGCAGCTCTGTCAAATCCAGCAGCTGTGTGACATCCCTGATCCGGTTCATCATCTCGTTAAGGGCATGCTCATGTCTGGCTGCCATAAATTCGGTATAACATGGGTACAGGAGAGAAGTGAGCGTTCCCAGCTGATCCCCGGCAATCTCCAGTCTCGTAAAGACGCGGATTGCAATGCATACATTATTTTCATATGTAAGGTATACTAACGTATTTTCATCCTGTTCCACATAGGTTTGCGGATGCCTTAAAGGCAGTCTGATATCCAGGACAGGAGGAGCGTCCGGCAGGTCTCCAGTGTGATAAACCTGGGCCCAATCAGTCCAATTGCCGCTGATCCACACGGAAAACCCCCGGGTCCCCAAGCATTCACTAAGCATTTTTTCAAAATACGCCTGCATTCCGCCACCCCTGTCAATGTATATTTTTCTATTTCAATAGACTTTATTATATAAGAACACACATTGTAAAGAAACCAGCGATCCTGTAAATTTTGATATAACAAAAGAACTTAAATAACACTCAATGAGAAAGAAGGTAACATGATGTCGAAGGTAATCCACAGCAAGCACTTCAAGCACATTATTCTGGCCCTGCTGTTTCTCGGCTGGTGCCTCGGAAATCTGGACCGCTTCGTCATCAATTACGCTGTAGTCAGCATTTCTGAGGATTTAGGACTGAGCGCTTCCTCACAGGGCATTATTCTCAGCAGCTTTTTCCTCGGGTATGCGATTATGCAGATTCCCGGCGGTGCCCTGGCAGACCGGTTCGGCTACCGTAAAGTGATCCTGTTCTCCCTGTTCTCCTGGTCCGTCTTTACCATGATTACCGGCTCTGCCTGGTCTCTGGTTTCCCTCGTGCTCGTCCGTTTTCTGTTCGGCATCGGTGAGGGCGGCTTCTTTCCCTCCGGCTCCAAGGCCATTGCGGTCAACTATCCTGTCAACCAGCGGAGCAGCGCTATGTCTGTCATGCTCGCTTCCGGCGCTATCATGGGCGTTGTCACACCGATTATCTCCGGCTTCGCTTTGGAATCGATTGGCTGGCGGACCCTGTTCCACATCTTCGGCATTATCGGCCTTGTCATTACTGTCCTGATGTTCTTCTTCCTCAAGGAGCCTGCCCGCATTCCGGCACCCTCAAATATTTCTTCACCTGCACCCAAAAAGAATGCTTCTTTAAAAACAGTGCTGAAAAGCCCGATCATCTGGGGACTGTTCCTCAGCTACTTCAGCATCTACGCCGTCAACTGGGGGCTGTCCTCCTGGATGCCTACTTATATGGTCAATGTCCGCGGGCTGAATCTGAAGGAAATGGGGATGCTCTCAGCGATTCCGGGTCTCATCGGCATCATCACCATGCTGCTGGGCGGCTATCTGATGGACCGCATTCCTGCAGGCAAAGATCGTAAAATATCTGCCGTATTCGGACTTATCGTCGCTGTTGCACTTTACCTGATGAGTACAGCCGAGAGCATCGCCCTCTTCATCACCTATGAGACTATCGTCCGGATAGCCGCAGGCTTTGTGTCTACGCTGATCATTTCCAAATCCGTCAAATCCATGCCCGAAACCGTTGCGGCAACAGCCAGCGGGTTCGTCAATACCGGTGCCCAGCTTGCCGGCTTCCTGACCCCGATGCTGATCGGCTTCCTGGTCGATGCCTCCGGCGGGTCGTATAACACGGCTTTCATCATGCTGATCGGCTTCGCTGTCATTTGTTCCATTTCCCTGCTCTTTAACCGCCGTACACAGCCTGCCCTGCCGGCAGAGCCGCAAACGACCTGATTCCGGTACGTATGCCCTATTCTACGAAAACGAGGTGTCTCCATTCATGAATATGACCATCGATTTAACACGATTTGTATCCGAAGCCATTGAGCGTAAAAAAGAAGCGTTCACTTCAGCCAGCGACCAGATTTGGGGCTTCGCGGAAACGCGTTTTGATGAATACCAGTCAGCTGATGTATTAATCCGTGCGCTAGAGGCCGAAGGCTTCAGTATTGAAAAGGGAGTGGCGGGACTTGCGACGGGCTTTATAGCCTCCTTCCGTACAGCCTCCGGAGGCCCGGTAATCGCACTGCTGGGCGAATATGACGCCCTCGCCGACCTGAGCCAGGAAGCCGGGCTCAGCGAATACCGGCCGGTCCAGCCGCGCGGCAACGGCCACGGCTGCGGCCATAATCTGCTGGGCGTAGGTGCACTTGCCGCTGCGGTGGCGGTCAAGGAGTACATGGCCGCCCATCCGGAAGCGGTCGGCGAAGTCCGCTTCTACGGCTGCCCCGCCGAGGAAAGCGGCTACGGCAAGACCTATCTGGCCCGCGAGGGTTATTTCAAGGATGTGGATGCCGCTTTCACCTGGCATCCGCACGCTATGAACGCGGTGATGCACGGCAGCTCGAATGCGGTCATTCATGCCTCTTTCTATTTCAAGGGCATCAGCGCCCACGCCGCCGCGGCTCCCCATTTGGGCCGCAGCGCACTGGACGCCGTGGAGCTGATGAACATCGGCGCCAATTATATGCGTGAGCATATGCTCGACCAGGCCCGTCTTCATTATGCCATCACGAATTCGGGCGGCTTGGCCCCGAATGTTGTACAGGCTGACGCGGAGGTAACCTATCTGGTACGGGCACCGAAATCGGCACAGGTCCGTGACCTGTTCGCCCGGCTGGTCAAGGTGGCCGAAGGCGCCGCTCTGATGACCGGCACGCAGATGCAATTCCGTTATGAGGGTGCCTGTGCCAACCTGGTCCCTAACAGCACGCTGGAGCGGGTACTGTTCAAGCATCTCAGCGCGCTGGATGCTCCCGCTTACAGTGAAGAAGAATACGCTTTTGCCAAAGCCATTTACGAGACATTACCTGAGAGCAACAAGCAGGAAGCGGCTGCGATGGTTGGCCCTAAGCTGGCGCCTCTGCTTGCCGAGCGGCCGCTCAGCAGCTTTGTGGTTCCTTATTCGGATGAGAAGGAAATGTTCATGGGCGGATCGACCGATGTCGCCGATGTGAGCTGGAACGTGCCGACTGCCCAATGCGGAGCAGCCACTATGGCCTTCGGTACTCCGCTGCATGCCTGGCAGACAGTGGCCCAGGGCAAATCCTCCTACGCACATAAAGGCATGCTGCTGGCGGCCAAGGCCATGGCAGCGGCAGCTATTGAGACGCTTCTGCAGCCCGAGCTTGTGGCCAAAGCGCAAGCCGAGCTGAAGGAACGGCTCGGCGGTGAGGTCTACGACTGCCTCGTACCTGCCGACGTGTACCCTCCCAAGACAGGGGCGGCTGAGCTTGCGGTTTAGAGATGTATTCTCCATCATCGGCCCGGCCATGGTCGGGCCCTCCAGCTCCCACACGGCCGGCGCTGCCCGGATCGGACGCGTGGCCCGGCTGATGTTCGGAGAATGTCCGGGCTCAGCCGATATTCAGCTGTACGGCTCCTTTGCCGCCACCTACCGCGGCCACGGAACAGATACAGCGCTTGTGGGAGGTCTGCTGGATATGACAACCGATGACCCGCGGCTGCCGGATGCCTTTGCGCATGCCGAAGCTGCCGGGATGACCGTCAGCATCAGGCCCGGAAAGGGGCTCTACCCTCATCCCAATACAGCCGAGCTGACTCTGGTTAATGCAGCCGGAGACCATACGCTCCGGCTGACCGGCACATCGATCGGCGGCGGCAATATTGAAATTGTCCGGATCAACGGCTTCAGCCTGAAGCTGACGGCCGCTTATCCAACGCTTATCATCCGCCATTATGACGAGCCGGGCGTCGTTGCCATAGTCAGTGCTCTGCTTGTGGACAGCGGCATTAACATTGCACGCATGGCTGTTGACCGCCAGAGCCGTCGCGGTGAAGCCATGATGGTTATGGAATGCGACGCCATGCTTGACCGTGTTCTTACAGACCGGATTTCACAGCTCCCCGGCGTGCAGGAAATCAGCCTGCTGGCAATGTAAAACAGTATCCCTTCAGATTGAAGTGAAAAGGAGCGACATCATGAACTTTCGGACTTTAAAAGAGCTTGCCGGATTAGCGGAAGCCCGCTCCTCCACTCTCGGCGAGCTGATGCTGGGGGAGCAGTGCCAGGAATCTGGGGAAGACAGGGACAGCGTATTCCGGCAGATGCTTGAATATTATCTAATTATGAAAACGGCAGTGGAACAGGGAATCCGGACCGATACTGTGTCCAAAAGCGGACTGACCGGCGGAGACGCACGCCGGATGTCAGCTTACAGGGAGCAGAGTCCCTCCCTTCTGGGAGAGCACGCCAGCCTGGCAATGACCTACGCGCTGGCTGTCTCCGAGGTGAATGCCTCCATGGGCCGGATTATTGCAACGCCGACTGCGGGGTCCTGCGGGATCATCCCCGGCGTGCTGATCAGCAGCCAGGAGCGGTTCGGCTGGAGCGACGACCAGATGGTGTACGGGCTGTTTGCTGCAGGTGCCATCGGCTATGTTATCGCAAATAATTCCTTTATCTCCGGGGCCGAAGGCGGCTGCCAGGCAGAGGTCGGGTCAGCCATCGGCATGGCAGCCGGAGCGCTGGTAGATATCAGAGGCGGCACCCCGGCACAGGCTATCCACGCCGTGGGGCTCGCCCTGAAGAATACGCTCGGCCTGATCTGCGACCCCGTCGCCGGCCTGGTGGAAATCCCCTGCATCGTCCGCAACGGCTTCGGGGCCATTACTGCACTTGGAGCAGCAGATATGGCTTTGGCCGGGGTGCGCAGTGTCATCCCTTCCGACGAGGTTGTTCAGGTCATGCTTGAAGTGGGCTCGGCCATGCCCGAATCGCTCCGCGAGACGGCCGGAGGCGGGCTGGCCCAGACTCCGACCGGCCGGCGGATTACCCGTGATTTGCAGCAGCAATCCTGACAAAGGAATAGGCAGCCGTTTAAACGAAGCTGCAAAAACAAACACCTTCAGGCAAAGCCTTCCCTTTATGAGGAGGCAGCCAGAAGGTGTTTTCCGGTTATTTTTTCAAATGATAGGGCACTGTAGTAATAATTACATTTCTGCGGTACAGCAGATGCGTGCGGATCAGCAGGCTGGACTGGTTATGCAGAATGTTGTGCCAGCCTTTCTTGGGAATGAACTGCGGCACGATTACCGTCACCTGATAATGCGATTCGCTCGCCTTGCGCTGGACCGTATCAATAAATTTGATCAAGGGATGGATGATGCTGCGGTACGGCGAGTACAGTGACACCAGCCTGATTTCGGGATGGAACTTTTTCCACTTTTCCTCAAAAATATGCTCTTCCTCCCGCTCAAAAGGCACATGGACCGCAATAATCTGGCTGGCGGACAGCGACTGTGCGTAACGCAGCGAGTTCTCTACGACATGCGTAATTCCGGCCACTGGCAGGATGATCACATTCCCTTCAATCGCCAGCGGCTCCTCCTCGCAGGTGGAGAGGCGCAGTTGGTCGGCCACAGCCTCATAATGCTTGCGGATCCGGTAAAAGAGCAGAATAATCAGCGGCAGGAAGACCAGCACCGGCCAAACCTGCGGGAACTTGGTCAGGAAGAACATGATGGTGACGACGAAGCTGATGAGTGCTCCCGTTGTGTTAACGGCCAGCTTGCCGGCCCAGCCTGCAGGCTTCTCCCGGATCCACTTGACCATCATCCCGGTCTGGGACAGGGTAAAGGGAATAAATACGCCGACCGCATACAGCGGAATCAGATGCTCCGTGCGGCCCTCAAAGGCAATAATCAGCAGGATAGACAGTACCCCAAGGCTGAGAATGCCGTTGGAATATCCGAGCCGGTCACCGCGGACGGTGAACATTCTCGGAATAAACTTATCCTTGGCCAAATTGACCGCCAGCAGCGGAAAGGCCGAGTAGCCCGTATTCGCCGCCAGGATCAGAATAAGCGCAGTCGTGCCCTGGATAAAAAAGTACATGAAATTCCGGCCAAAAACCTGCTCGGCGATCTCCGAAACCACGGTTACCTGCTCATTCGGGGTCACACCGTAATAATAAGCCAGAAGAACGATACCGGAAAACAGCACCGCCAGCAAAATACCCATGGCAGCGAGGGTCTTGGCCGCATTGTTCGGGGCAGGCGCCTTAAAGTTGGGAATGGCGTTGGAAATGGCCTCAACCCCTGTCAGTGCCGAGCTCCCTGAGGCGAAAGCCCGCAATAGCAGAAACAGGCTGATGCCCGCGACCGGTGTCCCAAGCGGAGTATGCAGCTCTGCCGGGACATCGCCGGCCACAATCCGGAACAGGCCCACACCAAGCATAATAAAGATCGCCAGCACAAACAGATACACCGGATAAGCCAGAAACGACGCCGATTCGGTAACCCCGCGTAAATTCAGGGTTGTGATCAGCAGCACAAACAGAATGGCAATCGGCACATTATACGGATGCAGACTGGGAAAAGCCGAAGTAATCGCATCCGTACCCGCCGATACACTCACCGCTACCGTCAGGATATAATCGACCAGCAGCGAGCCCCCGGCGATCAGCCCCGGATATTTGCCCAGATTCTCCTTGGAAACCACATAAGCTCCGCCGCCCTGCGGATAAGCATAAATAATTTGCCTGTAGGATAAGATCAGTGCAGTCAGCAGTACAAGCACCCCGATGGCAATGGGTATGGAATACCAGAAGGCTGCAGCGCCGACAGTTATCAGCACAAGCAGAATCTGCTCCGGTCCATAAGCAACCGAGGACAAAGCATCTGATGAAAGAATGGCCAGCGCTTTCGTCTTGTTCAATTTCTGCTCGCCCAGCTGCTCCGACTTCAGCGGCCGTCCGATCAGTAATCTTTTCACTGAAATCATCGTCTGCCTCACCCGACTTTTTTAAAGTTATATTACCCATGGAAGCCGTCATTAAATTCAATCCATAATATACATCCGCCGTGCAAAAAAGACTATCTCCATTTGGAAATAGCCTTATTGTTAATCTAAGCCTCTTCAGTTTTTTTCAGCTGGGAGCTATCAAAGGTTCTTGGAATACTCTAAGCAAAAATAATACTTGCAAATTGCAATTATATGCGGTATAACTGGTGCAAGAGGTGAAAACAATGGAAACCCCACGGGAACTATTCCAAATCATGACCCGGCGTTTAGGCTTGCTCAATAAGGACTGCTGCAGTGTAGGGGGATGTAATCTTTCCGCGGCCCAAAGCCACCTGCTATATGAGATATACCGGAGCCATAATCCTTCCATGCAGCAAGTCGCTGAAACACTTGGCACTGATATTACTACCTTTAGCAGACAAGTACAGTCTTTGGTGAAAATGAATCTGGTTAAAAAGACACCCGATCCTACCGATCGCAGAGTCTATACCCTTTCGCTTACTCCTGAAGGGAAAATGGTGGCCACAACGATTGATCAACAAATGAATGAATACCTGAATGAAGCCTTCTCACATATGAGTGAGTTTGAAGTAGAAACATTACTGCGGTCCATTAAGCTTTTCAACGAAGCCATGGGGAAATCCAGCAATTGCTGCGCACCTGTAAAAGGGTGATTTCTCTTCATTTATATTTGCAAATTGCAAGTTATTTCAAAGCATTTAATGACTAGGAGGGTTAATAATGCTCAGAGATTTATTCGTAGCCGAAGTTTTACACAAACACCGGCAGGAGCAATTACATCAAGTTACGCTGCACGCCTGGAAATACTCCAAGAAAAAAAATACCCTTAAATGGTCCCCGTTGCCTTCATTTTTTAGTCCGCAACAATCTGTTTGCTGCGAACCATGCTGCTAATTGAGCAAAGAAAGTACATCATAATCTAATTAAGGAGTGTTTAATTATGAGCAAACTTACAAATGACCAGATCCGGCAAAATGTACGGGGGCGCTATCAAAAAATCGCTGTGAAAAAGGTTGGAGCCTCCTCTTCCTGCTGCACACCTGCTGACAGCAGCTGCTGTGACTCCCCGGCTGATTTCGATGCCATATCCGCTAAGCTTGGTTATTCTAGCAGCGATCTCGCTTCAGCTCCTGAAGGCGCAAATTTGGGCCTTGGATGCGGTAACCCCCAGGCTATTGCTGAACTGCAGGCGGGTGAACATGTTCTGGATCTAGGGAGCGGCGGCGGATTCGATTGCTTCCTGGCTTCCCGGCAGGTAGGTGAGCAAGGCCATGTTATAGGTGTGGATATGACGCCTGAGATGATCAGCCGCGCAAGGGAAAACGCCATAAAGGGTACGTTTAATAACACCGAATTCAGATTGGGTGAAATTGAACATCTTCCTGTCGCCGACAACTCGGTGAATGTCATTATCTCCAACTGCGTAATTAACCTTTCACCGGATAAACAGCAAGTATTCCATGAAGCTTACCGTGTCCTTCAGCCGGGCGGTCGTCTGGCCATCTCCGACATCGTAACTACAGCTGAACTTCCTCCTGAGATCAAAAATGATTTGGACGAATTATATTCCGGTTGTATCTCTGGAGCCTCTTCCATCGCTGATGTTGAGCAGATGCTTCAGGAAAGCGGCTTTTCGGAGATCAGCATTGAGCCAAAAGACGAATCCAGAACATTTATCAAGGATTGGGTTCCCGGCGCGAACGTTGACGAGTACATCGTTTCTGCTGTAATTAAAGCGAGAAAGTAATCTAAAGGGGATGGATCTATGATCAATACATTAACTGTTCGTCAGGCCACACCAGCGGATACCGGAAGTATCCTGCGTATTTACAATCAGGGGATCGAGGACCGGATCGCTACACTTGAAACAGAGACGAAAGACTCCTCCTATATGGAAGCATGGTTCAACGATCACCAAGGCCGCTTTAGCGTTTTGGTCGCTGAACGAGAAGGCAAAGTCATCGGCTGGGCCTCCCTGAACCCCTACTCGCACCGCTGCGCCTATAACGGGGTCGCTGACCTATCCGTTTATATTGAGCGCAGCTTTCGCGGGCAGGGTGCAGGCAGTTCTCTTCTTGAGTCCTTACACAAGATAGCAAAGGAGAACAGCTTCTATAAAATCGTTCTCTTTACCTTCCCGTTCAATGAAAGTGGTCAAGGACTGTACCGGAAGATGGGCTACCGGCAGGTTGGTGTATTTGAGAAGCAGGGGATTATGGATGGGGCGTTTATTGATGTGATGATTATGGAGAAATTGCTTTGAGTCAACTAAAAGCAATCACTCCGGCGATTGAATACGTATCTAACTTCCTGATTACACTTTATGAGATGCAGGCGAGTAAAATACGTCACTATGCATATGCTTGATTTTGTCCCAGTTACCCGGATTCATCGTATCAGGAGAGCGTTGCTCCAAAATAGCCTGATATAGGGCGGTTTTTTGTTCCAAATGGGCAATGTGCCGTTTGGCTTCCTCAAGCTTGGCGATTGCATCCTCTTTATGCTCCATCATGAGTGCGTAGCGCTGCGGGAGGGTCGAATCACCTTCAAGACAGAGATCCACATACATTTTGATGGCTTCAATCGGCATTCCGGATTGTTTGAGGCATTTGATGCCATGCAGCCAGTTAATCGATTCTTCGTCAAATATCCGGATATTGTTCGGATTGCGCTGTATGCTTGGCACCAGACCTTTGTCCGTGTAGAAGCGTATCGCGTGCTCAGTGAGTCCCGTGATTAGAGCGGCTTCTTTGACTGTATGCATATGAACTCCTCCTTTTATTTTTTTGAAATCAGCTTGACTTCGTGTAACACGAAGGACCTAAGGTAAGTGTAACGCAAATGAGCCGTATGTGATATCCCTGCTGCAATGCCCGATTCCAGGGGGTACGTGCCGTTGCTGTTAAACATTTTCTTGGGGAGGAATTACAATGCAAAGCGTTACATTAAACAATGGTGTGAACATGCCGATTATCGGCTTCGGAGTGTACCAGATTCCTGATGCTCAGGAATGTGAGAACGCCGTGTATGAAGCGCTGATGGCTGGTTACCGCTTAATCGATACCGCCGCCGGTTATCTAAATGAGGAAGCGGTAGGCCAGGCGATCAAGCGCAGTGGTATACCGCGTGAAGAGCTGTTCATCACGACCAAGCTATGGGTTCAAGATGCCGGCTACGAGAGTGCTAAGCTGGCCTTTGCCAAATCCCTTAAGAAGCTTAAGCTTGACTATCTCGATCTGTACCTGATTCACCAGCCATTCGGCGATTACTATGGTGCTTGGCGGGCAATGGAAGAACTGTACCACGAAGGCAAAAGCAGGGCAATCGGCGTCAGCAATTTCCTGCCTGACCGTCTGATGGACCTGATTGTCCATAACGAAATAGCACCCGCCGTCAACCAGATCGAAACGCATCCGTTCTACCAGCAGGCAGAGAGTGCAGCTTTTATGAAAGAACAGGGAGTACAGCACCAATCCTGGGCCCCGTTTGCTGAAGGTCTCAACAACTTATTCAGTAACGAAGTATTGGCCTCGCTAGCAGAAAAACACAACAAGTCTGTTGCCCAAGTCGTATTGCGATGGCTTGTTCAGCGCGGGATCGTTGTCATTCCAAAATCCGTTAAAAAAGAGCGTATTGCCGAGAACATTAATATTTTTGATTTTGAGCTCCGTTCAGAGGATATGGATCAAATTGCTGCGCTGGATACGGGTTCTAGTCTCTTCGGCTCTTACCTGGATCCGAACGTTGCCAAAATGATGGGCAACTGGAAAGTCGATCTGTAAACCTAAATCAGACGGTAACAAGGAACGGCCGAGACTTCCATAAATGATCTGCACGTTAACGCAATCGAGTAGGAGGCTACCCATTGACTGAGTAGCCGACCTCTCACACCACCGTACGTACCGTTCGGTATACGGCGGTTCAATCGCATTAGTGCAATTTACGTAATTGCTCGTACTGTGCTGGGAAGTCATAATAT